>JAFKKG010000004.1 GCA_017305715.1 Hyphomicrobiales bacterium | reverse complement strand
GAAAAGCTCATCGCCAAGGGAAAGCCGCCAAAGCTAGCCCTCATCGCCGTGCTGCGACGTCTCGTCGTCTTCGCCAACGCCGTAATAAGGTCCGGCCAGCCATGGAAAGGCGCCACCGCCTCTTGACAGCTAACACGGTAGATCCCGGCGTTCGCCGGGACGACGGTGAAAATCTAGTCTGCCGCCACGATCCGCGCAGCCGCCACCGCGTCGTTTCGCATCCAGCGAGCGATCATGCCGCGCAGTGTTCGCGGATGCGGGCCTTCCGCCGGCAGAGGTTGTTGCCCGTCCGAAAATCTGCCTCTATGCCTTTCGAAGCTGAGCTGGCTTCGCGGGAAACGGCATCTGGTACGTGGGAGTGACGACATGGCTGGCTTGGTGATCAGGAATGGCCGGGTGGTGGATCCGGCCAGCGGGATGGACGCCATCGGCGATGTGGCGGTGCTGGATGGCAAGATCGCCGCTGTCGGCACCGGGCTCGGCGGCGCCGAGCGCACGATCGACGCGACTGGCCTCGTCATCGCCCCCGGCTTCATCGATTTGCACGCGCACGGCCAGTCGATCCCGGCCGACCGCATGCAGGCCTTCGACGGCTGCACGACATCCCTCGATCTCGAAGCGGGCGTCTTGCCGGTCGCATCCTGGTATCAGCGCCAGGCCGCGAAGGGCCGCGTGCTGAATTATGGCGCTTCCGCCAACTGGGCATTCGCGCGCATCGGCGCGATGACCGGCTCCAATGCGGAAAGCTCGCTGGAGGCGTTCGGCAGTGCGATGCGCGACCGCCGCTGGGTCGAGAACGTCGCCAGCGAGACCGAGGTGGCCGGCATTCTCGACCGCCTTGCAGGCGGGCTGAGTGATGGGGCGATCGGCATCGGCATCCTCAACGCCTATGCCCCGGGCGCCGGCGTGCAGGAATTGACGGCGGTGTGCCAGCTCGCCGCCGCGCGCGACGTGCCGACCTTCACCCACGTCGCCTACATGTCCCGCATCGATCCGGAGAGCGCCGCGGAGGCCTATATCCGCCTGATCGGCTATGCCGGCGCCACCGGCGCGCACATGCACATCTGCCATTTCAATTCTTCCAGCAAGACCGACATCGAACGCTGCGTCGCGCTGATTGCGAAAGCGCAGGCACAGGGCCTGCCGATCACGGTTGAATCCTATCCCTACGGCACCGGTTCGACGGTGCTGGCGGCGGCGTTCTTCAGCGATCCCAAGTTCGAGGAGCGCAATGGCCTCGGCTATGATTCGGTGCAGCGGGTGACGGACGGGCATCGCTTCCGCGACCGGCAGGAACTGCTGGCGGCGCAGGCCGTCGAGCCTTCCACGCTGGTGCTGTGGCACGTCCTCGACATCGAAAACAATGCGCATCATCGCGACCTGCTCGACATGGCGGTGCTCTATCCCGGCGGCGCGATCGCCTCCGACGCCATGCCCTGGACGCTGACGGACGGCAAGGCCTATACCGGCGACGCCTGGCCGCTGCCTGACGATGCAACCTCGCATCCGCGCTCGGCGGGCTGCTTCACCCGCTTCATCCGCGAATGGGTCCGCGAGCGCCGCAAGCTGTCGCTGCTCGAAGGCATCCGAAAATGCGCGCTGATCCCGGCGGAAATTCTCAGCGCTTCCACCCCTGCCATGCGCGCCAAGGGCCGGCTGCAGGCCGGTGCCGATGCCGACATCGTCGTGTTCGATTACGAAACGCTGAGCGACCGGGCGACCTTCTCGGCGATGAACCGTCCGTCGGAAGGCGTGCGTCACCTCGTGGTCAGCGGCCAGCCGCTGATCACGGATGGCGTGCTCGATCTGGCAGCGCGGCCGGGCCAGCCGGTGCGCCGGCCCGTGACCGGAGGCTGAAGGATGCCGGTCCCGGTCGTGCTCGTGGCCGGCTTCCTCGGAGCGGGCAAGACCACGGTCGTGAACCATTTGCTGGCGCATGCCGGAGGCCGGCGGATTGCCGCCGTCGTCAATGATTTCGGCGCGATCAATATCGATGCGGAGCTGATCGCCGGCGCCGCCGACGGCGTGGTCAGCCTCAGCAATGGCTGCATCTGTTGCTCGCTGGAAGGCGATTTGCTGCGCACGCTGGCCGGCCTGTTGCGGCGCGATCCGCGGCCGGAATTCATCGTGATCGAAACCAGCGGCGTGGCCGATCCCTCCGATATCGTGCGCAACCTGATGGACCCGGTGATCTGGCGCGAGGCGCCGCTGGAAACGGTGCTGTGCGTGGTGGACGCGACGATGCCGATCACCATGCTGGACGATGCGCTGCTGCGGTCCCAGATCCGGGCAGCCGATGTGGTGGCGTTGAGCAAGGTGGATCTCGCGGCGGCCGCACAGCATACGCAAGTGCGCGATGCGATCCGGGCGATACGTCCGGCGGCGGTGCTGGTCGATGCGCCGCATGGCGAAATTCCAGCGGTGTTGCTCTTCCCGGATGCTGATCGCGCGTCGGCACCGCGCCAGCCTGGGCCACGACGGCCAAGGGCCGATCGCTTCGAGGCGCTGAGCTGGACGTCGGAACGGCCGGTGTCGCTGTCGCGGTTGCAGGCGGCGATCAATCAGCTCGCGCCGAAACTGGCGCGGGCCAAGGGACTGTTCGAAGCCGTGGAGCAGCCCGGCAAGCCGATGGTGTTTCAGTTCGCCGGTGGCCGGGCGACGCTGGCGCCGGGCGAAACGCTCGCCGCAGGCGTGCCGCGGACACGAATCGTGTTCATTGCCGAGATCGGTGTGCTGTCGCGCGCCGAGATCGATGGGATTATGAAGGGATGTGTCGAGGCTGGACAGGTGTAGCCGCACCCACACCGTCGTCCCGGCGAACGCCGGGACCCATACCGCGTGATCTATCGGTAAAGAACGTTTGGTCGATATCTTTCGCAACGCTACGGCCGCGACGTATGGGTCCGGCTCAAGGCCGGGACGACCGTGGAAGCTACTCCGCCGCCTGCTGCGCCACTGTCGGCGCTGTCCCGGCCACCGTGGCGCGGCGCATGTCGCGGGGCTGCGACTGGTCGTAGCGGCGGACGCGATGCATGGTCTGGCGGTTGTCCCACATCACGAGGTCATGCACCGTCCATTTGTGGACGTGGACGAATTCGGGCTGCGTGGCGTGCTCGGTGAGGTCGCGCAGCAACACCCGCGCCTCCGGCATGGTCATGCCCTTGATGGCGCCGGCGTGCGACGACAGATACAGCGACTTGCGCCCGTGCACCGGGTGGGTGCGCACCAGGCGCTGCAGCACCGGCTTGAACAATTGCTTCTCTTCATCGGTGTAGTCGAGGAAGCCGAGCGATCCGCGCGAATACATCAGCGAATGCTCGCAGATCATGTCCTCGATCTCGGCCTTGGTCTCGTCGTCGAGCGCGTCATAGGCCGCGCGCATGTCGGCGAATTCGGTATTGCCGCCCTTCGGGTTCACCACCCGCGCCGACAGCAGCGAGAATTTTGCCGGAATCGGGCGGAACGAAGAGTCCGAATGCCACAGGCAATTGCCGAGGTTGAACAGGTTGATGCGGCTGTCGCGCGGCAGCGGCTTGCCGTCCTTTCCGAGGTTGGAAACGTCGTTGAGCCCGGTCTGCGCCAGCCGTGAATCCTCCGGCTTGACGACACTGCCGCCGCGCGGATTTTCCCGCTCGCCGAAATTCAGCGCGAACGCCATCTGCTGCTCGTCGGTAATGTTCTGGTCGCGGAACAGCAGCACGGCGTATTTGTCCATGCCGGCTTCGATGTCGGCGGCCTCCTGCGGCGTCAGGGCTTTTCGCAGGTCGACACCCGAAACTTCGCCGAAAAAATGCTTGCCGAGTTGCCGGATCGTGACCGTCATGGCGTTTCTCCGTAAAGCGGCGGGCGGTTTGTCCCGCTTCGTTTGGCCAAAAAGTTACTCCCGGGGAATGCGATGTCAACGCTACGGCTGCATGTCCGCTACGCGTTTCGCGCCATCAGCCCGCCGTCGACAGGAATAACCACGCCCGTCAGGTATGATGCGGCCGGCAGGCACAGGCTCAGCGTCATGTGCGCGACTTCCTCGGGGTCGCCATAGCGGCCGAGTGCGGTGCGGCGTTTGGCGAAGATCGTCTTGTGCTCTTCGGCAATCCGCTCGGTAATGCCGGTCCGGATCGGCCCCGGGCAGATGCAGTTCACCGTGATGCCTTCGCGGCCCAGCTCCACGGCGAGCGCGCGGGTCAAACCGGTCACGCCGGCTTTCGCGGCCGCATAGGGGCTGTTTGTCGCAGTGGCGCCGAGTGCCTCGGTGGACGCGATGTTGACGATCCGCGGGCATTTCGATCGGCGCAGATGCGGCAATGCGGCGCGGATGATGCGCGGGTGCGCGGTCAGCATGACCGCCAGCGCCTTCGTCCAGGTCTCTTCATAGCCATCCGCGTCGATCGCTGATCGCAGCGACAGGCCGGCATTGTTGATCAGGATGTCGAGGCCGCCGAAATGCGCCGCGACGCCGCTGACGACCGTGGTGATGTCATCGGCCTTGGCGACGTCGAGCGTCCAGGCCTTTGCGGTGCCGCCCCTGGCCCTGATTTCATCGGCGACGGCCTGCGTGGCCTCGGCATTGATATCCGTGACGGCAACGTTGGCGCCTTCGGCGGCGAACACCAGCGCGGTGGCACGGCCCATGCCGCTGGCGGCGCCGGTGACGAGAACGGTCAGGCCCTTGACCGAACGGCTGAGCTCTTTGAATTCTGACATGGCGGAATCTGACCTGAAATGAGTCGCGGAATTTGTGCGTTGCGTTGCAGGATGACAAGGCTGGCACCGATCCGATGACAGGTCAAACCCGCCAGCAACAGGGTGCAACGTTGGCGATCATGGCTCGGCGGTCCGCCCATCGATGCGAACCGCATCGAGTTGCCCGAGTTGATGGTGGGTGGTAACAACCGGCCTCCAGATGTCTTGCCGCAGGAACCAAAGCCAATGCGTTTGCAGCAACTTGCCCGAAAGGTGCTCAACCGGTTGCGGTCGCCGGCGAGCGAGGCGCCAAAGAGCTACAACAGGATCAATGCCGAGGACGCCGCCAGCCGGCTCTCGCTGAGGGATGCCAAAGTCCTGGTCGTTGGCGCGAACACGGGTGAAGATTGCCGGGAGTTCATCGAACTCGGCGCCCGTGAGGTGCACGGTCTTGATGTCATCGACAGCGTTGGTTCGGCGTTCCAGCACCCGCGTGTGACCTACCACCAGGAGTCGATCGAGAATTCGTCATTGCCGAGCGATTCCTTCGATCTGGTCTACAGCTTCGCGACGATGGAGCACGTGCCCGACGTCGCAGCCGGCTACTCGGAAATGGCGCGGCTTTTGAAACCGCGCGGCGTCCTGTTCTCGATGGCTTCGCCGTTGTGGTACTCGCCGTATGGACACCACATGGGTTGCTTTCAGGGGCATCCATGGGTTCACGTCGCTTTCGATCATGCGGGCGTCATCGACTACGCCAAGGCCAACGGCATCGATGGCGAGCGCGGCCACTCCATCGAGGACATCGTCAACTACATGCTCGACCCGCGGTATTTCAATATGAAGCCGGCCGCGGAATACGTCGCCGCCCTTCAGGGACTGCCTGACCTGACCGTGTCCGAAAATGAACTTCTGCGAGAGGACGAGGCGCTGCTGGGCCATCCCGTCGGGCGCCAGGCGCTAGCGCTCGGTTATACGCCCGAGCAGCTTCTTCCCGTGACCCATCGTGTCATCGCGGGCAAGCGCCCCGCTCGACCGGCGCGCCGCTAGGTGCGGGAACCGGCCCATCATTCCGGTCTGCGGATTCGCCGCCTCGAAATTGCGGACGCAGCCCTGTTTCGTGACTTTCGGCTGGAAGCGTTGCAACAAAACCCGGAAGCCTTCGGCAGTACGTTCGCGCGCGAAAACGCACAGCCGCTGGCATGGTTCGAAGCAAGGCTTGAGGCTGCGGATATTTTCGGCGCGTTCGTCGATGGCACGCTCACCGGAATGGCCGGATTTTCCGCGCAGGAGAATTCGAAGCAGGCGCACAAGGGGTTGCTCTGGACCATGTATGTCCGGGCGACGGCACGAAATGCCGGCCTTGGACGCAAGCTCGTTGCGGCGGTGCTCGACCATGCGCGCGGCCGGGTCGAGCTGGTGCAATTGAGCGTGGTGAGCGAGAATGAAAGCGCGCGAAAACTCTATCTTGCGATGGGCTTTGTCGAATATGGCTATGAAAAGCGGGCCCTCAAGCATGACGGGCGATATTACGACGAGGTTCTCATGGTCAACTTCCTCGGCAACGACCTGAGTTAGAACTCAACCGAAAAAAGGATGGGGCGATGAACGAACTCGATTTCAGCGGCAAGCAGGTGCTGGTGGTCGGCGGCTCCAGTGGGATCGGCAACGGCATCGCGCAGGCGTTCCGCGCCAAGGGGGCGCGGGTTGCGGTCTGCGGCACCCGTGCCAGGGCGACGGATTATTCGCCCGATGACGGATCGCACCTCGATGGCCTCGACTATGCGCAGCTCGATGTCAGCAGCGCGCAGGCGATCGAGCAGTTCAAGCCGCCGTTCGAGAAGCTCGACGTGCTGGTGCTGGCGCAGGGTGCGGTGATCTACCGGCGCGGCGAATTCGAGATGGACGGCTTTCGCAAGGTGCTCGAAGTCAATCTGATGAGCCTGATGGCGTGCGCGACGAAATTCCACGCCATGCTGAGCTCCAGTAAGGGTTCGCTGATCATCGTCAGTTCGACGGCGGCCTATCATTCGACCATGGGCAATCCCGCCTACAACGCCTCGAAGACCGGCGCGGTCGGTTTGACGCGCACGCTCGGCGAGGCCTGGGCCGAGAATGGCATCCGCGTCAACGGCATCGCGCCGGGCCTGGTCGACACCAAGATGACCAAGGCGACCACGGCCAACCCGAAGCGGCTCGAAGGCGCGCTGGAGCGGATTCCGTTGAAGCGTCTCGGCACGCCGGCCGACATGGCCGGCGCCGCGCTGTTCCTGGCCTCGCCGCTGGCGTCCTATGTGATCGGCCAGACCATCATCGTCGATGGCGGGCTCATCCTCTAAATAGCGTTTCCAGGCGAAGCGGGTACCGGTTCGCGTCAAGGAAACGCGTCAAAAAATAGAGCGCAGGAACTTGCCGGCGTCTCATCGGTTACATCCCCTGAAACAGGGAGTGATCGTGATGGACAAGGACAGGATTGCAGGTACGGCGAAGGATTTTGCCGGCAAGGTCGAAGGCGCCGTCGGCAGCATGACGGGCGATGCCAAGACGCAGGCCGAAGGCCGCGCGCGCGAGGCCGCAGGCACCGTGCAAAACCTATACGGCCAGGCCAAGGATGTGGCGAGCGACGTTGCCGATGCCGCGGTCAATTACGCCAAGGACGCCTATGACAACAGCGGCGACACCCTGCGCGATGGCCAGAAGGCGATGGCCAAAACCGTGCAGGACAATCCGCTCGGCGCGCTTTTGGTCGCCGGCGGAATCGGATTTGCGCTGGCGCTGTTGATGACGCGTCAGCCGCGCCGCCCCCCGCCGCGCTGGCGGTATTAAGGCTGACATCGGGGCCTTATGGCTCGAGACGCGCGGCTTTGCGCGTCGCGAACCATGACGCCACGGAGCACGGCATCCACACCGCGCGCCCTGCGGAATATCATCGCGTGAAAGCGCCTGCCGGCACTTCGGCCGAGCGTCCGACGTTACCCGGCGGACGCGGCACGCCCGGTGTCGCGGGCCCAGGTGCGCGCGGCGGCGGAGCGATCTGACGCGGCGCGGTGCCGAAGCCGAAGAAATCGCGCGTCGGCGGCTGTTCGGTGTGGGCGGGGCGGAACTGCTTCTTCGCCGCCGGTTTCGGTGGCGCAGCGGGTGCCGCGGCCGGCACTGTTCCATTGGGCGCGGTGGACGCGACCGGCGTTTCGGTCTGTTCCTTGGGCTGCTCCTTGGCCTGTTCGCGGCCGATCTCGCGGCGCGGCCAGGCGAAATCATCGGCGCGGCCGGCAGGTGCAGCCAGCGCTTCGCCCTTCACCAGCGTCCGCGCGGCCAGCGCGTCGACCGCAGCCGGACGGGAGCCCGGCCCGCCGAGCAACTGGTCGGTGCCGACCGATGAAGCCACCAGCGGAAGGATCGGTCCGGCGAGCGGCCGCGGCGCGGGCTGCCCCGGCACCGCGTTGGCGTCGGGTGTTGCCGGTTCGACCGGCAGCGCGATCGGCCCCGAACGCGAAGCCAGCAGACGGGTCACTTCACGCTCGACGTAATGCGCGAGCTTGCGCGCGCCGGCCTTGGTGAAATAGACGCCATCATAGGTTCGCAGCTGGCGGATCTGGCCCTCGAAATCGGGGCCTTTCTGCAGGAAGCGGCCGGCTTCATCGACAAAGCCGTCCCAGACATCGACATAGGTGATGCCGGCCTTGGCCGCGGCGTCGCGATACAGCGCATTGAGGAACAGCGCGTCGGATGTGCCTTTGGTGCCGCGCACCGCGGGCAACCCGACCCACAGCACCGGCACGCCCCTGGATTTCAGCACGCCGATCATCTCTTCGATTTTCTTGGCGTAGAGTTCGACCCAGCGCTCGTCGCGGAATTCATAGAGGCCGCCCGCGGTGCGCGCAGGCGCTGCGACCGCCGGCGTTTCGTTGTCGGCATCATCGGCGGCTTCGGCGTCGACGGCCGGCTTGTCATCGGGCTTGGCGGCGCTGTCGGCCGTGCCTTCCGGTTTCGCGGCGGTTTTGCCGTCGGTCTTGGTATCGGCCGGCTTGGCGGCCTTCTTGTCGTCTTTCTTGTCGCCCTTCGATTTGTCGACCGCCGGCTCGCGGATCGCGACGCGGTCGTTGAGGCCGAGCATGACGACGATGGCGTCCGGCCGTTCGGTGGCGAGGATGCCGCGCGCGGCGGCCGCCCAATCCGATGGTTCGCCCTTGGGCTGGTATTTGATCAGGCCGGAGACGGTCCTGTGCTTGCGGATCACGCCCATGTCGGGCTGTTCCGAATAGGCGTCTTCGAGGCCATAGCCGAGCCAGTCCGCCATGGCGTCGCCGAGCACCAGCACGTTGCGTTCCGCCGCGGCGTCGCGCTTGGGCGACGCTGGGGCCCTGGAAAAATCCTCGCGCGGCGCCTGCCGCTGCTGCGGCGCCGGCTGCTGGAATGGCGCAAAGAAGTCGCCGCCGAACCAGTTGCCGCCGTTCGGGCGCGGCGCCTGCCGTTGCGGTTGTTGCGGAGCGCCGAAACCGCCGAAATTGAAGAACTGCGCGGATGCAGGCCCGGCGATCCCGGTCAGTAGCGCGATCGCCACCGCCAGCGCGATCAGCGGACCGGGCTCGGTGAAGACGCGGAAAAAGGACTTTGGCTTTTGCATCCGGCTCGGTCGCAATAGGTTGTGCAGGCGTCAGCCATAATAGCGGAATCAGGCGCTAAGCGGGCATAATTCGCGATCATAAACGGGCCGGAACCGCCACCGTCAAGGCCGGCATGAAAATGTGACCTTCACGGTTACTTTTGCCGCCTAAAACGCTGTTTCAGCGGCCCCTGAGCCGCTCCAGCACGTCGGAAGAGGCAAATCCGTCCGCCGGCGCCCCGATCGAGGCCTGGAAGCCGCGCAGCGCCTCCCTGGTCTGGCCGCCGAACTGGCCGTCCGGCGTGCCCCGGTAGAAGCCCTTCTGGGCCAGCAGTTGTTGCAGTTCCAGCCGTTCGGCCCGCGACAGCACCCGTTCCTGCCGCGGCCAGGGCTGCACGAACGGCGCCCCGCCGCGCAGGCGGTCGGCAAAGTGCCCGATCGCCAGCGCATAGGCCTCGGCCGGGTTGTATTTCATGATCACCCGGAAATTCTGCAGCATCAGGAAGCCCGGCCCGTCGGCGCCGGCCGGCGCCAGCAGATAGGCCTTCTCGCCAGGATTGGGAAACGGCTTGCCGCCGGCGCGCTTGAGGCCCTGGCTTTCCCATTGCGCGATCGTCATCGTCCTGGCCTTGTCGGCCAGCATGAAGTTGAGCCCTCGCGGCAGCGCGACCTCGTAGCCCCAAGTCTGGCCCGTCTGCCAGCCGTCCTTCTTGAGGTTGTTGGCGGTCGAGGCGATCAGGTCGGACGGATTGTCGACGACGTCGCGGCGGCCGTCGCCATCGCCATCGACGGCGAAGCGCTTGAAGGCGGTCGGCATGAACTGCGTCGGCCCAAACGCGCCGGCCCATGAACCGCGCATCTGTTCGGGACGCAGATCGCCGCGGTTGAGAATCTCCAGCGCGGTGAGGAACTCGTCCTTGAAATAGGCCTGGCGGCGCCCGATGCAGGCCAGCGTCGCGGTGGAATTGACGACGTTGCGATCGCCCATCTGCGTCGAATAGTTCGACTCGATGCCCCAGATTGAGGCGATCGCATAGCGGTCGACGCCATAGGCCTTTTCCACCGCGTCGAAGATCGGCTTGTATTTGGCGAGAATCTCGCGGCCCTTGGCAAGGCGGTTGTCGTTCACGAGGATGTCGAGATAGTCCCAGATCGCCTTGGTGAATTCGGGCTGCGAATCCATCAGGTCCATGATGCGCAGGTCAGGCGAAAGCCCCGCGGTGAAGCGTTCGAAATTCGCTTGCGTGACGTGACGCCGTGCGGCATCGGGCCACATCGAGGCGACGCAGTTCGGAAAATTCGCCGCGGCCTGCCGGATCGCGCTCGCGGTCATCAGGGGATGGCCCGAAGCGCCGTCTTCGCCGGTCCAGGGCAGCGGCGCGGATGGCGTGGATGGTGCGCCGTCCGGGCCGGGCGCTGCCTGCGCCTGGGCGGCGGGCGCGGATTTCGGGCCGGAGAAGATATTGCCAAGGAAGTTCGACACGCCATTGCCGCCAGGCGATTGGGCAAGCGCCCCGCCGGATAGCGCCATCGCGACCGCGATGACAGCCGTTCGAGTAGCGATCGCTGTTCCCGTCCAACCCATGTCGGCTCCGCGCTAGGACATCCCCGTTCAGAAGGCCCGGTCACGGTTTCCAACCGCTTAACAAAGGCCGAATTTTGTTCCGCGCCCCTATGTCGCGCTTGGGAAGCGGGACCGGCCGAATGGGCACACATCCGCCTTTGTTAGCGGCTGCAAACAGGTTACCAACGTGCCATTACACGCGTGGCCTTGCGCCATTCATTTCCGTAACGCCCAGAG
Source organism: Hyphomicrobiales bacterium (assembly GCA_017305715.1). GTDB lineage: Bacteria > Pseudomonadota > Alphaproteobacteria > Rhizobiales > Xanthobacteraceae > Bradyrhizobium. Next base: position 7,019 of record JAFKKG010000004.1, on the reverse strand, counting down.
GCTTCCGACATTCCCATGAAAATCCGCAAAGCTGTTTTCCCGGTCGCCGGTCTCGGCACCCGCGTCCTGCCCGCCACCAAGGCGATGCCGAAGGAAATGCTGACCATCGTCGACAAGCCGCTGATCCAGTATGTCTATGACGAGGCCAAGGAAGCCGGCATCGAGCATTTCATCTTCGTCACCGGGCGCAACAAGGGCGTGATCGAGGACCATTTCGACCGCATGTTCGAGCTCGACACCACGCTCGCCGCGCGCGGCAACAAGAAGGCCGAGCAGGACATTCTGGCGCGCGACCAGCCCGGCGCCGGCGCCACCAGTTTTACCCGCCAGCAGGCGCCGCTCGGGCTCGGCCACGCCGTCTGGTGCGCGCGCGACATCGTCGGCGATGAGCCGTTTGCGGTGGTGCTGCCGGACGAACTGGTGCTGAACACGCCGGGCTGTCTGGCGCAGATGATCGAGGCGGCGGGCAAGCTCGGCGGCAAGTCCAATCTGCTCGCGGTCGAAGCGGTGCCCGCGGACATGACCCATCAATACGGCATCTGCGGCGTCGGCAAGCGCACCGGCAAGATGTTCGAGGTCGACGGCATGGTGGAGAAGCCGGCCAAGGGCACCGCGCCGTCCAACCTGTCGATCACCGGGCGCTACATCCTGCAGCCGGAAATCTTCAAGATCCTCGAGACGCAGGAGCGCGGCGCCGGCGGCGAGATCCAGCTCACCGACGCGATGATCGGGCTTGCCAAAACGCAAAAATTCTACGGCCTGGAGTTCGAGGGCGAGCGGCATGATTGCGGCTCCAAGCCGGGCTTCCTGCGCGCCAACATCGCCTTCGGCATGGCCCGCCCCGAACTGCGCGAGGGCCTGCGCGCCGAGATGAAGAAGTATCTGGAGAAATAGGCAAGGGTATTTCACCGTCATTGCGAGCGAAGCGAAGCAATCCATGGCGCCGCACAGGAAGAATGGATTGCTTCGTCGCTTATGCGCCTCGCAATGACGGATTTGGCCGGGTCCTCAGTTCACGCCACCATCGCCAATTGCGGAACGTTCGCGACCACCGTCTGGTTGCGGCCGTTGGCCTTGGCGGCATAGAGCGCCTTGTCGGCGGCCGCGATCAGGTCGGACCAGTCCCGTCCCGCTGACGGCATCATGCTGGCGACGCCGGCGCTGACGGTCGTGACTTGCGGATCCTCCGACCACAGCTCGACCTTTTGCCGGATGTTTTCGGCGACCACGAAGGCCTCCGTGGTGGAAACGCCCGGCAGCAGCACCGCGAATTCCTCGCCGCCGAACCGCGCCGCGCAATCGCCGGCGCGCCGGACCGAATCCGAAATGCAGATCGCGATGCCGACCAAGACTTGGTCGCCGGCCTGGTGGCCGTAATTGTCGTTGTAGGCCTTGAAATGATCGGCATCGATCATCAACAGCGCGACCGGCGTCTTGCTGCGCGCCGCGCGGCGCCATTCGGAATCGATCTCGGCATCGAACTTGCGCCGGTTGCGCAGCCCGGTGAGTGCGTCGGTGGTTGCAAGTTCCTCGAGCTTGTCCTCGGCCTGGGCCCTGCGGCCGATTTCGCGCGCGAGGAAGAAAGTGGTGCCAAGCACGAACAGGATCAGGGCCAGCATAACGGCGCCGATCTTGATCGCCTCCTTTTGCCAAAGGCGGAAGATGGCGTCGAGCGGTTTTCCGACCACGACATAGAGCGGGCTGGTGTTGTCGCGCCGCACATAGAGCCGGTGGGTCGCATCGACCGGGCCCTGGCCCGCATAGGAGCCGCCGCCCGGCAGATTGTCCAGGTTCCAGGTTCGCACGCTGGCGAGGTTCTTGCCGACGATGTCGAGGTCGAACGGCTTGCGCATGATGATGGTGCGGTCGCGGCGCAGCACCGTGATGGTGTCGTCGGGATCGAGGTTGAGTCGGTCGAACAGTTCGTGGAAATAGCTGAAGCGGATCGAGCCTGCGACTACGCCCTGAAAGCGGCCCTCGGCGTCGGTGATGCGTCGGCTCAGCACGATCGAATAGGCGCCGCGATGCAGCATCGGGCGGCTGATATACAGGCCCTCGTCCGGATTGTTGCGATGGACCTGGAAGTATTCCTCGTCGGCGCGATTCTCCGGCCGCGGGTCGAGCGAGGAGGCGTCGATCGTCAGTTGGCCGGACGCATCGAATACCTGGATGGCGCCGAAGTGCTTGGCGGTGGCGGCGTGGTCGAACAGGATCAGGTGCAGGATCGGCTTGCTGACGTTCTTGATCTCCGGGATCATCAGATTGCCGGTGACCGCGCGCAGCGACAAATCGTAGAGCTCGATGTTGCGCCCGATGTCGGCGTCAAGGCCGGCGGCGAGGTTTTCCAGCGTCTGGCGCGCCAGCTGCTCCTCGCCGCGGCGCATGTCGAGCATGATGTTGGCGCAGATCGCGGAGAAGCCGATCACCGTCGCCAGGGAGGAGGCGATCAGCAGCTTGGCCGACAGCCGCCAAGACCGGTGCAAAGACCGGTGGCCCCCTCTATTGGTCAAGTCCCTGCGCCGTCCGAATAGCATCGTCCGCTCCCTGAGCCCTGAATGCGCCGGGAATCGTTGCGTCGTCCTTAAATGGCGACAAGGATGCGCCGATCGGTTAACGGTTGGTTGCCGGGATTATGCCAATCTTTGGCAACGGCTCGGCGTGAGCGGCGATCCGGCTTGAGAGCTTCTTGAACATGCTACGGCATTGCCGTAGTCTGGTTTCCAGATGCAAACCGTCGTGGAAACGCCGTCTTATCTGGCCGACGCGGAGCGGTTGTTTCTCCGGCTGAGCGCATGGCCATCGTGGATCGCCTGGCCTCCGACCCCACATGCGGTGTGGTTATTCCCGGAAGCGGTGGTATTCGAAAGGTACGGTTCGGCTTCGGTGCTCGCGGCAAAAGTGGCGGCGCACGAAGCATATACCTCTTCAGTGGACCCAGTTTGCCTGTGTTTGTTCTGGCGGTGTTTGCCAAAAACGAGAAGGCTAACCTTTCGCCGGCGGAGCGAAATGAGCTAGCCAGGATGGTCGGTAATTTGATCGAAGACTACAGGAGAGAAAAATGACGAGATCCGCATTCGACAAGATCAAAGCCGGGCTCGATGAGGCCAAAGCCTATGTCGATGGACCGGATAGCAAACGTAGCTATGGAGTCCATGTTCCAGCGCGCGTCAACGTGAAGAAAATCCGCACCCGGCTCGGCCTTTCCCAGGAGAGTTTTGCGCAGACCTACGGCTTTGCGCTGTCGGCTGTCCGGGACTGGGAGCAAGGCCGCCGTCAACCCGAACGCAGTGCGCGCATCCTGCTCAAGGTTGTCGAAAAAGAACCCGAGGCCGTAACACGAGCCCTGGTAAAGACCGCTTGACCCTCTGACCGAGTACATCCGTGAACGATTACGACCTGCTGCGGGACTATCTGAAGAAGCAGACGCTTCCCGAATTCGTGCTCACTTTTGAACAGATCGAGGAGATCATCGACGACGCCTTGCCGCGCGCGGCGCATCGGGCGTCGTGGTGGGAAACCGAGCGCAGCCCACAGGAGAAGATGCCGCAGCGCGAGGCCTGCCTGGAGGCCGGCTACATCGCGACACGGCAGGCGGATGGCAAGAGCGTGAAGTTCAGGAAGATGAAGGCGAAGCGGTAGCTTCGGGCACTGACGCATTCGGCGTCTTGGTCCGGTCCTTGGCGGGCCATTGTTCGGAAAGCGGCGGCAGCGGCGTTTCCTTGCCGGTCATGCGTTCGACCGTTATCGCATAGACGGTGATGGCGTCGAGCCGCGGGAAGAATCCCTTCGGCCGCTTGGTGTCCGGCTTGCCGTATTTTTCCATCAACGCTTCGCAGAAGCGCTGCTTGATCATCCGGTCGCCAACGATCCGGATCCGGCCGAACAGGCACAGGCTCCGATAGGCGAGGCCCGAATCGCATTCGAACCGGCCGTAATCGAAGACGCCCGCCTGCTCGTCGATCTCGAAGCAGACGCGCGGGTCCCGCTCGATGTTGGCGCGCAAATGTCCGCGTGCGCTGGTGGTGTGCAGATACACTTCGCCGTCGATCCACAGATACAAAAGCGGGATGCAGTACGGAAAGCCGTCCTCGCTGACCGTCGCGAGACGGCCGCTGTAGCCCCGTGCCAGCGTGTCCAGCATGCGCTCGTCCGACATGGCACGGTCGGCGCGGCGGATTTGCGGTGAACTCATGTTTCGGTGCGCTCCGTATCGCCATTCGCGCGAACCGGCATTTCGGGTTCTCTTGCGACCGGAAACAGGATAGAAACCAGGTGGTATTGCAGAAAGACCCACTTGGCGCCTATGACGCATACCACTTTGCGCGCGCGCATCTGAGGTTTTCGAAAGACGGCGGTGAAGAACAGACCAGGCTGGGCAGCGCTCTATGCGTTCGAAGTGGACCGCGCGGCGGCCGCGCCGGTGTTCCGTCAGGTTTACCTTCAATTGCGTTCGGCGATCCTCTCGGGCGCGCTTCGCCCTGGGACCAAGCTGCCCTCGACGCGCGAACTGGCGACGCAACTCGGTATTTCCAGGTCCGCGGTCGTCGCGGCGTTCGAGCAGTTGCTCGCCGAGGGCTATGCTGTGGCAAAGAAAGGCGCGGGGACCTTTGTCGCGTCCGATCTGCCCGAGCCGTTTGACGTGGGTCGTGGCCGCAGCAAGCCGTCGACTCCGGTTCCGAAGCCCACCGCGTCCTCGGGCGACCTCGGCGATTTCGTCGACGTGACGGTTCAAAGCGACGCGCGCCCCTTCAATCTCGGCCGCACGCTGATCGACGCGCGCACCGCTGAACTCTGGCGCAAGCTCAATGCGCGCACGCTGCGGTCGTTCGGCGGCGATCACCTCGGTTATGGCGATCCGCAGGGCATGCTCGGCTTGCGCAAATCTGTTTGCGACTATTTGCAGGCCGCGCGCGCGGTGCGTTGCGAACCGGGGCAGGTCCTGATCACGGCGGGCACGCAGCAAGCCGTCGATCTCGTGGCGCGCGTCATGCAGGGACCTGACAAGGAGGTCTGGGTCGAAGATCCCGGCTACCCCTTGACCCGGCTTGCGCTTGCAGCGGCGGGCGCCAAGGTCCGCCCGATACCGGTCGATCAATACGGCCTCGATGTCGCCGAGGGCATCCGCCGGGCGCCGAACGCGCGCGCCGTCTTCATCACGCCCTCGCACCAGTTTCCCAAGGGCGTCGTGCTGTCGATGGCGCGGCGCCTCGAACTTCTGGCATGGGCGCGCGTTTCAGGTGCGTGGATCGTCGAGGACGATTACGCGAGTGAATTCCGCTATGGCGGCCGGCCGCTCGCCTCGTTGCAGGGCCTCGATGAGGCCGAACGCGTCATCTACATCGGCACGCTCAACAAGGCGCTGTTTCCGGGGCTTCGGCTCGGCTACGCGGTGCTGCCGCCGCCGCTGGTGCGGCCCTTCGTGACCGCGCGATATCTGATGGACCGCCAGCCCTCGACGCTGTGCCAGGCAGTGGTCACCGCTTTCATGGAGGAGGGGCATTTTGCCTCGCACATCCGCCGGATGCGGGACAAATACCGCACCCAGCGCGACGCGCTGGTCACCGCGCTCCGACGCCGGCTCGGCGATCATGTGACGGTCGATCCACCGGACCAGGGCATGCACCTCGTCGCGTATACGCGGCAAGGATTGTCCGACGTCGCCATCGAACGCGCGGCGCGCGAACACGAAATCGTCGTTCGCGCCATGAGCCGTCTCTATGTCGAGGCGCCGCCGCAATCGGCGCTGATGCTGGGCTTCAGCGGCTATCCGCACCAGAGCATCGCGCCGGCGATCGCCCGGCTGGCGCGGGCGTTCGAACGGTAGATCAAGCCTCAATGCGCGGCTATGATCGGTTCATGAGCAATGGCTGGAATGAATCCTCCGCCGCGTGGATCCGCGCCCAGGGCGAACGCGGCGATTTCGGACGCGAGCACGTGCTCGATCCCGCGATGCGGGAGCGGATCGCCGCCGGCCGTTTCGCCACGGCGCTCGATGTCGGTTGTGGCGAAGGCCGCTTCTGCCGCGTGCTGAAACAAAGCGGTATTGCTGCCGTCGGCATTGACCCGACCGAAGCATTGCTGGCGCGGGCAAGGCAGCTCGATCCGGCTGGCGAATACATACAGGCCCGCGCCGAAGACCTGCCGTTCGATGCCGCGCGTTTCGACCTCGTCGTCAGCTATCTGACCTTGATCGACATTCCGGATTTTCGCGCGGCCTTCAGCGAAATGGTGCGCGTGCTCAAGCCCGGCGGCACGCTGTTGATCGCGAACCTCAACAGCTACATCTCGACCAGCGCGGCCGGCTGGTTCCGCGATCAGGACGGACGCTATCTGCATTATCCGGTCGATCGCTATTCCGAAGAATTCGTCCAGTGGGTGGAATGGTCGGGCATCCGTATTCAAAACTGGCATCGCCCCCTGGCGGCCTACATGAAGGAACTGCTGGGGCACCGGCTCGTCCTGAGCTTTTTCGACGAGCCCTTGCCGCGTTCGGGCGACCCCGAACAGCAAGAGAGACACCGGCGCGCGCCCTGGTTCGTGGTGATGGAATGGCGGCGGCCGGCGTAGGGGCGGCCGAGGCAACATTCAGCGGTTGCGCCCGGCGTGGCCCCTGACGACTTGTTAGCCGTAGCTACGAGCGAAAGCCGGATCACTTCTTATTTTCGGAAGTGATGTCAAGCTCGGTCTTCCCTTCACCCTCTTGATAAGAGGGTAGGGAAATTTCTGGCAAAGCTCGGGCGCGATGCGTCGCGAGATCGCGAAACTATATCCACGTCGTCCCGGCCTTGAGTCGGGACCCATACGCCGCGGCCGATGTTGTTGAAAAAGGAAGACAACGACCAGCGTGCAAAAACAATTATCGCCGGTGGTTATGGGTCGTAAGTCTTGGTGCCTCGATTAAGATGGGCGATCGAGGCGGGCGTTGCGGGGTTTATGGGAGGTCGTTGGCGGCCGTCGGGATCTCGCACCCCGCCTCGTTTAATTGAAGGGCCGGACACCCGGACGGTAGCAAGTGCTGG
>JAFKKG010000003.1 GCA_017305715.1 Hyphomicrobiales bacterium | reverse complement strand
CCGGTGCTGCGTCCCTTCTACGAAAAGCTCATCGCCAAGGGAAAGCCGCCAAAGCTAGCCCTCATCGCCGTGCTGCGACGTCTCGTCGTCTTCGCCAACGCCGTAATAAGGTCCGGCCAGCCATGGAAAGGCGCCACCGCCTCTTGACACCTAACACGGTAGATCCCCGGTCGAGCCCGGGACGACGGCTACCGCGAGGCGACGCTCACCTGAAAACATGCAGCGCCGCATATTGCAGCAGCATGATGGTCTTGGCATCGACGATGCGGCCGTCGGCGATCATTGCCAGCGCGGAATCGATCGGCAATTCCAGCACCTCGATATCCTCGCCTTCGTCCGCAAGGCCGCCGCCGCTGCCGATCCGCATCGAGGGATCGTATTCGGCGACGAAGAAATGCAGCTTCTCCGTCACCGCGCCGGCGCTCATGAAGGCCTCGAACACTTTCCTGACGGCGTGCAGGCGATAGCCGGCTTCCTCCTCGACCTCGGCGCGGATTCGTTCCTCCGGCGACGCATCGTCGAGCATCCCGGCGGCGGCCTCGATCAACAGATCGTCGTGGCCGTTGAGATAGGCCGGCAGGCGGAACTGCCGCACCAGCACCACCGTGCGGCCGGCCAGGTTGTACGGCAGCAAGGTTGCGGCATTGCCGCGGTCATAGACTTCGCGCACTTGCGTCTGCCACTCGCCGCTGGCGCGGCGGTAGTCGAACGTGATGCTTTTGAGGAGATAACGGGCGTGGGAGAGCACACGCTCGTCCTTGATGCGGACGCGGTCGGAGATCGTCATGGCATTCCCTGTCTACGTCAAGGCGTCGGCTCGCGGCCGTCGAGCCATTTGGCGAAGGTCACCCGTTCCTGATCGTAATAGCCGAGTGATTTGTAGAACGCATGGACTTTGGCGTTATCTCCGCGCACCATGAGCTGAAGCTTCTCGATGCCACGCGCGCGCAGCCAATCCTCCGCGGCGGACATGATCGTGCGGCCGTGGCCCTTGAAGCGTTGGTCAGGGTCGACGGTAACGTAGTAGACCCAGCCACGATGGCCGTCATGGCCGACCAATACCGAGGCGACAACAGCGCCCTTGTCCCGACCGACCAGCACGGTCGAGTTGGACTCCCGGCGTGCCAGCGCGATATCGGCGGCCGGATTATTCCATTCGCGTGTCGACCCGCAGCGCTGCCACAGCGCAATCACCTCGGCGATGTCGCCATCAACGATTGTCGTGATGTCCAGTCCGTGGGTAGTCGAAGCGGGAATCTTCACAGCACCTTGCCGGGGTTCATAATGCCGAGCGGATCGAGCATCGCCTTGATGCCGCGCATCAGTTCGATGGCGACCTTGTCTTTCACGTCGGGCAGTTCGTCGCGCTTGAGCACGCCGATGCCATGCTCGGCGGAAATCGATCCGCCCATCCGCAGCACGATTGCGAACACGACCTCATTGACCTCGTGCCAGCGCGCCAGGAAGTCCGCGGCGTTACCGCCGACCGGCTGGCTGACATTGTAATGGATGTTGCCGTCGCCGAGATGGCCGAACGGCACCGGCCGCGAGCCCGGGATCAGTTTGACGACGGCCGCATTGGCCTCTTCGATGAAATCCGGCACGGCGGCGACCGGCACCGAGATGTCATGCTTGATCGAGCCGCCTTCCGGTTTCTGCGCCGCCGACATCTCGTCGCGCAGCTTCCAGAACGCCGAGCGCTGGCCGAGACTGGCCGCGATCACGGCGTCGTCGACGATACCTTGTTCCATGCCCTTCTCGAGAATGGATTCGAGCGCGTCGCGGGCGTCGTCGCGCGAGGACGACAGTTCCATCAGCACATACCAGGGATGCTTGCTGTCGAGGGGATCGCGGATGTCGATGCCGTGACGGATGCTGAAATCCACCGCGATGTCGGCGAGCAGTTCGAAACTGGTCAGGCTGCCCGCCGCCTCGTTCTGCGCGATCGACAACAGTTTGAGCGCCTGCGCCGGCGACTTCAGGCCGACATAGGCGGTCTCGATCGCCCGCGGGTTCGGAAACAGTTTCAGCGTCGCGGCGGTGATGATGCCGAGCGTGCCTTCGGCGCCGATGAAGAGATTGCGCAGATCGTAGCCGGTGTTGTCCTTTTTCAGCTTCGACAGTGAATTCAGGATCCGCCCGTCGGCCAGCACCACCTCCAGCCCGAGCGCCATCTCCCGCGCCACGCCGTAGGCGAGGGCTGCGGTGCCGCCCGCATTGGTGGAGAGGTTGCCGCCGATGGTGCAGCTTCCTTCGGCGCCGAGCGACAGCGGAAACAGCCGGTCGACGTCGCGGGCGCGCTGCTGCGCAACCTGCAACACCACGCCGGCCTCGCAGGTCATGGTGTTGGACGCCGCGTCGACCTCGCGGATCTTGTCCAGCCGCCGCAACGAGACGACGACCTCGCCATTATGCGGCGTCTGGCCGCCGACGAGGCCAGTATTGCCGCCCTGCGGCACCAGCGCGATTTTATGCGCGGCGGCGAGCTTGCAGATTTCGGAGACTTCGGCGGTCGATCCCGGCCGCAGCACGAGCGGAGATCTGCCGTGGAACAGGTCGCGCTCCTCGGTGACATAGGGCGCGATATCGCCAGCATCCGTCACCGCATATTTGTCGCCGACGATCGCGCGGAATTTCGCGATCAGTTCGGGCGGAAGCGGCGGTGCGGCAGGCTGGACGATATTCATGGTCGCGTTTCTCACTCCCGTCCGACTGCTGCGCGGCGCAGCCGGTCGTTGATGGCTTCGCCCAGTCCGTCATCGGGAATGGGCATCACCGCAATGGTATGCGCTGACTTGGTGTCGAGCGCGCGAAGATAGCCGAACAGATTGGTGGCGGCCTCCGCGAGATCGCCGCGTGCGGACAGATTCATCACGGCAGCGGCGGCGTCAATTCCCGAAACTGCATCGCTGCCGAACGCCAGCAGCGCCTCGCCGGGTTCGAGGCTGATTGCACCGAGCCGCACGCGCGTGCTCGGAGCATAGTGCGACGCCAGCATGCCCGGCGCCAGCGGCTGGCCGCTGTCGCTTTCCGCGTCCGCAGGCAACTGCTTGAGCGAGCGGCCCAGCATGCGTTCGATGTCGGCGCGGGGCAGGCCGCCCGGCCGCAACAGCATCGGTTGATCGAACATACCGACGATGGTCGATTCGACCCCGACCGCGACCGCGCCGGCATCGACGATCAGGTCGATCCGCCCGTCGAGATCGCCGTGCACATGGGCTGCGGTGGTCGGTGAAACATGACCGGACAGATTCGCCGACGGCGCCACCACTGGGCGGCCGAAGGCGCGCAGGATGTCGCGCGCCACCGGATGCGCCGGTATCCGGATCGCCACGGTGTCGAGCCCGGCGGTGGCGAGATCGGCGACCGCGCAGGCCTCGGTCTTGGGCAGCACCAGCGTCAGCGGTCCGGGCCAGAACGCCTCGGCCAGCCGCATGGCGGCCGCATCAAAACGGCCGATTTCGCGCGCCGCGGCGAGATCGCCGACATGCGCGATCAGCGGGTTGAACGCCGGCCGGCCCTTGGCCGCATAAAGCCGGGCGATCGCCGGCGCGTTGGTCGCGTCCGCCCCGAGCCCGTAAACCGTCTCGGTCGGGAACGCGACCAGCCCGCCCTCGCGCAGGCAACGCGCCGCCTCAGCCACCGCAGCCCCATTGGCGGGCAAAACCGACGTTTTCAGGCGTGTATTCACAGGGATTAATTCCTCAAATCGGCGTCTTGCGGTGACCGAAACCGGCAGCTATAAGCCGCGTTCTTAGTCGGAGTGTGGCTCAGCCCGGTAGAGCACTGCGTTCGGGACGCAGGGGTCGCAGGTTCGAATCCTGCCACTCCGACCAAGTAATCATTAGGCTTTTTGCCTTCTTTCCCGAGCATCTTCAAGGCCAACCACCGTGGCCTCCAACACCGGCACACCACGTTGCATGGGCCACGTCGCTGCCGTGCGGCGCAAGGTGTGGGGCGTTACCTGGTTGGTCAGCCTGGCCACCCCCATGGCGCCCTTGAAGCCTTCTTGAACGATGCGACTGGCTTGCCGTTGAACTCGACGAAGCACGCGGCTATCAGTTTCAATCGAGCCCACCGGCGCATATGGCCGAGAAGCCGAGGCGGCACCGGCGCCGGCGTCTGCCGCTTCGACGGTGGATCCTGATCTCGTCCGCGATTTGCGCCGCAGGTCGCGCGATCTCGGGCTCTTTGCGATGACCTATCCACGAGACGTCGGTGGGGGAGGACTCGGAACAATCGATTCCTGCCTGGTCGAAGAGCAATGCGGCTGGACATCGGATGCGCTCGTGCGGCGCGCCTTTGGTGCCATTCCTGGGCCGATCATTCATTGCCAGGGGGAGCAGCGCGAACGCTATCTTCTTCCGGCAGTCCGGGGCGATATCGACGTGGGGCTAGGTATGACTGAGCCGGCTGCCGGCTCGGACGCTGCAGCAATCCGCACGACAGCAAAGCGCGACGGCGAGGGTTGGATCATCAATGGTACCAAGCACTTCATCACGGACGGCGATTTCGTTGATACGGTAATCATCTCCGCGGTAACGGATCCCGAGAAGGGCGCAAAGGGCATATCAACGTTTTTCGTAGATAAAGGTACGCCTGGATTTCGTGTCGCGCGCGTGCAGCACATGATGGGCATGCGCGGCCTTAACCACGACGAACTGTCGCTGGAGGATGTGCGAGTGGGCCCGGAGCAGTTGCTGGGACAGGAAGGCGCGGGCTTGAGCCAAATGCTCTCGTTCGTGAACGCCTACCGGCTCGGCGGCGTGGGGGCGCGTGCCGTCGGAATGGCAAGCCGAGTCCTTGCGCTGGCGACCGATTATGCCCAGCAGCGCAAGCAGTTTGGAAAGCCTATCGGAGAATTCCAGATGATCCAGGAAAAACTCGCCGACCGACATCTTCGGCGTCCGCATGATGGTGCTGAACACCGCCTGGGAGATCGATCAAGGCAGGGATCCGCGTGAAAAGGTATCCATGGTCAAATTTCACGCATCCGAGATGCTTGGCCGCGTCGTCGATCGCGGCGTCCAGATTTTTGGGGGAATGGGATATACGAAAGAGTTCATCATGGAGCGTCTCTACCGCGACGCCCGCGTTCTTCGGATCTATGACGGCACGACCGAAATTCACAAGATGGTCATAGCTCGATCTTTGATGAAGAATGGCGTGCCGGCTCTCTAATGTTCGGGAGGCACTGAGAATTGCAACCATTGGCTCGGGAGCGATGAGCTGCCTGTTTGGAGTTCGGCTCCTGAAGCGGAGCTGCACGCGCCTCGGCCACGGAAAAAGCGTTGCTCTTCAAGGATACGGCTATACGCGTCTATCGCCTGGGCGGACTGGAGCGCGGATCATCGGTGAGCGGCTAGGATGTATCCGGGGAAGCCGCCGGATTTGCCAAGCGAATGTCTCTTGATAAAGTGACGGGATTGTCGGGGACGAGGCCGCTCAGCGAATGGTTAAAGGGTTAGACAAGGTCGGGCTCGAGAGCTCGCTTCGCGCTGTCGAACGAGAGACTCTCAACGATCGCGTATACCGCGAACTCCGGACTATGATCATGTCTGGAGGCTTCGCGCCCGGCTCGGAAATGAAGCTCCGAGCTCTGGCGCAAAGCCTACATGTTAGCCTGATGCCGGTTCGAGACGCGATTGGGCGCTTAGTCGTCGAACGTGCGCTGAAAATGCTCCCCAACCATCGCGTCATCGTACCCGAAACGACGATCGATGAGTTCTTGGAAATTCGCAGAGTTCGGATTCTTCTGGAGGGCGAGGCCGCCGCCCTGGCAAGTCAGCACGTTAGCCCTGACGTCATTGCTTCCCTCAAGCGCATCCATGAGAAGATTAAATCCTTGAGTGGAAATAAGCAGCGTCAATTTTGGGCGCTGAACCAGGAGTTCCATTTTGCGGTGTATGAAGCGGCCAAGAGCCCGTTGTTACTTTCCATGATCGAGTCGCTGTGGCTCCAGATCGGGCCTGTTTTCAACCATATTCCGATAAACTTGACCTCGGAAGGCGCCCGCGGCCATCATCGAATTATAGCTGCGCTTGGTGCCGGCGATGCCAAGGCAGCAAGGGCGGCGCTAACAGAAGATCTAATGAAGGGTGGCGATCGCATCATCGCGGCCTTAATCCAGGACAAGCAGCCGGCCCGCTAGCCGTCTACTCCTCCACCAAACTATCCAAATTCAAACACCAAGCTGGGGTGCTGCGCTGCTGCTAGTTGCGCGTGCGTGCTGGGCGCCCCCAAAAGGTGCTTGACGTTCAGTTTTGATTTGTTATCACAAATCAAAACTGAATGGCTTGCGAGCGCATCGAGTGAACAGAACAATTCTCAAGAGTGGCATCCTCTTCGCCCTGGCAAGTGTGGCGCTCACAGCGTCTCTCAAGGCGCAGGATCTCCCGCCGGCGTTTCCGCGCCAGGAGTCGAGAAAGGTACTGGAGAATAGTCGTGTCATTATCTGGGATGCGACGTGGCCAAAGGCCAAGGCCACCGTACTTCATGAACACCCCGTCGACTATCTCTCAGTCACCTTGGTCGAAGGGGCAGTGAAGATTACGGAACGAGACGGAACATCTTCTGTTGGTAGGCCGGCTCCATTTGGGTTTGTCCGGTTCAATCCGAAGGGCACGATTCATGCTGAAGAGGGTGTCAGCGACCAAGAGCGACGGGCCATCATGGTGGAACTTAAAACGGTTCCGAGGTCGGCAGAGGCGGCTGCGGCCAGATCAGGCTTTCCACGGAACGGAGCCACGAAAGGTCTGGAGAACGAGCGGGTCGCCGTGTGGGACGTAACTTGGATTCAGGGGCAACAGATCCAGAGGCGGCAGCAGGGTCGAGACGCAGTTGTCGTATTTCTTAAGGATGGTGTCATTCGGCAATCGCTGGAGGGGGCGGCGGTAAACGACACGCGGTGGAATGTCGGTGATGTTCTATATGTCCCGGCGGGTACTGACGTTCCATCCGAAGAAGCCATCCAAGGTCCACCGCGAGCGGTCGTCATAGAACTCAAGTAATGTTTCTAGAGATCACGAGCCGGCTAACCTTGCGATGGAGCCGACGCACCATCGCCCGCGATCTCGCCGCGGTGCGCGGCTCATTGCTATCGTTAGCCAGACAACACAGACGTTCCACTACATCAAAGGTGCTCCGTTGATGAAGGCCGCCATCCGTTTCCTCGCCGCTGGGTTTCTTGTTGCCCCTGCCTTGGCTGCGGACCCGGTGGGGTTCGCCATGTGGAAGCCGGCCGAACTGAAGCAACGAGACGAGGCACTATCTAAGAACGTCGGTGCGGATAACTCCGCGCGGGAAACGCTGGCCGACTACGGCCATTACCGCTTCCGAATGCTTTATCGGGACGCGGATGGACTCCCTGAGCAGCATGACAACTTTGTCGATGTCGTCATTGTGCAAAGCGGGGAGGGCACGTTGGTCCTGGGCGGCAAAATGATCGACCCCAAGGCTGGCCCGGGCATCGGCGAGTACCTAGGCACGAGAATCGAGGGCGGTGAGCGGCATGCGCTCGCGCCAGGTGACTTGGTCCACATCCCAGCCAAGATTCCACACAACTTCCTCGTCGCCAAAGGGAAGCACCTCACCTACGTGCTCGTGAAGGTTCCTGCACGCTGACGAACCGCTAAAGTGCTCAGTGCTGGCTAACCTCGCGCAGGAGCCGTCGCGTCCACCGTGCGTGCTAGACTGTCGCCGTGGCGCGCGGCTCAGCGCGAGCAGTTAGGCGGCATGAGAACGGTACTGCTAGTCCTCCACCAAACTATCCAAATTCAAACACGAAGCTGGGAGTGCGCTGCTGCTAGTTGCGCGGCGTGCTGGGGCATCCTCAAGGCGCTTGAATTCGCATTTGTGATTTGTTATCACAAATCACAAATAGAAAGCCCCCGAAGAGGATCGTTCGCTTGGAAGGAGATTTGCGATGAGGTGCCTAGGTGTTGTCTTCGCAGGTGCGTTGTTGTGGGCGAGTTCGGCGCGCGCTGACGATGCACCCATCAAGATTGGCGTCATGAACGACATGTCTTCGGTTTATGCCGTGGCCGGCGGTCGAGAGACCGTTGAAGCCGTTCGCATGGCAATCGAAGACGCGGGCCCGGTGTTGGGCAAGAAGGCCGAACTCATCTTTGCCGATCATCAGAACAAGCCGGACGTCGGCTCGGCCATCGCGCGCCGCTGGTATGACGTTGAGAGTGTCGATGCGGTTGTCGACGTACCGAACTCGGCGGTTGCTTTCGCGGTACAAAGTCTTGCCAAGGAAAAGAAGAAGATTTCGCTATTTGTTGGCGCCCTGAGTTCCGACGTGACCGGCCCCAAATGCGACAATTACACCACGCAATGGGCCGTTGACACGTATTCGCTAGCGCACGTCATGGGGGCCGCTGTTCTCAAGCGGGGCGGCAACCGCTGGTTCTTCCTCGGCGCCGATTATGTATTCGGACGTGCCCTTGTGCGCGATACCAGCGCCGTAATCGCGGCCAACGGGGGCAAGGTCCTCGGCGCCGTCTACGCGCCGCTGAACACTTCCGACTTCTCCTCCTTCCTCTTGCAGGCGCAGCCGACCAATCCGAACGTGATCGGCCTTGCAAATTCTTCGGACGATACGGTCAACTCGGTCAAACAGGCCGTCGAATTCGGTCTCACTTCAAACGGTGCGACCTTCGCGGCTTACGTGCTCTTTCTGGAGCATGTCCAAAGCATCACGCTCAAGACCGCCCAGGGGTTGCTTTTGGCCAATCCCTTCTATTGGGACTTGAATGACGAGACGCGCGCCTGGTCGAAGCGCTTCGAAGAAAAGATAGGTCATCCGCCGGATTGGGATCCTGCGATGTCGTATAGCGCGGTGTTCCATTATCTCAAAGCAGTCAACGCGGCCGGATCGCGCGACGCGGACGCCGTCGCCGCCAAGATGCGCGAGCTACCGGTCAATGACTTCACAACCAAAGACGGAAAGGTGCGGATCGACGGTCGTGTGTTGCGTAATCTCTATCTTCTCCAAGTCAAGAAGCCGGAGGAGTCCAAAGGAAAGTGGGACCTCTACAGCGTGGTGGCTACGGTACCTGGAGATGAAGCGTTCCGTCCGCTCCAAGATGGCGGATGCCCGTTGGTGAAAGCCGGCTCGGCCAAACCGTAATCAACGCAGCAAATCGTCGCGCGAAGCGGGCTGCGGTCGCAATGATAAAAACTGGATCGTGTCAATGGTGATGAAGAGTGGCGGCCAAGCCGTCGTTGACGTTCTCAAGGCGGAAGGCGTGAAGTTCGTCTTTGGTATGCCTGGCGGCCATACAATCGGAATTTACGACGCTCTCTACGGACAACAGCAGGTCTCCCACATTCTCGTGCGGCACGAGCAGCATGCTGCAAGCATGGCTGCCGGCTATGCGCAGCTTACCGGTGAGCCCGGCGTGTGCTGTGTGACGGCAGGGCCCGGCGCCACCAATCTGGTCACGAGCGTAGCGGAAGCATATGTCGGTGCGTTGCCGATGGTCATCATCGCGGGGCGTGGTGCCACTCGCAACGCGCATCGTGGCGCAAGCCAAGAAATCGACCAAGTCAAGATTTTTGCCGCTATCACGAAATGGGGCGTCCGGGTCGACCGACCGGACCTCATTGTCGAATGTCTGCGTCAAGCGTTTACCATTACCCGCTCGGGCAAGCCGGGTCCTGTGCTTGTCGATATCCCTCAGGATATCCTTGGAATGCAGTTTGACGTCGGCGACTATCTCCCGGTCGGTAAGCCGGCTGCGGTTCGCGGTGATAGCGACCGCATCAAGACCGCGGCGGCGGCTCTTCTCGCGGCTAGAAAGCCGCTAATTGTCGCCGGTGGCGGCGCCGTAGCCGCAAACGCGGCGTCTGAAGTGCGTCAACTCGCCGAGACGCTGGGTAGCCCCGTCGTCACGACGCTCGCAGGGCGTGGCATTTTGCCTGACGATCATGAACTCACGGCTGGCGGCATCGGTCACCATCGGCAGGATGTCACAAAGTATCTTCTGCCACACGCCGACGTTGTCATTGGCATCGGCGCTCGCTTTGAGCAGCAGGAAACCAACTGGAAGCCAGAATATATTCCAGCACCGGCGAGCACCTATATCCAGATCGATATCGATCCGAACGAACTCGGCCGCTCGGTCGTTGCGACCATCGGCATCACGGGAGATGCGCGCCTGGTTCTCCAGGATCTGCTCACGGAGCTGAAAACAAAGGGTACTGGTCAGCGCACGGCCTCCAAGGAATGGCTCGCCGAGCTGTCGAACCGGCGCGCTGCGCTCGAAACGGAGCGCGAACGCATGGCGAGCTCTAATGCCACGCCAATTCATCCGATTCGGATCTTCGATCGCATCCAGAGCGTGTTCCCACGCAACGCGACCGTCGCCATCGATGTCGGCGTGCTCGCGCAGGGCATGGGTGGCGCATTCCCGTATTTTAAGATCTTCGAGCCTCGCGCGACGATCGTGCCCTCGAGCTTCTACGGAATGGGCTTCGCGGCATCGGCTTTTCCCGTCGCACGCCTCGTCTACCCTGACCGGCCTGCCGTCTGCTTCGTCGGTGATGGATCCTTCCAGATGGTGATGAATGTCCTTCCCGTTGCCGCCGAACTTAAGCTCGGTGTCACGTGGTGCATATTCAACGATCACGCCTTGGGCTCTATCCGCGACATCCAAGTGCACGCGTTCAATGAGCGTTTCATTGGGACCGAATTCGCACTTGATCTCGATTACGCGGGCCTTGCAGTCGCCTCCGGCTGCTACGGCGAGCGTGTCACCGATCCCCACCAGGTCGAGGCCGCCCTACAACGGGCGTTCGTGGCCAACGAAAGCGGTAAGCCCGCAGTTCTCGACTTCGTCGTCGCCAAAGAACGCTTGGCGGGTAGTACGGAGTTTTTTGCACGATGAAACCACTCTCATTCGGACAGCCGGTCGGCGGACTGGTGCAGGCAGCCTATACGGTCGAAAACATCGATCACGCGATGATGCATTATGTGAAGGCGCTGAATATCGGGCCTTGGTTTGTGAGCGGTCCTTTCGTGCCTGCGAAAGGAATGTATCGAGGCCAGCCGACCGACATGAGCCTGACTCTCGCCGTCGCCTTTACCGGCCACATGATGATCGAGCTCATTGAGCAGCACGACACCAAGCCGTCGGTCTATCAAGAGACGATCAAGGTCAAAGGTCTCGGTTTCCATCACTGGGCCGTCTGTTCCAAGGACTTCGATGCGGACGTCGCTCGCTACGAGGCTGCCGGCTACCCAGTCGTGTTCTCCGACCTCTCGCCGCGCGGCGTGCGGATCGTCTATGTCGATACCCGCCGCGACTTGCCGGGCATGCTTGAGGTGATCGAGACGACGGAGACGCTCGAAGGCATCTATCACGGCTACTTCGCAGCGGCGCAGAACTGGGACGGCAAGGATCCCATCCGGCGCTGGTCGCTCAAACAAGGGACCTCGACGTGAAAACCCAAGATCTGTTCGACGTCACCGGCCTTTCTGTCGTTATTACCGGCGGTGCCAAAGGCCTGGGTCGGGCCTTCGCCGAGGCAATGCTCGACAATGATGCACGCCTCGTCTTGCTGGACAAAGACGAGGCGAACCTCGATCAGGCCGTGTCCGAGCTCAAGGCGCGCGGCGATGTAGCCGGCGTTGCCGTCGATGTTACGGATCGCGATGCAGTCAAGGCTGCTGTCAACAAAGCCGTCGAACGAAACGGCCGTCTCGATGTCGTGTTCGCCAATGCGGGCATCGACGCCGGACCAGGATTTCTGTCGATGGCCGGCGAACGGGATCCCGAGGGTGCGATCGAGGCCGTCCCGGACAGGCTGTGGGACAAGGTCATCGATACGAATTTGACCTCGATCTTTTCTACCATTCGAGCCGCTGTTCCGCATATGAAACGACAGAACGGCGGACGCATCATCCTGACCTCGTCGATTGCGAGCATCAGGCCAGGCGCTATCGTCGGTATGCCCTATCAGATATCGAAGGCGGGTGTGTCGCACCTCGCCAAGCAGGCTGCACTTGAGCTCGCCCGCTACAACATTCTGGTCAACGCAATCTTGCCGGGTCCGTTTCTGACCCAGCTCACGACGCCCGACCTCAAGAAGCGCTTCGAAGCTGGCAGCCCTCTTCACCGCGTCGGTCGACCCGAGGAGATACAGGGGCTGGCGCTTTTCCTGGCTTCACCAGCGTCGAGCTACATCACCGGGACCCATATCGTCATCGATGGCGGCGCCTTGCTTGGTCGCGCTGACTAAACTGATCGAACGTTAAGCCACGAGAGGCACGATGAAAGCCGCTGAACTATTTGACCTGTCCGGACATGTCGCCGTCGTTACGGGCGCTGCGTCTGGCCTGGGACTCGCGATTGCGCAGGTGATCGCAGCCAATGGAGGTCGGGTCGCAATGCTTGACATCGACGAGGGCAAATTGAAGCAGGCGGCGGCTGCCATCGACGAAGCCGGTGGAGCCGTTGAGACGTTCAGCGTCGACATCGCCGAGGCCGGCAAAGTCGAAGCTGTCGTGGATGCTTACGTCGAAAGATATGGCCGGCTCGATTGTGTATTTGCGAACGCAGGCGTGAGCGGTGGCCCCGGATACGGCAAGCCCGAAGGTGAGCTCAAGACGGCGTCCATGGAGCTTTGGGACGCCTGCCTTCGGGTCAATCTTGATGGAGCTTTTCGGACAATTCGCGTGGCGGCAAAACATATGAAGCCACGGCGGCATGGATCGATCGTCGTGACGTCTTCCGTCGCGGCGCTGCGCGCGTCGGCGCTACCGAGTTACGGCTACCACGCGGCGAAGGCCGGCATTGCACAGGTGGTGCGGGTCGCGGCTCTCGAGCTCGGTCCTCACAATGTGCGTGTCAATGCCATCGCGCCAGGTCCTTTTCGGACGAATATCGGCAATGGCCGGATGCATACGCCCGAAGGTGCCGCGGCGTTCGCAGATACCGTGCCCTTAGGGCGGCTTGCCGAACTGGATGAGATCAAGGGGCTCGCGCTGCTGTTGGCATCGCCGGCTTCCACATACATGACCGGCGCGATCATTCCGATCGACGGCGGAACGCAGGCCTGAGGGCCGCGCAATTAGAAGCAGATTGGGAGGAGTTGGTAATGAAAACGATGACGACGCTCGCCTGCATGGCGGCATTTGCTGCTCTGGCGGCGAGTTCGGTGCGGGCCGAAGACAACTTCCGCCTCGCAGTCATTGACTCTCTTTCCGGGCCCAGTGCGACAACAGGGCGAGGTGGGACTGAAGAGCTGGCAGTTCCTGGCGGGTGAGATCAACGCAGCAGGCCGCCTCAAGGTCTGAGAAATAAATGTTTTGAAAATCGGGAGAGTATCGATGGATATCGGATTTATCGTTGATGGTGGTGCGGTTGCGGCCGAGGGAGGTGGTACTTTCGAGCGCAAGGATCCCATGACCGGTAAGGTCGCGACGCGCGCGCCGGCCGCCACGCTCGCAGATGTCGAGAAGGTCGTCGCTGCTGCGGCCAAGGCGTTCGAGACCTGGTCAGAGACAGGGCCCTCGCTGCGTCGCGGCCTCCTTCTGAAGGCGGCTGATCTTATGGAGAGCCGTACCAATGAATTTATCAAGCTGATGCTAGAGGAGACTGGGGCGACGGCGCCTTGGGCTGGCTTCAATGTCCATCTCGCCGCCGGCATCTTGCGCGAAGCTGCAGCTCTTACCACCC
The DNA here is from genome assembly GCA_017305715.1 of Hyphomicrobiales bacterium. Classification (GTDB taxonomy): domain Bacteria; phylum Pseudomonadota; class Alphaproteobacteria; order Rhizobiales; family Xanthobacteraceae; genus Bradyrhizobium. The sequence goes on along the minus strand of JAFKKG010000003.1, from coordinate 4,603 downwards.
AAATCACCGGCGAAGTCATTCCATCCGACAAGCCCGGTATCTGGTCGATGGCTGTACGCCAGCCAGCCGGCGTCGTCCTCGGCATGGCGCCGTGGAACGCCCCGGTCATCCTCGGCACGCGGGCAATCGCTGCGGCGCTCGCCTGCGGCAACACGGTCATCTTGCGTTCGTCAGAAACCTGTCCCGGAACGCATCATCTTATCGGCCAAGTTCTGAATGATGCTGGCTTCCCCAAAGGAGTCGTCAACGTCCTGTCGAATGCACCTCCGGACGCGCCCAAGATCGTTGAGGCGTTGATTTCCAATCCGGCCGTACGCCGGGTCAATTTCACAGGCTCAACCAAAGTCGGTCGCGTCATCGCCAAGCTCGCGGCGGAGCATCTCAAGCCTGCCCTGCTGGAACTTGGCGGCAAGGCGCCTTTGGTCGTTCTGGATGACGCCGATCTGGACCAAGCGGTCGATGCTGCGGCCTTCGGCGCTTTCATGAATCAGGGGCAGATCTGCATGTCCACGGAGCGCATTATTGTGGATCAGAAGATCGCCGATGCGTTCGTCGCCAAACTAGCGGCCAAGGCCTCGACATTGCCGGCTGGTGATCCGCGAGAGCATGTCGTCCTGGGATCATTGGTCGATCTGGCGCCCGCCGAGCGTATGGATGCGCTCATCAAGGATGCCACCGGAAAGGGAGCGAAGATCGTCGCGGGCGGCAAGCGCAATGGAACGGTCGTCGAAGCCACATTGCTCGACCACGTGACGTCGGAAATGAAAATCTACAGCGAGGAATCGTTCGGGCCCGTGAAATCGATCATTCGTGTCGCCGGCGTCGATGAGGCCGTGCGCGTCGCCAACGACACTGAATACGGGTTGTCCGCTGCGATTTTCGGCCGCGATGTCTCCCGCGCCCTGACGATTGCGAAACGTATCCAGAGCGGTATCTGCCACATCAATGGGCCGACCGTCGCCGACGAGGCTCAGATGCCATTCGGCGGCACAAAGGCCAGCGGGTACGGCCGCTTCGGCGGAAAGGCCGTCATCAACGAATTCACCGAGCTTCGTTGGATAACGATCGAAGGTCCGCAGCACTACCCGTTCTAACGAAAGACCAGAAGGTCCAGCATGTTCATCCGCAAAGCTCTCGAGAAAATCCGGGTGCTGGACCGCTTGCACAAAGTCCATGAGCGGTCGGCGGCGGTTAAGGAGCTCGCAGCCCAGATCGCTGGAAATGCCTGCTTACGATGCCCGCAGCCAAGCTTGCCATCGAACACGTTCTCACAGATGAGGTTCGAGGACCACGCTAAAGCGGGAAGTGGGTGCATGAGGCGGCCGCTCGGACAAAAGATTGAGGATGATCGATGAGGGTTGCTATTGTTGGATCCGGCGCAATTGGGCTGCTGTATGGTGGCTGGTTGCAGTCAGCGGGGGTGGATGTCGTATTTGTCACCCGGCCGGGTCGGCAAGCCGCGCTTGATGGAGCAACACTGACGGCCGAGGGGCGCCTTTCCTTTCGTCTTGAGCGCGTTTCCGTAGTTGGCGACGTCGCCAATGGGGGTAGCTTCGATGCCATTATTCTCGCCGTGAAGTTGTACGATCTCGCGGCTGCCGCCGCTCAGGCGTTACCTGCTTTGGCACCGGCAGGTGCGCTGGTTGCCATCCAGAACGGTGTCAGCGCCTACGGCATTCTACGCCCCCTTCTGGATCCGTCTAGGTTGGCCATTGGGCCGGTATTTGCGGCCACGCGGCTTACGGGATCTTCATCGGTTGCTTATGCCGGTGCCGATCGGGTGACCCTAGGGAATCCGGAATGCAAAGTCTCACCAGGTGTCGATGAACTCGTTCGACGCTGGACGAGCGTTGGTGTCACTGCTGAGATAGCTGAGGATATCGATGACGTCATTTGGACATTGCGATCACCGGCGATGCCGAAGAGATGACCCTGAGAATCCTTCAAAGCTTGCCGACGGCGACGGTCGCGTCGATGCGCCAAGATCTGGATGCTGGCAAGAGGCTCGAGCTCGATTTCATTAGCGGCGAGATCGACCGGTTGGGGCGCAAGCATGGCTTAGCAACGCCGCTGCGCCATCGCATCAGGCAGCGACTGATCGGTGGCGAAGGGTTCGCGGTCGACGCGAGCCCGATCAAAGCGGATGCTAATCAGCAGAAGGGGATCGAAGGCAACAAGAGGCTTCGACCGGAGACCTCAGGCCGACCAATCGATGAGTCCTTGCCGTTCTTGACAATGTCGCATCCGGTGCTGCGACAAAGGTCACGCTGAGGTTCGTGTCGCCCTCGGATCCGGCGGAGCGCTGGACGGGAGCGATGTCGAGTTCGTTCAGCGTATCTCGGTCTGTGACCGACTCGTTCAGGCAGGTCAGTCATCGTTCGTCGCGCGTGTAGGAGCGTCGTGGCTCACTTAGTTTCATTTCGGGATCCACGTCGGCTCCGGAGGTCGGCGGGTCGTCCTCTGCGATGGTGTGGTCCGATGGTCAGCGCGTTGAGCGGCTGAGCACATCATAGAGCCAAGGGCAGTCCACCATGTCTGGAGCGCGCCTGCCGCGGGCTGCGGCGTTGAGACGCATTTCGCGCAGTCGCCTTCGTCCTCCCTCTTCCGTGAGGTAGAGCCGCTCGTGGCCCCAAAACGATGGGCCGTCCGTGGTTTCGTGCGGTTGCCAGCTGTCGAGCTCGATCAACCGACCGCCCCATCCATTCTCCACGAAGAAGCCTGAAGGGCTATGGGTGTAGAAGGAGGTCATGTAATCGTTAGTGTGCCGCCCAAGCGTATAAGCGAGTCTATGCTCTTCAAGACAGGCGAGATCGTAGCCCTGACCGACATCATCGAGATTTCCGAATTCCACCATGAAGTGATGGAGTCCTTGCTGACCGGAGCCAACCATGGCGAAGCTGTGGTGGCGTCTGTTTACATGGAAAAAGTAGAGCCCATAGGGCGTCAGCCCGTAGTCACTAACTCGGAAATCGAGAAGGTCGCGGTAGAAGGGCATCATCTCATTGATATCCTTCACATGCAGCACCGCGTGTCCCATGCCCAGTGGACCAGTGACGAATCCCGAGATCGGTCGGCCGGGGAGAAAGGGATCAGAGGTGATCATCGGCTGCCAGATTAACTCCACGCGGTTACCCATCGGATCATCGAAGTAGATCATGTCGGCACAAAATCGTTGGTCGCACAGCCCGGGGCTTGCACGATGCACGGAGGTGCCCGCGGTCTCGAGCCGCGCAGCGTAGCGATCCAGATCGGCGCGAAATTCGGTCTCCCAACCCATGAAGGCAAGGGTCTCACCGGGCTCGTCCGCTACGATCAGGCGCTGAATCCGGTCGTCCATGCGAAAGGCTAACTGTCCGGCCGTCCGGTCGATCTTCTGCATGCCGAGAAGCCTGCCGGCGAAATCCGACCAGGCCTCAAGTTTGTCCGACCGTATTCCGAGATATCCCAGAGCGTTGATGGGCATGGGCTATCCTCTCGTTGTTCGATTTGCAGTGCCCATGCGCGCCGCAGGGCAACACAATTCAGCTTTCATCGGCGATGGGATTAGCCAGAGTGCCGATGCCAGTGATCTCGACCTCGATGCGGTCGCCTGCGAACATGTAGAGCGGTGGGTTGCGGAAGCGGCCCACGCCGCCGGGGGTGCCGGTAGCGATCACGTCGCCCGGCAGCAGTTTCGTGACTTTCGAGACATATTCGATCATCTCGCCGATCGAGAATGCCAGATCCGAGATCGGTGTCGACTGCACCTCCTGTCCGTTTAGCCGCGTGCGCAGATGCTGGACTTCCGGATTCGGCAGTTCGTCCCTGGTCACGAGCCATGGGCCCATGGCGCCGGTGTCGTCGAAGCTCTTGCCTGGCCAGAACTGACTGGTGTGGCGCTGGAAATCGCGGATGGTGCCGTCATTGAAGCAGGAGTAGCCGGCAATGTGATGATCGGCGTCCTCGGCGCGGATGTTGCGCCCCTCCTTGCCGATGATAACGGCCAGTTCGCCTTCGTAGTCGAACTCCTTGGAGATTTTGGGGCGCAGCAGCCGGCTTTCATGACCCAGCACGGACGACGGGTAGCGCGTGAAGATGGACGGATACTTCGGCTTTTCGCGGCCGGTCTCCTTGATATGCGCGGCGTAGTTGAGACCGACGCAGATGATCTTGTCGGGGGTGGGCACAGGAGAGAGCAGAGTCACAGCGGACACCGGCACGGGGGCTTCTGCCGCGGTTGAAAGTTCCGCCACGCCGTCGGCTGTCAGCAGCGCGCGCAGATCCAAATAGCGGGCGCGAAGATCCGCTGTCGCTTTGTGCAATCCCGCCTCTGTGACGAAACCATAGCCTGCGACCTGATCCGCAGACACGAATGATACCAGCCGCATCGTTCTTCCTCCATTTCGCGCGTGCCACCTCGAGCAGGTCGGGCGCGGCGGTGTGATGGAGCTTCGGCGGCGGCGACGCCAGCCAGAGTTGTCTTGGGTTCACCTGTTGAACAGATCACCTCAATCCGCCGAACTGCCGGGATCGCGCAGGTAGCGCTGCGTCATGTCGGGAAACGCTTCGCATTTCGTGGCGATGCGGGCTGCGCAGTCGCGGGCAGCCCCGAGGAAGCGGCGCA
>JAFKKG010000022.1 GCA_017305715.1 Hyphomicrobiales bacterium | reverse complement strand
GGCAACGCAACCTGGTCGAGCGCTTCTTTAACAAGCTGAAGCATTTTCGCCGTATCGCAACCCGCTACGACAAAACCGCTCGAAATTTCCTTGCTGCCGTCCTGCTGGCCGCCACCCGCCTATGGGCTAGGTTTGAGTCCACAACCTAGCGGGCAGACTGCGGATGACCTCGCCGGGACGCCTCTCCTTCAATGGCTTAGCGACTCTGCCGCCCCACATCGTCAAAGCGGAACGGCTGCGCCTCCACGCGGCCCCATCATCCCTGCCTGAAGATTGCGAGCGGCTTCAGTCCCGCGCGGCGCTGACCTCGGTTGCGACCCTGCACACGCTGATTTCGCGCCGGCCGGCGCGATCCGCGGTGCAATCGCGATAGCCGAGCTTGCTCGCCATCGCCGATCCGTCATCGTTGGACGATGACACGATCAGGACCTGCGGCGCGCCCTTGTTGGCGGCGCGGAATTTGGCCAGTCCAGCGGCTTCGGGCTCATCGACCCAATCCTCGGTCGCGCGCATGAAATCCCGCGCTTCGATATATTGCAGCGGGAAGTAGCCGAAATAGCGGGTCGACGGCAGCGGCGAAGACAGCCCGGCGCCGCGGGCGGCCAGTGCCACGGTCTGCGCGGCATGCAGTGTGGGGCGAACGCGCCAGGCGAACAGTCTGCTGTCACGCTGCGCGATCAAATCGAGATTGGCGAAGGTCTTGCCGGGGTTGGCGCGGCCGGCCGCGAGTTCGCTTTCCAGCGTCGGCGCCCAGCTCTTGTAGGCCAGCGAACGGACGGCGGTCTGCCCGACCAGGCCGGCGAGGGCAGCCACGCACAGTGTGCGCACGAGCGCTGCGCCGGGCTGGCGGCTGGCGATGGTCATCACGATGGCGATGCCGCTGAAGGGCGCCAGCCGCTCCGACAGCGGGGCCGGCCCGATCTTGAGATTGAGCAGCGACACCAGCAGGACCAGCACAAAGAAAACCGGCCACATCAAATCGCCTGACCTGATCCGTCGCAGCGCCGCAAGCGCGGCTATCGCCAGCGCGCCGAGCAGCGGTGCCAGCGCGACCAATTCCCACCACGTGAAGGAAAACAGGTAAGTGGCCGCGAAGATCCGGCGGAACACCTGGGGGGTGCCGCCATCATTGCCCGCGGGTTCAAGCGGAATGTTCTGGTACGTCAGCATGAAGCTGGCGATCAGCAGCAGCACCGGCAGTGCGGCCGCCAGCGCCCAGGTGCCGTCGATCAGTAGCCGCCTGCCGGCCGCGCCAGCCCCGGAGCGCTTCAGTTCGCGAAGCGACCGCGCGACACCGTCAGCCGCCAGCAACAGGCACGCCGCCGCGACAGCCGTGATGTGCGTCAGGTAAAGGGCTGCGAAGAACAAGGCGGTCATGACGAACGCCATCGCGTCGCCACGCTCGCGTACGCGTCGCCAGAACCCTGCAAACAGCAAGAACAGCGGCACGCCGAGCGCGAAATTGTAAAACCCCCAATGGATGAAGACGCCGAATGCGATCGGGAGCATCAGCAGCATGGGCAGGACCGGCCGATCGGTCGCCGAGCGGGAGACCACATAGGCGGCGCCGATCCACAATAGCCCGTACAGGCTGAGGAACAGGCTGTTGGCGGTCAGCGCGTCACCGGTGAGCCGGATCAGGCCTGCCAGCAGCAGGTAGATCGCCGAGTTGGGTTCGATGCGCGGATTCCACTGGTAGAACGACGCGGCCGGTTCCTGCAGCGGGCCGCCCCAGCCGAACCGCGCGATCAGGTCGGCCTGCGCCAGATGCACGGGACCGTCCTGGGTCGGGACCAGTTTTACCAGCCAGATCGGACCGTCGAGCAGCACCGCCAGGACCACGAACAGCAGGGCCGTGGCAGCGATCGCGACGATGCTTTTGTGCTTGTTTCCGGGCGTCTCGAACGGCGCTGCGATCGACATGGATCCTCCAAGCTCAACCTGTGCCGCATCGGGTCGGGCGCGGCGAAAGATGGACTGGAAGGGCAGCGATCGTGCCGGATCGGCCAATCGACGGGTCGGCCCCGTGAAAGGCGCGTAACGCGGTTAATCGCGGCGCGGGGCAGCATTCCCTCGGGTTTTTAGCGCCGGCGGAGCACTCGGGGCCGGGCCGTTTCGCCGCGTCACCTGTGGCGGCTGCGGGGCCGTGCGCCGGAATGGTACAGGCTGTTCGAAACTGGGTGGCGCCGGGGAAGCCGCCGATGCCGGCAACAAAAAAGCCGCCCGCAGGCGGCCATCTTGCCAGTACTGGGAGTGAAACCGCTTAGCGGACCGCCGACGTCTGCGAGCTGGTGATGACTACCGGCTTGCCGGCCTTCATGACCGGGGTCTGCGCCGTCTGTGTGAATTCCGAATTGGTACGCGCCGAGATACCGAAAGCTGCCACCGCGATACCAGCCACGAGCGCAACAACCACGATCTTGAGGTGGGTCGAACGGTCTGCCGAGTGAATTGAGTGGTTCATGTGATGCCTCCGAGGCGTCTTTGCGCCATCTGATGGGGAGACATGTACGCCCCGAGTGTTTCGGGATGGTTTCGTGGATTCCACGAAATGGTTTCATCGGGGTGGTTTTCGACCCGATTTGTACCCTTTCGGCCAACGGCTGGGTGCCTGCCAGCCATTCCGGCCGGGTCAAATCAGGATATGAATACGAAAATATTAATAATAACAATTAGATGGGACGAAACGGCTCAACTGGCCCGCTTGATATCCCCGCGAATCGAGCGCGCAGCCCAGATGAACAGCAGCGCGCCGAGCGTGGTGGTGACCGCGGCCGACAACAGCGAATAGCGGACCGCGCCGGCGCCGTAGTCGTTCTTCAGCGCGTCATTGATCATTCCGACCGCGAGCGGGCCGACGCCCTGGCCGAAACAGGTCGCGGTCAACAGGATGATCGCGGAAGCCAGCGCGCGCATGCTCGGTTTAGCAACTGTCTGGGCGATCGCGAAGATCGGCCCGAGGTGGAAGCCGACCAGGAATGACGTCAGCGCGAGGGCTGCGACCATGGTTTTGAAATCCTGCGTCAGCATGCACACCGCGAACACCGGGCCGGCGAGCCCGGACATGATCGCCGGCGCCCATAATTTCCAGCGGTCGTCGCGCTTGCTGATCTGCGCCACCACGAGGCCGCCGATCAACGTGCCCGCCATGCCGCACAGGCCCTTGTAGGTGCCGGCATAAGCGCCGATCTCGGCGCTCGAGAGATGATGAACACGCGCCAGGAACGGCGGGATCCAGGCCGCGGTGGCGTAATTGGTGTAGGTGGTCAGGCAAAAGCCGATCAGCACGATGATGAAGGTCTTTTGCGAGGCGAGGAAACCGAGCGTCGGCCCGAGCGGCTCTGGCGTGAACGTTTCCGCCATCGCGCCGCGTTTCGGCTCGGAGATCGTCAGCCACAGCACGGCGGCAAGCGCGATGCCGGGCAAGCCTGCCGTGAAGAACGCCATCCGCCAGCCGTAGTGCTGGTTGACATAGCCGCCGATGAAATAGCCGAGGAACACGCCAAGATAAGTGCCGATGGCGTAGATGCCGAGCGCGCGCGGCCGTTCGTTCTTGTTGAAGAGATCGGCGACCAGCGATTGCGAGGCGGGGGTGCCGGCGGATTCACCGATGCCGACGCCGATCCGGGCGAACGCCAGCGATGTCACGCTGGTGGCCATGCCGCACAGCGCCGTCATCGCGCTCCAGAACGCGAAGGCGACAGCGACGATGTTGCGCCGGTTGAGACGGTCGGCGATCCGCGCAATCGGTATCCCAAGCAATGAGTAGAACAGCACGAACCCAAAACCCGCGAGCAGGCCCATCGTGGTGTCGGAGAGCACGAATTCTTTTTTGATCGGCTCGATCAGGACGTTGAAAATGGTGCGGTCGAGGAAGTTGAGCGCATAGACGACGGTCAGAATTCCCAACACGTAATAGCGCCGTATCGAGGGCTTTGCGGCAACGGCTTCGGCCTGTGCGGCCGCCTGCGGCGCGAAATCGACCATGGTCATCCCCCGTATTTTTTTGCACGAAGCGCGTTGCTTACGCTTCGCGAATGAAATTCCCCGCTTCGAATTCCACCAGCCCCGCGTGCGGATCAAAGGAGATGCCGATCGGGTCGCGGCCCGCCGCGACGGCCTCGAGCTGGTCGGTCAGCATGCGCCGGATCATCAGGATGCCGCGGTCGCTCTGCCCGAAATGCTCTTCCGAATGCAGCGTCACCGGGCCCTGGCCGACCTGGGCTTCATAATCGCCCGGGAATTGCTGGTGTTCCTGTTCGGTCATGTCCCACCAGAACTTGCCGTTGAATTTCGAGCGCATCCGCCCGATGTCGCCGGTGTTCTTGACCCGGCCGGCGACGTAGATGCGGAAGGACGTATCGTCGATCGGCAGCGTCCAGCCGATCGACTCCACGCGGGCAAATTGCGCCACGCGCGGATTGGGCACCACGCGCAGCGTGGGGAGGGCGGCCTCGGTCACGCGGTAGAACACCTTGCCGTCGTCCTGATGGCGGATCGAGCGCACGGTGACGCCGCGGGCCGAGGTCTCGAACTTCACCTCCGGCATCGAGGCCATCATGTTGGTGAACTGAGGCCCGCTGAACGATCCGTGCAGCACCGGGACGTGGTAGGGATCGACCACGTTCTCGAAATGCTGCAGCCAGTTGCACGGGATGACGGCCGGTCCACCGCCGCCGATGGAAGAATCATCCGCCTCGACGAACTCGCCGTCGTCCATCTTCTCCAGGCATTCGTAGGCCGGCAGCACCGGCTTCTTCTCGGCCGGTCCCATATAGGCGAAGATCAGGCCGTAGCGCTCCTCGACCGGATACCAGGGCTGCCGCACCTTGTCCTTGAACTTGCCGCCCTCGGGCTCGCAGGGCTGTTCGAGGCAATGGCCTTCGGTATCGAACTTCCAGCCATGGTAGCAGCAGCGGATGCCGTCTTCCTCGACCTTGCCGTAGTACAGGGTCGTGCCGCGGTGGCAGCAGCGCGCGTGCAGCAGGCCGATCCGGGCGTGCCTGTCGCGGAAGAGCACCAAATCCTCGCCGAGCACGCGCACTTTTCTGGGGATATCGGTGGCGTCGGTCACGAGGCCGACCGGGTGCCAGTAACGCCGGAGCAGTTCGCCCATCGGCGTTCCGCGGCCGACCGATGTCAGTTCGGTCCGGGTGCTGCACGGCTTCATGGCATAGCCGGTGCCGAGATCGCGATCCCGCTGGGTGACGTTCATGCCGTTTCCTCCTGCCGCGGCTTTGGCGCCGCGGTCGTATCTCGTCCTGGCCGAGTGAACTTTAGATCGATGACAATGTCAACGATCTCCATTTCCGCGCGACATCCTTGGCAGGCGCGCGCTTTGTTGGCAGAGGTGGTTCGATGAGCCAGAAACTGAAAAAGCAGACATCGCCGCGACCGGCCCCGGACCATGACGAGGCACTGGCCCCGATCACGGCGATGATGTCGTCGCGGCTCATGGTGCTGGCCAACCTGCTCAAGCGCGGTGCGATGCTGCGCTACAAGCGGCTGGCGGGGCTGTCCTCGGTCGAGTTCGGCCTCGTGGCCTCGATGGGGCGGCGGCCGCCGATGAGCGTGATCAGCCTTGCCGAGGCGGTCGGCATGGACAAGGGGCAGATCAGCCGCGCGCTGGCCGAACTGGTGGCGCGCAAGCTGGTCGCCAAGGCGGCCAACCCGCGGGATAACCGGGAAGTGCTGGTTTGCCTGACCCGGACCGGGCTCGCGGCCCATGATGCGATCGTGGCCGGTGCGCAGGAGCGCAACCGGCGCCTCCTGGAACAGCTCGGCCAGGACGAACTGAAGCTGTTCCTCGCCCAGATCGACCGGCTGACCGAAACCGCCACCGAGATGCTGGATGCGGAGAAGCGGCTGGGCTAACTCGACCCCGCGCAGGTGCGCTTTTAGGCAATCCAGCGATGCGCAAAACCGTCAGAATAGCTTGTCTTGCGCCCTCTGTTGCGCTGCGCTAAGCCTCAAGAATAATTCCAATCAGCGAATCTGCGGCCGTCCGAAACCGCAGGAAAAGGTCCCGCCGATGAACGGCATCCTGCAGAATTATCTCCCACTTGTGGTGTTTATCGGGGTGGCAGGCCTGATCGGTCTGGCGCTGCTGATTGCCCCGTTCCTGGTCGCGTTCCAGCAGCCGGATCCGGAAAAACTCTCCGCCTATGAATGCGGATTCAACGCTTTCGATGATGCCCGGATGAAGTTCGACGTCCGCTTCTATCTGGTGGCGATCCTTTTCATCATCTTCGACCTCGAAGTGGCCTTCCTGTTCCCGTGGGCGGTGGCCTTCGGCAAGCTCGGCGCCACCGGCTTCTGGTCGATGATGGTGTTCCTCGCCGTCCTGACGGTTGGCTTTGCTTACGAATGGAAGAAAGGCGCGCTCGAATGGGATTGAGCCCCACCGCCGTATCGCACGGGTCTTCGCCGGTCATCGCACCGGCCGCGACCGGCATACTCGATCCCTCGACCGGCAAGCCGGTCGGCGCCAATGACCCGTACTTCCTCGAGGTCAATCACGAGCTTTCGGACAAGGGCTTCTTCGTCGCCGCGACCGACGACCTCATCACCTGGGCGCGCACGGGCTCGCTGATGTGGATGACGTTTGGTCTGGCCTGCTGCGCGGTCGAGATGATGCAGGTCTCGATGCCGCGCTACGACGTCGAGCGTTTCGGCTTTGCGCCGCGCGCTTCGCCGCGGCAGTCGGACGTCATGATCGTGGCGGGCACGCTGACCAACAAGATGGCGCCGGCGCTGCGCAAGGTTTACGATCAGATGCCGGAGCCGCGCTACGTGATCTCGATGGGGTCGTGCGCCAATGGCGGCGGCTACTATCACTATTCCTACTCGGTCGTGCGCGGCTGCGACCGGATCGTGCCGATCGACATCTATGTGCCCGGCTGCCCGCCCACGGCGGAAGCGCTGCTCTACGGCGTGCTGCTGTTGCAGAAGAAGATCCGGCGCATCGGCACCATCGAACGCTAAGGTTTTAGTCAATGGACGACGGCAAGCTCGACGCCTTGGGGCAGACGATTGTTAGCGCGCTTCCGGGTGCGGCGAGCGCCCACGCGGTCGCCTACAACCAGCTCACGATCACGGCCGACGCGACCAGGATCGTCGAGGTGGTCAAATTCCTGCGCGATGACCCTTCCTGCCGCTTCGTCAGCATCATCGACGTCACGGCGGTGGACTATCCCGGCCGCGAAAAACGCTTCGACGTGATCTACCACTTCCTGTCGCCGACCCTGAACGAGCGCATCCGCGTCCGCGCCGAGGCCGACGAGACCACGCAGGTGCCCTCGATCATCGACGTGTTTCCCGGCGCCGACTGGTTCGAGCGCGAGGCCTACGACCTCTATGGCGTGATCTTCACCGGCCATCCCGACATGCGCCGGCTCTTGACCGATTACGGCTTCGACGGCCATCCGCTGCGCAAGGATTTCCCGCTCACCGGCTTCGTCGAGGTGCGCTACGACGACCAGGAGAAGCGGGTGCTGTACGAACCCGTCCGTCTCAACCAGGAATTCCGCAAGTTCGATTTCCTCTCGCCCTGGGAAGGCGCTGACTATCCGCTGCCGGGCGACGAGAAGGCGGAGCCGAAGGCCTGACCATGAACGAGCAAAATCTTCGAAACTTTACGATCAATTTCGGACCGCAGCACCCGGCGGCCCACGGCGTCTTGCGCTTGGTTTTGGAGTTGGACGGCGAAGTCGTCGCCCGCGTCGATCCGCATATCGGCTTGCTTCATCGCGGTACCGAAAAGCTGATCGAGCAGAAGACCTATCTGCAGGCGATCCCGTATTTCGACCGGCTCGATTACGTCGCGCCGATGAATCAGGAGCATGCGTTCTGCCTCGCGGCGGAAAAGCTGCTCGGCATCACTGTGCCGCGCCGCGGTCAGTTGATCCGCGTGCTCTATTGCGAGATCGGCCGCATCCTCTCTCACCTGCTGAACGTCACCACGCAGGCGATGGACGTCGGCGCGCTGACCCCGCCGCTGTGGGGCTTCGAAGAGCGCGAAAAGCTGATGGTGTTCTACGAGCGCGCCTCCGGCTCGCGCATGCATGCGGCGTATTTCCGCATCGGCGGCGTGCACCAGGACCTGCCGCCCAAGCTGATCGACGATATCGATGCTTGGTGCGATCCGTTCCTGCAGGTCGTCGCCGACCTCGAAACGCTGCTCACCGGCAACCGCATCTTCAAGCAGCGCAACGTCGATATCGGCGTGGTGCCGCTGAAGGAAGCCTGGGAATGGGGCTTCTCCGGCGTGATGGTGCGCGGCTCGGGGGCGGCGTGGGATCTGCGCAAGTCGCAGCCTTACGAATGCTACGCCGAGATGGATTTCGACATTCCGGTGGGCAAGAACGGCGACTGCTACGACCGCTACTGCATCCGCATGGAAGAGATGCGCCAGTCCGTGCGCATCATGAAGCAGTGCATCGCCAAACTGCGGGCGCCGGACGGGCAGGGTCCTGTCGTCGTCGAGGACAACAAGATCGCGCCGCCGCGCCGTAGCGAGATGAAGCGCTCGATGGAAGCGCTGATCCATCACTTCAAGCTCTATACCGAGGGCGTCCATGTGCCGGCAGGCGAAGTCTACGCCGCGGTCGAGGCGCCAAAGGGCGAGTTCGGCGTCTATCTGGTCGCCGACGGCACCAACAAGCCCTACAAGTGCAAGATCCGCGCGCCGGGCTTTGCCCATCTGCAGGCGATGGACCACATCTGCAAGGGCCATCTGCTCGCCGACGTCTCGGCCATCCTCGGCTCGCTCGACATCGTGTTTGGAGAGGTCGATCGGTGATGGCGCAGCCGCCCATCCAGTTTGACCGGGCCTCGGGCGCGCTTCTCGGCGCGAACCCGTGGGAACGGCTGGCTGCGGTGGCGCTGACACTGGGATCGAAAATATCGTCGAACTTTTCGCATCGCGGCTACAACATGTGCGCCAATCTGTTGCGCCGGGCGCTGCCCGAACGCGACATCGACGTCAGGCTCAATTCGGATGCGACGTTCGCTTTCCCGTATGGCGACGGCTACTGGAGCAAGCTGCTCAACACATCGTTCGCCTATGAAGACGAACTGGAATTGCTGTTCAGCGACTCCGCCGACGTCGACTACACGCTGCTCGATTGCGGTGCCAATTACGGATACTGGTCGGTGCTGGTCTCGAGCAAGCCGTTCGGCTCCCACAAGGCGATCGCGATCGAACCATCGGGGCAGAATTTTCCCAAGCTCGCCAACAATGCCAAAATCAACGGCAACCGCTTCGAGGTGATGAAGTGCGCGATCGGCGCCGCCCGCGGCACCGCGCGATTGAGCGGCAGCAAGCATGAAGCCTTCAGCATTGCCGGCGATCAGAGCGCCGGCGAGGAAGTGCCGGTCATCGCGCTCGACAATCTGATCGACGACGGCAAGGTTGCGGCCGGCGGCAAATTCCTGATCAAGCTCGACGTCGAAGGCGTCGAGATCGAGGCCATGAAGGGCGGCACAAGGCTGCTGCAGGGCGACAGCGTGATCCTGTGCGAGGAACACGGCAACGACCCCCGGCATACCGTGTCGCGCTACATCCTCGAGCAGACCCCGCTGAAGCTGATCGTCTACGATCCGCGCAGCAACCGCCTTGAAACCGTGACCGACCTTTCGATCCTCGATCGCATCAAGGTTTCAACCCACGTCGGCTACAACGTGTTCGGCACCGCAAGCGCATTCTGGCTCGACCGGATCAATGCGCTCAATGCAAAAGCCGCAACGCGCGCAATGAGAGACTGAACGATGTCCGTCCGCCGCCTCGCACCGAAGGAATTGCAGCCCGCGAGTTTTGCGTTCTCCGAGGAGAACCTCGCCTGGGCGAAAAAGCAGATCGAGAAATATCCGCCCGGGCGCCAGGCGTCCGCGGTGATCGCGATCCTGTGGCGGGTCCAGGAGCAGCACGAGGGCTGGGTTTCGGAGGCCGCGATCCGCGCGGTCGCCGACCTCCTCGATATGCCCTACATCCGCGTGCTCGAAGTCGCGACGTTCTACACGATGTTTCAGCTGCAGCCGGTCGGCAAGAAGGCCCATGTCCAGGTCTGCGGCACCACGCCGTGCCGCCTGCGCGGCGCCGAAGACATCATCAAGGTGTGCCAGAGCCGCATCCACCACGATCCCTTCCATCTGTCAAAGGACGGCAATTTCAGCTGGGAGGAGGTCGAGTGCCTCGGCGCCTGCGTGAACGCGCCGATGGTCCTGATCTGGAAGGACACCTACGAAGACCTCAACAAGGAAAATTTCGGCAAGGTGCTGGACGGCTTTGCCTCCGGCAATCCGCCGAAGCCGGGCCCGCAGATCGACCGTCAGTTTTCTGCTCCGGTGGGCGGGCCGACCACGCTGAAGGAAACCACATGACGCGCGATCGCAATTTGCGAGCGGGCGGGCCGGGGAGGGCCGCTGCGATGAAGGACGGGCAGTTCAAGACCTGGCAGTTGATGGTCCTGCACGCCATGGCTGCGGCCGCGTTCATTTTTCTGCTGCAGCGCTACGGGCTGAATGCCTCGCTCGATTCCGCTTTGTTGTGGGCGCTGACCTTCGGCGGATGCGCCGCGGGGCTCGCTTACTCCCAGTCCAAACGTTGATCCCGGGAAGTTTTGGTCATGCTCGACGACAAGGATCGCATCTTCAAGAATCTCTACGGCCTGCACGATTGGGGCCTCGAGGGTGCACGCCGCCGCGGCGCCTGGGACGGCACCAAGGCGATCATCGACAAGGGCCGCGACTGGATCATCAGCGAGATGAAGGCCTCCGGCCTGCGCGGGCGCGGCGGGGCGGGCTTTCCGACCGGGCTGAAATGGTCGTTCATGCCCAAGGAATCCACCGACGGAAGGCCGAGCTATCTCGTCGTCAATGCCGACGAGTCCGAGCCCGGCACCTGCAAGGACCGCGAGATCATGCGGCACGATCCGCATCTTCTGGTCGAGGGCTGCCTGCTGGCGAGCTTCGCGATGAACGCGCATGCCTGCTACATCTATGTGCGCGGCGAATTCATCCGCGAGCGCGAGCATCTGCAGGCCGCGATCGACCAGGCCTATGACGCCAAGCTGGTCGGCAAGGACAACATCAATGGCTGGCCGTTCGACATCTACGTCGCGCACGGCGCCGGCGCCTATATCTGCGGCGAGGAGACGGCGCTGCTGGAAAGCCTCGAAGGCAAGAAGGGCCAGCCGCGGCTGAAGCCGCCATTCCCGGCCAATGTCGGCCTCTATGGTTGCCCGACCACGGTCAACAATGTCGAGTCGATCGCGGTCGCGCCCGACATCCTGCGGCGGGGCGCGGCATGGTTCGCGGCGATCGGCCGTCCCAACAATGTCGGCACCAAACTGTTTTGCGTCTCCGGCCATGTCGAGCGGCCCTGCAACGTCGAAGAGGCGATGGGGCTCACCTTCCGCGAGCTGATCGAACGGCATTGCGGCGGAATCCGCGGCGGCTGGGACAATTTGAAGGCCGTCATCCCCGGCGGGTCGTCGGTGCGCATGGTGCCGGCCGAACTGATCATCGACACCCCGATGGATTTCGACAGCCTGAGCAAGCTGCGCTCCGGCCTCGGCACCGCGGCGGTCATCGTGATGGACAAGTCGACCGATTTGATCCGGGCGATCGCGCGCATCTCCTATTTCTACAAGCACGAGAGCTGCGGCCAGTGCACGCCGTGCCGCGAGGGCACCGGCTGGATGTGGCGGGTGCTCACCCGCATGGCCGACGGCCGCGCCCACAAGCGCGAGATCGACATGCTGCTGGAAGTGACAAAGCAGGTCGAGGGCCACACCATCTGCGCGCTGGGCGATGCCGCGGCGTGGCCGATCCAGGGCCTGATCGCGCATTTCCGTCACGAGATCGAAGCCCGCATCGACGAATATTCGCACAAGGCCGACATCGACGATATCGGCATCCGCGATCCCGTGAACATGGTCGCGGCGGAGTGAACTTGATGTCGCAACCGAGCACCTTCTGGCAGAAATACGGAACGCTGGCGCAAATGGCGCAGGCGACCGTGGCGCTGCTCGGCTTTGTTGCGATTTTGCTCCAGATCAACGAGATCCGGACCAACAACCGTGCCGCCACCGCGCGGCAGGCGTACCTCGGCTATATCGATCTGGCGTTCAAGAACCCCAAATATGCGCAGCCTGACTACGACAGGATCAAGACCGCCAGCCGCGACGAGCACATCCAGTATGAGAGCTTCGTCTCGTACTTCCTCTATGCCTGCGAGGAGACGATTGCCGCCTTCGCCGACAAGCGCGAATGGCAGGCCTCCTGCGATTACGATCTGAAGCTGCATCTGCCGTTCCTCTGCGAGAAGAACCAGGCGCAGCCCGCTTACCTTGCGACCTACGGCACCGACACCCAGCAATGGATCAAGGCGTCGTTGAAGACCGCCAGCGTTACACCACCCGACTGCAAGCTCGGAAAGACTTGAGAGCGCAATGACCAAACTCATCGTCGATGGCAAAGAGATCGATGTCCCCGCGGAATACACGCTGCTGCAGGCGTGCGAGGCCGCGGGCGCCGAAATTCCACGTTTCTGCTACCACGAGCGGCTCTCGATCGCCGGCAATTGCCGGATGTGCCTGGTCGAGGTGAAGGGCGGCCCGAAGCCGGTGGCGAGCTGCGCCTGGGGCGTGCGCGACTGCCGGCCCGGACCCAAGGGCGAGCCGCCGGAAATCTCGACGCGTTCGCCGATGGTGAAGAAGGCGCGCGAAGGCGTGATGGAATTCCTGCTGATCAACCATCCGCTGGACTGCCCGATCTGCGACCAGGGCGGCGAGTGCGACTTGCAGGACCAGGCGATGGGCTACGGCGTCGACACCTCGCGCTTTGCCGAGAACAAGCGCGCGGTCGAGGACAAATATCTGGGCGCGCTGGTCAAGACCTCGATGAACCGCTGCATCCAGTGCACGCGCTGCGTCCGCTTCTCCGCCGAAGTCTGCGGCGCGCCGGAAATGGGCGCGACCGGCCGCGGCGAGGACATGGAGATCACGACCTATCTGGAATCGGCGCTGACCTCCGAATTGCAGGGCAACCTCGTCGACATCTGCCCGGTCGGCGCGCTGACCTCGAAACCGTATGCGTTCGCGGCGCGGCCCTGGGAGCTCGGCAAGACCCAGTCGGTCGACGTGATGGACGGCGTCGGTTCCGCGATCCGGGTCGATACCCGCGGCCGCGAGGTGATGCGGATCCTGCCGCGCATCAACGAGTCCGTGAACGAGGAATGGATTTCCGACAAGACCCGCCACATCGTCGACGGCCTGCGCACCCAGCGGCTGGACCGGCCCTATATCCGCCAGGACGGCCAGCTCCGCGCCGCATCCTGGACGGAGGCGTTTGCGGCCATCGCGGCCAAGGTCGGCCGCCTCGACGGCAAGCGGATCGGCGCGATTGCCGGCGATCTCGCCGCCGTCGAAGAGATGTTTGCGCTGAAAGAGCTGCTGGCGAAATGCGGCTCGTCCAATCTGGCGGTGCAGGGCGGCGACGCCTTCGATGCCAAGGCGGGCCGCGCGTCCTGGATCTTCAACCCGACCATTGCCGGGATCGATCAGGCCGACGCGCTGCTGATCGTGGGCTCCAACCCGCGCAAGGAAGCCGCCGTCCTCAACGCGCGCATCCGCAAGCGCTGGCGTTCGGGCAAGCTCAAGGTCGGCGTGATCGGCGCCAAGGCCGACCTGACCTATGATTACGATTATCTCGGCGCGGGCACGGATTCGCTGAGCGATCTCGCCGCCGGCAAGCATTCCTTTGCCGAAGTGCTCAAGGGCGCCAAGAATCCGATCGTGCTGGTCGGCGCCGGTTCGCTGGCCCGCCAGGACGGCGCGGCGGTGCTGGCGCTCGTCGCCAAGCTCGCGGTCGATGTCGGCGCGCTCAAGGACGGCTGGAACGGCTTTGGCGTGCTGCAGGATACCGCATCGCGCGCGGGCGCGCTCGATATCGGCTTTGCGGCCGGCGCCGATGGCCTGAACCTCGCGCAGATGACCACCTTCGGCACGCTCGACGTGCTGTTCCTGCTCGGTGCCGATGACGTCAAGGTGCCGGATGGGACCTTTGTCGTGTATATCGGCACCCATGGTGACCGCGGCGCGCATCGCGCCGACGTCATCCTGCCGGGCGCGGCCTATACCGAAAAATCCGGCATCTACGTCAACACCGAGGGCAGGGCGCAGGTCGCCAACCGCGCCGCGTTCCCGCCGGGCGAGGCGCGCGAGGATTGGGCGATCATCCGCGCGCTGTCGGACGTGCTGGGCAAGAAGCTGTCCTATGACTCGCTCGCCGCCTTGCGGCAGGCGCTGTTCAAGGCCGCGCCGCATCTGATGCGGCTCGACCAGATCGAGCCGGGCAAAGCGAATGACGTCAAGAAGCTGGCCGGCAAGGGCGGCAGTGTCGACAAGTCCCCGTTCAAGACCTCGGTCGAGGATTTCTACCTCACCAACCCGATCGCGCGCGCGTCGGCGGTGATGGCGGAATGTTCCCGCCTGGCGTCCGGGCAAATGCTGACGGCAGCGGAGTGAGCGTGACCTGATGGCTGAATTCTTCGCAAGTTCGTTCTGGACCGGCTTCCTCTGGCCGCTGATCATCATGCTGGCGCAGAGCGTGCTGCTGCTCGTGGTGCTCTTGATCGCGATCGCCTACATCCTGCTCGCCGACCGCAAGATCTGGGCGGCGGTGCAGATCCGCCGCGGCCCGAACGTCGTCGGCCCCTGGGGCCTCCTGCAATCCTTCGCCGACCTTCTGAAATTCGTGCTGAAGGAGCCGGTCATTCCGTCCGGCTCCAACAAGGGCGTGTTCCTGCTGGCGCCGCTGGTTTCTTGCGTGCTGGCACTGGCCGCCTGGGCCGTGATCCCGATGGATTTCGGCTGGGTCATCGCCAACATCAATGTCGGCGTGCTCTATATCTTCGCGATCTCGTCGCTGTCGATCTACGGCATCATCATGGCCGGCTGGTCGTCGAACTCGAAATACCCGTTCCTCGCGGCCCTTCGTTCCGCGGCGCAGATGGTGTCCTACGAAGTCTCGATCGGGTTCGTGATCATCACGGTGCTGCTGTGCGTGGGCTCGCTGAACCTGACCGACGTGGTGCAGGCGCAAAACACCAAATTCGGACTGCTCGGCTGGTACTGGCTGCCGCTGTTTCCGATGTTCGTGATCTTCTACGTCTCGGCGCTGGCGGAAACCAACCGCCCGCCGTTCGATCTGGTGGAGGCCGAGTCGGAACTCGTCGCGGGCTTCATGACCGAATACGGCTCGACGCCTTATCTGCTGTTCATGCTCGGCGAATATGTCGCCATCACCACGATGTGCGCGCTGGCGACGATCCTGTTCCTCGGCGGCTGGCTGCCGCCGATTCCCTATGCCCCGTTCACCTGGGTCCCCGGGGTGATCTGGTTCGCGCTGAAAGTCTTTTTCATGTTCTTCATGTTCGCGATGGCGAAGGCGATCGTGCCGCGCTACCGCTACGATCAACTGATGCGGCTCGGCTGGAAGGTGTTCCTGCCGCTGTCGCTGGCGATGGTGGTGATCGTCGCCGCAGTACTGCAATTTTCGGGGCTCGCGCCGAAATGAGGTCGCTATGAGTGTCAATATCAACGCAACAGCCCGCTCGCTTCTGCTTTCCGAGTTCGTATCGGCGTTCTTCCTCGCCATGCGCTACTTCTTCAAGCCGAAGCCGACGCTGAACTATCCGTTCGAGAAGGGGCCGATCTCGCCGCGCTTCCGCGGCGAGCATGCGCTGCGCCGCTATCCGAACGGCGAGGAGCGCTGCATTGCCTGCAAGCTGTGCGAGGCGATCTGCCCGGCGCAGGCGATCACGATCGAGGCAGGCCCGCGCCGCAATGACGGCACCCGCCGTACCGTGCGTTACGACATCGACATGGTGAAATGCATCTATTGCGGCCTGTGCCAGGAAGCATGCCCGGTCGATGCCATCGTCGAGGGACCGAATTTCGAATTCGCGACCGAGACCCGCGAGGAACTCTACTATGACAAGGCGAAATTGCTCGCCAATGGCGACCGTTGGGAGCGAGAGATTGCAAAATCGATCGAACTCGACGCGCCGTACCGGTGAGGTGAGGGCATGATCCTTCCCGCGCTGTTCTTCTATCTGTTTGCCTGCATCTGCGTGGCGTCGGCCGCGATGGTGATTGTCTCGCGCAATCCGGTGCACTCGGTGCTGTATCTGATCCTGGCCTTCGTCAACGCCTCGGGCCTGTTCATCCTGATGGGCGCCGAATTCCTCGGCATGATGCTGATCGTGGTCTACGTCGGCGCGGTGGCGGTGCTGTTCCTGTTTGTGATCATGATGCTCGACGTCGACTTCGTCGAGCTGCGCGAAGGTTTTATGCAATATCTGCCGGTCGGGCTCGTGATCGGCGGCATCTTCGTGTTCGAGCTTCTGCTGGTTGTCGGCGGCCGGGCGATCAATCCGTCCGTGACCAAGAACATCACGGCGGCGATCCCGGGCAATGTCAGCAACACCGAGGCGCTCGGCCTCGTGCTCTATACGAAGTACATCCATTACTTCCAGCTCGCCGGCATGGTTCTGCTGGTTGCGATGATCGGCGCCATCGTGCTGACGCTGCGCCACAAGGTCAGCGTCAAGCGGCAGGACATCAATGTGCAGAACGCACGGACGCCGGAGCTCGCGATGAGCGTGCGCAAGGTGGCGTCGGGGCAGGGCCTGCAGGACGCGGATGCGGCGGAGTGGGTGAAATGACCATCGGCCTGGGGCACTATCTGGCGGTCGCCGCGATCCTGTTCACGCTCGGGATCCTCGGCATCTTCCTCAATCGCAAGAACATCATCGTCATCCTGATGTCGATCGAGCTGATCCTGCTCTCGGTCAACATCAACCTGGTGGCGTTCTCGACCTTCCTCGGCGACATCGTCGGCCAGGTGTTTGCGCTGCTGGTGCTGACGGTCGCGGCCGCGGAAGCGGCGATCGGCCTCGCGGTGCTGGTGGTGTACTTCCGCAACCGCGGTTCGATCGCGGTTGAAGACGTTAATTTGATGAAGGGCTGACGCGCCGATGTACCAGGCAATTGTCTTCCTGCCGCTGCTGGGCGCCATTCTCGCGGGCTTGATCGCGATCTTTGGGGCGCATGCGCGCAATCCGAGCGGCGATGAGGTCGAGCATCATGATGACGGGCACGGCCATGGAGCGGATGCCCATGCGGTGGCGGCCCATGACGACCATGGCCACGACGATCACGGCCACGACGACCATCACGTGTCCGAACCTCCGGCCGCAGGCTCGCGCGCCGCGGAGCTGATCACGACCTGCCTGCTGATCATTTCAGCCGGGCTGTCCTGGGTCGCGCTGGTCGATGTCGGATTCATGCACCATGACGCCCGCGTCGCGCTGTTCCCCTGGATCAATTCAGGCGATCTTCAGGTGGCCTGGTCGCTGCGCATCGATACCCTGACCGCGGTGATGCTGGTCGTGGTCAACACGGTCTCGGCGCTCGTGCACTTCTATTCGATCGGCTACATGGACGAGGATCCGAATCGGCCGCGCTTCTTCGCCTATCTGTCGCTGTTCACCTTCGCGATGCTGATGCTGGTGACCTCGGACAATCTGGTCCAGATGTTCTTCGGCTGGGAAGGCGTGGGCCTCGCGAGCTATCTGTTGATCGGTTTCTGGTACAAGAAGCCGTCGGCGAATGCGGCGGCGATCAAGGCCTTCGTGGTCAACCGCGTCGGCGATTTCGGGTTTGCGCTCGGCATCTTCGCCGTCTTCATGCTGCTCAAGACCACCGATTTCGAGACCATCTTCGCCGGTGCCCCCGGGCTCGCCGGCAAGACCGTCAACGTGTTCGGCTGGCATGCCGACGCGCTGACGCTGACCTGCCTCTTGCTGTTCATGGGCGCGATGGGCAAGTCGGCCCAGTTCCTGCTGCACACCTGGCTGCCGGACGCCATGGAAGGTCCGACGCCGGTCTCCGCGCTGATCCATGCCGCGACCATGGTCACCGCCGGTGTGTTCATGGTGGCACGGCTGTCGCCGCTGTTCGAGCTGGCTCCCAATGCGCAAGCCGTGGTGATGTTCTTCGGCGCCACCACCGCGTTCTTTGCCGCCACGATCGGCCTGGTGCAGAACGACATCAAGCGCATCGTCGCCTACTCGACCTGTTCGCAGCTCGGCTACATGTTCGTGGCGATGGGGGCGGGGGCCTATTCGGTCGGCATCTTCCATCTGTTCACGCACGCCTTCTTCAAGGCGCTGCTGTTCCTGGGCTCCGGCTCGGTGATCTACGCGATGCACCACGAGCAGGATATCCGCAACATGGGCGGCCTCTGGCGCAAGATTCCCTACACCTTCGCCGTCATGTGCGTGGGAACCCTGGCGCTGACCGGCTTTCCGATGTTCGCCGGCTACTTCTCCAAGGATGCGATCATCGAATCCGCCTACGCCTCGCATAATCCGTTCGCGCTCTATGGTTTCCTGTTGACCGTGGTGGCGGCGCTGCTGACCTCGTTCTATTCTTGGCGCCTGATCTTCAAGACCTTCTTCGGCGAACCGCACGATCAGGAGCACTACGACGCCGCGCATGAGGCGCCGCTGTGGATGCTGATCCCGATCGGCATCCTCGCCGCCGGATCGATCCTGGCGGGTTTCCCGTTCAAGGAACTGTTCGCCGGTCACGGCGTAGGGGAGTTCTTCCGTGAATCCGTGAAGAATAATCCTCACATCATCGAGGAGATGCACCACATCCCGCAGTGGATCGCCTATCTGCCGACTGTCATGATGGTGGTGGGCGCGTA
Source organism: Hyphomicrobiales bacterium (assembly GCA_017305715.1). Lineage (GTDB taxonomy): Bacteria > Pseudomonadota > Alphaproteobacteria > Rhizobiales > Xanthobacteraceae > Bradyrhizobium. Next base: position 159,779 of record JAFKKG010000022.1, on the reverse strand, counting down.
CATTTCCTACGTCTTCTATATCCGCAGGCCCTATCTGCCGGTCGAACTGGCGCGTCAGCAGCCGCTGCTCTACCAATTCCTGCTCAACAAATGGTATTTTGACGAGCTGTATGACCTGATCTTCGTCCGTCCGGCCAAGTGGCTCGGCTACACCCTCTGGAAGAAGGGCGACGGCTACGTGATCGACGGCTTCGGGCCCGACGGTATTTCCGCACGCGTGCTCGATATCACGCGCAACGTCGTGAAAATCCAGACCGGCTATCTCTATCACTACGCTTTCGCGATGCTGATTGGGGTGGCCGGACTAATCACCTGGTTCATGTTCGGCTTGGGAGGCCAGTGATGACAACCTGGCCCATTCTCTCGGTCGTCACCTTCCTGCCGCTGCTCGGCGCGCTGTTGATCTATGTCAGCCGCGGCGACGATGAGGCGGCCCGGCGCAATTCGCGCTGGATCGCGCTGTGGACCACGCTGGTCACCTTTGCGATCTCGCTGATCCTGGTCTGGCGCTTCGATGCGACCAGCCCGGATTTCCAGTTCGTCGAAAAGGCGTCCTGGCTCGCCAGCGGCATCACCTACCACATGGGTGTCGACGGCATTTCGCTGCCCTTCGTGATCCTGACCACCGCTTTGATGCCGTTCTGCATCGTGGCGAGCTGGAAATCGATCACGGTGCGGGTGCGCGAATACATGATGGCGTTCCTGCTGCTGGAAACGCTGATGATCGGCACCTTCTCGGCGCTCGACCTCGTGCTGTTCTATCTGTTCTTCGAGGGCGGCCTGATCCCGATGTTCCTGATCATCGGCGTCTGGGGCGGCCCGCGCCGGGTCTACGCGTCCTTCAAGTTCTTCCTCTACACGCTGCTCGGCTCGGTGCTGATGCTGCTCGCCATCATGGCGCTGTACTGGAACGCCGGCACGACCGACATTCCGACGCTGATGCACACCGCGGTGCCGCGAAGCTTGCAGACCTGGGCATGGCTGGCGTTCTTTGCGTCGTTCGCGGTAAAGATGCCGATGTGGCCGGTGCACACCTGGCTTCCCGATGCACACGTCGAGGCGCCGACCGCGGGTTCGGTGATCCTGGCCGCGATCCTGCTGAAGATGGGCGGCTACGGCTTCCTGCGCTTCTCGCTGCCGATGTTCCCGCTGGCGTCGCATGATTTCGCCTGGATCGTGTTCTCATTGTCGGCGATCGCGATCATCTACACCTCGCTGGTGGCCTTGATGCAGGAAGACATCAAGAAGCTGATCGCCTATTCGTCGGTGGCGCATATGGGCTTCGTCACCATGGGCATCTTCGCCGGCACCACGCAGGGCGTGGCCGGCGGCGTGTTCCAGATGATCTCGCACGGCATCGTCTCCGGCGCGCTGTTCCTCTGCGTCGGCATCGTCTACGACCGCCTGCACACCCGCGAGATCGCCGCTTACGGTGGCCTGGTGAACCGGATGCCGCTCTATGCGCTGGTGTTCATGGTCTTCACCATGGCCAATGTCGGACTGCCCGGCACGTCCGGCTTCGTCGGTGAATTCATGACGCTGCTCGGCACCTTCAAGGTCTCGATCCCGACCGCGACCTTCGCCACGCTCGGCGTCATCCTGTCGGCGGGCTATGCGCTCTGGCTCTATCGCAAGGTGGTGTTCGGCGCGCTGACGAAGCCGTCGCTCGCCAGCATCAAGGACCTGACCTTCCGCGAAAGCCTGTTGCTGTTCCCGCTGGTGTTCCTCACCATCCTGTTCGGCGTCTATCCGAAGCCGGTGCTCGACATGTCGGCGGCCTCGGTTCAGCAACTCGTCAACAATTACAACACCGCCGTGACTGCCGTGAAGGCAGCCGCGTTGCTCCAGTAAGGCCACCTCCATGAGCTTCCAGAGTGCAGGATATCAGTTGCTGCCGGTATTGCCGGAGCTGGTGCTGGCTGCCGGGTCCATGGCGCTGCTGATGCTCGGCGCCTATCGCGGCGGCGAGGCGACGACGCGCCTCGTCACCGGACTGGCGGTCGTCCTGCTGGTGGTGACCGGCGTGCTGGAGCTGACGCTGCCGGCCGGCAAACTCACGACCTTCGGCGGCAGTTTTATTGTCGACGATTTTGCGCGGTTCCTCAAGATTCTGGCGCTGATCGGCTCGGGCGCGACGTTGATCCTGGCGACCGAGTTCCTGTCCGATCCCTCGCGGCGGATCTTTGAATTTTCGATCCTGGTGCTGCTCTCCACCCTCGGCATGATGGTGCTGATCTCGGCCGGCGACCTGATCATGCTCTATCTCGGGCTCGAGCTGATGTCGCTCGCGCTCTACGTGGTCGCCGCCAGCAACCGCGACAACGCCAAATCCACCGAAGCCGGCCTGAAATATTTTGTGCTGGGCGCGCTGTCCTCGGGCATGCTGCTGTACGGCGCCTCGCTGATTTACGGCTTCACCGGCACCGTCAGCTTCGCCGGCATCGCCGCCGCCGCGACGACCGGCGGCACCGGTATCGTGTTCGGCCTCGTGTTCCTGCTCGCGGGTCTCTGCTTCAAGGTCTCGGCGGTTCCGTTCCACATGTGGACGCCCGACGTCTATGAAGGCGCGCCGACGCCGGTGACCGCGTTCTTTGCCTCGGCGCCGAAGGTCGCCGCCATCGCGGTATTTACGCGCGTCGCGCTGACCGCGTTCCCGGGCATCGTCTCGCAATGGCAGCAGATCATCGTGTTCGTGGCGATCGCCTCGATGGTGCTGGGCTCGTTCGCGGCCATCGGGCAGAAGAACATCAAGCGCCTGATGGCCTATTCGTCGATCGGTCATATGGGCTTTGCGCTGGTGGGCCTGGCCTCCGGCACCGTCGAGGGCGCGCAGGGCGTGCTGCTGTATGTCGCGATCTATGTCGCGATGACGCTCGGCAGCTTCTCGGTGATCCTGACCATGAAGCGCAATGGCCAGCCGCTGGAGCAGATCAGCGATTTCGCAGGCCTCTCGCGCACCAATCCGCTGCTCGCCTTCTTCTTTGCAATGCTGCTGTTCTCGCTGGCCGGCATCCCGCCGCTCGCGGGCTTCTTTGCCAAATGGTACGTGTTCGTCGCCGCCATCAAGGCCGGGCTGTTCACGCTGGCCGTGGTCGGCGTGCTCGCCAGCGTGGTGGGCGCGTTCTACTATCTCACCATCATCAAGGTGATGTATTTCGACGAACCGGCAGGAGGGCTCGACCCGATGCGCCCCGAACTGCGCGCGGTGCTGGCGGTGGCGGGGTTGTTCACGATCTTCTTCTTCGTCTATCCGGGGCCGTTGGTGAGCGTCGCCACGGCCGCGGCGAAGTCGCTTTTTTAATGGCTTTCGCGCTCGGTTCCCGAGCCATATCGGCGGGCTACCGTCTCGCCGCCTTCGACCAGGTCGGTTCGACCAATACCGAGGCCATGGCGCACGCCCGCAGCGGTGAGGGCGGCTCGATCTGGTTCGTCACGTCAGAGCAGACGGCGGGAAAGGGGCGGCGCCAGCGCGCCTGGATCGCGCCGCGCGGCAACCTCGCCAGCAGCGTTCTCGAAATCATCGACGTGCCGCCCGCTATCGCCGCGACCCTGGGCTTTGCCGCGGGGCTTGCGATCGCGAATGCTTTGGAGCGGGTGAGCATCGAAGCCAATCTGCGAAGGGCCGGCGCTGACCCTTTGAAATACCTGCTGAAATGGCCGAACGACGTGCTGGTCCAGAAGCAGAAGCTGGTCGGCATTTCGCTCGAAGCCGAAGGTGTCGCCGGCAACCGGCTGGCCGTCGTGGCCGGGATCGGCACCAATGTGGTGGCCGCCCCCTCGGGCACGCCGACGCCGGCGGTTTCGCTCGCTGCCCTCGGCGTTCACGTTAGCGCCGAGGAACTGTTCGCCGTGCTGTCGGACAGCTGGGTCGAATTCCGCGGCATCTGGGACAATGGCCGCGGCTTCGGCGAGATCCGCCGGCTGTGGCTGGCGCGCGCCGCGGGCCTCGGTGAGCGGGTCGCGATCCAGACCGGCCATGCCACCATCGAGGGCACCTTCGACACGATCGATGAAACCGGCTGTCTGATGGTGCGGACGGCAGAAGGCAAGCTCTTCCCGATCGCCGCGGGCGAGGTTTATTTTGGCTCGGCGGCCTCCGTGGGAGCTGCCTGATGGCGAGACCAGATGAACTGACCTTTGCGCCACTCGGCGGCGTCGGCGAGATCGGCATGAACCTGTCGATCTACGGCCTCGGCAACCGCCACCAGCGCTCCTGGCTTGCGGTCGACCTCGGCGTGTCCTTTGGCGACGAAGAGCACCTGCCGGGCATCGACCTGATCATGCCCGACATCCGCTTCCTGGAGAAGGAACGCCAGAACCTGATGGGCCTCGTGCTGACGCACGCCCATGAGGACCATTTCGGCGCGATCATCGATCTCTGGCCAAAGCTGCAGTGCAAGATCTACGCGACCAAGTTCAGCGCCGCGCTGTTCGAGGCCAAACTGGCGGCCGAGCGCAATCCGCCAAAGATCCCGGTCACGGTGGTGCCGTCGGGCGGCCGGATCGACCTCGGCCCGTTCAACGTCGAATTCATTCCGGTCGCGCACTCGATCCCTGAATCCCATGCGCTGGCGATCCACACTTCGGTCGGCACCGTGCTGCACACCGGGGACTGGAAGATCGACCCGACGCCAATCATCGGCCAGCCGACCGACGAGCGGCGGCTGCGCGAGCTCGGCGATGCCGGCGTGCTGGCGCTGATCGGCGATTCCACCAATGCGGTGCGCGAAGGCCGCTCGCCCTCGGAGACCGAAGTCGCCGCCACCATCATGAAGCTGGTGAAGGCCGCCAGGGGCCGGGTTGCGGTGACCACCTTCGCCTCCAATGTCGCGCGCCTCAAAGCGGTCGCGGACGCCGCCAGGGCCGCCGACCGCGAGGTCGTCGTGGTCGGCCGCGCCATGGAGCGCGTCGTGCAGGTCGCGCGCGAGACCGGTCATCTCGACGGGGTGCAGAACTTCCGCGGCGCCGATCTCTACGGCCATTTCCCGCCGGACAAGGTGCTGGCGCTGTGCACGGGAAGCCAGGGCGAGCCGCGCGCGGCGCTGGCGCGCATCGCCAATGACGACCATCCGCAGGTGACGCTCAACAAGGGCGATTGCGTGATCTTCTCCTCGCGCACCATCCCCGGCAACGAGAAGGCGGTCGGCGGCATCATCAACGGCCTGGTCACGCAGGGCATCGAGGTCATCACCGACCGCACGGATCTCGTCCACGTCTCCGGCCATCCGCGCCGCGACGAACTGCGCGACATGATTTCCTGGGTGCGTCCGCAGCTCCTGATCCCCGTCCATGGCGAAGCGCTGCATTTGCACGAGCATGCCAAATTGGCGCGTACCGCAGGGGTCCCGAAGGTCCTGGTTTGCAAAAACGGCGACCTGGTCAGACTCGGGCCCGGCGACCCCAGCATCATCGACGAAATCCCGTCGGGCCGGCTCTACAAGGACGGCAGCATTTTGGAGGATTCCAAGTCGCGCGCCGTGGTCGAACGGCGGCGGATGGGGTTTGCCGGCTGCGTCTTCGTGGCGATCGCGATGACCGACAAGGGCGAGCTTGCCGACGATCCCGAGGTTGATCTCGTCGGCATCCCCGAGAAGAATGCGGCCGGCGAGCCGCTCGACGACATCGTGTTCGATGTCGTGGTATCGACCGTGGAAGGTCTGCCGCGGGCGCGGCGGCGCGATGCGGACGCCACCGGAGAATCGGTGCGCCGCGCGGTGCGGGCCGCGCTGAACGAGCAATGGGGCAAGAAACCGATTTGCCTCGTGCATGTGCTGACGATCTAGCGCGCACGGCGCGCGGGACTCTAGGGAGGAATGACGATGCTGGGCCGGCTCAATCATGTCGCGATCGCGGTCAAGGACGCCGAGAAGGCGGCCAAAATCTATGGCGGCGCGTTCGGCGCGGAAATCTCCGGTGCGGTGCCGCTGCCGGAGCATGGCGTCATCACGGTGTTCGTGACGCTGCCCAACACCAAGATCGAATTCATCCAGCCGCTCGGCGACGCCTCGCCCATTGCAAAGTTCGTCGAGCGCAATGCCGACGGCGGCATCCATCACATCTGTTATGACGTGCCCGATATCATCGCGGCGCGTGACAAGCTCATCAGCGAGGGTGCGCGCGTGCTCGGCGACGGCGTGCCCAAGATCGGCGCCCACGGCAAGCCGGTGCTGTTCTTTCACCCGAAGGATTTTTCCGGCGCGCTCGTCGAAATCGAACAGGCCTGAGCCTCATGGTCTATAATATCTCGACCATGTTCGCGATCTACTTCGTGTTGTGGTGGGTCGTGCTGTTCGTGACGCTGCCGTTCGGCGTGCGCAGCCAGCAGGAAGAGGGCGAGGGCGCCCCCGGCACCGATCCCGGCGCGCCGGTCATGGCTCGGATGGGCCGCAAGCTGATCTGGACCACGATCGTGTCGGCGGTTATTTTCGCGGTCGCGATGTGGGCCTATTATCAGGGATATTTCAATATCGAGCGGCTGGCCAAGCTGATGGGGACGCCGTTCTGAATAAAAGGCACGACAAATGCACAAATTGTTGCGCCGCGTGGGTTTGACGTTTTTTCTACTGGTTTTTGCAGGTTCGGCCACCGCGATGGATCAATCCGCCATCGAGGAAACCAATTGCCTGATGGCCTGCGACGCCAATCAGCAGAATTGCCATGCACCCGGATCGGTTTCGATCCGGAAGCTCCAGTCAAGCGCCGGATATTCTTCGCCGCGGGGCGCGCGCCGGACCACAAAAATGTCCGCGGCCCATGAGGCGACATCGGCCTATTCCAAAGCGATGAGGCCTTAACCGGCGCGGAGAGCGGAAATGACTTTTCAACGCATCATGATCGCATTGCTGGTCCTGCTCGCCGCCGGTCTTGGCGGCTCGTTCTACATGAACTGGAAGACGCTGACCCAGCTTCGCACCGTCAAAGCCTTCGTCGAACAGGCGGTGTTTCCCGATGCCGTCGTGGCCTGCGAGAAAGCGCAGAGCTCGACGCCGTTCAAATGGAACGGCGCCAAGCAGACTGCGGCGATCGGCGTGAATTCGGTCAAGCTCAACAAGGACACCGTCATCGCGAGCTATACGCTGGTCGCCGACAGCGTCTATTGCGACTACGATCCGATCAAGAAGAAGGCTGATATCGGCTCCAGCTTCCTGGAACGGGAGTGATCTGATTTCACCCGTATGCTCGGGCATGACGAAGGTATGGGGAGCCGAACAGCTTCTAACCGTCGTTCCTCGCCACCACGCGCGCGATCTCGTCCAGTAGATCCCGCCATGCAGCATCGATCTCCGGCGTCCATTCCGCGCCCAAAATCTCGCGCAAGGTTCCGGCGATCACGCCGAAGAACGCGGTGAACAGACCGCGCGGCGTGCCGTAGGCGTCATGCGAGGAGATCTCGCACTCGATCATGCGAAAATGCCCGGTGCGGGGGCCGGCGAAATCCAGCATCGCCTCGATCGTCATGGCCAGCATCGAACCCTTGACGAGTTCGCTGCCCTCGGTGCGGAACATCGCTTTCGTTTCAGGGTACTCGCGGTGCAGGCGCTCATACACCAGCGGCGTCAAGTCTTCGCAGCGGCTGGCGGCGATTTCAAAGCTTCGCAGAATCGGATTGGTTGACGCGGCCATGAAGCGTATGCGGTTCGGAGATTCTCGAACGATTTCAAAAAATGCGATCGCAGAAAAAAAAGAGCAGGGCACGGCGCCCTGCTCAAAAATTGTGTCGACCCTTTTACCTCGAAAATTTAGGTTTGCTCTTGATTGACGAGGCGACGCTGCTTGTGCGCGTCAGGGCTCCTCCCGAGACTTGGACCACCAGACTTCAGCCTCTCGGCCAGCCTGAGCCCGAACGTGTAGACCATCTTTTTGATCTTGTCACCATTTTCAGCAACGATTGTTCAAAATTCCAGCAATCTGCGAAACGATTGGAATTCCACCACTATTCCTTGTGGCGAGACGGTGTTGCACGCGCCGCATAACAGGTATTGCGGGCGGAAAACTCAACCTCGAAGGGTTGGAATTCAGCCGGCTGGCGGGCCATTTGCGCAACACCCGCGAATAAACCGGGAACCTGATCTCGACTTCGGACCCCGAGGGTGATTAGGTCCGCACGGATGGGTTCGCGATGCGCAAGCGGCTGAGAAATTTCCTACCGATCGTCCTGATCGCCCTTGTGGTGCAGATTTTTGCACCGATCGGCGCGTGCTGGGCCGCCAGCATCGCCGCCTCCGATCCGCTCGCCGCGGCCGTGATCTGTCACGGCAATGCCGACGCTGCCCCCGGACAATCCGATCCAGCCGGGCATCGCGCCCATGATGGCTGCTGTTCGGTCTGCAGCGTGCTGCATACCGGGGCACCGGTCGACGTCCCGCAAACCGCTGAGGCCGTCGCCTTCGCGCGGCAGCAATCCAGTGTGGTTTGGGTCGCCTATACGCCCGAACGATTCGGCTCCCGCGCGGGCTCTCACGCGCAAGCGCGCGCCCCACCGTCCATTTCCTGACCTTTCGAACCCTCGAACGATCGGTGCGGCCTCGGCCGCGCCGATTTGCGCAGTTCATTAATCCGGCCGGAGAGCCGGTGTCAGGAATATCCGATGCTTATTCATCGTGCTCTCGGCGGCGCGAGCCTGCTTGTGCTTTGCGGCGCGCTTTCCGCCGCGTCTTCGAGCGCCAGCGCCCAAACCTCGTTACCGCCGGTAACCGTCGACGCACCGCGTGCGGCGGCTGCAAAACCCGTGGCCCGGCGGCCGGGCAATCGTTCGGCGGCGACGCGGGCACGGCCCAGCGTCATCGTTGCGACGCCGGCCGTGTCGCAGGCCGCGCGCGCGACGCCGGGTGAGGCGCGCGCGAACCTGTACCAGGCGCCGAACGGCCAGATCCAGACCACGGTCGATCGCAACCAGTTCGACAACCGGCCATCCTTCTCGGTGGGCGACGTGCTGCGCGACAGCCCCGGCATCTCGGTGAAGCAGGGCAACGGGCCGCGCGATTTCGGCATCTCGATCCGCGGTTCCAATGCCCGCAACGGCTTCGGCATCCGCAATCTCGTGATCTTTGACGACGGCTTCCCGGTCACCCAGCCGGACGGGCTTTCCCGCAGCGATCTGATCGATCCGCGGGCCTATGGTGCGATCGACGTGATCCGGGGCCCGTCGTCGGCGCTGTTCGGCAATTATGCGACCGGCGGCGCGCTGAATTTCCGCACCCGCCCGGGCGGCACCATCAATGGCATCGAATATGGCGTCGACGGCGGCAGTTTTGGCTATCTGAACAATTACCTCGCGGCGGGTCAAAAAGTCGGCAATTTCGAAGCCTCGCTGTTTGCCAGCGACGCCCGCGGCGACGGGTTCATCCAGAACAGCTGGTTCAATACCCAGACCGTGAACTTCCTCGCCACCTTGCAGGCAACCCCCGACGACCGGTTCACGGTCAAGCTCATCAACAACAATCTGGACGCAAGGCTCCCGATCCGGCTGTCGCTCAATCAGTACTACCAAAATCCGTTCCAGCAGGGCTGCGAGGCCGCCGGCGTCGTCGGCTGCGGATCGGTGCCGCTGTTCAACAACGGCTTCAACGGCGCAAGGAGTTCCCTCACCGCGGTGCAGGCCGGGCTCGGACGCGACGACCGGCGCACGATCGTCGGCGGCCGCTGGGAGCACGATTTCGACAACACGACGACCTGGCGAAACCAGTTCGTGTTCGACGACCGCAACATCAGCCAGCCGACCGGCGCCACCAGCGCCATCGGCGATTTTCCGTCCTACAATTACATGAGCGACGTCACCAAGCGCGGTGAAATCTTCGGGATGGATTCCACCACCTATTTCGGTGGCTTCTACAACACGCTGGTCGCATCGAGCGACACCCGCAATGTGATGCCGGGCGGCAATGCGACGCTCGGCCTGCTCCAGAGCAACACCTTCAGCGATACCTCGAACTACGGGGTTCGGGCGCGCGAGGAGCTCAAGCTCAATCCGAACCTGACGGCGATTGCCGGGATCGGCTGGGAAACAACCAAACTCAGGGGCATCAATACCGTCTACAACTACAACACGCCCAATGTTCCCATCGCGACGATCCCGCCGCCGACCACCGCTGATCGTCAGTTCCAGAACACCGCGCCCGAACTGGCGCTGCTCTACAAATTGAACGCCGAGTGGCTGTTCCGGGCGCGCGTCGCCACCGGCTACGGCACGCCGCAGGTCGGAAACCTGTTCGTCATCTCCAGCGGTCAGAACGGCAACAACACGCAGCTCAAGACCCAGAAGAACCTCGGCTATGACCTTGGCTTCGACTGGACGCCGAACAATGCGCTGAAGGTCAGCGCAACCGGATTCTACGAATTCTTCAAGGACGAGTTGGTGACGCAGGCCACCCAGGTCGGCGCGCCCAATGCGAGTTTCACGTTCAACGCGCCGCGGTCGGAGCATCGCGGCGTGGAACTCGCCGCCGACTGGAAGTTCTATCCGGGCTGGCGATTGACGGCGGCCTACACCTATCTCGATGAGGTCTATACCGAATACACAGAGAACATCGTCAACGGCGCGACCTTCAGTTTCAACCGGGCCGGCAACAAGATTCCCGGCATCTCGCCCAACGAACTCACGGCGCGTCTCGGCTACGACCACGTGGCCGGGCCGCTTGCGGGCCTCGGGGCGTTCGTCGAGCTGCAGTGGAAGGACTCGTTCTACATGGACAACGCCAATCTGCTGAAGGCGCCCGGTTACGAACTGGTCAATCTCAACGTGCATTACAAGACGGATTTGACGTCGGATTATTTCAAGGCGTTGAGCCTCTATCTCGAAGTCCGCAACGTGTTCGACCGCACCTATGTCGCGTCCGCGAACAACATCGGAAACACGGTTACGGGAGCAGGCGTTCAAAATCCCGCGAGCGTACTGGCGAATACCACGGGTTCGATCTATGCCGGTTCACCGCGGGCGTTTGTGGCGGGCATGAAGGTGGCGTTCCGATGACCGACGAAACCCGCACGGGGATGCAGGCCATGGTTCGCAAAAGCCTGCTCGGGACCATCGCCTTGGCGCTTGGCGTCTTGCTGGGGCAAACGGCGGCTAGCGCGCAAATGAGTCATCAGCACGCCTCGGAAGCAGCGTGCGATGAAACGGTGTTGCGGTGCGCCTCGAAGGTCACGCCGGCCTTCGGTCCGGATGGGACGCTGTGGCTGACCTGGATGGCCGGCGGCCAGATATCCGTCGCAAGCTCGAAGGATGCCGGCCGCAGCTTTTCCAACCCGGTTCAGGTGACCAGGGAAAAACTCAACCTCGATTGGGGGCCGGACGCACGGCCGAAGATCGTGGTCGAAAAGAACGGCGGCATCGCACTGGCGTTTGCGATCTTCCGCGACAAGGCCTTTAACGGCCAGGCGCTGTACACGCGATCGGCCGACGGCGGCCGGAGCTTTGCGGCGTTGCGACCCCTGACGTCCAACAACGAGAGCCAGCGCTTCGAAGCGCTCGGCCTCGACGCTGACGGCTCGGTGTTTGCGGCCTGGCTCGACAAGCGCAACCGCGTGCCGGCCAAGGAAAGCGGCAGGAAGTATGACGGCGCCGGTCTGTTCTTCGCGTCGTCGAAGGACGGCGGCGCGACCTATACCGAAGCGCGGCTCGCAACCGACAACACCTGCGAATGCTGCCGGCTCGGTCTCGCCTTCGCCGGCCCCGGCCGTCCGGTGATCGTGTTCAGGAATATCTTTGAGGGCGGCGTCCGCGATCACGCGATCATGACGTTCTCCGACCTTGCGAGTCCGGGCGACGTCCGCCGCGTCAGCAGGGATGACTGGCAGATCGCCGCATGCCCGCATCACGGGCCGAGCCTCTCGATCTCGGCCACGGGGACCTATCACGTCGCCTGGTTCACCAATGGCAAGGCGCGCAAGGGCCTGTTCTATGCCCGCTCGCAGGACGAGGGCCGGACCTTTTCCGATCCGCTTCCGATCGGCCGCTCCGATCGCAATCCGGCACGGCCCTATGTCCTGGCGGGCCCGCGCGGCACGACCATGGTCTGGAAGGAATTCGACGGCGAGAAAACGACAGTCAACGTGATGACCTCCCGCGATGACGGCAAGAGCTGGTCGAAGCCTTCGGTGGTCGCCACGACGTCGGACACGTCAGATCATCCGCTGCTGGTCAGCGACGGACAGAAGACCTATCTGTCCTGGATGACCAAGGCCGACGGATATCGCCTGCTGCCGATTGGAGATGAGTCATGAGACGCCATTTGCTGGCCGCGATATTTTTCGCGGTCTTCCTGGCGCCCGCGCCGGGTTCCGAAAAGCCGTCCCAGCTCAAGCCGTTCGTGCGGGGGAGTTGGCAGGAACTGCTGCGGTCGCATGCCGGCCGGCCGACGCTGGTGCATTTCTGGGGCGTGACCTGCGGTCCGTGCAAGGTCGAACTGCCGCTGCTGGGAAAATTCATGAAGGAGCATGCCAACATCGACGTGGTGACGATCAGCGCGGACCTCGTCCCGGATTTGCCGGGCGCGACGCGGGGAATGCTTGAAAAGTCCGGTCTCTGGCCGGCGGAGAATTGGATCTTCAGCGACGGTTTTGTCGAGCGCCTGCGTTTCGAGATCGATCCGGCGTGGCAGGGCGACATCCCCCGCACGCTGCTGATTGCGCGGGACGGCACCGTCACGACCATCGAGGGCTCGGCCGAAATACCGGATCTCGAACAATGGTCCGCGCAACAATTCGCGGCGAAATGACTACAAAAAACCAATCCTGTTTCCACAACCCGAAAGACACAACATGAAGCCTGTTATGCAATTCATCGCTGTCGCGGCCTTGGCGGCGAGTGTGTTCACCGTTCCCGCCCGCGCCGGAGATGCCACGGCCGGCGATATCGTCATTACCCAGGCCTGGAGCCGGGCCACGCCGAACGGCGCAAAGATCGCCGGCGGCTATCTGACGATCGAGAACAAGGGGACGGCGCCGGACCGGCTGGTCGGCGGCAGCGGCGAGATCGCGGGCAAGGTCGAGGTCCACGAGATGGCGATGAACAACGGCGTCATGACGATGCGGCCGCTCGACAAGGGACTGGCGATCGAACCCGGCAAGACGGTGAAGCTCGCGCCGGGCGGCTTCCATCTGATGCTGATGGACCTCAAGGGCCCGTTCAAGCAGGGCGACAAGGTGCCAGTCACGCTCGAATTCGAGAAGGCGGGCAAGGTCACGGTGTCGCTCGACGTGCAGGGCGTCGGTGCGCAGGCGCCCGGCGGTGGGCACGATCATTCCGGCATGAAGAAGATGTGACGCCGTGGCGCGCGTTCGATCGTTTTCCGACGAAATGGGGACCGGTTCGCGTCAAGAAAACGGGTCAAAACAGGAATCCAGAGCTCTGTTCCGATTCAATCGGAACAGAAAAGGCTGTAGTCGCCGATGGTCGCGCCGTTCGCACCTGACGTTGCTTGTCTCCGGGTTGCTCTGCGTGGTGTTGCTGACGGGCGTTGCGGGACCAGCGGTTGCCGGCGACGACGATTTCTTCACGCATCTTCACACCGAAAAGGCGATGGCCAACGTCACGGTGTCGCCGGGACGCGCCGGGCCGGTCGATATCACGATCCAGCTCGAAACGATGGAAGAGAAGCCGCTCTCCGCCAAGGCCGTGTCGGTCACGCTCACTGACGTGCGGACGGGGCGGCGGCTTCCGACGGTCCAGGCCACGCGGGCCGGTGAAGCCGGCTGGCAGGCGAGGATTGCGATGCTCACGGCCGGAAACTGGATGCTTGGCCTGGGTATTTCGATCACTGATACCGACAAGGTCGATGTGGAGTCGCCGATCCCGATCAAGTGAGGGCATCTTCCGGCGTCGGGCAAATCACTTCTGGTTTCCGGAAGTCGTGTCAAGTCCTAAAATAAAGAATATTTCGCTTTTCCGAAGTGGCAAATCAGGGTTACGACTTTGGCCATCCCGCCCTGGTCAGAAGGGCGTCGGCCGTCGTCACGGACGTTGGGCGGGGAGCGGTGGACGCAAGGGTTGTCGCCTGACGAGCGCGGCCGAAGCGTACGGCAAAAGCGTGTGGTCCCGACGTCGCGTTGCTGGCGTCAAAGCACCTGGAGGCGTTCGACTTTCCAGGGCGCAACGGAGGCAAAAGAGCCGTTCTCCGGGGAGAGCTCGCCATAAACCGTAAAGCCATCGCGCAGGGAATGTCGGATGTTCTCCGCTGCCCTGTATGCTCATGTGCGCACCTTTTGTGCATATTGCACATGAGACCGCGGGTGCAGCGCGCATCCGGCATTCCCTGCGTCCTCTAATTGGAGAGGGCGGAGAATTACTTGCAAACCTCGGGCGCAGTGTGCCGCGAGAACGCGACGGTGTATCTTCCGTCATTGCGAGGGAAGCGAAGCAATCCTGGGGTGGTGCGGGCGACGGCCCGTCCGGCCTGATCGCGCCGCAATTATAGGCTCAAGATGAACGGGGCCAAACGGCCGGAAATCCGCGCATCGTGCGGCTTTTTAAGGCGCCCCGGCCTTGTATTTTCGCATCCGATCCGGTTTCACTGCCATTCTTCCTTATCGCCCACCTGATTCCCCGAGTGACCCATGCGATTGTCGCGGTTTTTTCTGCCTATCCTGAAAGAGAATCCGAAAGAGGCGGAGATCGTCTCGCACCGCCTGATGCTGCGCGCCGGCATGATGCGGCAGGAAGCGGCCGGCATTTACGCCTGGCTGCCGCTGGGTTTCCGGGTGCTGAAGAAGATCGAGCAGATCGTCCGCGAGGAGCAGGACCGCGCCGGTGCGCTGGAATTGCTGATGCCGACGCTGCAGCTTGCCGATCTCTGGCGCGAGAGCGGCCGCTACGACGCCTATGGCCCGGAAATGCTGCGGATTGCCGACCGCCACAAGCGGGAGCTGCTGTACGGGCCGACCAACGAGGAAATGATCACCGAGATCTTCCGCGCCTATGTCAAATCCTACAAGAGCCTGCCGCTCAACCTCTACCACATCCAGTGGAAGTTCCGCGACGAGCAGCGTCCGCGTTTCGGAGTGATGCGCGGCCGCGAATTCCTGATGAAGGATGCCTATTCGTTCGATATCGACGAGGCCGCCGCAAGGCGGTCCTATAACCGGATGTTCGTCGCCTATTTGCGCACCTTTGCACGGATGGGATTGAAGGCGATCCCGATGCGTGCGGAGACCGGCCCGATCGGCGGCGATCTCAGCCATGAATTCATCGTGCTGGCCGAGACCGGGGAGTCCGGCGTCTATTGCGACCGTGATGTGCTCGATCTGCCGATCCCCGGCGATGAGGTCGACTATGACGGCGATCTGACGCCGATCATCAAGCAATGGACCTCGGTCTATGCCGCGACCGAAGACGTCCATGATGCCGCACGCTACGAGCGTGAAGTGCCTGCCGACAAGCGGGTGAACACGCGCGGCATCGAGGTCGGCCAGATATTCTATTTCGGCACCAAATATTCCGACGTCATGAAGGCGATGGTCGCGGGCCCCGATGGTGTCGATGTGCCGATCCATGGCGGCTCCTATGGCGTCGGCGTGTCGCGCCTGGTCGGCGCCATCATCGAGGCCTGCCATGACGATGCCGGCATCAAATGGCCGGAGGCGGTGGCGCCGTTCACCGCCGTGATCATGAACCTCAAGCAGGGCTCCAGCGATACCGATGCCGCCTGCGAGGCGCTTTATCGCGAGCTCGAGGCCAAGGGTGTCGACGTGCTCTATGACGATACCGATCAACGCGCGGGTGCAAAATTCGCCGCCGCCGACCTGATCGGCATCCCCTGGCAGATTCTGGTCGGCCCGAAGGGCCTTGCCGAGGGCAAGCTCGAGATCAAGCGCCGCAGCGACGGGTCGCGCGAAAATCTCAGCCCGGCGGAAGTGGTGGCCAGGATAACCGGGGCATAACCGGAAAACAGCCGGCCAAAGATTATCCACGGGCGGCGGGTATGCTGGCCATTCCAGGCCACATTTGGCCCCGAATCATGGGATTATCGAAAGATGGATGAGACCATGAACGAGACAGCCCGCACCCCGCCTTTTGCGCCGTTCGAATGGCTGTTGTCCGGGCGTTACCTGCGGGCGCGTCGCAGGGAAGGCTTCATCTCCGTTATCGCCGGGTTTTCGTTCCTCGGCATCATGCTCGGCGTCGCCACGCTGATCATCGTGATGGCCGTGATGAATGGTTTTCGCAAGGAACTGCTGGACAAGATCCTCGGGCTCAACGGGCATCTGTTCGTGCAGCCGCTGGAATCACCGCTGACCGACTGGAAGGACGTTGCCGAGCGGATCAGCCAAATTCAGGGTGTCCGGCTCGCGGCGCCCGTCGTCGACGGGCAGGGGATGGGATCGTCACCGTTCGACGCCGCCGGCGTGTTCATGCGCGGCATGCGGGCCAGTGACCTGAACAATCTTACCGCGATCGCCGATAACCTCAAAGAAGGCTCCCTCGAAGGGTTCGACGAAGGACAGGGCGTCGTGATCGGACGCGGGCTGGCGGATAAATTGTCGCTGCATGCCGGCGACCGCATCACCCTGATCTCGTCCCCGGGGGCTTCCAAAGGCGCGTCGGCGTCGAAGGGCACGGCGCCGCGCATCAAGCCGTTCAGGATCGCCGCCGTGTTCGAGATCGGCATGTCGGAATATGACGCAAGCCTCGTGTTGATGCCGCTGCCGGAAGCGCAGGCCTATTTCGACCGCAGGGATGACGTGTCATCGATCGAGGTGTTCACGGATAGTCCCGACCAGATCGACGCGTTCCGCAAGACCGTGCTGGAGGCTGCGGGAAGGCCGGTGTTCCTGGTCGACTGGCGGCAGCGCAATTCGACCTTCTTCAACGCGCTCCAGGTCCAGCGCAACGTGATGTTCGTGATCCTGACCCTGATCGTGCTGGTCGCGGCGCTGAATATCGTCTCCGGTCTGATCATGCTGGTGGCGGACAAGGGCAAGGACATCGCCATCCTGCGCACCATGGGCGCCTCGCAGGGCTCGATCATGCGGATATTCCTGATTACGGGGGCGTCGATCGGTGTGGTCGGCACGCTGGTCGGTTTCCTTGTCGGCATCCTGATCTCGCACAACATCGAGGCGATCCGGCAATTGCTGTCGTGGATCACCAACACCGATTTGTTTCCGGAGAAGCTGTATTTCCTCTCGAAGCTTCCGGCCGAGGTCGCCATCGGCGAGACCGCCGCTGTCGTGATCATGGCGCTGTCGCTGTCGTTTCTGGCGACGCTCTACCCGTCGTGGCGCGCCGCCCGGCTGGATCCCGTTGACGCGCTGAGGTACGGGTGATGAGTGAAACCATGAACGAGACCGTCCGCACCGCGCCTTTTTCGCAGTTCGAATGGCTGTTGTCGGGACGCTATTTGCGGGCGCGCCGCAAGGAAGGTTTTATCTCCGTCATCGCCGGCTTTTCGTTCCTCGGCATCATGCTCGGCGTTGCGACGCTGATCATCGTGATGGCCGTGATGAACGGCTTTCGCAAGGAACTGCTGGACAAGATCCTCGGGCTCAACGGGCATCTGCTGGTCCAGCCGCTGGAATCACCGCTGACCGACTGGAAGGACGTCGCCGAGCGGATCAGTCAGGTTCAGGGTGTCCGGCTTGCGGCACCCGTGGTGGACGGTCAGGCGCTGGCGTCCTCGGCCTTCAATGCCGCGGGCGTGCTGGTACGCGGCATGCGCGCCGACGACCTCAACAATCTCACCTCGATCGCCAAGAACATCAAACAGGGCACGCTCGAAGGATTTGACGAAGGGCAGGGCGTCGCAATCGGCCGCCGGCTCGCCGATACGCTGTCGCTGCATGCGGGTGACAGCATCACGCTGGTCGCGCCGAAGGGGGCCGTGACCCCGATGGGCACCACACCGCGCATCAAGCCGTACAAGATCACCGCCGTGTTCGAGATCGGCATGTCGGAATATGATTCGAGCTTCGTATTCATGCCGCTGCCGGAATCGCAGGCCTATTTCAACCGCAAGGACGACGTCACCGCGATCGAGGTGTTCACGTCCAATCCCGACCGGATCGACACCTTCCGCAAGCTGGTGACGGAAGCGGCCGGGCGGCCGGTGTTCCTGGTCGACTGGCGGCAGCGCAATTCGACCTTCTTCAACGCGCTGCAGGTCGAGCGCAACGTGATGTTCCTGATCCTGACCATGATCGTGCTGGTCGCGGCGCTCAACATCGTCTCCGGGCTGATCATGCTGGTCAAGGACAAGGGCCAGGACATCGCGATCCTGCGCACGATGGGCGCCTCGCAGGGCTCGATCATGCGGATCTTCCTGATCACGGGGGCCGCGATCGGCGTGGTCGGCACGCTGACCGGCTTCTTCGTCGGGATGCTGATCTGCCTCAACATCGAATCGATCCGGCAATTCCTGTCCTGGATGACCAATACCGAGCTGTTCTCGCCGGAACTGTATTTCCTCTCGAAGCTGCCGGCCGAGGTCGATATCGGCGAGACCACCGCCGTCGTGATCATGGCGCTGACGCTGTCGTTCCTGGCGACGCTCTATCCGTCCTGGCGCGCCGCGCGCCTCGATCCCGTCGACGCGCTCCGGTACGAGTGAGGGCATGATGGCCGAGGGGGCGGAAGACGTACCGGTGGTCTATCTCCACGAGATAAAACGCCAGTACCAGCAAGGCGAGGCGACGCTGACGATTCTCGACGGCGCCAAGCTCGCGCTGTGGGCGGGGCAGTCGGTGGCGCTGGTGGCGCCGTCGGGTTCGGGCAAATCGACGCTGCTGCATATCGCGGGCCTGCTCGAAAGCCCCGATGACGGCGAGGTCTATGTCGCGGGCACGCCGACCTCGCAATTGTCCGATATCGAGCGAACCCATATCAGGCGGACCGACATCGGCTTCGTCTATCAGCAGCATCGGTTGCTGCCGGAATTCACCGCGCTGGAAAACGTCATGCTGCCGCAGATGATCCGCGGCCTCAAGCGTGCCGAGACCGTGAAGCGTTCAACGGAAATCCTGGCCTATCTCGGCCTCGGCGAGCGCGTCACGCACCGGCCGTCCGAACTGTCCGGCGGCGAACAGCAACGCGTCGCGATCGCGCGCGCGGTGGCCAATGCGCCGCGGGCGTTGCTGGCGGACGAGCCGACCGGCAACCTCGACCCGCACACCGCCGATCACGTGTTCAACGCGCTGATGCAGCTCGTGAAGGCGACCAAGGTCGCGATGCTGATCGCGACCCACAATATGGAACTCGCCGCGCGCATGGACCGCCGGGTGTCGCTGGTGGACGGCCAGGTCGTCGAACTCGAGTAACCGCTCAATGGCCGCGACGAAGGCGTTTGCCGGCGTGCTGATCGCCATAGGCGGCATTCGCCGTATAGGGATTGATCACGCATTGCGCGGCGCGGCCCGCAGCCGACTGATTGCATTGGCCGATCGAACTGTAGCGGCACTCGTAATAGGTGACCGGGCCGTAGACATGCAGGCAGACCGGATAGTCCGGACCATAGGTCTGCGCCTGCGCGGGTGCGGCGATGGAAACCGCCGTCATCGCCAGCGCGGCAAGAGCGGACATGCGCATCAGAATCTCCTTCGGGATGGACGGCTGCGATTGGTCTGCAAGCCCGCCGTGGTGTTGAAATAAGGATTGGCGGCGCAGCTTGCATCGCGCCCGGAGGCGGTGGCCTGGCACTGCGCCAGCGACGAGAAGCTGCAATCGCCGGCGCCGGCCCCGAAGTCGCAGCCCTTGATACAGTAGGCGAGATCACGCGCCGCGACCGGCGCCGCGAAGGCGGCCGCACAGATCGCGCTCAGCGCCAGCAGCGCTCGCCGCATGATTCCTCCGTTATGGCCTTGATCGACGACGCTTCCGCCCGACAGCAGACAATTCGCGCGCCGCGCGGTCAAATCACGTTCGTGCGTCGAGTGCCCGGTGTCGTGCGGAGCTGCGGCGGTCGTGCGGGGCGCAGCGGGATTCAGTATCTGGCGGGGCCGGGAGCCGGTGGCAACGCGCGGCCAGGAAGCGGACGATAGGCCGAAGGCGGTGCATCGCCGCCGCTCTCGCGGGCGAAATAGGGATTCTCAACGCACCACAAACGGCGGCCGGAAGCGGTGGCCTGGCATTGCTCGTAGCTGGTGAAGGTGCAGTTGCTGAGGCCGGGTTGTTCGGGGCCGGTGATGCAGAACGGATATCGCGTGCCGACCGCTTCGGCGGGCAGAGTGCCGATGCCGGACAGTCCGCTCGCCGCCAGCAAAACTAGAATCGCTCTACGCATTCCGAATCTCCAGAACGTTGATCGCGTTTTCGTGAGTTCCATCGTGGGTTCCATTGCGCGCTTTCAGCCCTACATACGCCATCTCGTCAACACAATCTCACGCGCCGATGCCGCGGCAGCGTTCAAATGTGAATTTTTCGCGGCGAGAGCGCGTGCAATGTTTCGAAAAGTGCCTGTAACACAACATTAACTTACATTTTTATCAAAGTCGTTTCGCGCGCGCTGTTGCACCGAAGTTACAGCAATTCGGATGGGGAATGCTATCAGGGCGTCACGGCCTTGGGGGCTGTACCAACTGGAACGGGAATAAAAAGATGAAGAAGGTTTTGCTTGTAACGGCGAGTCTGATCGCGCTCGGCGCGGCTGCGCCGGCAATGGCCGCGGATCTCGCTGCGCGTCCTTACACGAAGGCCCCGGCATACGTCGCCGCCGTCTACGACTGGAGCGGTTTCTACGTCGGCGTCAACGGTGGTTGGGGTTCGAGCCGCAATTCGTGGGATGCCCTCACTCCGGGTGGCGCGTTCCTGGCGAGCGAAGGTTCCCACGACGCAACGGGCGGCACGGTCGGTGGTCAGGTCGGCTATCGCTGGCAGGCCGGCACCTGGGTGTTCGGCGTTGAAGCGCAGGGCAACTGGGCCGACTTCAGCGGCAGCAATGTGAGCCTGGCCTTCCCGGCAACGACCATTCGCTCGAAGGTCGAAGGGTTCGGCCTGTTCACCGGTCA
Organism: Hyphomicrobiales bacterium; assembly: GCA_017305715.1. Lineage (GTDB taxonomy): Bacteria > Pseudomonadota > Alphaproteobacteria > Rhizobiales > Xanthobacteraceae > Bradyrhizobium. Next base: position 138,845 of record JAFKKG010000022.1, on the reverse strand, counting down.
GGTCGGTTGGGCTGCCAACAACTTCCTGCTCTACGTCAAGGGCGGTGCGGCTGTGACTGCGGACAAGTACCGCGTCAACGCCACGGCCGGCAACGCGCTGCTTGCCACGGCCAACGACGACACCCGCTGGGGTGGCGTGGTCGGCGTCGGCGCCGAATACGGCTTCGCTCCCAACTGGTCGGTCGGTGTCGAATACAATCATCTGTTCATGCAGGACCGCACCTCGTCCTTCACGACGGTGCTCGGTGGCACCTTCAACGAGCGCATCCGTCAGGACGTCGATCTGGTCACCGCTCGCCTGAACTACAAGTTCGGCGGCCCGGTCGTCGCCCGGTACTGAGCCAAGCTCTGATCTGAGTACTGGTCCCGCCACTCTCTGGTGGGACCATCGAAGCCCCGGGCATTGCCCGGGGCTTTTTTGTTGGGCAACGCGCATCACAACAGAAATCCGGAAGATCGCGGAAGTTTTTGTTAACGCGCGAGCGCCGGTTCATTTATCGCGTCTTTAACTACAGAAACGGCGCAGACTTGAATCGGGCCGCCGCCGGCGCATAGTTGCGCCATGGCAAGCAGCATTTGGACCACCGAAGAATTCACCTGCCCCGGTTGCGGAATGGATTACACCGCGACGAGGGAACAGGATCAGCACAAGCATTCCGGCAATTTCGAATGCACGGTTTGCCAGACCGAAGTCCACGCCTGGTCCGGCGCCTATGACTATTTTGGCTGGAAAGCCATCAGGCGGACCCGGCCGGTGTTTGGGCGCAAGACGGCGTAGCGGCGCGGGCTGGACGTGGCCGTCTCCCGGAGGCATATCCGGGGCATGAAAACAAGATTCTCCATCGTCGTTTCAGCCATCCTTCTCGCCGCGGTAACCCTGCTGGTTTTCAATGGCCGCCTGCATGCGCGCGGCCCCCATCACCCGACGACCGCCTGCGGCTTCTGGGGGCCGATGGAAGCGGGGATGTCGTGCCGGTGAACAGGCGAATCCCGAACCGGCCCGGTCGGCATTAACCACAGGCCGCATTCAGCAAACTGACCCATTTCCCCGCGCTTGACTCCTGGAACAAAAAAGGAACAATGTTCCTCATATGTTCTAGCAAGGAGTCAGGCCATGTTGAGGATGTTTGTGGAAGAAGCGGCGGCGTTGGCGTCGATTGCGCTGTTTGTCGGGATGATTGCGGTCTGGGCGCAGGTCATTCCCCAACTCTGAGGTGCGTCGGAACGGGGAACCGGGCCTACGACGCGGCGCGTGACCGGCCGGCTTCAAAGGGCCCCTTGGGGAAAAGCCGGATGACGGTCGCAAGGCGCGCGTTCCGCGTGGACTCGGGCAGGCCGAGGCATCACCATTGCGGCCAGCGAGTCGGTGTTTCCTGAACGCCCGACGATCGCTCCCATCCACGATGCAAGAGCCCCCGCAGCGACATGTCCAACGCCGGATTCGTTCATCTCCACGTTCATTCGGCCTATTCGCTGCTGAAGGGTTCGATCAAAATTGCAAAACTCGGCGAACTGGCCAAGGCCGATCGCCAGCCCGCGCTGGCGCTCACCGACACCGACAACATGTTCGGGGCGCTGGAATTCTCCGACAAGATGGCCGGCTACGGCATCCAGCCGATCGTGGGGTTGGAACTCGCGATCGATTTCGGCGACCAGGATCCCAATGCGCGCAATGCGCTGTCCACGGCTCCCTCGCGAATCGTGCTGCTGGCGGCGCGCGAGCGGGGCTATCGCAGCCTGATGCGGCTGAATTCACGGGCGTTCCTGGAGACGCCGGTTCATCAATCGCCGCATATCAAGCTCGAATGGCTGGAGGGGGATTCGGAGGACCTGATCGCGCTGACCGGTGGTCCGGACGGCCCGGTCTCGCTGGCGCTGCTGGGCGATCATGCTGCCTTGGCCGCGACCCGCTGCGACCGGCTGGCGAGCCTGTTCGGCGACCGCCTCTACATCGAATTGCAGCGCCACGGCATTGACAAGGAGCGCCGCATCGAGGGCGGCCTGATTGATCTCGCCTATGCCAAGGGCCTGCCGCTGGTCGCTACCAACGAGCCTTATTTTGCGAGCACGGACGATTACGAAGCCCACGATGCCCTGTTGTGCATCGCCGGCGGCCGCCTGATCGCCGAGACCGATCGCGAACAACTCACCCCCGACCACCGCTTCAAGACCCGGGCCGAAATGGCGGTGTTGTTCGCCGACATACCGGAAGCCCTGGCTTCCACGGTCGAGATCGCCGAGCGCTGCTCGTTCCGGCCGATGACGCGCAAGCCGATCCTGCCGCGCTTCACAGTCGGCGCGGGCAGCGCCGACGCGGTTGGCGAGGAAGCGGCGGAGTTGCGCCGGCAGGCCGAGGAGGGCCTGACCAACCGGCTCAGGGTTCACGGCCTCTCGCAGGGCGCCACCGAAGAGGAATATCGCGCGCGGCTGGCGTTCGAAATCGACGTCATCACCCGGATGCAGTATCCGGGCTACTTTCTGATCGTTGCCGACTTCATCAAGTGGGCCAAGGCGCAAGGAATTCCCGTGGGACCGGGCCGCGGTTCGGGCGCGGGATCGCTGGTCGCCTATGCGCTCACGATTACCGACCTCGATCCGATCCGCTTCGGCCTGCTGTTCGAGCGCTTCCTCAATCCCGAACGCGTCTCGATGCCGGACTTCGACATCGACTTTTGCCAGGACCGCCGCGGCGAGGTGATCGACTACGTGCAGAAGCGCTACGGCCGCGACCAGGTGGCGCAGATCATTACCTTCGGAACGCTGCAGGCGCGGGGCGTGCTCCGCGACGTCGGCCGCGTGTTGCAGATGCCGTATGGGCAGGTCGACAAACTCACAAAGCTGGTGCCGCAGAATCCCGCGGCGCCGGTGACGCTGGCGGCGGCAATTGAGAGCGAACCCAAACTGCAGGCGTTTCGCGACGAGGACGCCGTGGTCGCACGCGCCTTCGACATCGCCCAGCGCCTGGAAGGGCTTACTCGGCACGCTTCGACGCACGCCGCCGGCATCGTGATCGGCGACCGTCCCTTGAGCGAACTGGTGCCGCTCTATCGCGATCCCAAATCCGACATGCCGGTGACCCAGTTCAACATGAAATGGGTCGAACCGGCCGGCCTGGTCAAATTCGACTTCCTCGGCCTGAAGACGCTGACCGTGCTCGATGTTGCCGTAAAGCTGCTCAAGCAGCGCGATATCGATGTGGATCTGGCGACGCTGAAAATCGACGACGCGCCGAGCTACCAGATGCTGGCCAAGGGCGACGTGGTCGGTGTGTTCCAGGTGGAAAGCCAGGGCATGCGGCGGGCGCTGGTCGATATGCGGCCCGACCGTTTCGAGGACATCATCGCGCTGGTGGCGCTCTACCGTCCCGGCCCGATGGCGAACATCCCGACCTATTGCGCGCGCAAGCATGGCGACGAGGAGCCGGAATATCTGCATCCGATCCTGGAGCCGATCCTGAAGGAGACCTTCGGCGTCATCATCTATCAGGAACAGGTGATGCAGATCGCCCAGGTGATGGCCGGCTACTCGCTCGGCGACGCCGACCTGTTGCGCCGCGCGATGGGCAAGAAGATCCGCGCCGAGATGGAGAAGCAGCGCTCGATCTTCGTGGCCGGCTCGGTCAAGAACGGCGTGCCGAAAGGGCAGGCCGATACGATCTTCGAACTGCTCGCCAAGTTCGCCGACTACGGCTTCAACAAGAGCCATGCCGCGGCCTACGCGCTGGTTTCCTATCACACCGCCTATATGAAGGCGCATTATCCGGTCGAGTTCTTGGCGGCGTCGATGACGCTCGAACTCAACAACACCGACAAGCTGTCGGAATTTCGCGCCGAGGCGCAGCGGCTCAAGATCAAGGTCGAGGCGCCCAACATCAATCGCTCGGGTGCGACCTTCGAGGTCGGCGAAAACACCATCTACTACGCGCTGGCCGCGCTGAAGGGCGTCGGCCCGCAGGCGGTCGAGTTGATCGTCGAGGAACGGCGCAAGGGCCTGTTCACGTCGCTGGCCGATTTCGCCGCGCGGGTTAATCCGCGCGCGATCAACAAGCGGGTGATCGAAAGCCTCGCCGCCGCCGGCGCGTTCGACACGCTGGATTCGAACCGCGCCCGGGTGTTTGCCGGCGCGGAAGCCATTCTCGCCGCCTGCCAGCGCAGCCATGAGGCCTCGACGCTCGGGCAAAACGACATGTTCGGCGGCGCTGCGGATGCGCCGACCATCATGCTGCCGCAGATCGAACCCTGGCTGCCGGCCGAACGGCTGCGGCGCGAATACGACGCCATCGGCTTCTTCCTGTCCGGCCATCCGCTCGACGATTACGCTGCGATCCTGAAGCGGCTGCGGGTGCAGTCCTGGGCGGAATTTTCGCGGGCGGTCAAAACCGGCGCGACCGCGGGCAAGGTTGCGGCCACCGTGGTCTCGCGGATGGAACGGCGGACCAAGACCGGCAACAAGATGGGCATTATGGGCCTGTCCGATCCGACCGGCCATTTCGAGGCGGTGCTGTTCTCCGAAGGCCTCGCGCAATATCGCGACGTACTGGAACCGGGTGCGGCGGTATTGTTGCAACTCGGCGCCGAATTGCAGGGCGAGGACGTGCGGGCGAGGGTGCTGCATGCCGAGCCGCTGGATGACGCCGCCGCCAAGACCCAAAAGGGGCTGCGAATTTTCGTTCGCGACACCAAGCCGCTGGATTCGATCGCGCGCCGGTTGAACATGCCGGAGCCGGCCCCACCCGGCGGCGCGCCGAAGGGCCTGCCGGCGAAGTCTGCGCCCACGCCGGTGGGCGGTGCCGACGGCGATGTGTCGCTGGTGATCATGCTCGACCTCGAAACCGAGGTGGAGATGAAGCTCCCCGGCCGCTTCAAGGTCTCGCCGCAGATCGCCGGCGCGATCAAGGCGGTGTCCGGCGTGGTGGACGTGCAGACGCTGTAGCAGGCCTTTAACCGATTACGCGGCTGCAATCGCTATTGCCTCACGATGTTTTCCGGCGATGCCTCTCCGGGGGCAACACCAATCGCCGTAAACGACTGCAGCCTGTCCTTGCCGCGGAAGCCGTCCGTCGGCGAACCACCTGAACCTTGCTGATGTGATCGGTCCGGAAATGCCGAAAGCCCTCGCGAAGTCCGCGCCACGCCACCACGACGCGCACCCGGTCGAAGAAGCCCAGCGCGAATGGCCAGATCGTGCGCTTGGAATCGCGCCCGTGGCCGTCGAGGTAGCGGATGAGCAACTTGCGCTCCGTCCGGATCGCCGAGCGGATGACCGGCAATTCGGTATCACTGCATGAAGCCGGGGCGCAGCACGTAGCCGACACCGGGCTCGCTGTCGATAGCCGCGAAGCTGCTGAATGAGATCGAGGTGACGCTGCGCGCGTGCCGTTACAGCGACCGCGCGATCAACAGTTTCATGATCTCATTGGTGCCGCCGTAGATCTTCTGGATCCGCGAATCCACGAACATCCGCGAAATCGGGTATTCCTCCATGTAGCCGTAGCCGCCATGGAGCTGCAGGCATTCGTCCGCGGTTTCCACCTGCTTCTGCGAACACCACCATTTCGCCATGGAAGCGGTCACGGTATCGAGCTCGCCGGCGACGAGGCGCTCGACGCACCAGTCGACGAACACGCGGGCAATCATGGCCTCGGTCTTGCGCTCGGCCAGCTTGAACGCGGTGTTCTGAAATTCAAGAATCGGCTCGCCGAAAGCTTTTCGTTCCCTGGTGTAGTCGGCGGTCAGCTTGATCGCGCGCTCCATCGAGGCCACGGCGCCGACGGCCAGCGAGAGCCGTTCCTGCGGCAATTGCTGCATCAGTTGCACGAAGCCGTTGCCTTCCTCGTTGCCGAGAAGGTTTTCCGGCGGTGCCAGCGCATTGTCGAAGAACAATTCTGATGTGTCCGAGGCGTGCAGGCCGATCTTGTCGAGGTTGCGCCCGCGGCGAAAACCTTCGTTATCAGCGGTTTCCAGAACAATCAGAGAGATGCCCTTCGCGCCGGGCTCGCCGGTGCGTGCGACCACGATGATCAGGTCGGCGGCCTGGCCGTTGGTGATAAAGGTCTTCTGGCCGTTGATGACGTAATTGTTGCCCTGCTTTTTCGCCGTCGTGCGAACGCCCTGCAAATCGGAGCCGGTACCGGGTTCGGTCATGGCGATGGCGCCGACGAATTCGCCGCTGGCCATCTTCGGCAGCCAGCGCCGCTTCTGCTCCTCGGAGCCGTAATTCAGGATGTAGTGCGCGACGATGGCGCTATGCACCGAGACGCCGGTCGTGACTTCCGGCACCACGGTTTCAAGATCCTCGATCACCGCCGCGTCGTAGGCGAAGCTGGCGCCGAGGCCGCCATAGGCTTCGGGGATGCTCGGCAGCAGGGCGCCCATCTCGCCCAGCGCCCGCCAGGCCGAGCGATCGACCATCTTCTGGTCGCGCCATTTCTCCGCATGCGGCGCCAGATCCTTGGCGAGGAATCTGCGGAACTGGTCGCGAAACACGTCCAGCTCCTCCGTCATCCAGGACGAGCGATATGGCATGGGATCCCGCCTTAAACGATGAGGCCGCCGCCGGCGACGACGACTTGTCCGCTGATGTAGTTCGATTCCGGGCTGCAGAACAGGTAGACCGCGTCGGCCGCTTCTTCCGGCGTGCCGCCGCGCCCGAGCGGGATCATGCGCGCCATGGCGTCGAGCATCTGGGGCTGGACCCCGACCTTGATGTCGCGTCCGGCGACGTCGATGGTCTTCTGCTGGGCTTCGATCGGCTGGGTCAGGCGGGTATTGATCAGGCCGAAGGCCACGCAATTGACGTTGACCTTGTAGCGTCCCCATTCCTTGCACAGCGTGCGCGTGAGCCCGATCAGCGACGCCTTGGCCGACGAGTAGCTGGCCTGGCCGGCGTTGCCATAGAGTCCCGCAATCGACGAGATGTTGACGACCTTGCGAAACACTTCGCGGCCGGCTTCGGCCTCTTTCTTGGCCATGATTCGGATCGGCTCCGAGGCGGCGCGCAGCAGTCGGAAGGGGGCGACCAGGTGGACGTCGAGCATGGCCTGGAACTGCTCATCCGTCATCTTCTGGATCGTCGAGTCCCAGGTGTAGCCGGCATTGTTGACGATGATGTCGAGCCCGCCGAAGGTTTCCATGGCCGCGCCGACGAAGCGGTCGGAGAACCCGGTCTCGGTAACGCTGCCATTGACCGCGATGGCCTCGCCACCCGCGGCGCGGATTTCCGCAGCGACGGCGTCGCCCGGCGCGGCATCGAGATCATTGACCACGACCCGGGCGCCTTCGCTGACAAGCTTCAGCGCGATCGCGCGGCCGATGCCTCGCCCCGATCCCGTGATCAGCGCGACTTTCCCCTTGAGTTTTGCCATTTGCCTTCTTTCTTGATCAGAGTGCGATGACGGCTTCGCCCGATAGTTTGACGTCGCCGTTCTCATCCTTGGTGGTCAGCGCGAGTTTTGCGCAGCGCTCGCCATTGCGTTCGACCAGTTCGGCGACATGCCCCTCGCAGGTGAGACGTGCACCGAGTTGCGTGATCGCGACAAAGCGGGTCGAGAACGTGCGCAGACGCGGGGGAGGGACCGCATCGGTCAGCGCCTGGCCGAGATAGGCCATGACCAGCATGCCGTGGGTGAACACGTCGGGAAATCCGGCTTTCTTGGCAAAATCCAGATCGACATGGATCGGATTGTGGTCGCCCGACGCGCCGCAGTAGAGCGCTAGCCGGTGCCGGGTGATCGGCGGGAATTCCTTGTGGAAGATGCGCGCGCCAATGGTTGGGGTCATGACGGCCTCGGATTGCGGATGACGACGGTGCGCGAGACGTCCGCGACATGGACGCCGTTCTGGTTGGTGACAGCGGTTTCGACCACGACCAACGTCATCGCACCGCCCTTCTTCTCGGCCACGCTGGTAACGCGCGGCCGGAAGGTCAGCGTGTCGCCGATCATGACGGGTGCGTGATAGTCGAACCGCTGCTCGCCATGCAGCACGCGGGCGAGATCGATGTTGAGCGCGGTCAGGAACTCGAAGGGTACCGTGGCGTCCATCATTTCGAGGCAGAACAGATAGGTCGGCGGCACCGGCGGCGCCGCATAGCCGGCTCCCGAGGCGGCCTTGGCATCGCGGTACAGCGGATTGTTCTCGCCCAGCGTATCGAGAAAGAAGCGCAGCCGCCCCGGCTCGACATGCGCGGTGACCGGCGTGAATTCGCGCCCGACGGCGGATTGATCGACCATGTCCGCCTCAGCCGCGTTCGTAGAGCGTGACGACGCAGGCGCCGCCGAGCCCGAGATTGTGCTGCAGGGCAACCCTCGCGCCTTCGACCTGCCGGGCTTCCGCCGAGCCGCGCAACTGGTGCGTCAGCTCGTAGCATTGCGCCAGACCGGTGGCGCCGAGTGGGTGTCCCTTGGACAGCAAGCCGCCGGACGGATTGGTCACGGTCTTGCCGCCAAAGGTGTTGTCGCCATCGTCGATGAAGCGTTCCGCGCCGCCGTCGGGGCACAGGCCGAGGCCTTCATAGGTGATCAGTTCGTTCTGCGCGAAGCAATCGTGCAGTTCGACGACGTCGAGATCGCCGGGGCCGATGCCGGCGGCCTCATAGACCTTGTTGGCCGCGGCGCGCGTCATGTCGAAGCCGACCACCTGCATCATGTCGCCGGCCTTGAAGGTGGAGGGGGTGTCTGTCGTCATCGCCTGCGCCGCGATCCGGACATCCTTGCGCAAGCCGTGCTTGCTGGCGAATTTTTCCGAGACCAGTACGGCGGCAGCACCCCCGCAGGTCGGCGGGCAGGCCATCAGCCGCGTCATCACGCCGGGCCAGATCACCTGGTCGTTCATGACGTCGTCGGCGCTGACTTCCTTGCGGAACAGCGCCAGCGGATTGTGCTTGGCATGCCGGCTCGCCTTGGCCCGCACTTTCGCAAATGAGGTCAGCGGCGTGCCGTATTTCTTCATATGGCTGAGACCGGCGCCGCCGAAATAGCGCAGCGCCAGCGGCACGCCTTGCGCGTCGACCAGCTTGTCGGCCGCGGCATCGAACTCGTCGAACGCGCTCGGCCGGTCGGTGAAGACGGCGCCCAGCGCGCCGGGCTTCATCTGCTCGAAGCCGAGCGCCAGCACGCAGTCGACCGCGCCGGAGGAGATCGCCTGCCGCGCCATGAACAGCGCGGTCGAGCCGGTCGAACAATTATTGTTGACGTTGATGATGGGGATGCCGGTCATGCCGACCTGGTAGAGCGCGCGCTGGCCGCAGGTTGAATCGCCGTAGACGTAGCCGACATAGGCCTGCTGGATCATGTCGTAGCCGACCCCCGCATCCGCCAGCGCGAGCGTTGCGGCTTCCGCGCCCATCACCGGGTAGGGCGCGTTCGCACCGGGCTTGACGAAGGGGATCATGCCGACGCCGGCAACATAGACGCTGGATGTCATGGAGCGCTCCCTTAAAATTACCCGTTGGACTTTTTGTTACCCGCAGGTAATATACGGACAGCTTCGCGCCTGTGTCAATCGCGCCGGGATCAATCGACAGATGGACGGATCAGCTTCTTCCCCGACCGGCCAGTCGCCCTGGATGCCGTTCGAGAGCCGCCGCAGGGCCCGCGACGAGAAGCGCGAAGCCGTGCTGCGCACGGCGGTGGCGCTGTTCCTCGAGCAAGGCTATCACGGCACCACGCTCAACCACGTGGCCGAGCGGCTGAACATCACCAAGCCCGCGCTCTATAATTATTTCCGCGGCAAGGACGAAATCCTCTACGAATGCTGGGCGATCGGCGCCGAGCGCGTCGACGAGAGCATCGATGAAATCGACGCCACCGGCGGCACGGGAATCGAAAAACTGCGCAAGCTGATCGTCAGCTACGCCGAGGCCATGACCACCGACTATGGCAAGAGCCTGGTGCGGTTCGACATCCGTGACCTCACCGAGCACAATCGCAGGATCGTTCGCCTCGCCAAGAAGAAGATCGACCAGGCTTTTCGCGACTATATCGGGCAGGGCATCGAGGACGGCTCGATCAGGGCTTGCAACGTCAAGCTTTCCGCCTTTGCGATCGCCGGCTCGCTGAACTGGATCGGCCACTGGCACCAGCCCAATGGCGCGCTCGAAGCGGAGGCCATCGCAAGGGAATTCGCGATCCGCCTCACCGAAGGGCTCGCGATCCCATCGGCAAGGAAATCGATGCCGAAATCGACAACCAAAAAGGCGGGCAAACCGCCGGTCAGGAAACGCAAGTCAACAGGAGGTTCACGATGAATGTCACGCACGGCCTGCGGCGCGCGCTGCAGATCAATCCGAACGGCCTTGCCATCGTCTGTGGCGACCGGCGGAAAAGCTGGCGCGAGGTCGGCGACCGCGTCGCGCGCCTGGCCAGCGGCATCCGCGCACTGGGCGCGCAAGCCGGCGACCGCGTCGCGATGCTGTCGCTCAATTCCGACCGCTATCTCGAACTCTATCTTGCGGCCGGCTGGTCCGGCACCGTGATCGTGCCGCTCAACATCCGCTGGAGCCCGCTGGAGAACGAGGACGCCATGCGCGACTGCCGCGCCGGCATCCTGTTCGTCGACAAGACGTTTGCGCCGGTCGGCGCGGCGCTCGCCAAATCGATCCCGGCCATCAAGTTGATCTATGCCGACGATGGCGAGGTTCCCGCCGGCATGGAGAGTTATGAGGCGTTGATCGCGCGCAGCGCGCCGGTGCCGGATGCGATGCGCCAGAGCGGCGATCTGGCCGGCATCTTCTATACCGGCGGCACCACCGGCCGCTCCAAGGGCGTGATGCTCAGTCACGGCAATCTGATGGTCAATGCGCTCAATGCGCTCGGCGAAGGCTTGTGGCCGAGCAGCACGGTCTATTTGCACGCCGCGCCGATGTTCCACCTTGCCAATGGGGCGGCGATGTATTCGGTGCTGCTGAGCGGCGGCTCCAACGTCATCATCCAGGGTTTTACGCCCGACGGCGTCGCCGGTGCGATCCAGCGCGATCGCGTCACCGACGTGCTCCTGGTGCCGACCATGATCCAGATGTTCGTCGACCATCCGAAACTCGGCGCGTATGACCTGTCGTCGCTGAAGGGCATCTCCTACGGCGCCTCCGTCATCAGCGATGCCGTGCTCAGCCGCGCCATGAAGGCATTGCCGAATGTGCAGTTCACGCAAGCCTATGGCATGACCGAATTGTCGCCGATCGCGACCATCCTGCACTGGAAGGAGCATAACGGCGATGGCCGCGCCAAGGGCCGGCATCGCGGCGCCGGCCGCGCCACGCTCGGCTGCGAGATCAAGGTCGTCGATGCCGACGACAAGGTGGTGCCGACAGGCATCGTCGGCGAGATCGCGGTGCGCGGCGACAATGTGATGATGGGCTATTGGGAGCGGCCGGAGGAAACCGCCAAGGCGGTCGTCGACGGCTGGATGCACACCGGCGACGGCGGCTATATGGACGAGGACGGCTTTGTCTATGTGGTCGACCGCGTCAAGGACATGATCATCTCCGGCGGCGAGAACGTCTATTCGGCCGAAGTCGAGAACGCGCTGGCGCAGCATCCGGCGGTGGCGCAATGCGCCGTGATCGGTATCCCGAGCGAGCGCTGGGGCGAACAGGTTCACGCCATCGTCGTCGCGAGGCCCGGCGCGACCGCAACCGCCGAGGAGTTGATCGAGTTCTGCAAGACGCTGATCGCGGGCTACAAGTGCCCGCGCAGCGTCGAGGTCACGCAGACGCCCCTGCCGCTGTCGGGCGCCGGCAAGGTCCTGAAACGCGAATTGCGCAAGCCGTACTGGGAAAACCGCCAGCGCATGGTGAGCTGAAGCTGCCTGCCAAACTTCAAATGGTCAGGCACTTAGGTTGACATTATTCCGTTTCGATATCTTCCAGCCGGACTCCACGTCCTGCCTGCAGACTGCTTCGCGCCTGTTCGATCCGGCGCAAAAATCGGGGGTCATTTTCGAGTCGATAGTCGAACCAATCCTCCTCTGATTCGAAACCGATCAACAGTCCGGCTGGCTTGCCATGGCGCGTGATGACAATTTCCTGCGTCTCCGCCTCTCGGAGGAACCGCGATAGATCGTCCTTGATTTCCGAAAGCGGAACTTCTTTCACTCCGGATTTCCGAACTGTGCGAGCCATGATTGCGCCTCCGATTTGGTCACGATCGCGAGGACTTCGACGATCGTGCCGGCAACATCGTAAAATACCAGAACCTCATCCACTCGGAGCCGGTATTGCGGACGACTCAACCCCCGCAATCGCTTGATTCGGCTTCGACTAATCTTCGTGGGTTCGCTCCTGAGATGCGTATGGAGCACACTCCGTACCGCGGCTCGCAGATGCGCCGGGAGACCGTTGAGATCTTCGACGGCTTCAGGAGCAAGCATAACGGCAAAGGTCATTTTGGCTAGAATCTAGCCAGAATTCGATGCAGGTCAAGACCTGCTTCCGGGGCGAGCAGGGTGACAGGAGGGGCGCAGCGAAGCATTCAGCGGGACAATTTGCCCGTGGCCTGCCAAATCCGAGGCAAATCGGCCGATTTTGGCGTGTCCACCCTCCCAAAACCACCCGTATTTCCTTGCTTCTGGCAGGAATCCGGCTATATACCGCGCCATCTCACACGGAAGCATGGCTCTCAAAGGCCGTCCGGTGGCAGCCGGGCCATAAGGCTCGTCTGCTCACACGCTTCCGGAGGAACCAACCGGAGAAGTATCACTATGGCGCTACCCGATTTTTCTATGCGTCAGCTGCTCGAAGCTGGCGTTCACTTTGGCCACCAATCGCACCGCTGGAATCCCAAGATGGCGGATTTCATCTTCGGTGCCCGCAACAACATCCACATCATCGATCTCGCGCAGACCGTGCCGTTGCTGCACAATGCGCTGAAGGCGGTCAGCGACACCGTCGCCAGGGGCGGCCGTATCCTGTTCGTCGGCACCAAGCGGCAGGCGCAGGACGGCGTCGCGGAAGCGGCCAAGCGTTCGGCGCAGTATTTCGTCAATTCGCGCTGGCTCGGCGGCACGCTGACCAACTGGAAGACCATTTCCGGTTCGATCAAGCGTCTTCGCCATCTCGATGAAGTGCTCAATTCCGGCGAAGCCAACTCCTACACCAAGAAGGAGCGGCTGACGCTGCAGCGCGAGCGCGACAAGCTCGACCGTTCGCTGGGCGGCATCAAGGACATGGGCGGGCTTCCCGACATGATCTTCGTGATCGACACCAACAAGGAAGACATCGCGATCCAGGAAGCGCAGCGGCTCAACATTCCCGTCGCCGCGATCGTCGACACCAATTCGGACCCCAAGGGCATCACCTATGTGGTGCCGGGCAATGACGACGCCGGCCGCGCCATTTCGCTGTATTGCGACCTGGTGGCCCGGGCCGCCATCGACGGCATCTCGCGTGCCCAGGGCGACCATGGCATCGACGTCGGCGCCTCCGTTCAGCCGGCCCGTGAGGAACTCCCCGCTGCGCCGCAGCCGACCGGCTTCCAGGGTCTGGCAGGCCCCCGCGGCACCGCCGACAACCTCAAGAAGCTCACCGGCGTGTCGGGGGCGATCGAGAAGAAGTTCAACGATCTCGGCATCTTCCACTACTGGCAGCTTGCCGAACTCGACCACGACACCGCACACAAGATCGGTGAAGAGGTCGGACTTCCGAGCCGCGCCGATGGCTGGGTTACCCAGGCCAAAGCCCTTACCGCGGAAGCGGAATAATTGTACCTCCGGGCGGCCGGCCTTCCGGCCCCCCGGTTTGATTTCCCTGTTACGACATCCCTGTAGCTGTTGGCGGCACGGCGCAGATGCGCGCCGCGCTCGCTCCTTACAGGCAAGAAGGATATTCAACGATGGCAACGATCTCTGCGGCGATGGTCAAGGAACTGCGCGAGTCGACCGGCGCGGGCATGATGGACTGCAAGGCGGCGCTCACCGAGACCGCGGGCAACATGCAGGAAGCGCAGGATTGGCTGCGCAAGAAGGGCCTGTCGAAGGCCGCCAAGAAGGCCGGCCGCGTCGCCGCCGAAGGCCTGATCGGCGCCATGACCTCGGGCAACAAGGGCGTCGTAGTCGAAGTCAATTCGGAGACCGATTTCGTCGCCCGCAACGAGCAGTTCCAGGGCCTCGTCAAGATGGTCGCGCAGGTCGCGCTTCGCGTCGGTGCCGACGTCGAAACCATCAAGGCTGCCAAGATCGGCGACTTCACCGTCGAGACCGCGATTTCGGACGCGATCGCCACCATCGGCGAGAACATGACGCTGCGCCGTGCGGCCTTGCTCGAGGTCGGGCAGGGCGTGGTGGCGAGCTACATCCATGGCGCCGTCATCGACAATGCCGGCAAGATGGGCGTGCTGGTGGCGCTCGAATCACCGGGCAAGGCCGATGAGCTCGCCGCGCTCGGCCGTCAGCTTGCGATGCACGTTGCCGCGACCAACCCGCAGGCGCTCGATGCCTCCGGCCTCGACCCGGAAACCGTGAAGCGGGAAAAGGACGTGCTGGCCGACAAGTACCGCCAGCAGGGCAAACCGGAGAACGTGATCGAGAAGATCGTCGAGTCCGGCCTGAAAACCTATTACAAGGAAGTCTGCCTGCTGGATCAGGCCTTCATCCATGACACCGGCAAGTCGGTCGCCCAGGCGGTGAAGGAAGCCGAAGGCAAGGTGGGTGGTTCGATCAAGATTGCCGGTTTCGTGCGCTATCAGCTCGGCGAGGGAATCGAGAAGCAGGAATCCGATTTCGCGGCGGAAGTTGCAGCGACGGCCGGCAAGAAGTAACCGCCAACACGACCTTCCGGCGCACGTCGCGCCGGAAGCCCGCGCGGATGAAGGAAGCGATACGCTATGGCTGAGCCGGTCTATCGTCGCGTCGTGATCAAGCTCTCGGGCGAATATCTCGCCGGCAGCCAGTCCTTCGGCATCGACCAGCCCACCGTGGACCGTATCGCCGACGACCTGATCGCGGCGCGCCAGCTCGGGGTCGAGGTGGCGGTGGTGGTCGGCGGCGGCAACATCGTTCGCGGCGTGGAAGTCTCCTCGCGCGGCGTGTCGCGTCCGACCGGCGACACCATGGGCATGCTCGCGACCATGATGAATTGCCTGGCGCTCGAGGCTGCCATCGAGCGCAAGGGGACGCCGGCGCGGACCTTGTCCGCCTTCGTGATGCCCGAGATTTCCGAACTGTTCACCCGTAGCGCAACGCACAAATATCTCGCCGAGGGACGAATCGTCCTGCTCGGCGGCGGAACCGGCAACCCGTTCTTCACGACCGACACCACAGCGGTGCTGCGGGCGGCCGAGATCGGGGCACAAGCCGTGCTCAAGGCCACCAATGTCGACGGCGTCTACAGCGCCGATCCCAAAAAGGACCCGTCGGCCAAGCGTTTTGACCGGCTGACGCATTCACAGGCGATCGAAGGCGGCTACAAGGTGATGGACGCCACCGCATTCGCGCTTGCCCGCGAGACGTCACTGCCTATCATCGTATTCTCGATCGCCGAGCCGGGTTCGATCGGCGCCATTCTGCGCGGTACCGGCCACGGTACGGTTGTCGCCGGCTGACCGCCTGGCGCTGCATCGAGCCGTCGGCCCCATCATGCCGGCGGATGGCTTTCTAAAGGAGGGGAGATCGTTATGCCCACACCCGGTTTTGACATCAACGAATTGAAGCGCCGCATGCAGGGCGCGACCCAGTCGCTCAAGCATGAACTGGGCGGCTTGCGCACCGGCCGCGCGGCGGCCTCCATGCTGGAGCCGGTGCAGGTCGAGGCCTATGGCTCGCACATGCCGCTCAACCAGCTCGCCACCGTCAGCGTCCCCGAACCGCGGCTGCTGTCGGTGCAGGTCTGGGACAAGTCCATGGTCAAGGCGGTGGAGAAGGCGATCGTCGATTCCAATCTCGGCCTCTCGCCGGCGACCGAAGGGCAGGTGCTTCGCCTGCGGATTCCGGAACTCAACGAGGAGCGCCGCAAGGAGCTGGTGAAAGTCGCGCACAAATATGCCGAAGCCGCCAAGGTTGCGGTCCGCCACGTCCGTCGCGACGGGCTGGATACGGTCAAGAAGCTTGAGAAGAATCACGAAATCTCCGAGGACGACCAGGAGCGCCTGGCCAATGACGTGCAAAAGGCCACCGACGGGATGATTGCCGAGATCGACCAATTGCTGGCGGCAAAGGAAAAGGAAATCCTTACCGTTTAATGGCTTATGATCGAAACTTGAGGTCGAAACTCGCGATCGAGACTTTGGGACTGGTCCCTGGAACCTAGATAATGCCGAACGCCGCCGCCCCCGCAACGGAAGCACCGGATCGAACCGGTCCCTTGCACGTGGCGATCATCATGGACGGCAACGGCCGCTGGGCGGCCGCGCGGGGCCTGCCACGCGCGGAAGGCCATCGCCGCGGCGTCGACGCGCTGCGGCGCGTCGTTCGCGCCGCCCATGAACTCGGCGTGCGCTATTTGACCATCTTCTCGTTCAGCTCCGAGAACTGGTCGCGTCCGGCGACCGAAATCGGCGATCTCTTCGGCTTGCTGCGCCGCTTCATCCGCAACGATCTGGCAACACTGCACCGTGACGGGGTGAGGGTGCGCGTCATCGGCGAGCGTGAGGGATTGGAGCCGGATATCTGCGCGCTGTTGAACGAGGCCGAAGAACTGACGCGGGGCAATACCAAGCTCAATCTCGTCGTGGCGTTCAATTATGGATCGCGCCAGGAAATCGCCAACGCGGCGCAGCGGCTGGCGCGCGAAGTCGCCGAGGGCAAACGCGATCCCGCCTCGATCGACGCCGACGCGCTCGGCCGGTATCTCGACGCGCCCGATATTCCCGATCCCGACCTGATCATCCGTACCAGCGGCGAGCAGCGGCTGTCGAACTTCCTGATGTGGCAGGCGGCTTACAGCGAACTCGTGTTCGTGCCGATCCACTGGCCGGATTTCGACAAGCCTGCGCTTGAAAGCGCGATCGCCGAATACGCCAGACGGGAGCGCCGTTTCGGCGGTCTGGCCGCGAAAACCGGATCGTGACCGAGGGCAAGGCCGCGCCGGCGGCATCGGCCGAGGCGGATTCCCGCAATCTGTCGACGCGCATCATCGCCGCCGCCGTGCTGATTCCGCTCGCCATCGCCATCGCCTGGGCGGGCGGCTGGCTGTGGACCACGCTGGTGACGCTGGCCGCGATCGGCCTTTATGTCGAATGGCTGATGGTGGCCGGCCTCGTCGCCGACAGGCGCGTGGTCGCAGCGGGTGTTTTCGCACTCGCCATGGCCGGGCTTTGCCTTGCGATCGGGCGGATCGAGGCCGCGCTGGTCGTGTTCGGCGTCGGCCTCGTCGCGGTCGCCATGATCACGCCGTCGCAGCGAAACTGGAGCGCCCTGGGATTCCTCTATGCGGCAGCGGCCGAAATCGCATCCGTGCTGCTGCGTCTCGATCCGGTCAAAGGCTTTGCCGCGCTGGTGTTCGTGCTCGTGATCGTGTGGGTAACCGATAGCGGCGGCTATTTCGCGGGCCGGGGCATCGGCGGGCCAAAACTCTGGCCGCGCGTCAGCCCCAAGAAGACCTGGGCAGGCGCCATCGGCGGTTTTGTCGCCAGTCTGGCGGTGGCGGGCGGCTTTGCGGCGCTGGATCTCGGGAAAACCGGGCCGCTATTGATGATATCAGGCGTTCTTTCGGTGGTTTCTCAACTCGGCGATCTCTTCGAATCGGCGGTCAAGCGACGCTTCGGTGTGAAGGATTCGAGCCAGATTATTCCCGGCCATGGCGGGCTGCTGGACCGTCTGGATGGATTTGTGGCGGCCGTCGCCATGGCGGCGCTTTTTGGGTTCCTGCGGGGCGGCGCCGATGGCGTCGGTCGCGGTCTTATGGTTTGGTGAAAAAATGAGCGCAGTTCCATTGCGTAACAACAAGGCCGCGGCTTCGGCGCGCACCGTCACGGTGCTGGGCGCCACCGGCTCGATCGGCGACAGCACGATGGATTTGCTGCGCGGCGATCGCGACCGCTACCAGGTCGAGGCGCTGACGGCGAATTCCAACGTCGAAGGACTCGCCAAGCTGGCGAAAGAATTCGGCGCGCGTTTTGCGGCGATTGCCGATCCCACCAAGCTTGGTGCGTTGAAGGACGCGCTGGCCGGCACGCGCACCGAATGCGGCGCCGGCGAAAGCGCCGTCATCGAGGCGGCGGCGCGGCCGGCCGATTGGGTGATGGCCGCTGTCAGTGGCGCCGCCGGCCTCAAGCCCGCGCTTGCCGCCGTCGACCGCGGGGCTGCGGTGGCGCTCGCCAACAAGGAGTGCCTCGTCTGCGCCGGCGATTTCTTCATGCAGCGCGCCGCGAAGGCGGGGGCCTGCATCCTGCCCGCGGATTCCGAGCATAATGCGCTGTTCCAGGCGCTCGCTTCCGGCAATCGCGAAGAACTGGTGCGCGTGATCATCACCGCGTCCGGCGGGCCATTCCGCACCTGGACCTCGACCGATATCGAGCAGGCGACGCTGGCGCAGGCGCTGAAACATCCGAACTGGAGCATGGGCCAGAAGATCACCATCGATTCGGCGTCGATGATGAACAAGGGCCTCGAAGTGATCGAGGCGGCCTATCTGTTCACGCTGTCGCCCGACGAGATCGATGTGCTCGTGCATCCGCAATCGATCATCCACGGCATGGTCGAATTCTCCGACCGGTCGGTGGTCGCCCAGCTCGGCGCGCCGGACATGCGCATTCCGATCGCCCATTGCCTTGGCTGGCCGGACCGGATCGTCGGCCCGTCGGCACGGCTGGATCTCGCCAAGATCGGCCAATTGACCTTCGAAGCCCCGGATTTCGAGCGGTTCCCGGGGCTGCGGCTGGCCTATGACGCGCTCCGCGCCGGCGGCGGTCTGACCACCGTGTTCAACGCCGCCAACGAGGTGGCGGTCGCGGCCTTCATCGCCGGCAAGATCAGGTTCGGCGCCATTGCGCGCCTGGTCGAGGCGACCATGAACGACTGGATCCGCGCCGGAAATCTGGCGCCTCTGGGCTCAGCGGATGATGCGATTTCCGTTGACCATAATGCGAGAAATAAAGCTGCCTCCCTATTGCCTCAAATTGCCTTAAAGGCATCCTAGTAGGTTGGGGGCGCAGCCATCGGCTCGCGTCGAGGGGAATCGAATGACTGAGTTTTTTCTACATAGTTTCAATACGTTGAGCCATGGGCTCATCGGCTACATCATTCCCTTCCTGTTTGTCCTGACCATCGTCGTTTTCTTCCATGAGCTCGGCCACTTTCTGGTCGCCCGCTGGGCGGGCGTGAAGGTGTTAACGTTCTCGCTCGGGTTCGGGCCGGAACTCGCCGGCTTCAACGACCGCCACGGCACCCGCTGGAAGATTTCGGCGATCCCGCTCGGCGGCTATGTGAAGTTCTTTGGCGACGAATCGGAAGCCTCGACGCCAGCCTCGGCCGAAACGCTCGACCGCATGACCGCGGAAGAACGGGCCGGCAGCTTCCACCACAAGAAAGTCGGTCCGCGCGCAGCGATCGTTGCCGCCGGGCCGATCGCGAATTTCATCCTCGCGATCGTGATCTTCACCTGCCTGTTCACCTTCTTCGGCAAGCCGAGCACGACGGCGCGCGTCGACAAGATCGAAGCCAACAGCGCCGCTGCAAGAGCGGGCTTTCAGGTCGGCGATATCGTCACGGCGATCGACGGCAAGACCATCGGCAGCTTCTCCGACATGCAGCGCATCGTCGGCGTCCATGCCGGCGATCGGCTGACCTTCACCGTCAAGCGCGGCGATTCCACCCTGCAATTGCAGGGCACGCCGGAACAGCGCGAAGTGAAGGATCCGTTCGGCAATCCCCACCGGCTCGGTGTTCTGGGCATCACGCGCGCAACCGCGCCGGGCGATGTCGTGACCGAACGCGTCGATCCGGCGACCGCGCTCTGGCTCGGCGTCAAGGAAACCTGGTTCGTGGTCGACCGCACGCTCGCCTATATCGGCGGCATCTTCACCGGCCGCGAGGCCGCCGACCAGGTGGGCGGTCCACTACGGATCGCCCAGATTTCCGGTCAGGTCGCCACCATTGGCCTGGCCGCGCTGGTGCACCTGACCGCCGTGCTGTCGATCTCGATCGGCCTGTTGAACCTGTTCCCGGTGCCGCTGCTCGATGGCGGTCACCTTTTGTTCTATGCGGTGGAGGCGGTCCGGGGCCGCCCGCTGTCGAGCCGTGCCCAGGAGATGGGATTCCGAATCGGGCTCGGTCTGGTGCTGATGCTGATGGTGTTTGCGACTTATAACGACATCCTGCATCTGGCGGCATCGTGAAGCGGCTTTTTTGTGACGTTGCCCATTGGCAACGTCTTGGAATGAAAATGGAATCGCGCGGTGATGTTCCGTTTGCCGCCCCGGGGAAATTGGCTACAAGAAATGCAGAAAATGGGAATCTGCCGGTTCGTAGGGGTGCGGGCCGGCATTGGAATGATAAGGGCGCGTTGCGCATGATGTTTGGAATGCGAGTGCGGGGGGGCTTGTTGGCCGCCTCGATCATGTTCGCTTTACCGGCGGCTGCTACGCTGGCGGGGGTGCTGGTGTCTGCGCCGGCTGCCGCTCAGACGGTCGCTTCGATCGGCGTGGAGGGCAACCGGCGCGTCGAAGTCGAGACCATTCGCTCCTATTTCAGGCCGGGTCCCGGCGGCCATCTCGGGCAGGCCCAGATCGACGACGGCCTCAAGGCGCTGATCGAGACCGGACTGTTCCAGGACGTGCGGATCAACCAGGTCGGTGGCCGGATCGTGGTCGTCGTGGTCGAAAACCCCGTGATCGGCCGTATCGCCTTCGAGGGCAACAAGAAGGTCAAGGACGAACAGCTTTCCGCTGAAATCCAGTCCAAGCCCCGGGGCACGCTGTCGCGCCCGATGGTTCAATCGGACGCCCAGCGCATCGCCGAAATCTACCGCCGTTCGGGCCGCTATGACGTACGCGTCAACCCCGAAATCATCGAGCAGCCGAACAACCGCGTCGATCTGATCTTCACCATCACCGAAGGCAGCAAGACCGGCATCAAGTCCATCGAATTCATCGGCAACCAGTTTTATTCGTCATACCGGCTGAAAGACGTCATCAAGACGCGCGAATCCAACCTGCTGAGCTTCCTCGGCGGTGCCGACGTCTACGATCCCGACCGCGTCGAAGCCGACCGCGACCTGATTCGCCGCTTCTACCTCAAGAACGGCTTTGCCGACGTGCAGGTGGTCGCCGCGCTGTCCGAATACGATCCCGAGCGCAAAGGCTTCCTGGTCACCTTCAAGATCGAGGAGGGCCAGCAGTACCGTGTGGCCTCCGTCGACTTCCAGACCTCGATCAGCACGCTTGACGTGAGCGCGCTGCGCAGCTTCTCGCGCGTCAGCGTCGGATCGCTCTACAATGCCGAGGCGCTCGAAAAGTCCGTCGAGGAAATGCAGATCGAGGCCTCGCGCCGCGGTTATGCCTTCGCGATCGTGCGTCCGCGCGGCGACCGCAATTTCGAGCAGCATACCGTCTCGATCGTCTTCGCGGTCGATGAAGGCCCGCGAACCTATATCGAGCGCATCAATGTCCGCGGCAACACCCGGACCCGCGACTACGTGATTCGCCGCGAATTCGACCTCTCGGAAGGCGACGCCTACAACCGTGCGCTGGTCGATCGCGCCGAGCGCCGGCTGAAGAATCTCGACTTCTTCAAATCCGTGAAGATCGTGACCGAACCCGGCTCGTCGACCGATCGCGTGATCCTGATCGTGGACCTCGAAGAAAAATCGACCGGCGATTTCTCGGTCTCGGGCGGTTATTCGACGACGGACGGTGCGCTGGCCGAAGTCAGCATTTCGGAACGCAACTTCCTCGGCCGCGGCCTGTATGCGAAGGCGTCGGTCACCTATGGCCAGTACGCGCGCGGCTATTCGCTGTCGTTCGTCGAACCTTACCTGTTCGACTATCGCGTCGCTCTCGGCCTCGACCTGTTCCAGCGCCAGCAGCTCGCCAATAGCTACATCGCCTACGGCACCAAGACGCTGGGCTTCAGCCCGCGGCTCGGCTTCACCCTGCGTGAGGATCTCGCGCTGCAGCTGCGTTATTCGATCTATCAGCAGGAAATCCAGCTGCCGTACACGCTGGCCAATTGTAACAACAACCCGAACAATGGATTGCTCGCGTTCAATCCGTCGCCTGCCTGGGCGCAGTTGAATGGTGTTCCCGCGGGAGGCACGGCAGTCGCAGGGGGGCAATCGGCCACCGACGTTTCCGGGATCGGCCTGTGGTGCTACAGCGATGGCGAAGCTTCGCTGCCGGTCCGCAAGGAGCTGCAGAGCGGCAGGACGCTGACCTCGTCGGTCGGCTATTCGCTGAACTACAACACGCTGGACAACAACAAGAACCCGACCAACGGCTTGCTGATCGACTGGAAGCAGGACTTCGCGGGTCTCGGCGGCGACGTCTCCTACATCAAGTCCGCCGTCGATCTGAAGTACTACACGCCGCTGGTTGCCGATGTGGTCGGCCTGATCCATCTCCAGGGCGGCATTCTCAACCAGCTCGGCAACGACCAGCTGCGCATGCTCGATCACTTCCAGATGGGCCCGAACCTCGTCCGCGGCTTTGCGCCGAACGGCATCGGCCCGCGCGACATCAACCCCTACGGTACGGGTGACGCGCTCGGCGGCACCAAATATTGGGGCGCGTCGGCGGAGTTGCAGATGCCGTTCTGGTTCCTGCCGAAGGAAGTCGGGCTCAAGGGTTCGCTCTATGCCGACGCCGGCGGTCTGTATGACTACAAGGGCACGACGGCGTGGGCGCAGACCGGCGAAGTCAACGTTCCCGGTTGCATCAAGCCGACGATCACGCCGCCGACGCCGGGCACCTGCCTCGGGCTGCAATATGATGACGGCAACGTGGTCCGTACCTCGGTGGGTGTCGGTCTGATCTGGGCCTCGCCGTTCGGTCCGCTGCGCTTCGACTATGCGGTTCCGCTCACCAAGGGTAAGTATGACCGCGTGCAGCAGTTCAAGTTCGGCGGCGGAACGTCGTTCTAAAGCGTAGCGTTTTCACGCGAATTGGATTACCGGTTCGCGTGGAGAAAACGCGTCGAAACAACATGAGGCGTCGGTTTTAACCAATCAGAACCGGGCCTTGGGTGTCACAACCGGCCGGACTGCGACGGGTGGAATGGCGCAGCCGAACTTCTTCAAGCAACCGCCTTCGTCGACGCTGGCTGACATTGCCGCGCTGACGGAGACGGTATTGGTCGACCCCGCACGGGGCGGCCACGTCATTCGGGGCCTCGCGTCGCTCGACGAAGCCGGCCCGATGCACCTGGCATTCTTCGACAATCTCAAATACGCCGACCAGCTTGCCGCGACCAAGGCTGGGGCCTGCCTGGTCAGCCCGCGTTTCGAGGCGCAGGTTCCCGCGCATGTCGCGGTGCTGCGGGCCGCGCAGCCGTTCCGCGCCTTCGTGAACATCGCGCGCATCTGGCACGAGGACGCCCTGCGTCCACAGACCTGGTTCGAGAATGACGGCATCGCCCCGTCGGCGATCATCGACCCGTCGGCTCACCTCGAAGACGGTGTGATTGTCGATCCGCTGGCGGTGATCGGCCCCCGGGTCGAGATCGGGGCCGGAACGGTGATCGGCGCCGGCGCCGTGATCGGGGCCGACGTGCGGATCGGCCGGGACTGCAATGTCGGCGCCCGCACCGCGATCCAGTTCGCCCTGATCGGCAACAACGTCCTGATCCATCCCGGCTGCAGCATCGGGCAGGACGGCTATGGCTTCATTTTCTTCGGCCCCGAGGGCCATCTGAAAGTGCCGCAGACCGGCCGCGTCCTGATCCAGAACCATGTCGAGGTGGGCGCCAACACCACCATCGACCGCGGCAGCCTGCGCGATACCGTGATCGGCGAGGGCACCAAAATCGACAATCAGGTCCAGATCGGCCACAATGTGACCATCGGCAGGCACTGCCTGCTCGCGGCCCAGATCGGGCTCGCGGGCAGCCTGACGGTCGGGGACAATGTCGCGCTGGGCGCCAAGGTGGGCATCAACAACCACCTCAAGATCGGCGACGGCGCCCAGGTCACCGCGATGAGCGCCGTCAAGGACGATATCCCGCCCAATGGTCGTTGGGGCGGTCATTTTGCCAAACCGACCAAGCAGTGGTTTAGGGAAATTGTTGCGGTGGAGCGGCTGGCGCAGGGCGGCGCGGCCGATCCGAAGGGCGAGGGGAAAGAGTAATGGAGGAGGCACCGGTCAGGTTTGAGCTCGTCGATATCAACGAGATCCTCAAGACGCTGCCGCATCGCTTTCCGATGCTGCTGATCGACAAGGTGGTCAAGATCCGGACCGATTATTCGGGCATCGGCATCAAGAATGTGACGTTCAACGAGATCCCGTTTCTCGGGCATTTTCCGGAACGGCCGGTCTATCCCGGCGTGATGATGATCGAGGCCATGGCGCAGACCGCCGGCGTGATCGGCATCAAGTCGGTCGACGGCACCGAGAAGCCGCGCGCGGTTTATTTCCTGACCATCGACAAGTGCAAATTCCGTAAACCGGTGATGCCCGGCGACACCATCGAGTACCACATGCGCTCGATCGGCCGCCGCAAGGCGATGTGGTGGTTTCACGGTGACGCCAAGGTCAATGGCGCCGTGGTCGCGGAAGCCGATGTCGGCGCGATGCTGACGGATTAATTTCGGCAAGCGTAGGGATTGCCGGGCGCTGCCCTGATATTGCGGTTGAAGAACTGGCCCATCGACGGCGCGCCCATCAGGGCGCCATACGTTTCGGCCGGCAGATCGCAATACTGGTCCCAGGCGCCCTTCACCGCGACGATCAGATGACGCTGCGCGCGGTCATAGCAGACGCGTTGCAGGATGCTGCTGCGGGTGATGTCGCGGCACTCGAATTGGTTCAAATCGACGGAGCGGCGCCCGACATCGATCGTTTCGGAAACGACCGGCGTGGCCAGCAGATGCATCAAAATCGCCGCGGCGGCTCGGACCATGGTGTCACAGGGGCTGAAACATGCCGAGATCATACGTCACTGGACAGGTCAGGCAAAGTCGCGGTAACCACCGGAAAACCCGGCGATTTAGCCCTTTCTCCCGTTAACGAATACCGGACCTGTCCTGATGAGCATGATCGATCCCACCGCGCGGATTGAAGATGGCGCTGTGATCGGCGAGGGCACCTCGATCGGGCCCTATTGCATCATTGGCCCGCACGTCGTGATCGGCGCCAATTGCAGGCTGATCGGCCATGTCCACATCACGGCGCAAACCCGGATCGGCGACGGCTGCACGATCTATCCGTTCGTCTCGCTCGGCACCCCGCCGCAATCGCTGAGCTATCGCGGCGAACTGACGAGACTCGAGATCGGCGCCGGCTGCACCTTGCGCGAATCCGTCACCATGAACGCCGGCACGGTGGCCGGCGGCGGCGTCACGCGGGTCGGCGACCGCGGCTACTTCATGAATTGCAGCCATGTCGGCCATGACTGCCAGGTCGGCAATGACGTGATCTTCGCGACCTCGGCGACGCTCGGCGGCCATTGCGAAATCGGCGATTTCGTCTTCATCGGCGGGCTCTCGGCGGTGCACCAGTTCACCCGGATCGGCCCGCAGGTGATGGTCGGCGGCGTCTGCGGCGTGCGCAGCGACGTCATCCCGTTCGGCCTCGTCAACGGCCAGTATGCGAGCCTCGAAGGCCTCAACATCATCGGCATGAAGCGCCGCAAGTTTACCAAGGACCGCCTCGCCACGGTGCGTTCGTTCTATCAAAAACTGTTTCACGGCCGCGGCATCTTTGCCGAGCGGCTGAGCGAGGTGCAGCCGCTCGCCGCGAGCGATCCGGCGATCGCCGAGATCCTCGCCTTCATCGGCGCAAGCAAGCATCGCGCGCTGTGCCTGCCGGCCGACGACGGCCGCAAGTCCTGATGACGGGATCGCCGCAGCCATGATGTCAGCGGCTCCAGATATTTCCTCGCCGGTCGGCGTGATCGCAGGCGGCGGCGTCATGCCGTTCGCGGTGGCGGATTCGCTTGCCGCAAGGGGAATCGTGCCGGTGCTGTTCGCGCTGCAGGGGTCCTGCGATCCGGCCCGCGTCGGGCGTTTTCGCCATCACTGGATTTCGGTCGGACAAATCGGTCGTGTGAAAAAGCTGCTGCGCAGCGAGGGCTGCCGCGACCTGATCTTCATCGGCACGGTGCTGCGGCCGGCACTGTCGGAGATCAGGCTCGACTGGGGAACCATCCGCGTCATCGGCCGCATCCTGTCGGCCTTTCGCGGCGGTGACGATCATCTGCTGTCGGGGATCGGCCGTATTTTCGAGCAGGACGGTTTCCGGATGGTCGGCATCCGCGATGTCGCCCCCGACATCCTGATGCCCGAGGGATGCATCACGCGTGCAGCGCCCGATGCGACCGCCACCGCCGACATCGGGAAGGGGCGGGAAGTCCTGCGTGCCTTGAGTCCATTCGATGTCGGCCAGGCCGTCGTGGTGATCGACGGTCACGTGGTCGCGGTGGAGGACATCGAGGGCACCGACGGGCTGCTCGCGCGCGTCGCCCGCTTGCGCGGCGAAGGCCGCATCCGCGCCGGCGCGGGCCGGGGCGTGCTGGTCAAGGCGCCCAAGACCAGCCAGGATTTGCGCTTCGACCTTCCGACCGTGGGCGCGACGACGGTTGAAGGCGCGGCCAAAGCCGGCCTTGCCGGTATCGCCATTGTCGCCGGACACACCATTGCCGCGGATTCGCAGGCCATGATCGAAGCCGCCGACGGCGCCGGACTCTTCATCCAGGGGCTGCCGGCGTGATGCCGCCGCGTGCTCCTGCCGAAACGTTGCGCAAGATCGTCCTGATCGCGACGGAGGAATCCGGCGATCGCCTCGGCGCCAATCTGATGAAGGTGCTGCGGCAGCGGCTTGGCGACGGCGTGCAGTTCGAAGGCGTCGGCGGCCGTTCGATGGCGCGCGAAGGCCTGACCTCGTGGTTTCCGATCGAGGAACTCTCGATCATCGGGCTTGCTGCCGTCGTCAGGCAATTGCCGAAAATCCTGCGGCTGATCAAGCAGACCGCCGCCGCGGTGATCGACGCTGCGCCCGACATTCTCGTCATCATCGACAGCCCGGATTTCACCCACCGCGTCGCGAAGCGCGTGCGCGCCAGCGACCCCAAAATTCCGATCGTCGACTATGTCTCGCCCTCGGTGTGGGCGTGGCGGCCCGGCCGCGCCCGCGCGATGCGGACCTATGTCGATCACGTGCTGGCGCTGCTGCCGTTCGAGCCGGAGGCCTATCAGCGGCTGCGCGGGCCGCCTTGCAGCTATGTCGGCCACCCCCTGACCGAACAGCTCGTCTCCTTGCGGCCGAGCCCTGAGGAGCGGCAGCGGCGTGACGCCGCGCCGCCGGTGCTGCTGGTGCTGCCCGGCAGCCGCCGCAGCGAGATTCGCCACCACATGGCGGTGTTCGGCGACACGCTGGCACGGCTCAAGGACGAGGGCGCGGCGTTCGAGCTGATTCTGCCGACCATGCCGCATCTGCAAGCTGCGGTCGCGGAAGCGCTGAAGACCTGGCCGGTGCAGCCCCGCGTGGTGATCGGCGAGCAGGAGAAGCGGGCGGCGTTCCGGATCGCGCATGCGGCACTGGCAAAATCCGGCACCGTAACGCTCGAGCTTGCGCTGTCAGGCGTGCCGATGGTGACGGCCTACCGGACCGGCGCGGTGGAAGCCTGGATCCTGATGCGGGTGATCAACGTGCATTCGGTGATCCTGGCCAATCTCGTGATCGGCGACAATGTCGTTCCCGAATTCCTGCAAGACGACTGCACGCCGGAAAAGCTCTCGCAGGTGCTGCGCGAATTGCTCACCGACTCGGCGCAGCGCCGAAAGCAGCTCGATGCCTTTGCAAGGATCGACCAGATCATGTCGACCGGCAACCAGCCGCCGAGCACCCGCGCCGCCGATATCGTGCTGGCCACGATGCGCAAAGCACGGCGGTAGCGCTACGCGTTCGGCGCCGAACCTTCCGGCCAGAGGCGTCATGGCGAGCGAAGCAATCCATTCTTGCGTGGCGCGATGGATTGCTTCGCTTCGCTCGCAATGACGTGGACAGGTCGAAGCCCACCCTACAAGAAAAAAGCCGGATGCTGTGACCGCATCCGGCTTTCGAATTCTCGTATGCCTCGCGCCTTACTTGCGCTTGGCCATGTCGACATAGTCGCGGCGGCCGACGCCGGTGTAGAGCTGGCGCGGACGGCCGATCTTTTGATGCGGGTCTTCGATCATCTCGCTCCACTGGCTGATCCAGCCGACGGTGCGGGCGACCGCGAACAGCACGGTAAACATCGAGGTCGGGAAGCCCATCGCCTTCAGCGTGATGCCCGAATAGAAGTCGACGTTCGGGTAGAGCTTGCGGTCGATGAAATAGGGATCGCTCAGCGCGATCTTTTCCAGCTCCAGCGCGACCTTGAGCATCGGGTCGTCGCCATGGCCGGTCTCGGCCAGCACCGCGTGACACATCTTCTGCATGATCTTGGCGCGCGGATCGTAGTTCTTGTAGACGCGGTGACCAAAACCCATCAGGCGGACTTCCGAGTTCTTGTCCTTCACCTTGGCGATGAATTCGGGGATGTGGTCGACGGTACCGATCTCGGAGAGCATCGCAAGCGCGGCCTCGTTGGCGCCGCCATGGGCCGGACCCCACAGGCAGGCGATGCCGGCGGCGATACAGGCGAACGGGTTGGCGCCGGAGGAGCCGGCGATACGCACCGTCGAGGTCGACGCGTTCTGCTCGTGGTCGGCATGCAGGATGAAGATCTTGTCGAGTGCGTCGGCCAGCACCGGGTTGATCTTGTACTCCTCGCAGGGCACCGCAAAGCACATGTTGAGGAAGTTCTCGGCAAAGGTGAGCGAGTTCTTCGGATAGATGAAGGGCTGGCCGACGGTGTATTTGAAGGCCATCGCGGCCAGCGTGGGAACCTTGGCGATCATGCGCATCGAGGCGATCATGCGCTGCTTCGGATCGTTGATGTCGGTCGAGTCGTGATAGAACGCGGCCAGCGCGCCGACGGCGGCGACCATGATGGCCATCGGATGGGCGTCGCGGCGGAAACCCTGGAAGAAGCGGGCCATCTGCTCGTGCACCATCGTGTGATGGATCACGCGGCTGTCGAAGTCTTCCTTCTGCGCCTTGGTCGGAAGGTCCCCGTACAGCAGCAGATAGCAGGTCTCGAGGAAGTCGCCTTTTTCGGCGAGCTGTTCGATCGGATAGCCGCGGTACTCCAGAATACCGGCGTCGCCGTCGATATAGGTGATCTTCGACTGGCAACTGCCGGTGGACGTAAAGCCGGGGTCATAGGTGAACATCCCGGCCTGGCCGTAGAGCTTGGCGATGTCGATGACATCCGGCCCCACCGTGCCGCTCAGGATCGGGAAATCGTAGGTCTTGTTACCTACCGTGAGTGTCGCTGTTTTGCTGGATTTTGCGTCCATCGTGAAGTCCCCGATGAAATCGTTGCGAAAACCGGCTGTTCCTGATGCCATTCTCTCGGGCGAAAAGGGGCAGGCCGGATTGTCTAGAAGGCGGCGTCAAATGGGTAGCTTATTGCCATGTGCACTGCAAGATGGCCGCCATGGGCAGATGGCAGGGGCTCATCCGCCGGCCTGATCGGCAAGCCGGGCCAGGCACTGATCCCGCCCCAGCACCGCCAGCACGTCAAAGATGCCGGGCGAGGTCGTCCGCCCCGTCAGCGCCACCCGCAGCGGCTGCGCCACGGCACCCAGCTTGAGGTTATTCTGCTCGGCGAAATTCCGCATGGCGGCTTCGGTGGTCTCGGCGCTCCAGTCGGTCACGGCTTCGAGCGCGCTGCGCAGTTTGCCGATCAGCGCGCGGGTTTCCGGCGTCAGCAGGGCCTCCGCCTTCGGCTCGAGCTCGAGCGGCCGGTCGGCGAAGATGAAATAGGAGCCCGCGATCAGGTCGAGCAGCGTCTTGGCGCGTTCCTTCAGGCTCGGCATCGCCCGCAGCAATTGTGCCCGCGTGGTGTCGTTGAGTTTGGCCTTCAGGTCGGCGCCGTCGGGGACGTAATCCAGCAGCTTCTCGAACATGGTCACGAGAGCTTGATCATCGGCCTGGCGGATGTAGTGGCCGTTGAGGTTTTCCAGTTTGGCGAAATCGAAGCGCGCCGCCGAACGCCCGATGGCGGGCAGATCGAAGGCGTCGATCATCTCCTGGGTCGAGAATATCTCCTGGTCGCCATGCCCCCAGCCGAGCCGCACCAGATAATTGCGCAGCGCCGCCGGCAGATAGCCCAACGCACGGTAGGCCTCGACCCCGAGCGCGCCGTGGCGCTTCGATAGTTTGGCGCCGTCAGGGCCATGGATCAGCGGGATATGGGACATGTTGGGAATGGCCCATTCCAGTGCGTCGTAGATCTGCTTCTGCCGCGCGGCATTGATCAGATGGTCGTCGCCCCGGATCACATGGGTGACGCCCATGTCGTGGTCGTCGACCACCACCGCCAGCATATAGGTCGGGTTGCCGTCGCCGCGCAGCAGCACGAGATCGTCGAGGTTCTCGTTCTGCCAGACCACGCGGCCCTGGACCTGATCCTCGATCACGGTCTCGCCGGTCAGCGGCGCCTTGAGGCGGATGGTGGGCTTCATGCCCGCAGGCGCCTCGGACGGGTCGCGGTCCCGCCACAGGCCATTATAGAGGCGGGTACGTCCTTCGGCGCGCGCGGTCTCGCGCATGGCCGTCAGTTCCTCCGGCGTGGCATAGCAGCGATACGCCCGGCCGCTGGCGAGCAGGGATTCGGCCACTTCGCGGTGCCGGGCGGCACGGCTGAACTGGTAGATCACGTCGCCGTCCCAATCGAGCTCCAGCCACTTCAGGCCGTCCAGAATCGCGGCAATGGCCGGCTCGGTCGAGCGCTCGCGGTCGGTGTCCTCGATCCGCAGCAGCATCTTGCCGCCGTGCTTTTTGGCGTAGAGCCAGTTGAACAGCGCGGTGCGGGCGCCTCCGATGTGGAGGAAGCCGGTCGGCGAGGGGGCGAAGCGGGTGACGACGGAATCTGTCATGATGGGCAAGGGCCTATGCTTGAATGGCCGTGGTGTATAGCAGGATCGTGCATAACTAAAGTCTCGCCATTAAGGTCTCGCCCTGAACAAGCGGACTTGGCGGGCCGGGGCGAATTTGGCAGAAGGGCCGCTCATGCGAGCGGGAACAGTTGATGACCACCACAGAACCGACGACGGCCGAAGCAGGTCGCGATTTCATCCGCGACATCGTCCAGGCCGACCTCGACTCCGGCAAACACAGCCGGATCGTGACCCGGTTTCCGCCGGAGCCGAACGGCTATTTGCATATCGGCCACGCCAAGTCGATTGCCCTTAATTTCGGCATCGCGCAGGAGTTTGCCGGCAAGTGCCATCTGCGCTTCGACGACACCAACCCGACCAAGGAAGAGCAGGAATATATCGATTCCATCCAGGCCGACGTGCACTGGCTCGGGTACGACTGGGGAACCGATCTCTATTACGCCTCGGACTATTTCGAGCGGCTTTACGACTGGGCGGAAGGCCTGATCAAGGCCGGCCACGCCTATGTCGACGACCAGTCGCAGGAAGCGATCCGCGTCAGCCGCGGCACGTTGACGGAACCCGGCAAGAACAGCCCGTTCCGCGAGCGCCCGGTGGGGGAAAACCTCGATCTGTTCCGCCGCATGAAGGCTGGCGAATTTCCGAACGGGGCCCGCGTGCTGCGCGCGAAAATCGACATGGCCTCCGGCAACATCAATATGCGCGATCCCGTGCTGTACCGGATCCTGCACGCCCACCATCCGCGCACCGGCGACAAATGGTCGATCTATCCGAGCTACGACTATGCCCACGGCCAGTCGGATGCCATCGAAGGCATCACGCATTCGATCTGCACGCTGGAATTCGAGGATCATCGGCCGCTTTATGAATGGCTGCTCGACAAGCTGCCGGTGCCCTCAAAACCGCGCCAGTACGAAATGGCGCGGCTCAACATCACCTACACGCTGCTGTCGAAGCGGGTGCTGACCAAGCTCGTGCAGGACGGCCATGTTGCCGGCTGGGACGATCCGCGGATGCCGACCATCGCCGGGTTGAAACGGCGCGGCGTGCCGCCGGCGGCGGTGCGCGAGTTCATCAAGCGCATTGGCGTCGCCAAGGCCAACAGCGTGGTCGATGTCGGCATGCTGGAATTCTGCATCCGCGAACTGCTCAACAAGACCGCCGAGCGCCGTATGGCGGTGTTGCGCCCGCTCAAGGTCGTGATCGAGAATTATCCGGAAGGCCAGGTCGAGGAACTCGAAGCCGTCAATCACCCTGACAATCCCGACGCCGGCACCCGACGCATCGCGTTCGGCCGCGAGCTCTATATCGAGCAGGACGATTTCATGGAGAACCCGCCGAAGAAGTTCTTCCGGCTCTCGCCGGGCAACGAAGTGCGGCTGCGCTACGCCTATTTCATCAAATGCACCGGCGTGATCAAGAACGCGGCCGGCGAGGTGGTCGAGCTGCGCTGTACCTATGATCCCGCCACCAAGGGCGGCAACGCGCCCGACGGCCGCAAGGTCAAGGCCACCATGCACTGGCTGCCGGCGGCGCAGACGCGCCCGGCCGAAATCCGCGTCTACAACCAGCTTTTCGCAAAACCGAACCCCGATGCCGGCAATTTCGTCGCCGACCTCAACCCGCAATCGTTGGAAGTATTGTCCGACGCGCGCGTCGAGGTTGGCGTCGCCGAGAGCAATTCGAACGAGGTGATGCAGTTCGAACGGCAGGGTTATTTCGTGCGCGACGAGGATTCGACGCCGGACAAGCCGGTGTTCACCCGCACCATCGGCCTGCGCGATACCTTTGCGAAGGAAGTCGCGAAGGGCTGAAGCCGATCCACAACGACAGGAAGCTCCGATGCCAGGTGTGGCCGACGACATCGCAACCGGCATCATGGCGAAATGGGCGGCGGCTTTCAGCCTGCTGGACGCCGACGCACTGGCGTCGCTCTATTCGAAGCATGCGCTGTTCTTCGGCTCGAACCCGAAACTGTATCGCGGGCGGGACGGCGTCACGTCTTATTTCAAGGGATTGCCGCGGTGGCGAACATCCTCTGTCCAGTTCACCGATGTCGTGGCCGAGCAGGCCGGCCCCGATCTGGTCAATGTCGCGGGCACCGCGTCGTTCGTCGCCGATGAAGGCGCGGTCAAACTATCGGTCAAGATCACCTGGGTGATCGTCCGCGAAGACGGCGGCTGGAAAATCGTCAGCCATCACGTGTCGTCGACGGCGCCGTTGATCTAGCGGGATGAACGCCCAAGCCTGATGGCTCGCTGGAATCCTGGCCAGAGCCGCGATCGGCGGTGCGGCGGCCATTCCTCGGCGCGTGCATGTGGTCCCAATGCCGCTTCGATCTTCAGCCCCTCAGTGCGGCGCGCAGATTGCGCCGCAGCAGATGTCAAGCAACTGTCACACTGGTTTAATAACAGTAAACGACAACGGGCTGCCGCCATCCAACAGGCGGTCAAGAGAGCCTTGGCTTGGGCGGGGCTCAGTTCATTGAGGAATTGGAATGAAAAGTATCAAGACGTTCGTGGCAGCCGCCGCGATCGCCTGGGCCGCGCTGCTGAGTGCATCCCCGGCATCGGCCGTCGTTATCAGCAATACAAACGGCAACTACCTCGGTACGGTTCTCGGCGACGGGACGGGCGGTCAGCAA
Organism: Hyphomicrobiales bacterium; assembly: GCA_017305715.1. Taxonomy (GTDB): domain Bacteria; phylum Pseudomonadota; class Alphaproteobacteria; order Rhizobiales; family Xanthobacteraceae; genus Bradyrhizobium. The sequence goes on along the minus strand of JAFKKG010000022.1, from coordinate 105,136 downwards.
GTCCGATACATCGGACAGACCTTCAGCGCTCCCATCACCGGGCAACTGACCGACTTTCAGTTCACCTTGACGAGTTCGACCATGCCTTCCGTGTTCGGGGCAGTGTACGCGTGGGATGGCTCCAAGCCCACCACGCTGCTCTGGCAAAGCTCGATCATATCCGGAATTGGATCGGGTGCGGGCGGAGCCGGCATTATCGACTTCTCGCCCACCGGGGTGAACGTCACGTCGGGCCAGCAATATGTAGTGATCCTGAGCAATTTCGGAATTCAGGAAACGGGTCAGGCGACCGTTGGAACATGCCTGAACTGCGGCGCACCCGGCAATATGGTGACCGGCATCGACCGGAGCGGTGACATAACCTGGTCCAATAATTTCGGCGTTTACGACACCACCTTCGCGGTGACGATCGCAAGCCCCGTTCCCGAACCGACCACTTGGGCGATGATGATTGTCGGCTTCGCCGGCGTCGGCTTCATGGCGTACCGCCGCCGCAGCCAGCTGCGCATTGCCTGATTGCTTCGCGCAGTCCGATCGAAAAGACCGCCTCCGGGCGGTCTTTTTTATGGGGAGCCGCAGCGCATTCCGGTTGGGCTCGCTCCGCGTATTTCCCCGATATTCCGCTTCCGTTCCGCTAGCCGTCCGATATCCGTTCCCGGTAGCCTGCGGCCACAAGCAATCGCTCAGGTAGCGGGATGGCGGAGCAGGGAACGCCGGGCGGCAGGAGAGGCTATGCCGGGACCTGGCCGCCGCAGGGGGCCGCTCCCGCCGGAGCATTGCCGTCGTCGCGCCCCGCCTTTTGGCCGCCACTGATCGAGACCGTGCGGCAATGGGCGCGCGCGGAAGCGGGCGCCGGGCGCTTGTTGCCCTGGGTGCCCATCGCCTTCGGCACCGGCATCGCGTTTTATTTCGCCGCCGATCATGAACCGGTGCTGCCGGTCGTGGCCGTCACCGCCATCGTGCTGGGCGTGGTGGCGTTGCTGCTGCGGCGGCACAAAGTGTTTCCGGTCGCGGTCATGATCGCAGCCGTCGCCGCCGGCTTTGCGATCGCAACCTGGAAGACGGCGCGGATCGCGCATGGCGTGCTGGCGCGGCCGATGTTTTCGGTGGCGCTGACCGGTTTCGTCGAGACCCGCGACATCCGCGAACGCACCGACCGTTTTGTTCTCCGCGTCGTCACCATGGAGAGCGCGCGCGGAACGACAAAACTCGAGCGGGTGCGGCTGTCAGTCAAGAAGGGCACGGCGCCCGACGTCGGCAGCTTTGTCGAGCTGAAGGCGCGGCTGTTGCCGCCGATGGCGCCGCTACGGCCAGGCTCTTACGATTTCGGCCGCGACATGTTCTTCTCCGGCATCGGCGCCTCCGGCTTCGTGATGGGCGCGATCAAGACCGCGCAAGCCCCTGATAGCGGCGGGTTGAGGCTACGCTATTCGGCGTTCATGCAAGGCATGCGGGATGCGATCGACGCGCGGATCCGGACCACGCTGGAAGGCGACCGGCGCGCGATTGCGACCGCACTGTTGACCGGCAGGCGCGATGCGATCTCCACACCTGTCAACGATGCGATGTTCATTTCCGGCCTCGGTCACGTGCTGTCGATATCGGGCTATCACATGGCCGTTGTGGCCGGCGTCGTGTTCTTTGCGGTGCGGGCGCTGCTGGCGCTGTTCCCGGCGCTCACGACGGGCTTTGCGATTAAGAAATGGTCGGCGGTGGCGGCGCTTGCGGCGTCGGCATTTTATCTGTTGCTGTCGGGCGCCGAAGTGGCGACGCAGCGATCGTTCTTCATGACGGCGGTGGTGCTGATCGCGGTGATGGTCGATCGCCGCGCCATCACGTTTCGCACGCTGGCGGTCGCCGCCCTGATCGTGCTGACCATCGCGCCGGAAGCGCTGGTGCATCCGAGCTTTCAAATGTCGTTTGCGGCGACCCTCGGGCTGGTGGCGCTGGTGCAACTCGGGATGCCGCGCCTGTTCGCAAGCCCCGATCACACCGCGACGGCACGCGTGGCGCTGTGGGGCGGCCGCGAGATATCCATGCTGCTGCTGGCCTCCCTGGTGGCGGGCCTTGCCACCACGCCTTACGCGGCGTTTCATTTCCATCGGGTGACGCCCTATGGCGTGCTCGCCAATCTGGCGGCGATGCCGGTGGTCTCCGCGCTGGTGATGCCGGCGGGCCTGCTCGGTCTGCTCGCGATGCCGTTCGGTTTCGATGGCGTGTTCTGGTGGATCATGGGCATCGGCATCGACTGGATGATAGCGGTCACGCAATGGGTGTCAGCCTTGCCGGGCGCGGTCGGCCGTGTGCCGGCGTTCGGCATCGGCCCGCTGATTGCCGCAAGTTGCGGCATCATCCTGCTCGGCCTGCTGCGGACGCCGTTGCGCTATGCCGGCGTGGCGCTGCTGCTGATCTCGGCGGTATGGGCGGCGAAGGTGCCACAGCCGGATATCCTGATCGCCGCCGACGGCCGCACCATCGGCGTTCGCGGCCAGGACGGCAAATTGCAGCTGATCCGCGCCGCCAGGGGCGCCTCAAAGGACGGTTTTCTCGTCAGGGAATGGCTGGCCGGGGATGCCGACGCGCGAACGGCCACCGATGCCTCGCTGAGCGACGGCGTCTCCTGCGACGACACTGGCTGCGTGGCGCAGGGGGCGGGAGGCGCGTTCGTGGCACTCGCGCTGCGGCCGGAGGCGCTTGGCGATGATTGCGAACGTGCGGCGCTGGTGGTGACGACAAGGCAGGCGCCCGCGGCCTGCGGGGCCTCGGTGATCTCTGCGGAGCGGCTGCGCCGGCAGGGCGCGCTGGCGCTGCGGCGAAGCGGCAGCGGATTTACCGTCGATGCCGTCAAGCCCGGGGGTATCGACCGTCCCTGGTCACCGGCGATCGCCGGCGAGGGGGACACGGACGCAACGCTCCGCGCGCCGCGCCTCACGGCGCCGCGCACCATCGATGCCACGCCTTCGGAAGCCGATCTGCAGGCCGAGGAGTAGGACTCAGCCGGTGAAGATCGACGTCGCGGGCGCCGTGCCGGCCTCGGTCGCCGTGCGCTCGGGGAGCGGCTTGGCCACCGGCAATTGCAGCACGGTCACGCGCTGGCCTTCGCACAGCTGCGTCACCAGCACATGGCTTCCGTCGGGAAACTCGATCGCGTCGTGATGCCGTTCCCTGATGTGCGGATTGATGGTGTTGAACTTGCCGACGCGGAAGCCGATGGTCTTGGTCCAGATCCAACGGCTGTCATATTTGACGTCCTGCGCGAACGCCAGTTCGGTTCCGGGCAGCATGCAGACCGCGACCTCGGGCTGGCTCTCGCTTGCAAAGCCGCGCGTCGACGTCCCACGGAAGGTGGTTGATATCAGCGTCTCTCCGACCACGGCAGGACGCGTCGCCATGGCATGCAGACTATAGTCACACATCGGATCGCTCCCTCGTATGAGATAGCCGACCCGTGCCTCCCCTGAGGCACAGGCCTCTATCAGAGTGGACATGCGACAAGTCTATTCCCGTTCGGGGCAATTGTGCGGCCTAAGGCCGCGGCGTTCGATCACAAACGCGATACGGCGGCGGGCTTTCGTTGGCGACACCAAAAACACCGCCCCTGAAGGCGGTCTTTGTCGTCGCGATCGGGATTCGATCAGGCCGCGGCCACGCTGCGCCGGCGCCGTCATGCGTCGGGGCAATCGTCGGCAGCGCACCGCCGATGACGAACCTCCGGTCGGTCGGATTGCTCGCGGCGGCGAGCATGTCGGCAATGGCCTGCGCCAAAGCGTGATCGAGAACTGGGTGAGGGGGCCCTTGGAGATCGTCGCCTGGCCGTCGCCCGCGCCGCTTGCCAGGTCGTTATCGCTTTCAGGGATGGAGCTTTCGGGCGCATCCGATCACACACGCGATATCGCGCCAGCTTTCGAGCGGCGCATCAGCTCAATGCTGGTCCGGCGCTGGCGGCAGCGGCAGTTCGAAGGTGCCGAGATGGAACTGCTCGCGGCCGTCCTCGGCCGTGTCGGGAAGTTCGACCAGCGTGAAGGCGGCTTCCGGAAATTGCCGCCAGATCGCGAGATCCGCTTCCGTCACGTTCAGCCAGCCGAACCGGAGCATGTAGCGGCCGGGCTCGGTGACCTGTCCGGCCCTTTGCCAGGTAATCTTGGTGATCATATTGCTGGCCACGTTTCGTCCCCCGGCTAGCGCGCCTTCCAGCATGCTGCGGAATCGCGTCAAACCAACCTTCCTCGCGCAGCTTCGCCGCGTTCCGGGCGATTGTGCGACACGTTCCCTGTCATGGCCGGGCTTGACCCGGCCGTCCACGTCTTCCGTTGGTTCGCCCAAAGACGGGGATGCCCGGCACAAGACCGGGCATGACGACTTGGTAAACACAATGCCTGCCGAAACTGGCGCCCGGAAAGCGGGCAGCCTTCAGTACTTCCGGTACAGCCCGATCAGCTTGCCCTGAATCCGGACCCGGTTCGGCGGCAGGATGCGGACTTCGTAGGAGGTGTTGGCGGGCTCCAGCGCGATCGAGGCGCCGCGGCGGCGGAAGCGTTTCAGCGTTGCTTCCTCTTCGTCGATCAGCGCCACGACGATGTCGCCGGTGTCGGCGCTGTCGTTGCGCTGGATCAGCGCCATGTCGCCGTCGAGGATGCCGGCGTCGACCATGGAATCGCCGCGTACTTCGAGCGCGTAATGCTCGCCGGAGCCGAGCATGTCGGGCGGCACGCTGATGGTGTGGCTGCGGGTCTGCAGCGCCTCGATCGGCGTACCGGCGGCGATCCGGCCCATCACGGGCACGGCGACCGGACGGTTGCCGTCGTCCTCGGCTGGTGCGCTTGTCGCGCGGACCTTGCCGAGCGTGCCTTCGATGACGCTCGGGGTGAAGCCGCGGCGGCTGCTGCCGTTACCTGCGCCCGCAAGCTCGGGCAGCTTGATCACTTCGATGGCGCGGGCGCGGTTGGGCAGGCGGCGGATGAAGCCGCGTTCTTCCAATGCGGTGATGAGGCGGTGGATACCGGATTTGGAGCGCAGGTCGAGCGCATCCTTCATCTCGTCGAAAGAGGGCGGTACACCGGCCTCTTTGAGCCGTTCGTTGATGAAACGCAGAAGTTCATACTGTTTGCGCGTAAGCATCTCGAGCAATCCCCCGGTTGGCGCAGCGTAATTCGTGGTCGATCAATTCGTGATCTTCGGTTGCGGCGATCTTCAGTTGCAAAGCCGGCGGCCCAAACCGGAAGTCCCAAACTCCCGAATATGGACACTAGCCCTCGAAACAAATCATGAACGGACACTATATGTTCGATACATGTTCCGCAACCACTTAATTTCAGGTGAACGCGCGCCGGTTTCGTCGGTGCGTGCGGCGGAAACGGCTCATTGCGGCAGGCGCAATAACTCGCAATGCGCGCCCGCGGCGAGCGCCGGCGCAAATGGCGGACGTATCAGAAGTGCCCGTGCCGCAGCGAGATTTCCAAGCAGCGAGGAGTCCTGGTGATGGACGGGAATGGCGATCAACGCGCCATCCTCGCGCGTCTCGAGCCGTGCGCGCAGATAGTCCTCGCGCTGGTCGTTGGCGGCGAGGTCGCGGCCGAGCAGCGCCGTTTCCCTGACGTGATGGATGGCTTTCCGGCCCGACAGAGCGCGAATCAACGGCGCCAGAAACAGGAAACCGCAGACATAGGACGACACCGGATTGCCGGGCAGGCCGATCACCCGCATCGCGCCGAGCCGCCCGTGCATCATCGGCTTGCCCGGCCGCATCGCGATCCGCCAGAACGCCATGGCGACGCCCTCGGCCTCCAGCGAACGCTTGACGAGGTCATGGTCGCCGACCGAGGCGCCGCCCATCGTGATCAGGATATCGGCGCCGCAGTCCCGGGCGCGGCGGATGCCCTCCGTCGTCGCCTCGACGGTGTCGGCGGCGATGCCGAGGTCGATGGTGTCGGCTCCCTCGGCCCGCGCCAGCGCGCGCAGCGCGTAACCGTTGGAATAGACGATCTGGCCGGGGCCGGGCGTCGAGCCCGGCATCACCAGCTCGTCGCCGGTGGCGAGCACGGCGACCCGGGGGCGTCTGATCACCGCCAGTTCCGGATAGTTCATGCCGGCCGCGAGCGACAGATCGCGGTCGGTGAGGCGGCTTCCTTTCGCGAGCAACACGTCGCCGGCGCGAAAATCGGCGCCGGCGGCGCGGATATGCCGCCCCGGTTTTGCGGCGTCCGTGATCGTGATGTACCCGCCGCTGGCTTCGGTATCCTCCTGGATGATGACGGCGTCGGCGCCGTCGGGGATCACGCCGCCGGTGAAAATCCGCACCGCTTCGCCCGGGCCCACCGGGCGTTCGAACGGACGGCCGGCCGCGACCTCGCCGATCACCCTCAGCCGGGCCGAGAGATCGGCCGCATCCGCCGCGCGCACCGCATAGCCGTCCATCGCCGACATCGCCTGCGGCGGCTGGGTGCGCAAGGCCGCCAGGTCGCGCGCGAGCGTGCGATGAAAGGCGGTGTCGAGCGTCACCATCTCTTCGGGCAGCGGGTCTGCGCCCGCGAGGATCGAATGGAGGGCATCGGCAACCGGCATCAGGGCCACGGCACTATCCCCTCAAATTCCGAGCGCAGCGAGCGCCTTGGCGACATCGTCTGGCCCTGTCACATGCACGGCGGTCAGCCCGCGCGCCCGGGCGCCTTCGATATTGTCGGCAAGATCGTCGAAGAACACGATGCGGGAAGCGGGAACGCCGATCGCTTTCACGACGTGATCATAGGCCGCCGCATCGGGCTTGCGAAGCCCGATGGTCGACGACAGGAACATTTCACGGAAGTGGCTGAGCACGTCGGCATAGGCTTGCGAGAAATACGCGACATGCGGCCGGTTGGTGTTGGAAAAAGCATAGAGCGGCAGCCGTCCGGCGGCGCGCTGCAACAGCGGCGCAATGCCGGGCATTTCGCCGGCGAAGATCGCGTTCCAGCCCTCCAGAAACTGGGCATCCGAAATGCCGATACCGAGCGAGCTGCGCAGGCTGTCGAAATAGACCGCATCCTCGATCTTGCCGATTTCGTGATGCCGGTAGGCTTCTTCGCGGACAAACCGCGCGGCGAGGTCGGCCGGCGCGCAGCCGGCGTGGCCGGCCCAACAGGCGAGCGCCTTGCCAAAATCGATATCGAGCACCACGCGGCCGAGATCGAACAGCAGCGCGTCGGCGGAATGCGGGGAGAGCTGGGCGGAATTCATCTCAGTCGTTTACAAAACCGCGGGCGTCTCGGCAACGCCGGTCGGAGCATGACGCTTCCAGCCTCATCACGGCCCCAATCCAGCGCTTAAGCCCACGCGCAAGCTGTGCTAAGGATTGCCGGAAAGTCCGGGGAGTGATTGCATGAGGTTGATTGGTATCGTGGCTGTGATGGCGCTGCTGGCGGGTCCCGCTTTGGCGCAGTCCAAGAACATGCAGAAGTACGGAGACCCTGACAAAGTCAAATCGCCAACGGAAATCGCGGCCGAGAAGGAGGCCGAGCGGGCCTACCAGCGGTCGCTCGGCAACATTCCCGAACAGAAGAGCACCGACCCCTGGGGAACCGTGCGCAGCGACAACACCGCGCCGAAGGCTGTCGCCAAGACACCGGCCAAGACACCGGCCAAGCCGAAGGCGGCCAAGTCCGAGGCGAAATCCGAGGCCGCCGCAAAACAATAACACGGCATCTGACGGCACCCCGTCGCAACATGGATGCCAGGATGCCAGCCAAGTGGCGAGGAAACGAGAATGCCGGGGACGCTGCTGTTTTCGCCGATGACGATCCGGGGCGTCGAGCTGAAGAACCGCATCGTGGTGCCGCCGATGCATCAATATTCCGCCGTGAAGGGGTTTCCGACCGACTGGCACTTGATGAACGCCGGCAAGTTTGCCGCCGGCGGCGCCGGGCTCGTCGTCGTCGAATCGACCAAGGTCGAGCGGCGCGGCTGTGGCACCGTCGGCGATCTCGGCATCTGGGATGACGCCTTCGTCGAGCCGCTCGGCCGCCTCGTCAAATTCATCCACCAGCAGAACTCGGTCGCGGGGATTCAACTCGGCCATTCCGGCCGCAAGGCGCGCGCGAGCCGGCCCTGGGAAGGTGACCGGCCGCTGCAACGGACGCCCGACATCGACGATTGGGACGACTGGTCGCCGGTGGCGCCCAGTGCGATCGCCCACAGCGAGAAATGGCCGGTGCCGAAGGCGCTGGAGCGGCGCGAGGTGAAAGACCTCGTGCAGGCCTGGGGCCACGCCGCCCGGCGCGCGCAGGAGGCCGGCTTCGATGTGCTGGAATTGCACGGCGCGCACGGCTATCTCGTGCATCAGTTCCTGTCGGAGCGTTCAAATCAGCGCAGCGATGAATATGGCGGCTCTGAAATCAACCGGATGCGTTTCATCACCGAAATCACCGAAGCGGTGCGCACGCATTGGCCCGACCACAAGCCGCTGTTCGTCCGCCTGTCGGTCGAAGACAATGCCGGCTGGGGTCCGGAACAGAGCGCGCGGCTGGCGAAGATCCTCAAGTCAAAAGGCGTCGATGTCATCGACTGCTCGTCCGGCGGCATCACCGAGATGGCGCCGATCCTGGGCAAGGAAATCAAATACAGCTATCAGGTGCCGCTGTCGGAATATGTGAAACGCCACGCCGGCATCATGACGATGGCCGTCGGCCTCATCATCCACGGCGATCAGGCCGAACAGATCCTGCAGGACGGGCAGGCCGACCTGATCGCGGTGGGCCGCGAAATCCTCAACAACCCGAACTGGCCGATGGACGCGGCGCTCAAACTCGGCGTCGAAGGCCCGTTCCGCAACGTGCCTCCGCAATTCGGCTATTGGCTGGGGACGCGCGCCAAGCGCGGCTTCGGAACCCAGCCGTCGACCTGGCAGAGCGGGCTCAACGAGCCGGGGAAGGTGGAGTGAGCTGCTTCAATGCGGGCTCGCCTGGGCTGAAACCGCGATCAGATTGGCGACCGCGGCGCGCAGCTTGCCGTTAGGCACCGGCTTGTGAAGCAGCAGCAGGCCACTGGCTTGCGCTTCCTTGAGACGATCGGCGGCGGTATCCCCCGTGATCAGCATCGCCGGCACGTCGCCCTTGCATTGGCGGCGAAGCTGCCCCACGACGTCGATCCCGTTCTCCTCCTCCCGCAGCCGGTAGTCGCAGATGATCAGGTCCGGGCGCCGGGCGCTTCGCAACAGCAGAGTCGTTACTTCCGCCCCGGAGCCGGCGGCGATCACCGCGTAGCCCCAACTCGTCAGCAGGCTGTACATGGCGTCCCGGATCGCCGCTTCATCATCGACCACCACGATCAGGCCGCGAGCCGCTTCAGCCGTGCTGGCTGTGGCGGCGAATTTCGCGGGATCCGCGGGCCCGGTCGCCATCGGGACCTCGACGCTGAAACACGAGCCTTGCCCGGGTTGGGAACGCAGTCCGATCGGACAATCCAGCAAGATGCCGAGGCGCCGGACGATCGCAAGTCCCAATCCCAGCCCCATGGAGCGATCCCGTTCGGGATTGCGGAGTTGAAAGTACTCCTGAAAAATTCGTTCCCGTTCATGAAGCGGGATGCCGGGACCGGTGTCCCAGACCTCGACCCGAACCCTGCCGGCGCTGCGGCGGCAGCCGACGAGGACCCGGCCGGAAGCGGTATGGCGCACGGCGTTGGACACCAGATTGCGTAGGATGCGTTCCAGCAATGGCGGGTCTGTCAGAATGGTCGCGCTGCACCGGCAGCGGATCAGCGTGATCGACTTTTCCCGGGCCTCGCCCGCATAGTCGGCGCAAATGCGATCCAGCAGCGGCTGGATCGCGAAGGCTTCGGGCCGCACTTCGATGACACCGGCATCGAGCCTCGAAATATCCAGGATCGCGCTGAAGAGCCCATCCATGGCGACGACCGATTCTTCAATTCTTTCGATCAGGCGAACGCCCTCCGGCGGCATCGCGATCGCGCGCAGCGCACCGACAAACAGCCCGAGCGCGTGAACCGGCTGTCGCAAATCGTGGCTGGCAGCGGCCAGAAAACTCGATTTTGCCAGGCTCGCTTGTTCCGCCAATTCCTTTTGCTTGAGAAGATCGTCGGCCAGCTCATCGGTGCGGATTCGAAGATTTACGAGTTCCTTGAAGCTCTGATTGGCGCGAACGCCGAGGCCGCCCATCGCCGTTGTGAAAATCAGCATCAGCAGCAGCATGACAAGGGCTTCCGGAAACAGATCCTTCGACGCGACGCTCCAGAAAATGCTGGGAATGGTGGCAGGCAGGAAGAAAGCGAAGAAGGCAGGCAGATACGAACTGAAGGCGGGAATGGCACCGCCGGCGACGCTGAGCGTGACGACCATCACCAGCATTTCGAGTGAGAAGCGGTCGGTGTTGCCGACCAGCGAAACCGATCCCCAACCCCAACCGACGCCTTCGGCGGCACTGATCGCGGTAAACACCAACGCCCAGATCTTCCACTGATCGTCGTTCGGCTTTGCGTGGAGGTAGAGCCGCCAAAGCATGATGTGAGCGGCTGCACAGGCACAGATGTACAAGGCCCAGGATGCACCCTTGACCAGATCGAGCGCACCGAGCTGGATCATCGAGCCCGCCAGAACCAGCGCGCCGGATGCGGCGCCTGTCACGCCCAACGCGACGTGTTGAAACAGCGCCGCTACCTGCTCGGCCCGCAATCGATTCTTCAATACGATCGATCGGTCCATCCCGGTTCAACTCGTCTCTCGCGCACCACGGCCCGATCCCTCGTTGTTGCCCACCTCCGGCAAACGCGCAACCGGCCATCTTTGTCGAGCGGCGATTAATCTTCGGAAGACGGACCAAGGTACTAGGACCTAATCGTTCGCTTCTAGGACCCTTGGTCAATGTTGAACGCGTTGGTTGCCTGCTATTGCGGAAAACGCAATTCGCCACGGCCGGCTGGCGGCCTTTGGGGCGGTGCCTTGCTTTGAAACGAGGTTTCAATGCGCTACCTCACCATCATTCTGTTCGCGGCTTGCATGGCGCTCACCGCCGGTGTGGCGCGCGCCGACAAGCGGGTCGCCTTCGTGGTCGGCAACGGCACCTACAAGAACGTCGCCGCCCTTCCGAATCCGCCGATCGACGCGCGGTCGATGGCGGCGGCGCTCCGCAATGTCGGGTTCGAGGTGGTGGAAGGCACCAACCTGACCCGCGACAAGATGACGGAAAAGCTGCTCGACTTCGGCAAGAAGGCTGAAGGTGCCGACGTCGCGCTGTTCTTCTATGCCGGCCATGGCATCGCGGTGAACGGAACCAATTATCTGGTGCCGGTCGATGCCGATCTCAAATCCGAAATGGACGTCAGGCTGGGCGGCGCCATCAATGTCGACCTCACGCTCGACCAGACCATGGGCGATGCCAAGGTCAAGCTGGTGTTCCTCGACGCCTGCCGCGATAATCCGTTCACTGCGAAGATCCGTTCGGCGAAGGCGACCCGCAGCGTCAATGTGCAGAACGGTCTTGCCGAGATGAAGTCCGGCGAAGGCACCTTGATCGCCTTTGCCACCGGTCCCGGACAAACCGCGCTTGACGGCGAGGCCGGCGCCAACAGCCCGTTCACGCGCGCGCTGCTCGCCAACGTCACCCAGCCCGGTGTCGAGATCCAGCAGGCGATGACCAAGGTCCGCGCTCAGGTCAACGAAGAGACCCAGAAGGGTCAGTTGCCGTGGGGGCACACGAACCTGACTGGATCGGTGTATCTGAACGGCGCTCCGGCGCCCGCCGCGACAGGCGCCGCCGCACCGGCTCCTGTTGCGGTCGCGGCCGCGCCGGCCAGCGATGTCGAGCTCGAGTTCTGGCGCTCGATCAAGGATTCCAACAAGCCGGAAGAGCTCAACGCTTATCTGTCCAGCTACCCGAGCGGCCAGTTCCGGTCACTGGCATTGGCCCGGATCGCTTCGCTGGAGAACGGTTCGAGCATTGCAACCCGTAATCTGAGCAACGGAATCGATCCTGCGACCTTCAGCGAGGAATCGAGCCAGGCCACCGAAGACCAGATCGGACTAGACAAGGGTCAGCGCCGCGATGTGCAGCGCCGCCTCAACGGGCTCGGCTTCGATACCAGGGTGACCGGCAGGTTCGATGAGCCGACCCGCTCGGTGATTACCCGATGGCAGGCCGCTCGCGGCTATCCCAGGACCGGGTATCTCAACAAGCTGCAGCACAAGGCGCTGCTGACGGAAATCGTGCCTGTCACGTCGACCGCGAGTGCCGGCAGCGAGGAAGCGCGTCCCCGTCGCCGCAGGGGAGGCGGTGGTGGCGGAGGCGGCGGTCGTCGCCACGGTCCCCATGGTGGACCCGGCGGTCTGATCGGCGGGATGATGGGCGGGATGTTCCGTTAGCCGGCGATACAGCCCGATGGAATGACGCCGTCTCGTCGCATGTCAACCGGAGCGGCAATGCCGGAGAGCAGGCGCGTACAGCGGCGGCCATTGCAACGAGGCCCGCACATGAGCGCCGAGCTCGCAGCTTGCAGGAAAATTTCGAGCGCTGTTTTTGACAGGATATAGCGTCGGAAGATGCGCAAAATTGCTGGCCGCATCGGCAATGACGCTTCTGGGCTTCGCTGGCGTGGGCTTCATGGTCCACCGCCGTCGTGACCGGACTGCGATGGGCAAGGTACAAAGGCCTTAGGGCCTCTGCTCATTTGACTCGCATTTTAGTTTCCCGCCAAACTTTCCTCGATCGAGCGACTGGATTTCATTTGGGAGAATTGTCGTGAACTGGAAAATTGATAAGTCGACTAAACAACTCTTGTGCGCGGCCGGAGCATCCTTTGTCTTGCTTGCCGGCGGCAGCTCCGCAGGCGCGGTCGAACTGCTCGTCAACGGCAGTTTTGAAGCAACATCGGATCATTTTACAACGCCGACCGGATGGACCAACATCGGTCACACCGAGGGGGTGGTGACCTACGCCGATATCGGCAACACCATTCCCTCCTATGATGGCGGCCTGAATTTTTACAGCATCGGTGGCGTTGCTTCGAACGGTCATTCCTCTCCCGGGGAAGGCATCAGCCAAACGGTTGCGACGACAATCGGAAATACCTACCGTCTCACGGTCGGCCTGTCGGATGAGAACGGCCCGAACCTGTCGAGCGTCCTCAATGTTGCGATCGGATCGCAGTTGAACCAGGTTACCCTGACGGCTGACTCGTCGGGCTTTTTTCACAGACCGTTCGAAACCTACACGTTTGACTACGTCGCGACTTCTTCGCTGACGACGATCAGCTTTACGCTGTTCTCGTCCACCGATTCTGGAAACAATGATCCGCTGATCGACGGCGTCTCGTTCGAGCAGATTGCGACGGGGGCCGTCCCGGAGCCTTCGACCTGGGCGATGATGATGCTCGGCTTTGCGGGGCTCGGCTTCATGGCTTATCGCCGGCGCAATCAAGGCGCAACGCTTCGCGCGGCCTGATCGATGTTGGCGACGTTCGCGATCATTGTTGCCGTCGTGTTCGTCGGGATAGCCGGGGTGCACGGTTCGCAGCACTGAGACGAAGGCAACGGGAGATACAGAGGCCGCCCCTGGGCGGTCTCTTCGTCTGGCGTCGTCCGTCCCACGAAGCGTTACGCGCCGATCCGTTTCTCGTAGAACACGCTCGTCGCGATCGATTGCGGTGGCATCAGCGCATAATCGCCGAACGCCGGGCATTCGCGAAATCCCGCGCGCACATAGAGCCGCATCGCCGCGATCTGCCGATCGCCGGTCTCCAGACGCAGCATGGAAAGTCCGGCGCTGCGGACTTCCTGTTCGATGCGCTCGAGAAGGGCGTCGGCAACCCCCTGTCCCCGCGCGGTGTGGTGTACATACATGCGCTTGACCTCGGCGAAGTCGGGGTAGAGGGCGACGCCGCCGCAGCCCACCGCCGTTCCGTCAAGGCGCGCGAGGAAGAAGCGGACATGCGGCTGAAAGATCGCGTCGAGCGCCAATCCATGCCGCTGCTCGGGCGTATACTCTGCCGAAAGCACGGCCTCGAGTTCCCCGATCAGTGCGCGCGCTTCGTCGGTCGCCGACAGTACACGTTCGATCTGCAATTTGTCGGTGCTGCTCATCGCTACTCCAAACGACTCGTAACGGGCACTTCAATACACTGACATGCCCGTGTCGGAGAAGTCCGGAAATCGCGGCTGCGGCCCGTCATCTTCACTGCGCTCTCATGCACAAACGCTCCGCAGTTGTTGCAGACAACGACGGAAAGGGCTGCGTCAAACTGACCCGACGGGCAAATCGCCTGTTCTGAATTTCGGAAGATGTGTCAAGCCCCAAAATAAAAAATATTTCTGTTTTAAAGAAGCCAAATCACTGGCACATATTTGGCCATCCCGTCCTGGTCAGAAGGGCATCGGCCGTCGTCACGGACGTTGGGCGGGGAGCGGTGGACGTGGAGGTTGTCGCCCGACGAGCGCGGCCGAAGCGTACGGCAAAAGCGTGTGGTCCCGACGTCGCGTTGCTGGCGTCAATGCTCCTGGAGGCGTCTGACTTCCCAGGGCGCAACGGAGGCAAAAGAGCCGTTCTCCGGGGAGAGCTCGCCATAAACCGTAAAGCCATCGCGCAGGGAATGTCGGATGTTCTCCGCTGCCCTGTATGCTCATGTGCGCATCTTTTGTGCACATTTGCACATGAGACCGCGGGTGCAGCGCGCATCCGGCATTCCCTGCGTCCTCGAATGAGAGAGGGCGGGAAGTTTCTGGCAAAGCTCGGGCAGATCAGGCCGCGAGATCGTGAATTCACGTCTTGAATGGGATGGCGGTTCTGCAGGGCAAAAATTCGTTCGAAAACGGCCTGTTTCGGCGCCTGAAAATCTATCCTTAACAAATCCGTAATGGCCCGGAACGAAACTGCCTTGATCCGACCAAAAAGCCATTGTTGGTTGGCCGCGCCGGGACCGGACGCCGATTCACCTGAATTGGGCTGTCGATAGCGAGAAGGATCGCAAATGCGCAAGAACATCACCTTTCTCCTCGGCACGGTGACGGGCATCTGTTTGACCGTCCTGGTTACCGGACCGCAGGGGGCGCATCTGTTCGCCGCCGCCAAGGCCGCCGCCCGCAGCGACAGCACCTATTCGCAGCTCAATCTGTTCGGCGACGTGTTCGAGCGCGTGCGCGCCAGCTATGTCGAGAAGCCCGACGACGCCAAGCTCATGGAGGGGGCGATCAACGGCATGATTTCCTCGCTCGATCCGCATTCGCGCTACATGAACGCGAAGGGCTGGAGCGACATGCAGGAGACCACGCAGGGCGAATTCGGTGGGCTCGGCATCGAGGTGACGATGGAAGACGGCGTCGTCAAGGTGGTGGCGCCGATCGACGACACGCCCGCCGCCAAGGCCGGCATCATGTCGGGCGACGCGATCATACAGATCGACGACGAGTCCATTCAGGGCATGACCCTCGATCAGGCCGTGAGCAAGATGAAGGGGCAGCCCGACAGCAGGATCCGGCTGAAAATCATCCGCAAGGGCGCGGACATGCCGGTCGATGTCGCGATCGTACGCGAAGTCATCCGCGTGCGGCCGGTGCGCTTCCGCACCGAGGGCGGCGATATCGGCTATATCAGGATCACCAGCTTCAACGAACAGACCACCGACGGCCTGCGCAAGGCGATCACGGAGATTTCGAAAGCGATCCCGTCCGATAAGCTCGCGGGCTACGTCGTCGATCTCCGCAACAATCCGGGCGGCCTGCTCGATCAGGCGGTGTCGGTGTCGAGCGCGTTCATGGCCCGCGGCGAGGTGGTCTCGACCCGTGGCCGGACGCCGGAAGAAACCCAGCGCTTCGTGGCGCGCGGCGGCGATCTGACCAAAGGCAAGCCGCTGGTGGTGCTGATCAACGGTGGCTCGGCCTCGGCCTCGGAGATCGTGGCCGGCGCCTTGCACGATCACAAGCGCGCGACCCTGATCGGGACGCGTTCGTTCGGCAAGGGCTCGGTGCAGACCATCATTCCGCTCGGTTCCAACAATGGTGCGCTGGCGCTGACGACGGCGCGCTACTACACGCCATCCGGAAAATCGATCCAGGCCCAGGGCGTCTCGCCCGATATCGAAGTGCTGCAGGACGTGCCGGACGAGTTGAAGAGCCGTTCGGAATTGAAGGGCGAAGCGTCGATGCGCGGGCATCTGGCCGCCGACGGCGCCGAGCAGACCGGTTCGCAATCCTACGTGCCGCCGTCCGACAAGGACGACAAGGCGCTCGGGGCCGCCTTCAACCTGCTGCGCGGCGTCACCGTCAACGCCAACGCGCCGTCGGCCGCAAAGCGCCCGGTGCCGAACTAGGGCGTTTTCGAGCGAAGTGGATTCCGGTTCGCGTCAAGAAAACGCGTCAAATCAAGAATCTGGAGCCCCGTTCCGATTCCATCGGAACGGAAAGGGCGCTAGGCCGCGCCGGCGACGGGCTTGCGTTTGCGGGAGCGGGAGGGGCTGGCGGTCGACGGCGTGGGCTGGTGCGTGAACAGCAACTTCCTGACCTCGGCGGCGGGCTTCGGCGCGCTGAACAGATAGCCCTGCATCTCCGAACAGCCGAGCGCGCGCAGCAATTCGCGCTGCTCTTCGGTCTCGACGCCTTCGGCCGTCGTCGTCATGTGGCGCGCGGTGGCGATGGTGACCACGGCCTCGACGATGCTGGCGGAGCCTTCGGGCTCGGCGATACCGGTGATGAAGCAGCGGTCGATCTTGATCTTGTCGAACGGGAAGCGCTGCAGATAGCCCAGCGAGGAATAGCCGGTACCGAAATCGTCGAGCGCTATCCGCACGCCGATGGCGCGAAGCTGATGCAGCACGGCAAGGGCCGCATCGTCGTCGCGGATCAGCACCGCTTCGGTGATCTCGAGTTCGAGCCGGCTCGCGGCCAGACCCGAGGCCGCAAGGGCCGCAATAACCTTCAGCGCCAGCGTTCCGCTCTTGAACTGTACCGGCGAGACGTTGACCGCAAGCCGAGCATCATCCGGCCAGCTCGCAGCTTCCGCACAGGCCGTGGTCAGCACCCACTCGCCCAGCTGGTTGATGAGACCGGTCTCCTCGGCGATCGGCACGAAATCGGCCGGCGAAATCATGCCGCGCTGCGGATGGCGCCAGCGCAGCAGCGCTTCGCAGCCGGTGATCCTGTTGTTCTGGAGGTCAAGACAGGGCTGGTAATAGACCTCGAGGCCGCCGTCGGTGATGGCCTGGCGCAGGTCGATCTCCAGCATGCGGCGGGCGCGGACCTGGGCGTCCATGTCGGGTTCGAAGAAGCGATGGGTGCGGCGGCCGGCGGCCTTGGCGGCGTACATCGCCAGATCCGCATTCTTGAGGATCTGGTCGAGGTCGGTCCCGTCCTGCGGCGCCAGCGCAATGCCGATCGAGGCGTCGGTGGTGACCTGATGGCCGAGGCATTCGTAGGGCGCGCGGATCGCGTCATGGATGCGATGGACGAGGTCGGTGACGTCACCAGCACTCTGCACGCCGGTCTGAACGATGGCGAATTCGTCGCCGCCGAGCCTTGCGACGAAATCGGTCTCGCGAACGCAGGCGCTGAGGCTGACCGCGACGGATTTCAGCAATTCGTCGCCGATCATGTGGCCGAGCGAGTCGTTGACGCTCTTGAATTCGTCGATGTCGATATAGAGCACCGCAAGCTGGCGCCCGGGCGCTGCGTGCGGCAATTCGCGCTTGAGCTGTTCGTGGAACAAGGTGCGGTTCGGCAGGTCGGTCAGCGCGTCGTAATGGGCGAGGTGGGTGATGCGCTGCTCGGCGCGGCGCTGCTCGGTGACATCCTCATGGGTCGCCACCCAGCCGCCGTCGGCCAGCGGCTCGTTGACGACCTGCACCGAGCGTCCGTCGGGCGTCGTGATGATCATCGCGTTGCGCTGATCGACGTCGCGCAGCACCCGCGCGACATACTGATCGACGTCGCCGGTGAACGAGCCGGTTTGCTTGCGATGCGCGATCACATCGCGGAAACTGCAGCCCGGCTTCACGACTTCGGCCGACAGGCCGTACATGTCGAGATAGCGCCGGTTACAGATCACGAGGCGCTGCGAGGAATCGAACAGCAGCAGGCCTTGCGTCATGTTGTTGACGGCGGTGTCGAGCCGGAGCTTTTCCAGGGTCAGCCGCTCCCGCGACGCGCGATGCTGCTGCGAGAGCTTGCGAACGACCAGGAACAAGAGGGCGGCAATCGCCAGCACGGACAGGCCGGCCACCGCGATCAGGATGGAGATCTGCTCACGCCAGTCGGCGAGCGCCGCCGAGGTGGTCGTCGCCGCGACGATCACGATCGGAAAGTTGGTCAGCGCGCGCGAGGAGATCACGCGAGCCTCGCCGTCGAGCGGACTGGTCAGGCGGGACGTGGTGTGGGCGAGTTCGAAGACGCGCTGCTGGTTGGCCGGGCCGGTCTTGAAATTCCTGCCGATCATCTCGTCGAGATGCGGGTAGCGCGCGAGCAGCGTGCCGTCGCGGTGGTGCATGGAGATCGCCGCTCCGGATCCGAGCGCCACCGAGGCGAAAAACTTCTCGAAATTGGCCGGCTCGATTCCGCGGCCGATGGCGCCGAGGAACTCGCCGTTCGGGCCCATAACCTTGCGCGCGATCACGGTGGTCCAGACGCCGGTGATGCGGCTGTAGACCGGTTCGAGCACGACGGCCGGCGATTGCGGGCCGGACTTGAAGGTCTTGAAATAGGTCCGGTCGGCGACGTTGACCGGCGGGGCGGGCCAGGCGGCCGACGAATTGATCAGCCTGCCGTCGGAGTCGAACACGTTGATGCCGCCGACATAGGACAACGCGTCCATCTTCGACTTGAGCATCAGATGGATTTCCTCGCTCGACATCCGACGATGGTAGCTCTCCGTCGTCACGATGCCGCTCGACCGAATGAAGGTGATCAGGTCCTTCTGGACGACCTCGAAGTCCTCGAGCTGCTGGTCGAAATGGCGCGCCAGCAGCAGCACGGTGTTTTCCAGCTCGCGCTCGCTGTTGCGCAGCGCGCGTTCGCGGAAATTGCTCGCCATGAGGGTCGCGCCGATCGCGATCGCGGCGATCAACAGCACGCCGCCCAGGATCAGCCAGCGGATCGGGCCGCCGCGAACGATGGGCATGACCTTGAAGGAAGCGGTGTTGCTTGAACCCATTGAACGAGATCGCTGCCAGGAATCGATCCGGAAGCAGTGTCGCGCACTCCCGGCCGGCGGCTTGATACCGCGCCGAGATGGAATTGCCGTTAGGAAGCCTGGTTAATGAAATGCTAACGCCGGTAGCGGAGCGCTCCGACAGCAACCCGCGTCGCAAAGTTGACGAGGGGTCACTGCATCCGCGTTGCGGACGAATGCGGCCGTTTTCGCGCGACGCCGACCGTCTGACCGCTGCCATATACGGAGCCGCCCTGGTTGAGGCGGCGCTTGTATTCCGCATCGGTATAGGGATTGCCGGGTCCCTTGTTCTGGCAATTGGCATTGGGATAGAAAAATGCGCAATAGCCGGGCTCGGAGATGACCTGCTGGGCCACCGCCGGCCCGGTGAGCGCTGATAACACCGCCACTGCGGCAAGAAGCCTGTATGTTGCCATCGCATCCCTCCCGGTGAAGGTCCCGAAAGAACAACACCGCCCGCGCGAGAACACTCCGCCGCGGGCCGGTCACACAAGCGTGACAGGGGGCGGCGCGCCGGCTTCGGAAGATCCGGTCTAATCCCCGGCGCGATAATGTCCGGACTTGCCGCCCATCTTCTCGACGAGATGGACGCCTTCGATCCGCGTGCCGCGTTCGACCGCCTTGATCATGTCGTAGATCGTCAGGCACGCCACCGACACCGCCGTCAGCGCTTCCATCTCGACGCCGGTCGGCCCGGTGACCTTGACGGTGGCGCGGACGATGCAGCCCGGCAGCTTCTTGTCGGGCGTGATGTCGAGCGTCACCTTCGACAGCGCCAGCGGATGGCACAGCGGGATCAGATCCGAGGTGCGCTTCGCCGCCATGATGCCGGCAATGCGCGCGGTGCCGAGCACGTCACCCTTCTTGGCGTTGCCGGAGACGATCAATTCGAGCGTCGTCTTGCTCATGATCACGCGGCCCTCGGCGATGGCGACCCGCTCGGTCGCCGGCTTGGCCGACACGTCGACCATCCGGGCTTCGCCTGAGGAATCGATGTGGGTGAGGGCGCTGCCTGCCTTCCGCGCCATCGTCTAGCGCGTCCCGGTCGCGCGCAGCGCGTCGGTACGGGCCAGCAATGCCCGGGTCGCCGCGGTAACGTCCGCCTGGCGCATCAGGCTCTCGCCGACCAGGAAGGTTGACATGCCGACACGCTCGAGTCGCGCGAGATCCGCCGGCGCAAAGATGCCGCTCTCGCCGACCATCAGGCGATCCCCAGGGATCAGCGGCGCCAGCGCCTCGCTGGTGGCCAATGTGGTCTCGAAGGTACGCAAATTGCGGTTATTGACGCCGATCATCGGCGAGCGAAGTTTGAGCGCGCGATCGAGCTCGGCGCGGTCGTGTATTTCGATCAGCACATCCATGCCATGCGCAATGGCAGCCTCTTCCAGATCCTTGGCCGTGCCGTCGTCGAGGGCTGCCATGATGATCAGGATGCAGTCGGCGCCATGGGCGCGGGCTTCGGCCACCTGGTAGGTGTCGAACATGAAGTCCTTGCGCAGCACCGGCAATTTGGTCGCCGCGCGCGCCGCGACCATGAAATCGAGATGGCCCTGGAACGACGGCGTATCGGTCAGGATCGACAGGCACGCCGCACCCCCGGCCTCATAGGCCTTTGCCAGGGCCGGCGGATCGAAGTCGGCGCGGATCAACCCCTTGGAGGGTGAGGCCTTCTTCACTTCGGCGATCAGCGCATATTCGCCGCGTGCCAGTTTCTCACGGATCGCGCGCACAAAGCCGCGCGGCGGCAAGGCCGACTTCGCGAGCGCTTCGATGGTGGCGAGCGGCCGCTCGCGCTTGGCTGCGGCGATCTCCTCGCGCTTGTAAGTCTCGATCTTGCTCAGGATATCGGACATGTCAGGCGCTCCCGCGGGTCAGCTATTGGAAACCGCGATCAAATGCTTGAGTTTTGCCGCGGCAGCCCCGCCGTCGAGCGATTGGGTGCCGATCGCCACGCCTTCCTTCAAATCCCTGGCGCGGCCGGCCACGATCAGCGCCGCCGCCGCGTTCAGGAGCGCGACGTCCCGATAGGCGCTCGGCTTGCCATTCAGCACGCTTTGCAGCGCGACCGCGTTGGCATCGGCGTCGCCGCCCTTCAAGGCTTCGCCGGCAACGCGGGTGAGGCCGGCGTCTTCCGGGGTTACCTCGAAGGTGCGGACATCGCCGTTTTCCAGGCTCGCGACAAAACTCGGACCGGTGAGGGTGATTTCGTCGAGCCCGTCGGAGCCGTGAACCACCCAGGCCTTCTCGGAGCCGAGATTCTTCAGCACCTGCGCCAGCGGCTGCACCCAATGCCGCGAGAACACGCCGACCATCTGCCGCTTGACGCCGGCCGGATTGGAGAGCGGGCCGAGCAGATTGAAGATCGTGCGCGTCGCAAGTTCGACCCGGGTCGGGCCGACATTCTTCATCGCCGGATGATGCGCGGGCGCGAACATGAAACCGATGCCGGCCTCCTGCACGCAGCGCCCGACCTGGTCGGGCGAAAGATCGATCCTGACCCCGAGCGCGGCCAACACGTCGGCAGCCCCCGAGCGCGACGACAGTGCGCGGTTGCCGTGCTTGGCGACGGGCACGCCGGCGCCCGCGACTATGAAGGAGGCGCAGGTCGACACATTGACCGAACCGGAACCGTCGCCGCCGGTGCCGACCACGTCCACCGCGTCCGCCGGCGCCTGGACCCGTAGCATCTTGCTGCGCATCGCCGACACCGCGCCGGTGATCTCGTCGACCGTCTCGCCGCGCACCCGCAGGGCCATCAGCAATCCGCCCATCTGCGAGGGCGTCGCTTCGCCGGACATCATGCTGTCGAAGGCGGAGGCGGCCTCGTCACGCGACAGCGTCGCGCCGGTGGCGACTTTTCCGATGATAGATTTGAGGTCGTCCATCGCTTCGCTTTCAGGATTCGGTCAGTTGTTCGCGCCCGTCACCTGTGCGAAGGCCGCCTGGTTGATGGTGGTGCCGATCTCGGACTGGATCTTGGTGACGTATTGCGCCACCTGCTCGTCGGTGAGGCCGCGCAGCAGCGTCTCCTTCAGTTTCTTGACGTCGTCGGAGGCGACGTCGACCGAGGGCATGCTGATATCGGTGACGCGGAACACGATCCACTCGCTGCCGCCGGCACCGGGGGTCTGCCCAACGCCGTCCTTGGCGGTACGAAACGCGGCGGTGACGACGCCGGAGGGCACGCCGGGCAGCGAGGCGTCGCGGCGGAATCCGGCCGCGGTCTCCACCTTCGACCCGATCGACGCGGCTTCCGCGGCCAGCGTGCCGCCCTGTTCGAGCTTGCCGACGATGTCGGTCGCCTTCGCTCGCAGCTTGGCCGATATCTGGTCTTCGCGCCACTTGGCTTCGACCTGGGCGCGGACCTCGTCGAGGTTGCGCTCACGCGAGGGCGTCACGCCGAGCACATCGTACCAGACATAGCCGCCGCCAAACTGAATCGGATCATTGTCGACGCCGACGCTGCTGTTGAACGCTTGCGAAACCACATCGAGGCCGCGCGGGATATTGGCGACCGGCTGGCCGTCAGGGGCGCGGCCCGAGCGGTCGACCGCTTCGACGGTGACGGCGGCCAGGCCGAGTTTCTGGGCGGCTTCGATCACGGTGGCGCCGCCGCCGCGCTCGTCTTCCATCTTGTTATGGAGTTCGGAGATCTTGACCCGGGCACGTTCGGTGGCGAGTTCCTTCTTCACCTGCGCGGCGACGCTCTCATAGGTCGGCATCACGCCAGCTTCGATCTTGCCGATCTTGACCAGCGCGACGCCGAAGCGGCCTTGCACCGGCTGGCTCACTTCGCCGGCGGGAAGCGCGAACGCCGCATCCGCAATGGCCGGGTCGATGATCGCGGATTTGGCGATCATGCCGAGGTCGACGTCGGCCGGATTGAGGTTGCGTTCCTTGGCGAGGTCGTCGAACGACATTCCGGACGTGATGCGGGCGCGGGCGGCCTGGGCCTCGTCCGCGTTCGGAAACACGATCTGCTGCACCTCGCGCTTCTCGGGCGTGCCGATCCGGTCGCGGCGCTGCTCGAACACTTTCTTCGCATCCTCGTCGGAGACCTCGGACCACTTGCCGATTTCCTCCGGGCTGACCACGACAAAGGACAGTTTGCGGTATTCGGGCGCGCGGAACTGGGTCTTGTGGTCGTCGAAATAGGCGGCGAGCGTCTCGGGCGAGGGCGTGTCGATCGTCCCGGCCTGCGCGGCGTCGAGCTTGATGTAGTCGACCGAGCGCTGCTCGTTCTGGAAACGGGTCAAGGCGTCGATCAAGAGCTTCGGCGGCCCGAGTCCGGCCGAGACGGTGCCGGCGATCTGGCGCCGCAGGCCGACGCGCCGCTGTTCGGCGAGATAGCGCTGCTCGGTGTAACCGAACTGGCGGATCGTGGCCTGGAAGCGCGCCGGATCGAAATTGCCGTCCAATCCCTTGAAATTGGGATCGTTGTAGATGACCCGCATCACCTCGGCATCGGATTGACCGAGCCCCATGCGCCTTGCGTCCTCGTCGAGGGCCGCTTCCGCGATGGTCTGCTGCAGCACCTGGCGATCAAGCCCGAACGCGCGGGCCTGCTCCTGGGTCAGCGGGCGGCCGAACTGGCGGCCGAGCTGCTGCAGCTTGTCGGTATAGATCTGGCGGAATTGCTCGGTCGAAATCTCGGTCTTGCCGATCTTGGCCAGCGTCGACTGCCCAAAGCCCTTGAAGATGTCGGCGATGCCCCAGACTGCAAAGCTGAGAATCAGCACGCCCATCACGACGCTCATGACGGCTTTGCCGAGCCAGTTTGATGAGGCTTTGCGTATTCCTCGAAGCATGGGTCCGTCTTCTATCTAAGATTAAGAGGCTGATTTTACTGCATTTTTTGTCTTTGTGTCCGCACCTCAGCCGTGGGTGCGGGATCAGACATTTTATGGATCGATCCTGCCACGGTCTAGCTGCCGACAGCCCCTGCGGCAAGCCTGCCGGGTGTCGCGCTTTGGTGTGGAGGCAGCCATGAGCCTCCAAGCCGGCCGGATGCTGGCGGGCCACCCTCGCGCTCTCTATGCCGTTACCTTGGCGTCCAGCTCGGGCCGGTGATGAAAGGTGCTGCCCGTCCATGTCAGCGTTTTGTGCAGTATGTCGGCGATTGCTCCCAGGCGCGGTCTCACCTGCAAAAAGGAAACCCGCCGGCGGCACCGGCGGGTTTCACTGCTGCTTGCTTAGTTTGAAGCTTCGTCCTCAGTACCAGCTATAACGTAGGCCCCCGGATGCACCGTAGGTGTTGGTGGATAGGTTACCCAACGTCTTGGTTCCCGCGATGCCGCTGCCGTGCGCTTCGATCCAGGATGAGAAATTCGGGGTCCAGATCACGTTGATCTTGGCAGAGCCGCGGCCACCGAGCTGATCGGAGACCGAAGCCGCGACAGCTGGCGAGTAGTCAACGATCTTGAAGACCGCGCCCGACAGTGTCGGTTGAATCGTGTAGCCCATCCACTTCATTTCGGTGCCGATACGCGCACCACCATGCACTTCGGTCATGTCGCCGGTCTTTGTGCCGAAATTGGCCGTATAGGTTTCGGTGTAGCTGACGCCCACCGTCGGTTCGAAGAAGAAGGCGTAGGGCAGGTCGTATTTGTACTGAACGTTTCCGGTGTAGGTCGCTGAACTGCTGTCAGCCGGTACGCCGATCGCTAGACCGATCGCCGTGACGCGGGTCCAACTGGCGGTGCCGGTGAAATCGGCGGAGAAGCCGCCGTTGGTATAGGCCAGCGTGCCCGAGCCCGAGGGTGAGTTGGAATCGAAGTTGGTGATGCCGAAAAGGTTGTCGCGCTGACGCGACCAGGTATCGGCCCCGGTTGCAACAAACGTCAGCGAGTCGGACGTCGTGAAGATGCCGATCTTGGTGACGTCGAATGACGCGGTCGCGGTCGCGGAATGCACCGTATTTGTAAACGTCTGCGTGCGGTCCCCGCTGCCGCTGGCGTTGAAGCCGTAGAGCCATACCGGAGACGCAGCAGCGACCATCGCCGGCGCCTTCGCGTAGGCCAAAGCCGTAAACGGGCTACCTTCGCCAACCCTGAACGGGCTACGGCCGTCAAACGACGAATCTTCTTCTGCGGTAAACCGCATGACACCTGGCGGCGCCACAACCCTTCGCCTCTGAATTTGGTCGCGAACGTTTTCCAGGACATTTCGAATGACGTTCTGGATGATTTCCTGCTGGACCAACTGTGCCTTCGCAGGCGTTGCGAGGCCGCATGAAAGCGCCAAAGTCGTCACCGTTGAGAATAGAGCAGGCTTGATTGTTTGTTTCAAAAACACTTTGGCCCCCAAAGAAAAAATGTGGATCGCTGAATGGATTTCCCCACTGAAGGGACTCGTTCCCCTCGGTTTCCATTGTTGCGATTGATGGGTCGGGCGCCATACCCCAGATTGGGGAAATCAGATTGTCGCGTCGTAGAATGCACAACAGTGATGCAAATTGACAACATCGCGCGCAACGCGCGTCAACGGACATCAACAGTATTGCAACAACGGCAGGTCAGTGGACCTTAAATTTTCAGACATGCCCTAAATGGGTGAAGACAGCCGAAAACCGCCGTGACAATCATTCCTTTTTGATTGCCGACCAAGTTGATTTTTGACTGAAGGAGTTTCCGGTGCGCCGTTCATTTCGTTATTCCGGCGTCCTGCTGACTTGTACCTTGGCCTCCCTGACCTCGTGGTCTGCGAATGCTCTGGACATCCAGCGTCCGGCGGTCACCGTCAACATTCCCAAACCTGTGGTCAACGTGCCGCGGCCGACCGTGCCGACTGTCACAAGGCCAGTGGTGAACGTACCGAGGCCAGTGGTGAATGTTCCAAAGCCGGCGGTGAATGTTCCGCGGGTGGAGACTCCTCGAACAGTTGTGAACGTTCCAAAGCCTGCGGTCCACGTACCAAAGCCCGAGGTGCCCAGGGCGGTCGTCAATATTCCAAAGCCGTCAGGATCGGCGGTGAACGTTGCGAAGCCGGTCGTCGACACGCCCAAACCGACACCGGTGGTGAACGTTCCAAGGCCATCGGTCGATCCTCCGAAGCCAACTTCGATCGTCAACACGGCTAAACCGATTGTGGAGACGTCCAAACCGGTCCCGGTGATCGGCACGCCGGTGCGCGGTATTCATCGGCCGGTACCCTTCGAAGGCGATCGCAAGAACGGCATTGCTGCACCGATCCTGGCCGGAGGCGATACCAGGCCGGTGCTGACGCCATCGGCTGGGGGGACGCCGAAATTGACGGTGGGGGATCGTTCGCCTGTGGCAACGACGACGTCGGGCTCGCAAAGCGGCGTCGCGCCGATCGCGCAAAAGCCCGGCGTCGCAACCAGCCTTGCGTTGGGTCCGATCGCATCCAAGGGAGCAACCCAGTCTTTATCGAAGGGCACGATTTCCCGAGAAGATGCGTCCAAAATTCTGACGGTGAAGTCGTCAAATGCCGAGTCGAGCTTGGCCAGCGCTTCGCCCCTGGTCCAGTCCGGCGACAAGAACGCGTCAGGCTCCAGTCAATCGAAGCCAGGCGATACGAAATTGTTGCCCGCCAGCACGTCGAATGATCCGAAGCTGAAGGGCACCGCGACCGCAAAGGCAGCCACTCAAAATCTGGAAGGCTCGTCAAGCGGCGGCGCCACGGCATTCAGCGACGCCGCCTTCTGCAAGACCCACAATTGCGGCGCATCAGGATCACCAATTCAGAACTCGTCGGGCAGCAGCTCGATGTCTAGCAGTTCGTCCGGAAGCACGGCCGTAAGGGAAGACACCGGCGGAACGAAGACGGCCGGCGGTGGTGCAAACAGTATTTCGGCCGCCAAAAATGTGATTGCCGGAGCCGGAGGCACAATCACCCAAACGGGAAATTCGGTGACGGTAAAGCTTCCAAACGGATCGTTTGGAACGGCGACGATGAATTCCGACGGCACTTTCACCGTCGGAAACAACTACGGCTCCGCGCGACTGACTCAGCAGCAGCTGCAGCAAGTCGCCGCTGGCGATATGTCGCCCGTAGCAGCATTGATGGGGAGTTCGACCGCAAACGCAACGGGCCCTGGGACGCCCGCCGCGCCGGCACAATCTTCTGCGATGGACATATTAAACAACCTGCGGAATGCAACGCGACTAGGTCTGGGAGCGGAAAAACTTGCGCAAGAAGCGGTCAAGTTTGCTGGAAGAGATGCGGTGCCGTACGGAACAGCAAACCCATACGTTCCATACGACGTCCAGCCATATGCGCCGAACGATGTTTCGATTCAGCCAAACCCTTATCTAGAAAAGATTGGGAAAGCGGCCAAGGTTGTCTCGGGTGTGCTGGGAGCCGTCCAAGTCGGGGAAGGGGTGCTTCGGAGCGGAGATTCCGGGATGACCAGAACGATCAATGTGATCGAAGGCAGTGGGAAGGTAGCTGGTGCATTTGGTGTTCCCGGTTCGGGTTATGCTGCCGTGACCGGTGAAGGGCTGAGAACAATACAAGCTTGGAATGCCGGTGATGTATTTGGCGCTGCAGGACACGCTTCTGCCTTCGCAGCTCGGGCCGCACTGGGCACTGCATTTGCACTTGAGGCCGGAGCGGTTGCCATGTTCACGGGTCCTGCAGGTGCAGGCTTGGCGGCTCAAAAGGGCTTTGACGCAGGATCAAGCACCGCCGGCGCGGCGATTACGTTGGGGAACGCGGCAGTCGGAGCTGCGATAGATTGGCATTTTTCAAATACACCGTGAGAAATTGAGGGGCATTCATGCGTATCTCGTATTTGATGACGATCCTGCCCCTCGGGGTTAGTCTCTCATTTTCTCAGGCAACCGCGCAATCCCCGCAAAGAACGACCGTAACGTTTAACGATTGGACGGTGGCTTGCGAATATCCCGCCGACAACAAAGACAAGACGTGTGAGCTTGTCCAAATGCAGCTACTTCCTGGGCAAGTGTCACCAACGAGCCAAGTGACCGTTGGATTGCCCAACAAAGAGAGACTATTCAAAGTTTCGATCCAGGTACCTCCAAACGTTTGGTTGGCCGAAGGCGTCAAATTGCTCAAGGACGAGAAGGACTCAGGAGTTTCATTGACGTTTAGGTGGTGTGTTGCAGCGAGGTGCCTTGCTGACAGTGATGTCAAGGAGGACGCATTGAAAAGACTCCGAGATGCGTCGGAAATTGGCCAGCTAGTTTTCAAAGACGCAAAGCAGGAAAATTTTGTAGTGCCGGTCTCGTTCAGGGGGTTTGGATCTGCATTTGATCTTTTGCTGAAGGAAAGCGCAGGAAATGACGTCGTGGCGTCGTCACCCGCCGGTAAGTCGAGTGCAAAGAAGTAAGTTGCGCCGGTCGTTGCGCTGCAATTGGTCCTTCGGCCGAGCGGTTACGCGATGGATCGCGATAATCGCATGGGTTCCTATGGAAAGGGTCGAAGCTTCGGGCGACTCGAGTTGCTGCTACTCCTCTGGATGCCGGCCGGCGCGATGCCTGATAGAGGGCTTCCTTGCGCCCCGCGGCACCTCGGCCCGACTGCCCGTGAGGCGCTCGTTTTCCTTGATGCGGCGCTGAACGTCGTCGCGAACACCCTGAACGATCGTCCGAATCGAGCTGTCTGGTTCCTGCGCCATGGCTTTGTCCGCCTGCGCCCATCCCAGACCGCCGCCAAGGACGACGAGACACAGGAGACTGCCCATCTCGCGCGTCCGAACCTGTGGCGTCGAGCGGAGCAGATTTGATTGAACCCTGGACACGTGTTCTCCAATGGTTCGGACCGTAGATGAATGCCCGAACGATACTATTTGTTGCATTCCGTCGGCCGATAGTTCATCGGGGCCGTAGCTAATTTGAAGTTAGCGAGCGACCAAAATAGGTGGCTCCTCCCATATCCGAGAGAAAATCGACATGTCCGACGTCATTCGGCACCTGATCGCCGGCAACTGGAAAATGAACGGTCTCAAGTCTTCTCTGGCCGAATTTGAAGCGATGCGTGAAGGCGCCGCAGGGGTGGCCGCCAAGGCCGATTTGCTGGTCTGCCCGCCGGCGACGCTGATCGCCACGTTTGCCGCCGCGGCCAGAGGCTCAAAACTCGCGGTCGGCGCCCAGGACTGCCACCCCAAAGCTTCCGGCGCCCATACCGGCGACCTCTCGGCCGAAATGCTGGCCGATGCCGGCGCCAGCGCCATCATTGTCGGCCATTCCGAGCGCCGCGCCGACCATGGCGAGACTGATTCTGTGGTCCGGCAGAAGGCGGAAGCCGCCTGGCGGGCGGGCCTCACCGCGATCGTCTGTATCGGCGAGACCCAGGCCCAGCGCGACGCCGGACAGACGCTGGATATCTGTGGCGGCCAGCTCGAGGGCTCGCTGCCGGACGGATCGAGATCAGCCAATCTGGTCGTGGCCTATGAGCCGGTCTGGGCGATCGGCACCGGGCTGACGCCGACCGCCAAGGATGTCGAGCAAGTTCATGCGTTTATCCGCGGAGTCCTCACCGACCGGTTCAAGGCCGAGGGCGGCAAGATTCGCATCCTCTATGGCGGTTCGGTGAAACCCTCGAACGCGGCCGAACTGATGGCCGTCGCCAACGTCAACGGCGCGCTGGTCGGCGGCGCCAGCCTGAAGGCGTCCGATTTCCTCGCGATCGCGGCGGGCTGCTAGGCTTACGCGGGAACGATGTTCTGTAAGCGCTTCCAGTAAAACATCGTCCCCGTCAGGCCGCCGTGCGGCTTGTAGGCGTAGTCCGGAATGATCCCGGACAGCGTGAAGCCGACGCGCTCGTAGAGTCCGGAAGCGCCTTCGTCGGTGGCGGTGTCGAGCACCAGGAGCCAGCGGCCGCGCTCGATCGCCGCGCGCTCGGCCGCTTGCAGCAGCGCGGTGGCAATTCCGCGATGGCGGTGGCTGAGACGCGTCATCATTTTCGCGATCTCCGCGCGATGCGGTTGATTGGGCGGCAGGCTGAGTACCAGCGACACGGTGCCGACCAGGGTTTCGCCGTCGAAGGCGCCGAATACGATTCTCTCGCCGCGTTCCGCCGAGGCGAGGGAGTCCCGCCAAAATGCGTCCGCGTCTTCCAGCGCCAGCGGATGCATGAAACTGACCGAGCCGCCATGCGCCACGGTTTCGATCAACATCTCGCTCAGCGCTGCGTAGATGGCGGGCGAGGCCGTCAATGCATCAATTCTGACTGGCGTATCCATGTCAGCTCCGGGCCAGCGCGACGACATAGCTGCAGGCCGCGGCACTCTCGTTGGCAAAGGTCACCTCTGCTGGCGGCCCGAAGCCGAGGCAATCGCCGGTGCCGAGCAAATGCCGCTCACCGGCCTCGATGATCACGAGCGCGCCGGCCTGCACCCAGACCACCTGGCGGATATGCGCGTAGGACGAAGCGGGCAGCGTCACCCGCTGCCGGGCCGGCAATTCGACGTGGACGATTTCGATGGGATGGTCGGGGCGGCTAAACACCTGCCGGCGCAGATAGCCGGTTTCGGGATCGCGCCAGACCGGCTGTTCAGCGGCCTTCGACAGCCGGTCGCCCTGGCCTTCGGCGCGCAGCATCAGGCCGGCCATCGTGAGGTCGAAGGCGCTCGCCAGCCGCACCAGCACGACAGCGGTCGGGCTGACCTCGGCGCGCTCGATCTTGCTGATGGTGGCTTTGGAAACTCCCGATCGCTCGGCGAGATCAGCCAGCGACCAGCCGCGGCTGTCGCGTTCCAGCCGCAGACGTTGCGCAAGACGGCTGCTGAGATCGTCTATAATAGTATCCATATGTCTATTATATGAGAAATATGGGGAGTCGCAAGCTGGAACCGAGATGCGTCACATGGCGCGGCTGCTTGTTGCAAAGCCTGCGGCAATTATCTCACCTGCAGCCGGCGGGGGTGACAATGCCCCGTCCGATCGTGTAACACCGCGCATCTTCAGGAAAACCCGCAAGCCTTAAGGTGCAGCCGAAACCCGGCGCTCTCGGCTTGTGACGGAAGGTTAGAAATGCAGACCGTCGTTATCGTCGTTCACCTCATGATCGTTGCCGTGCTGATCGGTGCCGTGTTGCTGCAGAAGTCCGAAGGCGGCGGCCTTGGCATGGGCGGCGGCGCCGGCTTCATGTCGAGCCGCGGCACCGCCAATCTGCTGACGCGCACGACCGCGATCCTGGCGGCCGGCTTCTTCATCACCAGCCTGTTCCTGGCGTGGTCCGCAGGCCATGACCGCAAGCCGGCCTCGATCCTCGGCACCGTGCCGGCGACGCAGACCGGAGGCGCGACCCCGATCACGCCGCCGACCAGCGGCGGCGTCCTGGATACGCTGAAGAAGGTCGACGAACAGCAGGGCAGCCAGCCGGCGCCGTCGGGCCCGCAGGCGCCACGTTCGCAATAAAGCAGGGTGGCTATGCAGGACGGCGACTACCCTCCTGCCTCAGAACCTCCCATCAATGCTCTGAAATCGCTATAATTTTCACGTCACCCACAGCCCGGCAAAATGTTTGCCATGGCATGCGATTCGTTTTTGCGAATCGGAGCAGTGGCCTTAAAGGTTGAGTCCCATGGCGCGGTACATATTCATCACCGGCGGCGTGGTTTCTTCGCTCGGCAAGGGGCTGGCTTCAGCGGCACTCGGTGCGCTGTTGCAGGCCCGCGGGTACAAGGTCCGTCTCCGCAAACTCGACCCCTATCTCAACCTCGATCCCGGAACGATGTCGCCGTACCAGCACGGCGAAGTGTTCGTGACCGACGATGGCGCCGAGACCGATCTCGATCTTGGCCATTACGAGCGCTTTACCGGGCGTCCGGCTACCAAGGCCGACAACATCACCACCGGGCGGATCTATCAGGACATCATCACCAAGGAACGCCGCGGCGATTATCTCGGTGCCACGATCCAGGTGGTCCCGCACGTCACCAACGCGATCAAGGAATTCGTGCTGTCGGGCAACGACGAATATGATTTCGTGCTGGTCGAGATCGGCGGCACCGTCGGCGACATCGAAGGCCTGCCGTTCTTCGAAGCGATCCGCCAGCTCAAGAACGAATTGCCGCGCGAGCACGCCGTCTACATTCACCTGACGCTCTTGCCGTTCATTCCGAGCGCCGGCGAACTCAAGACGAAGCCGACCCAGCATTCGGTCAAGGAACTGCGTTCGATCGGCATCCAGCCGGATATCCTGCTGTGCCGCACCGACCGCGAAATTCCGAAGGAAGAGCGGCGCAAGCTCGGCCTGTTCTGCAACGTGCGCGAAAGCGCCGTGATCGAGGCGAGGGACGTCGACAACATCTATGCGGTGCCGGAGGCCTATCACGCCGCCGGCCTCGATGATGAAGTGCTGGCGGCATTCGGCATCGCGCCGAAGATTCCGCCCGCGCTTAAAAGCTGGAACGACATCAACGAGCGCGTTCGCAATCCCGAAGGCGCGGTCACCATCGCCATCGTCGGCAAGTATACCGGCATGAAGGATGCGTATAAGTCGCTGATCGAGGCGCTGTCGCATGGCGGCATCGCCAACAAGGTGAAGGTCAATCTCGACTGGATCGAGAGCGAAGTGTTCGAGCACGAGGATCCGGCGCCGTTCCTCGAACACGTCAACGGCATCCTGGTGCCCGGCGGTTTCGGCCAGCGCGGCGCCGAGGGAAAAATCCGCGCGGCGCAGTTCGCGCGCGTCCGCGACGTGCCGTATTTCGGCATCTGCTTCGGCATGCAGATGGCGGTCATCGAGGCCGCGCGAAACCTCGCCGGCATCGAGGAGGCCAATTCCACCGAGTTCGGCCCGACCAGGGAGCCGCTGGTCGGCCTGATGACGGAATGGCTGCGCGGCAACGAACTCGAGAAACGCTCGAAATCCGGCGATCTCGGCGGCACGATGCGGCTCGGCGCCTATCCGGCGACGCTCAACCGCGGCAGCCGGGTGTCTGAAGTCTATGGCGGCGCCACCGAGATTTCGGAACGCCATCGTCATCGCTATGAGGTCAACACCGCCTACAAGGACCGCCTCGAACAGCACGGCCTGCGCTTTTCGGGGCTCTCGCCCGACGGCGTGCTGCCGGAGATCGTCGAATATGAGGACCATCCCTGGTTCATCGGCGTGCAATTCCATCCCGAACTGAAATCGCGGCCTTTTGAGCCCCATCCATTATTTGCCTCGTTCATTCAGGCGGCCGTGGTGCGGTCGCGGCTGGTGTGACGACAGGCTGCGCGGGTCCCTTTGACGGGCGCGCCGATTGTTGCGACAAACCGCTTCCGTTACCTGCAAGAGCAATAATTCAGGGGAGTGAATTCGATGATCATGGAAATGCGCGTCTATCGCTGTTTGCCCGGCCGCCTGCCGGCGCTGATGAAGCGCTTCGATACGCTGACGCTGAAATTGTGGGAGAAACACGGCATCAGGCAGGCCGGTTTCTTCACCACGCTGATCGGCACCTCCAACCAGGAACTGACCTATTTCGTCGCCTGGGATTCGCTCGCCGATCGCGAAAAGAAATGGACCGCGTTCCAGGCCGATCCGGACTGGATCGCCGGCCGCGCCAAGAGCGAGGAGGACGGCCAGATCATCGACAACATCGTCAGCCAGTTGCTGGTGCCGACAGCGTTCTCGTCGGTAAAATAACGGACCGTGCAACCCTGATATTCCGGGGTTGAAACGGGTTGATCCCTGAGCATTTTCTGACAAGAAAATGCTAGGATTCTTCAATTGTCCCGCATTCCGGTCGCACAACCGGTACCCACTTGCGGAATGCGGGCGTGGCGCGGACCGGCATGGTCCGCGCGGAAAGACGGAAAAACCCTTGAGCGCGAACATCGCTGCAGCACCGGTGGTCACAGCAGGATCGGTCAAATTCGGCAATCACTTGCCGATCTCGATCATCGCCGGGCCGTGCCAGCTCGAAAGCCGCAGCCACGCGCTCGAGGTGGCCTGCGCGCTGAAGGAAATCGCGGGCCGGCTCAAAATCGGGCTCGTCTACAAGACGTCGTTCGACAAGGCCAACCGCACCAGCGGCTCGGCCGCGCGTGGCGTTGGACTTGCGCAGGCGCTGCCGATCTTCGCCGAGATTCGTTCCTCGCTCGGACTGCCCGTCCTGACAGATGTGCACGAGCCCGCCCAATGCGCCGAGGTGGCGCAGGCGGTGGACGTGTTGCAAATTCCCGCGTTCCTGTGCCGGCAGACCGATCTGCTGCTGGCCGCGGCTGCGACCGGCAAGATCGTCAACGTCAAGAAGGGCCAGTTCCTGGCGCCGTGGGACATGGCCAATGTCGTCGGGAAGATCACATCAGGCGGTAATTCCAACGTGCTGGTCACCGAACGCGGCGCCTCGTTCGGCTACAACACGCTGGTATCGGACATGCGCGCACTGCCGATCATGGCGCGCACGACGGGCGCGCCGGTGATTTTCGATGCCACCCATTCGGTGCAGCAGCCGGGAGGGAAGGGCGCTTCATCGGGCGGCGAGCGCGAGTTCGTGCCGGTGCTCGCACGCGCCGCGGTCGCGGTCGGGGTTGCCGGCGTGTTCATCGAAACCCATCCCGATCCTGACAAGGCGCCGTCGGATGGACCGAACATGGTGCCGCTGCGCGAATTCGAGGCGCTGGTGAAAACCCTGATGGGATTCGACGCGCTCGCCAAAAGCACTTCTGCCAAGAACACAGGCGCCTGATGGCGCGGACCACGCCGTGACCGCAGCATCGAGCCGCCTGCCGCCGGCCCTCAACATCATCACGCTCGCGACCTTCGCTGCCAGCCTGTCGGCGCGGGCGCTCGATCCGGTGTTGCCGCATGTCGCCGACGATTTCGGCATCAGCATCGCGGCCGCTGCCGGCTTTGCATCCGTCTTCGCCTTCACCTTTGCGATCATCCAGCCGGTGCTTGGGGCGGCCGCCGATCTGTTCGGCAAGGCGCGGCTGATGATCGTCTGCCTGGTGCTGCTCGGCATCGCCAACATCCTCGGCGCGATGGCGAATTCGTTCTGGCTGCTGTTTGCGTCCCGAATTCTTGCCGGCATCGGCTCCGGCGGCGTGTTTCCGGTGGCGCTCAGCCTGACCAGCGATCTGGTCGGTCCCGAGAAGCGCCAGCTCGCGATCGGCCGCACGCTGATGGGCTCCATGACCGGCAACCTGCTCGGCGCATCCGTCTCAGGCCTGATCGGCGATTTCCTCGGCTGGCGCGGCGTGCTCGCCGTGCTCGGCATTCTCGTCATCGTGGCTTCGGTGGCGGTGGCTGCCGGCTTTCGCGGCGCCGCGTTGACGCGGGCCCCGAAGACCAATTTCTCGGCGCTCAGAGACGGCTACCGCACCATCTTTTCCAATCCCAACGCGTTCTGTTATGCGGCGGTGTTCGTCGAAGGCTGCTGCGTGCTGGGATTGTTTCCGTTCATCGCGTCGTTTCTGTTCCAGGGGGGCGAAACCCGGTTGTCGGTGGCCGGTGTCGTCATCGCGGGGTTTGCGGTCGGCGGGCTGTTCTACACGCTGACGATTTCGCGATTTCTGCCGCGGCTCGGCGTCAACGGCATGATGATCGCGGGCGCGACGCTGGTGGCGTCACAACTCGTCGTCGCGACGTTCGGTCCGGGCGCTATTGCGCAGGGGTTGAGCCTGCTGCTGATGGGCTGGGGTTTTTACATGATCCACGGCTGCCTGCAGGTGTTTGCCAGCGAACTGTCGGTGGAAGCGCGCGCGACCGCGCTGTCGCTGCATTCGTTCTTCTTCTTCATGGGGCAGACGCTCGGCCCCATCGCCTATGGTTTCGGCATCCTGCACGCCGGCAAGGCCCCGACCTTGCTGACCGCGGCTTTCATCATGGTCGCGCTCGGATTTGTCTGCGCGCGGCTGTTGCGGCAGACCCGGCCGGCGGATGCGCGGCCGGGCTAATACGGTATCGCCAGACTATTCCATCTTGATTCCGGCATCATGGATGACCTTGGCCCAGCGCGCGATGTCTTCGGCGACGAAGGCGCGGAATTCCTCCGGGGTGCTGCCCACGGCGACGATGCCCTGATCGGCGAGCTTGGCGATCATCGCCGGATCGGCGAGGGCCTTCTTGGCTTCCGCCGAGATGCGGTCGACGATCTCCTTGGGGGTGCCCGCCGGCGCGATGAGGCCGGCCCAGCTGCCCGCCACGAAATCCGCCACACCTTGCTCGGCCATCGTCGGCACCTCGGATGCCGCCGGAATCCGGTCTTTCGCGGTGACGACGAGCGCCTTGACGTGCCCGGAGCGTACCTGCGGCATCGTCGGACCGACGACGTCGAACATCACGTTGATTTGCCCGCCGATCGTATCCTGCAGCGCGCCGGCCGTACCCTTGTAGGGGACGTGCTGCATCTTGATGCCTGAGCGGCTCATGAACATCTCCATCGTGAGATGCGCCGCGGCGCCGACGCCGCTGGATGCAAAGTTCAGTGTGCCCGGCTTGGCCTTCGCGAGTGCGATCAGTTCCTGCACGTTGTTCGCGGGCAACGAGGGGTGCGCGATCATGATCATCGGCGCGACGCTCATCAGCGAGACGTAGGTGAAGTCCTTCTGCGTGTCGTAGGGCAGCTTCGGATTGAGCGTGGCGTTGGCCGCATGCGCCGCGATCACGGTGCCGAACGTGTAGCCGTCGGGCGCGGCCTTGGCGACGACGTCGGTGCCGATGATGGCGTTGGCGCCGGGCTTGTTCTCGAACACGACGGGCTGGCCGAGCGCCTCGGAAATCTTCTGCCCGACCAGGCGGGCCATCAGATCGGTGTAGCCGCCCGGCGTGTAGGGCACGACCATGCGGATCGGCCGGTTCGGCCAGCCCTGCGCCAGCGCGCCGCCTGCGGTAGCGAGCAGAACGGCAAACGCTGCAAGCGTGCGGAATAGATAGTTCATGATGGTGCTTCCCCCAATTGCCTTGCGGTCCCCATCCTGGATGCGGTCGCGGCGTTTCGTTGGGGACAAGCTACATCATGTGAAGGCCGGCGAGGTAGATGTCGCGGCTGCGTCGCTTACGGGCAAAGTGCATGGCTTGATGTCGGGCGTTATTGTCCCATCGCCAGCGTAAGCAGCGCCTGTGCCTGCCTGGTCGCCTCGGCGAACGAGGGTTGCTGCGGCGCGCGCGCGACGAAGCATTTCTTGTAGGCGTCGTCGCCCTGTTGGCGGATATCGCCGAGCTTGTCGTAGGCCTTCCGGGTGATCCGGTTCGCCTCGAGGTCCGCGGCGGCCTTTTCCGCCTTCTTGTCGTAGTCGGCCTTGATCGCAAGGCATGCCGGGACGACGACCTTGGGCCTGATCGATCCATAGGCGATATACAGCTTGCCGTTGGCGAGCGCTGCGACGAACACCTCGTCGGCCTCGGTCGGAACGGCATCCTGCGTCCGTGCCGCCAGCATGGCATGGGCCGCGGTGGCCGCGGCCGGTTTTGTTATCGGCAGGGTGTTGAAGTTCACGATCGCAGCATCGGTCGAGATCGCCTGGGTGTAGAAATTCTCGTCCTTGAGGGCCGCCTCGATCTGTTGCGGCACGTTTTGCTTGTTCTTGCCCCACCAGTCCTTGTGCGTACGCAGCCAGCGCTCGAACAGCGGTTGCGTCGTGATCACGATGTGCCGTCCCGGATCGACAAATTTGCCGTCGGCGCCGGGCGGATGGACCTTGTCGCCGTCCGGGCCGACCAGGGAGTCAAAGCGCAGGCCGTCGAGCAGACCAAAACCCATGTCGCCGGAGGAGAAAGCCTCCAGGTTGAGTTGCGCAGGTCCGTATCCGCTGCGGCCGGATTCGGCGACGATCGGTTTGATCTTCGCGAACAGATCGGCACGCGCGGCTGCTTCGGCCTTTTGGGCCTCGTCGTTCTTCTTGTCGTTATAGAGCTTGGTGACCTTTGCGATCGCTGCGTCGCGCGCCGCGATGTAGCGATCCTCCGGCGAGGGGGCGGCGGCGTTGGCGCTCGCCAACGTGCCAAGGACACAGCAAGCGGCGGTGAAGCGGATCATGGCAGCGCGTGTGTATTGCATGTGTGTGTGGTCGGGATTGCCAGTCGGCCGGTTCAACCGCGCCCGCGATAGGGCGCGACGCCCTGATCGGGGACCCACATGCCCTTTGGTAGCCTTCCGGTCTGCCAGAACACGTCGATCGGGATACCGCCGCGGGGATACCAGTAGCCGCCGATCCGCAGCCATTTCGGCTTGATCTCGGACGCGATCCGCTTGCCGATCATGACGGTGCAATCCTCATGGAACGCGCCGTGGTTGCGGAAGCTGGCGACATAGAGCTTGAGCGATTTGGATTCCAGCAGCCATGGCCCGGGCACATAATCGATCATCAGATGGGCGAAATCTGGCTGTCCGGTGACCGGGCAGAGCGAGGTGAACTCGGGCGCGGTGAAGCGGACGACATAATTGGTATCGGCCTGCGGGTTGGGCACGCGGTCGAGTTTGGCCCTTTCGGGGCTGTCGGGCCATTCCACGGCGCGGCCGAGTTGCAGACCGGCGGAGGACTTTTTGGGCTTGTTCGGGCTTTTCGACATCAAGGCTTCTCCATTGCCGCGTTATTAGACAATTCGGTCGCGAGCGTCACGCCGGAGCTTTTCCACTTCGCTGGAAAACGCTGTTGCGGCGGCCTTTTCGGACTGGAAACGTTGCTGTAGAAGCAGCGCCAATCGTCCAAACACCCCATCCGAAGAGGCTCCCATGACCGCCATTATCGACATCATCGGCCGCGAAATCCTCGATAGCCGTGGCAATCCCACGGTCGAAGTCGATGTGGTGCTGGAAGACGGCTCGATCGGCCGCGCCGCGGTGCCCTCGGGTGCCTCGACCGGCGCCCACGAGGCCGTCGAACTGCGGGACGGCGACAAGAAGCGCTATCTCGGCAAGGGCGTGCAGAAGGCGGTCGAGGCCGTCAATGGCGAGATATTCGAGGCGCTGAGCGACCGCGCGGTCGAGGAACAGGTCCAGATCGACCAGATCATGATCGACCTCGACGGCACGTCGAACAAGAGCCGGCTGGGCGCCAACGCCATCCTCGGCGTGTCGCTGGCCTGCGCCAAGGCGGCCGCCGAATCCTTCGACATGCCGCTCTACCGCTATGTCGGCGGCACGTCGGCGCGCACGTTGCCGGTGCCGATGATGAACATCATCAATGGCGGCGTGCACGCCGACAACCCGATCGACTTCCAGGAATTCATGATCCTGCCGGTCGGCGCGGCAAGTTTCGCAGAAGCGCTGCGTTGCGGCTCGGAAATCTTCCACACGCTGCGCGGTGAATTGAAGAAGGCTGGCCACAACACCAATGTCGGCGACGAGGGCGGTTTCGCCCCGAACCTGCCGTCGGCGGATGCCGCGCTGGAATTCGTCATGAGCGCGATCGGCAAGGCCGGCTACAAGGCCGGCGACGATGTGATGCTCGGCCTCGATTGCGCCGCGACCGAGTTCTTCAAGGACGGCGCTTATGTCTATGGCGGCGAAAACAAGACGCGTTCGCGATCCGAGCAGGCGAAATATCTGGCCGATCTCGTTGCGCGTTATCCGATCGTCACCATCGAGGACGGCATGTCCGAAGACGACATGGATGGCTGGAAGGAATTGACCGATCTCGTCGGCAAGAAGTGCCAGTTGGTCGGCGACGATCTGTTCGTCACCAACGTCACGCGGCTTGCCGACGGCATCAAGAACGGCCGTGCCAATTCGATCCTGATCAAGGTCAACCAGATCGGTACGCTGACCGAGACGCTCGCCGCCGTCGAACTGGCCCACAAATACGGCTACACCTCGGTCATGTCGCACCGTTCCGGCGAGACCGAGGATTCCACCATCGCCGACCTTGCCGTCGCCACCAATTGCGGCCAGATCAAAACCGGCTCACTGGCCCGCTCCGACCGCACCGCCAAGTACAACCAGTTGCTGCGCATCGAGCAGCAGCTCGGCGCACAGGCAAAATATGCAGGCCGGGCGGCGCTGAAGGCGCTCGCATAGTTCGACGGCTGCGCTCGCTGGTTGGTTTTCGTCATGCCCGGCCCTTGTGCCGGGCATTCACGTCTTTGGCTCGTGCCGGGACAAGCCCGGCCATGACGAGATGTCAGCTAGCGCGCCGCCGCAATCCGGCCGGATGGCTTGCCGCCCGTCGATCTTGCGGCAAGCCGGGGCTTCGGCGTGGCGGGCTTCGCGGCCGCAGCGTGTTTCTGGCGCTTCTTCCCATCGGTGCTCGCCGTCTTTGTCCCGCCGCGCTTGGAAACATATTCCGGGCCGTCGATCGGGCCGACATGCGGCGGATCATAGCGCAGATATGGCCGGCCGATGCCGTACTGCCTTCCGTTCGCGTCGACCCATTTCCAGAACGCTTCGCTCGAATTCCACCGCTCGTCGCGGGTGGCGCCGTTGACGCTGACGATATCGGCAGCCAGCCCGTGGCCGTAGCCGCCACGCAGGCTGCCGCCGTGATAGGACCGGTTGCTCGCCGCCTTCAGGCCGCTGGCGATCCCTTGACGGTAGTCATCGCGAAAACCGCTGGTGATGCCCGGTTGCAGTCCGGCGTTCTCCGCCGCCTGCAGCAAACGGAACAGTCTCATCTTGAAGCTCTTGTCCATGCCGCCGAACACGTAGTCGCTCATCGACATGCCGACACGTTCCGCCGCCTTCGGATCCTTCCAGGCGAAATCATTGTCGACCAGCTTGGTGAAGCTTCGGGTGACCGTCACCATCTTGCCCCGCCGCTTGATCTCGACCTTTCGCTTCTCAATCTCCTTGATGGTGTCTTCCTTGGGCGTCCGCTGGTACAGCGCAAACAAATATTGATCGATGCAGGGCTCGACCACCAGGCACTCGCCGATGATCTCGATGCGGCTTGGCGCGGTCCGGACTTCCTGAGGCCGCTCGCCTTGAGGCGCCGGTTCGGCCGTGTTGGCCCCCGTCGCTGATACGGGCGGCGTGTCCGAGGGCAGGATTTGCGCGGGATCGCCGACCGAGGCGACGACGAATGTTTTTTGTTCCGCCTCGGCCGCTGCCGGTTCGACGGCCGGCGTCATTTCGGTGAGGGGCTTCGATACCAGTTCGACCGCCGCGGCCACTTCGGGCGTATCGGGCACGACATAGCTCATGGCCGTTGCCGGCTTCGCGTCAACCAGTGCTTGCGGCGCGGGGCTTTGTGGATTTGCCGTCGCGTCGATGCTGGCGGTCAGCGACGGCGCCAGGCGGTCCACGGCCTGCGCCATGGCGGCGTTCTCGATGCGAGGGGAGGCAATGCAAGTGAGGCTGACGAAGGCCCAGCCCGCGACAATGGCGGCTGGATAAAACGCGATTGCCAGCGTTGCAGATCGCCGCGGGTTCAAGATCCCTGCCTCCATCGGCCCCCCAATAGAGCCAGGCTGCACAGCCAAGTATCCGACGCAGTTGCCTTTTCCGCGCCAAATGTGGTCGCGAAAGGGCAGATAGTAGCGGTTTCAACGATTTTGGGAAGCATCGCCGGCCTGTAACCCACCGCCGGCGGCCCCGTTCTGGGGATATTTGAGGGCGGATCGCCGGGAACTGGGCTCGAATGGGCTTGCCGATACGGCTGGACATCATTGCTATCGGCGACCATATCGCCAATGGTTCCGGACAGGAACGGCGCGGATCGGCAGCAGGATTCCGAACCGCCGGCAGGGAGGAATACCGATGAGTGACGGCAAGACCGGGCTGCAACTGCGTTCGCTATTGAAGAAGAACGGCGAACTCGAACTGTCGCTGGCCAACATCCCGACGCCCGAACCGGGCGACGACGAGGTCGTGGTCCGCGTCGAAGGCACGCCGATCAATCCATCCGACCTCGGGCTTCTGATCGGGCCCGCCGACATGTCAACCGCCAAGGTCTCGGGCACCAGGGAGCAGCCGGTGATCACGGCGAAGATGCCGGATGCGGTGATGCGGATGATGGCGGCGCGGCTCGATCAGTCGCTTCCGGTCGGCAATGAGGGCGCCGGCACCGTGATCCGGACCGGATCGTCGGATGCCGCCAAGGCGCTGATGGGCAAGACGGTCTCGATCATCGGCGGCGCGATGTATTCGCAGTATCGCACCATGAAGGTGAGGGACGTGATGGAGTTGCCCGCCGGCACGACCGCTGCCGATGGCGCGTCCTGGTTCGTCAATCCCCTGACCGCGCTCGGCATGACCGAGACCATGCGGCGTGAAAATCACAAGGCGCTGGTGCACACGGCCGCCGCGTCGAACCTGGGCCAGATGCTCAACAAGATCTGCATCAAGGACGGCATCGGCCTCGTCAACATCGTGCGCAGCAAGGAGCAGGCCGGCATCCTGCACAAGATCGGCGCCAAATATGTCGTCGATTCCACCGCTGACGGTTTCATGGACGATCTCACCAACGCGCTGGTGGAGACCGGCGCGACGATTGCGTTCGATGCGATCGGCGGCGGCAAGCTGGCCGGCCAGATCCTGACCTGCATGGAAGCCGCGGCCAACAAGACCGCCAAGGAATACAGCCGCTACGGCTCGAGCGTATTCAAGCAGGTCTATATCTACGGCAGCCTCAACACCGGTCCGACCGAGTTGAGCCGCGCGTTCGGCCTTGCCTGGGCGGTCGGCGGCTGGCTGTTGACGCCGTTCCTGCAAAAGATCGGTCCGGCCGACATCGGCAGATTGCGCCAGCGCGTCGCCTCCGAACTCAAGACCACTTTTGCGAGCCACTACACCAAGGTGGTGTCCCTGCAAGAGGCGCTCGATCTCGCCAATATCGACGTCTACAACAAGCGCTCCACCGGCGAGAAATTCCTGATCAACCCGAACAAGGGCTGACCGGTCTGCAAGCGCCATGATGACGCCGCAGGCTGTCCCGAGGGCGGCCTGCGGTAGCTTCATTTCGCGAACGCAGCGTTTCCAGAATTGCTCGTTTCATGCACTTGCATCCATTTGCCGATCTGGCGTAAGTGAGGGCAGGCGCTTCTGCTGCAAAAGGGATTTCCAATGGCCCACACCATCGTCACCATCGTCGGCTCGATCCGCAAGGAGAGTTTCTCGCTCAAGATCGCCAATGCGCTGGCGAAGCTTGCGCCGGCCTCGCTGAAACTCGACGTCACCACGCTGGGGGGAATTTCCTTCTTCAACCAGGACCTGGAAGCCGCGCCGCCGGCCGATTGGCTGGCGTTCCGCGAAAAGCTGCAGAAGTCGAACGGCGTCTTGTTCGTGACGCCGGAGTATAATCGCTCGATCCCGGGCGTGCTGAAGAACGCCATCGACGTTGCCTCGCGCCCCTATGGCAAGAGCTCGTTCATCGGCAAGCCGGTCGGCATCATCGGCAATTCACCGGGACCGCTCGGCGGCGTCGCCGCCGTCAAGCACCTGCAGAACATCCTGCCGGGCATTTCCGGGCCGATCATGGGCCAGCCCGAAGCCTATCTGAACGGCGTCGGCGATGCCTTCGACGACAAGGGCGCGCTGACCAAGGAGTCGTTGCAGAAGGTATTGCAGCAGTACATCGATGCCTTCGCGGCCTTTGTCGAAAAGCAGAACAGATAGGCTCGTCCGGGGTGCGGCGGTGTTAGGATTCCCTTAACCCGACCCGTCGCATCTTGGCGTCATGGTCTCCCGCACCCGACTGAAATCGCTGCTTGCCGGGCTCGCCCTCTACACGATGGCGGCGGCCATCGTCGGCTATTTCGGCGTCAACGCCTATACCGGCAAGTATGGCCTGAACGCCCGCCAGGAACTCGATCAGGAGATCATCGCGCTGACCTCCGAACTGGCGCGGCTGAAACGCGAGCGCGCCCAGGGCGAGCAGCGCGTTTCGCTGCTGCGGTCGGACCGGGTCGATCCGGACATGCTGGACGAGCGCGCACGCTTCCAGCTCGACTACGCCCATCCGCGCGATCTGATCCGGGTCAACAAGCCGAACTGATCGGCGAGAAGCGCATCCGGCGGTCGGCATCGTATGGACTGCGCGCAAATTTTAAAAAACCGCGATAACAATTACAAAAATGTCGCACCGCGTTGCACTGCGGCATAGCAATATTTTCGTGAACGCACGCAATCCTTTCACGGCGGTTTGAGTTGGGCTAGAGAGGGCTGATCTTCTCTCTCATCCGGAAACGCCATGGCCGTACCCAAAAAAGCCGTTGAGAAAAGCGCCGCAAAGGAATCGGGGCAGGAAAATGGACAGGGGAAGGGCTTCGCCTCCCCACCGGAATTCACCAGGGCACAGGAGCTGGCTGCCCTTCGGGACATGCTACTGATCCGACGCTTCGAGGAAAAGGCCGGCCAGCTCTACGGCATGGGTGCGATCGGCGGCTTCTGCCATCTCTATATCGGCCAGGAGGCCGTCGTCGTCGGGATGCAGATGGCCCTGAAGAAGGGCGATCAGGTCATAACCGGATACCGTGACCACGGCCACATGCTGGCCTGCGGCATGGAAGCCAATGGCGTGATGGCCGAACTGACCGGCCGCCGCGGCGGCTATTCCAAGGGCAAGGGCGGCTCCATGCACATGTTCAGCATGGAAAAGAACTTCTTCGGCGGTCACGGCATCGTCGGCGCCCAGGTCTCGCTCGGCACCGGGCTCGCCTTCGCCAACCGCTACCGCGGCAATGATTTCGTCAGCCTGGCTTATTTCGGCGACGGCGCCTCCAACCAGGGCCAGGTCTATGAAAGCTTCAACATGGCGGAGCTGTGGAAGCTCCCGGTGATCTACGTGATCGAAAACAACCGCTATGCCATGGGCACGTCGGTGACACGCTCCTCGGCCCAGACCGATTTCTCCAGGCGCGGCATCTCCTTCAACATCC
This sequence comes from Hyphomicrobiales bacterium, assembly GCA_017305715.1. GTDB lineage: Bacteria > Pseudomonadota > Alphaproteobacteria > Rhizobiales > Xanthobacteraceae > Bradyrhizobium. The sequence goes on along the minus strand of JAFKKG010000022.1, from coordinate 60,326 downwards.
CGGGCAAGCAGGTCGACGGCATGGACGTCCGCGCCGTCAAGGCGGCGGGCGACGAGGCTGTGGCCCATTGCCGCGCCGGCAACGGGCCGTACATCTTGGAAATGCAGACCTACCGCTACCGCGGCCATTCGATGTCGGACCCGGCGAAATACCGGACCCGCGAAGAGGTCGAGAAGATCCGCCACGACCAGGATCCGATCGAGCAGGTGCGCAATCGCCTGCTGGCGGCCAAGGTCAGCGAGCAGGAATTGAAGGCCATCGACGCTGAGGTGCGCGAGATCGTCAACGCGTCGGCGGACTTCGCCCAGCACGATCCCGAGCCGGACGCGTCGGAGCTCTGGACCGATGTTTATCGCTGAAGACAATCAACCTGCGCAGAACAAAACTAGAGCGTGATCCGGGAGCCGATATGCCCATTCAAGTATTGATGCCTGCGCTTTCGCCGACCATGGAAAAGGGCAACCTTGCGAAATGGCTGAAGAAGGAAGGCGAGACGATCAAGTCGGGCGATGTCATCGCCGAGATCGAGACCGACAAGGCGACGATGGAAGTCGAGGCGACCGATGAGGGTACGCTCGGCAAGATATTGATCCCGGAAGGCACCGCCGACGTCGCGGTCAACACGCCGATCGCGACCATTTTGGCTGATGGTGAAAGCGCCGCCGATCTCGGCAAGGCTGCGGCACCGCCGCCGAAGGCTGCCGAGGCCGCGCCGGCGGCCGAAGCCAAGGCAGAACCCAAAGCAGAAGCACCGCAAGCCAAGGCACCCGCGGCACCGGCCGCCGTTGCCGAACCTGATCCTGAAGTGCCCGCGGGCACCGAGATGATCACCCAGACCATCCGCGAAGCGCTGCGCGACGCCATGGCCGAAGAGATGCGGCGCGACGGCGACGTCTTCATCATGGGCGAAGAGGTTGCCGAATATCAGGGCGCCTACAAGGTGACCCAGGGGCTGTTGCAGGAATTCGGCGCGCGGCGGGTGATCGATACGCCGATCACCGAGCATGGTTTCGCCGGCGTCGGCGTTGGTGCGGCGATGTCCGGCCTGAAGCCGATCGTCGAATTCATGACCTTCAACTTCGCGATGCAGGCGATCGACCAGATCATCAACTCGGCGGCCAAGACGCTGTACATGTCGGGCGGCCAGATGGGCTGCTCGATCGTGTTCCGCGGACCCAACGGTGCGGCCTCCCGCGTCGCCGCCCAGCACAGCCAGGATTATTCGGCCTGGTATTCGCAGATCCCGGGCCTGAAGGTGATCGCGCCGTTCTCGGCCGCCGACTACAAGGGCCTGCTCAAGGCCGCGATCCGCGATCCCAACCCGGTGATCTTCCTCGAAAACGAAATGCTGTACGGCCACACCGGCGAGGTCCCCAAACTCGACGATTATGTGATCCCGATCGGCAAGGCGCGCATCGTCCGCACCGGCGGCCATGTCACCCTCATCTCCTGGTCGAACGGCATGAGCTACGCGCTCAAGGCGGCCGACGAGTTGGCGAAAGAAGGCATCGAGGCCGAGGTGATCGATCTGCGCACGCTGCGCCCGATGGACACCGACACCATCATCGCCTCGGTCAAGAAGACCGGCCGCGCGGTGACCGTGGAGGAGGGCTGGCAGCAGAGCGGCGTCGGCGCCGAGATCGCCGCCCGCATCATGGAGCACGCCTTCGACTATCTGGATGCGCCGGTGGCGCGGGTGTCGGGCAAGGATGTGCCGATGCCCTATGCGGCAAACCTGGAAAAACTGGCATTGCCCAGTGTGGCCGAGGTGGTCGCCGCCGCTAAAGCCGTCTCATACCGGTAGGCTTCCATGGCCGGTCCCCACAAAGATCTAAAGGAAGGTCCAACGGAACAGCCATTGCCGCCCGACGTCATCGGTCGCGAGGACGCCACCGAAGTGCTGCGCGCGTTCGTGGTCGATGGCGGGCTCTCGATCGCGTTCCAGCGCGCCTTCGAGGAGCCGGACATGTGGGGCCTGCTGCTGGTCGACATCGCACGCCATGCCGCGCGCGCCTATGCGCGCGAAAGCGAATTCACCGAGGACGAGGCGCTGGCGCGTATCGTCGAAATGTTCGAAGCCGAAATCAATCGACCGACGGATGTGGGCAACACCACGCCGCGGTCGCAACAGGGTCACTGACAATGCCGATCAACATTTTGATGCCCGCGCTGTCGCCGACGATGGAAAAGGGCAACCTTGCCAAGTGGCTCAAGAAAGAGGGCGACAAGGTTAAGTCCGGCGACGTGATCGCGGAGATCGAGACCGACAAGGCGACGATGGAAGTCGAGGCCGTGGATGAGGGCACGATTGCCAGGATACTGGTCCCCGAGGGCACCCAGGACGTTCCCGTCAACGACATCATCGCGGTGCTGGCCGGCGATGGCGAGGACGTGAAGGCGGCGGGCGCCGCGCCTGCGCCGGCTGCGAAACCCGCTGACGCTCCGGCGCCAAAACCCGCGCCGGCTCCTGCCGCGGCGCCGGCCCCAAAACCCGCGGCAACCGGACCGACGCAGGCCGCCGCGCCGCAGGCGGCGGCTTCCGCTCCGCAGGCCGCAGCTCCTCAGGCCAACGGCCACGCGCGCGTGTTCTCGTCGCCGCTGGCGCGGCGACTGGCAAAGGAGGCCGGCATCGAACTCGGCCGCATCAACGGTTCCGGCCCGCATGGCCGCATCGTCGCGCGCGACGTCGAGGGCGCCAAATCCGGCAAGGGCCTGAAGGCCCCGGCCGCAGCCCCCACCGCCGCGCCGAGCATCGCGCCGGCCATGAGCGATCAGCAAATCCTCGCGCTGTTCGAGCCGGGCTCCTACGAGATCGTGCCGCATGACGGCATGCGCCGAACCATCGCCCAGCGCCTGACGGCGGCAACCCAGAGCATTCCGACCTTCTACCTCACCATCGACTGCGACATCGGCCGGCTGCTCGACGCGCGCGAGCAGATCAATGCGGCGGCGCCGAAGGACAAGGAGAAGAAGCCGCTCTACAAGCTCTCGGTCAACGACTTCGTCATCAAGGCGCTCGCGGTGGCGCTGCAACAGGTGCCGAACTGCAATGTCAGCTGGACCGAAGCCGGCATGGTCAAGCACCGGCATTCCGACGTCGGCGTCGCCGTGGCGATGCCTGGTGGCCTGATCACGCCGATCATCCGCAATGCCGAGAGCAAGTCGCTGTCGACCATTTCGAACGAGATGAAGGATCTCGCCGCCCGCGCACGGACGCGAAAACTCAAGCCGCAGGAGTATCAGGGCGGCACGTCGTCGGTCTCCAACCTCGGCATGTTCGGCATCAGCCATTTCACGGCCGTGATCAATCCGCCGCAATCGACGATCCTCGCGGTCGGCGCCAGCGAGGAGCGCGCGGTGGTGCGTAACGGCAAGATCGAGGCCGCGCACATCATGAGCGCGACGCTATCCTGCGACCACCGCGCCATCGACGGCGCGCTCGGCGCCGAGCTGATCGGCGCCTTCCGGCGGCTGATCGAAAACCCCGTCATGATGATGGTGTGACGCGGATGACGCCTGCCGTCATGGCGAGGAGCACTTGCGACGAAGCAATCCAGACGTCCTTTGCGCCCCTGGATTGCTTCGCCGCGCTCGCAATGACGGAACCAAAAGCCTACCCGATCGCACGATGAGAGCGAGCATAAAGCCATGGCCGACACTTCCTTCGACGTCATCATCATCGGCTCCGGCCCCGGCGGCTATGTCACCGCGATCCGCGCCGCGCAGCTCGGTTTCAAGACCGCGATCGTCGAAAAATCCTATCTCGGCGGCATCTGCCTGAACTGGGGCTGCATCCCGACCAAGGCGCTCTTACGCTCGGCGGAAATCTACCATTACATGCAGCACGCCAAGGATTACGGGCTGTCGGCCGAAAACGTGTCCTACGATCCGAAGGCCGTGGTGCAGCGCTCGCGCGGGGTCTCGAAACGCCTCAATGACGGCGTCGGCTTCCTGATGAAGAAGAACAAGGTGCAAGTGATCTGGGGCGACGCCTCGATCGACGCGCCGGGCAAGATCACGGTGAAAAAATCCGCGGTCGAGGCGCCCAAGGGCGCGGCCGGCGAGGGCAGCTACACCGCAAAACACATCATCCTCGCCACCGGCGCGCGGCCGCGCGTGCTGCCGGGGCTGGAGCCCGACAAGAAGCTGGTCTGGACCTATTTCGAGGCGATGGTGCCGGACAAGATGCCGAAATCGCTATTGGTGGTCGGTTCCGGCGCGATCGGCATCGAATTCGCGTCGTTCTTCCGCACCATGGGCGCCGACGTCACCGTGGTCGAAGTGCTGCCGCAGGTACTGCCGGTCGAGGACGCCGAGATTTCCAAATTCGCCCAGAAATCGTTCGAGAAGCAGGGCATCAAGATCCTGCTCAACACCAAGGTGACAAAGCTCGAGAAGAAGAGCGACAGCGTGGTCGCCACCCTCGATGACGGCAAGGGCAAGATGCAGACCATCGAGGTCGACCGGGTGATTTCCGCCGTCGGCGTCGTCGGCAACATCGAAAACCTCGGCCTCGAAAAGCTCGGCGTGAAGACCGACCGCGGCTGCGTGGTGATCGACGGCTACGGCAAGACCAATGTGCCCGGCATCTACGCCATCGGCGACGTCGCCGGTCCGCCGATGCTGGCGCACAAGGCCGAGCATGAGGGCGTGGTGTGCATCGAGGCGATCAAGGGCCTGCATCCGCATGCCATGGACAAGAACCTTATTCCCGGCTGCACCTACTGCCATCCGCAGGTCGCCTCCGTCGGCCTGACGGAAGCCAAGGCAAAGGAAGGCGGCCGCGAAATCCGCGTCGGGCGTTTTCCGTTCGTCGGCAACGGCAAGGCGATCGCGCTCGGCGAGGACCAGGGCCTGGTCAAGGTGATCTTCGACAAGAAGACCGGACAATTGCTCGGCGCGCACATGATCGGCGCGGAGGTCACCGAACTGATCCAGGGCTATGTCGTGGCGATGAATCTGGAGACGACGGAAGAGGAACTGATGCACACCGTGTTCCCGCATCCGACGCTGTCCGAAATGATGAAGGAAGCGGTGCTGGATGCGTATGGCAAGGTGCTGAATATCTAGAACGACGAATGGGTCCCGTCATCCTGAGGTGCTCGCCGCTTCGGCGAGCCTCGCAGGATGAACGGCCCGGATCCAACAGCGGGGCTCGTCGCCCTTCGAGGACCGCTGAAGAAGCGGCCACCTCAGGGTGACGGGTCTGGCAGTCAACAATTGCTCTAAGAAACAAGAAAGAAACGCCCGTGAAAGACAACGACAACCTCACCATCGAGCGCCCGACATTCGTGACCCATCTCGAATGCGCGATGGAGGGCGATCACTATCCCGCCGACCAGATCCACAATCTGTCGAAGGCCAACAAGCCACTTTTGGTGCGCTATGACCTCGCCGGCGTGAAGAAGGCTTTGACAAAAGACGCGCTGGCGCAGCGTCCGGCCGATATGTGGCGCTACCGCGAGATGCTGCCGGTGCGCAAGGTCTCTGATATCGTCAGTCTCGGCGAAGTCACGACGCCGCTGATCCGGCTGCCGAAGCTCGGCAAGAAGCTCGGCGGCGGCGAGATCATCGTGAAGGATGAAGGCCGGCTGCCGACCGGATCGTTCAAGGCGCGCGGCCTCGTGATGGCGGTGTCGATGGGCAAGGCGCTCGGCATCAAGCACATGGCGATGCCGACCAATGGCAATGCCGGTGCGGCGCTCGCCGCCTACGCGACTTCCTGCGGCATCAAGACCACGATCTTCTGCCCGGCCGATACGCCGGAAGTGAATGTCAGCGAGATCGAGCTGCAGGGTGCCACGGTTTACCGCGTCAACGGCCTGATCGACGATTGCGGCAAGATCGTCGGCGAAGGCAAGGCGAAAGCCGGTTGGTTCGACACCTCGACGCTGAAGGAGCCCTACCGGATCGAAGGCAAGAAGACGATGGGGCTGGAGCTTGCCGAACAGCTCGGCTGGGAAGTGCCCGATGTGATCTTCTATCCGACCGGCGGCGGCACCGGCCTGATCGGGATGTGGAAGGCGTTCGCCGAGCTGGAAGCGATCGGCTTCATCGGCGCGAAGCGGCCGCGCATGGTGGCGGTGCAGGCGTCCGGCTGCGCGCCGATGGTGCGGGCCTTTGACTCAGGGGTCGAGCACGCGCCGCGCTGGGAAGATGCGCATACCATCGCGTCCGGCATCCGCGTGCCGCAGGCGGTCGGGGATTTTCTGATCCTGCGCGCGGTCCGCGAGAGCAAGGGATTTGCGATTGCGGTCGATGACGAGAAGATTTCTGCTGCGCTGAACGAAGTCGCGCGCGAGGAAGGCTTGCTGTTGTGTCCGGAAGGGGCTGCGACCTATGCGGCCTACAAGGAGAGCCTCAGTGACGGCCGCGTCACGAAAAACGATCGCGTGATGCTGTTCAATTGCGCGACTGGGCTTAAATACCCGTTGCCGCCGGTGACGCGCACGCTCGATCGCCACAAGCCAATCGACTACGCGAAACTCTAAGCGGTGCGAAAGCCATAGGCCGTCATTGCGAGCGAAGCGAGGCAATCCATAACGCGGCATCGAAAGCATGGATTGCTTCGTCGCTTCGCGCCTCGCAATGACGATACCAGGACATTTGGGGGAGGGCATGATGCGAAAATTCGTTCTTGCGGCACTAGCGGTATTGTCGTTCACCGGCGTCGCGGTCGCGCAGAATTTTCCGTCGCGGCCCATCACCATCATCGTGCCGTTCTCGGCCGGCGGACCGTCGGATGCCATGGCGCGGATCCTGGGCGAGCGGATGAAGCTTGCGCTCGGCGAGGCGGTGCTGGTCGAGAACGTGACCGGGGCGGCCGGCTCGATCGGCGTCGGCCGCGCGGTGCGCTCAGCCCCCGACGGCTACACAATCAGCTTCGGCCATCTCGGCACCCATGTGGCCAACGGCGCGATCTACAAGCTCGGCTATGACCTCGTCACCGATCTGGAGCCGGTGGCGCTGCTGCCGAGTAATCCCATGGTGATCGTCAGCAAGAACGCGGTCCCTGCGAAATCGCTCAAGGAGTTTCTGGAGTGGTTGAAGACGCGCCCTGAGCCCGCCACCGCCGGCACCGCCGGCGCGGGTTCCGGCAGCCACATTGCCGGGCTCTATCTTGAGAACATCACCGGCATCAAGCTGCAATACGTGCCGTATCGCGGCACGGGTCCCGCGATGAACGACCTCGTCGCCGGCCAGATCGATCTGATCGTCGATCAGCTCTCCAATTCGATCACGCAAATCCGCGCCGGCAACATCCGCGCCTATGCCGTCACCGATTCCAGGCGCGCAGAATCGGCGCCCGACATTCCGACCGCCGACGAGGCGGGCGTCCCCGGCTTCTTCATGACGCTGTGGTCCGGTCTGTGGGTGCCGAAGGATACGCCCAAGGAGATCGTCGCCAAACTCAACGCCGCCGCGGTCGACGCACTGAACGATCCGGCGGTGCGCAAGCAACTCGAAAATCTGGGCCTCCAGATGCCGTCAAAGGACAAGCAATCGCCGCAGGCGCTGGGCGACTGGCAGAAGGCCGAAATCGCCAAATGGTGGCCGATGATCAAGGCCGCGAACGTGAAGGTGGATTGAGAAGGGGGCTTCTCAAAAGGCCGCCAAGCAAATGGACGTCATCCTGAGGAGCGCGAAGCGCGTCTCGAAGGATGGCCGCGGGCGCCGCGGCGTGGGCTCGGTCAGGACGCCTTGAATGTCGCCAGCAGCAACTGGCTGGCCTCCAGTTTCGTGTTGACGATGTCTTTGGTGACGTCGCGCCAGTAGTCCGAGGCTTTGCCCGTAAACAACAAGTAGGTCATGCTGCCGCTCTTTACCTTGTTCCGTAAATCGCTGAGCATTGTGCGGTCGATGTCGCTGAGTGCTCCGAAAACGGCCGCGGCCACGACCACGTTGTTCTTGCGAAATTCGGTGGAGAGGCCCTGAATCTTCAAGAGGTCGCCCTCGAATTCATACACGGTGTTTTTATATCCGAAGTACCGCTGCGTCTTCAATTCGAGCCATACGTTCGCGCCGCGCGCCGGCGTGAACTTCAGGTCGCAGTAATTTGTCGTTTCGGGGAACGCGACCTCGCGCTCGAAGTTTCCGCCTTTCAGAACGGAATCGAGTGCCCAGCGCGCGTAGGTTACCTGCAGCCAGCCCTCCCAACCGCCCTTCACCGCGGGATTCATGTCGAGGAAGAAAGTAACGGTATCGAGCGCACCTCGATCCCACACGATGACCTGCTGCAGGATTTCGATCGCTTGCTGTGAGTCCATGGTTGTTTCTCCGCCTGGCGCCCGCGCGATCCGGAGCCGGCACAGGCCAGCCTCGTCAATCGTTCGAGCTTTTTGAACGCATCACTGTCCGGGCCTCATGGCGATTCCTGATACAGCTTGAGATTGGTCGTTCGGTTGACTCGACTAAAGGTTTATTATTATTCTAGGTTGTTTGAAACAGAAATTTCGATCAAAGGTGATTTTGATGGCCGCGAAAAAGACTCGCGCAGTCCGCGTCGACCAGACCATCGCAAGCTCGGGCTCGCCTTCGATCCAGGATGCTGACGTCAACGCCGGGTCGGCCTCGCTCTCGCCGGTCGATACGTTGTACAACGCGTTTGTTGCCGTTTTCGGAAATACGAATCCAAGTCAGGTTTTTTCGCTGGTTTGGCCCGGAACGATCCTGGATCCGTCGTCCTTTGCCGATCCCGATTCATCGGGGCCGGTGCCGGTGCTGACCAGCATCGCGCAGTCCCTGCTGTTCGATCAATACTATCCGGTGGCTACCGTCACCCAGCCGGACGGCACCCGGGTTTCGGACCGGTATGCGCAGGCCATCGAACGTTACGGGCCGGTCCCGAACGCGGCGCTGCTGCAGCTTCAGACGACGCTTCGCGATCGCCTGAACCAGACGACGCAGATGAGCATCGACGGCAAGATGGTCACGATGACGCTCATCGACCAGTTCAATTACCTGGATGGCATCTGGACCTCGAAACGTCAGGCATGGGCCGACTTGCAAGCTCAGCAATTGGCCACCTTGCAGGCATCGGGGAATCCGAACTGGTGGGAAGCATATGTCGTCTGGTACGGCATCACGGCGCAGCCGCAAATCGACGCCATCAACGCGGCCTATGACCGGCTGGTGGCCGAATTTCCGTTGAACGCGTTCCAGGACGCGATTGCAATCCTGTCGACCCAGGAGGCGGCGGCGCTGTTGCGCGCCAGAAATGACCTGACAAACGCCACCGTACCGATACCTCCACAGATCGGCGACCAGTATGTCGTGTCGCAGGCGGTGCCGGCCGATTGGGGCGTCGAACTCGTATCTTCGACGACCTTCATCGACCTGCTGGCCGCGCCCGACGCGCAGCAGGCTTCGCTGGATCAGGCAATCGCTGTTCTCCAGCAACAGATATTCGGCTGGAACGCGGTCCTGGCCCAGATTCCAGCGGGTTCGCGGGCCGAGATTCAGGCCGCCCTCGATGCCTTCAACCAGGCGTCGACCAGCTACACGTCGGCAATCAACAACCTGCTCACGACCTACACGAATAACGCGGTCACGGCGGTCAAGGTCTACAGTCAGTACAAGGCCGGCACCACGCAAGGCAATACGGACGGCGCCAACAATCTGCTGACGGAACTGGACAAGCAAAATGGTACGACGTCGAAACCTCTTTCGACCGCCGACTATACCAAGATCGCGACCGAGCTCGGCACCGCGCAGAATAACCTCATCGGCGCCAATTCGAGCATGGTCTCGGCCGGCGTCGAACTCGGCCGCAAGGCGACCGCACTCCTGCATTCGAAGGCAGGCGAGGGTCTACGTGCGATCATCACGCCCGTCATCGATCGATTGACGGCCCAACTGACCATCCTGCAGCAGCAGGTTGCCAACGTTCAGTCGTCTTCGATCAAGACGCTGCAGCTCGCAGGCGTCGGCCCGGCGGGCGTCACTGGCGTCGCAATCCCCGATCCAAGCATGCCCAGTACGGCGGACTCGCTGCTCGATCAGCGCTGGGAAAGCGTCGTCATCGATATCGATTCAACCTCGATGCAGACGGCCTCGACCACGTCGACGGCGTTTTCCCAGTTCGACTGGAGCGTGGACCTGTTCTTCGGCAGCGCCGGCGGCGAGAGCACCTCGATGTCGTCGGCATTCGCGAGCCAATACATGGATGCGTCGTCCAGCATTAAGATTGGCATGCTTGCAACCAAGGTGTTGATCGAACGCCCATGGATGCATCCCGAGTTGTTCAATCTGTCGAGCAGCTATTACCGTGTCAGCACCTCGCCATTGACGACCCCCGCGCCGGGAACGTCAGGCTGGACACGTGACATCCTGGTTGCAACCACCCTGGGCGGCGGGGCGACACCCGGAGCCGCGGCAGCGGCCACCGAGGCCATCAACGAAGGACCGTTCCCGGCCTATCCGGTGGCCTTGCTGCTGGTGAAGGACGTGACCATCAAGATGAAAATGATCGCCAGCCAAACGGATGCGCTGGATCAGCAGTCGCAGCAGAACTCGCAGGAGGGAGGCGGTTTTCTGTGCTTCAGCATTTCCAGCACCCAGTCTTCGAGCTCAAGTACCAAGAGCGCGGGCAGCTATGCGATGGGCGGCACATATGTCTTCCGCATTGCCGCTCCCCAGGTGGCCGGCGCGTGGCTCCAGATCACGCCTCCCGACCTGTCGGCGCCGCTGGACAGCACCCTGGCAAAAGAGATTGCGGACTCCCTCGGTTTCGTCACGCGCATTCAAGCGGTCGCGACGGCGGGGCGCCAGAGCGTTCGCGCGCCGAGCCGCCCATCGGCAGGTTCGTGAATTGGCGGCTGCCGCGCGCCGCTTCGCCCGCAGGCCGTAGACTGTCGCAGGTTGCATGGTGACGCTGAAGCGCGATGAGATTGGGTTGAACCGTCATCGCGCTTTGGTTCGTTTTTTTGAGCATGATCGTTTCGGAAAACCGCTTCACACCTTTCCGGATCATGCTCAGGCCGCCGCGATTTACGGGCCGGCCGCCGCAGCGTTCGCCGCGGTTGCCGGTGCCGCGTTCGTCTCCTTGGTCACGACGCGCTGCTCGTTCTTCGCCGCCACTGCCGTCCCGCTCTCGAACCGCACGCGATAAACCGCCAGATTCTCGATCACGCGCTGGACGTAGTTGCGCGTCTCGGAGAACGGGATGCGCTCGACCCAGTCGACCGCATCGACCTTGGGATCGCGGGGATCGCCATAGGCCTTGAGCCAGTCGCGAACCCGGCCGCGGCCGGCATTGTAGCCGGCGAAGGTCATGATGTGCGAACCCTTGTATTCGCTGAGCAGCGCGCTGAGTTCGCCGGCGCCCATCTGGGTATTGTAGACGGGATCGGAAACCATTCGTTGCCAGTCATATTTGACGCCGAAGCGTTTTGCCGTGTCCTTGCCCGCTTCCGGCGTGACCTGCATCAGCCCGACCGCCATGGCATGCGACTTGTCGCGCTGGTCGAACGCGCTCTCGGTGCGCGCCACCGAATAGATCATGCCGTGTTCGATTTCGGGCGCGATCTGCTTGTGCGGCGGGATGCCGATGGTCGGAAAGGCGAAATGATCGAGGGGCAAGCCGCGGCCGAGCGCGGGCTTTCCGATCTGCAGCATCGCACGGGCATCGTTGCGGCGGCTGGTGAGATCGCCGAGCGCTTCGAGCAGGCCCACGTCCTTGCTCTGTTCGCCGAGATCGGTGGCGAAATACAGTACCACGTCCCGTTCGCCGATCTCGTAGAGCATGTCGGCGGCGCGCACGCGCTCATCCGCGGCCGGCGCGCCGGCCGATGCGAGCGCAGGCGAGGGCGTGCGCAGTTCTATCCTGTCCTTGTCGCGGCCGAGCCTGGCATGCGCGAGCTGGCCGTAATAGGCGGTCGGGTATCGCGCGGCGGCCTCGTAAGAGGCGCGTGCGCCGTCGGTGTCGCCGAGGGCTTCGGCGGCGCGTCCCTGCCAGTAATGCGCCCGCGACAGCACGGTCGGGTTGGTTTGTCCTTCCTGGATATGGGAGAAATACTCCCGCGCACTGACGGGTTCGTCGAGATAGCGCAACGCGATCCAGCCGCACATGAAGTAATAGTCGGACCGGTAATATTCATTCGCCGGTAGCGCGGCCGGCTGGACCACCTGATAGGCGGTGAGGAATTTGCCCTGGTCGAGCAGCTTGCGGGCGAGGGTGCGCCGCTCCCGCCACCATTGATCGGTGTCCTGTTCCGCCATCGTGTCCGGCGAGGCCGCCATCACCTCGCGCGCGGCGTCGTCGATCCGGTTCTGCGCCAGCATCCACTGCATGCGGCACAGCGTGTAGCCGAGATCGGCCCGCGCCTCGGGCGTGACGTCGTCCAGCGCGCTCTTGGCACTGTCCGATTTACCGCGGACCGCGCCGCAGGCCTTGACGATCGCAAGCCCGTCGTCGCCGAGCAGTTTGGCGGCGCGCCGGGCGCCGGCGAGATCCTTGGCGCCGATCCGCTTGTCCATCCGCGCGCGGTGGTCGTAGGGGGTGAGGAGGTCACGGAAGGACTCCAGCACCTCGGCCTCGACGCGGTCCGACAGTTCGTCCGATCGCCACGCGTCGCGCACCAGTTGGCCGGCGCCGTCACGGTCCCCTTCATTCAGCCTGACGCGCGCGAGCGCGAGTTTGCCCCGGGCGCTGATCGGCTGATCGCCCGTGAAACCGCGCACCTTGGCGGCATCGCCGCGTTCCTGCCACAGCCGGGCCTCGGCGCGGCGGCGCAATTGCGCGGCACTCGGCCATTCCGGATTGGCGGCGATGAAGGCGGCGTAGCGGCTGAAATTCGCTGATGTCTCGGAGTGGCGCAGAATGAACCATTCGACGAGTTTTTGTCCGGCCGGGTCCGTGATCCTGTTGCGCGTGGCGGTCGCGTCCTCGGTCTTGCCCCTGCGCGCCAGATCGATCGCTTGCTTGACCAGCGCCAGATCGCCGCTCAGCGGCGGCGGGCCGTCCTTGACGGCTTCCTTGACGATGTCCTTGGCCACTTCCTTGGCGGGAGGCGCATCCTTCGCCTGCTTTGATTTCTTTTTCGCATTTGCCAGCCTGGCGTGCCGGGTTTTCCCGGCAACCGCCTTGCGTTGAGAAGAAGCCTCCTTCTTCGCAGCCTGCGGCTTCTTCGCATCCAGCGTTTTGGCTGGCCGTTGTTTGGAGGGCTGTGGCTTCGGATGAGTCTTCGCGGTCGCTTCCGTCGCGAACAGGGCAAGCGCGGATGCGGTGAGAAGACAGGACAGCGAACGCATGCAGCGGTTCATTCCATGGTGCTCCCCAAGAGTCACAAACCAAGAAATCGCATTTGCGCGTGCGGCCTGAGCCGTCAAAAAGCTAGCACAGGGTTGATTAACCGATTGTCGCGGCAGGGCAACAGCACAGGAGAAACGCAACGGCTGATGGAACCGGAACGCGTTGGAACCCGCATCGGAAACTCGACTGCAATTCGCAGGTGTCGACGCGATACTGATCTATTGCAGCAAGACCAGACAATGTGGCGAGATTGCGGTGCAATCCGATATTCAGGCGGTGGTCAAACCCCAACGATTGAAGCGGGCGGGCTCCGATTACCACGCGTAGCGCACCACGCCCTTGCCGGCGTAGCTGCGGGTGACGTCGGAGAACTCGCCTTCGAAGGTGCCGGCGACCGACCAGCCGTTGATCCATTTCATTTCGGCAGAGCCGGTTACGAGCGCGGCGTCGGAAGCTTGTCGTGCGCCGTTGACGACGAAGGATGCACCCGGCAGCGTTTGGAACGTCGCGGATGCGGCTCGATCGCTATTGAAGTCGTGCGCCCAGGCAGCACGGCCGCGCAGCGTGAAGATGCCGTCTTGCACCGCGAATGATTTGTCGGTGCGTAGGCCGAGCTCGCTGCGCGTGTCGGTCACGCTCTTGGAGGCGTAACTCAACGCAAAGGTGTTGACGCCGACGATCGCCTGTTCGGCATAGGCCGGAAGATCGAAGGTGGTGAACTGGCCCGCGGCATAAGGCGTCCAGCCAAAGCCCTGGGATACGAAGCGATAGCCGCCTTCGACACGGCCTGACCACGCGTTGGCGTTGAACTGCGCACGCAGGCGATCGATGCCGGCAACGGTCACGGTGCGGTCTGTCGTGATGTCCTGCCAGCCATAGGCGAGGGCGCCCGACAGATACGCCGCGCCGATCGTGTGCCGGATGAACGCGCCGGCCTGGAACAGGTCCGAGCGGCCCGAGCCAAATCCGTTGACGCTGAAATTCGTCCCGCCGCCGGCCAGCGCAAATCCCGCCAGCGTATTCGGCGAGAGGCGATAGTCGGCACCAGCCGCCACGCCATAGATGCTGCTGCGCGTGCCGTTCGATCCGGCGGCCGTGTTGCCGTCCGTAGTCTGCGACCCGCCGAAGCCCGCGGCCCACACGTTCCAGCGCTGTTCGAACACGGGCGCCGGCGGCGCCTTGGTGTAGATCGCCGCCAGCGCATCATTGGGCTTGCGTTTGGCGGCGTAGGCCATGCGCTCATCCGCATACGCATTCGGACTTCCGCCAGCGCCGACCGGATCGCCGCGGCCGGCAACGAACGGGTCCGTCATCACGCCCATGAACTGGTTCATGGCGCCAAAGGTGGTCTGCTGCGATCCGGTCGCCGTCTCGCCAGAGACTTGCGTCAATCCGGCCGGCGTCAGCGTGCCGAACATCAGCGGGATTCCGCCGGTCGTGTTGAATTGATCAGCGCGTTGCCGGCCGCCTGTTGGTTCTGATTGAGGCCGGCCGGCACTGCGAAGCTGATGGCGATGTTGAGATAGGCATTGTTGCTGTCGTAACTCAGGCTCGGCGTGATGGTGGAAGGCAGATTCGTATTGACCATTGATCCGAATGTGGTGCCGCCGAGGCCACCGGCCGCATTGAGGATGGTGTATTGCTTCGCGACGTAGCTGCCCGCCGAAAAGCTGGCACGGACCGTCGCACCCCCGAGGTTGGCCGTTCCGGTCACGTTGGTGCGATCGGCATTGGCGGGCGAGACTTCGATCATGTAGCTCGACGCCGCCGCGAAAGTGAGGCTGCCCTGCACCGTCAACAGGCCGATCGAATTACCGGGCGCCAGCGCGCCGCCGGCATTGACCGTGGTGGTGCCGACGGTGCCGTTGCCGCCGAGCGTGCCGCCCGTATTGACTGTGACGGAGCTGGCGGAAGCAATGTTGCCGTCGACGCTGAGCGTGCCGCCGTTGACGTTGATGGGACCGGCGTAAGTACTCGTGCCGGTCAGCGTCCACACCGAGTTGTTGATCTTATTGAAGGTGGCGACGTCTTGATACTGTGGGCCGAGCCTGCTGACATCGAACGTCGCCGCTCCGATGCCGCCGAGCTGGAACGTGTAAGCGCCGGCGAGGTTCTGCACATTACCCGAGATCACCGAACCCGGCCCCAGCGTCAGCGTGTTGCCGGCGCCGCTGAACAGTAGCGCCGCGATGCCGCCGGAGATCGTTCCGGCGTTGAAAACCGAAGACCCGCCGCCGGCACGAACTCCGTAATCGAGGCCCGTTATGCTGCCACCGGCATTGTTGATCAACGTCAGTCGAGTGGCAACAATGCCCGTGGAGGCGGAGAAGGTGCCGCTGACGTTGCCCGAGTTGGTAATATCCGCGAAACCGTCGGCGCGAATTCCCAAAATGCCGCCGGTGACGATCGCGCCAGCATTGTTCGTCACGGTGACGGTCGCGTTGTTGAGAGCAATGATGCCGTAGCTGTTGGCGTCGGTGGCGGAAATGCTGCCGGAGTTTGTGACCGCGACGAGGCCGTTGTTGCCGCGAACGCCATACGCGCCACCGACGATGGTGGCGCCGGCATGGTTGATGACCGTTGCGCCGGCAGAACCGTAGATGCCGGGGTTGGCAGTCGTATCGCCCGTGATGCTGCCAAAGTTGGTGACGTTGGCAGTGCCTGTCTCTGCAACGACACCGGCCGGCCCCGTGATACTACCGCCGGCGTTGTTGATTACCGTCGCGTTGATGAAAGCGTGGACCCCAGCGAAGGTGGTGGCGATGATGCTGCCGGAATTGGTGACATGAGCAAAGGTGGTTGTGGCGTCAACGCCGTAAAAGGAGCCGCTGATGGTGGCGCCGGCGTTGTTGATCACGATAGCGTCGGCAAGATTGATCCCGGAAACAGTACCGGTGACCGAGGCGTTGTTATTGACCGTGACCGTGACCGTGACACCGGTCAGGTTGGAAGTACCGTAGCCCCAGAAGCTGGCACTGGAGCCGGGAACGTCGGCGCCCTGATTGATCGTGTTGCCACTGCAAGTCGCCGTCACGCCATTTGCCGCTTGCGGAGTGCAATCGGCCAGAGTCGCCTCGCCGGTCAGCAGCACAATCGCGAAAGCGGTGGCGAGAGATAGGGCCGTGCCCAAGAGAAAACTCGGCCCGGCCTTTTTCGTTCCTGCCTGAACAGCCCCACAATGAAGCGTTTGCGCAACAAAAGCGGCGTAGCGACCTAAAATTATCATTTCCTTCGCGGCGAAAACATCGCCGCGCCCCTTCCAAGCCAGTTCCGATTCCGGGAGCTTCATTCACCTTAGAAGGGTGCCCCGGTCTGCGATACTCTGACACACGCGAGTTCTGAACTTGGAGGGCAATCGTTGCAGAAGCGGGACACCCAATCGGGTGATGTCCGATCACCCGATTGACGGACGCTATATCTGGCCATGTCGGCTTGGCAGCCGTTCCTGGTCGAAGGCCGGGGGGACGGGTAAACCACTTCTGATTGGCAGAAGCAATGTCAAGCCCCAAATAAAAAATATTTCGTATTTACAGAAACAAAAATCAGCGGCATATTTCCCGCCATCCCGTCCTGCTCAGAGGGGCGTTGGCCATCGTCACAACGAGGGGCGGGGAGCGATGGACGCGGAGGTTGTCGCCTGACGAGCGCGGCCGAAGCGTACGGCAAAGACGTGTGGTCCTGACGCCGCGTTGCTGGCGTCCATGCTCCTGGGGGCGTTCGACTTCCCAGGGCGCAACGGAGGCAAAAGAGCCGTTCTCCGGGGAGAGCTCGTTATAAGCCGTAAAGCCATTGCGCAGGGAAGGCCGGGTGTTCACCGCTGCCCTGTATGCTCGTGTGCGCATTTTTTAGTGCACATTGCACACGAGACCGCGGGTGCAGCGCGCACCCGGTCTTCCCTGTGCCCTCCGTTTTGAGAGGGCGGGAAATTTCTGGCAAAGCTCGGGCGCACTGCGTCGCGAGAATGCGAAGTCATGGTTTTCGTCGTTCCGGCTCGAGGCCGGGGCGCCGAATTGTGACTGTTGCAGCATCTGGAATTCCAGCCGCACGATCTCATATTCAGCTCCCGGAACTGAGCGAAGGAACAGCCCATGACCTTGCAGGCAGACCTCACCAGCCAGGAGTTCTTTCGCAACCCCGCCGCCGCGATCGAGAATCTGCGTCGCATGGGTCCGGTCGTCGAGGTGCGGTTCCCGATCATCGGCAAGGTCTGGGCCACGACCACCCAGGCGCTGGCCGATCAGGTCTTGAAGGACACCGACATTTTCACCATCCGCCGCGAGGACGGCAATGTCGCCGGCCTGCAATGGTGGATGCCGGGAATCGTGCGCACGCTGGCCAACAGCATGCTGTCGATGGACGAGCCCGACCACAAGCGGCTGCGCGACATCGTCGACGAAGCGTTCCGACGTCGCGCCGTGCTCGACATGGAGCCGCATATCCAGGCGATCGGCGACGCGCTCGCCGATGAATTGTTTGCCGAAGGAAGTCCGGCCGGTCTCGTCGAGCGCTTCGCCCGCAAATTGCCGCTGTCGGTGATTTGCGAACTGCTCGGGCTGCCGCTGGCCGACCGCGCAAAATTCACGGAATGGGCCAGCGGCTTCACCCGCTTCAGCGGCGCGCTCGGCTTCCTTGGCATGCTACCGAAGATTTTTTCGATGCGGCGCTATATCGAAGCGCATCTGGAAACCGTGCGCCGGCAGGGCGGGCAGGGATTGATCGCCGAGATCGTGCGCGTCGAGAAGGATGGCGGGAAAATCAGCCGCAGCGAGATCGTGTCGATGGTGTTCCTGCTGCTGTTCGCCGGCCACGAGACCACGACGCACCTGATCAGCGGCTCGGTGCTCGAACTGTTGAAGAACCCGGATCTGCGCGACTGGCTGCGCGAAGATGACCACAGGCTGGATCTGGCGGTCGAGGAGTTTCTGCGCTTCATCACGCCGGTGCAATTCACCAAGCCGCGCTATGTGCGCCGCGATGTCGACCTCGGCGGCGTCACCGTGAAGAAAGGCGACAAGGTCATGCCGATGCTGGCGGCCGCCAACATGGATCCCCTGGCCAATCCGCACCCCGAGCGGCTCGATTTGCAGCGCAAGCCGAACCGCCACATCGCCTTCGGCACCGGGATTCATTTCTGCCTCGGCCATCAGCTAGCCCGCATTGAAGGCCGGTGCGCCCTCAAATCGCTGTTGCGGCGCTGGCCGGGACTGGCGCTTGCCGTTGATCCGTCCGAGATCAAATGGCGCAAGCGGCCGGGACTCAGGGCCATCGACCGGTTGCCGGTTGTGGCCGGTGCGGCAAGTAGGCGAGCCGAGCGGGAAAAGGCACGGGTGGCATGATTTTGGTTCCACGACCTGCGCAAATTGGGCTGTCGATCGTTGCCGTCACGCCACGATTGTTGCGTGACCGCAACAGTTCTGGGGCATTTAACCGTTTTCACAGCCCGCACTTGCATGCGCCGCTTTTTAGCCACACCCCTCCATGAAATGATCTGCGTAGGCTGATGGCCACGGCGCTCGCGAAGACGAGGCGGCTGGGGAAACAGGTTCGCGATGGACGCCAGGAGCAACATCAAGGGCAGGGTGCCGAGCCGTCACGGGACGGTGGGCCTCGCGCGTGCCGTGCCCTCGTTCAGTGCCGCGGATGTCGCGGCCACCGGCGAAGCGACCGATGCTGCACCGCACCTGTCAGCGAACAAATTTGATTCAGGGGAAATCTTCAAAAAGACTCCGTGCGCCGCGGGTTTGAACCCGGCCGGCCGTTATGTTGCCAAAGACCTGCGGGAAACAGGCGTCATATCGCTTCTGATGAAGACGCTGCTCGAAAATGGCCAGCGGGACGGGAATTGCCTCACCGTCATGGGCCCGACGATCACCGAAAACCTCACGAGCGGGAAGCGGGATTCGCATCCGGATTTGGTGCGGACCGCCGGCGGCGCCGATGTCGGGAGTCTTAACGAAAAGGTGACCGACGCCGGACCCGCCGAACATGAGACCAAATGGCGGCCTCGCGCGACTAACTGCTCGTCGGGTGCGCTGTGGAATAGGCCCTGCGGATTGGGCTGGCGTTGGATGGCGCTGTTTCCCATCCGGGTGGTGCGCACGAGAACCAGTGTGATGCGGACATCTAGGCGTATCGTTTTTGCGTTGATGTTAGGGGCCGCGCCGGTGGCCGGTCCTGGATTCGCATTCGATGGTGCGCCGGTAAATCCGAAAGATGCCGCCCTTCCGGTGGTTTCCCAGCCCGCGGCCCAGGTATTGAACAGTCAAGTATTGAACGGCCAAAGTTTGGGCGGTGGCTTGGGTGGCA
This sequence comes from Hyphomicrobiales bacterium, assembly GCA_017305715.1. GTDB lineage: Bacteria > Pseudomonadota > Alphaproteobacteria > Rhizobiales > Xanthobacteraceae > Bradyrhizobium. The sequence continues at coordinate 40,768 of JAFKKG010000022.1, read as the reverse complement.
CGGCCCTGAAAAAGGCGGTTCCGCCAGCGACCGCGGCTGCCGCGGCGACCTCGACGTCGCTGAGCTCCCTGCAATATGCCGCCGAAGACGGTCATCCCGTGGCCCAGTGGAAGCTGGGACGGATGTATGCCGATGGCGACGGCGTTACCCAGGACGATCTGCGGGCGTTCGAATATTTCAGCCGCATCGCCAACCAGCATGCCGAGGACTCCCCGTCGGCGCCGCAGGCGGCGATCGTCGCCAACGCCTTCGTGGCGCTTGGGCGCTATTACCTCAACGGCATTCCCAATTCGAAGGTCAAGGTCGACCGGGAGCGGGCGCGGGAGATGTTCTCCTATGCCGCGTCCTATTTTGGCAATGCGGACGCGCAATACGATCTGGCGCGGCTTTATTTGAAGACCCCCGACGCCTCGCGGGACGATTTCCGCTACGGCGCGCGCTGGCTCGGTCTCGCCGCCCAGAAGGGCCAGCATCAGGCGCAGGCCTTGCTCGGCCAGATGCTGTTCAACGGCGACCGGCTGCCGCCGCAGCGGGCGCGCGGGCTGATGTGGCTGACGCTGGCGCGCGACAGCGCCACCGCCGACGAGGTCTGGATCAAGGAAAGCTACAACCGGGCGATCACCAAGGCGTCGGAAGACGACCGCGCCATGGCGCTGCAGATGCTCGAGCACTGGGTGCAGGGCCGCAAGGACTGATTCCTGCCGGCGTGCGAGCGGGCCGCGGGTCGCCTGACGGCGGCCGATACGTATGGGTAAGCGGCTTACGCCATTTCGAGATCGAGATCGGCCCAGACCGGCACGTGGTCCGACGGCTTCTCCCAGGCCCGCACGTAGCTGTCGATCCCGACATTGGTCAGCCGGTCGCTGGCCTGCGGCGACAGCAGCAGATGGTCGATCCGGATGCCCCAGTTCTTCTGCCAGGCCCCGGCCTGGTAGTCCCAGAACGTGTACTGGCCCGGGGAATCGTTCACCGCGCGCAGCGCGTCGGTCAGGCCGAGCCCGAGCAGCGATTGAAAGGCCTCACGGGTGGCCGGGCGGAACAACGCGTCATTGGCCCACGCGGCGGGGTTGTAGACGTCGGCGGCGGCGGGGATGACGTTGAAATCGCCCGCCAGGATCAGCGGCTCTTCCGCTTTAAGCCGCTCCTTCGAGTATTCAAGAAGCCGCGACATCCATTTGAGTTTGTAGGGGTATTTGTCCGAATCCGCAGGGTTGCCATTGGGCAGGTAAAGGCAGGCGATGCGCAGCACGCCCTTTTTCAGGGGCACCAAGCCTTCCAGGAAACGGGCATGGACGTCCTCGTCGTCGCCGGCGAGGCCCGATTTGGTCTCGTCGAACGGCAGCTTGGACAGCAGCGCGACGCCATTGAACGTCTTCTGGCCGTGGGTGACGACGTTGTAGCCGAGTGCCTCGATCTCCAGCCGCGGAAACGCGTCGTCCATGCATTTGATTTCCTGCAGGCAGACGACGTCGGGCGAACAATCCTTCAGCCAGGTCAGGAGATGATCGATCCGCTGCCGGATCGAATTGACGTTCCACGTAGCAATACGCATTGCAAAAGCCCGGATTGTGACCACACATTTTCGCTTCAGTGGCATACCATGTGCCGCGAGCCTGTGGTAACCATCTAGAAATAAGGCGTAAAAGTCGCCGTCAAGGGCGGGGAACCAACTGTCCCCTCCTTTGCGCGCCGACGGACGTGAAAAATATGAAAAAGCGTAGCTTATTACTTTTTGCCGGCATTATCGGCATCGCCGCCGCGGCCGCCTATACAACCCGATCGTCGTGGATGGGTGGCAATGCCAGCGCCCAGGGGCCGCAGCGGCCCCGCGTGGTCTCGGTGGAACTGGCCAAGGCCGAACGCAAATCCGTACCCGTCGATGTCGATGCGATCGGCATGGTCACGCCGATTTCCAGCGTCGCGCTGAAATCGCGGGTCGAGACCACCATCGTTTCGGTGCATTTCGAGGACGGCGCCAAGGTCGCCGAAGGCGACCTGCTGTTCACGCTCGATGCGCGCCAGATCGACGCCCAGATCGAGCAGGCCGTGGGTACGCTGGCCAAGGATCAGGCCCAGCTCGAGGGGGCGCAACGCGATCTCAAGCGCTACGGGGAACTGATTGGCAAGGGCGCCACCACGCAGGTCAATCTCGACAACGCCAAGACGGCCGCCGACATCCTGATCGGCACCATCAAGGCCGACCAGGCGGCGCTCGACAATCTGAAGGTCCAGAAAAGCTACACTTTGATCCGCGCTCCGTTCGCCGGCCGGATCAGCGCGGCCAATGTGAAGGTCGGAAATTTCGTGCGGCCGGCCGATCTCACGCCGCTCGCCGTCATCAACCAGATGGCGCCGGTCTATGTGGCTTTCGCCGTGCCCCAGCGCGTGCTGGTCGATCTGCGCGAGTCGATGGCGAAGGGGGTATCCGGGGTAACGGCGACGATCCCGGGCCATCAGCGCTCTGAAAGCGGTGCGGTCGCGATGGTGGAGAACACCGTGGATTCGACCACCGGCATGGTCACCGTGCGCGGCATCATGAACAACGAGAATGAGACCCTGTGGCCGGGAACCCTGGTCGCGACCAAGCTGACGATTCGCAGCGAGGACGCCGTCGTGGTGCCGACGGTCGCCGTCCAGCGCAGCCAGGAGGGCAATTACGTGTTCCTGGTCAAGGACGGCGTCGCCAAGAAGCAATCGGTCAAGGTCGACCGCACCGCCCAGGGCATTTCGGTGATTTCCGAGGGACTGTCCGGCGGCGAGAGCGTGGTGGTCGACGGTCAGTTGTTGCTGTCAGACGGATCGCGGGTCGAGCCGCGGGCCCCCAAGGCCGGGGCATAGCCGATGACGCTCTCCGAGCTGTGTATCCGCCGGCCCGTGATGACAACGTTGATCACGGCCTCGATCATCGCCTTCGGCGTGTTCGGGTTCCGCCTGCTGCCGGTATCGGCGCTGCCACGCGTGGACTTCCCGACCATCAACGTGACGGCGACCCTGCCGGGCGCCAGCGCGGACACGATGGCGGCCTCGGTCGCCGGCATCATCGAGCGCCAGCTGTCGACTATCGCCGGCATCTCCTCGATGTCGTCGAGTTCGTCGCAGGGCACGAGCGTCATCACCATCCAGTTCGACCTCAACCGCAATATCGATGCCGCGGCGCTCGATGTGCAGACCGCGCTGACCATTGCGCAGCGCCGGCTGCCGATCGAAATGACGATCCCGCCGAGTTTCCGCAAAGTGAACCCGGCCGACTTCCCGGTGCTGTTCGTCTCGCTCGGGTCGGCGACGCTGCCGCTGTCGACGGTCAACGAGTACGGCGACATCACGATCGGGCAGGCGCTGTCGCAGCTTCCCGGCGTCGCGCAGGTCCTGATCTACGGCCCCCAGAAATTCGCGATTCGGGTCCAGGCCGATCCCGAAGCCGCCGCGGCGCGGGGATTGTCGCTCGATGACATCCGGACCGCGGTATCGCGCGCCAACTCGTCGACGCCGGTCGGCACCCTGAACGGCCCGAAACAGGACGTGGCGCTGCAGGCCTCGGGCCAGATGGACAAGGCGGCCGATTACAGCAAGGTCGTCGTGGCGTGGCGGAACGGTTCGCCGGTCAAGCTCGATGAAGTCGCCAAAATCTACGACAGTGTCGAGAACGACAAGATCGCGACCTGGCTGGGCAATGAGCGGGCGATCGTGCTGGCGATCCAGAAGCAGCCGGATGCCAATACCGTCGCCGTGGTGGATGGCGTGCTGGCGAAACTGCCGTCCCTGCGGGCGTCGATTCCGCCCTCTGTGACCATGCAGGTGATGATGGACCGCTCCATCTCGGTGCGGCAGGCGGTCGCCGATGTCGAGGAGACGCTGCTGATCGCGGTTGGGCTGGTCATCCTGGTGATCTTCCTGTTCCTGCGTTCGGCCTCGGCCACCTTCATCCCGGCGCTGGCGGTTCCGATTTCGCTGTTCGGAACCTGCGCGGTGATGTATGCGCTCGACTACTCCATCAACAACATGACGCTGCTGGCGCTGACGCTGTCGGTCGGTTTCGTGGTCGACGACGCCATCGTCATGCTGGAAAATATCGTCCGCCATATCGAGCACGGCATGCGGCCGTTCGAGGCCGCGCTGAAAGGCTCGCGCGAGATCGGCTTCACGATCATCTCGATCACCTTCTCGCTGATCGCGGTGTTCATCCCGGTGCTGCTGATGGGGGGCATCGTCGGCCGCGTGTTCCGCGAATTTGCGGTGACGATATCGGTCGCGATCATCGTATCCGGATTTGTCTCGCTGACCCTGACGCCGATGCTGTGCGCGCGCGTGTTGCGGGCGCACGACCCGAACAAGAAGCCGAACGTCATTCTCCGCGTTTTCGAGGCGATGTTCGAATCGTGGCTGCGCGGCTACGAATGGGCGCTCGACTGGGTGCTGGCGCGCAAGGCGCTGATGCTGATCATCACGCTGGCGACCCTGGGCGGCACCATCTACCTCTATATGATCGTGCCGAAGGGCTTCTTCCCGCAAGAGGACACCGGCTTCCTTACGGGTATAACCGAGGCCGCCACCGATACGTCGTTCGAAGCGATGAAGGCGCGCCAGCAAGCCTTGGTGGAAGTGCTGAGGTCGGATCCCGCAATCGACTACATCAACAGCACCGTCGGTTCCGGCGGGCCAAATCCCACCGCGAATTACGGCCGGCTGTTCATCGCGCTGAAACCGCAGAAGCAACGCGACGCGGCACCGGTGGTGATTAGCCGGCTGCGCCAGAAGGCGACGCAGATTCCGGGCATGCAGGCTTTCTTCCAGAGCATTCAGAACCTGAATATCGGAGGTCGGCCGTCGAAGAGCCAGTATCAATACACCTTGCAGAGCGGTGATACCGAGTCGCTTTATCGGCTGGCGCCCGAGATGCGCGACAGGATCGCCAAGCTGCCGGGACTGCTCGACGTCACCACCGACCTTTACATCAAGAATCCGCAGATGACCGTCGATATCGACCGCGAGAAGGCCGCGGTCTACGGCATCACCGTCGATCAGGTTCGCAACCAGCTCTACAATGCGTACGGCGCGCGCCAGGTCGGCACCATCTACATGCCGTCGAACGACTACCAGATCATCCTGGAAGTGCAGCCGCAGTTCCGCGTCGATCCGTCGGATCTCTCCAAGCTTTATATGAAGACGCAAAACAACGTGACCATTCCGCTTTCGGCGGTGGCCAAGCTGGTGCCCACGGTCGGTCCGTTGCAGATCAATCATCAGGGACAGCAGCCCGCGGTGACGATCTCCTTCAATCTCGCACAGGGTACGTCGCTGGGCTATGCGGTCGACGAGATCACAAAAATTGAACAGAGCTCGAATCTGCCGGCAACCATCGCGACGGGGTTTGCCGGCACGGCGCAGGTGTTCCAGGATTCGCTGCGCGGGCAGGGCGTCCTGATTCTGGCGGCGGTGTTCGCAGCGTTCGTCATCCTCGGCATTCTCTACGAGAGCTTCATCCATCCGATCACCATCATCTCGGGCCTGCCGTCGGCCGGTATCGGCGCGATCCTGACCTTGATGCTGTTCAACATGGAATTGTCCGTGATCGCGATGATCGGCATCGTGATGCTGGTCGGCATCGTCAAGAAGAATGCCATCATGATGGTCGACTTCGCGCTGGAGCGGCGTAGCGTCGGCCTCAGCGCCGAACACGCGATCCGCGAAGCCGCGCTATTGCGGTTCCGCCCGATCATGATGACGACCTTTGCCGCGATCTTCGGCACGCTGCCGATTGCAATCGGGGCCGGCGCCGGCGCCGAACTGCGTCAGCCGCTCGGCGTCGCCGTGGTCGGTGGCCTCTGCGTATCGCAGTTGTTGACGCTGTTCATCACGCCGGTGATCTACATCTATCTCGACCGCATCGATCGCCGCCTGAAGCGCCGTCTCGAGCCGCAGCACGACGAGAGCGGCGAGGGCGAGCGGCCGCACGTGGTCGCGGCCGAATAATGATCCGGGCAATGCGGTGGCGGGCGGCGCGGTTCGCCTTGGGTCGCGTGCTGCTGGTTGCTGCGGCCTTGATCGCAGCGCCTGCGGTTCAAGCGGCCGAGCCGATCGAAATCTTCGACGCGCATCTGCACTATAATTGGGAACCGAAGCCTTATTATCAGCTCGACGAGGTGCTCGCGCTGTTCAAAAAGCATCGCGTCACCGGTATTCTCACAACCTCCCGCCCCAATACCGGAACGCATGCGTTGATGGACGCCAAGGCCGACGGGCTGCAGGTCGTGCCCTTCATCCGGCCCTATCGCGTCCGATCAGATATCCAGAGCTGGTTCGGCGATCCCGTTATTTTCGATCTCGTGCAGGACGAGTTCAAGCGCGGCTATTACCGCGGCATCGGCGAATTCCATCTGTCGGGCAAGTCGGCCGAAAATGAGTGGGTGAAAAAGACGGTCGATTTCGCCGTCGCCAACGGCCTCTATCTGCATGCCCATGCCGATGACGAAGCGGTCGAAATATTGATGCGGCACAATCCGAAGGCACAGATCATCTGGGCGCATACCGGCTTTGGCCTGCCCGCCGAGCGCGTCACGGCGATGCTGTCGAAATATCCGAAACTATGGGGCGAGCTGTCGTATCGCAGCGGCATCACCGATGGCGGCGGAAAACTGACGGCGGAATGGCGAGTGTTGTTCGAACGCTATCCGGATCGTTTTTTGCTCGGCTCGGACACCTGGGTGCCGGAGCGCTGGGCGAGCTACGGTGAAATCATGGCCGGCTACCGCGCCTGGCTGGCGCAGCTGTCGCCCGTCATCGCCGAGCAGATCGCCAACGGCAACGCAAAGGCGCTGTTCGCCGCGCCACGCTGATATCAGATCGAAAAACTGGTGCCGCAGCCGCAGGAGGCGGTGGCGTTCGGATTGACCACCCGGAACGAGGCGCCGATCAGATCGTCCACGAAATCGACCTCCGAGCCCGCCAGGAAGGGCACCGAGGCCGGATCGACCAGCACCACGGCGCCTTCGCGCGCGATCACCAGATCGTCCTCGGCCCGGGCGTGCTCGACGTCGAACTTGTACTGGAAGCCGGAGCAGCCGCCACCTTCGACGGAGATGCGCAACATGGCGCCGTCGCCCTCGGTCTTGAGGATTTGCCCGATGCGGCGGGCGGCCCGCTCGCTCACGGTGATCGCAGTGGTCATGCAAGGTCTCCGGCCTGAGGCGTCATACCCAATTCATTGGTATCCCGCAGTCCCCATAGTTATGTATCTAATCTCACAGAATCAAATGGATAAGGACTAAAAAACGTGTCGGTCGGAATGGCTGCCCCCCGCGCGCCCTACGCCTGCGATCCCGGTCGCAGCCGGGGCCGGCTGTTTACGGAGCCGCCGAGCAAGACCCGCAGCCCGTTCCGGCGCGACTGCGACCGGGTGATCCATTCCACCGCGTTCCGCCGCCTGAAACACAAGACTCAAGTTTTCGTGTTTCATGAAGGCGATCATTACCGCACCCGGCTGACCCATTCGCTGGAGGTCGCCCAGATCGCCCGCGCGCTGGCCCGGCAACTCGGGCTCGACGAGGACCTCACCGAGACCTTGGCGCTGGCCCATGATCTCGGCCATCCCCCGTTCGGCCATGCCGGGGAGCGGGCGTTGGACCAATGCCTGCGGGCGCATGGCGGTTTCGACCACAACGCCCAGACTCTGCGGGTCGTGACCTCGCTGGAGCATCGCTATCCCGAATTCGACGGCCTCAATCTGAGCTGGGAATCGCTGGAAGGCATCGTCAAGCACAACGGCCCGCTGACGATGCGGAGCGGCGAGCCGGCCGGGGGCTACCGCGAAAGCGGGATTCCGGTCGGGATCGCCGATTTCAACCGGACTTACGATCTGGAACTGTGGAGCTACGCCTCGCTCGAAGCTCAGGTCGCCGCCTTCGCCGACGACATCGCCTATGACGCCCACGATATCGATGACGGCCTGCGCGCCGGCCTGTTCGGCGTCGACGATCTCAAGGTGATGCCGCTCACGGCCGGCATCATCGCCGACATCGGCAAGGCCTATCCCGACCTCGACGACGTCAGGCGCGGGGCGGAACTGGTGCGCGAGCTGATTTCCTACATGATCTCGGCCGTCGTCTCCGAGGCCACCAGGCGGCTGGAGGCGGCCAAGCCGCAATCGGCGCATGATGTTCGCCGTCACGATCAGCCGCTGGTCGCGTTTCCGCCCGCGGTCGCTGCCGAGGAGGCCGAGATCAAAGCGTTCCTCAAACAGCGGATGTACCGTCACACGCGGGTGATGCGGGTGATGAGCGAGGCGGAGCAGATCGTGTTCGACCTGTTCGCGCGATACCAGAAATCGCCCGATGACCTGCCGGCCGAATGGGTCGAGGAGACCGAGCGGGAGACCGAAGCCGGGCGGGCGCGCCGGATCGGCAATTTCATCGCCGGGATGACCGACCGTTTCGCCCTGACCGAGCACCAGAGGCTTTTTGACTTGACCCCGGATTTGCGTTAGGCGGCGGCCCAGGTAACCAAAGCAAATGTCCAAAAAAACCACGTCTCCGCACCTTTTCGCCGATGTGCTCGCGCGCGTGCACGCCGTTTGTGCCGCGCTGGCGGCCGAGGAAAACTGGCCCGCCGGCATCGATTTCTCCCGCGTCGTGGTCGAGCCGCCGCGTGATGCGACCCATGGCGACATGGCGACCAACGCTGCGATGGTGCTCGCCAAAGAGGCCAAGGCAAAGCCGCGCGATCTCGCCGAAAAATTCGCCGAAAAGCTGCGCAGCGACGATCTGATCGCCGCCGTCGAAATCGCCGGACCCGGCTTCATCAATCTCACCCTGAAGCCGCAGGTGTGGGCCGATGCGCTGCGCACGGTGCTGCGCGAGGGCGCGGCATACGGCGCCAGCGCGATCGGCAACGCGGAAAAGGTCAATGTCGAATATGTCTCGGCCAACCCGACCGGGCCGATGCATGTCGGCCATTGCCGGGGCGCCGTGTTCGGCGACGCGCTGTGCAGCCTGCTGCAATTCGCAGGCTATGACGTCACACGCGAATATTACATCAACGATGCCGGCGCGCAGGTCGATGTGCTGGCGCGTTCGGCCTTCCTGCGCTACCGCGAGGCGCTCGGCGAGAACATCGGCGAGATTCCGGACGGGCTGTATCCCGGCGACTATCTCGTTCCGGTCGGACAGGCGCTTGCGGCCGAGTATGGCGACAAGCTCACCGCGATGACGGAAAACGCCTGGCTGCCGATCGTGCGCCTCAAGGCCATCGACATGATGATGGAGATGATCAAGGGCGATCTCGCCGCGCTCCATATCAAGCACGATGTGTTTTTCTCGGAGCGGTCGCTGATCGAGACCGGGAACAACAAGGTCACCGAGACCATCGACTTCCTTCGTTCCAAGGGCGACGTCTATGAAGGACGCCTGCCGCCGCCGAAAGGCAAGCCGGTCGAAGATTATGAGGATCGCGAACAGACGTTGTTCCGGGCGACCGCATTCGGTGATGACGTCGATCGTCCGCTCATCAAGTCGGACGGCGCCTATACTTATTTCGCCTCCGACATTGCCAACCACAAGAACAAGTTCGATCGCGGGTTCAACAATCTGATCGACGTGTTCGGCGCCGATCACGGCGGCTACATCAAGCGCATGCAGGCGGCGGTCAAGGCCGTGACCTCGGGCAAAGCGGAACTCGACGTCAAGATCGTGCAATTGGTCAAGCTGCTGCGCGACGGCGAGCCGGTGAAGATGTCAAAGCGCTCCGGCGACTTCGTCACCTTGCGCGAGGTGGTCGACGAGGTCGGCTCGGACGCCGTGCGCTTCATGATGCTGTTCCGCAAGAACGATGCCGTGCTGGATTTCGACCTCGCCAAGGTGATCGAGCAGTCCAAGGACAACGCGGTGTTCTACGTCCAGTACGGCCACGCCCGCGGCCATTCGATCTTCAAGAATGCAAGGGAGATGGTTCCGGATCTGCCCGAGAGCGATTCCGCCCGCGGGGCCTATCTCGGGGATTCCGCGATGGAACGGCTGACGGACCCTGCGGAACTCAGCCTGCTCAAACAATTGGCACTCTATCCCCGCATGATCGAGGCGGCGGCCGTGGCACATGAGCCCCACCGAATCGCTTTTTACCTCTATGATCTCGCGAGCGAATTTCATGCGCTTTGGACCAGGGGGCGGGATTTGCCCTATTTACGCTTCATTATCAATAATGATGCAGAGATCACGAGGGCGCGACTGGCAATGGTTCAGGGCGTCGTCTCGGTTCTGGCATCGGGCTTAGCCGTTCTCGGCGTCCACGCTCCAACCGAGATGCGGTAGGCAGGGGCGAAGGCCCCCACGATGGGGATCGTGGGGTATCTGGCAGGGGCCAATTCGGTTATCATGGCTCGGTGGTCATGGCGGGTTGGCGCTGTCCCGAAGGGGATGCATCTTCACGATGGCTGATCGATATCAGGACCGACCTTTTCCCGCCGACGACCATGATCGCGGCGCGAGCCCGAATGCTCCAGTGCGAGGCGAGAGCGATCCGCTGGCGGAACTGGCGCGGCTGATCGGGCAAACCGATCCGTTCGGCACCGCCGCCAAAGCTCCACAGCCGTTGCAGTCGCGGGCCAATATACGTCCGCAATACGACGCAGTGGACGAGGACGAGGTGAGCGCGCCCGCTGGCCCGCCGCCATGGATGCAGCGCGCCCGGCACGAAGCCCCGCCGCCATACGCCGAGCCGGAGCAGCCGGAGCTGGATTATCAGCCGAACCCCGTGCATCCCTTGCACCGCTACGCGGCGCAGCAACCGGCCGCGCACGAGCAGGACTATCACGAGCCGGCGCACTACGCGGACGAACAGCCCGTCGATCCCTCGCGGTACGACGACGCGCTGTACGGCCAGCTTGAATCCGGCCAGCAGGAATATGCGCGCGATCCGGCCTTTCCGGATGATCCCTATGCCTACCAGAGCGGCTATGAGGAAGAGCCCGAGCCGAAGAAGCGCGGCAGCGGCCTGATGACCGTGTTCGCCGTGCTGGCGCTGGCCGTGGTGGGGACGGGAGGTGCTTTCGCCTACCGCCACTATGTCGGTTCGCCCCGCAGCGGCGAGCCGCCGATCATCAAGGCCGACAACAGCCCGACCAAGGTCATGGCGACGCCTGCCGATGGCGCCACCGCCAAGACGCCGGACCGCATGGTGCCCGGCGACGGCGGCGAGAAGCTCGTCTCGCGCGAAGAAGCTCCGGTCGATGTCAATACGAGGTCCGGACCGCGTGTGGTGTTTCCGCCGCTGAACCAGAATGGCAGCCCGCCATCGGTCTCGAGCGTCTCGCCGGCTGCGCCGCCCCCGGCGACCGCTGCCAATGCCGCGCTGCCGAACAGCGAACCGCGCAAGATCAAGACCCTCGCCGTCAAGGGCGATGCCGACAATGGCGGCGTTCCCGCGGGCGTGGCTGCACCTGCGGCGAGGCCGGCCCGTACGGTTGCCCCGGCAGCCGCACCCGCGCCGCGCAATCCGTCATCCGCCAATGCCAGTGCCAATGGGCCGCTGTCGCTTGCCCCGGGAGGCGCCGCTCCCGATCCCGCCCCGGCGACCCGTATGGCGGCGACCAATCCGGCGCAGACCGCACCCGCGGGCGGCGGCGGGTACCTCGTTCAGGTCTCCTCGCAGAAGAACGAAGCCGACGCGCAGGCCTCCTTCCGGATGATGCAGGGCAAATACCCGTCCGTGCTGGGGACCCGGTCAGCTTCGATCCGGCGGGTCGATCTCGGCGAAAAGGGCGTGTTCTATCGCGCCATGGTGGGTCCGTTCGGCTCCAGCGGCGAGGCCGCCCAGGTCTGCGAGAATCTGAAAAACGCCGGCGGGCAGTGCGTCATCCAAAGGAATTGACGGCCGTTTCCTTGACCCGGGGGCTGTGAGGGGCCTAATCGGCCCCATGAGCAGCCGCGCTTTCATCACGGGCATTTCGGGACTGGAACTGAGCGCGGACGAGCGTACGTTCATCCGTGCCGAGCGGCCATGGGGCTTCATCTTATTCAAACGTAACATTGAGACTCCGCCTCAAGTTGCTTCGCTGGTTCGTGAATTACGCGGTTTGGTCGGCCACGCCGACGCCCCAATCCTGATTGACCAGGAGGGCGGCCGGGTGCAGCGGCTGGGACCGCCGCATTGGCCGGTCTATCCGCCCGGCGCCGTCTTCGGGGCGCTGTACGACATCGAGCCACAATTGGGCTTCAAAGCCGCCCGTCTGAGCTCCCGCCTGATCGCGGCTGATCTCATCGACCTCGGGATTACGGTCGATTGCCTGCCGCTGGCGGACGTGCCGATCGCCGGCGCGGATGCGGTGATCGGCAACCGGGCCTATGGAACCGAGCCGGACAAAGTGGCCGCCATCGCGCGCGCCGTCACCGATGGACTGGAGCAGGGCGGCGTGTTGCCGGTCCTGAAGCATATTCCCGGCCATGGAAGGGCCACGGCGGACAGCCATTTCCGGCTGCCGACGGTCGATACGGGGCGGGATGAGCTCGATCGGACCGATTTTGCCGCCTTCCAGCCGCTGGCGGACCTGCCGATGGCGATGACCGCACATGTTGTGTTTAGCGCGCTGGACCCCGTCCATCCGGCAACGACTTCTGCGACAATCATCCGGCAAGTGATTCGCGGCGTGATCGGGTTCCAAGGTTTGTTGATGAGTGATGACGTGTCCATGAATGCATTGGCGGGATCGATCGCCGAGCGGACCCGAGCCATCGTCAACGCCGGCTGCGACATGGTTTTGCATTGCAACGGCAAGCTCGACGAGATGCGCGATGTCGCATCCGAGACGCCGGAACTGACGGGCGAGGCCCTTGATCGCGCCAACCGGGCGCTGGCCTCGCGAAAGCCGCCTGAGCCGCTCGACCGTCAGGCGGCGCGGGCGGAACTGGACGCGTTGATGGATCGGGTAGGGACGGCATGACCGCGGAGATTCTATCGTTTGAGACCGGACGGCCCGCTGACGCCACCGACAGCGAGCCCTCGCTGGTCGTCGACGTCGAGGGCTATGAAGGCCCGCTCGACCTGTTGCTGACGCTGGCGCGGCAACAAAAGGTCGACCTGTCCAAGATCTCCATTCTGGCGCTGGCCGACCAGTATCTCGTCTTCATCGAGGCGGCGCGGAAGATCCGCCTGGAACTCGCGGCTGACTATCTGGTGATGGCGGCGTGGCTTGCGTTCCTGAAGTCGCGGCTGCTGCTGCCCGAGCCTGCGACCCCGGACGGTCCGAGCGCCGAGGAGATGGCGACGGCGCTCGCCAACCGGCTGCGCCGGCTCGAGGCGATTCGCGAGGCGGCCAACCGGCTGATGAACCGGCCGCAGTTCCAGCGCGATGTGTTCCCGCGCGGCAATCCGGAAGAGATCGCGGAAATCCGCCACCCCAAATTCACCGCGACCTTGTACGACCTGCTCACCGCCTATTCCGCGCAGCGCCAGCAGCGCGTGCTGGCAACGGTGCATCTGGCCAAGCGCACGGTGTGGTCGTTGTCGGAAGCGCGCGCCTCGCTGGAGCGGCTGATCGGCATGGCCGAGGACTGGAGCTGCCTCGACGAATATCTTCTCAGCTACGTCGTCGATCCCTCGCAGAAGGCGACCGTGTTTGCCTCGAGCTTTGCCGCAGCGCTTGAGCTCGTGCGGGAAGGCGAGATGGAAATTAACCAGAAAGAGGCGTTCGCGCCGATCTATTTTCGTAAGCGTCAGCCGCAAGCGTCCGGGGCGATGTCCGCTCCGGATCTGACGGTCGAGTAAGTGGAAGAAGGAGACCTGACCATGGCGAGCCTCGCGGAAAAGCGCATGGAAGAAGCCGAGGAACATTCCATCGATCCCACGAGCGAGCCGGAGGCGCGGCCCGAAGAATTGCGGCTGCTGGAAGCGCTGCTGTTCGCCTCCGCCGAACCGATCGATCAGGCCGCGCTGGCCAAGCGGATGCCCGACGGCGTCGACGTCAAGGTCGCCCTGGCGCAGTTGCAGGCGGAATACGCCACGCGGGGCGTCAATCTGGTGCGGGTCGCCAACAAATGGACCTTCCGCACCGCCGGCGATCTGTCATGGCTGATGACGCGGGAGAGCACCGAAACCAGGCGGCTGTCGCGCGCCGCCATCGAGGTGCTCGCGATCATCGCCTATCACCAGCCGGTGACACGCGCCGAGATCGAGGAAATCCGCGGCGTGATCACCTCCAAAGGGACGCTGGACGTGCTGCTGGAGACCGGCTGGATCCGCCCGCGCGGCCGCCGCAAGACGCCGGGCCGTCCCCTGACCTTCGGCACCACCGAAGCGTTCCTGTCGCAGTTCAGCCTGGAAGCGCTTGGCGATCTGCCGGGCCTGGAAGAGCTGAAGGGCACGGGCCTCCTGGACTCGCGGCTGCCTTCCGGCTTCAGCGTTCCGACGCCTTCGGACGATGTGGCGCTGCGCGAGGACGAGGAGCCGCTGGACGCCGGCGATACCCTGGAACTGCTGCTGGCCCCGGCCGCGGAGCCCGAAACGCCGAGCGAAGGCTAGGTGCGGACAAAAATATCCGGGCTCGCAGCCAGGCCAAGGGCTGCGGCTTATTCCCGGAAATCTGATTAACGGTAGCATTAATACGTAGGTGCTACAGCGATTTGCCGCGGCCTAAGTCCTTGTTTTTGACACCTCCCGGGCCTACCTTCCGGCAAAGCTTGGGCCGGATGCCGGCCGTCTCTTTTGGAGGGTTGCAGGATGGGTTCGCTTAGCATTTGGCACTGGATCGTCGTGATCGCAGTGGTCCTGCTGTTGTTCGGCCGCGGCAAGATTTCGGACCTGATGGGCGACGTCGCGCAGGGTATCAAGGCGTTCAAGAAGGGCATGCAGGACGATGACAAGGCTGCGGAAAAGCCCGCCGCCGAGCCGACCAAGACGATTGATCACAGCTCGCAGCCGCAGGCCGCGCGCACCGATGTCGGCAGCAAGGCTGTCTGACGGGTTACCTGAACGCGCCGGTTTGGCGCGACCGGTGGTGCAGCGAGGGACGTCAAGTCACGTCGTGAAGTCCAGCCTTGGGCACCGGTTGAGAAAGGACGCGCGCCGCCCCAAATCTTGCTAATAGGATTTGGCAGGGGCGGGGTCGCGTAAGCGGAAATTTTCATGTTCGATATCGGGTGGAGTGAACTGGTCGTCATCGCGGTTGTCGCGCTGATTGCCATCGGCCCGAAAGAGCTGCCGGGCGTGCTGCGCATGGTCGGGCAGTGGATGGGCAAGGCCCGCAGGATGGCCGGCGAATTCCAGGGCCAGTTCCAGGAAGCCATGCGCGAGGCCGAAATGGCCGACCTCAAGAAGAGTTTTGACGAGGTCAAGGACGCCGCCACTGGCATGTCGCCCGGCAACCTGATGACCTCGCTGCAAAAGGACGTCGGCGACGCCTTGCAGATCCCCGACCTCGACAAGCCCATCGATTCGCAGGTCGAGACCTCGATCGCCGAGACCGTCGTCACGCCGACAACGCCGGCCGCGCCGACGCCCGAAACCTTCGTCGAGGCCGAAGCCCATCAGGCCGCCGTGCCGCAGGACATCACGCCCCCGGCACAGGAAATTCAGAGCCAAATTCTCAAGGACGCCAAAGCGTCATGAGCGCCGAAGACATCGAGGCCAGCAAAGCGCCGCTGATGGACCATTTGATCGAGCTGCGTTCGCGGCTGATCAAGGCGCTGCTGGCGTTCGGGATCGCCTTCATCATCTGCTTCTTCTTCGCCAAGCAGATCTACAACGTGCTGGTGTGGCCGTTCGTCTGGGTCGCCGGCCCCGAGAATTCGAAATTCATCTACACGGCGCTGCTGGAATATTTCCTGACCCAGTTGAAGCTGGCGATGTTCGGCGCCGCTTTCATCTCGTTCCCGATCGTCGCCGGGCAGATTTACATGTTCGTGGCGCCCGGGCTTTACAAGCACGAGCGCGGCGCGTTCCTGCCCTATCTGATCGCAACCCCGTTCTTCTTCGCGCTCGGCTCGCTATTGGTCTACTTCATCGTGCTGCCGATGCTGGTGCGGTTCTCGCTCGGCATGCAGCAGGCCGGCGGGGCGGAGACCGCGCAGATTCAATTGTTGCCCAAGGTCGGCGAGTATCTGTCTCTGATGATGTCGCTGATCTTTGCCTTCGGTGTGGCGTTCCAGCTGCCGGTCATCCTGACGCTGCTGGGACGGATCGGCATCCTCACCGCCAAACAGCTTCGCGAGAAGCGACGCTATTTCATCGTGGTTGCCTTTGTCATCGCCGCTATCCTGACGCCGCCCGATGTCATCAGCCAGGCCTCGCTCGCCCTGCCGCTGCTGCTGCTCTACGAAGGCTCGATCCTCGCCGTCGCCATGGTGGAGAAGCAGGCCGCGGCCAAGGCCGCCGCTGGCACACCACCGCCCGCCGCCAATCCGGCGGAGTAGGGGCCGAATAGGCGGCGTTTCACCCATCATCCCGACGTGCGGCGCATGATTCGTCATGCCCGGGCTTGTCCCGGGCATCCACGTCTTTTACAGACCGTGCAGTGAAGACGTGGATGGCCGGGACAAGCCCGGCCATGACGGGAAATGGCCATGCACGACATCAAATCGATCCGCGACAACCCTGCTGCCTTCGACGCCGGACTGAAGCGCCGTGGTCTGGCGCCGCTGTCGTCGTCGCTGCTGGCGATCGACGAACGGCGCCGCGCGGCGATCCTGGCGTCCGAGCAGGCGCAGGCAAGGCGCAATGCCGCCTCCAAGGAAATCGGCGATGCCAAGAAGGCAAAGGATGAGGCGCGCGCATCGAAGCTGATGGCGGAAGTCGCCGAGCTCAAAACGACGATGCCCGAACTCGAACTCGCGGCGAAATCCGCGGACGAAGAGTTGAACACGGAGCTCGCCGCGATTCCGAACCTGCCGCTCGACGAAGTGCCTGACGGCGTCGATGAGCACGGCAACGTTCAGCGACAGGTGTTCGGCAAGGCGCGCCAGTATGGTTTTGCGCCGAAGCCACATGACGATCTCGGCGGCGCGCTCGGCACGATGGATTTCGAGGCTGCGGCAAAACTCTCCGGCGCGCGTTTCGTCGTGCTGAAAAAAGGGCTCGCGCGGCTGGAGCGCGCGATCGGGCAGTTCATGCTCGACCTGCACACCAGCGAACATGGTTATGCCGAGATCAATCCACCGTTGCTGGTGCGCAACGAAGTCATGTTCGGAACCGGGCAATTGCCGAAATTCGAGGACGATCAGTTCTGGGCCCTCAAGGGCGAGCTGCTTGTCGCGCCCGACGACGGCAAGCTGAAAAGCGAACGCCTTGGCCTCATCCCCACGGCCGAAGTATCGCTGACCAATCTCGTGCGTGAATCCATCGTCGACGACAAGGAGCTGCCGATGCGGCTGACGGCGCTGACGCCGTGTTTTCGCGCCGAGGCGGGGGCTGCGGGGCGCGATACACGCGGCATGATCCGCCAGCATCAATTCACGAAAGTGGAACTGGTCTCGATCACCACGCCGGAGACCAGCCGCGACGAGCATGAGCGCATGCTGTCCTGCGCCGAGGAAGTGTTGCGGCGGCTCGATCTGCACTACCGCGTCATGACGCTGTGTGCCGGCGATATGGGTTTCTCCGCGCAAAAAACCTACGACATCGAGGTCTGGATGCCGGGGCAGGGCGACGGCGGCGCGTTCCGGGAAATCTCCAGTTGTTCAGTCTGCGGCGATTTCCAGGCGCGGCGGATGGATGCGCGCTATCGCGGACCGGACGGCAAGCCGCGCTTCGTGCACACGCTGAACGGTTCCGGCACGGCGGTCGGCCGCGCGCTGATCGCGGTGATGGAAACCTATCAGCAGCAGGATGGATCGATCGCGGTGCCTGACGTGCTGCAGCCCTATATGGGCGGCCTCAAAGTAGTCGAGCACGGCAAATAGCAAAGCAGTGAAATGCCCCTGCATCGCGACATCCATTGGATCGGCAGGCAATGGGCAGTCACCGGCCACGGGATGCAGTTGATCGACCAGAAGCGGAACGGCCTCTTCGATATCGAGGCTGCACGCTTGTGGGATGAGACGTTGATCGAAGGCCTGCGCACCCAGCCATGGATCAACGTCGCGGATTTCGACAAGGGGCTTGATGTCGCGCGGAAGCGATACAGGGACACGCCGCGTGCTTCGCAACCACCGGAGGCGAAGATCGTGCCGGCCGAACCGGCAACCGAGTTAGCGCCGCTGGTGGCGGCCCCGCCGATCGTACCCTCAGCGCCTCTTCCCGAGGCGGCCGCCCCGCTGGAAGTCGCGAAGCCAGCGGAATCCGCGCCGCAAAATCGCGAGGCGATCGAGTCGACAAAATCCGTACCGCGAAAATTTCAGATGCGGTTTTTGGGCTTTGCCAAGTTCATTCGCCCCTGGCGGGTTCGAATGAAGAAGTGACGGTATTTTGCCGGTTTGCCACGAGCGCGATAACCGGATAGGACGGCGTTTGACTCTTGTTTTTGACGCGTTTTCCTTGCGCGAACCGGTATCCGTTTCGTTCGAAAACGCTTTAGAAACAAGGTTGAATTCAGCTCCGAACCGGAAGGCATTTTGACGGATGCGCATTCTCTGCACCAATGACGACGGCATCCACGCTCCCGGCCTGAAGATCGTCGAGGAGATCGCCCGCGCACTGTCCGACGACGTCTGGGTGGTGGCACCCGAACTCGATCAATCCGGCGTCTCGCATTCGCTGTCGCTGAACGATCCGCTGCGCCTGCGCGAAGTCACGCCGCGCCACTTTGCGGTGCGCGGCACGCCGACCGATTGCGTGATCATGGGAGCGCGCCACATTTTGGGTGCGAAGCTGCCGGATCTCGTGCTGTCGGGCGTCAACCGGGGCCGCAACGTTGCCGAGGACGTGGTCTATTCCGGCACCATCGCGGGCGCGCTGGAAGGCACCATTCTGGGAATTCCCTCGTTCGCGCTGAGCCAGGAATTTTCCATCGAGACGCGCCACGCGCCGCTGTGGGACACCGCGGTGAAATTCGGCCCCGGCATTCTGCGCAAGGTGATCGATGCCGGCGTGCCGAAGAATACCGTGATCAACATCAATTTTCCGGCCTGCATGCCCGGCGAGGTCAAGGGCATCCGCGTCACGCGGCAGGGCAAGCGCAATCAGGGCTTCCTGAAGATCGACGAGCGCCATGACGGCCGCGGCAATCCCTATTTCTGGATCGGCTTCGAACGCGCCGCGATGCTGGACAACCCGGCCGAAGGCACCGATCTCGCCGCCTTGGCCGCGCGCTACGTCTCGGTGACGCCGCTGCGGCTCGACCGCACCGATGAAGCCTTTTCGGAAGCGCTGACAGCGACGCTGAAGTGACGCGAAGCGTCATACCCGCGAAGGCGGGTATCCAGTACGCTGCGGCCTCCCGATTCAATCACTGATGTCGCTGGAATCCTGGCTCATCCGCCTTCGCCTTCGCGGATGATGACGACAGGGCGTGAGGATAGACCGCTTAAGCTGCGGCGCTCTTCAGTGCGCTGTTGATCATCTGCGCCAGCGTTTCCAGTTGAAACGGCTTCTGCAGCGCCGGGCGGTCGCGATACTCCTCGGGCAGGCCCGACGAGCCGTAGCCGGTTGCGAAGATGAAGGGCCGGTTGCGCGCCTTGATCAGTTCGGCCACCGGGGTGATCACCTTGCCGTTGACGTTGACGTCGAGGATGGCGAGGTCGAAGTCGGTCGACTGGGCGAGCTTGACCGCTTCGCTGATTTCGCCGGCCTCGGCCGCGACGCTGTAGCCGAGCTCTTCGAGCATGTCGGCGACCATCATCCGGATCATGACCTCGTCTTCGACGAGGAACACAGAACAGCCCTGCGGCCGCATCGCCATCATGATGGAATCCTTGCCCTTCTCAGTTTCCGAGGTTCGCAAATAACGCCAGTCGGCGCAACGGCAAGATCGACCCGCCAGGGCCTGCAGGCTGCTGCCAGCCGCGACCGATTGGCCCGGCTCCAACGCCGGTCCGGAACCTGGGTTCCATGGCTGGAACCGTATTTTTGAGGAAATCCTCCGTAAAGCTCCGGCGGCACTTGCTTCCCCTCTTGGCCGAAGCGCTAGATGAAGGGCCAACCCGTGCCGTCCGAGTCTCTGATGTCCCAAGAACCGCCCGAAAAGATGATGTTCCAGCTCAGCCTGCGGCGGCGGGGGATCAGCGACCAGACCATCCTGCGCACCATGGAAGAGGTGCCCCGCGAGATGTTCGTGACGGCGGCCGATCGCGGCCATGCCTACCGCGACAGCGCGCTCGGCATCGCCTGCGGCCAGACCATCAGCCAGCCCTTCGTGGTCGCCTACATGACCGAGCAATTGCAGCTGCAAAAGCAGCATCGGGCGCTCGAGATCGGCTCCGGCTCCGGCTACCAGGCGGCGGTTCTATCGCGGCTTTGCCGGCACGTTTTGACCATCGAGCGCTACCGGACATTGGCGGATAGCGCGCGCGCCCGGCTCGAAAAGCTCGGCTACGACAATATCGAGGTCCTGCTCGGCGATGGCTTCGACATTCCAGCGGGCGCCGGGGATTTCGACCGCATCATGGTGACCGCGGCGATGGAGGAAATCCCGGACAAGCTGCTGGCGCGGCTGGAGCCAGCGGGCATCCTGATCGCACCGGTCGGGCCGCACCATGGCGTCCAGACGCTGACGCGCGTCATCAGGACCGATGCCGGGTTCGAGCGCAAGTCGCTGGTCGATGTACGCTTCGTGCCGGCGCTGCCGGGAATTGCGCGCGAACTGTAGAATTGCGGATTGGTGGTTCCCGCCAGCATCTTATTTGAAGGGTTAAGCGGTTATTTACTCGCGACGTGTTTACTCAAAAGAGTATTTTGTTGCGTACCAGTGAGTAACCATGTCCCGTGTCGCCGAGTTACTTCGCTCGCGTCGCGTGCCGCAGATTGCGGTACTGACGCTGATGTCGGTTGGCTTTGCCGGCTGCAGCGCCGATATGTCGACGCGCTTTTCGCAGGACACCTTGTCCAATCCCTTCAACTACCAGCCCGAAGCGACGGGTACGGTGCAGCGTGCGCCTGCGCCGCAGGCCGAGCGCCGCGAACTGCCGCAATATGCGCGGCCGCAAACCCAGCCGTATCAGTCGCAATATCAATCATCCGCCTTGCCGCCGCCCGCCGTCACGGCGCCGGGGTCCTATCCGGTCGCCAATAGCGGCGTGTCGGGAGGCGGGCGCGGGCTTTCGTCCTACACGCCGCCGAGCCAGCCTAGGCTCGATACCACCGCGACCGTTGCGCCGCGTTCGGTTGCCGCTGCGCCTGGACGTGGCGGCACCACGATCATCGTCGGCACCAGCGACACGCTCGACATCCTGGCGAAGCGCTACAACGTTTCCGCGGCCGCCATCCTGCAGGCCAATGGCTACAAGGGACCGCGCACGCTGTCCCCCGGCCAGCAACTGATCATTCCGCGCCAGACCGTTGCGGCAGCACCCGCGCCGGCAGTGGCGCCGCCGGCGAGCAAGCCGGTTGCGGCCGTGGCCGGGCCGTCGAGCGTCCATGTCGTCAATCGTGGCGACACGCTGATGAGCATCGCGCGCAGCAATCACATCGCGGTGGCGGATCTTGCCAGGGCCAACAATCTCGATACCTCGGCCAAGCTCAGCCTTGGCATGAAGCTCAACGTGCCGGGTGCCAAGAGCGCTGCCGCCGCGCCGGTGGCGCAGCCGGTCGCGCCCGCGCAGCAGGTCGCAGCGGTCGCTGCGCCCGTCGCCAAGCCGGGCACGGCCGCCTCGCAGCAGCAAAGCGCGCGCCTGGCGCAGCCCACCGTCAATGTCGAGGAAAAGCCGGCCGTCGCGGAAGCGCCGGCGGTCAAGCCTAGCGAAGCGACCGGTGCACTGCCGACCTTCCGCTGGCCGGTGCGCGGCAAGGTGATCACGAGCTACGGCGCCAAGACCAATGGAAAGGCGAATGACGGCATCAACCTTGCGGTGCCCGAAGGCACGCCGGTGAAGGCCGCTGAAGATGGCGTCGTCGCGTACTCCGGCAATGAATTGAAGGGTTACGGCAATCTCGTTCTGGTTCGGCACTCCAACGGCTACGTCACTGCATATGCCCATGCGAGTGAGCTGATGGTGAAGCGCGGCGACACGATCAAGCGCGGCCAGGTCATTGCCAAGTCGGGTCAGTCGGGTGAGGTGGGGTCGCCGCAACTCCACTTCGAGATCCGCAAAGGGTCTTCACCGGTTGACCCGCTTCAATTCCTGAACGGCGCGTGAGCACGCTCAAAAGCGTTCACACCCACAAATGTCGTCGCCCGCGAAAGCGGGCGATCGAGTATTCCAGAGACGTGTGATTGAGCCGAGAGGCCGCTTCGTACCGGGTCCCCCGATCTCGCGGAGGACGACAGTCGTGTGCAGTTCGTGCGTAACGAACTACTTCCCGGCCAGCCTGACCCCCAATCGACCCGCCAGTTCCTGCGTGAACTGCCAGGCGACGCGGCCCGAGCGGGAGCCGCGCGTCGTCGACCATTCCAGCGCTTCGCGCTCCAGCTCTTCGTCGTCTAGATTGATGCCGAAATGGCCGCAATAGCCGCGGACCATCGCCAGATATTCGTCCTGGCTGCAGCGGTGGAAACCGAGCCAGAGACCAAACCGATCCGACAGCGAGACTTTTTCCTCGACCGCTTCGCCGGGGTTGATCGCGGTCGAGCGTTCGTTCTCGATCATCTCGCGCGCCAGAAGATGGCGGCGGTTCGAGGTGGCATAGAGGATGACGTTGTCGGGGCGGCCCTCGATGCCGCCTTCCAGCACCGCCTTCAGCGATTTGTAGGAGGCGTCGTTGCCGTCGAAGGAGAGGTCGTCGCAGAACACGATGAAGCGGAACGAGGAACTGCGCAGCCGGTCCATCAGGCCGGGCAGGCTCTCGATGTCCTCGCGATGGATCTCGATCAGTTTGAGCTTGTCGGCCGGTTTGCGCTTGAGGTTGATGTCGGCATGCGCGGCCTTGACCAGCGAGGACTTGCCCATGCCGCGCGCGCCCCATAGCAGCGCGTTGTTGGCGGGCAGGCCGTTGGCGAAGCGCTCGGTATTCTCGATCAGGATGTCACGCATCCGGTCGATACCCCTGAGCAGCCCGAGATCGACCCGGCTGACCCGCGGCACCGGCGCCAGGCGCCCGTCCGGGTGCCAGACGAAGGCGTCGGCCGAGCCAAACGACTCAGGGCCCGAGGCGGCCGGGGAGGCCGCGGAAAGGTGGTTTGCGATGGCCTCCAGCGCGTCCGCGATACGCTCGGCGGTGGCGTCGTTCGAGGGGGCTGGCGGACGTTTTGTCGCGGTTTTTGCCGGCTTCCGGCGACCTGCCTTGGAGGTGGCGCGAGCCGTTGTTTTGTTGGGTTTTTTCGACATTTTCCCTGTTCCTGACGGCGCAGCCTTAACGGGCCTTGGAAGCTCCCGCAAGCGCCCTAAATGAGGCGGCTGGCAGCGTTGCAATTGGGGCGGCCGTCGCTATAGTCCGCGCGAATTTGCCCGGACCGGCCAGACGCTTGCGTTGCCGGTCGTTTCCTTCATCTCACGAGGATTGTTCGAATGCTGATTACCCCTGCGTACGCCCAGGCTGCGGCCGGTGGCGATGCCAACAGCATGTTGATGTCGCTGCTGCCGTTCGCGCTGATCTTCGTCATCATGTACTTCCTGATTCTGCGCCCGCAGCAGAAGAAGGTGAAGGACCACGCCGAACTGGTCAAAAACATCCGCCGCGGCGACACCGTCGTGACCTCCGGCGGCCTGGTCGGCAAGGTGACCAAGGTGGTCGACGACGACCAGATCGAGTTCGAGATTTCCGATGGCGTCCGCGTGCGCCAGATGCGGCAGATGATTTCGGGCGTCCGCACCAAGGGTGAACCGGCCAAGGAAAAAGCGGAAGCCAAGGACGAGACGTCCGCGAGCTGATTTCCGCGCCGTATTCTCCTGATCTGACGGGTCCAGTCGATGTTGTATTTTACGCGGTGGAAGGCGCTGGCGATCATCCTGACGACGCTGGTGGTGTGCCTGTGCGCCGTTCCGAATTTCTTCCCCGAGGCCCGGGTGAAGACCTGGCCGGCCTGGGCGCAGCGCCACATCGTGCTCGGGCTCGATCTGCAAGGCGGGTCATCTCTGCTGCTGGAAGTCGACTCCAACTACGTCAAGAAGGAAAAGCTCGATCAGGTACGTGACGAGGCACGGCGGGTGCTTCGCGACGCCAAGATCGTCTATACCGGCCTTGCGGCCCGCAACGATGCCGTCGAAGTCCGCATCAGCAAGGACACCGATCAGGCGACTGCGCTATCCAAATTGCGCGATCTCTCGCAACCGATCGGCGGGCTTCTCGGCTCGAGCGGGGGACGTGACCTCGAGGTGGCCGATGCCGGTGGCGGATTGATTCGGCTGACGATCCCGCCGCCCGCGATGATCGAGCGCATGCGCAAGACCATCGAGCAATCGATCCAGATCGTCGAAAAGCGCGTCAACGAGCTCGGCACCGTCGAGCCGATCATCCAGCGTCAGGGCACCGACCGCATCCTGGTGCAGGTACCGGGCTTGCAGGACCCGACGCATCTGAAGGAGCTGCTCGGCAAGACCGCCAAGATGGAATTCCGCATGGTCGATTCCACGGTCTCCCCGGAACAGGCCGCCGCGGGACGCGCGGGGCCGGATTCGGAAATCTTGCAGCAAGCCGACGGTTCGATCAAAGGGCCTATTGCGATCAAGAAGCAGGTGCTGGTTTCCGGCGGCGATCTGACCGACGCCCAGCCGGGCTTCGATCAGCGCTCGGGCGAGCCGATCGTCAGCTTCCGTTTCAACAGTTCCGGCTCGCGCAAATTCGCACTCGCGACGTCGGAAAATGTCGGCCTGCCGTTTGCGATCGTGCTCGATAATGTGGTGATTTCCGCGCCCGTGATCCGCGAACCGATCACCGGCGGCTCCGGCCAGATTTCCGGCAGCTTTACCGTGCAGGCCGCCAACGATCTCGCCATCCTGCTGCGCGCCGGTGCGCTGCCGGCACCGCTGACGGTGGTCGAGGAGCGTACCGTCGGTCCGGGCCTCGGCCAGGACTCGATCGAGAAGGGCGAACTTGCGGCCTATGTCGGCTCGATCCTGGTCATCATCTTCATGCTGCTGACGTACCGGCTGTTCGGTGTGTTCGCCAACATCGCGGTCGCGATCAACGTTGCGATGATCTTCGGCATCCTGTCGCTGCTGAACGCCACGCTGACATTGCCCGGCATCGCCGGCATCGTGCTCACCGTCGGTATCGCGGTCGACTCCAACGTGCTGATCTATGAGCGCATCCGCGAAGAGCTGCGCGGCGGCCGCACCGCGATTTCGGCGATCGATGCCGGCTTCCGGCGCGCGCTGTCGACCATCCTCGATTCCAACATCACGACCTTCATCGCCGCCGCTGTCCTGTTCTATATCGGCACCGGGCCGGTTCGCGGTTTCGCCGTGACACTCGGCATCGGCATCCTCACCACCGTGTTCACCGCCTTTACCCTGACCAGCCTGATCGTCGCCGGCTGGGTACGATGGAAGCGGCCGAAAACCGTGCCAATCTGAAGCGGAGTCGGCTTTGACACAATTCGTTCTCATCGGGCTGGGCATCCTGATTGCCGTGCTGACCGTGGTCGCCGTGCTCGATCTGCTGCCGCCGCTGCGCATCGTCCCCGACGACACGCATTTCGATTTCACGCGCTTTCGCCGTATCTCCTTTCCGATCTCGGCGGCGCTGTCGATCCTCGCGATCGTCCTGTTCTTCACCCACGGGCTGAATTTCGGCATCGACTTCAAGGGCGGCACGCTGCTGGAAGTGCAGTCCAAGTCGGGCTCCGCCGACATCGCCACGATGCGTTCGACCCTGGGCGCGCTCGGCCTCGGCGAGGTCCAGCTTCAGCAGTTTGGCGGTCCGGCCGACGTCCTGATCCGCGTTGCCGAGCAGCCCGGCGGCGACAAGGCGCAGCAGGAGGCGGTGACGAAAGTCCGCAACGCGCTGGGCGACAGCGTGGAGTATCGCCGGGTCGAGGTGGTCGGACCCCGCGTGTCCGGCGAACTGCTGGCCTTCGGCATGCTCGGTCTGATGCTCGCGATCGTCGGGATCCTGATCTATCTCTGGTTCCGGTTCGAGTGGCAGTTCGCGCTCGGCGCCATGATCGCCAACGTCCACGACATCGTGCTGACGATCGGCTTCATGTCGATCTCGCAGGTCGATTTCGACCTCACCAGTATCGCGGCGCTGCTGACGATCCTCGGCTACTCCCTCAACGACACCGTCGTGATCTATGACCGGATCCGGGAAATGCTGCGGCGTTACAAGAAGATGCCGATGCCGCAATTGCTCAACGAATCGATCAATTCGACGCTGTCGCGCTCGATCATCACGCACGTCACGGTGACGCTGGCGCTGTTGGCGCTGCTGCTGTTCGGCGGGCATGCGATCCACAGCTTTACGGCGGTCATGATGTTCGGCGTCGTGCTGGTCGGCACCTACACCTCGATCTTCATCGCGGCGCCGATCCTGATCTATCTCGGCGTCGGTGAGCACCGCGACGCGCCGGAGAAGCCTGCAAAGAAATAATCATGGCAGATTCCTCGGACACTCCGCATTTTCCGAGGTCGGCGCCGATCGAGGCCTACGGCAAGGGCGGCTTTGCGTTCGCCGACATGTCGCATCGCGGCTCGCTGTTGTGCCTGCCGGACGGCATCTGGGCATGGGCCGTCAGCAGACCCGATGAGATCGACGAGTATTCGCTGGCGCGCGTCTTCAAGGCTGCGAACGCCGTCGATACGCTGATCGTCGGTACCGGGACGGACGTCTGGATACCGCCAAAACACCTGCGCGAGGCACTGCGCGCCGTGCGGGTGGTGCTCGACCCGATGCAGACGGGGCCTGCGATCCGCACCTACAACATCATGATGGGCGAGCGCCGCCGGGTCGCTGCGGCGCTGATCGCGGTGCCATGAGCGCCAGCGAGGCGACAAGGGATTCCGCCGGCTTCTGCGCCGATCTGGTGCGCAGCCACGATTTCGTCCGCTACGCCTCCACGCTGTTCTTGCCGGCGGCCCAGCGCCGGGCGCTGCTGGCGATCTACGCCTTCAATGCCGAGATCTCGCGGGTGCGCGATCAGGTCAGCCAGCCGCTGCCCGGTGAGATGCGGCTGCAATGGTGGACCGACATGCTGGCGGGCGCCGGCCATGGCGGCATCGAGGGTAACCCGGTCGCCGCCGAGCTCCTGCTCGCGATCCGCGATTACCGCCTGCCGGTTGATCCGCTCTCCCGTCTGATCGATGAGCATCAGTTCGATCTCTACAACGACCCGATGCCGTCGATGGCGGCGCTCGAAGGCTATGTCAACGACACTTCGTCCGCGTTGTTTTCGCTGGCCGCCCGCGTGGCGTCGCGGCCATCGGAGGCGACCGATCATCTCGCGCGCCATGCCGGCTTGGCCCAGGGCCTGATGCAGGTGATCGCGAATTTGCCGTGGGATGCCGCGCGGCGTCAGCTGTTCGTACCGCTGCAATTGCTGCAGCAACACGGCAGCGGCATGGAAGAAGTATTTTTGGGCAAGCAGACGCCGCAGGCCCGCGCGGCGATCGATCAATTGGTCGGCGAGGCGCGGGGCCATCTCAAAACCGCGTTCGAACTGCTCGCCGAGGTGCCGCCGGAGGCGAAGCCGATATTCCTGCCGCTGGCCGTGGTCCGCCGCGACCTGAAGCGGATGTCGCGGGCGGATACCGACCCGTTCGCGCCGCGGACGCCGTCGCGCCTGCGGACGCTGTGGACGCTTTGGCGCGCGTCGCGCGGGGTGGAATTCGGCGGCTAAAGCGCGATGAGATTAGGTTTAACCGTCATCGCGCTTTAGCTCTTTGTTCGAGCATGATCTTTTCGGAAAACCGCTCCACACTTTTCCGGATCATGCTCTAGGAATTGGCGCGCGGCGATGCGCCCGACGGCGAATCCATATCCGCCGCCTCGAAATTGAAGCGATCCCGCAGGTTCTTGCGGCTCTCCAGAATGTCCTTGAGGAACGCCCGGTCGGCATCGCTCTTCATCATCGGCTCGATCAGGTCGAGCTGGTTCATCGCGACGAGCTGCAGGATTTCGGTCCGCGGCTTGCCGGCGGCATCGCGCGGCAGCGCGTGGACGATTTGGATATGCTCCGGCGGTTTGACGCCCTTGGCCGAGGAAAGCTCGCCGCGCAGCTGCTTTTCCAACGCAATCTGATCGGCCTCGACGAAGGCATAGAGCCCGACGCCGCTGCGTCGGTCGGCGAAGGCGACAATCGCCGCATCGCGCACGGCAGGGTTTTTCCGGATCATTTCGATCAGCACCGGCGCGTCATTGACCAGGCGCCGGCCGCCGCCTTCACGGTCGGTGAAATTGAACAGGCCGCGGGTGATGGCCTGATACACCTTCTTGCCGGTCTTGAGCCAGACGCTGGCAACGAGCGATTTGCGCGCCAGGATCTTGCGCTCCATCGGCGTCAGCGCCGAGGCTGCGTAGCTGCGCTTGTGCTTGAGGAGATGCCGCAGGTCCTCATAGGCCGCGATGCGGAACAGCCGGCTGCGGGTCTTGAAGCAGGCGGCGAGCTGGAAATCGGTAAGATAGGCCTGTCCGTCGCTGCCGCGCAGCCAGTTCTGTTCCTTGGCAAGATCGTTGTGGCAGATGCCGGCGCGATGCAGTTTTCGTAAAGCGCCCTTGGCCGAGCGGAAATAGCCGAGGTCGTCATGGGGCTTTGCCATCTGCAGCGCGACGCCATCGATGAAGCCGCGGACCAGCGCCTGCCGCCCGGCCCACAGTAGTTTTGGCCCGACATTCAGATCGCGCGCCAGCGCCAGCGCGCGGCGCTCGCGGGCGAACAGATGGCGGGCGAGGAGATAGGACCATACCGGCACCTGGTCGAGCCGGCGCAGCACCGCATCGACTTCGCCGGAATCGCTTCTGAAGCGTCCACGCTCGACGGTCGAGAACACGTCGCGCTTCAACAGCACGCCTTCGGTCCATCGCGCCGACAGAACCGCGGCGTCATCCCTTGGCAAAGCCATGATCTTAGGCCGCCGCCGCAACGCGCAAGTGGTCGGCGATCCACTGATCAAGGTCGGCAAGCGCCCGCGCGCTCATCGCCTGCTTCTTGGCGACCGTCTTCTCGTTGCCCCGCAGCCGCGTTCCGTCGGGCTTCTTGGTCGGTGGCGAGGCGAGCGGCGGGAACAGGCCGAAATTGATATTCATCGGCTGGAACGAGCGCGGACCGGCATCGACGGTCTCGATGTGACCGCCGGTGATGTGGCCGAGCAGCGAACCCAGCGCCGTGGTTGCCGGCGGTGGCGCCAGTTCGTGGCTACGCGCATTGGCCGCGGCATAGAGCCCGGCGATCAACCCGATGCTGGCGGATTCCACATAGCCTTCGCAGCCGGTCATCTGGCCCGCGAAACGCAGCCGCGGTTGCGCGCGCAGGCGCAACTGGCCGTCGAGCAGTTTTGGCGAGTTCAGGAAGGTGTTGCGGTGCAGGCCGCCGAGGCGGGCGAATTCGGCCCCCTCGAGCCCCGGAATGGTACGGAACACGCGCTGCTGCGCGCCATGCTTGAGCTTGGTCTGGAAGCCGACGATGTTGTAGAGCGTGCCGAGTTTATTGTCCTGGCGCAGCTGCACGATGGCGTAGGCTTTCACCGTCGGATTGTGCGGATTGGTCAGCCCGACCGGTTTCATCGGCCCGTGGCGCAGCGTCTCATGGCCGCGCTCGGCCATCACCTCGACCGGCAGGCAGCCGTCGAAATAGGGCGTGTTGGTCTCCCAGTCCTTGAAGTCGACCTTCTCGCCGGCCAGCAGATCGGCGACGAAAACGTCGTACTGCTCCTTGGTCATCGGGCAATTGATGTAGTCGGCGCCGGTGCCGCCGGGGCCGACCTTGTCGTAGCGCGACTGGAACCAGGCCACCGACATGTCGATGGAATCCCGGTGCACGATCGGCGCGATCGCATCGAAGAACGCCAACGCGTTCTCATCCGTGAGCGTGCGAATCGCGTCCGCCAGCGGGGCGGAGGTGAGGGGGCCGGTGGCGACGATCACATTGCCCCAATCGGCGGGCGGCAGGCCGGCGATTTCGCTCCGGTCGATTTCGATCAGGGGATGGTCGTGCAGCGCGCGGGTGACGGCGGCTGAAAACCCGTCACGATCGACCGCCAGTGCCCCGCCGGCGGGCACCTGATTGGCGTCGGCGGACCGCATGATCAGCGAGCCCAGCCGGCGCATTTCGGCGTGCAGCAGGCCGACGGCATTGTTGGCGGCGTCGTCGGAGCGGAAGGAGTTCGAGCAGACGAGCTCGGCAAGCCCTTCGGTCTGGTGGGCCTCGGTCATCCGTACCGGGCGCATCTCGTGCAGGACCACGGGGATGCCGGCATTGGCGATTTGCCAGGCGGCTTCCGAGCCGGCGAGGCCACCGCCAACGACATGGACGGAGTCAGGTGGAGATTTGGCTGCAGTCATGGCGCAGCAGTTAGCGCGTTTTGCAGCCAAAAGCACCTGTGGCAAAGCGCGATTTCGACGGTGGGCGAGGTGCGTCGGGCTGGATTGAAAACGACAACGCCCGCAGCAAGGCGGGCGCTATCCGTTTCGTCAGGCGGCTGGGGCAATCAGCCGTTATAGGTCCCGGCTGCAACGCGCGGAATGTCCGAACGATCGAGGCCGATATCGGCCAATTCGCGATCGCTGAGCTGGGACAGTTCGCTGACATTGCGCTGATAGTCCCGGAACGCTTGGATCATGCGGATGAGCGAGAGTAACATGGTAGTCTCCTTGTAGTTACGATTCAGCCCTTGGAGGGAAGCCTCATCGTTGAAATGAATATAGAGGATATTTTGCAGTGCAGAAGTTCCGATGTTGCGATGCAGCTAAGCCGAAAATGCATGACGCAGGTAAGGTCTGATTAACCTCTCGGCATAGCTGCCCGATCGCGCGGCCAAGGCACCCGGCCGAACTTCCCGAATGGAGCAATAATGCTAGTAAAATCATGATGCTGTCGTAATCACGACATAACTATTACGACCCTCTAAAACGATAGCTCCGGGGCCGGAATTCGAGGCAGAGGAAGCCGGCTGGATGTGCCTGAACTGCCCCCAAAGGGAGGCCTCTTTGGATTTTCGCATGCACAATTCGCGTGCAGATGTTCCATAAAAATGAATTTAAAATCACTTTATTGTAATGCATGGACCTGGTGTTCCATGTCAGTTCGCGATCGTTCTGCCGGCTTCGCCCGAAGTTCGTGCGCATGGTGCGAGGGCGTTCAACCATCGCCGTTCCTGATCGTCGTCGCCCCGATCCAGGGCGACCCCAAGACTTGCTCGCGATGACTTGCGCGCCACGTCTTGGGCCGTGACGACCAACGAACACGTCGATGCAGCATTAAGCCCCCACGCACCGGCCATAGCGGTTTGCGTGACCGCCAATGAGCGTTCGATGTTTCAATCTTCCACCCGATCAACGCGCATGCTGCGTCGCGTCGTTACGGGGTTGTAATGAATTACGCGGTTGTAATGAAAAAGCCCCGTTTCGCATAAGCGCCTTGCGCGCTGCGCTCAGCACCTCGCGCGAACGTCATTCCAAAATTTTCTGCAACCGGAAAACAATCGTTGCGCAGATTCCGGCAATGACGCCGGTGCTGTCAAAAACAGAAAATAGGAAAATCCCATGCTCAATAAATTACTCGCAGCAGCCGCCATGGCTGCCATTGCCTACGCCGTCGTTCCCGCAAACGCCGCCCGCGTGAGTGCCGGCTGCAGCGGCGAGAACCTCGCCAAAACCGAATCCATGGTCGAGGCCATGGCTGACGGTGAGGGCAAGTTCGCCGCGCAGAAGGAAATCGCCCTGGCGCAGGACTCGATGCTCAGCGGCAAGATGGGTGCCTGTGGCATGCATCTGAGCAAGGCTGCGCATATCGGTATGGCGAAGTAGCGACGCAACGAGGGGCTGATGGCGTTGCGATCGGCCCCTCGCTTCCAGCTCAGGGAGCCTTCGCCAGCTGCGTCGCGAAAGTGGCGATGGTCTTCGAGTAGACCTCGCTCTTGTTCCATTGCTGGAGCACGGCAAAATTGGGGCTGCCGGGCTCCCAGTCCTTGCCGCGCTGCCAGCCGTAGCTCTTGAGATAGTTCGCGGTCGAAGCCAGCACGTCGGGCGCGCTGCGCAACAGATCGCGGCGGCCGTTGCCGTCGAAGTCGACGGCATATTTGATGTAGTTCGACGGCATGAACTGGGTCTGGCCGATTTCGCCGGCCCAGGCGCCGCGCATTTCCTGTGGCGCGATATCGCCGCGCTCGACGATGCGCAGCGCATCCATCAGTTCGGCCTTGAACATGTCGGCGCGACGGCAATCATAAGCCAGCGTTGCCAGCGAACGCAGGGTCGGGAATTTTCCGATGTTGACGCCGAAATCGGTTTCCAGGCCCCAGATCGCCACCAGTATTTCGCCGGGCACACCATAGGCCTGTTCGATGCGCGAGAGCACTGACCCATATTGCTTGAGCATGTTGGCGCCTCTCGCGAGGCGGGGTGGCACCATGCGGCCGGAGAACTCCTCAAAACTCTGGCTGAACACCTTCTGCGAATGGTCGCGCGCTATCACCGCCTTGTCGAGCGCGACGCCGGTCAGCCCGGCCTGTATGGCCGACTGCGAAATGCCTTTTGCTGCGGCTTCCTTCTTGAAGTCTTCGAGCCAGGTCTCAAACGAACCGGTGCCGCAGGGGGCGGCAAGCGAGGGCGCGGCCGATGACAGGAGCAAACCCGCCAGCGCCAAAGCCCGAACAGAAAAACCAGAGGTCATGGTGTCGTTCGCTCCAAGGTCGATTCGGCATCGACATTAGTCTCGAAACCTGACCGAAATGTTCGAGGCAAGAGCGGCCAAAACAAGGCTGATGCTTCCTTGTCGCCGACACGAACGTGTCATCGTCGAGCACGCTCAGTCTTCGACGCTCAATTCCGAGGCAATTCGGAACGCGCTCGCCGACGCCCAGTCGGCTCAGCACAGCCTGCTTAAATCCGCGCCAAATCGCCGGCCGAGGGCCGGCGATTTGTTCACGCTATTGGTGGTTTCGCCGATGCGCCTTACTTTCGGCGCCAGGGAAACAGGTTGGCGGGGAAGTCCGCCGCGGGCTTGCGCTCGCGCGGTACGCGGGGCGGAAGCGGTTGCGGATTGAGTTCGGGCTCAATGGTTTCCCGATAGAGATGCCAGGTGGCGTGGCCCAGCAGCGGAATGACGATCGCAAGGCCGAGGAAGGCCGGCAACGTTCCCGCGACCAGCAGCACCGCCACGATCAAGCCCCAGATCGCCATCGGCACGGGATTGTGGGCCACCGCGCGCAGCGACGTCACCATCGCTTCGCCGGCGCTGGCATGACGATCGAGCATCAACGGGAACGACACGACGCTGACGCAGAGAGCGACGAGGGCAAACAGGAAGCCGACACCGCAGCCGACCACGATCAGCCACCAGCCTTGCGGGGTCGTCAGCACGCGCTTCGCGAAATCGGAAATACCCGTCGCGCCTTCATAGCCGAACGCGGCGATATAAATCGCTTGCGCGGTCGCTACCCAGGTCACAAACAAGGCGAGCAAGAGAACGCCGAGCCCGAGCATGGCGCCGAACGAGGGCGAGCGCAGCACCTCGAGTGCATCCCACGCGGTTGCCGGTGCGCCGGTCTCGCGGCGGCGGCTCATCTCGTACAGGCCGAGGGCTGCGAATGGACCGAGCAGGGCGAAGCCCGCCGCCAGCGGAAACAGCAGCGGCAGCACGGAGTAGCCATGCACGGTGCGTGCCAGCACCAATCCGAGCACCGGATAGATCACGCACAGGATGATGGCGTGGCTGGGGACCGCCTTGAAATCCTCCCAGCCGAGCTGTAGCGCCCGGTGCAAATCGGAGAGGCCGATCTTTCGGATGACTGGCGCATGCGCGGCGTCCTGTCCGCTCTGCGTCAGAGATGTGACATTGCCTTGAATTGGAGTGGCCATGGTCGTCGTCTCCCTTTGGCGGTCGCATTTGGCGCTCGCTGGAGGGCGCAAATGTGCCGTTTCCAAACATGATCACGAGCAGGCCAGACGCGAAGACAGGGAAAACGGGCCATGTCGCGAACTGAATTTCCAGCGTACTCCCAAACAGCGGCAATAGCACTCACGCTTCGGTGAATGTTTCATTGGCAAGCCACATTTGGCTGGCTAAACTCCAAGGCGAGCCCGGCCTGGTGCTGCCGGTCAAACAGTGCCGCTAGCGACAGTCTGTTTCAATTCCACTGGGAGCGAACGATGAGTATTTTCGGAAAAATCATGAGCGCAATCTTCGGCACCAAGGCAGAGGCGGCGCCGGCCGGCGGCGGGGCGGCCACGGGTGGTGCGGCGGCAGGTGGCGCAGCGGCTGGCGGATCCGCGGCACCGGCGGCGACCGTCGATGTTGCCCCCATCCTCGATGCGGCCGTCAAGGCCAAGGGCGAAAAGCTCGAATGGCGCACCTCGATCGTCGATCTGATGAAGGCGCTGGATATCGATTCGAGTTTCTCGGCGCGCAAGGAACTCGCCAAGGAGCTTGGCTACACCGGCGACAGCAATGATTCGGCGAGCATGAACATCTGGCTGCACAAGCAGGTGATGACCAAGTTCGCCGCAAATGGCGGCAAGCTGCCGCCGGAGATCAAGCACTGACGCTTGCGTTCCACCCCGCATGCAGAAGGCCCGCGGCGACGCGGGCCTTCTTTGTTG
Source organism: Hyphomicrobiales bacterium (assembly GCA_017305715.1). GTDB lineage: Bacteria > Pseudomonadota > Alphaproteobacteria > Rhizobiales > Xanthobacteraceae > Bradyrhizobium. Next base: position 6,070 of record JAFKKG010000022.1, on the reverse strand, counting down.
TGGGCAAAGGCGCGCGATCATGAGCGATGCGGCCGGCGCCCGGTGGAGCGAAAACGGTGCGGCTCACTGCAATGCAACAAAAGAGTAGGTGCTATGCAGTTTGAGCGAAAACGCTGTAATGACGGCGGCTGAACAAGAAACGCGAACCAAGGAGAGAACGATGAACGGCCTCGATCGCCGAACCATTTTAACGACCGGCGCCCTGGCACTGGCGGGCGCGGCGGCAAGCGCTCCGGCCGAAGCGCAGGCCGGCCCGAAGTCGATGTTTCCGGTACCGGCGACGACGATTCCGATCGTCGGCGAGACCGACGTGTTTCAGGTGCGCCGCATCTATTGCATCGGGCGCAACTATGCCGCGCATTCGCGCGAAATGGGGTCGGATCCGAACCGTGAGCCGCCGTTCTTTTTCCAGAAGCCGACCGATGCGATCCAGAACGTCGCGATCGGCAGCGTCGCCGATCATCCCTATCCCTTGCTGACCAAGAACTATCACTACGAAGTCGAACTGGTGGCCGCGCTGAAATCGGGGGGCACCAACATCCCGGCAGAGAAGGCGCTCGATCACGTCTATGGCTATGCCGTCGGCCTCGACATGACGCGGCGCGATCTGCAGCGTGCGCTGGGCGACGAGAAGAAGCCCTGGGAGATCGGCAAGAGCTTTGACCGTTCCGCCGTGCTCGGCCCGATCCACCCCGCCGCGAAGACCGGACATTTCACCAAGGGCGCGATCTCGCTGGCGCTGAACGGCACCGTCAAGCAGAACTCCAATCTGCTGAATATGAGCTGGAGCGTCGCCGAGCAGATCGCCAAACTGTCGGAGGCTTTTGAGCTGAAGGCCGGCGACATCATCTATTCCGGCACCCCGGAAAATGTCGGGCCGGTGGTGAAGGGCGACGTGCTCCTGTGCAAGATCGAAGGCCTGCCGGATATGTCGATCAAGATCTTCTGAGGCGAACCGGCTACACCGCCAGATCGGCGTATTGCGGATTCTTGCGCAGATAGTCGACGACAAAACCGCAGCCGGCGATCACCTTGTGGCCGTCGGCGCGGATCAGTTCCAGCGCGCCCTTGACCAGTTCGGAAGCGATGCCGCGGCCGCGTAGCGCCCGCGGTGTCTCGGTATGGGTGATGACGACGGCCGACGGCGTCAGGCGGTAATTGGCAAACGCCACGGTCCCCTCGACGTCGAGCTCGAAGCGGCTTTGCGCCTTGTTGTCGCGGACGGTCATTCTTGTGGTTCCCATGCGATTCACTTCACATATTTAGGGAGTGAACCCGGCTATGCAAACCGACGACCAAGGGGGGAATCGCTTGCCGGGGAATATCATGCGCATTTTGACCTGCCTGACCGTATCGCTGCTGGGCGCGGCCCTGACGCTCGCACAGCCGCCTGGCGCTTCCGCGAAGGACGACCCGGTCTGGCAGGCCTGCGTCGGCACGGCCACCGCGCCGAATGAGAAGGTCACGGCGTGCACTGCCGTGATCGATGCCAAAAAAGAGTCCGGCAAGCGGCTGGCGGCGGCCTATTGCTTTCGCGGCCACGGCCTGACCGAAAAACGCGACCTCGATGCCGCGCTGTCCGACATCAACGAATCGCTCAAACTCGATCCCGAATCGTCCTGCGCCTTCACCAACCGCGGCCGCGTCTACTCCCTCCAGCGCGATTTCGATCGCGCCATTGCCGACTATGACGAGGCGATCCGGCGCGATCCGGCGTTCGCGCTGGCCTACAACAACCGCGGCGATGCCTTCTTCAACAAGGGCGATCTCGACCGCGCGCTGACCGATTTCAATGCCGCCATCAAATACAATCCGTCGTTCGCGGCCGCCTATGGCAACCGGGGTCATCTCTATCATCGCAAGCGCGACATGACCCGCGCGCTTGCCGATTACAGCAAGCAGATCAAGCTTAAGCCGGACGTCCTGGCCTATATCAACCGCGGCAATGTCTACCGCGATACCGAACAGGTCGAGCGCGCTGCCGCCGATTACGGTGCGGCGGCCAAAATCGCGCCCACCGACCCGCGGGGCTGGCGCAACCGCGGCATGATCCGGCTCTACCAGGGCCAGACCAAGCGCGGCATCGCGGATTACGACAAGGCGCTGCAATACGATCCGGCGGATGCCTATTCCTGGAACAATCGTGCGCAGGGCAAGATGCGGATCGGCGACAAGGCCGGCGCGATCGCGGACTTCCGCAAGGCCCTGGAGCTCAGCCCTGGACTGCGCACCGCGCGCGAAGGCCTGCAGCAGCTCGGCGCGGCACCATAGCCGGCGGCGCCGTCCCGGGACTGGCCGACAATCGTGGCGGGAAGGCCTTGCGCGCCGTTTGGGCGTGCCTACGTCTTCCCCAAGACATACGCCCCGATGCGGCCCGGATGTGGTTCGGAATCGGACTTGTCAGGAAGTGCCGGCCGCTGACGTATGCCTCTTTTTCAATGGAGGTCTACAATGTCGGACTTTCGTTTCTTCAGGACGCATCGATCGTGGGAAGACTGGTTCGGCATGCTGCTTGGCGTGCTGATCGTGGTGTCGCCGTGGTTTCCGGTACAGCCGGCCCATGAAGCCATGAACGTCGAACGCAGCACGATGGTTCTCAATACGTTTGTGATCGGCATGCTGGTATTCGGCCTCGCCCAGCTGGAATATGTCGCGTTGCAACGCTGGGAGGAGGTGGGCGAAATCGTCCTCGGCCTCTGGCTGATCGCTTCGCCGCTGCTGCTCGGCTATACCGGCGCCGATTTTCTCCCGGTCTGGCACGCCGTGCTTGGCGCCGTCGTGGTCCTGCTCGGCGCGCTTCAGCTGTGGCAGGATTGGCACCTGAGCGACCACGAACTCGCCAACCATCCGCACTGATGGCGTGCCGGCGGGCCTGTTGTTTTTCCTCGGCAGGCCCGCCTGCCGGCGCGGTGAGGACAATGACGGCCGAGACGTCCCGGCGCTGCGGGAGACCGGCGGGTCAGCGTACGCCGGTTCCCTTGCAGCGCTGGCACTTGACGACGTTGTCGCCCTTCTTCACCAGGCCCTTGCCCTCGCAATTCTTGCACTTCTGCTTCTTCTTGATGTTCGGGCCTTTTTCGTTGGCCATGATAATCCCCCGGGTTTGGCTGAAATCACCATGGGCCAGCCATGCCGCGGCGTCCAGTTGTGGACGGCCCGCCGCGTGCTGGCGGAGGCCGGGCTTTCTGCTAACGTCGGGGGCGGGGACGTTCAGACCAGTTTGAGAAGCGTGACGATGATGATTTTGCTCGCCTTGTGCAGTGCGGCGGTGTCGGCATGACCGGGACCGCCGGGATGGCCAATCCGCCTGGCGGCTTGGCGCGGATGTCGAACCGGGTGATGAATCTGGCGCATCTGGTGACCCAGAATGCCCGCCGCCATGGCGACCGCGCCGGCTTCATCTATGGCGACCGGAGCTGGACCTGGCGCGAGATCGACAGCGCCGTTTCGGCGCTGGCGGCGGCTCTGACCGAACGCGGCCTCGTCAAGGGCGACCGCCTGCTGGTGCATTCCAAAAATTGCGACGAGATGTTCTGGTCGATGTTCGCCGCGTTCCGGCTCGGCGTGGTCTGGGTGCCGACCAATTTTCGGCTGATGCCCGATGAGGTGGCGTATCTTGCCACCGCCTCCGGCGCGAAGGGCTTTTTGTGCCACGGCGATTTCCCGGAGCATGCGGCCGCCGTCGCCAATCCCGCGCTAAAATTCATCTGGCGGATCGGCGAGGGCGGCTTCGGCGAGAAATCGGTCGGCGAAGCGATCGCGGCGCATGCCGGCACCAGCGTTGCCAATACCGCGGTCGACTACAACGATCCCTGCTGGTTCTTCTTCACCTCGGGCACCACGGGGCGCTCCAAGGCGGCGGTGCTGACCCATGGCCAGATGGCCTTTGTGGTGACCAACCATCTCGCCGATCTGATGCCCGGCACCACGGAAGCGGATGCCTCGCTGGTGGTCGCGCCGCTGTCGCATGGCGCCGGCGTGCACCAGCTGGTGCAGACCGCGCGGGGCGTGCCGACCATCCTTCTGCCGTCGGAAAAATTCGACATCAACGAGGCGTTCCGCCTGATCGAGGCGCACCGTGTCAGCAACATTTTCACGGTGCCGACCATCTTGAAGATGATGGTCGAGCATCCCGCCGTCGACCGTTACGATCATTCCTCGCTCCGCTTCATCATCTATGCCGGCGCGCCGATGTACCGCGAGGACCAGAAGGCCGCGCTGCGCAAGCTCGGCAAGGTGTTGGTGCAGTATTTTGGGCTCGGCGAGGTCACCGGCAACATCACGGTGATGCCGGCCAATCTGCACGACCCCGAGGACTCGCCGCAGGCCCGCATCGGCACCTGCGGCTTCGAGCGCACGGGGATGCAGGTCTCGATCCAGGGCGACGACGGACGTGAACTCAAACCGTTCGAGACCGGCGAGATCTGCGTGATCGGCCCCGCCGTATTCGCCGGCTATTACGACAACCCGGATGCGAACGCGAAGGCGTTTCGCGACGGCTGGTTCCGCACCGGCGATCTCGGCCACATGGACGAGCAGGGGTTCGTCTACATCACCGGCCGCGCCTCCGACATGTACATCTCGGGCGGGTCCAACATCTATCCGCGCGAGGTCGAGGAGAAGATTCTGACCCATCCGGCGATCGGCGAGGTCGCGGTGCTCGGCGTGCCCGACCCGTTCTGGGGCGAGGTCGGCGTCGCCGTCTGCGTGCCCCGCGAGGGCGCCAGTGAAGTGAGCGAGGCGGAGCTGGCGGCGTTCCTGTCGCCGAAGGTGCCGCGCTACAAAATGCCGAAGCGGTTCTTCTTCTGGGAGGCGTTGCCGAAATCCGGCTATGGCAAGATTCCGAAGCGGCTGGTGCGCGACGAACTGGAAGCGCGTGGGCTGCTGGATCTCACCAAGCAAGACTCGCCGCGATGACGGCGAAGCCACATCGTGCGACGCCCGACCCGATGCGCAGCATCGTGCAGCCCGGGCCACCGAACCCCGAACGCATCCAGTGGGTCGAGGCGAGGGGCCGCGCGTTTTCGTTCACGCTGCCGGCCGGCCTGCCGCTGCTGGAAGCCGCGCGCCGCGGCTTTGCCGAGGCGGGATTTGCCGGCGGCGTCCTCGGCATGCGCGGCGGCGCGCTCGGGCCGCTGGCCTATGTGATGCCGGCGCTGTCGAAGACCGGGGCCAATGCCGCGTTCTACAGCGATACCTTCCGGCCCGACGGTATCACGCAACTCAAGCTCGCGGCGATGACGCTCGGCGAGCGCGATGGCGCGCCGTTCTTCCATTGCCACGGCCTGTGGACCGAAACCGATGGCGATCTGCATGGCGGCCATATCCTGCCCGAGGAGAGCATCGTCGCCGAGCCGTTTGCCGTGGACGCATTCGGGATCGACGGCGCGATGTTTACCGCTGACGTCGATCGCGAGACCAACTTCAAATTGTTCGGACCGGTCGCCCGCGAGGCGGCCGGTGCCGACACCACCAGCCGTGCGTTTGCGCTGCGGCTGCGGCCGAACCAGGATCTTTCCTGCGCGCTGGAAGGGTTTTGCCGGCAGCGCGGCATCTTCAACGCCCGGATTCATGGCGGCGTCGGCTCGACGATCGGCGCGCATTTCACCGACGGCCGATCCGTCGTGCCGTTCGCAACCGAGCTGGCGATCCGCTCGGGCACGATCGCGCCGGGGGCCGACGGGGTGCTGGAAGCTGCGCTCGATATCGCGCTGGTGGATTATCTCGGCGGCATCGCCGAAGGCCGGCTGATGCGCGGCGACAATCCGGTGCTGATGACGATGGAGCTGGTGCTCGAGGTGCTGTGATCGGCGTGATCTTTGCGCCAGTTTCTGATTCAGATGTCAAACAGCGATCAATTTGTCCTTGCCGGGCTTGACCCGGCAATCCATCTCCTTTGCGAAGGGGATGGATGCCCGGGTCAAGCCCACGGGTGTCCGGTTCAATTCTGGTGGACAAAGCGCATGGCATTGATTCTTCTATGTTCCAAGCGTTTGGCGACGTTTTGGGACACGGAGAAGGATCAAGCCATGCTTCACCAGAATAGCGTATTCCACAGTCTATTGAAGCA
>JAFKKG010000021.1 GCA_017305715.1 Hyphomicrobiales bacterium | reverse complement strand
CCTCTTCAAATGGAGGGCGCAGGGAATGCCGGATGCGCGCTGCACCCGCGGTCCCGTGTGCGAACAGTGCAAAGAAAGCTGCACACGAGCATACAGGGCAGCGGAGAACATCCGACATTCCCTGCGCGATGGCTTTACGGCTTATAACGAGCTCTCCCCGGAGAACGGCTCTTTTGCCTCCGTCGCGCCCTGGGAAGTCGAACGCCTCCAGGAGCATGGACGCCAGCAACGCGGCGTCAGGACCACACGTCTTTGCCGTACGCTTTGGCCGCGCTCGTCTGGCGACAACCTCCACGTCCACCGCTCCCCGCCCAACGTCCGTGACGACGGCCGACGCCCTTCTGACCAGGACGGGATGGGCAAGTATCTGCCAGTGATTTGTCTTCTTTAAAACAGAAATATTTTTTATTTTGAGGCTTGACACAATTTCCGTAAATCGGAAGTGATTTGCCCGTCGGGTCATTATGCCGCACCTGTGATGTCCCCTGCCGTCATGCGAGGGGCGACGCTCCGCCGCGAGATAGATAATGCGAGCAAGACCAAGGAATTCCGGTCATACCCCAAATTGGGTATGGCGATGAATCTTGCGGCGGTAAACGCGCGTTGTCAGCTTTTGATGGCTATCCTAAGCTGATTATCAGCGCGAGGACCGTTGGAACAAATTTTTGAATGATCGTAATTCCAGACGAACAGTTGGTCGACCGGATCTATGAAGCCGCCATCGTTCCCGATCAGTGGAAACTGGTCCTCGATCAAATCGCTCATCGCGTCGATGCTGCCGGTACTGGCCTCTTTCTCGTATCCGAAAAATCGAACGCGGGTGCCATCTGGTCCGATCCGATCGACGAACTCTGCAAGGGATGGATTGAGGGCGGTTGGCAGGCAAAGACCCAGCGTGCCCCTCGAATGATGGCGCTGAATCACGTCGGGTTTGTCGCCGACATCGATATTTATAAACCCGGCGAGGTCGAACGGGATGAAGCCTTCGCCAACTACCTGAAGCCGGCGGGTTTCGGTCACGGCGCGGGGACCGGCATCACGATGCCAACCGGGGAGGTCGCGATCTATAGCGTGGAGCGACGGTTCAAGACCGGCCCGTTTTCGCGTGAAGACTGCATCAGGCTTGATCAACTGCGGCCACACCTCGCGCGCGCCGCGTTGCTATCCGTTCGTGCCGGAATCGAGCGGGTCCGTTCGATGACCCAAACGCTGGAAACGCTTGGCATCCCCGGTGCCGTGGTTCGTCACGGTGGCAAATTGCTGGCCGCCAATGCCGGATTTGAACGGCTGATGCCGGCCGTGATCCAGGACCGGCGCGACCGCCTGCGTCTTGTCGACAGCCGGGCTGATGGCCTGCTGGCACATGCGCTTGCGAATCTGACGGCGGGCGACTCCTCCGGCTCCATTGGTTCCATTCCCATTTCACGCTCCGCCTCCCATCTGCCGATGATTGTTCATCTGCTTCCGGTGTGCGGCGCAGCACACGACTTGTTTCTGCAGGCAACGGCTGTCGTCATGGTGACGCCGATCGACCGGTCGAATGTACCCAATGCCGAACTTCTGCAGGGATTGTTCGATCTGACGCCTGCCGAGGCGAGGATCGCCCAGGGCATCGGGAGTGCAACCGATGTCGAGAGTTTGGCGCAATCGTTCGGCGTCAAGCCTCAAACGGTTCGCACGCAGATCAAGGCCGTGTTTGCCAAAACGGGTGTCCGGCGACAAACCGAACTGGTCAATCTGTTGGCGGGCAAACATATCCATCCGCGTGGTACTTCGTAGCGACCGACAAAAGATAAATCGGGAACTCGCCCCGCGATCCCGGCGGGCAATCATCCGCCGACCCAACGGCGATCTGACATGACGGATTGCGCCTTCGGCTCAAGCCCACGCTGCGCGTGCCAAGCTAAATGGTCATAGCTCCATGATTGGCGGAATAGACCTGTTCTGCGCTGCGCGTTTCCTTTAGTGCAGACGTAACGGGGCAAGTCGTCCCCGGGAGGAAGCGACCGCGTGAGCAACTCGCCGTTCCGGCGGATGATCGGGGCCAGTGGGCCGGACTTCTGGCGTTTGTGGTATGTCGGCCTGATCGTCGCCATCGTGCGCTGGCTGGAAACCATCGCTGTCGGGGTTGTCGTCTACCAGCGGACTGACTCGGCGTTTCTGGTCTCGATGATGACCATGCTCCGTCTGCTCCCGATGGGCCTGTTCGGGGTGTTCCTCGGCGCGCTGGCGGAACGCTTCGATCGCGGCCGGACGCTCCTCGCCATCGTGCTGCTGATGAGCGTCACCTCCGCGATCCTCGCCATTCTCGACCGGACCGGGCAGCTCGAGATCTGGCATCTCGCGCTCGCCAGCTTCATCAACGGGTGCGGCTGGTGCACCGACAATCCGGTGCGCCGTGTGATGATGGGCGAGGTCGTGGGCCGCGAACACATGGGCACCGCGATGTCGCTGGACGTCGGCGCCACCAATGCAAGCCGCATGGTTGGCCCCGCCATCGGCGGATTCCTGCTCGCCGGGCCGGGCATTCAGGGCGCGTTTATCCTGAGCGTGCTGATGTATGGCACCGCGCTATGGGCGGTCCTGACCATCCGCTCGCGCATTCCCCGCGCCGCGGGCGCCGGCGCCGTGCTCGCACGGATCGGCGAGGGGCTCGCTTTGGTTCGCGCCGACAGGCGGGTCATCGGCGTGCTGGTCGTGACCGTGATCTTCAATATCTTCGCCTGGCCCTTTACCGGCATGATCCCCGTCATCGGGCGCGACCGTCTGCATCTGGGTCCGGAGGGCGTGGGCCTGTTGGCGACCATGGACGGGATCGGTGCGTTCGTGGGCGCGCTGCTGGCGGCGCTGTGGCTGATCCCGCGATGGTACGGCAGAGCCTATATTGGAGGTGTCATCTCCTACCTGATCATGGTGGTGATTTTCGCACTGGCGCAAGATCCGGCGCTGGCGGGCGCAGCATTGCTGCTGACGGGTTTGGGTGGGGCCGCATTCGCGACGATGCAGGCGACGCTGGTCTATCTCGCCGCGCCGCCGGACATGCGCTCGCGAATCCTGGGCGTCCTGACCGTCTGCATCGGCACGGGCCCGATCGGCTTTCTGTGGCTGGGTTGGCTCGCGGACCGCATCGGGTCCCACAACGCCACGGCCGTGACCGGCGTTCTCGGCTTGCTGGCCATGGCCGCGACCTGGCGCTGGTGGAAGGAGATTTGAGCGGCGGCATGCCGCTTGTGACAAGGCAGGCCAGCGCGATGCCCGGATTGTATTGCCGCGGGCAGGTCACGGTGCCGACCGGCCAGTTGCGCGAGATTGGCGGGGCGCAGCGGATCGCGGAGAGCGCGACGGCCTATCTGTCGCGTGCGGCGTGATCATTTCTCCGCCAGATAGACCTCGCCGAGCAGCGACGAGTTCGACCAAGGCACCTGCCTCGATTTGGTGGCGGCGACGACTTCGGCACGCACGCGCGTCAGCATCTGCTGGACTTCCAATCCGGGCGTGCCGATGTGGCGCGACAGCGCGGCCGAGAACGGGCTGTTGACGCCCTGGCCGTCGAGCGCCACCTGGCCGGGAGCGGTCGCATACGCAATCAGCGTTCCCGCGCCGAGCGTTGCACCGGCGCCGAGGCTGGCCGGCGCGGCGAGGCCCGAGGTTGCCTGGATGCTGCGATGGGCGTCCGCGGACGCGACCTGTGTCGCCGCCATCGGATTATTCCGGCAGGCATCCATGATCAGGATGTTGGTGCGGACCTGATCGTCGAGCCCGGCCATGATCGTATCCATTTCCACCATCGCGTCCGTCATGCGGCTGCCGGCATGAAGGGCGACGTCGACGGGCACGAGATAATTGCGGCCCTCGACCGCCACGCCATGACCGGCGTAGTAGACCACCGCCACCTGCGCCCGCGCGGCATCGCGCAGGAAATCGCGGATCGTCGACCGCATCTGCACGCGATCGAGATCGATGCCTTCGTCCACGACGAAGCCGATGTCGCGCAGGCTTTTGGCGATCGCACGGGCGTCGTTGACCGGGTTGGGCAGCGCCGTGACATGCTGGTAGGCGCTGTTGCCGATCACGAGCGCGACGCGCCGCGTGGCCGACTGGCCCTGCACCGGGGCGGGAGCGGGGCTCGCTGAGCCTTCCGCCGCCGATGGCGTTGTCGATGGCGTGTCCGATGCCGTGTTTCTCGGTGCCGGTGGGGTGGGCTCCGTCAGCAGCGACAGACGAACCCTGGCGGCGGCCTGGTTGGATTTGCTGCCGGCGTCCGACGCCTTGCCTTCGAGCGCGGCGGCGTAGTCCTGCTTCGCATTGATGAAGTCGCCTTTGGCCTCGTGCGCAAAGCCGCGCTGGCTGTAGGCCGAGATCAGGACGCTGCCGGGCGGCGTCATGATGTTGACCGGCGCTTTCGCCCTGGCGAGGCGGATCGCCTCCGTCGTGTCCGATATGGCGCGATCGATGTCGCCCTTGGTGCGCCAGATCACGGCGCGGTTGACCAGCGGCTGGGGCAGGCTGGGATCGATCCGAACCGCCTCGTTGATGTCGGCCATCGCGCCATCGAGGTCGCCGAGCGCCTGTTTCGAGATGCCGCGGTTCTGGTAGGAAAACGCGGATTTCGGGCCAGCCTTGATCGACGCGTCGTAGTCGGCGATCGCCTTGGCGTACTCGCCCTTGCCGCGCCAGGCGTTGCCGCGGTTGTGAAACACGATGCCGCTGGGTGGTCCGATCCGCAATGCGTCGTTGAAGTCCGCGATCGCGATGTCGTACTCGCCCTTGTCGTAATAGGCCGAGCCGCGCAGATTGTAGATCGCGACGTCCGGCTTGAGTTTGATCGCCTCGCCGGCATCGGCGATCACCTGGCCGTAATTGCCTTTCTTGTTCCAGCCGACCGCGCGCCAGAAATAGATGGTCGCAAGCTTCTCGCCGGTAAACACTTTCAGCGCGATGATCTTGTTGCAGGCGTCGATCTGCTGGTCGGCCGGCGTGGTGTCGGTGGTGCAGAGCGGGCCGAGCTGGCTGCGGGACTGGGCAAGCGAGGGCGCCGACCACAGCGCGGCGGCGAGCGCGGTCAGCAGCAGGATCGAACGGCGCATCAATTTGTCCTCAATATCAGGGCGTTGCGTCATTGGCTTGGTGGCGGGATCCGGCCGGGCGGTTCAAGTGCCGCACCCCCTTGCTGGAAGTGGGCAGATGGTGGTAGGACGTTCCGGTCACTTGCATCTGCCCACCTCTGCGTCCCAAACCCTATCCGATGAAAAACGACCAGATTCTCAGCCAGATATCGGAGTTCTGCCGCCTGGCCGATATGGCGGAGACGACGTTTGGGCGCCGTGCGGTCAATGACGGCAAGCTGGTGCACCGCCTGCGCGAGGGCAAGCGCATCACCATCGACACGCTGGACCGTATCCAGGCCTATATCGCAACCTCCACGCCGGGCGGGCTGCCGCCGCCGCGCGGGATCGAGGTGCCGCCCGAAAAGCGCGATCCCAGGGGCAATTTCCGCTTCTTCGAGAACCGGCAGAAATATTTGCTGTTCGTCCATACCTGCAGCGAAAAGCGGATCATTGCCGATCGCGTGGCGCTGGAGCTGTCGAGCCTGCATCCGCGGCCGCCGGCACTCAGGGTGTTCGATGCCGGTGTCGGCGACGGCACGGTGCTGGCGCGGGTGATGCGCGCGATGCACGGCCGCTTCCCCCATATGCCGTTCTATATCGCGGGCAAGGAGCTCAGCCTGGAGGACGTGCGGCTGACGCTCGACAAGGTACCGGACCGGCTGTTCGAGCACCCGGCGACCGTCTTCGTCCTCACCAACATGTATTACGCCGAGGCGCCCTGGCTGACGCCGGCGTCCCCCGCGGCCGCCGCCGGGATGATCTGGCATGAGGTCGCCCTGCAAGGCGCATCATCGGGCGAGTTCGAGACCCAGATCGCCGCACTCGGCCCATTTCTGGAGCAGAATTGGCGGGCCAATATCAGTCCCAAATCGGGCATGCCGACCTATGAGCGGCCGGTGGCGCTGGTGGTTTACCGCGAGGACCACCGCTTCCTGCTCGATTCGATCATCCCCCGGGCCGGCCGGACCGAGGCCAATTTCGACCTCGTCATCGCATCCCAGCCATACCGGGCGAAATCCTCTGTGAATTTCCGCGCCAAGCGCATCATCGCGCCGCTGGCGCGGGCGTTGCGGGCCGGCGGCCGCCTGATTGGAATTCACTCCCACGGGCAGGATCCGGGCCTTGAAATCATCCAGGCGGTCTGGCCCGGAGAAAATCCTTTCGCGGTAAGCCGCCATGAGCTATTGCGCACCGTGAAATACGAGCTGGGATCGGCCGGGCGCGACCTTAACTTTAATGCGTACGCCGATAACCGTTCCATCTTCCGTTATGATATGGAAGCGCTGCCCAACGAGGTCACCGGCTCGATCGGAACCTCGACGGCTTTTGCAGCGTGGAATGCGGCGGTGTATGTCGCCCAGATCGAAGACGACCGGTTGACGGAAATGACTGAAAGCGGCCGTACCCTCGATGCCACCAGAGAGGTTCTGCGCAAGCATAATGGGCTTTGGTTTTACGACGAATCCTACGTCATTTCGCGCCGTCGCGACTGACATTCCGGGATAGATGACACACATAGCCGCCGGGATTCGGCGGAAACAAGGGGTTGTTGATGCGCGCGTCCTATTTGTTCACCAGCGAGTCGGTTTCCGAGGGCCATCCGGACAAGGTTTCGGATCAGATCTCGGATGCGATCCTCGATGCCTTCCTCGAGAAGGACGTCAAGCTCGGCATTGCCGACGATAGCGCGGTCAACACCCGCCTCGGCTGCGAGACGCTGTGCACGACCAACAAGATCGTGATTGCCGGCGAGGGCCGCGGCCAGCTGTTCCGCGATATTCACGGCGTCTCGGTGGTCGATCGCGAATTGATCTCCGAAATCGCGCGCGGCGTGGTCAAGGACATCGGCTACGACCAGAACGGCTTCTCCTATCACGGCGCCGACATCGAAGTGCTGCTGCACGGCCAGTCGCCCGACATCGCGATGGGCGTCGATGCCAAGAAAAAGAAGAGCGGCGAAGAAGAAGGCGCCGGCGACCAGGGCATGATGTTCGGCTACGCCTGCAACGAGAGCGAGATCTACGAAAAGGGCAGCTTCATGCCCGCGCCGATCTTCTTCGCGCACCGCGTTCTGAAAGTGCTGTCGGAAAAGCGCCGCAGCGGCCAGCTGTTCGATCTGCAGCCCGATGCCAAGAGCCAGATCACGGTGAAATATGTCGACGGCAAGCCGGTCGGCTGCACCAAGGTGGTCGTCTCCACCCAGCACAACGAGAAGAGCCGCAACGGCAAGAAATATTCGCCCGGCCTGATCAAGGACATGATCGCCCATGAGGTCGAGTCCGCGCTGCCAAAGGGCTGGATGCCGCAGAAATCCTCCGACTTCCTGGTCAACCCGACGGGCAATTTCGTGGTCGGCGGCCCCGACGGCGATTGCGGCCTGACGGGGCGCAAGATCATCGTCGACACCTATGGCGGCTACGCGCCGCATGGCGGCGGCGCATTCTCCGGCAAGGACCCGACCAAGGTCGACCGCTCGGCGGCCTATGCCGCGCGCTACCTCGCCAAGAACGTGGTCGCGGCCGGCTTTGCCGATCGCTGCACCATCCAGGTCGCCTATGCGATCGGCGTCGCCGATCCGATGTCGCTGCTGGTCGATACCCACGGCACCGGCAAGGTCGATGAGAAGAAGCTCGAGAAGGTGCTGCCGCAACTGTTCCGGCTGACGCCGACCAACATTCGCCGCACGCTGAAGCTGAACCGGCCGATCTATCGCCGCACCGCGTCCTACGGCCATTTCGGCCGCGCGCCGGAAAAGGACGGCGGCTTCTCCTGGGAAAAAACCGATCTGGTCTCCGCGCTGAAGGGCGCGGTCTGACTTTCTCCGTAACTGTCTTGCGTATTCCGGAAAGCCCCAAAGCTTTTCGGAATATGCCTTTTCAAGGGATCAACACATGACCGCCGCCGCCAAGAAGCCTGCCTTTACCGACTACATCGTCAAGGATATCTCGCTCGCCGATTTCGGCCGCAAGGAGCTCTCGCTGGCCGAGACCGAGATGCCCGGCCTGATGGCGACCCGCGAGGAATACGGCCCGAAACAACCGCTCAAGGGCGCGCGTATCGCCGGCTCCCTGCACATGACGATCCAGACCGGCGTGCTGATCGAGACGCTGGCGGCGCTCGGCGCCGATATCCGCTGGGTCTCCTGCAACATCTATTCGACGCAGGACCACGCCGCGGCGGCGATCGCAGCCGCCGGCATTCCGGTGTTCGCCGTCAAGGGCGAGAGCCTCACCGAATACTGGGATTACACCGCGAGGCTGTTCGACTGGCACGGCGGCGGTCACCCGAACATGATCCTCGACGACGGCGGCGACGCCACCATGTACGTCCATCTCGGTCTGCGCGCCGAGAACGGCGACACCGCGTTCCTGGACAAGCCTGCTTCGGAAGAAGAGGAGGTCTTCTTCGCGCTGCTGAAGAAGCAGCTCAAGGAAAAGCCGAAGGGCTACTTCGCCGAGATCGCCAAGATGCAGAAGGCCGGCACGCTGCTGTGGCCGGCGATCAACGTCAACGACAGCGTCACCAAGTCGAAGTTCGACAACCTCTATGGCTGCCGTGAATCACTGGTCGACGGCATCCGCCGCGGCACCGACGTGATGATGTCGGGCAAGGTCGCGATGGTCGCGGGCTTCGGCGACGTCGGCAAGGGTTCGGCGGCCTCGCTGCGCCAGGCCGGCTGCCGGGTCATGGTCTCCGAAGTCGATCCGATCTGCGCGCTGCAGGCGGCGATGGAAGGCTATGAAGTCGTCACCATGGAAGATGCTGCTCCGCGCGCCGACATTTTCGTCACCGCGACCGGCAACAAGGACATCATCACCATCGAGCACATGCGCGCCATGAAGGATCGCGCCATCGTCTGCAACATCGGGCATTTCGACAACGAGATCCAGATCGCGGGTCTGCGCAACCTGAAATGGACCAACATCAAGCCGCAGGTCGACGAGATCGAATTCCCCGACAAGCACCGCATCATCTTGCTGTCGGAAGGCCGCCTGGTGAACCTGGGCAACGCGATGGGTCATCCTTCGTTCGTGATGTCGGCCTCCTTCACGAACCAGACGCTGGCGCAGATCGAGCTGTTCGCCAACAACAAGGACGGCAAGTACAAGAAGGAAGTCTATGTGCTGCCGAAGTCGCTGGACGAGAAGGTGGCCCGCCTGCATCTCGCCAAGATCGGCGTCAAGCTGACCGAGCTGCGCAAGGACCAGGCCGACTACATCGGCGTCAAGCCGGAAGGCCCGTTCAAGTCGGATCACTACCGGTACTGAGCATAGTCCCGGGGGGCCTCGAAGCGCCGAACCCGGAATCTCGAGACTTCGGGTCTGGTCGTTCGGACCATCCCGGAATGACCACATGCTGATTTCGTGATGCCCGGGCTTGTCCCGGGCATTTTCGTCTCTAGAGTCGGTACGGCAAATTGGACGGTCAACGCGGCGACCCCGAGGATCAACATGGCAGAACATTTCGACGTCCTCATCGTCGGCGCCGGACTGTCCGGCATCGGCGCGGGGTATCATCTGCAGCAGAAGTGCCCGGGCAAGAGCTACGCCATTCTCGAGGGGCGCGACTGCATCGGCGGCACCTGGGACCTGTTTCGCTATCCCGGCATCCGCTCCGACAGCGACATGTTCACGCTCGGCTATTCGTTCAAGCCGTGGACCGAGTCAAAGGCGATCGCCGACGGGCCGAACATTCTCAATTACGTGCGGCAGACGGCCGCCGAGAACGGCATCGACAAGAAGATCCGCTTCCATCACAGCGTCAAGCGCGCCTCGTGGTCGTCGCAGGAGGCGCGCTGGACCGTGGAGGCCGAGCGCAGCAGCGGCGAGGGCGGCACCGAGACCGTGCGCTTGACCTGCAATTTCCTGTTCATGTGCTCGGGCTATTACAAATATGAGGAAGGCTACACGCCGGAATTTGCCGGCACGGCGGATTTCGCCGGCCGCATCGTGCATCCGCAGAAATGGCCTGAAGACATCGACTATGCGGGCAAGCGCGTGGTGGTGATCGGCTCGGGCGCGACCGCGGTGACTCTGGTGCCGGAGATGGCGAAAACGGCGGCTCACGTCACCATGCTGCAGCGTTCGCCGACCTATGTGGTGGCGCGGCCGGCCGAGGATGCGCTCGCCAACAAGCTGCGCCGCAATCTATCCGCAAAACTCGCCTATCACATGATCCGCTGGCGCAACGTGCTGTTCGGCATGTATTTCTTCCAGCTCTGCCGGCGCAAGCCGGATCGCGCCAAGCAGCTGATCCTGGGCGGCGTCAAAATGGCGCTCGGTCCGGACTACGACATCGGTACGCATTTCACGCCGCGCTACAATCCCTGGGAGCAGCGGCTGTGCCTGGTGCCGGACGGCGACCTGTTCAAGGCGATCAGGGACCAGCGCGCCTCCGTCGTCACCAGCCAGATCGACACCTTCACGAAGAGCGGCATCAAGCTGAAGGACGGCAGCGAACTCGAAGCGGATATCATCGTCACCGCGACGGGACTGAACCTGCAGGTGCTCGGCGGCCTCGACGTCAGCGTCGATGGCAGGCCGGTCGATTTCGCGCGGACGCTGAATTACAAAGGCATGATGTATTCCGACGTGCCGAACATGGCCTCCGCATTCGGCTACACCAACGCGTCGTGGACGCTGAAATGCGATCTCACCTGCGAATATGTCTGCCGCCTGATCAACTACATGGACCGGCACGGCTACAGGCAATGCATGCCGCATAACCTCGATCCCTCGATCTCGGAACTGCCGTCGCTGGATTTCTCCTCCGGCTACGTGCAGCGCGCGATCGCCAAGATGCCCAAGCAAGGCTCCAAGCGGCCGTGGCGGCTCTACCAGAACTACGCGCTCGACTTCGTCACGCTGCGCTACGGCAAGATCGACGACGGGGTGATGCAGTATTCGTGACGGGAGTGAGCGTCCTCCAGCGAAGCATGCCCGCCGGACTTGATCCGCGGGGTGGCCACCGGTCCACGTCAAGAAAGCGTGTCAAATCATCCGTTTACGTCGGAACGGGGCTCTGGAGGCGCGCCCCTGTGCCCGATCGTCCGATGCGTAATTTCGCGTATTCGTGCGACCACGCGAATCGGCGAAGGTTGCCGAACGGTTAACGCCGGATTAACCGGCGCCGCCTACGCTGCAGGGGCCGGAGGCTACTGACAGCACGAGGAAGCCCATGGACGCCCAGCGAATTGCCGTCGATGCCGTGGTGGCGTTGACGAATTGCGACCGCGACGCGGTCGTTGCCTTCATCCGCAGACTCTATCTGGCCGGCGTCAAGGACCCCAAGCGCCTGACCTTCAAGGGCCTGCAGGCGATGGCGCGGGGCTGAAGCCGCGGATCTACGCGGTAGTAACAAAAAGCCCCGGAGCCGGGCCGGGGCTTCGCTTTACATCGGGCTCTTCGGAATCGTCTATTCCGGATTGCCGATGCTCACCTTCAGCGTGCCGACGCCTTCGACGCCGCATTCGATTTTGTCGCCGGGCTTGAGCTGGGAGACGCCGGCCGGCGTGCCCGTCATGATGATGTCGCCGGCGGCGAGTGCGACCTGCTGGGAGAGCTGCCAGATGATTTCAGGCACGTTCCAGATCAACTCGGTGAGGTCGCCCTTTTGCGTTTCGGTGCCGTTCACGGTCAGCCAGATCTTGCCTTTTGACGGATGGCCGATCTTCGAGGCCGGCTGTATGGCGGAACAGGGCGCCGAATAGTCGAACGACTTGCCGACCTCCCACGGGCGCTCCTTCTTGCGCGAGGCGATCTGCAGGTCGCGGCGGGTCAGGTCGATGCCGACGGCGTAGCCGTAGACATGGTCGAGCGCCTTGTCCGCGGAAATATTGAGGCCACCGCTCTTCATCGCGACGATCAGTTCGACCTCGTGATGCAGATCCTTGGTCAGCGGCGGGTAGGGGATGGTGGCGCCATCGGGCACCAGCATGTCAGCGTGCTTGGCGAAGAAGAACGGCGGCGCGCGCTCGTCATTGCCCATTTCGCGGATGTGCTCGAGATAATTGCGCCCGACGCACCAGATGCGGCGCACGGGGTAGGCTTTCGCCTCGCCGACGACGGGAAGCGAAGGCTGCGGGGGTGCGGGTATCACGTAGGATGCGGCGTTCATGAAATGGGTCTCGGCAGGGTTTTGGGGTGGAACGGCGGAACAACTTTACGCGGTTGCGCTGACCGGCGCCAGACGGGGGACACTGCCATCGCGCTGTTGCAGGCGGAAGAACGAGGCGTAGCGGCCGCCACGCCGGAGCAGATCGTCATGCTGGCCGCGCTCGACGATCTCGCCGCCCTCGACCACCAGGATGGCGTCGGCGTGCATGATGGTGTGCAGGCGGTGGGCGATCACGATCGTGGTGCGGTTCTGGCAGAGGTGCTCGATGGCTTCCTGCACCTGCTTCTCGGATTCGGAATCCAGGGCGGCCGTGGCCTCGTCCAGCAGGATGATCGGCGCGTTCTTGATCAGGGCGCGGGCCACGGCGATGCGCTGGCGCTGGCCGCCGGACAGTTGCGTGCCGTGCTCGCCGACCGGGGTGTCGTAGCCGAGCGGGAAACCCATGATGAAATCGTGGGCACAGGCGGCCTTGGCCGCGGCCACGATCTCGTCCGTGGTGGCGCCGACCTTTCCAAACGCGATGTTGGCGCCGATGGTGTCGCGGAACAGGTAGACGTCCTGGCCGACATAGCCGGTCTGCTGGCGCAGCGAGTGGCGCGAGACGCCCGAGATCTCCTGGCCGTCGATCAGGATGGCGCCGTCATGGACCTCGTAGAGCCGCAGCAGCAGCGCCAGCACGGTGGACTTGCCGCCGCCGGACGGGCCGACCAAAGCGGTGGTTTTGCCGGGCTCGGCAATAAAACTCATGCGATGCAGCACCGGCTCGTTCGGCCGGTAGGCGAAGGTCACGTCGCGAAACTCGACCCGCGCGTCGGACAGCTTCAAGGCCGGCTTGTCGTCCTCGACCGGCTCGGTGGACGGGCTGTCGACGATTTCCAGAAGCTTGCGCGCGCCGATCAAATTGCTGTTCATCTCGATATTGAGCCGGGCCAGCCGCTTGGCCGGCTCATAGGCCAGCAGGAAGGCGGTCAGGAAGGAAAAGAACTGGCCGGGGGAAGCGCCCATCGCGACCACACGATAGCCGCCATACATCAGCCCGCCCGCGATCGCGAACCCGCCCAGCGTTTCCATCAGCGGGCTGGAGCGGCTGGAAACGCGCGCCATCTTGTTGGCGTTGCGTTCGACGGCGGTGATGCTGGCGTCGATCCGCTCGCGCATCGCCTGCTCCAGCGTGAACGCCTTCACGGTGCGGATGCCTTGCAGCGATTCCTGCATGGTTTCCATGATGTCGGCGGTGCCGGAGAACTGGTTATGCGCCAGGCCCTTGATGCGCTTGACGAGCTTGCGCAGCACCAGCATCGCCGGCGGCGCCACGCCGAAGCCGAGGATCGCCATATAGGGATCCGTCATCAGCATGACGACGACGAGCGCCATCAGCGACAGCAGATCGCGGCCGATCGCGTTGATCAGCAGGTTGAGCACCTGCGTCACCGAGGTGGCACCGGCGGTCAGCCGCGCCAAAAATTCCGAGGAATGGCGTTCGGAAAAGAAGGCGATGTTTTCGCTCATCAGCTTGGCGAACAGCCGGCGCTGGTTGTTGGCGAGGATCGCGTTGCCGATCTGCGACAGGATCACGGTGTGGCCGTAGGTCGCCGCGCCCTTGAGCGTGAAGATGACGATGGTGACCAGCGACAGGATCGCGATCCCGCGCACGTCCTTGTCGATATAGGCCTTGTTGATGACTTCGCCGAGCAGATAGGCGGAACCCGCGGTCGTCGCCGCCGCAACCCCCATCAGCGAGAAGGCCAGCAGATAGCGCCGCCAATAGGCGAGCCCCTGTTCGGCCACCAGGCGGCGAATCAGGATCGCCGCGCCATAGGGGTCGTCGGTGATCTTTCTCGGAGTCTCTTTCGGCGTTTCTCTTGGAAGCTCGGTCATCCGCGTTCCATTGACGGCGCTGGGGGTGAAGACCCCGCGTGTCAGGGCTGCTACGGTGACTGCTTGCCCGCTAAATGGACCATTTTCAAGCCAAATAAGAGCTTGATTTTACGCCGATTCCGCATGCCGGAGGAGGCCGCCACGTTCCTGGAACAGCCGCTCTTCCCAGGCCAGCGCGTGGGTGGCGATGGTCTCCAGATCATCATATTGCGGCGTCCAGTCCAGCGTCGCGCGGATGCGACCGGTGTCGGCCACCATGGTCATGATGTCGCCGGGCCGGCGCGGCGCGTATTGAACGGCGAAATTGCGCATCGAGACGCGGCGGACCGCCTCGATGGTTTCCAGCACCGAATAACCGCGGCCATAGCCGCAGTTCAGCGTGATCGAGCTGCCACCGCTACGCAGATAGGACAGCGCCGCGCGATGCGCCTGCGCGAGGTCGCTGACGTGGATGAAGTCGCGGATGCAGCTGCCGTCCGGCGTCGGATAATCGGTCCCGTAGACGTCGATCTTGGCGCGCTGTCCGGTGGCCGCTTCGACCGCGATCTTCAGAAGATGCGTCGCGCCGACGGTGGCAAGGCCGACGCGTCCCTTGGGATCGGCGCCGGCGACGTTGAAGTAACGCAGCGCGACATATTTCAGATCGTGCGCGGCGGCGACGTCATGCAGCATCAACTCGGTCATCAGCTTGGAAGAACCGTAGGGCGACAGCGGCCGCGTCGGCACATGTTCGGGCACCGGCACAAAATCCGGATTGCCGTAGACGGCGGCGGTCGATGAAAAGATGAAACGGTTGACGCCACCCTTGACGGCTGCGTTCAGCAGGCTGCGCGTCGTCATGGTGTTGTTGCGGTAATAGGCCAGGGGATCGCGCATCGAATCCGGTACCACGACGGAGCCGGCGAAATGGATGATGCTCTCGACGCCGTGCTGGGCGATCACGCCCTCGACGAGGTTTTCGTCGCCGGCATCGCCGATGAACAGCGGCACGCCCTCGGGCAGGAAGGCGGAGAATCCGGTGGAGAGATTGTCGATCACGACGACGCTTTCGCCGGCTTCCGCCAGCGCGTGAACCATATGACTTCCGATATAGCCGGCGCCACCGGTGACAAGCACAGTCATGGGCTTACTCTTCTCCCGATTGTTGTCGGCGATGCTAGCCGGGGCGCGGTGAAGAGTGGGTTTCGGCGGATGTGAACTGGCCACTATGCTTAATGTTGCGTATAGAACTCGCGCTAAACGGAGCCCGACGTGCCGATCGAGAACAATTCAGCCGAGAATTTGCAGCTGATCGTGCCGAATCTGCACAGGCGCTATTCCGGCGTCACGGCAACCAACCGGATGGTGGCGCCGAAACTTGCCCGGATGTTTCGCGCCGCATGGCTCGGTTCCCACGCCCCTGACGGCATCGCGCGGATCGGCTTTGCGGGCCTGCTGAAACTCTGGGGGCGTCGCACGCCGCTGATCTGGCACGCGCGGCGCAACGACGAGATGATCGCAGGCGTGTTGCTGCGCGTGCTCGGCTGGCCGTTCAAACTGGTGTTCACCTCGGCGGCGCAGCGGCATCATAAGGCGCTGACGCGCTGGCTGATCCGCCGCATGGACGCGATCATCGCCACCAGCGCGCTCTCGGCCTCTTTCCTCAAGCGCGATGCAACGGTCGTGATGCATGGCGTCGACACCGACCGCTACGCGCCGCCGGCCGATCGCGCGGCGGCGTTTGCGCAAGGCGGATTGCCGGGCCGCTATGCGATCGGCTGTTTCGGCCGCGTGCGCGCGCAAAAGGGCAGTGACGTGTTCGTCGCAGCGATGTGCCGGTTGTTGCCGCGCTATCCGGATTTCACCGCCATCCTCGTCGGCGCCGTGGTGCCCGAGCAGCAGGGCTTTGCGAGCGCGCTGAAGCAGCAGATCGAGGCCGCCGGTCTGCAGTCACGAATCATCATCACCGGCGAGATCGCAATCGAGGACGTGCAGCGCTGGTATCAGCGGCTGACGATCTACGCCTTCACCTCGCGCAACGAGGGGTTTGGGCTGACGCTGATCGAAGCGATGTCGTCGGGCGCTGCACTGGTGGCGTCGCGGGCGGGTGCGGCGGAATTCGTGGTCGAGGATGGCGTCACCGGCGTGCTGACGCCGCCCGGCGACGTCGATGCGCTGGTCGCGGCACTGGAGCCATTGATGCGCGATCCCGCATTGGCGACTGCGATGGGGGCGCGCGCACGGGCGCGCGTGCTGGAGAAATTCAGCCTCGATGCCGAGGCGAACGCGATCGCGGCGGTTTATCGCACGCTGGTTTGAGCGATCACGTCGGCGACAAACGCGTCGAGGTCGCCGCCGGCGAACAGAAAACCCGGCAGGCCCACCGCTTGTCCGGCTTCGATATCGCTCGCGCGGTCGCCGATCACAAAACTGCCGGCGTGGCGCACCGGCCAGTGTGCCATCAGATCATGGATCATGCCGGGGTTCGGCTTGCGCCAGTGATGATCCTCCAGATAGCCCGCGACCGTGCCGCCGGGATGATGCGGGCAATATCTGATGTCGTCGATGACGGCGCCTTGCGCGGCGAGTTCGGCGCGCATCCAGTCGTGCAGCAGGTTGAGTTCGGCTTCGGTAAAGTAGCCGCGCGCGACGCCGGACTGGTTGGTGAAGAAGAACACGTGATAGCCGGCCTCGTTCAGGCGGCGGACCGCCTTCGCCGCATTCGGCATCCAGCGGATGCGTTCGCTTGTGCCGACAAAGCCGTCGTCATAGACCACGACGCCGTCGCGATCGAGGAACGCGGCGGGCTTTTGCACGGCGCGGGCAGGAGCTGCGCCGCTCATTTCCGCGATGCCCCGCGCATCATGGCCTGCTCGATCTCGTCGCAAATGCCGTGGCCGACCGCGAGATGGATCTGCTGCACCACGGGGGTATCGTCGCTCGGCGCCACCAGCAGGTGATCGCAATCCGCGCCCATGGCGGTGCCTTTGCTCCCGGTAAATCCGATCGTGACCAGGCCGCGCCCGCGTGCCTTCCTCAGCGCCGCCAGAATGTTGGGCGAACGTCCCGAGGTGGAGAGCGCGAGCAGCACGTCGCCGCGCACGCCGAGGCCCTCGACCTGCCGGGCGAAAACCTGTTCGAAGCCGTAATCATTGGCGATCGCCGTCAGCGCCGAGGTGTCGGTGGTGAGCGCAATCGCGGCGTAGCCCGGCCGCTCCTGCTTGTAGCGGCCGACGATCTCGGCGGCGAGGTGCTGGGCATCGCCCGCGCTGCCGCCATTGCCGACGATCAGAACCTTGTTGCCTGCGCGGAGCGCTGTGGTCATCGCGGCGGCGATGGCGCGCGCGGCGGCCAGCATCGGCGCATCGCTGGTCGCGCGCTCGAAGGCGGCGAGCGATTGCTGCAGATGGGCTGCGATCGGGTCTTTCGAATTCTGGCTCAAAAATCCACCGTCAGGGTTGGGAATTCTTGGTACTGATCGCCCGGCTCATGCGCAAGCTCACGAAGGTTGCGGAGCGCGGGCGCGGGCTGCGCCCAACACGCGTTGCACTATGTCGACCACGTCGGAGGCCGGGATATCGCGCATGCAGCGATGATCGTTCATGGTGCAGACCGTGCGCTGGCAGGGCTGGCAGGTGAGTTCGGATCTGGTCTGAACGACCGTCGCCGCTAGGCCGTTCAGCGGCGCCCAGAGATACGGGCTGGTCGGCCCGAAAATGCCCATGGTCGGCGTGCCGATCGCGGCCGCGATGTGCATCAGGCCGGAATCATTCGAAATGGCGACGCTGGCGGCCGCCATCGCCAAAATACCGTTACGCAGATCCGTGCCGGTGAGGTCGCGAACGCGAGGACCGCCTGCGGCCACGATCTCCTGCGCCAGCGCCTTTTCTCCGGGGCCGCCGACCACCCAGACCTCAAAGCCGCGTTCGGCCAGCAGCCGGGCCGCCTCCGGGTAATAGGTCCAGCGCTTGGAGGCGCCGACGGAGCCCGGCCCCAGCGCGATGGCAGGCCCGCTGCCCAGCCCATGGGCCTGCCGCCAGCGGCTCGCAGCCTCCGCCGGCACCGCCAATTGCGGGACCGGCCATTCCGGCGGCAGGGCGGCGCCATCCGGCAGCGCCAGCGCGGCGTTCTTGTCGATGAACCGGGGCAGGGCCTTCTCGCCCCAGCGCATCCGGTTGATCAGCCCGAACCGCGCCTCGCCGAAGAAGCCGACCCGTTCGGGGATACCGGCCAGCGTCGGCGCGATGGCCGCCTTCCAGGTCCGCGGCAGCACCAGCGCGGTCGCATAGTTCCGCGAGCGCAGTTCGGCCGCCAGCCCGCGCTGCCTGGCCACCGCCAGCCGTCGCCGCGGCAGGTCCCAGACGATGCCGGCGCGGACGCCGGGCATGTAATCGACCAGGGGGGCGCACAGCGAGGTCACCAGCAGGTCGACCGGCCGGTTCGGCCAGCGCCGTTTGAGGACACGCACCACGGTATGGCCGCGGACGAAGTCACCGATCCACATATAGGGGATGATCAGGATCGGCCGGGTGTCGGCCGAATCCTCCATCGCGATCCCATTTATTGAATCACTGTTCATAGCTTAAACGTCTGATGTCCGGCGGTTTTCCGGCTCCGTCGGTAACCGCTCCGCACCGGCAGGTAAAGCCGCAGCCTTTGCTATTCACCGCGCCCCAATAACCCAAGTTGCCTGCCGGGCAGGAGTGGGGCAAAGCTGGCCGCGGACAATCAGGCAGGGGATGGCATGTTGCTGGTGACCGGCGGCGCCGGTTTTATCGGATCGAACGTCGTGGCCGCGTTGAACGACGCGGGCCGCGCCGACGTCGCCGTCTGCGACGTGCTCGGCCATGACGGCAAATGGCGCAATCTGGCCAAGCGGCAGCTCGCCGACTTCGTGCCGCCTGCGGAACTGATGGACTGGCTGAGGGGCCGGCGGCTCGACGCGGTGATCCATCTCGGCGCCATTTCGGAGACGACCGCGACCGACGGCGACCTCGTGATCGAAACCAACTTTCGGCTCTCGTTGCGGCTGCTCGACTGGTGCACGGCAAACGCGACGCCGCTGATCTATGCGTCGTCGGCGGCGACCTATGGCGACGGCGAGCAGAGCTTTCGCGACGATCGTTCGCTCGACGGGTTGAAGAAACTGCGGCCGATGAATCTGTACGGCTGGAGCAAGCATCTGTTCGATCTGGCGGTGGCCGAGCGGATGGCCCGCGGCGAGAAATTGCCGCCGCAATGGGCCGGGTTGAAATTCTTCAACGTGTTCGGCCCCAACGAATATCACAAGGGCACGATGATGAGCGTGCTGGCGCGGCGCTTCGACGACATCAAGGCCGGACGTAAAGTGCAATTGTTCAAGTCGCATCGCGAGGGCATCGCCGACGGCGATCAGCGCCGCGATTTCATCTATGTCGACGATGTCGTCCGGGTGATGATGTGGCTGCTCGCGACGCCATCGGTCAGCGGGCTCTTCAATGTCGGAACCGGCACCGCGCGCAGTTTTCGCGATCTGATGCTGTCGGCCTATGCCGCGCTCGGCGCCAATCCCAACATCGAGTATATCGACATGCCCGAATCGATTCGCGGCAGCTATCAATATTTCACCCAGGGCGAAATCGATCGGTTGCGGCACGCCGGCTATAATGGCGGCTTCACGGCGCTGGAAGATTCGGTCGCTGCCTATGTGAAGGGTTTCCTCGACCGCACCGACCGCTTCCGCTGACGGGCCACAGGTAAGACCATGTTCGATTTTGACGCCCTGTCGCATGCCATCGCCAGCCGGACCGTGCTGTGCGTCGGCGATCTCATGCTCGACGAATTCGTCTATGGCGAGGTGTCGCGCATTTCGCCGGAAGCGCCGGCGCCCGTCATCGCGGTCCAGCGCAGCGAGACCAATGTCGGCGGCGCCGGCAACGTCGCGCGCAACATCGCCTCGCTCGGCGGGCGCTGCATTTTTGCGGGATTGATCGGTGAAGACGAAGCAGGTGCGAAACTGAAGGCCGAGCTGTCGCGCGAAGCTCGCATCGAGGCTGTGCTGGTTTCGGATTCCAGCCGCCCGACCACGCGAAAAGTGCGTTTCGTCTCCGAGCATTTTTCCACGCACATGCTGCGCGCGGATTGGGAACTGGCGCAGCCGGCGGCGCCCGCGATCGAACAGAAGCTGATCGACGCCATCCTGCCGCTGTTGCCGCGCGCCGATATCGTGCTGCTGTCCGACTACGCCAAGGGCGTGCTGACGGCGCGCGTGATCCGCAACGTCATCGACGCCGCAAGGAAACTCGGCAAGCGCGTGATCGTCGATCCGAAGAGCGCCAATCTGGCGATCTACCGCGGCGCGGCGCTGCTGACGCCGAACCGCAAGGAATTCGCGGAGGCGACCCGCAGCCGCGCCGACACCGAACAGGGCATTGCCGATGCCGCCCAGGACGCGATGGTTCTGGCCGATTGCGAAGCCATGCTGGTGACGCAAAGCGAGCACGGCATGACGCTGGTCGTGCGCGGCGGCCCGGCGATCCATGTCCCGGCGCTTCCGGTCAAGGTGCGCGACGTCTCGGGTGCCGGCGACACGGTTGCGGCCGCGCTGGCATTGACGCTTGCCGCCAACGCCGATTGGGAGACTGCGCTGCGGATGGCCAATGCCGCCGCCGCCGTCGCGGTCGGCAAGAAAGGCACCGCCACGGTCACGCCGGCGGAGCTGCGGCGAAAGATCCTGCCGCACGCGTCGCTGGCCGCCGAGGAAAAAATCGTGGCTGCGGGCGGCGACCTCGACGCTCATTTGGCGGAGTGGCGCAGACAGGGCCTGCGCGTCGGGTTCACCAATGGCTGTTTCGACATCCTGCACCCCGGCCATGTCAAGGTCCTGACCGCGGCTCGTGGCGCCTGCGACCGCCTGATCGTCGGACTGAACAGCGACGCTTCGGTCAGGCGGCTGAAGGGCGAGGGGCGTCCGGTGCAGGACGAACGCGCGCGCGCCGAAGTGCTGGCGGCGCTGGAGGCGGTCGATCTCGTTGCGATCTTCGAAGAGGATACGCCGATCGACCTGATCACGCGCATCAGGCCGAGCGTGCTGGTCAAGGGTGGCGACTACACCCGCGAGCAGGTCGTTGGCCACGAGGTCGCCGAAGCCAATGGCGGCGAGGTGCTGCTGATCGATATCCTGCCCGGGCACTCGACGACCTCGCTGGTCGATCGTGCCCGCGGAGGCACGGCGTGAACGCCACTGCGACAGCTTCATCGCCAGGTCAGGCGCTGCCGGCCTGGCGCAATCAGGCGGCCTGGATGAAGACCGCAGATGTCTTCGCGGTGCTGATCGCGTTCTCGCTGCCGTGGTCGACCTCGCTGGTCGGTATCCTCGCCGTTGTCTGGTTGGCGACGCTCGCGCCGACGCTCGATTTCAGGGTTTTCCTGCAATCGCTGAAGCGGCCGATCAGCGCGTTGCCGATCGCGCTGTTCGCGCTGGCGCTGGCCGGGACGCTGTGGTCCGAGGCGTCCTGGGGCGCGCGCAGCTACGCGCTCAATCCTGCAATCAAGCTCCTGGCGCTGCCGTTCCTGTTCTATCATTTTGAGCGCTCTGCGCGCGGCATGTGGGTGTTCACGGCATTCCTGGTTTCCTGCGTGCTGCTGATGCTGATGTCCTGGGTGGTGCTGATGTATCCCGGCCTGACGCTCAAGGACGCCGACGCCGAGCGCGGGATTTTCGTCAAGAACTACATCGACCAGAGCCAGGAATTCGCGCTGTGCGCGGTCGTGCTCGCCTATCCCGTCATCAGGCTGCTGCGGGACCGCAGGGTCTGGCAGGCCGTGCTGCTGGTCGCGATTGCCTCAAGCCTCGTCGCCAACATGGTGTTCGTCATCGTGTCGCGCACCGCGCTGGTCACGATGCCGATCATGCTCGCGGTATTTGCCCTGATGCACCTGACATGGCGGACCAATTTGATGCTGCTTGTGGCCGCGATCGTGCTCGGCGCGCTGGCGTGGATGGCTTCGCCTCAATTACAGGCAACGACGGAGAAGTTCACGCAGGAATACCGCAGCTACAAGCAAACCAACCGGGCGACGTCGATCGGATTGCGGCTGGAATTCTGGGAAAAGTCGCTGCGGTTTTTTGCCGAGGCGCCGATCATGGGGCACGGTACCGGATCGACGCGTGGACTGTTCGAGGCCGCGGCCACCGGGCCTGCCGTGCTCGCCCAGGGTCAGGTGATCGGAAACCCCCATAACCAGACGCTCAACGTCGCGGTTCAATGGGGTTCCATCGGCGTCGTCATCTTGTATGCCATGTGGCTGGCGCATTTATTGCTGTTTCGCGGCGAAGGGCTGGTGGCCTGGATCGGCCTGATGGTCGTCCTGCAAAACTTCTTCAGTTCATTGTTCAACTCGCATCTGTTCGATTTCCACGAGGGGTGGATGTACGTGCTGGGTGTCGGGGTGGCCGGCGGCATGATACTGAGGGCCAGGGATAAAAGGGCTGGCGAGGACGGCAGCGCGAACCCGGCGCCCACCGGCTGACACATCAGCGAATCACGCGAGCCCTAAAGGCTGGTTTGGGTGATCGAGATAAGCTATCAGCGGGGTTCGACGTTGCAGGACAGGTTTAGTTGATCAAGCGCATGATACGTCTTCCCCAATTCACGTTGCGGAACCTGCTGATCGCAACGCATGACGCGCTGGCGACCGGGCTGGCGTTGTTTGCCAGCTTCTATCTGCGCTTCGAAGGCGACATGTTCTCCGATCGCCTGCCGCTGCTCCTGCGCATCCTGCCGTACTTCGTCGCGTTCAGCGTCGTCGTTTGCTACGTCTCGAACCTGACCACGACGAAATGGCGCTTCATTTCGCTGCCGGACGCGCTCAACATCCTGCGCGCGGCGACGATCCTGACGCTCGCCCTCGTGGTGCTCGACTATGTTTTCGTCGCCCCGAATACCCATGGCAAGCCGGTCGCCCCGAACGTGCAGGGCGCGTTCTTTCTCGGCAAGATCACCATCATCCTCTATTGGTTCCTGCAGGTGTTCTTCCTGAGCGCGCTGCGGTTCGCCTACCGGTATTTTCGCTATACCCGCGCGCGGCACCATGCGCGGGCGGAGAACGCGGCGCCCGCACTTCTGGTCGGCCGCGCCGCCGACGCCGAGGTTCTCTTGCGCAGCATCGAAAGCGGTGCGGTCAAGCGCATCTGGCCGATTGGCGTGCTGTCGCCGTCGCCGGCCGATCGCGGGCAGTTCATCCGCAACATCCCCGTATTGGGCGCGATCGACGATTTCGAGGACGTGATCCGCGACTTCGAGGCGCGCGGCAAGCCGATCGCGCGGGTCGTGATGGCGCCGTCGGCGTTCGAACCCGACTCGAAGCCCGAGGCCATCCTGATGCGCGCCCGCCGGCTCGGCATGATCGTGAGCCGGCTGCCGTCGCTGGAAAGCGGAGAAACGCCGCGGCTGACCAATGTTGCAGTCGAGGATCTGCTGCTGCGTCCGAGTGAGGCCATCGACTATGCGCGCCTCGAAACGCTGGTGAAGGGCAAGTCCGTCATCGTGACCGGCGGCGGCGGATCGATCGGTTCGGAGATCTGCGAACGCGTGACGACGTTCGGCGCGTCGCGGCTCCTGGTGATCGAGAATTCCGAGCCGGCGCTGTATGCAATCACCGAAGCGCTGATCGAGAGCGGGGCGGCTGCCGAGATCGATGGCCGGATCGCGGATATCCGCGATCGCGAGCGGATCATGCGCCTGATGAGCGAGTTCAAGCCGGATATCGTGTTCCATGCCGCCGCGCTGAAGCATGTGCCGATCCTCGAACGCGACTGGAGCGAAGGGGTCAAGACCAACATCTTCGGCTCGGTCAATGTCGCCGATGCGGCGCTGGCGGCGGGCGCCAAGGCGATGGTGATGATTTCGACCGACAAGGCGATCGAGCCGGTGTCGATGCTCGGCCTGACCAAACGCTTTGCCGAAATGTACTGCCAGGCACTCGATCACGACCCGGCGACGCAGCCGGACGGCAAGCCGCGGATGCGCCTGATCTCGGTGCGTTTCGGCAACGTGCTGGCGTCGAACGGGTCGGTGGTGCCGAAGTTCAAGGCGCAGATCGAGGCGGGCGGACCGGTGACGGTCACCCATCCGGACATGGTCCGGTATTTCATGACCATCCGCGAAGCCTGCGATCTGGTGCTGACGGCCGCGACCCACGCGATGACGCCTGCGCGGCCCGATGTGTCGGTCTACGTGCTCAACATGGGCCAGCCGGTCAAGATCGTCGATCTGGCCGAGCGCATGATCCGGCTGTCCGGATTGCAGCCCGGCTATGATATCGAGATCGTGTTCAGCGGCATGCGGCCGGGCGAGCGTCTGAACGAGATATTGTTCGCCAGCGAGGAGCCGTCGATCGAGATCGGCGTGGCCGGCGTCATGGCCGCCAAGCCGAACGAGCCGCCGATGCAGGTGCTGCGCAAATGGCTCGCGATGCTGGAAGAAGCGATCGCACGAGACGATCCTGCCACCATCAGGGCGGTGCTGAAGGATGCGGTGCCCGAATTCGGATCGAACGCCGCCTAGATTGCTTGCGCCTCGCGAGGCTGCCTCGAAAGCCAACATGCAAGTGTCCGGAAAAGTCGTCATCGTCACCCAGCATTTCCCGCCGGACCTGAGCACGACCGCGGCGATCATGGCTGATATCGCGGGCCATCTTGCACGGCAGGCTCCCGTCCTGGTGCTTTCGGGATTCCCGGGCTCAGCGTCACCGGGATCGCCGGGTCAGCCGGCGGTCGTCGAAATCAGGAACCGGATGCCCGGCAAGGCCGCGTTGATCCGGCGCGCCGCGGCCGAGATATTGTTTACGCTGCGGATATTCGTGGCGCTGTTGATCCGACTGAAGCGCGGCGACGTGGTGCTGATGGTCACTGCGCCCTTCATGCTGCCCTACGCCGCCACTGCCGCTGCGCGCCTGAAACGCGCCGGCTCGGTGCTGATCATGCACGACCTCTATCCCGACGTGCTGGTGATGAGCGGACTCCTGAAGCCGCAATCGCTGGCGGCGAAAGCCATGCGCGGCATGAACGCGCTGATGTTTCGCGCACTCACCGCCGTGGTCGTGATCGGACGCGACACCGGGAAGCTGTTGTTGCATTACGGCGAGATGATGCGTGACAAAATGCATTTCATCCCGAACTGGGCAACGCTGTCTCCCGCCGTTCGCCCCATCGCGCCGGATAATCCGTATCGCAAACCGGCGCCGGCACGGTTTCTGGCCGGGCTTTCCGGCAATCTCGGATTCACGCATGATCCCGCCATCGTGTTCGAAGCCGCCCGGTTGCTCCGCGACAGGCCGGATATCCATTTCCTGCTGTCCGGTTGGGGCATCGGCTTCGACCGCCTCAAGCAGATGCAGCGGGAAGCGAGCTTGCCGAACGTGACCTTCGTCGATCGTGTGCCGGACCACGACCTCGAGATGTTTCTCGCGGCAGCCGATGTGTGGGTGATCCCTTATCGCAAGAATCTCGCAGGGGTGTCGGTTCCGAGCCGCTTCTATAATCTGCTCGCGATCGGACGTCCCGTCATTCTGGTTTCCGAACCCGAGGCTGAGGCAGCGCAGATCGTCCGCGAGCACGACATCGGATGGGTGGTCACGCCGGGCCAGGCCGATGAACTTGCAAAGGCGATATCCGTTGCCGCGTCGTCGCCGGATGACGCACGGGGCGCGCGCGCCGCGGATATCGCGCAGCGCTTCAACCTGCCGGATGCGATGCAGAGCTACGCGCGGCTCGTTCTCGGGCTGCTGCGGGGCCATCCATGACCGAGGCCCGGCCTGTTGTCCTGGTGACCGGCGCGAACGGCTTTGTCGGCCGGCACCTCTCGGCCGTGCTGGAGGACAGGGCCTGGACCGTCCGGCGCGCCCAGCGCGTGCTGACGGGTGGCGCCCAGGAGGTGCAGATCGGATCGATCGGGCCGCAAACCGATTGGCGCGCGGCGCTCGATGGCGTTTCAGCCGTCGTGCATCTGGCGGCCCGCGTGCATCACCCGAACGAAGAGAACGCCGGCGAGATCTATCGCATCATCAATACCGAGGGCACGCTGCAGCTTGCGCGCAGCGCCGCGGCGGAGGGCGTGCAACGGTTCATCTATCTCAGCACCATCCTCGTCAATGGCGCCACGTCGGAGGGGCGCGGGCCGTTCCGCGAGGATGACGATCCAAAGCCGCGCGGCGTCTACGGCCTGTCGAAGGCGGCGGCCGAATCCGGCCTCGCCGCCATCGCCGAAGAGACCGGCATGCAGGTGTCGATCATCCGCCCGCCACTGATCTACGGGCGAGGTGCGGTCGGAAATTTCCGGCTCCTGGTCAAGATGGTGCGGCTCGGCGTGCCGCTGCCATTCGCGTCGATCCGCAACCGCCGGGCATTTCTGGGGGTCCAGAACCTGTCATCCTTCATTGCCCACCGGCTTGCGGCGCCGGGCCGAACGCTGGAGACCTTTCTGGTCGCCGATCACGAGCAGGTGTCGACGCCGGAATTCGTCAGGCAGATTGCCATGGCGGTCGGCAAGCCGGCCCGGCTGGTGCCGAGCCCCGAGCCGTTATTGCGCGGGCTCCTGAAATTGACCGGCCGCGCGGAAGCCGGCGACAGCCTGATCGGCTCGATGGAGGTTGATTCCTCGAAGGCGCTTGCCAGCGGCTGGCGACCTGAATTTAGTCAGCAGGCCGGGCTCAAGCTGGCGGTCGACGCGCCGCGCCAGCGTTGATCGCTCAGGCCGCCGTCGAACGTCGTTGCGAGAAGCGGATCATCACGAAGCCAACCAGGCACGCGCCGATGACGACCAGCATTCCCTGAGTTTCGATCTGCGGAGTCCGCGTTGAAATGATCGCCAGCGCGGCAAGAATGAGATTGAGGACGAAGACTTCGCTGACCACCCGCCACACCGAAAATCCGTTGTCGGTCGCGCGCTGGTAATAATGCGTGCGATGCGCCGCCCAGAACGGTTCGCGGCGCACCAGCCGGCGGAACAGCGTCACGGTCGCGTCGGCCAGATAATACAGCGGCAACAGCAGGGCGGCCGCGAGCTGCTGATGCCAGGCCAGTTGCAGCAGGCACCAGCCGAGCAAGAGGCCGATCGGCAGGCTGCCGACATCGCCGAGAAAGATTTTCGCCACCGGGCGATTGAACGGCGAGAATCCCAGCATCGCGCCGCACAGCGCCGCGGCGACGATCATCGTCGATGCCGGCGTCTCTCCGAGCCAGCCGAGCAGCACGATGGCGGCCGTGATCGGCACCGCTTCGGCTGCGGTCATCAGATCGAGGCCATCCATGAAATTGACCAGGTTGACGAACCAGAGACCGGCCAGCAGCGCGAGGCTGCGCTCGGCCCAGAGCGGGCAGGCCGGAATGATCCGCAAATCGTCGGGCGCGGTAAAAACGATCGCGGCGACGGCGAGTCCCTGCAGCAGGAGCCGCGGCAGCACCGGTATCGATTTGAGGTCATCGGCAAAGCCGACGATGGCGATGAACAGCGTCGCGCCGAACACCGCGACCGGGATTTTCACATCCACCGCGCCGGCGAACAGCATGACGCCGCCGGCTGCGATCAGGGTCGCCGCAATCACCGCGATGCCGGCGCCTTGCGGCGTCGCAACGCGGTGGGACGATCGCGCGTTGGGGCTCGCCATCGCATGCCGCAGCAGCAGCGGCCGGGTTATCAGGATCAGGCCAGCCGTCAGCAGTGCTGCGAGAACCGCGGCAACCAGCGACAGGGGCAATTGGAAATGGGGCATTCTACCCGACGGTGAAGATGACTGACTGAGGTGAACTATTTGGGAACTTCGATCGGCGTTGCACCCTGGGCGGCCTTTTCGGCGCTGAAGATCCACACCAGTCCGCCGATGGCGCCGACGATGAACGACACCGCGCCAAACAGCAGCGAAACGTTGACGCCTTCGTTCGTCATCAGCCCGGCATATCCGAAAGCCAGCCCCATCGTCGCCTCGCGCACGCCCCAGCCGGCGATCGAGATCGGCAGCATCGTGATCAGCATCACCGGCGGGATCAGTTGAAAGATCTGACCGAACACCACGGGTGCGGCGATCGATTGCACGACGCACCAGGCGATCACGACCGTCAGAACGTGAACGAGCAGCGAGAGCACCGCGATTTTCGGCCCGCGGTCCCGGCTGAAAAGCACCCGGTTTGCGATCTCGGCGCAGGCGCGGACGTGATGCGTCGCCCACCAGCGCTTCAGAAACGGCCACGGCAATGCCCCGAGGATCAGGAACCCGGCGCCGGCCGACAGCGCGGCAAGATCGACCAGCAGCAGCGCCGACCGTCCGTGGGGGTCGCTGATCAGCTGGTAGCTCCATGGCAGGCTGGCGACGATGACGACCGCAAGCGCGATCAGGCCGATAGCGCGGTCGACGAAGATCGAATAGGTCGCGGCCCGCCAGCCGGCGCCGGCGCGCGCCACCAGCCAGAGCCGAACCGCGTCGCCGCCGATCGACGACGGCAGCGTCTGGTTGAAGAACGTGCCGATCACGTTGAAGCGCATCGCCTGCCTGGTCTCGAGCGGCGCGCCGCATTCCGCGCTGATTTCACGCCAGCGCAACACGCCGAGAAAAATCTGCACGAACGTGACGGCGATCGCGAGCGCGATCCAGCCGATGCTCTCGACATTGTTGATGCGCAAGAAGAGAGCGTGCAGGTCGATCTTGCGCAACGAGAAATAAAGCAGCGCGGCGGAGATCAATATCTTGGCGGTCGAAAGCAGGATTCGGCGCATCTCGTCCGCGCTTGCAGGGTGTGAGAAAGGTGGTCAGAAAACGGCGCAAATCGGCGCCACGCGCCGAACTTGGCCGCCTTGGTATGGTTTTAAAGGCCGCATGGCAATAGAGCGTTTTCCAGCAAAAGCCTGCCCCGGACCTGATCCGGGGTGGAGGCCGGTTCGCGTCTGGAAAGCGCGTCAGGTCAGGAATCTGGAGCCCCGTTTCGATCGGAACGGAAAGGCCTCCAGCCGCGCAGCTTTGTATTGCGACACCCAGCGCACCGTGGCTAAACAGGGCCGGATTGAAACGATCATGCAGGGGCGGTGGCTCCCGGGAATGTGATGTCGGATCAGACAATATTGGTCACGGGTGCTGCGGGTTTCATCGGCTTCCATGTCGCCCGCCGGCTGCTGGCCGAAGGCCGCGCGGTAGTCGGTCTGGACAGCCTCAACGCCTATTACGACCCGGCGCTGAAACAGGCGCGTCTGGACATCCTGCTGTCACAACCAGGTTTCACGTTCGAGCGGATCGATCTCGCCGATCGTGCGTCGATCGCCGCCTTGTTCGCCCGGCACCGGTTTTCGAGGGTGATCCATCTCGCCGCGCAGGCCGGGGTGCGCTATTCGATCGACCATCCGCATGCCTATGCCGACGCCAATCTCGAGGGTTTCGTTAACGTGCTGGAAGGCTGCCGGCATCACGGATGCGGCCACCTGATCTACGCGTCGTCATCTTCCGTCTACGGCGCCAACACCAAATTGCCGTTTTCGGTGGCCGACAGGGCGGATCATCCGGTCAGCCTCTATGCGGCGACGAAAAGGGCCAATGAATTGATGGCGCATTCCTACAGCCATCTTTACCGGATTCCCGCCACCGGATTGCGATTCTTCACCGTGTATGGGCCGTGGTACCGGCCGGACATGGCGATCTTCCTGTTTACCAAGGCGATCATGGCTGGCGCGCCGATCAAGCTCTTTAACCATGGCAAGATGCAACGCGACTTTACCTATATCGACGACGTGTCGCGTGGCATATTGCGGCTGATCGATCACGTGCCGGGGAACGCCGAAGTCGGCGGTGCACCGGCGCGGATCTACAACATCGGCAACAACCGGCCCGAAGACCTCATGCATGTCGTGGCGGTTCTGGAGAAGGCGTTGGGCCGCAAGGCGACGAAAGAGATGTTACCGATGCAGCCCGGCGATGTACTGGCGACCTATGCCGATATCGACGATCTGACGCGCGACATCGATTTTCGTCCGCAGACATCGATCGAGGACGGCATAGGCGAATTCGTCGCCTGGTATCGCGACCACTACAAGGTTTGAGGCCCCGATGAACGGAAGAATTATTCCCCTGATCATGTGTGGCGGCGCCGGGACCCGGCTGTGGCCGGCTTCGCGCGAGGTGCATCCGAAGCAGTTCCTGCCGCTGTTCGGAACGCGCTCGACGTTCCAGGACACCTTGATGCGGGTTTCGGATGCCGCGCTGTTCGAGCGTCCGGTTATCATCACCAACAATGCCTATCGTTTCATGGTGCTCGAGCAACTGGCGGAGATCGGCCTCGAGGCCGACGTGCTGCTGGAGCCGATGCGGCGCGACTCCGGTCCCGCGATCGCGGCGGGGGCAGCGTTCGCGCAAACACGCGACAGGGACGCGATCGTGCTGGCGCTGGCGGCCGATCACGTGGTGCGCGACACCGCAGCTTTCGTCGCCGCGTGCCGCGAGGGACTTGCCGCAGCGGAAGCCGGGCACATCGTGACCTTCGGCGTGCAGCCCGAGCGGGCCGCCACCGAATATGGCTATATCAGCCCCGGCGAGGCCATCTCCGGCAAGGTCCGCAGCGTCGCGAAGTTCGTCGAAAAGCCCGACGCCGCGACGGCGGCGGGGTATGTCAAATCGGGCTATCTCTGGAACAGCGGCAACTTCATGTTCCGCGCCGCGGTGCTGCTCGATGAGTATCGCAAGGTCGACAGCGCAAGCGTTCAGGCGGTCGCGGATTCAGTTGCGCGCGCCGGAAGCGACCTCGGCTTCATCAAGCTCGATACCGAGACGTTCGGATCGGCGAAATCGATCTCGATCGATTATGCGGTGATGGAAAAGACCTCGCGGACCGCGGTGGTGCCGGTTGCCTGCGGCTGGTCCGATGTCGGCTCCTGGCATGCGGTATGGGAACTGTCCGACAAGGACGGGCAGGGCAATGCCGCGCGCGGCGCCGCCGTGTTCGAGGATTCCCGCAATTGCAACGTCACGACCGACCGCGCGCTGGTGGCGCTGGAAGGCGTCGACGATCTCGTGGTGGTCGCGACCCAGGATGCCGTGCTGGTGAGCAGGCAAAAGGACGCCAACGGGTTGAAGCGGCTGGTTGCGAAATTGAAGACCGTGGCGCCGCAGGTGACCGAAGATCACATCAAGGTGCACCGGCCCTGGGGTTCCTATCAATCGGTCGACAATGGCGAGCGTCACCAGGTCAAGCGCATCATCGTCAAGCCCGGCGGGCGGCTCTCGCTGCAGAAGCACCATCACCGCTCCGAGCACTGGATCGTGGTGCGGGGCGCTGCCCGCGTCACCGTCAACGAACTGGTCAAGACCGTGCACGAAAACGAATCGATCTACATCCCGATCGGCGCGGTGCACCGGCTGGAAAACCCCGGCAAGATCCAGCTCGAACTGATCGAGGTGCAGACCGGCAGCTATTTCGGCGAGGACGACATCATCCGCATCGAGGATGATTACCAGCGCACCTAGCGCCGGATTTTTCTTTCGCTCGAAAACGCTCGATGCGGGACTACTGAACGTCCCGCACGACGCGAAAGCCGTTGGCGAAATAGCGCACGTCGAGATCGTAGCGGTAGCGCGCCGCCGACGCGACGGTATTCGCCTTGTTGGCGAACGATCCGCCGCGCATTACGCGCTGGCGGCAATTTCCCTGCGTCCAGGCGGAGCCGTCCTTGGGCGCACCCTTGTAATTGTCGTTCCAGCAGTCTTCGACCCATTCGTAGACGTTGCCGGATGTGTCATAGAGCCCGAAACCGTTCGGCCGGTAGGATCCCGTGCGCATGGTCCGGCGCAGCGAATCGCCGCAATTGTCGCAATTGGCGTTCGACTTGCCGATCTCTTTCCCCCACCAATAGGTGGTCGTGGTGCCGGCGCGCGCCGCATATTCCCATTCGGCCTCGCTCGGCAAACGGTAGTTGCGGCCGGTCTTCTGCGTTAGCCACAGCACGAACGCCTTGGCGTCCTCCCAGCTGACGTCGATCACGGGCTGGTCGCCGCGACCCCAGCCGCGATCGTCCGGCCGGTGTTTGCATTTGCCGTCGGCGACGCATGCGTCCCATTCGGCGAAACTGGTTTCGCGCCGTTCGATCGCGAACGGTTTTGCGATCGTGACCCGGTGCTGCGGGCCCTCATACGGAGAGTCCTTGCCGCCCATGTCGAATTCGCCCGACGGCACCACCACCATTTCCGGGCAATCCGGACAATCGCGGAACAATTCACCGGGTTCTGGCACAACAGCCGTTTGGGCGGCGGCCGATCCGGTCGCGAACAGCAATATCAAAAACGCAAAAAGTCTGAACATCATGCCCTCGGCCTTAAATCTCGCCGGTCGTCTTGCGCGCCGCCTGCCAGTCCATCGTGCCCGGAACGCTTCATAAAATCAAAAGTCCTTGTGTGGCTATCGCCAGTTAGTTTTGCGGTATCTTGTTACCCTGAACGGGTCGTCCCGCGATCAAATCGACGAGAACTCGTGCGCAGGTTGGGGCCGGCTAGCGGTTCCCGGGATGGGACGATATTCAAGGGCGAAAATCCAGTGTACTATTTCACAGGCGTATTACAGTTCTTGAGTTATTTGAGATTTTAGCAGCCGGCCCGTCGCGATTTCAGGAGGTATGTGTGTTTTCGAAAGTATCGACCGCAATTGCTGTTTCGCTTTTGATGCTGGCAGGAACAATCGGAACGAGCCACGGGCAGCAAAAGCCGACCGGCGGCCCGAATCCCTCGCCTCCCGGCGCGGCCGTCTACTTCGTTGGCCTCAAGGACGGCCAGACCGTCCCGACCACCTTCACCGTGAATTTCGGCCTCAAGGGCATGGGCGTCGCACCCGCCGGCTCCGACAAGGCGAATTCCGGACACCACCATCTGCTGATCGATACCGAACTGCCGCCGCTCGATCAGCCGATCCCGAGCGACTTCAACCATTTGCATTTTGGCGCGGGGCAAACCGAAGCCGAAGTGACCTTGCCGGAAGGCGAGCACACCCTGCAGCTGGTGCTCGGCGACAAGGACCACATCCCGAATACGATTCCGCTGATCTCCGAGCGGATCAAGATTCGCGTCGTCGCCGCCTCCCAGGCGCCGGCGGCCGCCGGCACGCCCAGCTCCGCGAGCGCGGGCCGCAAGAAGTCTCCGCCCGGCGCCAAGGTCTATTTCGTCTATCCGACCAATCGCAGCTATGTCTCGCCGACGCCGGTCATCCGTTTCGGCCTGATCGGCATGGGGATCGCACCGGCCGGTTTCGAGAAGGTCAACACCGGTCACCACCATTTGCTGATCGATACCGAGGTGCCGAATCTCGACCAGCCGATCCCGAGCGACTTCAACCATTTGCACTTCGGCGCCGGCCAGACCGAGGCCAAGATCACGCTTCCGCTCGGCAAGCATACGCTGCAATTGCTGCTGGCCGACGAGAACCATGTGCCGCACGATCCGCCGCTGCTGTCGGAGCCGATCACCGTCACCGTCACCGCCAGCGGACGTCCGCCCGCGAGGAAGAAGCGCTTCCGCAGATATCGCCGTTGGGACTGAGCAAAGGGAGTTTCCGGAGCCCGATATGAGCACCCGTCGTCCGATCTGGATTGCAGCTCTGTATGGTCTCGTGCTGCTGACCTGTTCGATCAGCGTGGCGAAGGCTGACCGGCGCGTGGCGCTCGTTGTCGGCAACTCGAACTACGCCAATTCGAGCCTGTTCCTTTCCAATCCCAGGAACGATGCCACCGACGTCGCCGCCGCGCTGCGCGGCGTTGGCTTCGAGGTGCTGCAGGTCATCGACGCCAACAAGCGCGATCTCGATCTGAACATGGCCAAGTTCGCTCGCCTCGCCATCGACGCCGATGCCGCGCTGTTCTATTACGCCGGTCATGCCGTGCAGTATCAGGGCCGCAACTACCTGATGCCGACCGACGCCGAGGTCGAGGACGAGATCAGCTTCCGCTATCAGATGACGCCGCTCGACGACGTGCGCGCCGCGCTTGATCGCGGCGACGGCGTCAAGATCGTGGTCCTCGACGCCTGCCGCAACAATCCGATCGTCAATGCGCTCCGCCGCAAGAAGAAGGCGGGCGACACCCGCTCGATCGATGCCGTGCGCGGCGGCCTCGCCAAGATCGACAAGGCCCAGGGCATGGTGGTGGCCTATTCCACCGCAGCGGATGAAGTCGCCGCCGACGGCGATGGCCGCAACAGCCCGTTCACCGCGGCCTTCCTGAAGCGGCTCAAGGAGCCTGGCCTCGAAATCGAGCAATTGTTCCGGCGCGTCGCCGCCGACGTCAACGCCCAGACCGGCGGACGCCAGCGGCCGGAGACCTATGTGTCGCTGCTGAGCAATTACTATCTCAACCAGACTGACCGGATGGCGTTCGAGAAGATCAAGGACACGCCGGATCCGGAGCCGCTCCGCGATTTTATCGCCGCATTCCCGACCTCGAGTTATGTGGCGGAGGCGCAAGGCCGCATCCAGCGTATCGAGGCTGTCATTCGTGAACGCGAGCTCCAGCAGGCCAAGGCGCAGGAGGCAGCGCGGCTCGCGGAAGAGCAGCGCAAGGCCGAACGCGAGGCGGCGCTGCGCAAGATGGCGGAGCAGGAGGAGGCGCTGCGCAGGCAGGAGAGCCTTCGTGCGCAGGCGGCGGCCGAAAAGGTCCGCAAGGAACGCGAGGCCGCCCAGGCCCAGGAAGAGCAGCGCCTGCGGCTGGTGGCCGAGAACGAGCGCAAGCAGCGTGAAGCCGCAAGAGCCCAGGAAGAGCAGCGTGCAAGACTTGCCGCCGAGCGCGAGCGCAAGCAGCAGGAAGAAGCGCAGCGATTGGCGGCAGAGCAGGCGCGCACCAAGCTGGCCGCGACCAGTCCGTCTCTTGCCGGCATCTCCAAGGAGATCAGGACTCTTCCGCCGACGGCGCCCCCACCGGTGGCGGATCAGCCCTGCGACCGCGACAGCGCCATGCTGGCGCACTTGCGCAGCAACCCGTCGCTCGAAGGCGTCATCCAGCTGGAGGCGAGCCTGGCGTGCGAGAAGCTGCGTGCGCAGGTGATGCGGTTGCGGGAAAGCCTGTCGTCGACCGCCAATCTTGCGCCCGGCGCAGCAGCCCCGAGCAAACCGCCGGTTGCCGAAAAAATCGTGCCGCCGGTCGTGGTCGCTCCGCCGCCGGCCGCACCGAAACAGGAAGCCGCGCCGAAGCCGCCGGAACCGCCAAGGGTTGCCGTTGCGACGGTGACTCCGGCAGCCGACTGCAAACGCGACGAAGCCAGGCTTGCAAAAATCCGTGCCAACCCGTCGTTGACCGATCTGGCCGTGCTCGAGCGTGAGCTCAGCTGCGAGCGGTTGCGGGCGCAAATCGTGCGGCTGCGCGAGAGCCTGCCCAGGGACCTGCCGGATCAGCCGGCGGTTGCTGTGGCCAGTCCGCCCGCCCAGTCTGCCCAGTCCGCGCCGGCCGAGACCAAGGCGGCGCCACCCGGACCGGTCGTTCAGGTCCGGAGCTGCGACGAGGAAAAGGCCACTTTGGCCAGGCTGCGCGCCAGCCAGTCGCGCGAAGACGTCGCCCGATTCGAGCGCGAACTGGCCTGCGAGCAATTGCGGCCTCAGGTGATCCGGCTGCGGGAAAGCCTCTCCGGCGGCTAGCCGGAAGACCCCGGAGCCCCGGCCGGTGCACTTAATTCCTCCATATTGCGATGGCCTAAGCCCCGTGTGAGTCCCGCCGGATCGCCGTGCGGGCTGTAACTCTTTGAATCAAAACGTGTCCGGATTGGAGGGATCGCGTTCGCCACATTTGTGGCGGCGTGCTAGAGAACCGCCGGGGCATTGCAGCATGACCCGGAAAAGCGTGCCCCGCATGCGATGCGGGACGGGAACCGGTTTTCCCTGCGGCAAGCGCGGAACGTGTTTGCGCAGGGATCATGCTCGAACAAGGCGATAGATTGGAATGACGATCCGTCATCCCGGTCTGGCAATGAAAGTCTGTTGGGGTCGACAATATGAATTCCAAAAGGTTCGGATCGGACGCGAACAGCGGCGGCGCGCGCCAATTGCGCGTCGGCGTGATCGGTGCCGGCGTGATGGGCAGCAACCATGCCCGCGTGCTGGCGGGGCTGCCCGGCGTCACGCTGGTCGGCATCGTCGATCCGCTGCCGGAACATCGCGTGCGCGCCACCGAACTCGCCGGCTGCCGCGCGTTCGAAAGCCTCGAAGAGCTGCTGGCCGAGGGCGTCGATGCGGTGACGATCGCAGCCCCCACCCATCTGCACCATGAGGTCGCGCTCGCCTGCATCGCGCGCAACATCCATATCCTGGTCGAGAAGCCGATCGCGCCGACGGTCAAGGAAGGGCGCGACATCGTCGACGCCGCGCACCGTGCCGGCGTCACGCTGATGGTCGGCCATGTCGAGCGGTTCAATCCGGCGGTCGCCGCGATCAAGCAGGCGATCTCGGGCGAGGACATCCTGTCCATCGGCATCACCCGGGTCGGACCATTTCCGCCGCGGATGTCGAATGTCGGCGTCGTGATCGATCTGGCCGTGCACGATATCGACCTGATCCGCTGGTTCACCGAATCCGACATTGTCGAGGTGCAGCCGCAGCTCTCCAGCGCGATCGCCGAACGTGAGGATATCGCGCTGCTGCAATTCCGCACCGCCTCGGGCGTGCTCGCCCACATCAACACCAACTGGCTGACCCCGTTCAAGGCGCGCAACGTCACGGTCGCGACCCGCGGCAAATATGTGATGGGCGATCTGTTGACGCGCCAGGTGACGGAGTGCTTCGGCTTCAAGCCCGACGGCAGCTATTCGATGCGGCATCTGCCGGTCGGCCATGACGAGCCGCTGCGCGCCGAATTGATTGCGTTCCTCGATGCGGTCAGGTCCGGCAACGTGCCGGCGGTTTCCGGCGACGAGGGCGTCGCCAGCCTCGAAATCGCGATCCGCTGCCTCGAAGCGCCGGCGCGGCCTGCAGCCTCCACCGCCCGCAAGGGTCCGCGCCGCATCGCCGGCTAGTCCACTCCCATCCTGTCCTGCAAGGCATCATGAACCAGCACATGCGCCCCGAACCCGTTCCCTTCTATGACCTCGCGTCGCAGCGCCGGCGGCTCGGGACATCCATCGACGAGTCGATCGCCCGTGTGCTCGGTCATTGCCAGTTCATCAACGGTCCGGAGGTAACGGCGCTGGAAAAGGCGCTTTCGGAATTCTCCGGCGCCGCACATGTCGTGAGTTGCGCCAGCGGCACCGACGCGCTGCTGATGGTCTTGATGGCCATGGAAGTCGGTCCCGGCGATGCCGTGCTGTGTCCGTCGTTTACGTTCTGTGCGACCGGTGAAGCCGTCGCGCTGACGGGGGCTTCGCCGGTTTTCGTCGACGTCGATGCGCAGACCTTCAACATGGATGCGGCCTCGCTCAAGCGCGGCATCGCCACGGCCCGGCAACGCGGGCTGAAGCCCCGCGCCGTGATCCCGGTCGATCTGTTCGGCCAAAGCGCCGACCACGACGCGATCGCCGAGGTCGCGCAGGCCGAGGGCCTGTTCGTGCTGGACGACGCCGCGCAGGGGTTTGGCGCGAGCTACAAGGGCCGCAAGCTCGGCACGTTCGGGCTTGCCACCGCAACCAGCTTCTTTCCAACGAAGCCACTCGGTTGCTTCGGCGATGGCGGCGCCATCTTCACCAATGACGGCAAGCTTGCCGAGACGCTGCGCAGCATCCGCGTTCACGGCCAGGGCTCCGACAAATACGACAATGTGCGCCTTGGCCTGACCGGACGCCTCGATACGATGCAGGCGGCGGTGCTGATCGAGAAGCTGAAGATTTTCGAGGACGAGATCGCGGCCCGCAACCGCGTCGCGGAGCGCTATGCGCGCGGCCTTGGCAACCTCGTGACCGTGCCGCGGCTGGCGTCCGGATGCAGCTCGATCTGGGCGCAGTATACCATCCGCCTGCCTGAGGGG
This sequence comes from Hyphomicrobiales bacterium, assembly GCA_017305715.1. Classification (GTDB taxonomy): domain Bacteria; phylum Pseudomonadota; class Alphaproteobacteria; order Rhizobiales; family Xanthobacteraceae; genus Bradyrhizobium. The sequence continues at coordinate 152,368 of JAFKKG010000021.1, read as the reverse complement.
ACCGACCGCGATGGTTTCGTGGCGGCGCTGAAGGCGCAGGGCATTCCGTCGATGGTCTATTACGCGAAATCGATGCATCAGCAGACCGCCTACCGGGAATTCCCGGTCGCGGAAGGCGGCCTGCCGGTGAGCGAACAGCTCTCGGACGACGTGGTCAGCCTGCCTATTCACGCCTATCTCGACGAGGCGACGCAGGACCGCGTCATCGCGGCGGTACGCGGCGCGCTTTCCGCCTGATTTTCGCCCCATAGCGTTCTCATCGGGGAATGCGCAAAAAATGCTGGCGGCTCTGATGCCATCAGAGCCGAATATGCGCTAGAAGCGGGCCCATGCTTGGGCGCATCTTCACCGTCGGCGGCTATACACTCCTCTCGCGGCTGACCGGTTTTGCGCGCGATATCATGCTCGCGGCCATCCTCGGCGCCGGCCCGGTCGCGGACGCGTTCTTCGTCGCGTTGCGGCTGCCCAATCATTTCCGCGCCATCTTCGCCGAAGGCGCCTTCAACGCCGCGTTCGTGCCGGCCTACGCGCATGTCCAGGGCGGGCGCGGTCCGGCATCCGCGCGCCTGTTTTCCAACCGCATCTTCACGCTGCTGTTTCTGTCGCAGGTGATCCTGCTCGTCGTGGCCTGGCTGTTCATGCCGCAGGCCATCAGCGTCCTGGCGCCCGGCTTTTCCGAGGATGCCGAGCAGCGCAAGCTCGCGATCGAGCTGACGCGGATCACCTTTCCCTATCTGCTGCTGATCACGTTGGTTACGCTCTATGGCGGCATGCTCAACGTGGCGCATCGCTTTGCCAGCGCCGCGGCCGCGCCGGTCTTCCTCAATCTCGCCATGATGATGACGCTGGCGCTGGCGGCGTTCTTCCCGAGCGCCGGCCATGCCGCGGCCTGGGGCGTCCTGATCTCCGGCTTTCTGCAATTCTTCCTGCTCGCCGGCGATCTCGCACGCCATGGCGGCCTGCCGCGATTTGCGCGGCCGCGGCTCGACCAGGACGTCCGCGCCTTCTTCCGCACGCTGGGGCCTGCGACATTGGGCTCGATGGGCACGCAGGTGGCGCTGTTCGCCGACACCATCATCGCGACATTCCTGCCCGCCGGCGCGCTGTCGGCGCTGTATTACGCCGACCGTCTCAACCAGCTCCCGATCGGCGTGATCGGGATTGCGATCGGCACCGTGCTGCTGCCTGAAATGTCGCGCCGCCTGACCGCGGACGACCACGCTGGCGCGGCGAAATCGCAGCGCCGCGCCTTCGATTTCACTTTGCTGTTTTCGATCCCGTTCGTCGCCGCGTTCCTCACCGTGCCTGACGTCATCATGCGGGCGATGTTTGCCCGCGGCGCGTTCTCCAGGGCCGACGCCGCGGCCGCGGGCGCGACGCTGGCCGCCTATGCCGTCGGCCTCATTCCCTTCGTGATGATCCGCAGCGCGGTGGCGACCTTCTATGCCCGCAAGGACACCGCCACGCCGGTCAAGGCGGCGCTGACCGGTGTCGCCGTCAACGTCGCCCTGAAAGTCGCGCTGATGGGAACGCTGGCCCAGATCGGCCTCGCGCTCGCGACCGCCATCGGCGCCTGGATCAATCTGCTGCTGGTGCTCGGTTTTGCAGTGCGAAGAGGGTATCTCGAACTGGATCGCGAGTGGCTCAAATCGCTCGCCAAGTTCGCCATATCCGGCATCGTGCTGGCCGCAGCCCTGTGGCTGACCGCGCAATTCGCCAATGCCTATTTCGCGCAAATGAAGACGTTCCGCGACGAGCTCGCGTTGCTGCTGCTGATGGTGAGCGGGCTTTTTGTCTACGGTTTTTGCATCCTGCTGCTGTTCGGCCGAGGCTGGATTTCCAGGCTGATCCGCGGCTAAAGCCGTTTGCGCTTCCCGGCGAACCACGCCAATATGGGGCGAAACAATCAGGCACTTGGAGATAGTCTTGGCAGCTCCCATCAAATTCGGCGTCGGTCAAAGCGTCCTGCGCAAGGAAGACGATGCGCTCATTCGCGGCAAGGGCCGCTATACCGACGACGTCTCGCCGTCACCTTCGATGCACGCGCTGATGCTGCGCTCGCCGCATGCGCATGCGAAGTTCACCATCAACGTCACCAAGGCTCGCGGCATGCCCGGCGTCGGCGCGGTGCTGATCGCCGACGATGTCAAGGATCTCGGCGATCTGCCGTGCCTGTTCAATTTCGAGGTCGATCCGTTCACCGGTCCTCCATACCCGATCCTCGCCAAGGATGAAGTCCGCCATGTCGGCGACTCCATCGCCTTCGTGGTGGCCGACACCATCGACCAGGCCCGCGATGCGATCGAGGCGATCGAGGTCAACTGGACGCCGCTGCCGGCGGTGGTCGGTCTCGTCAACGCCGTGAAGAAGGGCGCGCCGCAGGTCTGGCCCAAGCATGCCGGCAACGTGCTGTTCGACGTGCCGATCGGCGACAAGAAGGCAACCGATGCCGTCTTTGCCAAGGCGCATGCGGTTGCCGAAGTCTCGATCGTCAATCCGCGCGTCATCACCAACTTCATGGAGACGCGCGCGGCGGTCGCCGAATACGACGCCAAGAGGGATCATCTGACGCTGACGATCGGCAGCCAGGGCAGCCATCGCCTGCGCGAGATCATCGGCGGCATGGTGCTCAAGATGCCGCTGGAAAAGATGCGGGTGATCTGTCCCGACGTCGGCGGCGGTTTTGGCACCAAGCTGTTTCCGTACCGCGAATACGCGCTGATCGCCGTGGCCGCCAAGAAGCTGAGGAAGACCATCAAATGGACCGCCGACCGGTCCGACCACTTCATGGGTGACGCGCAGGGGCGCGACAACGTCACGGTGGCGAAGATGGCGCTCGCCGAGGACGGCAAGTTCCTGGCGATGGATGTCGACCTGATGGGCGACATGGGCGCCTATCTGTCGACCTTCGGTCCCTATATCCCGCATGGCGGCGCCGGCATGCTGCCGGGCCTCTACGATATCCAGACCTTCCATTGCCGCGTCCGCACCGTGTTCACCAACACCCCGCCGGTCGATGCCTATCGCGGCGCGGGCCGCCCCGAGGCCGCCTACGTGATCGAGCGGCTGGTGGATGCGGCGGCGCGCAAACTCGGCATGACGCCTGACGCGATCCGGCGCAAGAACTTCATCCCGCCGAAGGCGCTGCCCTACAAGACCGTGACCGGCAAGGTCTACGATTCCGGCGATTTCGCAGCGCATATGAAGCGGGCGATGGAAGTCGGCAACTGGAAGGAATTTCCGAAACGCGCCAAGGCCGCCAAGAAGGCGGGGCTGGTGCGCGGCATCGGGATGGCGAGCTATGTCGAGGTCTGCGGCACCATGGGCGATGAGACCGCCAATGTGGCGCTGGATCCCAATGGCGACGTCACGATCCTGATCGGCACCCAGTCGAGCGGGCAGGGCCACCAGACCGCCTATGCGCAATTGATCGCCGAGCAGTTCGGCCTGCCGCCCGAGCGCGTGCATATCGTGCAGGGCGACACCGATCGCGTGGCGACCGGTCTCGGCACCGGCGGCTCGGCCTCGATCCCGACCGGCGGCGTCAGCGTGCAGCGCGCGGCGCATGATCTCGGCGGCAAGCTGAAGGAGATCGCGGCCGAAGCGCTGGAAACCAGTGCGGCCGACCTCGAGATCAGCGACGGCCGGATCCGGATCGCCGGTACCGACCGTTCGGTGAGTTTTGCCGATCTGGCGAAACGTCCGGGCGTCGATCCGTCAAAACTGAATGCGAGCGCGACGTTCAACTCGGCCGACGGCACCTATCCGAACGGCACGCATCTGGCCGAAGTCGAGATCGATCCGGCTACCGGCATCATCAAGATCGTCAACTATGTCATCGTCGACGATTTCGGGGTGACGCTCAATCCGCTGCTGCTTGCCGGCCAGGTCCATGGCGGCGCGATGCAGGGGATCGGCCAGGCCTTGATGGAGCAGGCGGTGTTCGGCAGCGACGGCCAGCTCGTCACCGGCACCTTCATGGATTATGCGATGCCGCGCGCGGCCGACGGCCCGTCATTCCACTTCGAGACTCACAACGTTCCCTGCACGACCAATCCCCTGGGTGTGAAGGGCGCAGGCGAGGCCGGCGCCATCGGCTCCTGTCCAGCGGTGGTCAATGCGATCATCGAGGGGCTGTGGCGCGAATACAAGATCGACCATATCGACATGCCGGCGACCGCCGAACGGGTCTGGATCGCGATTCGCGAGGCGCAGAAGCGGCACAACCTCTGAATATTTGGTCGCAGTTGGAATGGATCTGAACTCGTGGTGTTGTTAGCTCAGGCAGGGCCCGCGGGCGTCCGCGGGCCAGCTTGTGTCACAAAACAGGGATCTGGCGAATGAAACGGGTTTTGGTGGTTGCGGGAGCGCTTTTGCTCAGTGTCGGCGCCGTCATTGCGCAGCAGGACGTGGTCAAGCAGGACCAGGCCGTGATGAAGGCCACCGGCAAGGCCCTGGGCGGCGTGCTGGCGCCGATGTTCAAGGGCGAGAAGCCCTACGACCAGGCGGCAGTCGATGAAGCGCTCAAGCAACTCGGCGATACCGCCAGCAAGCTCCCGACCATGTTCCCTGCGAGCAGCAAGGGCGTGAAGGTCGAGGGCGACTACAGCCCCTCGCCGAAAATCTGGGAAGACGCCGCCGGTTTCAAATCCAAGATTTCGGACTTCACGGCCGTCGTGACCGAGGCCAAGGCGAAGATCAAGGACGCCGAATCGCTGAAGGCGACCTTCCCCGCGATCGGCAAGGCCTGCGGCGGCTGCCACGAAACCTTCCGCGTCAAGAACAGCTAGCCTGAACGTCGTCCCGGCCTTGAGCCGCGACCGATACACCGCGGCTTCTCGTTGGAGCACGAAGCGGGGATATTCATTCAACAAGAGCTGACCGGGATTATGGGTCCCGGCGTTCGCCGGGACGACGAGTTGGTGTTGCCGTTCCGGTACGACCAAAAAGAAATAGGGGCGGCGCATTCAAGCGTCCGCCCTTTTTATTTTCTCTGTCGAAGAACCTGCTTCGTCACCTCGGGTGCGAAGCCTACTTCGTCACGGGTGCGAAGAACCTGCTTCGTCACCTCGGTGCGAAGTTTACTTCGTCACCTGACCGCGGATTTCGCCGCCCGGATTGGCTGCGGTGTGAATGTTGACATAGTACTTGCCGGCCACGAGATCGGCGGCCTGCGCGTCCGTCAGCGTGGCGCTCCCCTCGATCGGGCTCGTGCCTGGATTCGCGATCGGAACGGCCACGCCGGCGTTCTTGCCGGCCTCGGCGGGCCCGTGGAAATGTGCGGCGGTCGCCGGACCGGAGAGGCCGGAATAGGTCACCTTCCAGCTCAGCTTCTTGCTGGCGGCATCATAGTCGATGTCGGCCGTGCCGGTGCCCGCGCTGGTGTTTGGCGGCACCTCGCTCTTGCCGTCCAGCGTTGCCTTCATCTTGTCGGCGAAAGCAGGGCCGGCGACGAGCACGGCTGCACCGAGTGCCAACGTGGCAAGCCTGAGTTTGTTCGACATGGTTCTCTCCCTTGTGTGTCGACCGACGTTCAGCTTCAAAACAACGGCGTTTCGGCTTTATTCCGAAAACGGCGTGGAGTTGACGAAATTTGATGGAGGCGTTCAGCGGAAATTCCGTTCATACTGGCCGCATACCGAAACGCTCGATGACGGATTGGTGAATGTTGAAACGACTTCTTCTCCTCGCCGTTCTGGCCGGCGTCGCCGGTCTCGGCATTTTCTGGTGGCTGACGATACCGGCCGTTATCGCTGCGACGTCGTTGCCGCTATACACGCCCAACCTCGCCAACGGTCTCACAACGTTCAATGCCGGTGGATGTTCCTCCTGCCACGCGGTGCCGAACCAGCCCGACCGGCTGAAGCTCGGCGGTGGCCTGCCGATCCCCTCGCCATTCGGCACCTTCAATGTCCCCAACATCTCGCCCGATCCGAATGACGGCATCGGGAAATGGAGCGAGGCGGATTTCGTCACCGCCGTGCTCAAGGGCACGTCGCCTTCGGGCGTCCATTATTTTCCGGCATTCCCCTACGCGTCCTACGAGCACGCCAAGCTCGAGGATGTCAGGGACCTCTTTGCCTATCTGAAAACGCTGGCGCCGGTGGCGGGCAAAGCGCGCGACCACGACGTGCCGTTCCCGTTCAACATCCGCCGCAATGTCGGGGTCTGGAAATTCCTGTTCATGGACGGCAAGCCGTTCATGCCCGATGCCGGCAAATCGGCGCAATGGAATCGCGGCGCCTATCTCGTCAACAGCTGGGGACATTGCGCGGAGTGCCACAGCCCGCGCAATTTCCTCGGTGGCATCGTCGACGCACAGCGCTTTGCCGGCGGGCCCAATCCGGAGGGCGAGGGCTTCGTTCCCAACATCACGCAGAAGCGGATGTCGGACTGGAGCGCGAAGGATTTTGCCTATTTCCTCGAGAGCGGGATGACGCCGGAGGGCGACACCGCCGGCGGCTCCATGGCGCGCGTGATCCGGAATACGTCACAACTGCCTGCGGAAGACCGCGCGGCGATGGCGGAATATCTGAAATCGCTGCCGCCGGTGGAGGGACCGCCACGGCCGAAGAAGCCGGAGAAGTCCTGATTTCTCCCTCTCCCCGCTAGCGGGGAGAGGTGACCCAAACGTCTACGCGGCTATTGGCTTTCTGATGGAAGACCCTATGGCCGCATCACTCGAACGTATTGATCATCCCGGCCTTGGCGAGTGCCGCCTTGCGCACGGCCATCCACTCCTCGGTGAATTTGGCGGGATCGGAAGCCGGGCTGCCCTTGGTGTAGCCGTTCCACGCCGCGGCCAGCACCTCCTGCCGCTTCAATAGCGCGTTGTTGTGCTTGTCCTGGTCGTCGCTCCAGGCGCCCGCTTCCTTGAGCGCCTTGACCGCGCCCTTGTGGGTCGGCACCGCCCAGTTCTTCACCTGCGCCTTCACCGCAAGCCCGCTGGCGCCCGGCGCGTTGTCCTTGTAGCCGTCATAGCCGTCGATCATCGCCTTGGTCAGCGTGTAGACCTCGTCTTCGGACTGGCTGCCATAGACGCTGTAGATCGGATATGGATAGGTGCCCATCTGGATCGGCTTGTCCTTGGCGAATTCGCCCGCGCCGCAGGTGGCGTCATGCTCGGTGAAGTAGGGGCCGACCTTGCGCACCCGTTCCCATCCGGCCTTGTCGGCGAATGGCATGGCGGGCCAGGTGATACCCCGCGGCGACGTCTGCAATTCCTTGGCCGGCCCGGAGATCGTCGAGCCGAATACCGCATCGGTATCGTTGTTGACGAGGCCTTTCCACATCGCATTGTTGCCGGCGAACTCGACGATCTTGACGTCCTTCGCCGTCAGATTGGCGAACGCCAGCACGGCGAGCGCATTCTGGTTGAGCGCGGGCGAGCCGACCACGAAGCCGATGCGCTTGCCCTTCAGGTCGGCATAGGTTTTGACGCCGGTGTCGGCGGCGACCGCCAGCGAAAGGCCGTTGCAGTCGATCGAACTCAGCGTGATCTGGATGGCCTGCGGTCCCCATTCCCGGGTCGCGAATTCGAACACGCCTTCCTGCGCGAAATAGACCCCGACACCCATCGCCGAGATGCTGGCGCGGCCAAGCCGCAGCGGCTGCAGGCGGGCGACGTCGTTGCCGGCAGGCAGCACCCGCGCATCGGTGCCGTATTTGTCCTTGAACATCTTGCCGACCGCGACGGTGATGTTGAAGCCCGAGGTCCCCGTGTCATAGGCGGTCATCGTCACGCTGGACGGCAATTTGACCTGCGCGGCCGCGGGCGACATCGCGACCGCGGTTCCGGCTAACGCCATGGCGGCAAGCTTCATGATCGGATTGAGCAATTCCATTCCTCCCCTTTGCGGCTGACGTTGCAGCCCCAAGACGCGTTGTTGCCTGCCGGCCATTGCCCGCAAGGGCGCGGCTGGATCCAGCGTTGCGTATTGCCGCGAATGCTCGCGGATTTCCGCAACCACTGCAAGGAAGGGAGCGCCATTGATCCGCGTCAGCTTGACGCGTTGCGCTGGCCGAAATCGGAAAAGCTGCTACTACTTTCGGTCTATGCCAGCCTTGTCATCCCAAGGTCATCGGCAACCTTGTTAAGCCCAGCCATCAGCGCGTCCGGAATCGGAATGCCGTCGCGCGCCCGCGCCGCTCGCGTGGCTTGGCTGCGTTCGCCGGGAACGAAGATCCGCTCCACGCCGGGAATCCGCTCGGAGTTTCTGAAATCGCGCACCAGCGCATCGACGCTCGCCTTGAACACACCGACGTCGCCGAACGCCGCGATATTGATCGCCGCGACCGCCTGGCCGGTATTGGTGACGCTGTCGTCGTCATGGTTGAAGTCGATGACGTCCCGGCCCATCGCCGCACCGCCCAAGGTCCCTGCGAGCAGGCCGATGATCATCGCGAGCCCGTAGCCCTTGTAGCCGGCCTCCATGCCGCCGAGCGGCAACAGCATGCCTTCGTCGGCGCGCTTCGGATCGGTCAGCGGCTTGCCGGCGCGATCGATCATCCAGCCCTCCGGCATGGTCTCGCCGCGCAGCGCCTTGGATTTCACCTTGCCATAGGCTGCCACCGTGGTCGCCATATCGAGGATGATCGGCTGCTCCTCGCCGGCCGGAATCGCGGCGGCGATCGGGTTGGTCGACAGCAGCATGTCGAGACCGCCCCAGGGCGGCAGATGGTTGGCGTTGCCGACCGCGAAATACAGCCCGATCATGTCGTGCTTCAGCGGCATCGACGCGTAGAGCGAGGCCGGGCCGGCATGGTTGCTGTATTGCGAATTGACCCAGGCGATCCCGGTGGTGCGCGCCTTTTCGATCGCGAGTTCGGCCGCGCGCTTCATCACGAGATGGCCCATGCCGTTGTCGCCGTTGATCAGCGCGGTGGCGGGCCAGTCGCTCACCACCTTGATGTCGGGCCGCACGTTGAAGCCGCCGGCCTTGATGCGGCGGGCATATTGCGGCAACCGGCTGACGCCGTGGCCGTCCGAACCCTGCAGATCGGCTTCCGCCATCAGGCTTGCCACGGTCGCCGCATCGGCGTCCGGCAGGCCCAGTCTCGTCATGGCTTCCCGGATGAAGGCTTGCAGCCGGTCGAATGTCACTGTCGATGTGGTCAGGATACCAACTCCCGTTTTATTGATGGCGCGCCCGCGCGCGATACGAACTATCGTGGCAAATTCCTAGTCGGAGAGAAAGCGTACCGCTGACGTCGCGATGGCGATCGTCACGGCGGTGCCGACCTCGTGCAACGTGTCGCCGGCATGGAACGGACAATCGACGGCGATCTCGGCGCTGCCCGTGCGCACACCATAGCGCACGCTGGCGCCGAGGAATTCGCGGTAGGTCACCGTGCCGGCCGCGGCTGTCCGGTCCGGTGCCGAAAACTCGCCGGCAGCGAGGATCGTGCAATCCTGCGGCCGGAATACCATGCGCGCACCCGGAGCGACGTTCCGGTCCGCTGCGATCGGTATTTTCGGGCCACCGGCGACTTCAAAGGCTCGCGATGCGCCGTCGCCGGCGAGGCGCCCCTCGATGATATTCGCGGTGCCGAGAAAATTCGCCACGAACAGATTGGCCGGTTGCTCGTAGAGGTCCTTTGGCGTTCCGACCTGCTGAATCACGCCGTGGTTCATCACGGCGATCCGATCGCAGACCGTGTTGGCCTCCTCCTGGTCGTGGGTGACGAAAATGGTGGTGAGCCCCAGCCGCTGCTGCAATTCGCGCAGCTCGCGCCGCACCTGGACGCGCAGTTTGGCATCGAGATTGGACAGGGGTTCGTCCAGCAACAGCAGTTTCGGCTCGACCGCGATCGTGCGCGCCAGCGCCACGCGCTGCTGCTGACCGCCGGAGAGCTGCGCGGGGCGGCGCTGGTCGAGCCCGGTCAGTCCGACCAGGTCGAGGGCGGCCGCAACCCGCGGGCCGATCTCGGCGCGCGGCACGCGCTTTTCCTCGAGCCCGAAAGCGACATTGCGCGCCACCGTCATATGCGGCCACAGGGCATAGGACTGGAACACCATGCCGATGTCGCGCTTCCAGGGCGGCAGGCCGGAAATATCCTTCTCGCCCACCAGCACGCGCCCGCTGTCGGCGTGGTTGAAGCCGGCGATCAGCCGCAGCAGCGTGGTCTTGCCGCAGCCGGAGGGGCCGAGAAACGCAAAGAACTCGCCGGGGCGGATCTCGAGATTGATCGATTTGAGAACGTGATTATCGCCATAGGACAGGTCGACCTGTTCGATCCGGACCCTGGCCGCCGGCGCGTGATTGGCTGCTGTTGATCGGTTCGACATGGCCTTCAATGTCCTGCTGGCGGCATCGCGCGGCCGCGCTCGATCACGGCATGCGACAGGATGGTGCAGACCGCCACCAGCACCACGGCGATGACGCCGAGCGCGGCGCCAGGCCCGCGGCCCGCCGCCGATTGCATCAGCACGTACAGGCCATAGGCGAGCGGCGCATCGGAATTGGACTGCACCAGCATCAGCGTTGCCGAGAGTTCGACGGCGGCGGTGGCAAAACTGGTGACGAAGCCCGCCAAAATGCCACCCATCATCAAGGGCGTCACGATGCGGCGCACCGTGCGCAATTTGGTGGCGCCGAGATTTTCCGCGGCCTCTTCCAGCGATACCGATATCTGCTGCAGCGCCGCGTAGCAGGCCCGCAGCGCGTAAGGCAGGCGGCGGATCGCCAGCGCCAGCACGATCACGATCCACAGCGCCGCCAGCGGCGTGCCGTCCCACAGTTTCACGCCATAGAACGCGCGCAAATAACCGATGCCGAGCACGATGCCGGGGACCGCGAGGGCGGCCGAGGCCGCCCAGTCCAGCGCGTCGCGCCCGATCAGCCGGGTGCGCAGCACCAGATAGGCGATCGCGGTGCCGAGCACGACGTCGATCAGGCCGGCCATCGAGGCATAGATCAGCGTGTTCTTGATGTAGAGCGAGCTGTCGCCGAAAATCCGCGCGTAGTGCGCCGTCGTATAGCCGTCCGGCAGTGGCGAGAACGACCACACGGTCGAGAACGACAGCAGCAGCAGGCCGACATGCGGCGCCAGCACCAGCAGCAGTATCAGCGCCACGGTGAGATAAGCGAGCGCGCTCTCGTAAGGCCGCAAGCGCCGCCGGGCGAGGCCGCCGCCGCCGCGCTGCACGGTCGAATAGTCGATGCCGCGGGTCGCCAGCGCCGAGAGCGCCATCGCGGCGACGGAAGCCACGATCAGCACCACCGAGATCACATAGCCCATGGGATCGGCGATGCCGATCGAGGTGACGCGCAGATAGGCCTGCGGCGCCAGCATGTCCTTGACGTTCAGCAGCAACGGCGTGGCGAGATCGTCGAACACTTTCACGAATACCAGCGAGGCGCCGGCGATGTAGCCGGGCATCGCCAGCGGAAACACGATGCGGCGAAACAGCCGGAATCCGGACGAGCCGAGATTTTGCGCCGCTTCCTCCATCGCGCCGTCGATGTTGCGCAGCGCCGCCGAGAGGTTGATCAGGATGAACGGAAAATAATGGATCGACTGCACGAAGATGACGCCGTTGAGGCCTTCCATGAAGGCGATCTTGAAGCCGAACCAATCATCCAGCAGCAGGTTGGCGCTGCCGTTGCGGCCGAAGAACAGCTGCATCGCCACCGCGCCGACGAACGGCGGCATGATCAGCGGCAGGAATCCCAGCGTCTGGATCAGCACGGTGCCGCGGAACGCAAACCGTGACGTGATGTAGGCCAGCGGCAGCGCCAGGATCGACGCGCCGGCGACCGCCATCGCCGAGACGTAGAACGAGTTCCAGAACGAGCGCAGGAACAGATCGGTGCGGAAGAAATCGACGAAATTGACCAGCGTGAAGGCGCCGCCGCCTCTTTCCGTGAACGCCACATAGATCACGGTCGCCGCCGGCCAGACCAGGAACAGCGCGAGAAACGCCGCGATGCCGAGCGCCAGCGTGATCTGTCCCGGCGTTGCCGTTCGTCTTGCGCGGGCGCGAGGGGCGGCGAGGGCAAGGCTCACGTGCGGGCCACCCACGATGTCGTCCCGGCCTTCGCCGGGACGACGGTGAGAGACATGCGCAAGAAACGCGGGCGCCCTCGCATCACTTCGCCAGCTTCAAAGCTTCCTCGGCCTTGGCCTGCGCCTGCGCGTAATGTTGCTTGGCGAACGCCGCCCATTGCTGCTCCAGTTCGGCCTGCCGCGCGCCCTTCTGTTTGCCGCCGGTGAAGGCGGCAGTGGTCTCCTTGGCGGAGGCGGTGGCTTCATCGACCGGCATCGCAGCGATCAGCTCGCGCGCCTGCGCCACCAGCGCGCGGGCCTGCGCATTGTCCTTCTTGGCGAGGGCGGCGTCGGCCTCGTGGATCGCCTTGGTGGCGGCTTTGAGCGGTTCGAGCTGGAACGAAATCAGCTGGTCGAACAGCACGTCGACGACGTCGTTGCGCGCCTCCGACTTGGCGACGTCGAACTTGATCATCGAATTCAACCGAGGGTCCTTGAACGGGTTCGGGTAGTCCGCGGGCGCCTTGGCATAGATGTCGGGATTGACAGGCAGGCGGCGGATGCCCGGTTCGAACAGCACCTGCTGGCCGGCCGGCGACAGCAGGAATTCCACGAAGGCCTCGGCCGCCGCCTTGTTCGGCGCGTTGGCGACGATGCCGACATTGGCCGGCACGATCGTGGTGACGGTCGGATAGATGAATTTGACCGGAAAGCCCGAGGCCTGCGCCGAGAACGCGAAGAAGTCGATCACGATGCCATAGCCGACCTGCCCGGAATTGACCGCTTCCGGCACTCCGAACGAGCGCTCGGTGATGTTGCGGAAATTGCCGGCCATCGCCTTCACGGTGCCCCATCCCTTGGCCCAGCCTTCGCCCTGCAGGACGGCCTCGATGGTCAAATGCGTGGTGCCGGAACGCGAGGGCGCGGCGATCGAGACGTGATCGTAATAGACCGGCTTGGCCAGATCCTGCCATTCCTTCGGGTCAGGCAGCTTGTTGGCCTTCGCATAGCGCTCGTTCCACATGATACCGTAGCCGGAGGCGGCAAAGCCGAAATAGAAGCCGGCGGGATCGTTGATCGGGAATTGCCCGATCTTCTCGGGAATACCGGACGCCTTGGGCGCGTATTTCTGCAGCAGCCCCTTGCCCTTGAGAACCTCGAACGCGTCGGGCGCCGACGCCCAGAACAGGTCGACCTGGTTGTTGGCCTTGGTTTCCTCGAGATATTTCACGCCGGCATTGGTGTTGCGGTTCTGCACTTCCAGCGTCACGCCGGGTGCGGCCGCTTCAAACGCCTTCTTGACGGGATCGGTGACGTCCTTGGCGAAGGAGGTGATGACCGTGACCTTGCCGGTCGGCGCCTGCGCCAAAGCCACGGTCGAGACCAGCGCTGCGCAAAGCGACAGCATCAATAACCGATGCATCCTGTTTCCCCGTTGATTGTTCTTGTTGTTGCCGGCGGCGGTGCGAAGCGGGCAGGATCCTAACCCGCGCCGAACGCCTTGAAGGTGATGATGGTGTGGGTGTCCTGGATGCCGGGAATCACCTGCACCTTCTCGTTGACGAAATGGCCGATATCGGTGGTGTTATCGACGTAGAACTTGACCAGCAAATCGTAGTCGCCGGCGGTGGAATAGATCTCCGAGGCGATCTCGGCTTCCGCGAGCGCATTGGCCACCTTGTAGGACTGGCCGAGCTTGCATTTGAACTGGACGAAAAAGGGAACCATGGTTGTCGTCTCCGGAATTATTCATTCCAATAGGCCAAAAACGAAGCCCTATGGCAAGCCAACTTGCTGCCAATGGCCGGCCGCGCTAGGACAGTTCATGGCTCCAGACACACCATTTGCCCGAGGCAGGCGATGACGCCGATTGCGCTGACCATCGCCGGCTCCGATTCGTCCGGCGGCGCCGGTATCCAGGCCGATTTGAAGACCTTCGCCGCCCTCGGCGTCTACGGCGCCTCGGTCATCACGGCGCTCACGGCCCAGAACACCACGGGTGTCAGCGGCATCCACCAGGTCCCGGCCGAGTTCATCACCGCGCAGATTGATGCGGTGTTTTCCGATCTCGATGTCGGCGCGGTCAAGATCGGGATGGTGGCGCAGCCCGCCAGCATCGATGCCATCGTCGCCGGGCTGACGCGCTGGTCGCCGAAACATGTCGTGCTCGATCCCGTGATGGTCGCGACGTCCGGCGACCGCCTGCTGGCCGCGGAAGCCGTCGAAGCCTTGCGCACCAAGCTCATTCCGCTCGCCTCCGTCATCACGCCCAATTTGCCCGAGGCCGCTGCGTTGCTCGACGAGCCGGTGGCGGAAAGCGAGGCCGCGGTCGAAGATCAGGGCAGGCGGCTGCTGGCGATGGGCTGCCGCGCGGTGCTGATCAAGGGCGGCCACGGGCAGGGCGCCGAGAGCACCGACTATTTTGTCGATGCCGGGAAAACCATCACGCTGGCCGCACCGCGCGTCGTCACCAAAAACACCCACGGCACCGGCTGCTCGCTGTCATCGGCGATTGCGGCCGGATTGGCAAAGGGTGAAGGCATGGAGACCGCCGTCCGCAACGCCAAGGCCTGGATCAGCGCGGCGATCGCAGCGGCGGACCGGTTCAGCGTCGGTCACGGCCACGGGCCGGTGCATCATTTTCACGGATATTATTGAAGTTGTCTGACGACCAAGTAGCCGCATGAGCGTAGGCGACATGCGGGCACGGTCGCGACGAGAGTCCCGGATGTCGCTGCGCTCATCCGGGCTACGGCGTAGCTACTCGTTGTCCTTCTTCATCTTGGAAAGCAGCGGGCCGAGCAGGTTCGAGAAATCGTCGCTCCAGGGGGACTGACCGGGCGCAGGCTTCTCGACATCCCAATCCTGCAGCAATCCGAGATCCTTGTTGTTGCGCGCCAGCGCCATGACCGTCGAGAACTTGATCATCGGATCGAGGTTCGGTTTCTCATCCTCGTCATAGATCCGGGCGAGCAGTCCCTCGCTCGCGGCAGTCGCGGCAACCACGCCGGACAGATCGAGATGGTTGTTGGAGATGTGCGTGACGATGACGCCGTCCGGATTGAGGCGCGACAGGTAGATCCGCATCGCCTCCCGGGTCAGCAGATGCACTGGAATGGAATCGGATGAAAAGGCATCGACGATAATCAGGTCGTAGCGGGCGTCGGTGGCACCGGCGAGCGTGAGCCGCGCATCGCCGAGGGTGATGTTGGTCTCCGGCTTGCAATCGCGCAGGAACGTGAAGCGGGCCGGGTCCTTGGCGATCCGGATGACGTCCGCGTCGATCTCGTAATAATCGAGACGGTCCTGCGGCTTGGCGAGGCAGGCGATCGAACCGGCGCCGAGGCCAATCACGGCGATCCGGACCGGGCCCTTTTTCTTGTCCTGCACGGCGTCGATCGCTTCGGCGATCGGCGAGTCCGGATGATAATAGGTCGACAGCACCGGCCGGCCGGTCACGGGTTTGCCGTCATCCGTCGTCAGCCGCTGGGCGCCGTGCAACTCCATGCCGTGACGCAGCACGCGAAACCGGCCATCCTCGGTGACTTCGATCTTGTGGACCCCGAAGAAGCTGCGCACGGTGTCGAGGTGTCGGACGTTCGGCGGATAGGCCCGCGTTACGATGAAGGCGGCGCCGAACAGCACCGCGAGCCGGAGCGGCGAAGCGCTTAACGCGAGGGCGGCCGCGACCAGCAGCAAGACGGCCCCCCACACGATCCAGTTGGCCGGCGGAAGCAGCGTAAAGCCCTCGCGGAAACCGGGCAGGCTCGCCAGCACGACCAGCGCGATGAACCCGATCGCCAGCGCCATTTCCTTCGTCTTCGGCCACGAAGCCGCCGGGCGCGCCAGCGCGGCAGCGACGATCAGGACGGGGTATTCCGCGATCCACGAGAACACGTTCGGCGCGATCAGGCCGGAGAAGATGCCGCCGAGCACGCCGCCGAGCGACATGCAGAAATAGAACCGCGTGAGGTAGGCCGGTTGCGGACGGGTGGCCGCGATCAGGCCATGGCAGATCATCGCGGTGACGAAGAACGTCAGGAGATGCAGCCCGACATCGATCATCAGCCAGGTGCGGATATCGAGCGCCAGCGTCAGCACGATCAGGGCCAGCAACACCGGCTGCGCCTTCATCCAGGTCGCCTGCGAGATGTAGGTGCGCTGGCTGAACACCAGGATGAAGCTGATCAGATAGAGCGAGAGCGGCAGCACCCACAGGAACGGCGCCGCGGCGACATCGGCGGTGATGTGCGTCGTCACCGCGATCATCAGCGCCGAGGGCACGAAGGCGAGCGCCACCCAGTAAGCCATCTGCCGCAGCGCGGGCGCGGCGCCGACGGCCTGCGTCTGCGCAACGGGACCGTCATTGTCGCGGTTGAAGAAAACCAGGCTCCCGCATAGCGCGATGAGGGCGATCAGCAAATAATAGCCGTAGCGCCACACGCCATTCTGAAAACTTAGCGTAGAGAGCGGCTCGGCCAGCAACGGATATGCGAACAGCGCCAGCAGGCTGCCGATATTGCTGGCGGCGTACAGAAAATACGGATTGGCCGCCTGAGCCAGGCCCGACCGGGCAAACCATGCCTGCAGGAGCGGGCCGTTCGCCGACAGCGCGAAGAACGGAAAGCCGAGCGAGACCGCGAACATGCCGAGCAGGAAGAACTCCTCGCGATCGGCGGGCGGCAGCCCCCAGCCGTTCGCGACCGCGAGCGGCACGAAGGCGGCGCCTCCCAGCATCACGCACAAGTGGATGGCCAGTGCCCATCGGCCCGGCACGAACCGGGTCAGAAAATCGGCATAGGCATAGCCGACCAGCAGCACGCCCTGAAAAAACACCATCGCCACCGACCACACCGACGGCGAGCCGCCGAATCGCGGCAGCACCATTTTGGTGAACATCGGCTGGACGGCGAACAGCAGCGCGGCGCTGAGAAAAATGGCTGCGGTGTAGACCAGAATGACCCAGGTTGCGCGGTTGGCAGAGGCGGTTTCAAAAGCCGGTTTAACGTGATCGCTCATGCAATGCTTTGTTATCGAGAGCCAATCCGAGGGGCCATCTCGAAGGAATGGCGCAAGTATGAAACAAAATTCCGGGAGATCAAAGCGCAAATCATGCGCGCCCGGACCGCGAAATGTGAACTAGGTCACAATCAGAGGGAACGCTCCCATTCATGCCGAAAAATGCGTCAGGCGCTTGACGTTTGCGCTTCGGTTTATCGGCAGGGGGATGGCGGCGATGCGGCGGGACCGCCTCCCGAACTCGCGCGCCAGCGCCCCGGAGGATAGGCCGCGAGTCATCCGTTTGCCGCGATGCTTCGGGACGCTGGCTTCGCAAGTGCCTCCCGCGATGAGCTTGGGCCCACGCAGGCATGAGGTCCGTATCGCGCCTAACGTCTCATGGTTCGGGATTGGACCAATGCCTGCCATGCGCGGGCAGGATGCGGGCAAGGTAGCGCTTCCACATCTGCCCTGGAGTTGGCTATGGTGGGGCCAAATGGTGGTGAAGACACGCCCCCGCGCCGACAGACCTGCAATTCGATAGACCCAAAATCCAACAGAACCTGCCATTCAAGGGAGTGAGCCCATTATGAAACGCCGTACGTTCCTCAAGGGCGGCGCCGTGGCCGGCGCGACCGCGCTGGTTGCAGCGCCTGCGATCGCGCAAGCCGCGCCCGAGATCAAGTGGCGCCTGACCTCGAGCTTTCCCAAATCGCTCGACACCATCTACGGCACGGCGCAGACCTTTGCCAAATACGTCGCCGATGCCTCCGACAACAAATTCCAGATCCAGACCTTTGCCGCCGGCGAAATCGTGCCCGGCCTGCAGGCGCTCGATGCGGTGAGCACCGCGACCGTCGAGATGGCCCAGACGCCGCTCTATTTCTACATCGGCAAGGAGCCGGCGCTGGCCTATGCCACCGGCGCGCCGTTCGGCATGAACCATCGCCATCAGCATTCCTGGTGGACGTTCGGCGGCGGCGCCGAGCTCTGCAGCGAAGCGCTGAAGCCGTTCAAGGCGCATGCGATCCTGTGCGGCAATTCCGGCACCCAGATGGGCGGCTGGTTCCGCAAGGAGATCAAGACGGTCGACGATCTCAACGGCCTCAAATTCCGCATCGCCGGCATGGGCGGCCATGTGCTCGCCAGGCTCGGCATCGTCCCGCAGCAGATCGCCGGCGGCGACGTCTATTCGGCGCTGGAGAAGGGCTCGCTCGATGCCGCCGAGTTCGTCGGCCCCTATGACGACGAGAAGCTCGGTTTCTACAAGGTCGCAAAATACTATTATTACCCGGGCTGGTGGGAAGGCGGGGCGATGCTGCACATGATCGTCAACGACGACAAGTGGAATGCGCTGCCCAAGCAATACCAAGCGATCCTCAGCCAGGCGGGAGCCGCGGCGGGCGCCTGGATGATCGAAAAATACGACAGCGTGAATCCTGCCGCCCTGAAGCGGCTGATCGCGGGCGGCGCGGAACTGCGCGCCTTCCCGCCGCCGGTCATGGAGGCCTGCTACAAGGTCACGCAGGAGCACCTGAACGAGATCGCCGAGAAGAGCCCGCTGTTCAAGAAGACGAAGGAAAGCCACGACGCCTACATGAAGGAAGTGCTGTTCTACACGCAGATCGCGGAAAACTATTACGATAACTATCTGCTCGGCAAAATGCGCAAGGGCTGAGCCTCGATCATCCGTGTGGCCACGACCTTGCTAGGTGTTAAAGCGCCTCAGGCTTCGGTCCTCAGGCAGCGGCGCCGAGTTGCGCGAGCAGTTCTCCGATCAGCTTGCGCCCTTCGGCATCCTTCGTCAGCGCCAAGGCGTTGCGATAGTCCGCGATGGCAAGGTCGAACCGCCGGATCATCCGGTAGGTCAGCGCGCGGTTGCGCAGAAAGATCGGGTTCGCCGGCTCGATCTCGATCGCTTGCGTGAAGTCGGCGATGGCGAGCGGGTATTTGCGCAGCTGATGGTAGAGCAGGCCGCGGTTGCTCAGCGCGCCGCCGTGCCGCGGGGCGAGTTGCAAGACCTTGCCGTATTCCGCGATGGCCAGCTCTTCGAAGCTGCCCTCGTTGACGAAGGCGTCGAAATCGGAGGTGGCCTTCTGTTGCAATGCCGCGGCCCGGCCAAAATAGGCCCCGACCCACTTCGGATTGACCTCGATCGCCCGGTCATAATCCTGCATCGCGCGGTCGAAGTGGCCCTTGCTGCGGTAGGCGTCGCCGCGGTTGGTGAAGGCGATGGGGTCCTTTGGAAAGAGCTGGATGGACCTGTCGAACTCCGTGATGGCGCGATCGACCTGCTTCTGGCGCAGGAACACGACGCCGCGGCTGTTGAACGGACCGTAGGCGTTCGGGTTGATCCTGGTCGCCGCATCGAAGTCCGCCAGCGCGCGGTCGTAGACCCCGAGGGCCAGATTGGCATTGCCGCGCAGGAAGTAGATCCGGACGAGTTCCTTCGCATCGGCCGGCGGCGCATTGGTGAGGACCTGTGAACATGCCGCAACCCTCGGCGCGTTGGGGGTGGCGTTGTCCAGGCACACGCGCAGGTCGGACGGCGCCTCGGCCTGCGCGGCCGGCGTCATCGTGAACACCGCGGCCGCGGCGAGAACCACACCGGCAAGAACCCGCATGGCGCGCTCCTTGTATCGAGGCTGTCTGGTGGTTGATCCGGGCGTGCGCATGTCAGGAGCGTCCCGGCTGGCGCGTTGTGTCGGAAGCGGTCTGTGGCGAGGATTTGGCGCGCGCTTCGTCCTGCAGACGCCGGTTGGTGTCGGCATTGCGGCGAACCTGCGTGCCGATCGCCTGCGCGATCTCGAGATCGTGACGGCCGAGCACGCATCCGCCCATCGCGACCGCGCCGTACTCGACCACCGAGTGACGCTTTGGATCGGTCGCTTCGACGAAAAGGTGGGGGACGGTGTAACCGGCCTGCCGCAGCATCCGCACCATCGGGGTCTGCTGGCGGTCTGTCGGCACCTGCTGGTCGTTGGGGTCGCTGATCACCATCATGCGCAGGGCGCGGTTCTGCTCGAGCAATTGCACATCGTCAATGATGTCGAAATAGGCTCTGCCGGGATCGCGCGGCTGTGCGGCGGGGACGCGGCCCGCGATCTGCCCGGAGCCGGAAACCAGGCAACCGATATCGCGGCGCATCTCCGCGAGGCCGAGCACGAGCCGGCCGCCACCGGATTCCCCGAACAGATGAAAACCTTCGAACCCATGGCGCTGCCGGAGCGCATCCAGCGCCGCGTTCATCAGCCTCAGCTCAAGCAGGGTTTTGCGCGACAGATGGTTGCCCGAGGTGCCTTCGACGCCGATCCGGCCGAGATAGATCGCCGTGGTCCTGGCCATCTTCGAGAAATGATCGGCCATGGCGACGAGATTGTCGGTGTTGATGTCGGCGGCCTTGGACGGATCCGCCCAGGTCCAGCGGGCCAGATCGACCGGACCGTTGTGGTCGCCGTTCAGGATGACCACCGGGCGCGGGCCCTGGCCGCCGGCCGTGGAGAGATAGTAGCGGACGCAGAAATCCTGGCCGTAGACGTTGAGCCACAGCGTCTGCGGTTTTGCGGCGCATTCCTCGCGCGTCATCGTGATGCCGCGCAGCGTATCTTCTTTCCGGATGATCTCCGCGCCGGCGGGGGCGGCCGCGAGGCTTGCGATGGCCAGCAGCATCGCCACGAGCGAACCGCGCACCGCATTCGACCAGCAAGCATATCTCGAGTCAGCCATGACGACTCACCACCGGTTCCAGCCTGTTCCTGTTGGACGTTTGTCGCTTGTTGAGCGTTTTTCGCTTGAAGGGGGCCGGGAGCGCTGTGATGTCCGTCACACTGAGCGTTGGAGCCGGCCATCCCTGCACCGGGGGAGGACCGCAATCCGGCGGGTCCATGGGCGCGCCCTGGCGTGAACGCCTTCGGCGGCGCTTCGGCGGTTACCTAAAATTTTACGCAAACTGACAATTGGCGGACAACTGTCCCGGCAAAAGCCGGACGGCGTTAAACCCGGCCTTGATGGCGCGCATGCATGCTTCCAGAAAAGGAGGCGCACAAGCGATGCCCATTTTCAGGTATTTTGCCGTCGTCGGATCGGCGCTGCTGATATTGTTGTTTGTTTCGGACGCCTATTTGCGTGACAGCGAGAGCGATTCCCGCTTCGACGGGTCGCTCTATCAAAGCGCGATCTACGCACCGCTCATCGAGGAAACCGTGACGGAGCCCCGCTTCACGCGCGATGCGACGCCGGCGGACCGCGTCAGGGAGGTGTTTGCCCAATTCGTGCCCAACGAAGGCAGGCGCACCAGGCGCTACGCCGCGAGCGCCGCGGGGACTTGAAGGGGCCCGATGGCCGGCTGGCTGATCGCTCGACCGGTCACGCTTTCGCGATAGGGCCGAGATGCAGGGCCATGATCTGGTCCGGCGTCTCCGTGACCTCGACACGCTGGCCGTCGCCGCCGACGAAGGCGAGCACGGTGCGCTCGCCGTCGCGCCACATGCTGCCGACCAGGGCAATGTTGATGTGGGTGGCCTGCCCCGTCTCGTATCTCGTGCATTCGATCCAGAAGCGCATGATGAATCCTTCCAATGATGAGACGGAGCAGGTGTGACGGCTCAGGCGAGCGTCCGCAATTCGCGGGCGGCGGCGACCATATTCGCCAGCGCGGGCCGCACCTCTTCCCATTTCCGGGTTTTCAATCCGCAATCGGGATTGATCCAGAGCTGGTTGTCGGCGAGCCGCAGCCTGGCGAGCTTGAGCAGGTCGGTGATCTCGCCGATCTCGGGAATGCGTGGCGAATGGATATCGTAAACGCCCGGGCCGATCTCATTCGGGTAGCGGTAGTCCTTGAAGGCGTCGAGCAACTCCATTTTCGACCGCGAGGTCTCGATCGAGATCACGTCGGCATCC
Source organism: Hyphomicrobiales bacterium (assembly GCA_017305715.1). Taxonomy (GTDB): domain Bacteria; phylum Pseudomonadota; class Alphaproteobacteria; order Rhizobiales; family Xanthobacteraceae; genus Bradyrhizobium. The sequence continues at coordinate 130,483 of JAFKKG010000021.1, read as the reverse complement.
ATGGCGCCGATCGCACCGATGATATCGTTGAACTCCGAGTAGCACATATGGGTGTGGATCTGGGTCTCGTCGCGCACGCCCGACGAGCAGATGCGAAAGCTGTCGACGGCCCAGTCGAGATAGGTTTTCCATTCCGTTTTCCGTAGCGGCAACCCCTCCCGCAGCGCGGCTTCGTCGATCTGGATCATGCCGGCGCCGGCGGCTTCGAGATCGGCCACCTCGTCGCGGATCGCCAACGCAATCTGGCGGCACGCCTCGCTGCGTGGAATATCGTCGCGGACGAACGACCAGTTCAGAATGGTCACCGGCCCCGTCAGCATCGCCTTCATCGGCCGCTCGGTCAGCGATTGCGAATATCGCCACCATTCGACCGTCATCGGCTTTGGGCGCGACACGTCGCCGAACAGGACCGGCGGGCGAACGTAGCGCGAGCCGTAGGACTGCACCCAGCCATGCGCGGTGAAGGCAAAGCCTTCGAGCTGCTCGCCGAAATACTGCACCATGTCGTTGCGCTCGAACTCGCCGTGTACGAGCACGTCGAGCCCGATGGTTTCCTGCCAGCGCACCACGCGTGCGGTCTGGTTTTGCAAATACAGTTTATAGGCCTCGTCGCTCAGGTCGCCCTTGGCGTGCGCGGCGCGGGCGTTCCTGACATCGGCCGTCTGCGGGAAAGAGCCGATGGTCGTGGTCGGGAAGGCCGGCAGATTGAAGCGCTGATGTTGCACCTCGGCGCGTTCCGCGAATACGCTGGCGCGCTCGCGCATCGCGTCACTGATGGCAGCGGTGCGTGCCGCAACCTTCGCATCGTGAATCCTCGGTGAGGCCTTGCGTGCCGCCGCCGCTTCATCGGATGCCTTGAGCATGGCGTCGGCATGGATACGGCCGCGCGCGAGTGCCGTTGCCAATGCCGCCAGTTCTTCGATCTTCTGCACCGAAAATGCCAGCCAGTTCTTCACATCCGGGGGAAGGCCGGTTTCCAGCGCAAGGTCGATCGGGACGTGCAGCAGCGAGCACGACGGCGCGAGCTGCACGCGATCCATTCCGAGCTTGCCGATCACCGGTTCGAGGCGGTCGAGAAGCGGGCTCAGATCGGCGCGCCAGATATTGCGGCCGTCGATGACGCCGAGCGACAGCACGCGATCCCCGCCCAGATCGGCGAGGCCGGCAAGCTGTTCGGGCGCGCGCACGAGGTCGAGATGCAGCCCGGCGACGGGCAGCGCCCGTGCCGTGTCGCGGTTGGCGCCGAGCCCGCCGAAATAGGTCGCCAGCATGATCTTGAGTTCGGGCACCGCCTTGGCGATCTCCGTATAGGCATAGTGCAGCGCCTGTTGGGCTACGATATCGAGGTCGAGGACGAGACAGGGCTCGTCGATCTGCACCCATTCCGCTCCGGCCTTCGCCAATTCGCGCAGGACTTCGATGTAGACCGGCAGCAACCGGTCGAGCAGGGCGAGCGTATTGAAGCTCGCCTCTTTGCACTTGGCGAGCTTCAGGAATGTCACGGGGCCGATGAGCACCGGACGGGTCTGATAGCCGAGCGCCCTGGCTTCCAGATATTCCTCGATCGGCTTGCGCGAGGCGAGGGTGAAGCGTTGGTCCTTCTCCAGTTCCGGCACCATGTAGTGGTAGTTGGTGTCGAACCATTTCGTCATTTCCAGCGCCGGCACGCCGTGTCCATGGTGGGCATGGCTGCAAACTTCGTCATGCGCCTCGCGCTGCGCGCCGCGCGCCATCGCGAAGTAGGTGGCGAGTGGAACGGTGCCGCCGCTCCAACCGTAGCCTTTCGGAATGGCGCCGACCATCACGCAGGTGTCGAGCACCTGGTCGTAGAACGAGAAATCGTTCGACGGGATGATGCTGACGCCGAGCTTCTTCTGGCGTGCCCAGTTGGCGGCGCGAAGCCCGATACCGGTCTCGATCAATGCTCTCTCGTCGGTTGTGCCCGACCAGAAGCTTTCCAGCGCGAACTTCAGCTCACGGCGCGGACCGATGCGCGGCGTGCCGAGAGAAGCGACGGGTAGTGAGGAGGCAGTGGAATTTGTAGAAGCAGTCATTGGCTTAACCCCAAAAGTTGGGGGCAAAGGCCGAAGTGACACGTCTGGATTCCTGGCGTCAGGAGGCGCGCGGAATCGCAACCGCACCACCGGGACACCCCGCCCGAGGACGTTTATGTTGTCGAGGCAGGTCTCCTGGCTCGCGGGTCAATGCTGCTGTCCGGTCTTCCCAAAGCCTTGGTAGGCCTCAGTGACTTTGTTGGACAGCGGCTCGCCGCTTACAGTTGCGGGGGCAGCTCCGGCTTCACACCGGCTTCCCTCTTAGCTTCGGGAAAACCATCCCGAAGAACCACGACGCGTCCACTTACTGGCAACGCGGCACGCCCGTCAACTCGACCGGCTCATCTGTCGCCACGCGCGTCGTTGTTCACAGCTGTGGAGGAACTTGCCAAATTTTCTGCCTATCGCCGTCGGTGCCCATTGACACCCGACCGCGAATAACACGACATGTAGATGTCACGGTCCGCCTTGTCGCAAGATTTGGTGGCTAAGAGGGAAGCCGGTGAACCGCATGTTATCAGCGAGATTCCGGCGCTGCCCCCGCAACTGTAAGCAGTGAGTTGTTTCCGCCTTTAAGTCACTGATGCGGCTTCGCATTGGGAAGACCAGGAAACAATTACGACCTGCGAGCCAGGAGACCTGCCGCGACACCGAAAAAACGTCCACGGGCGGGGTGTCCCGGTGGCCGCTTGCAGGTCCATGCCCGGCATTTGCTGCCGCGCGTGCGCAGCAGCGTCCTCAAGACATCGCGCCTCAACAACATCACGGGGTCTGCCGATGTCCGAATCTTCCGCATCCATGTCGCTCGAAGCCAAAACCGCTTCCTTGTTTCAGTCGCGTCCCGAATCATCAGCCGCGCCGGAAGCGGGGCTTCCGATGCAGGTGATCCGCCGTAACGGCACGGTTTCGAAATTCGACGCCAGCAAGATTTCGGTCGCGATGACCAAGGCGTTTCTCGCGGTCGAGGGCCACACGGCGGCGGCCTCGCGTCGGGTGCATGAAGTCGTCGAGCAGTTGACCGCGGAAGTCGTCGGTGCGCTGTCGCGCCGGATGAGCGAAGGCCGCACCTTCCACATCGAGGACGTGCAGGACCAGGTCGAACTGGCATTGATGCGCAGCGAGCACCACAAGGTGGCGCGCGCCTACGTGCTGTATCGCGACGAGCGCACGAGGCAGCGCGCCGAGCAGGACGCCGCCAAATCCGCAAAGCCCGTGGCCGGACCGCTGCTGCATGTGACGTTGCCGAACGGAACCAGGGTGCCGCTCGATACCGCGCGGCTGGTGCTGATCGCTGGCGAAGCATGTGCCGGCCTCGACGGCGTCGATGCCGCGGCGGTCATCGCGGAGACCCAGCGCAACATCTATGACGGCATCAGTCAGGATGAACTGGCGCTGGCCTCCGTGATGGCCGCGCGCACGCTGGTGGAGCAGGAGCCGAACTACGCCTATGTGAGCGCGCGGCTGCTGCTCGACAAATTGCGCACCGAAGTCTTGTCCTATGTGCAGGGCGTGCCGACCAATGCCTCGCAGGCCGACATGACCGGCCGTTATGCCGAATATTTCCCGGCCTATATCAAGACCGGCATCAAGGCCGAACTGCTCGATCCCGATCTGGCGCGCTTCGACTTGAAACGCATCGCCGCGGCGCTGAAGCCGGAGCGCGATCTGGCGTTCCAGTTCCTCGGGCTGCAGACGCTGTACGACCGCTATTTCCTGCATGAGGGCGGCCACCGCATCGAATTGCCGCAGGCGTTCTTCATGCGCGTCGCGATGGGCCTTGCGGTGCGCGAGATCGACCGCGAGGCGCGCGCGATCGAGTTTTACGACCTGCTGTCGTCGTTCGACTTCATGGCCTCGACGCCGACACTGTTCAACTCCGGCACGCTGCGGCCGCAGCTCTCATCGTGCTTTCTGACGACGGTCGCCGACGACCTCGACGGCATTTTCAAGTCGATCAAGGACAATGCGCTGCTCGCGAAATATTCCGGCGGGCTCGGCAATGACTGGAGCCGCGTGCGCGGTCTTGGCGCCCACATCAAGGGCACCAATGGCGAAAGCCAGGGCGTGGTGCCGTTCCTCAAGGTCGCCAATGACACCGCCATCGCGGTCAACCAGGGCGGCAAGCGAAAGGGCGCGGTCTGCGCCTATCTGGAGACCTGGCACATCGATATCGAGGAATTCCTCGACCTGCGCAAGAACACCGGCGACGACCGCCGCCGCACCCACGACATGAATACCGCGAATTGGGTGCCCGACCTGTTCATGCAGCGGGTCGAAAGTGACGGCGAATGGACGCTGTTCTCGCCGGACGAGACGCCCGATCTGCACGACCTTTACGGCAAGCCGTTTGCCGAGCGCTATGCCTTCTATGAAGCAAAGGCGGCGCGCGGCGAAATCCGCGTCTTCAGGCAGATCCGTGCCGCCGACCTCTGGCGCAGGATGCTGACCATGCTGTTCGAAACCGGGCATCCCTGGATCACGTTCAAGGACCCCTGCAATCTGCGCTCGCCGCAGCGCCATGCCGGCGTCATCCATTCCTCTAATCTGTGCACGGAGATCACGCTCAATACCTCCGACGACGAGACCGCTGTGTGCAATCTCGGTTCGATCAATCTGCTCAATCACATCCAGGACGGCCGCCTGAACGAGATCAGGCTGAAGAAGAGCGTGACCACAGCGATGCGCATGCTCGACAACGTCATCGACATCAATTTCTACACCATCCCGGAAGCACGACGCTCGAACCTGCGGCATCGCCCGGTCGGCCTCGGATTGATGGGTTTTCAGGATGCGCTGCAAGCGCTGCGGATCGCCGTTGCGTCCGATGCTGCCGTGACGTTCGCCGACACCAGCATGGAGGCGATTTCCTATTATGCGATTTCGGCCTCCGTCGATCTCGCCGCCGAGCGCGGCCGCTACCCGTCGTTCGACGGTTCGCTGTGGAGCCAGGGCATCCTGCCGATCGATTCGATCGAATTGCTGGCGCAGGCGCGTGGCGGCGTTGCGATGGACCGCCACACCACGCTCGACTGGGGAGCGCTCCGGGCCCGCGTGACGTCGACCGGTATGCGCAACTCCAACGTGATGGCGATCGCGCCGACGGCGACGATCTCCAACATCTGCGGTGTCGCGCAGTCGATCGAGCCCGCTTACCAGAATCTCTATGTCAAATCCAACATGTCCGGGGATTTCACGGTCGTGAACGAGTTCCTGGTGCGCGACCTCAAGGCGCGCGGGCTGTGGGATGAGGTCATGGTCAATGACCTCAAATATTTCGACGGCAGCGTCGGTTCGATCGACCGCATTCCGGACGATCTCAAGGCACTCTACGCCACGGCGTTCGAGATCGACAGCGCCTGGTTGATCGAAGCGGCGGCGCGGCGGCAGAAGTGGATCGATCAGGCGCAATCGCTCAATCTCTACATCGCCAATCCCTCCGGCAAGAAGCTGGACGCGCTCTATCGCCTGGCGTGGAGCCGCGGGCTGAAGACGACGTATTACCTGCGCTCGCGCAGCGCCACGCATGTCGAGAAATCGACACTCAAGGGCACCGACGGCAAGCTCAATAGCGTCGCGTCCGTCACGATGATGTCCGGTCATTCGGCGATCAACGTCACATCCGCCGTTACCGCGCCCGATCTGACCGGGGCGATGGCGTGCTCGATCGACAATCCTGAATGCGAAGCCTGCCAGTAAGCAGCGACAACCAGGGAGAACAACAATGCTTGACTGGTCCGAACCTTCGGCGCCCGCCCACCACGTCCCGCCGCCCCTTGTAGCGCCATCTCTTGCCGAAACCGGCAAAACCGGGCCCGGCACCATCGACCGCCGCGGCGGCCGGGTGTCGGTCGACGACAAGCGGATGATCAACTGCCGCGCCGACGTCAATCAATTGCTGCCGCTGAAATACAAATGGGCGTGGGAGAAATACCTCGCCGGCTGCAACAATCACTGGATGCCGACCGAAGTCTCGATGCAGGCGGATATCGCGCTATGGAAATCGCGCGACGGCCTGACCGAGGACGAGCGCCGCGCCATCAAGCGCAACCTCGGCTTCTTCGCCGCGTCCGAAAGCCTCGTCGCCAACAACATCGTGCTGGCGATCTACCGTCATCTGACCAATCCGGAATGCCGGCAATATCTGCTGCGGCAATCCTTCGAGGAGGCGGTTCATACCCACACCTTCCAGTACATCGTCGAGAGCCTCGGCCTCGATGAAGGCGAGCTGTTCAACATGTACCGTGAGGTGCCGTCGATCACCGACAAGGCGGCATGGGCGATCAAGCACACCCAGCATCTCGACGATCCTGATTTCAAGACCGGTACGCCGGAAGCCGACCAGGCATTCCTGCGCGACCTCGTCGCCTTCTACGTGATCTTCGAGGGCATGTGGTTCTATACGGGATTCGCGCAAATCCTCTCGCTCGGCCGCCGCAACAAGATGGTGGGGATCGCCGAGCAGTACCAGTACATCCTGCGCGACGAATCCATTCACCTGAATTTCGGCATCGACGTCATCAACCAGATCAAGATCGAGAACCCGCATCTTTGGACCAGGGCGTTCCAGGACGAGATCCGCGATATGGTTCGGAACGCTGCCGAACTGGAAGCCGCTTACGGGCGGGACACCATGCCGCGCGGCTTCCTCGGCCTCAATGCCGCACTGTGCGAACAATACATGCACTTCATCGCGAACCGCCGTTGCGCCCAGCTCGGACTGGCACGCGTGTTCGATGAAGCCGAGAATCCGTTCCCGTGGATGTCGGAAGCGATGGATTTGAAGAAGGAGAAGAATTTCTTCGAGACCCGCGTGATCGAATACCAGAACGGCGGGGCGTTGAATTGGGAATAGGGCTTGCCGGCTGGGCCGATGCCGTCGGCGTGCCCGACGGGCAAATCACCTTCCGATTTACAGAAGTCGTGTCAAGACCCGAAATGAAAAATATTTCTCGTTTCAGGAAGTGAGCTCAAGGCTATATTCATGCCCATCCCGTCCTGGTCAGAAGGGCGTCGGCCGTCGTCACGGACGTTGGGCGGGGAGCGGTGGACGTGGAGGTTGTCGCCTGACGCGCGCGGCCAAAGCGTACGGCAAAGACGTGTGGTCCTGACGCCGCGTTGCTGGCGTCCATGCTCCTGGGAGGCGTTCGACTTCCCAGGGCGCAACGGAGGCAAAAGAGCCGTTCTCCGGGGAGAGCACGTTATAAGCCGTAAAACCATCGCGCAGGGAATGTCGGATGTTCTCCGCTGCCCTGTATGCTCATGTGCGCACTCTTTTGTGCACATTGCACATGAGACCGCGGGTGCAGCGCGCATCCGGCATTCCCTGCGCCCTATTTGAAGAGGGCGGAGAATTCTTTCACAGCTCGGGCGCGAAGCGCGGCGAGAATGAGAAGGTATGACTCCGTGGCGACATGTCGCTTCCCTGTCGCATCGCGCTGCTATCCGGTTTTGCAAGGGCGCGTCATTGATTCGCGTGGGGCCAACAGCCGCGACCGATGTCATCGCCCTGTCACAGGAATCTGGTAAGGCACAGGTATGGGAAGTGACTCCTCGAGTGAAGAAAGCCCGGAGCGGCGCTTTCGCACTTTATTCATCTCCGACGTCCATCTCGGAGCCCGCGGTTCGCAAGCCGACCGGTTGCTGGACTTCCTCAAAACCCACGACGCCGACACCATCTATCTCGTCGGCGATATCGTCGATGGCTGGGCGCTGAAATCCAACTGGTACTGGCCGCAATCGCATAACGATTTCGTGCAGAAGATGCTGCGCAAGGTGCGCAAGGGCGCCAAGGTCGTCTATGTGCCGGGCAATCACGACGAGTTCCTGCGCAATTATTACGGCACCCATTTCGGCGGCATCGACGTGGTGGAGAACACCATCCACGAGGGCGTCGACGGCAAGCGCTATCTCATCATCCACGGCGACATCTTCGATCTCGTGGTGCAGAACGCGCGCTGGCTCGCCCATCTCGGCGACAAGGCCTATGATTTCGCCATTCAGATGAACCGCCTGGTCAACTTCTTCCGGCGCATGTTCGGCGTGCCCTATTGGTCGCTGTCGCAATGGGCCAAGCTGAAGGTCAAGAACGCCGTGAACTATATCGGCGCGTTCGAAAAGACGCTGGCCGGCGAGGCGCGGCGTCACGGCGCCGATGGCGTGATCTGCGGCCATATCCACTACGCCACCATCCGCGACGAGCACGGCATCCGCTACATGAATTGCGGCGACTGGGTGGAAAGCTGCACCGCCCTCGTCGAACACGAGGATGGCCGGTTCGAAATCATCACCTGGGCCGATCCGCAGCGCCGCATGGCGCCGGTTCCCCGCGTCACCGCGCGCGCTGCATGACGCGCATCCTGGTCGCGACCGACGCGTGGCACCCGCAAGTGAACGGGGTGGTGCGGACGCTGACCATGATGGCGGAAGCTGCAAAGAGTTTCGGCGTCGATGTCAGCTTCCTGACGCCGCAATCGTTTCATACCTTTGCGATGCCGAGCTATCCCGATCTGCGGCTGGCGCTGCCTTACCCGGCAAAGATCGCCGCCTTGATCGAAGCGGCCAAGCCGGACGGCATTCATATCGCGACCGAGGGCCCGATCGGGCTGTTGGTACGGCGCTATTGCCGTCAACATAAACTGCCGTTCACGACCAGCTTTCACACCCGCTTTCCCGAATATGTCTCGGCGCGTTCGCCGATCCCGGAAGAATGGGTGTGGCGGGTGCTGCGCTGGTTCCATCGGCCGAGCCAGGCGGTGATGGCGGCGACCCCGGCGCTCGCCGCGGAATTGCGCGCACGTGGATTTCGCAATGTCGTGCTGTGGTCGCGTGGCGTCGACACCTCGCTGTTTCATCCGCGCAGCACCGACCTTTGCCTGCCGCAGCCGGTGTTCCTCAGCGTCGGCCGTGTCGCGGTCGAGAAGAATCTCGAAGCGTTCCTCGATCTGGATCTGCCCGGCACCAAGCTTGTGGTCGGCGACGGTCCGGCCCGCGCGGCGCTGGAACGGAAATATCCGGACGCGGTGTTCCTCGGCGCCCGGCATGGCGAGGAACTGGCGGAGATCTACGCGGCGTCCGACGTCTTCGTGTTTCCGAGCAGGACCGACACGTTCGGCCTGGTGCTGCTCGAGGCGCTGGCGAGCGGGCTGCCGGTTGCCGCTTTTCCGGTCACCGGCCCCCGCGACGTGATAGGTAGCGCGCCGGTCGGGGTCCTCAGCGAGGATTTGCAGGCCGCCTGCATGGACGCGCTGCAGATCGCGCCGCAAGCCTGCGTGGCATTCGCGGCTGCCCATACCTGGCAGGCCTCGACCCGCGTCTTTGTCGAGCATGCCCTTCATGTTCGCGACAACGGCCCTGAGGCCTCCGACATCCAGGCGCCGGGTTCCGAGGACGAACCGATCAAATTTGTGGCGGAAGACCCGCATTTTGCGGCCTGATATCACCGGATTGCGTCTTGCCCGCCCGTCGGCGGGCGCGTTACAAAGCTGACATGACGGATCAAGCCTCCATGGCAGCGGTCGGTGCTGCCGATATCGATGCGGCGGCGCTGGTGGTTGCGCCTTTCGCCGTGCGGACCCCGCTGTTGTCGTTCCCCGTTCTCAACGAACGCGTCGGGACCAAGGTCTTCCTCAAGCCGGAAATGCTGCAGCGAACCGGCTCGTTCAAGTTCCGCGGCGCCTTCAACAAGCTGTCCTCGATCCCGCAAGCCGAGCGCAGCGGCGGCGTGGTCGCGTTCTCGTCCGGCAACCATGCGCAGGGCGTGGCCGCGGCGGCGCAGATCCTCAACATGCAGGCGACCATCGTGATGCCGAAGGACTCGCCGCTGACCAAGCGCGAGCGCACGGCAGGCTACGGCGCCGAAGTCGTGCTCTATGATCGCGACAAGGAAGACCGCGAAGCGATCTCCAGAGAAATCGCCAGCAAGCGCGGCGCGACCTTGGTGCGCCCCTATGACGATCCCTTCGTGATCGCAGGGCAGGGCACCGCAGGCCGCGAGATCGCCGAGGACATGGCGGCCCTTGGCCTTGCACCCGATATCGTGGTGGCGCCGGCTTCCGGCGGCGGGCTGATCGCGGGCGTCGCTACCGCCATCAAGTCGCGCTTTCCGTCAGCCAGCGTGATCGTCGCCGAACCCGACGGCTACGACGATCATGGCCTGTCGCTGCGCGCCGGACACCGCGAAGCCCATCACGCCCATGGCCGCACCATCTGCGACGCGCTGATGGCCGCGATTCCCGGCGAGATGACGTTCTCGATCAACAGCAAGCTGTTGGCGCAAGGCGTCACGGCGACCGATGACGAAGTCGGCGCGGCGGTGGCCTATGCCTATCGCGAATTGAAGCTGGTGGTCGAACCCGGCGGTGCCGTGGGTCTTGCCGCCCTGCTGGCCGGCCGGATCGACACGCGCGGCAAGAACGTCGTCATCGTTCTGTCCGGCGGCAATGTCGACGCCGACCTGTTCGCCAAGCTCGTCGCCTGACATCAGCGCCTGCGGCCGAACCCACGGCCGCCGAACCCGCGGCCACCGCCAAATGAGCGACCGCCACCGAACGACCGGCCACCGTGGAACGAGCGGCCGCCACCATAGTGGGCGCGGGAGTGGCCGAACGATCGGCCGCCATAGTGACGGCCCCCGTACGAATGGCGCGAGTGGCCAAAGGAACGTCCGCCGTACGAGCTGCGCGAGTGATGGGAGTAGCGGCTGCCGGAATGGCTGTTCCTGGAATAGTGGCTTCTGGAATAGTGATACCTGCTGCCGCCGTTCATCCTGTGTTGCCCGGCGCGGTTCTGGAACCGGCCGCGGCCCTGCATATTGCGATTGGAATGGGCGTACGCGTTCATCCGGGATGACGACGGCGTCATTCGGCCCGCGTGGCTGCTTGCCGGCGCGTGATTGCCGTTCGACATCGCCATCGCGTTCATGCGCGGCCGGCTCAGGCGGTTGAATTGCATCAGCGGGGCTCTCGGGTGCTTCTGCAGCCTTAGCGCAGCGCGATTATACTGGCTGTCGGGGAAGCGTTCGCGGAACGACCTGTAGCCGTCTTCCGTATTCGTCAGCACGGCGCGGTGCCATGCCCAGGACTGGCGGTAGTTGCCGAGCAGCCCGCGGACGCGCTCCGCCAGCGGATGTTCCGGATACAGCTCGATGAATTCCTGGTAGTATTCGGGCGAGCCTTCCGCCAGCACGTAGTCATAGGCCTGCCGCACCGACCGCGATGGCAGGTCCGAAGCCATCTGAACGATCGGGCTGCGATCGGGCGCAAGCGTCGATGCCACCGCGGTTTCGCCGAAGAAGTAAAAGTCGCGGGTCAGCGAAGAATTTTCCCATGGCGTCTGCTTGCCGCCGGTCGCATGATTCACTTCGAGACGGACGCGCTTGAACAACTGCTCGATGGGCAGATTGGGTTCGCGGGCAACTTTCAGGAACGCCGATGTATAGGGGCTGTGGTTGTCCTCGCCATCCTGCGCGGTCATGCCCGGCGCGGTGGAATATCCGACGATCGAGTTGCTTGGCGGGTCGACGATCGCAAGTCCGCGGCCGGAATCGTCGACGCCCGGGAAGGGATTGTTGCGGCAGGCGTCGAGCACGACGATGCGCGCCCGGCTGGGGATGGTTTCCAGCGTCCCCATCAGGTCGACCAGCCGCACCGAATTGCCGTCGAGATCGGCCAGTTTGGAAATGCGCGCGTCGACCGGCAGCAGGTAATTCTCGCCTTCGAGCTGCACGCCGTGCCCGGCATAATAGATCATGGCCACCGCATTGGGTCCGCGATCGGCAATCTTGGAGGTGAAGTCCTCCACCACCTTCACCATGTCGCTGCGCGTCAGATCGGTCGCGGTGGTGACTTCAAAGCCCGCATTGTTGAGCAGTTGCGCCACCGAGCGCGCGTCGTTGCTTGGATTGGCAAGTTGCGGCGCGACCTGATATTTCGCGTTGCCGATCACCAGCGCAATCCGCTGCTCCGGCGGCAGCGCGCGCACGCTGTCGGCGATGGCGGCGTTCGGCGTTGCCGCGAGTGCGGCGCCGGTATGCGCAAGGCTGAGCAGGCCGAGCAGACCGGCGCAACGCAGTATGGAATTGAAAAGGGGCATGGCGTCCTCCATCCAATCTCGACACGAGACATCTGGCGGACAGGCTTAGGTTGGGAGGACGACGCTGTACGTGATCTTCGTCACGTTCCGGCTCTGGAAGCCGGATAGGCCGGCCAGCGCTACGAGAAGAACGCGATCTTCTCGGCCTGGCTCATGCGCCGGATCGGAGCCAGCGGATCATTGGCCGCGACGGGTTTGCGCACGAGGCCGCTCGCGATGATCGACGAGCCGAGCGAGACTTCCGGCGCGGCTGCGGCGACCGGCCGAGGCGGCGCGGCCAGCGGTTCGGGCAATTCGGCGACGATTTCGGGCCTGGCCGCCGGCGGCTCCACAAACGGAGCTTCCTCAACCACCGGCGCCGCGATGCCGACGTCTTCAACCGCCGGTTCGGCGAAATGCGCTTCCGCGACCACTGGCGCTGCGATCTCATCGTCCTCGAGGGGATCCGGCGCGCCCATTTCCATCGCGATCATGTCGAGGACGGCCTCGTCATGGGCGTCGGCGGCCTCGGCGTTGAATTCAACCGTCTCGGCGGTTTCGATGACGGCCGTGTCCATCTGCTCCGGCGCGGCGGCGGCTTGCGCGACCCCAGCTTCCGCGGCCGCTGCCACCGTCGACACGGCGCTGATGGGAGCCTGAGCGACTTCCTCCTGCGCAGGAACTGCCTCGAATGCCTCGGCGGCGGGGGCCTCGTCCTGCACCATCGGGACAGATGCGGCGACATGCGCCTCAGCAGTCACCGTCTCGGCGACCGGCGCCTCGGCGACCGCGGCAGGCGTCTCTTCCTCGCTGAATTCCGCGATCCGCCCGGCAAGCGAAGCGAACGCGGCCTCCAGCGCCGCCTTGGCCTCGTCGGAGGTAATTTGCTCGGCGCCCCGCTCGATGACCTCGACCTGCGAGTCGATGAGGTCGCAGATTCGCCCGTCATTGCCGATTTCGCGCAAGCGCCAGGCGATCTCGCGGATCACCCGCGCGCCCTTGCGCACCGGCGCCAGCTTCTCGTTCAGCGCAAGGCCGTCGATCGCCCCCATCGCCGAGGTCTGTGCCGCCTCGAGCGCACCTCTGATCGCAATCAGGGCTTCGAGCAGCTTGGCCTCGGCGAGGCTGTTGTCCGCGACCGCCTCCGCCGCCGCCCGCTGTGCGTTCGCGGCCTCGCGCTGCGCATCGGCAACCTCGCGCTGGATGGCAAGGCTCTCTTCCTTCTGCGCAGCGAGGCTCTGCTCGATCCGCGCCACCGCGTCGAGCACCATGCTGGTGTCGGCGTTGCGGTTGCGTTTGGCGTATTCGCCGAGAAACCAGCGGCCCCGCGAAGTCTCCATGAAGGCTGCGCTGATCGCGGCATAATCCTCCTCGCCCGGCAGCGTGGCGCGTGCTGAGATCGGCGAAAGGGCGAATGCTTCGTCGGCCATGCAAAAACTCTTCGCGCAAATCACCGCGCGTTACGTTAACGAACAACACGATACCGGGCGAATCGCAATTGAATTGATGCCAAGCGAATCACAAATCCCCATCGCATCTCAAGGCGCATCGAAGCGATTCGCAACACGGTTGGCGCTGTTTTACGGCGCGACCTTCGGCACGGTGGGCACCCATTTGCCGTTTTTCACGCTGTGGCTGAAATCGGTCGGCATCGACGCCTCCTGGATCGGCATCATTTCGGCGGTTCCCGCGGTGGCCCGCTTCACCGTGTTGCCGTTCGTGACCGGGGCCGCGGGGCGAGTTTATTCGCTGCGCGCGTTCCTGATCGTCACTTCGATTGCCACCGCGCTCGGCTTTGCGGTGATCGGCACGCAAGTTCTGCCGCTCGCGGTGCTGCTCGCTTATGCCGCGACTTGCTGCCTGTGGACCCCGATGGTGCCGCTGACGGACGCCTACGCGCTCGGCGGTGTGGCGCGCTATGGCCTGAACTATGGACCGCTGAGGCTGTGGGGGTCGGCGGCGTTCGTGGTGGGCGCGCTGGTCTGCGGCCTCCTGGTCGATGTCATCGCGGCCCGTCACCTGATCTGGGTCATCGCGGCGGTGGCGGCCCTTGGCGCGCTGTCCAGCCTCGGGCTACAGCCGCTGGAGCGGCCAAAACCCTCGGCGAGCGCCGTGCTCGGCGGCAGTGGCCTGCTGCGCGATCCCGGTTTCCTCGCCATCATCGTCGCATCCGCCCTGATCCAGGGCAGCCACGCCGCCTATTATGCCTTTGCGTCCATCACCTGGCAGGCGTCGGGTCTCGATGGGCTGACCATCGCCGGATTGTGGGTGCTGGGCGTGCTCGCCGAAATCGTGGTGTTCGCGCTGTCACCGCGCTTCACGCTGGCGCCGGCACTGCTGGTGGTGATCGGCGGGCTCAGCGCCGTGGCACGCTGGCTGATCACCGCGCAGGAGCCTTCGGTCGCGGTGCTGTCGGTCGTTCAGCTTGCGCATGGGCTGAGCTACGGATTGACCCAGGTCGGCGTCATGGGACTGCTGGTGCGTCACGTGCCCGGCCATGTGATGGCGCGCGGGCAGGGCTATCTTGCTGCCTGCGGCGGCATCGTCAGCGCCACGGCGTCGGTGGTGTCGGGGCTGGTCTATGCCGGCTATGGGCAGCGCGTCTATTACGTGATGGCGGCAATGGCGCTCATTGCAGCGATCGTCATGTGGCTGGCACGGCATCGGCTCATGGCGTTTTCAAACGAAGCGGGCGCCGGTTCGCGCTAGAAAACGCGTCACTCTATCGCGTCAGCCCCAGAGCGCGGCTTCCGGCGGATAGACCAGGCTTTCCTCGTAGCGGAGGCCACCATCGCGGTCGTGCGCGAGCAGCAAGGGCCCGTCGAGATCGACGTAGCGAGCCTGTGGGACGAGCAGCATCGCGGGCGCTATCGCGAGCGACGTCGCGACCATGCAGCCGATCATGATCTCGAAGCCGAGCGCGTGCGCGGCATCCGCCATCGCCAATGCTTCCGTCAGCCCGCCGCTCTTGTCGAGCTTGATGTTGACGGCGTCATAGCGCTCGCGAAGGCTTTTGAGCGAGGCCCGGTCATGCGCGCTTTCGTCGGCACACACCGCGATCGGCCGCTTGATGCGCGCCAGCGCATGGTCCTGGGTGGCCGGAAGCGGTTGCTCGACCAGCGTCACGCCAAGCTCGGCGCAGTCGTTCAGGTTCCGTTCGAGATTGTCCGGAGTCCACGCCTCGTTGGCATCCACGATCAGCTCGGATTCGGGGGCCGCCTTGCGGACGGCGGCGAGCCGCTTGCGGTCGCCGTCGCCGCCGAGTTTGACCTTGAGCAGCGGCCGGTGCGCGGCCTTGGCGGTCGCCGCGGCCATCGCCTTCGGCGTTCCCAGCGAAATCGTGAAGGCCGTCGTGCAGGGCCGTGGCGCCGGCCGGCCGAGCAGGGTCCACACCCGCTGCTTGCGGGTCTTGGCCTCGAGGTCCAATAGCGCGCAATCCAGCGCGTTGCGGGCGGCGCCGGCGGGCATCGCGGCCTGCAGGGCCATTCGGTCCAGTCCGTTGGACAGCGGTTCCTGCATCGCCCGGAGCGCAGCCAGGGTCCCCTCCGGGGTCTCGCTGTAGCGGGAATAGGGAACGCACTCGCCGCGCCCGGTATGGCCGCCCTGGCTGATTTCGGCCACCACGGTGACCGCTTCGGTCTTGGCGCCCCGGCTGATCGCGAACGAGCCGGCAATCGGCCAGCTTTCGATGCGGGCGACAAGCTGCCGGGCAAATTCCTGGGATCGGCCGGAAGTCATTTTAAAATCTGGCAATTTTCTGAACCGCAAGCTTGCCCGCCGCTACCAACTATGGCTGGTTAGGGACAGATTCTACAAGGCAATGCGGCGTGCCGGACCATACCTTTTGCATGACTAGCGGGCCAACCGGGGGGTGGGCATCGTGAGCGGCGATCCGACGCTGGAGCGGATTGCGCAAGGCAATGGGCTCGCGCTGTGCGCGGCGGGTTCGTGGACGGCCCGCTTTGCCCCGGCACTCGAGAAGATGGTGGCCGACGCCGAAAAACTCCGCGGCAGCCGCCCGAATATCTTCATCGACGTCTCGCAGGTCTCAAAACTCGATACGTTCGGCGCCTGGCTGATCGAGCGTCTGCGCCGCAGCCTCGCCGATGGCGGGATCGAGGCCAAGATCGCCGGCCTGTCGGCCAATTATTCAAGCCTCGTCGACGAGGTGCGCCGGATCAAGGCCGAGCCTGTGGTCGAGACCCGTTCGGTGACGATCACGGGCATGCTGGAGCAGATCGGCCGCAGCGTGGCCGGCGTCGGTGGCACCCTGGTCGGATTGATCGAGATGCTCGGCGCGGTGCTGGCGGCGGCCGGCCATGTCCTGATTCGCCCCCGCGGTTTCCGTCTGACCTCGACCATCCATCATATGGAGCAGGTGTGCTGGCGCGCGGTGCCGATCGTGGTGCTGATCACGTTCCTGATCGGCTGCATCATTTCGCAACAGGGCATCTTCCACTTCCGCAAATTCGGCGCCGATATTTTCGTGGTCGACATGCTCGGCGTGCTGGTGCTGCGCGAAATCGGCGTGTTGCTGGTGGCGATCATGGTGGCGGGCCGTTCGGGTTCGGCCTACACCGCCGAACTCGGCTCGATGAAAATGCGCGAGGAAATCGATGCGCTGCGCACCATGGGCTTCGATCCGATCGAGGTCTTGATCCTGCCGCGCATGCTGGCACTGGTGCTGGCGCTGCCGATCCTGGCGTTCCTGGGTGCGATGGCCGCGCTCTATGGCGGCGGCCTGGTGGCGTATCTCTATGGCGGCGTCGATCCCGAAGCTTTCCTGCTGCGCTTGCGCGATGCGATATCGATCGATCATTTCATCGTCGGCATCATCAAGGCGCCGGTGATGGCCGCAGTGATCGGTATCGTGGCCTGCGTCGAGGGGCTTGCGGTGCAGGGCAGCGCTGAATCGCTCGGACAGCACACCACGTCGTCGGTGGTGAAGGGAATTTTCTTCGTCATCGTGATGGATGGCGTGTTCGCCATCTTCTTCGCATCGATCGGAATGTGACCATGGCGGGCGAGATCTCCGACGCCATCATCCGGGTCCGCGACATCACCGTGCAGTTCGGCAAGACACGGATTCTCGACGGGCTCAATCTCGACGTGAAGCGCGGCGAGATTTTGGGATTTGTCGGCCCGTCGGGCGCGGGAAAATCGGTGCTGACGCGCACCATCATCGGGCTCGTGCCCAAGGTCGCCGGCAGCATCGAAGTGTTCGGCGTCGATCTCGACAGGGCCTCTACGGCCGAGCGGCGCGGCGTCGAGCGGCGCTGGGGCGTGCTGTTTCAGCAGGGCGCGCTGTTCTCCTCGCTCACCGTGCGGCAGAATATCCAGTTTCCGGTGCGTGAATATCTCAACCTCTCGCAACGCCTGCTCGACGAGGTCATGGTCGCCAAGCTCGGCATGGTCGGCCTGAAGCCCGAGGTCGCCGACAGGTTTCCCTCGGAACTGTCCGGAGGCATGATCAAGCGCGTCGCGCTGGCGCGCGCGCTCGCGCTCGATCCCGAACTGGTGTTCCTGGACGAGCCGACATCCGGTCTCGATCCGATCGGCGCCGGCGATTTCGACGAGCTCGTCCGCACCCTGCAGCGTACTTTGGGGCTGACCGTTTTCATGGTAACCCACGACCTCGACAGCCTTTATACGGCTTGCGACCGCATCGCCGTTTTAGGGAACGGTAAGATCATTGCAGCAGGATCGATTGCCGACATGAAGGCATCGAAGCATCCCTGGCTGAATCAGTATTTCAATGGCAAGCGCGCCCGCTCCGTCGTGGTGTAGGAGTAATTGATGGAAACGCGGGCGAATTACGTCCTGATCGGGGCCTTTACGCTGGCGGTGATCGCCGCGGCGTTCGGTTTCGTGCTCTGGTTCCAGAGCCTGCACGCGACCAAGGCGCGCAGCCCGCTGCGGGTGATTTTCGAGGGGCCGGCGACCGGCCTGCGAAATGGCGGCAGTGTCAACTTTAACGGTATCCGGGTAGGCGAGGTGGTCCGCGTGAAGCTGGACAACCCGCGTCGCGTCGTCGCATTGGCGATGATCGAGAACAACGCCCCGGTCCGCAAAGACACCCTGGTCGGTCTCGAGTTCCAGGGGCTGACCGGCGTGGCGGCGATCTCGCTCAAGGGCGGCGATGAGGCAGCGCCCCCGGTGCCGCTCGACGAGGACGGCGTTCCCGTGCTGACCGCCGATCCGGCAGCACTGCAGGACGTTACCGAGTCGATCCGCGCCACGCTGCAAAACGTCAACCGGATCGTCGCCGACAACCAGGAATCCGTAAAGAACTCGCTGCGAAACCTCGAGACCTTCACCGGAGCGCTGGCGCGCAATTCCGAGAAGATCGACAACGTGATGCTCAAGGTCGACGGCGTGATGGGCAAGGCCGACAATCTCATGCTCGGCCTCAACACCATCGCGGGCGGCACCGCCGGCGGCGAATTGAACACGATGGTGAAGTCGATCCGCGAACTGGCTGACGGTCTCGACAAGCGCACGAACCTGCTGATTTCCGACGGCCGGCGCACGCTCGCCGACATCAGCCGCGCCGTGAATAATTTCGACCGCAATCCGAGCCGGGTGATTTTTGGTGGCAGCAACAACGCCGCGCCGGCCGAGCCCGCGGCGGCACCGCCACCAGCCAGGCCGGCCAGGCCGCCTGCGGCGGCGAGCGGACAGAAGCGGCAGTAGGAATTACAGCGAATAGTGCATGTCGAGTAGCGGCGAGAAATCGCCGCGAGAGCGGTCATTGCGAGCGAAGCGAAGCAATTTATCTTGCCGCGTCGCAAGAATGGATTGCGTCGTCGGCGTGCTCCGCGCAAGGACGCAAAACAAAACGGAGGCCGCGAAGCCTCCGTTTTTTATTCTGGCGTTTGAACCCGAACCTTACCCCAGCCGTCCCGCCGCGTGCGCGAGCAAGGTGTAGACGAGGCCGGTCTCCGAGGTCAGGTGGCCGCGCAGCGCCTGCGGGCCGCGATCTTCGCGCGCCACCTCGTCGAGCAGGCGTTCGAACTCGGCGATGTAGCGGTCGACCGTCTGCTTGAAGCCGCGGTCGGCGCGATACTTGCGGGCGACCTCATCGAACGCCTTCTGGCCGGCCGGCGTATAGAGCCGCTTGGTGAAGGCCTTGCTCTCGCCGCGTTGATAGCGATCCCACATCTCGGCCGCGAGGTTGCGGTCCATCAGCCGGCCGATGTCGAGCGACAGCGATTCCAGCGGATTGGCCGGGGCCTGTTGCGGAGCGCGCGGACGGGGAGCAGGAATCTCGCGATCAGTCGGACCGCCTGCGTCGGTGCGGCTGAGCAGGTCGGACAGCCAACCATCGCGTCCGCCGTCCTGGCCCTGGCTCGCCGGACTGACCGGCGGGGCTTCGGTGCGGCGCGGCGCCGGCATGCCGAGATCGGGCGGCGGCAGGTTCGACGCCGAGCCGGTGTCGCGCATGCGCACGTCATTGCGGCCGCCGGCGGTTGCCATCACCGGCTCTTCCTGGCGTTGCACGCTGGCGCGGTTCGTCGTCATGACGTCGAGGCCGCGGCCATGATGGGCGACGATCCGGTTGAGTTCGGCCAGCGCCTCGATCTGGTCGACGATCACCTTGCGCATCTGCGCGGTGTTGTCGGCGGCCTCCTGCGGCATTTCCAGCACGCCGCGGCGCAGTTCGTTGCGGGTGGCTTCGAGCTCGTGGTGCATCTCGGAGGCCATCTGCTTCATGGCCACCACCATGGCACCGAACTTCTCGGTCGACTGCTTGAACATCGCTTCGGTTTCGGCGTTGCTCTGCTGGTACAGTTCGTTCATCGCGTCGATGGTCTGGTGCCGTTCGTTTTCGGCCGCAGCACGAACCGCTTCGAACTGGCGGCTGATCGCAGCCGAGCCCGCACCTGCGGTTTCCGCCACCACGCGAGCGATATCGCGGGCGCGTTCCTCGGCGGCGGCGAGCGATTCATCCAACAGGCCGGTGAAGCGCGACAGCCGCTGATCGAGGTCGGTGGTGCGCAGATCGATGGTGGTCACCAGCGATTCAAGTTGTGCCTTGCGTTCGGCCACCGACGTCGTGGTCGTGCGGTTGGCCTGTTCGACGACCGCCGCGGCATCGATCAGCGCCTTGCCATGGGTTTCGAATTCGGTCGACAGCGAACCGAGGTCCGCCAGCGCCTTCGAGGTCTTGGTGTTAAAGGTGGTGAGCTGGTCTTCCAGGGTCTGGGTGGCAACGCCGTTGCGCGAGGTGACGTCGTTCATGGCGGACACGAAGTCGGCCACGCGGGTCACCAGCGCGCGTTCCAGCGAGTTGAGGTTGTCGTGGGCGCCGGTCAGGACTTCCTGCAGCAGGATGTTGCCTTCACGCAGCCGCTCGAACAGGGCAACCGTGTCGGTGCGCAGGATCTTGCTGGTCTCCTGCATCTCGGTGACGGCCGCGATCGAAACCTGACGCGACTGGTCGATCGCCGAACGCGACGCCTGCTCGAGGTCCTTCAGCGACTTGGCAACCGCGCCGGTCGCCATGTCGCCCGCGGCGGTGATATTGCGCGCGACTTCCGAGCCCTGGGTCGCCATCGATTGCTGGAACGCCTGGCCCCTGGTCTCGATCGACTTCAGGCTGTCGGCAGTGACGCGGTCGAGCTCGGTCGTGAGCTGGGTGGTCTTGGCGCTGAGTGCCTCGACCAGCGAACCGCGCCGGCTGTCGACGATCTGCGCCAGACGGTCGGCCTGCTGCTGAACGTAGGTGACGATTTCGTCGGTCTTGCCGGTCATCGTCGAGCCGAAATTCCTGCTGGCGGCCAGCACCGAACGTTCGATGTCGGCCGAGGTCGACTTGACCTTGGAGGTGACTTCGTTCGAGGCGGCAATCAGCGCGCTCTGCGCGTTCTGCGCCGAGGTCTGGATGTTGTCGGTGGTGGTGGCGGTGACGGCGGCGAGCGCGCGCTCGATGTCGGAGGCGATCGCCTTGATCTGGCTCGCGGCGTCAGCCGAGGTCGCGGCGAACGAGCTCTGCGCTTCGCGCGCGGTGCCGAGGATCGCAGCGGCGGTACCGGCGCCGACCGCACTCAGCGTGCGTTCGATATCGATGGCCAGCGACTTGACGTGGTCGGCCGCTTCCGTCGAGGCGGTCGTGAGCGCGCTCTGCGCGCCACGGGCACCCAGCGTGATCGACTCGGCGGTGGCATTGCCTGCCATCGAGAGCGAACGCTGCATGTCGGCCGCCAGTGCCGAGATTTTGTTCGCCGCATCGGTGGATGCCGTGACGAGGGTGGTCTGGGCTTCGCGTGCACCCGACGTGATGGTTTCGGCGGTGGAGGTGCCGGCAAGCGAGAGCGAACGCTCGACGTCGGCGGCCAGCGACTTGACCTGGCTTGCCGCATCCGCGGACGCGTTGATCAGCGTGTTCTGGGCGTCGCGGGCGCCTGCGGTGATCGATTCGGCGGTAGCGGTGCCGGCAATCGACAGCGAGCGCTGCATGTCGGCGGCCAGCGACTTGACCTGGTTCGACGCATCCGTGGATGCGTTGATCAGCGTGCTCTGGGCTTCGCGGGCGCTGGCGGTGATGGCCTCGGCGGTGGCCGTTCCGGCGATCGACAGCGAGCGCTGCACGTCGTCGACCAGCGACCTGACCTGGTTGGTGGCCTCGGTCGAGGCGGCGGCCAGTGTGCCCTGGGCTTCGCGGGCGCCGGCCGTGACGGTTTCGACGGTTGACGTACCGGCGATCGACAGCGCGCGTTCGACGTCGGCGGCAAGCGACTTGACCTGATTGGCCGCATCCGCAGACGCCGTCACCAGCGTGGACTGGGCTTCGCGGGCGCCGGAGAGAACCGACGTTGCGGTGGCGCTGCCGGCAGCCGTGAGCGTGCGCTCGACATCGGCGGCCAGCAGTTTGATCTGCGAGACGGCGTCGGAGGAGGTCGACACCAGCGTGGTCTGGGCCTCGCGGGCGCTGGCGAGGATCGAGTTGGCGGCACCGGTGCCGACGGAGGTGAGGGAGGTCTCAACCTCGGCCGAGGTCAGCCGCAACTGGGTGCCGACGTCGGTCGAAACCGCGAGCAGGGCCTGCTGCGCGGTGCGCGCACCGGTCTGGATGGTTTCGGAGGTGTTGACCACGAGGTTCGTGAGCGAGCGCTCGGCGTCCTCGACATGGGAGCGGATGCCCGAGGACAGCAGCTCCGCGCGCGCCATGAGATCGTCGCTGGCCTGGCGGCCGCTGCTTTCGATACGGCCGGCCACGGCCTCGACGCGCGAGCCGAGCAGATCCTCGAACTGCGCCACGCGCATGTCGATGTCGCCGGCGATCGCGCCGACCCGGGTTTCGATACCCTGTTGAATATCCAGGAAACGCGCCGTGATGGTGTCGGTCATATGCGCGCTGCGGCCATCGATCGTCTGGGTCACAGCCGTAATGCGCTGGTCCACCGCGTCGACCGCCTGGGCAGCGCCCACCGTCAACGACGTGGTTACGTTGGTGAGGCGCTGGTCGATGGCTTCGACGGCCTGCGCCGCGCCTGTCGTCAGCGACGTCGTCAGATTGGACAGGCGCTGGTCGACCGCTTCGAGCGCTTGGGCCGCGCCCACCGTCAGCGAGGTCGTCAGGTTGGTGAGGCGCTGGTCGACGGCTTCAACCGCTTGCGTTGCGTTATGCGTCAGCGAGGCGGTCAGGTTGGTAAGGCGCGAGTCGATCGACTGGATCGCCTGCGCGGTGCCTCCGGTCAGCGACGAGGTGAGCTCGCTGAGGCGTGAGTCGATCGAGTGGATCGCCTGCGCCGCGCCGTCGGTCAGTGAGGTCCCGAGCAGGCCGAGGCGGTTGTCGATGGTCTCGGTCACGGACCTGGCGCGGGTGTCGAAAGTCTGCTCCAGCGCCTTCAGGCGGCCGTCGACCGTCTCGTCGAACGACTTGAGTTTGGTGTCGAGCGAGTTGTCGAGGTGGTTGACGCGATGGCTCAGCGTATTCTCGAACTGCAGCAGGCGCTGATCGAGCGAGGCGGTGATCTCGCCGCTGTTCGAGACCAGGCGGGTGTCGAAGGTATCGACATAGTTCTTCAGGCTGTCGTGGATCTCCTGGGTCCGCTGGCCCATGCGCTCGACGATGTCGCCGCCGAAGGTTTTGACGGTGCGGTCGAATTCGGAGATGTGACGGGTGATCAGGGCGCCGAGCGTGCCCGAGTCGCGGGCGAATTTCTCGACCAGTTCGCTGCCCTGGTTCTTCACCAGTTCGTCGAACGCGCTCATCTGCAGCGAGAGGCTGTCATGCGCGGTCTCGGTCTGGCTGATCACCTTGGCCACCAGCGTGTTGACGGTGACGTCGAGGGCGTCGCTGGCCTTGTCGCCGGACGTCATGATGCGGGTCGCCAGGCGGTTGCCGGCGTCGTCGATCTTGCTGACGAGGTCGCCGCTGCGCAGTTCGAGCTCGAGCAGCAGCGAGTCGGACGAATTCTTCAGGGAGTCGTGGACCTGTTCGGTGCGGTCGGAAATGCCGTCGACGATGGTCGACGAACGCTGTTCGAACTCGCCGGTGATGCGGTCGATGCGCTCGTTCAGCATCTCGTGGACGCGATCGGCCAGATCGACGAACTCGTCATGGACGTGGCCGGTCTTGAAGTTGAGGCTGGTGGTCAGCCGCTCGGAGGCGTCGAGCACGGCGCGCGTGGTCTCGGCGCTGGCCTCCTCGAGGCGGTCGAGCAGGTCGCCGCCGCGCTCGCCGAGCGCGAGAATCATGTTGTCGCCGGCGTGACTGAGGGCGGTGGTGATGTGGGCGCCGCGTTCTTCCAGCGCGCCGGTGATGCTTTTCGCGACCTCGTCGACGCGCGAGGCGATCGCGTCCGAAATCAGCGCGATATCGTGGCGCAGGTCGATCTGCACGCCGGAAATGGCGCTGCGGACCTGCTCGGCCTGGCCGACCAGATTGTCGCGCTGATGGGCGATGTCCTGCAGCAGCGCGCGGATACGCACTTCATTGTCCGAATAGGCGCGCTCGAGGGCCGCGACTTCGTTGGCCACCAGCGTTTCCAGTTCGCCGGCGCGCGCGATCGCGCGTTCGACGCCGTCGCCCATCGCGGCTACTTCGCGGCGGATCGCCTGACCGACCGTCACCATCGAGTCGGAGGCTGCCCCCTCAGGCTCGGAAAAGCGGATCGCGACCTGCGCCATCGATTGCGCGATCATGCGCATTTCCTGGCCGCGCCAGACCAGGCTTGCGAGGAAATAGAACAGCAGCACCGGTGCAAAGAACAGCGCGGCAAGGCCGCCCAGTACCAGCACGCCGCCGCTCTGTCCCATCGCCGCCTGCAGCGAGGGCAGGAAGCTGATGGTCAGGAGGATGCAGCCGACAACCCAGACGGTGGCGAAAACGCTGGCGAGCGTGTAGACGCCGCGGGCAGGGCGGCCCTTCTGGATCGCCTGCAGAATTTGACCGATGGTTTCGCGATCGTCATTGGCGGCGCGACGCGGCGAGCGCGGCTCTTCGATCGGATCGAACACCGGGCGGTCCACGCCGGAACGTGTATCGAACGGGGTTTCGGAATAGGCCGGAGGCGCGGACGAAATGGGCGGCGGCGAAAGGTCATTGCCGATCGAATTCCGGTTCGGATCGACGGCGGTATCACTGATGTTGAGCGCCTCCTGAATGGCGGAAAGCGCGACTTCGGTGGGATCTTTGACCTTCTTGGGATTGTTCGCCATGTTCAGTCTGAGCCCTCTACTTTTACGCACCGGGCGGATCTTGCAAACGTCCCCGCAAGCCCCAACCGGAATCCTTTGCCCCGCACGGACCACAACCGCGCCCCGTCGGCGGCTTGTCCGCTACATCCGCAAACATCCTATTGGTTGAGTGATGCGAATGAAATGGTCGCGATTAAGACATTCTTAATCATCGTTAACAGCTTTGTGGCTTAAGGCCTTACGGGTATTCGGAATTCCAGCGGGAGGCGGTCGATTGCGGCAACTCTTCGGCAAAAACTAGGCGAAGTCACGGCAATTCCCACAAACGTTTCGTTAACCAGTTTCGTGATTGGGTGGGCCAAACGGCCCGGTCTGGACCGGTCCGGCAGCCAGATTTGGGTCAGGCCATGCCGCTTCATCTCGAACGGGTAGAATGGATGCCATCGCCGCCGCTCGCTCCCGATGACGGTCCGATCGACCTCGACCATCTGAAACGCATGACGCTCGACGATGCCGGCCTCGAACAAGAGGTGCTGGCGATGTTCGCGGCCCAGTCGGCCGGGCTGATGACCGCCCTTGCCAGACTGCCGGCCGATGCCGGCGCGCTCGTCCATACGCTGAAAGGCTCGGCCCGGGCGATCGGTGCCTTCGGTGTCGCGGAAGCCTCCGCCCGGCTGGAAGCGGCCCTGGCTGAGGGGGCCGATCCATCCAGCCAGCTTGTCGAACTGGGCGATGCCGTCGCGCTGGCGCGGTCGGCGATCGAGGCGGTCCTGCGCCGCTCCTGAAGCGGGCCTGCGATCCGACACCGCCGCCAAATTAGCCCCTCAGGTTTTCCTCCCGACCGCTGGCGCTGCGCGGATCGACCCGTTATAGGGACTGCCGGGGACCCCTTACCTTCGTATTCCGGCAGCACGAGCGATCATGGCCAAAATTCACTTTGTCGACCATTCCGGCGAAAAACGAACCATTGAAGTCGAAAACGGCGCGACCGTGATGGAAGCCGCGATCCGCAACGCTGTTCCGGGCATCGAAGCCGAATGCGGCGGGGCCTGCGCCTGCGCGACCTGCCACGTCTATGTCGACGAAGCCTGGCGCGAGAAGGTCGGCGCCCCGACCCCGATGGAAGAGGACATGCTGGATTTCGGCTTCGACGTACGGCCGAATTCGCGGCTGTCGTGCCAGATCAAGGTTTCCGACGAACTCGACGGCCTGGTCGTTTCGACGCCGGAACGGCAGGCCTAGAAACCGGGTCCGGTTCGCCCGATCGTTCAGCGCGACCCGGTTTCCTTTCCGACAAGTTCACCGTCGACCGCATAGACCGCGCAGTCGGTGACGAATTTTGCACATCCGGCAAGCGCCGCATCCCGGGCCGTCGCAGCCGAGCGCTGCCCCGGTGCGGTGGCTGAAAGCGCCGGCCGTCGTCGCCGAACGCCGGGGCGTCGATCAATTGGGCGCGTCCGCCCGCAGCCGTGAAGGCCGCGTGCATCTGGTGCGTCAGATCGGGGCGAAAGAACCTGTCGTTCTCCGCGTCGATCCACAGCATCGGGATTCGTGACGTGCCGCCGAGCGCGACAAACGCGCGAACCAGCGCCGGCTCGTCGCAGACATCATCATCGGCGCGCGAACCGCGACCGCCGGCGAAGCCATCGGACGGAAAAGGCGCTAGCGTCCGTCCATCCCGCGCCGCAGCCAGCGCTGGAAATTGCCGAGGATCTCCTCGGTCAGCGGCGTCGGCTTGCGCGTCGCCTCATCGAGCAGCACCGATACCGATTGCGCCGAGGCGATGCACTTGCCTGCGGAAAACACCACCTGGTCGAAGGTGACGGAGGTGCGGCCGAATTTCACCACGCCGAGGCCCAGTTCGATGGTGCCGGGCCAGCGCAGTTCGGCGCGGAAATGGATGTCGAGCCGGACCATGATCCAGGTGACGCCGTGCGGCATCAGCCCGTAGCTGCGGTCCTTCATCAGCGTGACGCGGCCGGTTTCGAAATAGGTCGCATAGACCGCATTGTTGACGTGCTGGTTGGGGTCGAGGTCGGCGAAACGCACATTGTCCGACAGGCGATAGGGGAAATCTTCCAGGCGTGGCGTTGAATCGAGGCGGGCAGGGGCGTTCACGGGGCGGTCTCCGAAAGTCTCACCCCGTTACAGCCCAGTTATCCTGCTCCGGCAAGGGGTTGGGGACGAGCCATCGGCCATATTATGGCTTTCCTGTTTCGGCGCCGTTGGCTAGACAGACGCTGCCCCAGAAGCGCCGCCCAGGCCATCGGCTTGGTCCAACCGAAAAGAAGCTTGAGATGAGCGAAGCGATCAAAACCGATGTGCTGATTATTGGCGCGGGTCCCTGCGGACTGTTCGCCGTGTTCGAACTGGGCCTGCTCGATATGAAGGCGCATCTGGTCGACATCCTCGACAAGATCGGTGGCCAGTGCGCCGAGCTCTATCCGGAAAAACCGATCTACGACATTCCCGGTATTCCCATCGTCACCGGCCAGGGCCTCACCGAGGCGCTGATGGAGCAGATCAAGCCGTTCGGTCCGACCTTTCACCTCAACGAGATGGTGGAGACGATCGAGAAGATCGGTGATCCGCTCTTTCGCGTCACCACCGACGCCGGTCAGGTGTTCGAGTGCAAGGTGGTGGTGATTTCCGCGGGCGGCGGCTCGTTCCAGCCGAAGCGTCCGCCGGTGCCCGGCATCGAAGCCTATGAAGGCACGTCGGTGTTCTACGCCGTGCGCAAGATGGAACAGTTCCGTGACAAGAATATCCTGATCGTCGGCGGCGGCGATTCCGCGCTCGACTGGACGCTCAATCTGCAGCCGATCGCCAAGCGCGTGACGCTGTTGCACCGGCGCGACGATTTTCGCGCAGCACCGCACAGCGTCGATCAGATGCGCGCGTTGGTGGCTGCCGGAAAAATGGATTTGAAGATCGGCCAGGTCACCTCGCTCGAAGGCGAGGCCGGCAAGCTCTCCGGCGCCATGATGAAGGATAACGCCAACGCGATCTCGAAGGTCGAATGCGATACGATGCTGCCGTTCTTCGGGCTGACCATGAAGCTCGGACCGGTGGCGAACTGGGGCGTTGCGCTCGAGAACAACCTGGTGCCGGTCGAGACCGCTGCGTTCGAGACCAACGTGCCGGGCATATTTGCGATCGGCGACATCAACACCTATCCGGGCAAGCTGAAGCTGATCCTGAGCGGGTTCCACGAGGGTGCGTTGATGGCGCAGAAGGCGCATCGTTACGTCTATCCGGACAAGCGGCTGGTGTTCCAGTACACGACCTCGTCGTCGAGCCTGCAGAAGAAGCTCGGGGTCAACTGATTTCAGCCCAAATATGACCAAAACACCGCTGCTGCCTCGCGGCGGTTTCACGATCGTCGGTCCAGGCACTGGAACCGTCCGCGAAATGGCCTTAGTCTGCGGTCATTAATTTGTGGATTTTGTCAGGTGATGACGATGCGAAATGCACTTTTCGGACTCCGACTGATATTGCCGATCGTAATGGGGCTCGCGTTCGCCTGCGAACTTGCGGCGCAGCCGGCCGAGCCGTCGGCCGCGGGCCTGTGGCAAAAGGTCGAGAAGGGCAAGCCGGTCGGATGGTTTCTGGTGGTCGATCACGACGGCATCTTTGAAGGCGCGTTTGCCAAGCTTTTTCCAGAGCCCGGCGACGCCCCCAATCCGGTCTGCACGAAATGCACCGACGATCGAAAGGATCAGCCGTGGCTCGGGCTGTCCTTCATCCGCGACATGAAGCGCGACGGATTGAAATACGAGAACGGCAACGTGCTCGATCCGCGCGACGGCAAGATCTATAAGGCCAAGATGACGGTGAGCGCCGACGGCCAGACGCTGACGATGCGCGGCTATATGGGCATCGCCCTGTTCGGCAAGGATGAGGTCTGGACCCGCTTGCCGGACACCGCGATGGCTTCGCTCGATCCGGCCATCGTCGCGAAATATCTGCCGGCGCAGGCGGCGGCGATGAAGCCGCCCGCCGGTGCTGCAAAGGCACCTGTTGCCGTGAAGAAGGCAAATGTGCCGGCTCCGGCTCCGGCGCATGGAAGCCCGGCCGCGGCGCGCTAGAGTCTGACTTAAAACAAGCCAATGAATTAGCGCATCATGCCGACGCTCGTCATGCCCGGCCTTGTGCCGGGCGTCGGCGTCTTTGTATCCGTTGGCAAGAAGGACGTGCATGGCCGACAAGCCCGGCCATGACGAAAAAGATATTCCGGAAGCGGACTATCGCGCGGGCAATGCCGGGATCGGCGATACCGGTTGCGAAATCACCTCGGGTATTGCGGCATCGAGTTGCAGCACGGCGGCGGCCGCCGGCACGGCCGCATCCGCCATCGCGGCGTGGCCCTCGGCGGTGGGATGCACGGCGCCGCCATACACCGCCGACAGGACCCCCCACGTCGCGTCATGGATGTCGTTCGGCTGTTGCGACGACGGCAGGCCCTGCGGATAGGTCATCGCCGCAAAGTAGCTGTCATTGGCATCGCGGATCCAGCGCGCGCGCGGCGAATAGGCGCGATACTCGCCCG
Source organism: Hyphomicrobiales bacterium (assembly GCA_017305715.1). Taxonomy (GTDB): domain Bacteria; phylum Pseudomonadota; class Alphaproteobacteria; order Rhizobiales; family Xanthobacteraceae; genus Bradyrhizobium. The sequence continues at coordinate 101,167 of JAFKKG010000021.1, read as the reverse complement.
CACTGCGGCCGCACATCATCGGCTGGCTGGCAGCGGTGACGATATCGGGATTGAAGCTTTCGCCGTTGGCCGCGAAACATTGGCGGTCGAATTCAGGATCGCTCTCCGCCCGCGCGCAAAAACCATGGCTCGCAAAGGGGGCTTGATGCGCATCGACGAAGGTCATGCGGTCGGCGGCGGGATTGCGGCACAGGATGCCGGATTGGCACAGCGCGAGCGCTTTTAGCTGCGGCAGGAATTCAGCCTCGACAAAGTTCGAGACCGTGGCGAGCCGCTGCGGATCGGCGTTGAAGGAGGGATGAATGTCGAAGCCCGCCCGGCCGCCGGGGCAGGGCATGCCGTTGTTCGCCAGCGTCGGGTTGGCATAGGAGGTATAGACGACGCGGGACATGTCGCCGACCAGCGGCTTCAACGCCTCGCGCAATTTGGCGAATCCCTGCGGCAGGTCGCGCATCAGCGCCCCGCGTGCATCGTCGACCGACGCCAGCACGCCGCTGCGCCGGAACAAGGCGCGTTCGGTCGCAGTGTCCACGATCACGTCGGCAACGAGGCCCGAAAAATAGATGTCGTTGGCGCCGACCGACAGCAGCACGAGGTCGAGCTTGCGGTCGGGCTGCCGGCGTTTGGCCGCCGCAACCGCTTCGCGCAGTTCAGCGAGCTGGGCGTTGACCGTGCCCTGGCAGTTGCCCGCTTTCGACGGCGGGCAGTCGCGGGCGCGTTGCGAGCCGAACAGGCCGTCGGCGATGGTGGCGCCGGTGCAGGCCAGCGGCAGATACGTCACCGCGATATGCGGATATTGCACGGCCAGCGCCAGGGCGGTCCGGGTCTGGTAGCTGTATAGCGAGCGGTGGCAGGCCGCATTGAACCAGAGCGCGCTCTGCCGCTGCCACACCGAGAGCAGGTCCGGCGCCTCGCAGGCCCGGCCCCCTTTGTAGCCGGCGCGGCTTGGCCGGTAATATTGGGTGTATGCCATCCCCAGGAAGGAACGGAAGCAAAAGCCCTCATCGGCCAGCGCGACGGGGCGGTCCGGATTGCCTTCGCCGGAAGCGATGCTGTCGCCGAGGCCGGCGATGAAGATGTCGCGCACTGCGATCTCGGTGGAGACGCGCTGGCTGCCGTCCGACGAGGAGACGTCGACCGTCACCGCCGTGGTGCGGCCATAGCGGGCGCGGTAGTTGATCGGCTCGGCGCAATCGATGGTCGACGTTGCCGGGCCTTCGCCGTCGTCGAGCGACCAGGCGCAGGTGGCACCGACCGGCACCGGTCCGGCGAGGCGGATGACGACGGGATGATCGACCGGTGTGAGATAGCTTTCCTTGACGTTGTCGCGGGTGCAGGGCTCGCTGACGCGCCCGCCAAGATCGATGCAAAGCCGGTTCACGGTGTTGCGTGCCCAGCCGCGGCCGTCGCTTTGCATGCCGAGCGCCTGCTCCGCGGCCAGAACGCTGCGGCCGCGGCCACTCTCGGCGTGCAGCAGGAAATCCCGTTCCTCGCGGAACAGCCGGAAGCGGTTACGCACCTCCCAGGAAATCTGCAAAGCCCCGCCAGGCTGCAAAGCCCCGCCGGGCTGCAAGGCGCCGCCGGGCGCGGGCTGCGCTTGCGCCGGCAGCGGAGAGTGCACCGCCAGCACGCTGGCAAGCAGCGCGACGGTAGTCATCATCAAACGTGGGAGAATTGCGGCCATGGCGCGTTTGACGTTAGCGGTAAGGCAGAAATAAGAGAATGTGGCAGCCTTGGCCAAAAAGACGCTACAGCCGCGATAACGTCGGTGTTACCGGGCATGGCGTTCTCCAGAGCCGGACCGGCCCCGCGACTAGCGGTTCTCCACGCGCTGCCGTACCCGGGCCGAAGCGGTGCAGGCCTCTGCAAGTCGGCGCCGCTCCTGCCAGGGCTGCACGACGCTGAGCCAGAGTTCGCGCGTTCCCATGATCGAAATCGAAATCCCGAACGGGATCAGGAAATACAGGATCCGGAACACCACCAGGGTGGCCAGCAATTGCTCCTTGCCGAACTGCGGCAACGCCACCAGCATCGCGGCGTCGAACACGCCGATGCTGCCCGGCGCATGGCTGGCGAAACCCAGCAGCGTCGCCAGGATGAAGACCACCGCCAGCGACACGAAATCGATGTGCGGCTCGATCGGCATCAACAGATACATCGCCAGCGCGCAGAACCCGAGATCGACCACGCCGATCATGACCTGGAGCAGCGTCAGCCGCGCCGAGGGCAGCACCACCTTCCAGCCGTTCTGGCCGAGTTCGCGGCGGCTTTCCCCGGTGACCAGCCAGAGGAAGTAGGCCGCGATGCCGGCGAGGCAGCCGATGGCGATCAGCCGGTTCATGGCCGGCGGCAGCAGGTCCATCGCGGAGGCGGCCCAGGGGTGCCAGGCCATGCCGATCCCGAGCACGAACAAATTGCCGAGCCAGAAGGTCAATCCCGAAAGGAAGCAGATCTTGGCGACGTCGATCGCGGTCAGGCCGTAATCCGAATAGATCCGGAAGCGGATCGCGCCGCCGGTAAAGACCGTGGCGCCGATATTGTGGCCGATCGTGTAGCTGGTGAAGCTCGACAATGCGGCGATGCGATAGGGGACGTGATTCTTGCCAATGGTTCGCAATGCAAAGAAATCATAGAAAGTCAGCGTGCAGAACGCGCCGACCACGCACAGGGCGGCCAGCGCGATGCGATGCGGCGCGATCTCGGTCAGTGCGGTCAGGATGATCGCGGTGTCGACCCCCTTCAGGGTGCGAACCAGATGGGTGACCGCAAGAATGATGATGAGGAGACTCGCAACGATCCCAAGCCGTTTCCAGCCGATCTTCTCCTTGAAACCACGCCCGAGCGTGGTCAGTAGCCGATGCATTCATCCTCCCGGCGGGGCGGCAAAACGTAACAAGAACCAGTCACGTGAGTGGCTGGCGACGGTCAGACGCACCGTGCGTGAAGACCCATAAGCCAAAACCGGACCGTTGTGCAGCCCTTGACAAGCATGGCGTTGGCCTTCCTTCGCCGGCTCTGTCATACGGCTTACATATGGTGCCGCGTTAAGGATTGTGAGTCGCACCCGGGGATGTTCCCGGGGGTGTTTTCGCCGCCGTTCCGAAGGTCAACGCGCCGGCCGCCAGCTGATTTCCGGACATAAATGGGGCAAAACGCCGCGCTCGGGGAATTTCTCCACGGTGCTTCGGCGCGATGACGACAGTCATAGACCGGAAACGCCCGTTCCATCGAAACGCGCGACATGGCTCACGCTTGCGGCGATGAGCCTTGGCTATGGCGTCGTGCAGCTTGACGTCACCATTGCCAACACGGCGATCAATGCCATTGGCACCTCGCTCGGTGGCTCGGCGACCGCATCGGCGCCAAGCGTATCTTCATGGCGGGCTTTGCTCTCTTCACGGCGGCATCGGCCGCCTGCGCGATGGCTGCCAATGCCGCGATCCTGATCCTGACCCGATGCGTGCAGGGATTGGCCGCGGCCATCCTGGTGCCGAACTCGCTGGCGCTGCTCAGCCATGCCTGTGCCGATCACAAGGCGCGCGGCCGCGTGCTCGGCGTCGCTTGGTCTGGCGCGCTGGTCGCGCAGTCCGGAAGCTTCATGGCGGGACCGCATGCGTCACTGCTGATTTCGGCGAGCGTGTTAATCGCGGCCGCGGCTGCGATCTGGTGCGGCGCGCATGCGGAATTGAAAACCGGCGCGGCCGCTGCCTGCCCGAAACAGCGTTGACACCGGATTTTTCGCGAGCTTGCAGGTGCGCACAACCGACAGGTGAGGACTCCAAGCATTTGTTCACCATTGCCGCAGGCCCAACCGCGGCGTTAACGCAAATGCACCTATGGCGCCGCCATCACAGGCCGATAACAGGGGTCCGTGATGTATAAAGTTCTGAATTGCCTCGTCACCGAGCATGATTTGCGGCTGGTCGTTCTCGCCGGCATCATTTGCTGGCTCGCCAGCGCCGTGGCGATCAGCCTGTTTCATCGCGCCAGGGCTTCGCAGGGACGCACCCGCGCGATCTGGGGCGGCCTCGATGCCGTGGTCGGCGGTTGCGGAATCTGGGCCACGCACTTCGTGGCGATGCTGGCCTATGATCCCGGGTCGGGGGCCGGGTACAATATTCCGGTTACGCTGATATCGCTGGTCTTTGCCGTGGCGATCGCGGCGATCGGCCTCAGCATTGCCTTGCTCAATGACCGCCGCTCGACGATTGCGCTGGGCGGCGCGGTCGTCGGCGCCGGCGTCGCAGCGATGCACTATACCGGCATGATGGCGCTGGAACTTCCGGCGCATGTTCTATGGTCGCCCGGCATCGTGCTGGCTTCCGTCGTGCTCGGCAGCGTATTCGCGGCGATCGCCCTGGTCGTTGCCGCGCGTCGGGATGACCGCAATCATACCCTGGCGGCAACGGGCCTGCTGACGATCGCGATCGTTTCGCACCATTTCACCGCGATGGGAGCCGTGACCCTGATTCCGGATCCCACCCTCGGCACCGACGGGTTGCTGATCTCGCCGGCCGCACTTTCCTTTTTGACCGCGGTCGCAGCCTTCGCCATTCTCGGCATATCATTCCTGGCGGCGATGCTCGATCGCCGTTCAAGCACCGAGCTGCATCAGCAGAAGCTCTTGCTCGACTCGGCGATCGGAAACATGTCGCAGGGGCTTTGCATGTTCGATGCGGACGGCCGCATCCTGCTGTTCAACGAGCGTTACAGCGAGATGATGGATCGCACCGGCGTGGCGTTGCAGGGCCGCCTGCTGATCGACGTTCTGCAGGATCAGAAGTCGGCGGGCAAATGGGACGGCGATCCCGAAGAGTTCTTCAACATGGTGGTGGCGGCGGCGAAAGCCGGCCAGAGCCTGAGCAGGGTTGTCACGCGCAATGGTCGTTCGATCCGCGTGGTGGATGAACCGAAAAAGGGCGGCGGCTGGGTCTCGACGTTCGAGGACATCACGGAATGGCAAGAAGCCCAGGAGCAGATCACGCATATGGCGCGCCATGACGCGCTGACCAATCTGCCGAACCGGACGCTGTTCCGCGAGCAACTGGAGAAGGCGCTGCGCCTGGTCAAGCGCAGCGATCAGCTCGCGGTGTTCTGCCTCGATCTCGATCATTTCAAGGAAATCAACGACTCGCTCGGCCATCCCATTGGCGACGCCCTGCTCAGGGAAGTGGCCCGACGGCTCGGCGAATGCGTCACGGAAGATGATACGGTGGCAAGGCTCGGCGGTGACGAATTCGCGATCGTGCAGTTCTGCAGCGACTGCGATCCCTCGGCGGTCGCCGCGCTGGCCAGCCATATCGTCGAGAAGATCGGCGAACCCTACGATATCGGTGGCCATCACCTCGTGGTTGGCGTCAGCATCGGCATCTCGCTGGCGGGCGAAGACGGCAAGAATCCCGACGAACTGCTCAAGAAGGCCGATCTTGCGCTGTATCGCGCCAAGGCGGACGGCCGCGGCACCTATCGCTTCTTCGAGGCCGGGATGGATGCCCGCGCCCAGGCCCGTCGCGTGCTCGAACTGGATCTGCGCGCGGCGCTGAACCGGCATGAATTCGAAGTCTATTATCAGCCGATCCGTGACGTCGCCACCGACCGCGTCGTCGCGTTCGAAGCGCTGGTGCGCTGGAACCATTCGCTGCGCGGCATGATCGCGCCGGCGAGTTTCATCCCGCTCGCGGAGGAAACCGGCCTGATCATTCCGCTCGGCGATTGGGTGCTTCGGCAGGCCTGTCTGGATGCCGCGAGATGGTCGGAGGACGTCACCGTCGCCGTCAATCTTTCGCCGGTACAATTCAAGAATCCGAACCTCGTGTCATCCGTGAAGGCGGCATTGCAGGATTCCGGCCTTCCGGCGCGTCGCCTCGAGCTGGAGATTACCGAATCGGTACTGCTGCAGAACAGCGAGACGACGTTGGCGGTCCTGCATGAGCTGCGCGGCTTTGGCGTCGGAATCTCGCTCGACGATTTCGGAACCGGCTATTCGTCGCTCAGCTACCTGCGCAGTTTTCCGTTCGACAAGATCAAGATCGACCGTTCGTTCGTGACCGATCTGGCCACGCGCGACGATTCGATGGCCATCGTCCGCGCCGTGACTGGGCTCGGCAAGAGTCTCGGGATCGTCACCACGGCGGAGGGCGTCGAGACCGAAGCCCAGTTCGATCTGCTGCGCCGCGAGGGATGTACCCAGGCGCAGGGTTATCTGTTCTCCATGCCGCGTCCCGCCGCCGAGGTGGAATCGATGCTGTCCCGGCCGCGGGCGCGCATCGTCGCGTGAAGCTATGTTTTGCGGAGCGCGAAATGCGCGCCGCAAAACGCCATCGCGGCGCCGAGGCCCAATGCCGCAAGCCCCGCAAGCACACCCGATATGGTCGGGATCGGGCTCGGGGCGGAGGCCGCCTGTCCGGCGCCGGCCAGGATCAGCACGCCGACCGCGATCAGGAAATGACGCATCCGTTGCGGGATTTGCCCGGACACCGCGCTGTGCATCAGATTGGCGGTGAAATAGCCGCTGGAAAAACCGACGGTCGCAATCAGCCACCACGCGATCGCGGCACCCGCGGGCATGAATTCACGGGCATCCGATCGCCACAGGCCGCCGAGGTCGAGGCCGTAGCGCGCCCCCAGCATATGCACGGCCAGCGCCAGCAGCACCCCGGAGATCATCGCGCCCGCCAAAATCAGGCGGCGCGGAAAATAGGTCGTCTCGGCCATGGCCTGCTTGTAAGATAAAGCCGGTTGGCCGCGCAAGCAGCAGCCGCGACGGCTACCGGGATTTTTGAATTGCCGACATCGTTACCAAACACGGCGGAGATGACGGGCGAGGGCGCGCCCGAGACCCGCTATGTCTACAAGGCGTCGCTGATCGGATCGGCGCACGAATTCAAGCTGACCAATGCCGGGTTGTCCTGGCGCATCGCGGGCAGGTCCGGTGTCTGGGGTTACGCCGACATCGCGGCGATCCGTCTCAGCTATAAGCCGTCGTCGATGCAGTCCCGCCGTTTCCGCGCCGACCTCGTGGGCAAGGACGGTGGACGCATCGCGATTCTCTCGACCACCTGGCAAACCGTCACCCTAATGGTACCGCAGGATCACGACTATCGCGCCTTCATCACCGAACTGCACCGGCGCATGGCCGGGTCGGGCAGCAAGGCCGTGCTGGTCGGCGGCATCGGACAGATGACCTACGCGGCAGCGCTTGTGATGGTGACGTTGCTCGGCATCGCAATGGCCGGCCTTCTGCTGCGCGCGGTCGCGACCGGAGAATGGTACGGCGCGTTGTTTCTGGTCGGATTCGTCGCCTTGTTCACCTGGCAGATCGGCGGCTTCATCAGGCGTAACCGGCCGCGCAGCTACGACTTCGATCATTTGCCGGAAGCGCTGCTGCCGTAGTTTCGGCAATCGCGCGCAAGCGCGCCGCTCTACTCGGTCGAGTCGAAATCCTCTTCGCTCGCGCGCAGCATTCCCGCCAGCGTGCGCAGCGCCGCATCAAGCTGGTCGATGGGCGGTGCGGCCAGCGCCAGCCTGATCGCGTTCGGTGCATGTCCAGGGCTCACCGCAAAGGTCGACGAGGGCGTCAGCGCGATGTCGCGCCGGGCCGCGGCGGCGACGAAGGTCTGCGACCGCCAATGGTGCGGCAGCGTCAGCCACAGATGATAGGATTTGGGGTTCGCCTGCATCTCGAAGCCGGCAAGCCGCTCGGCTGCGACGCGCTGACGCCGCTGCGCATCGATCCGTTTCAGCCTGACGAGTTCGGAGGCGGTCCCGTCGGCCATCATGCGTTGCGCGGCCGCGAAGGCATATCCCGACGCCGTCCAGCCGCCGGAACGTACGGACGCCATGATGCTCTCGCGCAAACGCGGTGGCGCCACGATGAAGCCGAGTGCCAGGCCGGGGGCGACCTTCTTCGACAGGCTGTCGAGCACGACGCAGCGATCCGGCGCCAGCGCCGCCAGCGGCGCCTGGTCGTCGAGGAAGCCATAGACCATGTCTTCGATGATGGTGAGGTCGAGCTTCTCGACGACGCGTACGAGGTCGGCGCGGCGGGAGTCCGGCATCGTCATGCCGAGCGGATTCTGCACCGTCGGCTGGATGTACAGCGCCGACAGATGCGCTTCGCGGTGGGCCTTTTGCACGGCGTCCGGACGAACGCCCTGTTCGTCCATCGCGAGCGGCACCAGGGTCACCCCGAGCCGGGCGGCGATGCCCTTGATGAAGGGGTAGGTCAGGGCTTCGACACCGCAGCGCCCGCCCGGCGGCACGATCGCGGAAAGGGTTGCGGCGATGCACTGCCGGCCGTTGGCGGTAAAGACGATTTGCTCGGCGCGCGCCGACCAGCCGTTTCGGGAGAGGAAATCCGCCGAGACCTTTCTGGCGGTTTGCGTTCCGGCGCTGGTGCCCTGCCGCAACGCGATTTCGAGGGCTTCCGGCCGCTCCAGCCCTTCCAGGCTTTTCGCGATCAGCGTCGATTGCGTCGGCAGCAGCGGATAATTGACTTCCAGATCGATACGGGCGCCGCGCGGCTCGGTCAGCGTGGTGATCGCGCGGGGCGCCTGTCCGGAGATGAACGTGCCGCGGCCGACTTCGCCGACCACGAGTCCGCGGCGTAACAATTCCGTGTAGACGCGGCTCGCGGTGGAGACCGCGATCTTGCGCTCATAGGCGAAACTGCGCTGCGGCGGCAGGCGATCGCCGGGTTTGAGCCCGCCATTGGCGATCTCGGCGGCGACAGCATCGGCAAGCCTGAGATATTCAAATTTTGACATTATTGCACCGAGAGCAATGTTTCACTTGCACCGAGGATTGTACCGGATCATGTTGAGCCGATCAAGCCTGAGAATGCACTGAGGAGAGTGCAAACAATCAGACCAGAGGACGCCGCCGCCGATTCCCGGCGTTTGCGTCGGCGGCAGCCCATTGCCGCGGTGACCAACCGGAGAAGACCAATGACCACGATGTCCCAAGCCGCAGCGCAGCCTGCAATGTCCGTCAGCTCGGGGGGATTGCTCCGCCGGTTCGGGGCTGGGGCGCGTTGGCTTGCAGCCTATCTCGACCGCCGCGCGGCGATCAAAGCGCTGCGGCGGCTGGACGATCGTGAACTCCGCGACATCGGGCTGGTGCGCAGCCATATCGAGCAGGCGGTCTGGGGTCTCGCCGATCAGGAACTCGGGCGGCTTCGGTGAAGGCTCGGATGCCTCGATCTGAACAATGACAGGCCCGGTCGATCGACCGGGCCGCTTCGTCAGTGCCGCACCACCAGCACCGAGCATTTGGCGTAGCGCACGACGTGGCCGGCATTGGAACCGAGAAAATAGGTCCGCATCGCCGGCCGGTGCGACGTCATCACGATCAAATCGGCCTTGATCGCCGCGGCCTCTTCCAGGATCTCGTGATAGATGCCGCCTTGCCGGACCACGGCGGAGATGCGCGAGGCGTCGATACCGGATTCCTGCGCCACGATCGCGAGCGCTTCTTCCGAGGTCTGGCGCTGCTGGGCGTCGAAATCGGCCGGCACGTATTCGGCCAGCATGACCGGCGTCATCGGCATGACGTTGAGCAGCCGCACCGCGCCATGCCAGGTCTGTGATAGCGTCGCCGCCGTCGCGATCGCAGGTTTTGCCAGGTCAGTGTCGGCAAGGTCGAGCGGCACCAGGATGGATTTGAACATCTGCGCCTCCTGTCGGCCGCCAGCCTAACACGGCCGCGCCGGTATGTCCGCCCGGCTCAATCGTCCGGCGACTGCTTCAGCAGTTTCGGGCTGGTGAAGCGCATCAGCGTGCCGCGGCGAAACGCCACCTCGTCCCAGTCGTCGATCGCAAAATCGAAGATCGCAAGTCCCGATGTCGGCAGATTGTCCTCAAGGGCTTTTTTCGCGGCGGCATCGCCGCTGCCGGTCAGCGCCAGTGCCAGCTCGTGCATGCCGGGATTGTGGCCGATCACCATCAAGTGCCTGACATCGGCCGCCCCGGCCGCGCGGATGATCTGCAGAAGCTGCGCCGGCTCGGCGCCGTAGAGTTCATCGAGGGATTCGACCTGCGGCGGCGACGTGACGGCTTTGGTCGCCTCCCGCATCGCTTGCTCCACGATCTCCCAGGTCTGCTGCGCCCGCACCGCGGTCGAGACCAGAACCATGTCGGGAACGGGCAATTGCCGGCCGATCCAGCTGCCGAGGACGGCAGCGTCGCGCCGGCCGCGGTCATCGAGGCGGCGGTCGTGGTCCTTCCCCGAGGGCGCGTCGTGTTCGGTCTTGGCATGACGCAGCAGCAGCAAACGGCGCATGGGCGCAATCTCGATTCGTTTTGGCCTGAATTAATCTACAAGCACATGCTTAGGACAAGGTGACAAGCGCCGCAGCGGTCCTTAAGAAAACGCCATGGCAGAGACTTTAACAAGTGCGACCAACGGTCCGGACGATGGTGCGCCCTTTCGCTCCCGCCTGTCGTTCGACCTCGATGTCGATATCTGCGTGGTCGGGGCAGGGCTTGCCGGCCTGACGGTGGCGCTGGAGGCCGCGCGCCTCGGCGCCAGCGTCGCCGTGCTCGAAGGCCGCCATGTCGGCTGGAACGCGTCCGGCAACCAGCTCGGCACCGTGATGCCGGGCTACAGCCTGCCGATCGGCGAGTTGATCGAGCGCGTCGGCCTCGAGGACGCCCGTGAGCTCTGGTCACTGTCGAAGCAGGGCGCGGACTACATTCGCAGCGTCGCGAACGAGGAGGCAATGCCCGGCATTGCACTGAGCGAAGGGGCACTGGAAGTCTCCAACGTCGATGCCGGCGAAACGCTGATCAGCCGGCTGCAGACGCTGAGTGAAGATTTCGAGACCGAAGTCGAAGGCTGGCAGGTCGATCGGGTGCGCGATCGGATCAGGACCGGGCGCTACTTCCACGGCATCTACTATCCCAGGGCGTTTCAGATCGATGGCCGCAAATATGTCCATGGCCTAGCGGCGCTCGCAAGAAAGGCGGGGGCGCGCATCTTCGAGGATACGCCGGTGGTCAGCATCGATCCGTCCGGCATTCGCAAGCGCATCGTGACGCCGTCGGCGCGGCTTCGTGCAAGCCATATCGTGCTGGCCGGCAACATCCATCTCGGCACGCCGCTCCGGCGGCTGTCGGAAACGCTGCTGCCGGTCTGGCGCTATGCCGCCGTGACCGAACCGCTCGGCGAGCGCCTCGCCGACGCCATCACCTTTTCGGGATCGGTCAGCGACAGCGACGGGGTCGACCATTTCCGGATCGTGGACGGCGACCGCCTGATGTGGGCGAGCCCCGAAACGACCTGGGATGCGCGGCCGCGCCGTTTCGGCCCGGCCATCCAGCAACGGATCGCCACCGTTTTTCCAAACCTCGGCAAGGTCGCCATATCCGAAATCTTCGGTGGCGCCGTCGGAGTGACCGTGCATGGCATGCCGCAGATCGGCCAGTTGCGGAAAGGCTTGTGGGTCGCCAGCGGCTTCGGCCGCCAGGGGCTCAACACCTCGGCGATGGCGGGGCAATTGATCGCGCGCAGTATCCTGTGGGGCGACGAGCGCTGGCGGCTGTTTTCGCCGTTCGAACTGGTCTGGGCCGGCGGCACCACCGGCCGGGTCGCCGGCCACCTGATCGGCATGTGGGGGCGGGGAAGGGCTGCCGCCGCCGGAGCGCTGGCGCGCTACCGGGAAGGCGCCCGCGCCAAGGAACGGATTCGCGAGGCGCGGGTGGCCGAGGCCAACCGGCAGGCCGGAACCCGGCTGCCGCCGCGCCGCCGCCCGCCACCGGGCGAGCCGCGTCCGCAGCCCCCGGCACCGGCGGAGATGCAGGAAACGCCACTTGCCGCCTCGCAGGAAAGTGAGAGAATTCGGGACGGATCGGTGTAACTTCCGCCGACGCGGGCCGTATTTGATGGCGAACCCACCTGTTCCGCCCCGCACGGAGAGCCCTGATGATCGACCGCCGTATCCTGCTCGCCTCTGTCGCCGGCCTGTTTGGCCTTGCGGCCTTCCGCTGGCTGCGCACGACGCCGGCGCAGGCGGCCGAGAAATTCGAAGTCGAAAAGACCGATGCCGAATGGCGCGCGCAACTGACGCCGCAGCAATATGAAATCCTGCGCAAGCAGGGCACCGAGCGCCCGGGCTCGAGCCCGCTCCTGAAAGAACATCGCAAGGGCATCTTTGCCTGCGCCGGCTGCGATCTGCCGTTGTTCTCTTCCGAGACGAAATTCGAAAGCGGCACCGGCTGGCCGAGTTTCTACCAGCCGCTCGACAATGCGCTCGGCAAGACTGAAGATCGCACCTATGGGATGCTGCGCACCGAAGTGCACTGCCGGCGCTGCGGCGGTCATCTCGGTCATGTCTTCGACGACGGGCCGAAGCCGACCGGATTGCGCTATTGCATCGACGGATTTGGGATGGTGTTCAAGCCGGCATCTTCATCGGCCTCCTGACGCCCCGGACCCTCAGGGGCCCGGCAATTGTTGCCCCGCCCGGCAAATGTGCCCCGGTCTTTGGACCGGGGCTTTTTGTTTAAAGCATTGAAAAATATGCGATTTCATACTTGGCACGACGCTTGCGACATCTCCTCCTGACGCGGCCTGCAATGATGTGAGACCGGCGAGCCGCCCGGATCGAATTTGGAGAGAATGTCATGGGTATTTTCGGCGCTCTTACGACAGCCGTCGGCGGCCTCCGCGCGCAGTCGTACGCTCTGGAAAACGTCTCGGGTAACATCGCGAACTCGCAGACCACGGCGTTCAAGCGCATCGACACCAGCTTCCTCGACCTCATTCCGCAAACCGCGTCGACCCAGCAACTCGCCGGCGGTGTGACCACGCAATCACGCAGCACCAATTCGGTGCAAGGCGACGTGCAGACCGCGTCAGTCGCGACCTTCATGGCGATCAACGGCGCCGGCTTCTTCGCCGTGCAAAAGCCCGGCACCTTCACCGACGGCACGCCGGTGTTCGACGGCGTCGATCGCTACACCCGTCGCGGCGACTTCCAGCTCGACAAGAGCGGCTATCTCGTCAATGGCGCCGGCTATTATCTCGAAGGCGTTCCGATCGATCCGACCACCGGCAACCCCTCGGGCAGTTCGCCGCAGGTTCTCAAATTCCAGAACGACTTTCTGCCAGCGCAGCAGACCACCAAGATCGATTATCGCGCCAACCTCGCCTCCTATCCGCTGACGACCAAGCACGACACGTCGGTGAAGGGATCGGAACTGATCGCGCCGGGATCCTTCTCTCCCGGATACAACCCGCTGACGGTCGGAACGCCTCCGGCGCCGTATACCGACTCCTCGGTCAGCGGCACCGTGCAGAACAACAAGGCAACTCCGTCGGTGGCGAACACGCTCGCGACCACGCTCAGCGGCGCGGCCGGAACCGACTCGATCTCCGCCGATTTCGTTGCCGGCAACACCATCACGGTTAACAACCAAACCATCACCTTCATGGCATCGGGCGCCGTCGGCAACAATCAGATCAACGTCGGAGACACCATCCAGACCCTGCTGGGCAAGATCGACGCGCTCCAGGGCACCGGAACCGCGTCCACGATCACCAACGGCTCGATCACGCTGCATTCCGGCACGGCCGCCGACCTGTCGATCACGAGCAATAACACGGCTGCATTCGCTGCCCTCGGCTTCACGGGCACCGCGACCGCGACGCGCGGCGGCGGCGGTACGATCGGCACCGGGCAGGTGATCGGCAACGACAACTCGGCGTTCCTCGATCAGAGCGTGGCGGGCGGCGCGGTGACGACCTACGACGTGTCGGGCGCTCCGGTAAACCTGCAGTTCCGCTGGGCCAAGACCGACAGTTCCGCGCTGGGTCCCGGTCATACCGATACCTGGAACATGTTCTATCAGGTCAACCCGAACGCGACCGGCACGCAGGTGGGCTGGCAGAACGTCAACATCAACTTCACCTTCTCGGCCGCCGGCCAGATGTCGCCGGCGGTTCCCTCCATCACGCTGACCAACGCCGTCGTCAACGGTGTCGCACTGGGCAGTCCCGTGATCAATTTCGGCACCGGCGGCGTGACCCAGTTCGCGGACGCCAACGGCAACGTCCAGGTCAACCAGATTCAACAGGACGGTTTCCCGGCCGGCCAGCTGGTGTCGGTGGGCGTCAGCACCAACGGCCGCATCGTCGGCAACTATTCCAACGGCCGTAACCTCGATCTCGCCGAAATCTCGATCGCGACCTTCAACGGCACCAACTTCCTCAAGCGCGTCAACGGCGGCGCCTTCGAGGTGACCGACGAATCCGGCGGCGCCCTGTACGGCAAGGCCGGAACCATCGTCGGTTCGTCGCTAGAAGGGTCCAACACCGACATCGCCGACGAATTCACCAAGCTGATCGTCACCCAGCAGGCCTATTCGGCCAACACCAAGGTCATCACCACCTCCAACACGATGGTGCAGGATCTCCTGAACGTACTGCGATAACCCGCGATCCTCTGGTTCGCGATGCGATTTGAGATGGGCATTTAGTCATGGGTTTGAGTCAAGCTCTCTCTACCGCGATGTCGGGGCTGCGCGCGACGCAAGCCTCGCTCGCGCTGGTGTCGTCGAACGTCGCCAACGCGGAGACGCCGGGTTACGTCAAGAAGACCCTCAACCAGGTCGCCGGCACCACCGGCGAGTTCGGCTCGAGCGTCCTCATCAATGGCGTCAACCGGCAGCTCGATCAGTATCTGCAGACCCAGTTGCGCACCGAGAACTCCGGCGCGTCCTATGCCGATATCCGCTCGACCTATCTCGCCAACCTGCAGAACGTCTATGGAAATCCGGGTGACAGCGGCACCATCGAAGACAGCTTCAACAAGCTGCTGACGGCGCTGCAGGGCCTGTCGACCAGCCCGGACTCGCAGTCGGCGCGTATCGGCGCGGTCGGCGCCGCGCAGGCGATGGCGCAGCAGCTCAACGCGACGACGCAAGCCATTCAGAACCTCCGCGCCAACGCCGAGGCCGGCATCAACGACTCCGTGACAACAGCCAACAACGCCATGGCGCAGATCGCGGCGATCAACGTCAAGCTGCAGAACAACGGCCAGACCGACGCATCGACGGCGGCGCTGCTCGACCAGCGCGATCAATATATCGATCAATTGTCGCAGTTGATGGACATCAGGACCGTCACCAACAATCTCAACCAGGTGTCGGTCTTCACCAATTCCGGCGTGCAACTGGTTGGCACTGAAGCTGCGAAGCTGAGCTTCAATGCGCAGGGCACGATGACGCCCAACACGCTGTACAACACCGATCCGACGAAAAGCAACGTCGGCACCATTACCATCAACTTCCCGCATGGCGGAAGTTACGACATGGTGTCGACCAATTCGATCCGATCCGGCAAGATCGCCGCCTATCTCGAACTGCGCGACAAAACGCTGGTGCAGGCGCAGGCGCAGGTCGATCAGTTCGCGGCCTCGATGTCGAGCGCGCTGTCGGACAAGACGACGGATGGCACCGCTGCCCCCCCGTCCGTGGCGCCGGCAGCCGGTTTCGATCTCGACCTGACGGGGCTGCAATCCGGCAACATCATTCACCTCAGCTACAAGGACAATACCACCGGCGCGACGCATAACCTCTCGATCGTGCGTGTGGACGATCCGAGCGTGCTGCCGCTGGGCAACAATGCGACGCTCGATCCGAACGACGAGGTGCTCGGCGTCGATTTTTCGGGCGGCATGGGCTCCGTCATCTCCCAGCTCAACGCCGCGCTCGGGACCAGCGCCAATCTCCAGTTCTCGAATCCGTCGGGGTCGACGCTGCGGGTGCTGGATGACGGCGCGCCGAACCGCTCAGATGTCGTCGCGGCGTCGGTCACCACGACGATTTCGTCACTCACCAGCGGCAATGTGCAACTGCCGCTGTTCACCGACAATGGCGGGCTCTACACGGGCGCGATTACCGCCAATGGCTCGCAACAGACCGGCCTGGCCGGCCGCATCAGCATCAATACGGCGCTGCTCGGCGATCCCTCGCGCTCGATCATCTACTCCACCAACCCGCTGACGGCTGCGGCCGATACGTCGCGCTCCGATTTCATCCTCACGCAACTTTCGACGGGGTCGTATCGATATTCGCCGCAGACCGGCATCGGCACCACCGGCGCCCCGTTCACCGGCACGCTCACGAATTTTGCGAGGCAGTTCATCAGCCAGCAAGGTGAAGCGGCAAATGCCGCCAAGCAACTGGCGGATGGCCAGGATGTCGTGCTGAACACGCTGCAGAACAAGGTGAGTGCGACGTCCGGTGTCAATATCGACGACGAGATGGCGCATCTGCTGGCGCTGCAAAACGCCTATTCCGCCAACGCGCGCGTAATGTCGTCCATCAAGCAGATGTACGACACGCTGATACAGTCCATGTGAGGGTTTCATGTCTATCGACGGCGTTAGTGGTCGAACATCCTATATCGGAAGCTCCATCATCGGGCTGCGCAACCAGCTCAACGATCTGACGACGCAGCTTGCCAGTGGCAAGGTCTCGACGACCTATGCCGGGCAGGGCGCCAATCGCGGATTTGCGCTCAGCCTGCGCGCGCAGGTCAGCAGCATCAATGCGTTCGCCGACACCGCGACCAACGTCAACACCAGGATCAGCGTGCTCAACCTCGCGCTGCAGGGCATGACCAACATCGGCTCGTCGGTCAAGAGTGCGGCAGGATCATCGACCATCGTGCTCAACAATAACGGCCAGACCTCGGGGCAGATCACGGCGCAGGCCGCGTTTTCCAACGCCGTCTCGCTGCTCAACAGCCAGTCGGGGGACCGCTATCTGTTTTCCGGGCGCACCACCGACACGGCTGCGACGGTGCCGGCGGACGTTATGCTCAATGGCACGGGTAGCAAGGCCGGGCTGACGCAATTGATCAACGAGCGCCGGCAGGCGGATCAAGGCGTCGGCAATATGGGCCATCTCACCGTCTCGTCGCCGCCGGCGACGACGACGGTCACCAGCCTTTCGGAAGACGGTTCGTCATTCGGGTTGAAGCTCGGCGCCGTGACGTCGTCCCTGACCGGAGCGACCGTCAGCCAGCCGACCGGTGCGCCACCGGTCGTCACGGTCGATCTCGGCGCCGTTAATCCGAACGACGGCGACAAGATCGCGTTCAACTTCAGTCTGCCGGATGGCACCAGCGAGACGATCTCGCTGACCGCGACCACGACCAACCCGGCGCCGGCCGGTTCGTTCCTGATCGGTGCCGATACCGCCGCGACGACCACGAATCTGCAGGCCGCGCTGACCACTTCAATCCAGACGCTCGGCGATACCGCGCTGGTCGCGGCATCCGCGATTGCCGCGTCGGACAATTTCTTCAACCCGTCGGCAACCATCTCGGGCGGCCTCGCGAACAACCATGCGGCCCCCCCGGCGCCCAACACCGGCGCCACCCTGTTGTCCGGCGCCGCAGGAACGGATTCGCTGGCCGCCAGCTTTGCAGCCGGGGACACCATCACCGTCAACGGCACGCCCGTCACCTTCGTGGCTTCCGGTGCAACCGGTAACCAGCTCAACGTCACGGACAATATCCAGGCGTTGCTGTCGAAGATCGATTCGATCTCGGGGGCGGCGACGCCCTCGACGATCAGCGGCGGCGTGATCACGCTGCATGGCGCCGATGCCGCAAACCTCTCGATCAGCAGTTCAAACACGGCGGCATTCGCTGCCCTTGGCTTCAGCGCCCCGGCATCGGCTAGTCCGGCGCCGCTGCGCGTCAATGGCCCGCCCTTTGCAACGGCAACCAGTTTGATCGGCGGCACACCGTCCAATACCGTGTCCTGGTACACCGGCGAGGTCGGCACCGATCCAGCGCGCGGCACGGCGGTCGCGCGTGTCGACCAGTCCGTCACGGTTCAGTATGGCGCGCGTGCCAATGAGCAGGCGCTACGCTATCAATTGCAGAATATCGCCGTGTATGCCGCGGTGACGACCAATGCCAACAATCCGAATTCGAAGGCGCAGATCAGTGCGCTTCAGGAGCGCATCTCGGCAAACCTGGCACCGCAGCCCGGCCAGCAATCGATCCAGGACATGCAGGCCGAAATAGCCGGCGCGCAGAGCGCGATCAAGACCGCGACCGATCGCCAGACCCAGCTCAAGGGAATGGCCCAGACGATGCTCGACTCGATCGAGGGCATCAACCCGGACGAAGTGGCCACCAAAATCCTGGCGCTGCAGACCAATCTGCAGGCGTCGTATCAGACCACTTCGATGCTCTACCAGACCACGCTGACCAAGTTCCTGCCGATCGGATGAGCGCGCGCCGTGAACGTGCCGCAAAATGAATAGGCCTCCTTGCGGAGACCTTATTTCACCGGTTCGGTGGTCGGGGCTCTAGGCGGTCTTGCGGTCGGATTCCGATGCTTGCAGGCTCCGGGCGGTTTCGAGCAGCTTCTCTTCGTGCCCGATCAGCTTCTTGGCTTCCTTCAGCGCGTGATAGAGATCGCCATTGAGGATGTAATTGTTGATCCCTTCGATGAACGGCCATGCGCTCGGCATCGCGGTCAGGATGTCGCGCACCAGGCTGAAATAGGTCGGGTGGTGGGCCATCGGGTCCGGCGACAGATACATCAGCTGCACGGCGAGATAGACCAGCTTGGCGGGCGTGTCGGCGGTTTCGGGGGTGAGGATATCCTTCTCACGCAGGATCGGAATCCTGTCGCCGTCGATCAGGAGCCTGGCACGCTGGTCGGTATTGGTGACCACGCAGGCCCCGATGATAATTCGCTCGTGCGGCTTGAGCTCGACTTTCAAGGCCATGCCTGTTCTCCATGGGCGCATTTCGCGCGAGTTCTGGATGCCCCGCCAGCGGATTCGGCATCCTTCCCGATGATGGTTAACCAATCGTGAACGTGCCGTGGATCCCCCGATTGGCTCCGGTGTCGACGCTTAGGCGAAGACCGTTCGCAGCAACCTGTCGCTCAACGGTATCGGGCGGTGATCCGTGCAAGCCGACATTCAACGCGACCGCGAGAAAACGAAATCCGACAATGGCGAATAACACGCCGAAGCAAAGAATTTTGGTCTCGATCTTAATCTCATCGGAACGCACGGTGGGCATGGTGGTGAAAATATGGATTTTCGCCGGACCGCCGACACAATTGGTAACCGCCGCTAACCATATTTAAAGGCGCAACCTGTATGAAAGTTAGGCAGTTTTTGCAGTCCCGCGGTCCTGCCAATCGTTCCCATCGAGGTTCTTGAATGTCCAATGCTGCCCAGGCCTACGCTCGTATGTCGCAAACGACGACATCTCCCCGTGAAATCGAAGCGCAGGCGCTGCTGAAGGCCGCACGGCAACTCCAGGACGTGCAGTCCAACTGGAATGGTCCCGACACAGCTATGCACAATGCATTGCTGTTCAATCGTCGGCTCTGGTCGATCTTCATGAGTGCGGCGCAAGCCGAAGAGAATCAGCAACCGATCGAAGTCCGTCAGAACATCGCCAATATCGGCGTGTTTGTGATGAAACAGACGGTCGATATGCAGCTGAATCCCGATCCGACCAAGCTGAAGTCGCTGATCGACATCAATTGCAATCTCGCTGCCGGCTTGTCCGGTCGCGGCTGACGTTCTCCGGACGATGAAGGAGTTGTAGCATGGCTGACATGATGGCGATCATCGCGGCCAACTACAAATCGGTCGGGATGACAGTCCCAAGCAAGACCCCCTATGTAGCGGTCGAGCCCGCCAATTATGAGGGTACTTGGACCGGAAAATACGCTGACAACAAGACGTTCAAGATTTCAGTCTCGAACGTCACGGGGTTTCGCGCCAAGGTGCACTACCAGAGCGGCGCCACCAGCAAATACCAGGAAGTGCTGATCAAGGATAATTCATTTCGGGTCGGCGACACCAAGTTCACGCTGACGAACAACGGCAAAGCCCAGATCAAGAACGTCGTTACCGACGCCGCAAGCGGGCAGACGTATATGGACACAGCCTACGCAACGCGTTCGACCTGAACGCCGGCGCGTTCCCTGATCGAGTCACTATGATCCAGCCTGCTATAGATCAGGCCCTGCGGTCGGTGGCGCGAAGACGCTGCGGCGCGTCCCTGGTGAGATCGAGGGTGTGGAAATAGGCGCGGCGGCGCAACACGGCTTCCTCGGGGAATTGCTTCACCACCTGGCTCGTCCTGTTGTCGACGACTTGATAGACGACCGATTGGGCGTCGCGATCGATCACCACCTGGTTGGAGACCGAGGCAGCCGAAATCGATACCTGAACCGGGGTGGAATCGCTGGTGCGTGCGGTCGCATCCGACGCGACGACGCTCTGGGTCGCCGGCAATTCGGTCGCGACGGCACGATGCGCTGCTTCGCTGATCGGCTGTGCGATCGGCGCCGCTACCGGTGCCCCCACCGGCTTGACGTTGAAATCTGTACTCATGGCAGCCTCCAGGCTTCCTTCGAGTCAAATCCCAACCCCTCTCAAACCGCAATATAGGTTGGCACCTCTCAATGCGGTGTTAGGGAACGCGCTGAATTCCGTACTTATACGGGGCCGCGAATTTGGTGAAAGTTTTAGACAGTCAAAGCGAGCGGCTGACGGCGAGGGGGGTCATGTTGCGCGGCCCGGGCGTGGCGCGCTGGCCGCTCGCCGTGTAGGTGTTGGGGATGTTGCGGCGCTGGATCTCGGTGTTGACGCCGCGCACGATGCCTTCTGATACCGCGTGCGCGGTCGCCAGCACCGTGAGGTTGACCTGCAGCATGGCGCGGAAGGTGTCGTGATGGCGCCGCAGCGTGGTCAGCAGTTCAGGCGATACCTGCGCGAGATATTTTTGCGAGGTCTTCAGGTGTTCGACCGTTATCATGTAGCGGCGCGACAACTCGCCTTTCTGGCTTTCCAGCGCCATCGCCTCGCGCACCTTGCCGGCGCGAACCAGTTCGGTCTCGCGCTCGATGACGCCGAGCAGCCCGCTCATCACGTCCATCAACTCTTCGGCGAGTTTGCGGGCCTCGGCGGGCGTGGAGATCGCCCGTGCCGTCGCGGCGGGCTTGGCTTGCGGATGCTGATTCATGGCGGGTTCCTCCGGATCAGCCGGCGCGGTTGGCTTGTTGCAGGATCAAGGTGCGAAAGACGTCGTTGGAAATTCCGACGCCGCCGGACTTGGCGAACGACTTCGAATATTCGTCCGTCAGCATCGAGCGCCAGGCGCCGGTGCCGGTCGTATCGCCGAACGGGCCTTCGCCTTTGATGCCGGACGTCATCTGCGAAAACATCGAATTCAGGAACATCGCTTCGAAGTCCTGCGCCTTGGCGCGGCTCTTCTGCTGCGCCTCGGGCGAAACCTTGGTCAGCGCCTCGGCCAGCAGCGGATCGTTGTGGCCGTTGACCAGCGTGGATTTGGGGTGCGGATTGGCAATGCTGTTCATCACATCACCTCGATGTCGGCCTGGATCGCGCCGGCGGCCTTGATCGCCTGCAGGATCGAGATCAGGTCGCGGGGGCCGATGCCGAGGCCGTTGAGGCCGTCGACCAGTTGCTGCAACGAGATGCCGTCTTTGACGACCGCGAATTTCTTGCCGTCTTCGGAGACGCTGACGCTCGAGCGCGGCGTCACCACCGTTCTGCCGCGCGACAGCGGATTGGGCTGGCTGACCTGCGGGCTTTCGGAAATCGCGACGGTGAGATTGCCTTGCGCCACGGCAACGGTGGCGACGCGGACGTCGCGGCCCATCACGATGACGCCGGAGCGTTCGTCGATCACGATCTTGGCGGCGAGATCCGGCTCGACCTGCAACTGTTCTATTTCGGTCAGGAAGGCGACGACATTGCCCTTGAACTCGCTGGGGATCGACATCTGCACCGTGGAGGGGTCGATCGGTTCGGCGGTTTTCACGCCGAGGAAATCATTGACCGCGGCCGCGATGCGCTTGGCGGTGGTGAAATCGGCATTGCGCAGCGCCAGCCGCACATTGGGCAGGCGATTGAGCGCGAACTCGATCTCGCGTTCGATGATGGCGCCGTTGGCGATGCGGCCGACGGTCGGCACGCCGCGGACGACGCTGGCGGCAGCACCTTCGGCCGCGAAGCCGGCGACCGCGACCGAGCCCTGGCCCACCGCATAGACGTTGCCGTCGGCGCCCAGCAGCGGGGTGACGAGCAGGGTGCCGCCTTGCAAATTCTTGGCGTCGCCCAGCGCCGACACGGTGACGTCCATCCGCGTGCCCTGGGTGCCGAACGCCGGCAGATTGCCGGTGACCATCACGGCTGCGACGTTGCCGGTGCGGATGGTGGCGCCGCGGATATTGACGCCCATGCGTTCCAGCATCGCCTGCAGCGATTGCTTGGTGAAGGGGATGTTGTTCAGCGTGTCGCCGGTGCCGTTGAGGCCGACCACGAGGCCGTAGCCGATCAACTGGTTCTGGCGCACGCCTTCGATGTTGGCGAGATCCTTGATCCGCGAGGTCGCGCCTGCCGACATCGCGGACAGCGCCAGCGCGAGCAGCGCTGCGCAGCCGGTCCAAAACACGCTCGCCGTACTACGGATGCCGGGCATCCCAATGCTCCCCTGAAGTCTTCCCGGACCACACGTCACTCCCATGACGGTCATCCGCCATTAACTATGCGAAATCAGTGCCACGCCGGAGCGATGGCCTAGTGTGTTGAGAATGCTATGCTTTACCTGCCGGCGCGGGCTGCGGCCGGTGCCGCGGCAGCGGCGAAACTGCCGTGCGGCGGCAGATTTTGCCGGGTCGTTTACGCGGCATTAACCATAGCAAGGCGAAGCTCCGGCCATCGACCGGCGAGATCACGACGATGCGCATCAACGGACCCAACGGCCCCACGCTCGGATCGCCCGCGAGCAACACGCGGCGGACCAGCTCGACCGGCTTTTCGCTGCCGGACACGCCGGCGACGCCGGAGGAGACCCGCTCCGCAGCCCCGCCGAAAGCCGCCGGCAACATCGATGCGCTGCTGGCGCTGCAGGGCGTCGAGGATCCGACCGAACGGCGCAAGCGCTCGGTGGCGCGCGGCCGCGGCGCGCTCGACGTGCTCGACGATCTCAAGCTCGGACTGCTGTCCGGCAATCTCGATACCGCCACCATGAACCGGCTGCGCGATGCCGCGGCCAATCTGAAAGCCTCCTCCGGCGATCCCGGCCTCGATGCCGTCTTGTCCGAGATCGAGCTTCGGGTCGAAGTCGAACTGGCCAAGGCCGGACAGTTCTAGGTCTTTGGATCAGGCCGCCATCGAATTGCGCTGCGCGTCGTAGCGGCGCTGCGCGCTCAGCACTTCCTTCAGATTGCTTTCGGCCCAGTCGCGCAGGGCATCGACGGCCGTCGACAGCGTCGCGCCCAGCGGCGTGATCGAATATTCCACCGTCACCGGAACGGTCGCGATGACGCGACGCCTGATCAGGCCGTCGCGCTCCAGGCTCTTGAGCACCTGCGACAGCATCTTCTGCGAGATACCTTCGATGGCGCGGCGCAGCGCGTTGAAGCGCATCGGCTCGTCGCGCACCAGCAGCAGGATCAGCACCGCCCATTTGTCGCCGACGCGATCGAGAATCTGGCGCGTCGGGCAGTTGGCGGCGTAGGCGTTCGGTTTCGTTGCGGCCTTCATGGCGGTTACTCCGGCGTAATCAGGTGAGTTCAAAGTGCTCTCTTAACACCTACACTCTTTGCGTTATCTAGTCACTACTAGATACTATCTACATTCCCTCGCAAGGAGACCTACAATGAAGATCGCCGTCGTCGGCGCATCCGGCAATGCCGGCTCGCGCATCGTCACCGAACTCGCCAGCCGCGGCCACGCCGTGACCGCCATTGCCCGAAAGCCTGAGAAGATCGCCGCCCAGCCGAACGTCACGGCCAGGCCGGGGGATGTGCTGGACCAGCCCGGGCTGGCAGCGCTGTTCGCCGGCCACGATGCTGCGGTCAGCTCGGTGCATTTCCTCGACAGCGACCCGGTCAAGCTGATTGGCGCAGCCCGTGATTCGAAGGTCGGCCGCTATCTTGTGGTCGGCGGGGCGGGCAGCCTCGAGGTGGCGCCGGGCGTCCGGCTGGTCACGATTCCAGCCTTTCCAGCCCAATACAAGGCGGAGGCCGAAAAGGGCGGTGCCTTTCTCGACCTGCTGCGGCAGGAAAAGGAACTGAACTGGACCTTCCTGTCGCCCTCGGCCCTGTTTACGGCCGGCGAGCGCACGGCCAGGTTCCGGCTCGGGACCGACCAGCTTTTGACCGCGTCCGACGGCAAAAGCTGGATTTCCTTCGAGGATTTCGCCGTTGCACTCGCCGACGAAATCGAGCGTCCGGCCCATATAAGGCAGCGTTTTACGGTCGGTTACTGACCGGCGGGCCGCCTCCGATAGCCTTGGCCGTGCAGGGTCTTGTGCAAGGTCCTGTGTAGGGGCCTGGGGGCGGCCTTGCTTTGAGGATGGGCGATATTGTCTGTCACAACCCGCCGCTATATAAGGCCCGCGCGGACGGACGATTTTCCGGTCCGCCTTGCACGCGATAGGCTGACCTTGGAAAAGTTGAAGAATTATCGACCCTCCGAAAAAGAGCCTTTCATGAACGATCGCCAGCGCGATTATTTTCGCGCCAAGCTGCTGGCGTGGAAGGACGAAATCCTGCGGGAATCGAAGATTACCCTGCAGACCCTCCAGGAAGAGAACGTCAATCACCCCGACCTGGCTGACCGGGCCTCTTCCGAAACCGACCGGGCGATCGAACTGCGCGCCCGCGACCGCCAGCGCAAGCTGATCTCCAAGATCGACGCCGCGCTGCAGCGTATCGAAGACAACACCTACGGCTATTGCGAGGAGACCGGCGAGCCGATCTCCCTGAAGCGGCTGGAAGCCCGCCCGATCGCGACGCTGTCGGTGGAAGCGCAGGAGCGTCACGAGAAGCGCGAAAAGGTTTATCGGGACGAGTAGGGTAACGTCCGGTATCCGGCCGCGGCGCGCGGTCGGCACTGCCGGCTTGTAACGAGAGAGCTGCCGCCGATGGACAAAATTCTCGCGGCCGCCAAGAGCATCGCCAGCGCCCGCCGCGGCCGCAGTCCGCTCGCTGCGCTTTCGAGCGAACTCGTGCCGCAGGACGAAGCTGCGGGCTACAGGATTCAGCGCGCGGTCCACGATTTGCTGTTGCCGCAGGTCGGCCCCCTGGTCGGCTACAAGATCGGCTGCACAAGCGCGGTGATGCAGCAATATCTCGACATCCCGCATCCCTGCGGCGGCGGCGTGTTCGCCAAGGGCGTTCATGAGTCCGGCGCCAAACTTCGTTTCGGCGATTACGTCCGCGTCGGCGTCGAATGCGAAATCGCGGTCCGGCTCGCGCGCAACCTGTTGCCGTCGGAAGCGCCCTTCACCGCCGAATGGGTCATGGAGGCGATCGAGGCCTATCAGCCGGCGATCGAGATCGTCGACGACCGCTACGTCAAATGGGAGGCGATGGGCGCGCCGACGCTGGTGGCGGACGATTTCTTCGCCGCGGGCTGCGTGCTCGGCAAGGCGGTGGCGCGCACCAAGGCGCCCGACCTGCTCAAGGTGGCCGGGCGCGCCATTATCAACGGCACCGAAGCCGGGCGCGGCACCGGCGCCGATGTGCTCGGACATCCGCATAACGCTTTGGCCTGGCTCGCCAATCATCTGGCCGCGGAAGGCAAGGGGTTGCACGCCGGCCAGATCGTGCTGACCGGAAGCCTGGTCAAGACCGTGTGGCTCAACGCCGGCGACAGCGTGGTGATGGAACTCGACGGGCTCGGCACGGTGGCGGCGAGCTTTCGGGACTGAGCGGGAATCATGCACGGGCAAGAGAGTGTTCCCGCGGTCCTCGAGGCCGATGCGCGCGGCGAGATCGCCGAAATCTATGCCGACATCAGAAAGGTGCTCGGCACCAGCGTCGTCAATCTGATCTGGCGCAATCTTGCGACCATGCCGGGTGCGCTGCCATGGACCTGGGCCACGGTGCGGCCGCTTTATCTCGGGGCGGCGCCGCTGCATGCCGAAGCGATCCGGCGCACGGTCGCGTTGCCGGATCTGCCCGGCTTTTCCGCCGACACGTTGCTCGCCGCCGGGATCGATGAATCCGATCAGGCCATCATTCGCAATGTGCTGGACAGCTACCAATACACCAACGCACTGGCGCTTAGCGTGCTGTCGGCGCTGCTCGCGCATTTCGAACCGCGTGCCGCAGATCCGGTAATAGCGGCCGACGCTGCGCCAAAGCCATCCGGCGTCAAGATTCCCGAACTGCCGCCGATGGATGCGCTCGACCCTGAAGTCGCGCAACTGGTTGCGGAACTGAACGGTTTTGGCGAAGACACCGAACCGCAACTGATCGCCAGCATGTACCGGCATCTGGCGTACTGGCCTGCCTATCTCGCGCTGGTGCGAACCATGCTGGTGCCGCTGCAGGCGGATGGCCGGCTCGATGCGCTGACACGGGCGACCCGCACGCTCGGCCACGCGCATGGGGCTGTTCTGGCGTCGCACCTCAAACCCGCCGCGCCGCCGGACACGCTTGCGGGCGTGCTGAAATCCTGCCGCCTGTTCGTCGAGCATCCGATCGCCCGCATGACCGGGCTCTGCGCGCTGATCCGCCGCGCCACGCCTGGTTGAACGGATTCTGTCGCCCGTCATGGGTTACCCAAGGCCCCCACGTCATGGCGAGCGCAGCGGAGCAATCCATCAAGCCGCCCACCATATCTTCAATCCGTCATCCTGAGGCGCGAGGCTCGTCCAGCGGTGCAAGTGCACCGCAAGGCTCGCGCCTCAGGATGACGGAATAAACAGGTTTCCGTATCTCGCTGCGCGATGCGCCCGAGCTTTGCCAGAAATTCTCCGCCCTCTTCAAATCGAGGGCGCAGGGAATGCCGGATGCGCGCTGCACCCGCGGTCTCATGTGCAATGTGCACAGGAAAGTGCGCACATGAGCATACAGGGCAGCGGAGAACATCCGACATTCCCTGCGCGATGGCTTTACGGTTTATGGCGTGCTCTCCCCGGAGAACGGCTCTTTTGCCTCCGTTGCGCCCTGGGAAGTCGAACGCCCCCAGGAGCATGGACGCCAGCAACGCGGCGTCAGGACCACACGCTTTTGCCGTACGCTTTGGCCGCGCTCGTCGGGCGACAACCTCCACGTCCACCGCTCCCCGCCCAACGTCCGTGACGACGGCCGACGCCCTTACGACCAGGGCGGGATGGGCCAATATGTGCCAGTGATTTGCCTTCCATAAAAGCGAAATATTTTTGGGTTTGGGGCTTGACACGACTTCTGTAAATCGGAAGGTGATTTGCCCGTCGGCTGATCGGCCGCACGCTTTGACAGGTGGAAGCGCTACTCGGCCCTTTCCTGTCCGCAGACGCCGCACTACGCTGTCCCTCACGCAGCAAGCCTTGTCCGGCCAATCAAACAGGCACCTGCGAAGGGAGGGAAACGATGCCGCAGATCACGTCCGTGAGCCGCCGCAGATTATTGACCATGCTCGGCGGCGCGATCGCCGCACCTCATCTCGTGTCTCGCGATGCGTTCGCACAGGAGGCCTGGCCGGCACGGCAGGTGAAATACGTCAATGGCTTTCCGGCCGGCGGCGCCACCGATACGCTGTCGCGCGTACTGTGCCAGAAGATGAGCGAACTGTCCGGGCAGACCTTCGTGGTCGAGAACAAGGGCGGCGCCGGTGGCGTGCTGGGCGCGGAGGCGGTGGCGAAATCGTCGCCGGACGGCTACACGGTCGGCCTCGGCGGCATTGCCAGCAATGTGCTGGCGATCGGAAGCTACGCCAAACTTCCCTATGATCCGCGCAACGATTTCACCTTCATCGGCGGCATGTGGCAATTGCCCAATATCCTGGTGGCGCGGAAGGATCTGTTTTCCTCCGACATCAGGGAATTGCTGGCCGCCTTCAAGAAGGAGCCCAGAAAATACACCTATGCTTCGGCCGGCTTCGGCACCACGCTGCATCTGTCCGGCGAGATGATGAACAGCATGGCCGGCGTGGAGGTCAACCACATTCCTTACCGAGGAGCGGGTCCCGCATTGACCGATCTGCTTGGCGGCCGTGTCGATCTGCTATTCGACAATCTGCCGGGCTCCTTGCCGAGCGTGCGCGGCGGCCAGGTCAAGGCGGTCGCCGTCACCTCGCCGAAACGAATCCCCGAACTTCCGGATGTGCCGGCGATGGCCGAGGTGCTGCCGGGCTACGCGATGATATCGTGGACCGCCATGATCGCTGCCGCGAACATGAAGGCCGATCTCGTCGCGCAAATCAATGCGCTCACCATGAAGGCGCTCGCCGATCGCGGCTTGCAGGAGCGCTACGCCGAGCTTGGCGCCGCGCCGTGGCCGGCCTCGTCAGCGGAGATCATCAAATTCCGCGATGACGAGGAAAAGCGGCTGTTGCCGATCATGCAGGCGGCGGGGATCAAGCCGACGTGAGAAGGGCCCGAAAGGGTGCGAGTCCCCGGGCCGTGCGGAGTTTGCAATGCTAAAGCGCGATGAGATTGGTTTGAATCGTCATCGCGCTTTAGCTCTTTGTTTGAGCGTGATCTTTTCGGAAAACCGCTTCATGCGGCTGATTTCGAGCAGCCGATCGGCCCGCAACTCGTATGCCTGATCTTGCCGGCTTCATTGAACCTGAAGCACATCCATACCGGCTTCCCTTCATCGCTTCGATAATCGACCCGCACACCCTCGCCATCCAGGGTTATGTCATCGAGGGTGAAGGCGGGGATTACCCTGGTCTCCAGCTTCGCCCGCCAATAGGCCGCGATCGCAGAGCGGCCAGCAAGGCTCACGCTTTCACAGTCGCAGTCGATCGTTGCGCGGTCATCGTAGAGGGCGAGCAACGCGTTTATTTCGCCCGCTCTGCACATGTCCAACCAATCGATAACCGTGGCCAGGGGATCAAAATCGTCTGGAGAAATCGGCATTGCCCACCAATAGACTAACGTGACGTGCTGCGCGCACGGCTTAGGCGATTCTTGATGAACGGCGGTTGAACGCAGCGCCAGAATCGAGCTCTCCGTAGTTCTCCGGACACTGGCGAAGACCTGGTTGCGAGCCCGGTGGAGATAGGGGCTGAAACAGATCGGATCGGTGCGACTGCTTTTTGGCGGGATGTTGGCCCAGGCGCGCGCCGATTCCTGGTGATGCAGGCTCCATGCCGATGCACGCGGACAATCGAGGTGTCGATCATCTGGACAGCGTCATCGTGGGCAGCGGCGAGTGCGTCTATGATGCGGCCCCAAACAACAGCCCGCCGCCAACGGACGAAGCGGTTGTAGCATGTGGTGTACGGATGAAACATCTCGGGCAGATCACGCCAAGGTGCTCCAGAGCGCGAGACCGAGAAGATGCCATTGAGGACACGACGGTCATTAACCCGCGGAATGCCACGCGGCTTGTTCGGCAGCATGGGCTTGATAACAATCCACTCATAATCGGCGAGTTCGTACCGCATGATTCGAGGACCCAGTTTAGAAGCTTGAATCACAGGGATCTGGCCTGACGCAACGCTTCCAATCAGGCCCGGGTTGAGCGTTTATGGGTTAGAAGCGGAAATCAGCCAGCCAGCCAGCAATCTCCGCTTAAGCCGTCGAAAATGACCCGGGGCGGACATTGCGGCGGTAGAACGTGAAGAGGTATGCAGGCGCGGAGAGCGACACAATGGTCAGCGGAGGCGTGCTGTACGCCGAGCCTGCCGTCGACGAGATAAAGGCGTGAGGGAGCAACTAATGTCCGACAAATATGCCGTGGTCGGCAATCCGATCGACCACACCAAATCGCCGCTGATCCATCTCAGCTTCGCCAAAGAAACGGGGCAGGATATCGACTACGTCGCGATTGAGGCTCCTATCGGCGGCTTCAACGATGTGGTGGCCAAGTTTCGCCGCACAGGGGGGCTAGGTCTTAACATCACCGTGCCGTTCAAACGGGACGCGTTCGCGTATTGCACCGATCTTAACGAGCGCGCCCGGCTCGCTGGTGCCGTCAACGCGATGAAGTTCGAGGTAGATCGGGTGACCGGAGAGAACTTCGACGGCGTCGGCCTTACCAACGATATCACACGCAATCTCGGCCGCTTGATGAAGGGGCGCCGGGTGGCGCTGCTCGGCGCGGGTGGCGCAGCACGCGGCGTTGTGCTGCCGTTCCTCGAGCAGCGACCGGCGGAGCTGGTCATAGTAAACCGCACCGTAACTAAGGCGGAAGAGCTTGGGCGTCAGTTTAAGCAATATGGGCCGATTACTGCCATCGGCTATTCGGCCCTCGCCGACAAAAAACTTGGCCGGTTCGATCTGGTCGTGAACGCAACCTCTGCCAGCCTGCGCGGCGAGCTTCCGCCGATGAGCCCAGAGGTCTTTGGCGACGACTGCCTTGCCTATGAGTTGCTATACGGAAAGGGCCTTACGCCATTCCTCCGGCTGGCGCGGAACGCCGGCGTGAAGCGGCTTGCGGACGGGGTCGGTATGCTCGTCGAGCAGGCGGCGGAGGCGTTTGTGTGGTGGCGTGGTCTCCGTCCTGACACCAGGACCACAATTAAAAAACTTACCGTGCCGCTCGAATAGTCCAATCAGAGAAACTTCGGGCCCCATGCAAAAATCGTCAGCCGATGTTGGTCGGCTGCGCCTCCCACGCTCCGCATGACGCTAAGATATTGTCGGCTCGTCATTGATGTCGCCTAGTGACCCATCGCCACATACCGCGCTTTCGCACGAACCTGGTCGCGATAGGAGCAAAGCGGACATCGTGACCAGTCACATGGCGCCGTAGGGTTTATGGGTACACGGCCTAGATTTGAACATTGGCAGGTCGGTGAGGAATATGTCTTTGACCCGATGGCCGCGGCGGCAGACTGGCTGGATGCCTATCGCTCAGGCGACCTTGAAACGATGCTGAGAATGCACGCTGACGATTCCGTCATCGAGTGCGGCTGTTGTGCCATGACAACGGTCACCGGGAAGCAGGGCTTGCGGTCCTAGTGGGAACAACGGTTTCAGGATTGCGCCGCGTCAGACTTGGACGACCTTCAACCGTCTGGCGATGGGGTAACGACCTCGTACATCGCGCGCGACGGCGTTGTAGCTGCCGCCTTGCAATTCAACGCTGGCGGCCGGATTGTCCTGCTGCGGTGCGGACCTCCAAAACAGGCTGCAAACTGAAGCGGGCGAGCGCTGCGTTTTACGCCCCGACGGGCAGACGGCAGCGGACACAGGTACGGCCGGCCTCGCGCTGGAATTCGAAGGTCCCGCTGAGCGCGCGGACGCGCTCGTGCATCCCCGTCAATCCGCGGCCAAATGACTGGCCCGGCTGAAATCCGACGCCGTCGTCGGAAATCTCGACCAGTACCTGCGGGCCTTCGATGGCCGCTTCGACCCGCATTGAGCTTGCGCGGGCGTGCCGGAGAATGTTGGTCACGGCTTCCTGGATCACGCGATAAACGGTTTGGGTGAGCAGGCCATCGATCTGGCTCAGCCCCGGATCGATGCGGGATTTCAACTTGAGATCCGGGGCCTGCGACAGCGCGTTTTGCAACAGGGTCTCGATACTTTTCTCAAGGCCCAGTTCCTGGATATAAAGCGGCCGCAACCGATCCAGGATACGGCGATTGGCCTGTTGCAGGGCCTCGACCGATTCAATCACGCCCTGAACCGAAGGCCCGATCGTGCTGGTCTCCGGCGCCATGCCATCCAGCAGTGCGACGGCGTTGGCACGAATTCCAAACAGCAACGGCCCGAGTTCGTCGTGTAGCTCGCGAGCCATGTCGCGGCGCTCGTCGTCCTGCAGCGACACGATTTTGCGTAACAGGATTCGATTGTCCTGACTCAAGCGGCCGAGCTGGCGCGCGAGTTCATTGGCTCCCTCCGAACTCCGGCGGATCTCCGGCGGGCCCGATGCGGCAATGAGATGCTCGTAATCGCCCATCTGCATCCGGGTCAGGCCCTCGCTCAAACTCCGCAGGCCTTCGAGGACGGGGCCCGCCGTGAAATAGGCAATGATGCCGGTCAGCAGCATCAGGGCGATTCCGGACGATACCAGCGCAAGGAAGCCGATCCACTTCTCATAGAGGTCTGCCGAAATGTCCGGTGAGAATTCGATGTTTCCGACCTGTTTCCCCTCGACAGTCACGGGAAACGAAGCGCCGAGTTCCGGCACGCCGAGAAGATCGACAAACCAAGACGGCACTCGCCCGAGCGGGGTGCGGACTTCTACCGGCGCATGCGCCGGTTTGGCTGTTCCGCTGTACCGGAAGCGGATGGCCTCGGATGTTCCGAGCGACTTCGCAAACGCATCCAGGGTCTGCTGTGGATCGGCGGACGTCAGGAGGGCGCTGTTGAGCGCTGCTGCAACCACCCTGGCGGACCGCGAGGCGGGCTCGATTTCTTCCGTCAGTTGATGGGGTGCAAAGACCTGGAGCGATATCGCTCCCAGCACCAGCGCGGCAGCAAACATCGTGCCGAGCGGAAGAAACAGCCGCATTCGAAGGGAGAGATTGTTCCACATTCGGACTATTCTAACTCCCGCGGTGAAGGTTTCTCTTTCCAATGATCGCGAAATGCCTATTTATCCCAATAGAGGCGCGATGGTGCAAAATACAGTCAAATCGGCAATCAGGGTTTTGATCGTCGACGATCACCCCGTGGTCGTGTCGGGATGCCGGTCGCTGTTCGCCGCCGATGCGTCCGTAAAAGTCGACGAAGCCGGCGACGCAAAATCCGGTCAAGTGGCTTTCGCGACCGGGAAGCCGGATGTCACGATCATCGATATCAATCTTCCGGACGTCTCGGGTTTTGAGTTGATGCGGCGGATCCGCAAGGAGGATCCGGACGCGAAAATCATCATGTTCAGCATGAACAACGATCCGGCCTTCGTGGTTCGGTCGGTCGAGATGGGTGCGCAAGGCTTTGTCGCCAAGAGCGACGATCCACGGATGCTGGTGAACGCAGTCCGCAAGGTCGCAGCCGGGGATAAATTCATTTCGCCGCAACTGGCGGAGGCGGTGACGTTTTCGGGGGCGTCCATCAAGGCCAACCCGGCCACGCAGATGACCGCGCGCGAACTCGAAATCCTGAGATTGCTGGGCCGCGGCGACAAGATTGCCGAAGTCGCCGATGCGCTGGATATTTCCTACAAGACGGTGGCGAACACCACCTCGCTGCTCAAGCAGAAACTCGGCGCCAAGAACCATTCCGACCTGATACGGATAGCCGTCGAAATGCGTTTGAGTTGACTGGCGTCCAATCCTGAAAAGTTGAACTGGCCGCGCCGTTTGGCGCGACCGTCCACATCGCCAGCGCTTGCCTTTGTCCGGGCAATGGATCGACGAAAGCGGCGCCAGCAGAAACCTGCGTCAATGGCGGTGATGGCGCCAGCCGTAATGATGCCCGCGGCCTCGGCCCCATCCGTCATGATGGCCACGGCCGCCGCGGCCCATGTGATGTCCATGGCCGTGGCCATGTCCGCCCTTGACCTGGATGACCGCGTCGCCTTGCGCGGCAAGCGGCGCGATCGCCATCCGGGCGGACGCGGACGCGGACATTGCCAGCGAGGCGAGCAGCGCCAGGCCAATCACAGCAGTACGTCTCATGAGATTCTCCTCCCATCGCACGATCGCGATATCGCCTATAATTTCCCGTTTGGAAGTTTGTTCCATGCGCGCGCCAAGGCCTGTAAATTCAGGGCAGCGGTACGCTGACTGCCGCTTGTTCCCGAGTGTCGTGTCGTCGCGGCAACGCGGACAGCGCATCACCAGCCCGCCGGGAACGCGTCGCGGAATCCGTTCGCCTCGTGGCTGACGACAGGTCCATCGACCCGGTCGGTCCTCGTTCGGTGCTTCGGAGCGGATTTGAATACGCCTCCTGGTGCCTGCGCCGGCGGCGCCAGCGCGAGAGCCTCTCTTGGAGATCGAACATCAGGCGGGCTTGGCGTGCGGATGTCCGTGATGGTCGCCGCCGCGGGTACGATGGTCGGCAAGCGTGTGTCGATCACGATCCGCTCGGGCCATCGATGCGAGGAACGAAGCCGGATGGAGGTTCGATCGACGTCGACGCGGTCCGACCTTGCGGCTGAAGGAGGTATGTACCAGTCCGCAACGAACAGCAGTGCCAGCAGCATGCAGCCGGTAAAGGCGAAGTATCGACCGAGAGGCATGTCTGCCACCGTTGTTATGAAGGGCCCTTCAGATCGCGATCCAACGGGAAAGACACGCAGTGGGTTCCTCCTCTGACTGCGCTGGTCGAATGATTGTCGCCACGCCGGCGCTTGAATGCTTTATCCGCAAGCGGAGTGAACGAGAGGAAAATCAGGAAAAAGTGGAACGTTTGGTTCGTCGATGAATTGCCAGTCGCATCACGAACAAACTGGAGGACGATACCTTGAAGAAATTTCTGATGATCGGCGCCTTGGCGTTTGCCGCAACCACCGTTGCTGAAACCGCGATGGCAGCGGAATTCTATGTCGTTCGCGACAGCACCACCAAGAAGTGCACCGTGGTCGAAACCAAGCCGACTTCAACGACCACCACCATTGTCGATAACGGCACGTACAAGACCAGGACCGAAGCCGAAACCGGCATGAAGACGACGAAGGTCTGCACGGAGTAACATCAGACCGCTCAATATAAAGGGCCGCGCTGGCGGCGCGGCCCTTTATGCTCGCCGCCCGGCCGCAACGCTCAGCCGACCATCTCGACCTTGCCGCTGTCCAGCCGATAGATGCCGCCGACGATCTTGATCTTTCCCTCGGCCGCGGCGGCGCTGAGAATGGGCGTCGCCGATTTCAATCTCGCGACGACGTCGATGACATTCTGGCGCGTGGCGTTGGCGAGCGGGTCGCCCGGCTTATCCTTGGTCGCCTTGACGGCCGGAGCCAGCGCGTTGACCAGCGATGGAAGGTGACCGGGCAGGGTGGTGTCGTCTTTGAGCGACTTGATCGTCGCATCGACGGCGCCGCAACTGTCGTGCCCGAGCACCAGGATCAGCGGCGAGTTGAGCACGGCGACGCCATATTCCAGGCTGGCGACCGTGTCGTCATTGGCGAAATTGCCCGCAACCCGGCAGACGAACAGATCGCCCCGGCCGCTGTCGAAGGCGTATTCGGGTGCGATGCGGGAATCCGCGCAGCTCAAGATGCTGGCATAGGGATTTTGGCCGCCCACCAGGGCTTCCCGCTCATGCTTGAAATCGTGCCGGCGCGAGACGCCGTCGACATAGCGCGCGTTGCCCTTCATCAATCGATCGAATGCCGCGGCCGGAGACATCTGGTTCTGCGGCTTCGGCTGCGGTTTTGCATCCTTGGCAGCGGCCTGCGACGCAAATGCAAGCGGTGTCAGGGCCAGGCTTGCGGCCATTCCGCCGGCGACGTGCAGGAAGCGGCGGCGTGACGTTTCAGGACGTGAACCTGAAGCAGCGTCGCTGCTGCTATCGCAAAGGCGGCACATGGCGGTTCTCCTTGGGAGACGGTGCCGCATTGTATGTCATTGCGAGCGCAGCGAAGCAATCCGCCTACGCTCTTCGGGCTTCGACGGGACTGGTCCGCCTTCCGCCTACGCCCGCGACGGCTGCCGCGAACCGCTATAGGCGTCCCAGCTGCCCCAGCTCACCTGGGCGAGGCTGCGCAGATCGGTCGCGAGCGGCCGCTTGGTGCGCCGTTCATGGGCGGCGATGCAGCGCTGCGACTCGGCGATCTTGTGCTTGAGCTGGGCGAGGGCTTTCTGTTGCGCGTGGCCAGCCGCGCCTGTCATCTCGCCAAAGCGGAAGCGGGCGATCTCGAGGGCTTTCACGGCGTCGCGGTTCTTCTTGAGCTGAACCCGGTGCCAGGCGATGTTGCTATTGCTGTCAGCGATCATGGTGTGGCCGCGATCCAATGAGTGGGCAGGAGAGGGAGCGCTTGCGCGCGCCAGCCAGATGGTCGACCTGGTTCAATCCTTCGGATGCTCTCCTGGAATATCGAGGATGGGACGGCTTGGTTAATGAAGGGTTAACGGCGCGCCGCCGGCCTCACTGCTGCTCCGCCGTCGACGGCTTCTGCTCGTCATCGGCGAGGCAGCGGATGACGTAGGCGGTCCAGTCCCGCGGCAGCACCTTGGCGACATGGGCCTTGCGGCGGCACTCGAGCTGCTCGGCCTTCTTGGCGTTCGCCTTCTCCTCGGTGAGCGCGGATTGCCTGATCCGGCGCAGCGTCACCGGTTCGCCATCGGACTCGAATTGCAGCTCGTACGTCCGGCCGTCTTTTGCGGTCGCCGCGCAGGAGATGCTGGAGACCTGCCGCGTCGCGATGATCCCGATCTGCCGGCATGTGCCGGTGGAAGATTCGACCAGCGGCACCGGCAGGCCGTCGACCTTCGGCCGGTCCTTGGAGTTCAGCAGCATCCGGTCGACCTGCAGTTCGTAGACGTTGTCCTGCTCGCGGCGGCCGGTTTCGCCGGAGAACGAAACGATGTGGCTATGGTCCCTGGGATCGTCGAGCACGATCGTGAAATGCGCACGGCCCTGCTGGCCATGGAAATACGCGACCGCCTTGCAGCCGAAATCGCTGCCGGCGATCTTGAGCCGGGTGCACTTGCCCGAGATATGCGCGTACATGTCGATGTCGGGTTCCTCGCGCTCCGCTGCCGCGGCCAGCGATGGCGCGGCCGCAACGAGAGCGGCAACAAGGAACGGCCAGCAGAAGCGCATCGTCATGTCCGGTTCAGGAGGATTTGGTTGGTGTCGGGCAGAGGGAGTATCAGATCGAAGCCTGTCTTGCTGGAACTCTTTGTCGTTTCGGTGGAGCGTGCCGGGGAAAAACATGGCTGCCTCCCGCACTGCAACAAGAGAATTTTGGCCGTTTAACCCGGCACTAACTGGGATTCCTAACCGGCCTTCCACTCATCGCTGGCTTAATACCCGCAAGCCTCCTGCGGTGATCGATGCGAGGGTTTGGGACTTGAAGACCGGTGCCAAAGGCAGTTCAGACGTCGCGCAGGGCTATGCCGTGCGGCTGATGCAACATTTGGTGGTTCCGACCTTCGTGCTCAATCCAAGGCGGCGCGTGGTGATCTGGAACCGGGCCTGCGAGCGCCTGACCGGGGTTGCGGCGGCCGACGTCATCGGCACCAGCCACCATTGGCGCGCGTTTTATCAGCAGCAGCGCTATTGCCTGGCCGATCTGGTCGCGCTGGGACGGCCCGACAAATTGGGCCAGCTCTATCCCGAGCACACCATCCCCGATGACGGCGTCGGCTTTTCCGCCGAAAACTGGTGCGTGATGCCGAAACTCGGCAATCAATTATACCTCGCCATCGACGCCGGCCCGATCCACGACGAGGACGGCAAGCTGATCGCGGTGGTCGAAACGCTGCGCGACATGACCGACCAGAAGCGTGCCGAGCTGGCGTTGCAGACGCTGGCGGCGAGCGACGGCCTGACCGGCCTTGCCAACCGCCGCTCGTTCGACCAGACGCTCGCGATGGAATGGGCGCGGGCGCAGCGGACCAAAAAGCCGCTCTCGCTGCTGCTTTGCGACGTCGACCATTTCAAGCTCTACAATGATCTGCACGGCCATCAAAAGGGCGACGAGTGTCTGCGGACGGTCGCGGACGTGATCGGCAAGAATGCGTTTCGCCCGGCCGATCTGTCGGCGCGCTATGGCGGCGAGGAATTCGCCATCATCATGCCCGAAACCGATTGCACAAGCGCGCGCAAGCTCGCCGAGCGGCTGCGCGATGTGCTGGCGCGGGTCAAACTGCCGCACGGCGCGCCAAACGTGCCGCCCTTCGTGACGCTGAGCATCGGCATTGCGACGCTGGTGCCGAACGAGGATTCGCGTTCGGATTGGCTGCTCGGGCAGGCGGACCAGGCGCTCTATGCCGCCAAATATACCGGCCGCAACCGCGCGGTTTCCGCCGACAAGGTGTTAGCCGCGTTCGCCGGCGCCACCGATCTGCGCGAGTACAACGAGATGCCGCCGGTCCGCAAACGACGCGCGCAAAAGTCGGGCTGACACGTTCCGGTTCGAAAGCTTCATGCGTTCGAGACGTACGGCGTTGCCGTGCTCCTCACCATGGGGGTCCGACAACCCAGCAAGCGCTCTCGGCTGAGGAGCGCGCTTTTGCGCGCGTCTCCGGACGATGCGACCCGTGCGCGTAGGTTTCCATGGAATGGCGTCTCGACTTCCAGCCGCTGAGCCATGTGCCAGTCTTGGGGGTCAGCCGGAAATTACGTAGTCGGTTGGACCGGAACGGCACAATCGATATGAGAGCCTCATGTCGTAGACACCGGTGGCAGGATTTACGAGCGGGGGCCTAGCTAGAGGTTGGATTTCACTTCTAGCCATGGTGGGATAGCGGGTATTTCGCCCTCCAAAACGAAGTCCTCTCCGGAGGCTACAAAGCCCTGGTCTGCATACATGCTACGGCAGAGGTGATTCTGATTGGTGGCGCGATATTTGCCGACTAACCTTCGTCCATTGCTACGAGCCCATTTCTTGGCGATCTCACCAACCACGGCAGTTTCGACGCCATATCCGAATACTCGGCAGCTTAGAACAAGGGTAGAAATTACGGCCTGCGAATCGGTTGCCTGTACCAATGCAACGCACACGGTACCCATGTTTCCGAAGCGATCAGCGGCTGCAGCAACCACTATATCAGCGTCTGCGGAGTCGCTTAGTCGCTTGATCTGCTCGAATGATGTTCGCGCTCCGGTGAGGTTCCACTGGTTCGTCCTATTTATCAATTCTGCAACGCGCTTAAGGTCGCGCTTAGATGCTGTATCTATAGTTACGACCAGTCCGAGCTTCCTTAGTGAATTCTCTTTGTCTTGGTCAGTAGCCTCCACAGTAACCGAAGCATCGCGCAGTGCCTGTTCTTGATAGAGTTTCGTTCGGTCGAGATCAGAGCTGCCTTCGATTAGATCGGACCAAATCGCCAGACGTGTCCACGTCTCAGGATCGCAGGCGTCCAGGACGAGTATGTCCGGGATGGAATCCTTAACGAAGGATCGCTCGTCAGCGCGGTCGTCGATAAATATCATGTGTTTGGTTTGAAGATTCAGCGTTTCTCTTATTTTTGCGATCGAGGCCGTCTTCGTCCCCCACCCAATCTGAGGGGATACGAAGTCTTCAAGCGAGAGTAGCCCGCCGCGGAAGTGGACATTTGCGGGATCGTTCTTTGAGGCGATAGACAGCACGATTCCGCCGGTATCCTTAAGTCGCTTTAGTATCTTCTGGCGGTCTCCGAAGTGAGAAACAGCACCTTCTCCGATAACACCATCCCAGATAGTGTTATCGAGATCGCAGATGACCAGTTTTCTTCCTATCATATCGGCACCAACCGAAATCCTGGTCTGGTATGCTTCCGCGATCTTTTGACTGAATACCGTGGCGTGCTGGAACGGTGACGAATGAAGGAACAGGCTCGATTGACGCCGGCCGTACTCTCTGGCGATGGCATCTTCGTCAACGATGAAAAGGTGCTGGTACGTCTGCTTGTTGTGGAGCGAAACGTAATCGGCAAGCCACTGATTGATCCGGTTGCGAGCGTATGATGCTGCACGTCCCCCGATGGCCGATCCTAAGAGCGACTTTACCATGCTCTGGGTGCGCTGGAGGAACGCTCCGTTGTTGATGAAAATAGGGCACTCGAACCGCCCGCTTAGGTAGTCGATAAGTGCTCGAGTTTGCTCTATGAGGCCGTCCACCGTAGCCTTAAGCTCTGACTGCGCGATGAGTCCTTTGGTGGGGGAGGCAAAAATCTCCAACTCTTGTATACGGGCGTGGCTGAACGGGCTGAAGAAAATCAAGTCGTATTGTTGGTTGGAAAGATTATCCAGCGCCTGCTTTAGGCCCTGAGGGTCCCGCGCATTAATTGGGAATGGGTCTATCGAAATACCTTCCTTCGCAAGTGGCCCGAGAAGAAAGGTGGCAACTTCTGCCATCAAGCAATCGCCGACGAAAAGTGTTCTGACGTGCCGCGTTGGATTGATTATTAAAGACGCGGTTGCATCTCGATATTGCGCCTCAAAGTAATCAATGTCTGCTCGCTCGGCGAGCGGCTCCAAAAGATTCCTAAGTATCTCCAGGTCGCGCGACACAGCAGCGCGACAAACAGCGAGATTTTCACTGGATGGAAGTTCTGGTCGAATAAGTTCAATGGCAATCTGACCGGCGTAGAGTTCGCCGAAATGTTTCCGTCCCTCTAGATGTTCGATAAGGAGATTTAGGCCGTCGCCGACGCGAGATTCGAACACATCTGGTGGATCTTCAAATCGGTTGATCCTAGGGATGCCATTGCCATTGCCATTGATTAGCGCCTGAACGGCTTCGCGATGGTTTTTGCGGAGTATATCGGCGCAGACTTGCCGTCTGGACGCCGTTGCTAACGCGGATGTAAACAATGGGTTGTTCGAAATAATCTCGGTAGTCACTGAGGCAGGCTCCAGTCCAATTCAATCTTTCCGGCCTTCTTCATAAGACCAAATATTCAATACGATAAAATAAGATATCACCATGGATAGGAATAGTGCTTCGAAGAATGTCATTCCGGCAAATCTCCGATATTGGTTGGGGCGGCCATAAGTAGATTCGAATATCTGCCTATGGCTACGGTCTGCCTTTCTCCATCGATGCGGTTGGCGAATATGCCCGGTCCTGCGGGCGGCTCGCCGATGAATTCGAAATAGCCCTCACGATCGGCAGTGAATTTGATCTTGTCGCCATCTACTTCAAACGAGTAGGGGCCTGATCGCGTGAAATGGTCGAACCTGCCAGAGCGTCTTCATCCCGCACGCTACCCCACGTTGCCATCCTCTTCAACCCGGATTGAGATCGTCGGTTAGGCCAGTCAAAAAAAGGCGGGCCATGCTAAAAATTCGCCCTTACGTTCAAAGCCGCAATTGCACACGCGCTTTCGGGGATACTCTAGATCAAAGCCGGAACAGGCCTGTGTCAGCCCTGTGTCAATGTTCTCGCGCATTCCCGAGTCCTTCAGGTCGATCTGCGAGACAGTGGTGTTTTCATTCAGTCTGTCGGTATCTGTCAGAAACGACCGCGGCCCTCGCCAG
The DNA here is from genome assembly GCA_017305715.1 of Hyphomicrobiales bacterium. Classification (GTDB taxonomy): domain Bacteria; phylum Pseudomonadota; class Alphaproteobacteria; order Rhizobiales; family Xanthobacteraceae; genus Bradyrhizobium. The sequence goes on along the minus strand of JAFKKG010000021.1, from coordinate 60,181 downwards.
GGGAGCTGACAAGGGCCGCGTTGGTACACGTCATCGCGCCTAGGTTCGCGATGATGTGTGGGAGCTCGTGATCAAATTCAGAACGGCAGCAGCACGTCCATCACTTGCTGGCCATAGCGTGGTTGCTGGATGTCGGTGATCTGGCCGCGGCCGCCATAGGCGATGCGGGCCTGTGCGATCTTCGAGGAATCGATGGTGTTGTCGCTCTGGATGTCCTCCGGCCGCACGATGCCGGCGACGATCAGTTCGCGGATTTCGAAGTTGACGCGGATCTCCTGCTTGCCTTCCACCACCAGATTGCCGTTCGGCAGCACCTGCGTCACCACCGCGGCGACGTTGGTCTGCAACGCTTCCTGGCGGTTGACCGACCCCTTGCCGTCGCTGGAAGCCGTGGAGTCCGCGGTCAGGATCCGGCCCGGCAGGATCTTGTTGGCTTGCGTGATCGTCTGGGCTCCGATGAAGTTGGTAATGCCGGAGTCTTCCTTGTTGGTGCGGCTGCGCTGGGTCTCGTTGGCGATGTTGGCCTTGTCGGTGATGTTGACGGTCACGGTCATGATGTCGCCGACGCGCGCGGCGCGCTGGTCGCGGAAGAACGCACGCGAACCGTTCCGCCACAGCGAGTTCGCATTGTAGGAAGCCTGCTCGGGCTTCGGCATCGGCATCTGCACCGGCTTGTAGCCGGGCTGCGTGGTCGGATTCTCGATCTCCGTCAGCTTCGGCTTCTCGCCGATCTGGGAGAGACGGTCGATCGAGGAGCAACCGCTGGCGAGGGCTGCCAGCGCCAGCAGGGCGCCGGAGAGAAGGAAGCGGTTGATACGGGGAACTGACATTTACATTACTCGGCTTTTTGAGCGACTGACGAACCGGCATTGGCGACGGCAACGGGGGCGGCTTGCCCGGACGCGCCGAGCGAGGAGGTGGCGTCGGCGGCAGCCGCCGGGCGCGGCGCGGCGGCCGTGATCGACACCTGGCCGCGGCCGGTGACGGTGCCGGAGATCGTCCGCTTGGATTGCAAATTCATCACATTGACGACGTCGCCTTCGGTGCCGTTCTCCAGCGCCTTGCCGCGCACGGTGAGATAGAGGCCCGGGGTCTCGTAGATCAACGTGACGTTCTGGTCGCGCTGCACGAGGTCCGGCTTGGCGAGATCGGCGACCCTGACGGCCTGACCGGCGCGCAACGGCCGACGCGCCTGCATGCCGACGGCGCGGTCGCGCGTGGCGGGGTCGCTGCCGACTTCGGCCTTCGGGCGACGTTCGATCATGACGTCGGAGGATTTCAGCACTTCGTTGCGCTCGATCCCGCGCGCCAGCACCGCGGCCTCGACGGTCTCGACCGCCGAGCCGGTGAAGCGCAGCTTGGTCGGCGCCGTGCCGCTTTCGTTGGAGATTTCGAAGGTGACGTCGAAGCGTCCGTTGCGCGGATCGAAGCGCGTGATGGTGGCCTGCATGTCGCCGGTGTTGGAGGCGTCCAGCCGGATATCGCCGGGGTCGCGGTCGAACGTCAGGCTCAGATTGGCGGCCTCGCCGAGGCCGTTCTTGCGCTCCAGCGTGCGCGCGATCTGCGCTTCGATGTCCTTGCCCGCGAGCGTGCGGGCGAGACGGGTGACCGAAATTTCCTTCAAGTCGCGGGTGTCGACACCGATCACCTGATGCGACCGCAACGTGGTGAGCACCTGCGCGACCGGCAGCGAGCCGGTGGTGCCCAGATCCGGCGCGCGGTAGATCGCGATCTGCGCCGCGCTTCCGGCGTTGTCGATGATGTCGCCGATCCGCACCAGATCGCCCGTGACCGTGACGGCCGCGCGCAAGGCGGGCGCCTCGATGAGGTCGGGGCGGGCTTGCGCGAGCGCTGCCGTGGCCTGGGCCGCGAGCAGCGCGATGGCGGTGAGGAACGTGCGGGCGATCATGACGGATCCTCAGCGGAACATGTTGGAGGTGGATTGCAGCATCTGGTCGGCTGCGCTGATCACCTTGGCGTTCATCTCGTAGGCGCGCTGCGCGGCGATCAGGTCGGAAATCTCGGTGACGACCTCGACATTGGCCTGTTCGAGGTTGGACTGCTGCATGTCGCCAAAGCCGTCGGTGTTGGCGATGCCGTCCTGCGGCGTGCCGGAAGCGGGCGTGTCCGTGAACAGATTGTCGCCGATCGGATTGAGGCCGGCCTTGTTGATGAAGCGCGTCAGGCCGATCTGCCCGACCGTGGTCGGCGTGGTCGATCCCGGCAACAAGACCGAGACCTGGCCCTGGGCGTTGATGGCAAGCCCCGACGCGCTCTGCGGTATCGTGATGGTCGGCTGCACCGGATTGCCCTGCGCGGTGACGACGCGGCCCTGCGCGTCCATCATGAACGAGCCGTCGCGGGTATAGGCATAGGTGCCGTCGGGAACCTGGATCTTGAAGAAGCCTTCGCCGCGGATGGCGATGTCGAGCTCGTTGCCGGTCGGCATCAGCGTGCCCTGGCCCATCAGGCGCGGCGTGCCGACGGTCTTGACGCCGCCGCCGATGTCGACGCCGACGGGCACGATGGTGCCCTGGTCCGAGGCCTGCGCGCCGACCCGGCGGACGTGGTCGTAGATCAGGTCCTGGAACGCGGCGCGCTGCTTCTTGTAGCCGGTGGTGCGCATGTTCGCGATGTTGTTGGAGATCACCTGAACGTTGAGTTCCTGTGCCGCCATGCCGGTCGAGGCTGTGTAGAGTGCACGCATCGATCAAACCTTCAGGTTATGCCGGAACGTCGGCGAGTTTCTCGATTGCGGATTTGTGCAGGTCGCTCTGCTGCTGCAGCAGGGCGGAGAGTTGGGTGTAGGCGCGCGTGATCTCGATCATGCGGCTCATCTCCTGCACCGAATTGACATTCGATTTTTCGATGAAGCCCTGGCGGACGCGCGAGGTGGTGTCGGGCTGGGCGGTGACGCCCGGGCCGGCCGAATAGAGGTTGCTGCCTTCCTTCACGAGCTTCTGGGCGTCGGCGAATGACGCGAGCCGCAGCTTGCCGCGGACCGAGTCGACGCGGCCGGTGCCTTCGAGGACGGTGATGGTGCCGTCGGCGGCGATGTTGATGGCCTTGTCGGTCGGCTGGAACACGATCGGGCCGGAGGCGCCGAGCACGGGATGGCCGCCGGAGGTGACGAGCTGGCCCTGATTGTTGATCTGCAGGCCGCCGTCGCGGGTGTAGCGCTCGCCGGCCGGGGTCTGCACCGTCAGGAAGGCCTTGCCGTCGATCGAGATGTCGAGCGGGTTCTTGGTCAGCTCGGTATTGCCGGCGGCGAAATCCTTGAAGGTGGCGCGGTCCTGCACGAACGACACGCGGCGGTCGCTGCGCATGAAATTGTCTTCACGCGCGGGCGAGCGCAGATATTCCTCGAACAACGACCGGTCGGCCTTGAAGCCGTTGGTGTTGACGTTGGCGACGTTGTTGGCGACGACATCCATCTGCCGTTCCAGCACCATCTGCCGCGATAATCCGACGAGAAGCGTATTCTCCATCGGTGGTTCTCCCCTTGATCGATTCCGGCGTGCTGCTCTCCCAAGCGGGGCCCGCCGATCTCTTGAACCGCCCAGGCTCTCCCAAGCCCGTGGTCCGCCAAGTCCTCAGCGAAAGCCGTGCCAGTTTGGAAAGTGACGGTTTTCGAAAGGGTTAGGTGTTTTGTCGGGGCGATTGCGGGCGGCAGAAAGGTCTTGTTGACCATGTTTGCCCGGCAGATTTTTCCTAGTTGGGGTGCAATGGAAAGGTTCCGTTAACCATTATTACCCTAGCGTTGCACGTGTAGAGCGCGCGGATGCGCTGGCGGCTTTGTATCGCGTCTTGGGCCTCATCACGGTCCGGCTGGTGGCAATCGCGTTCGCTCCCAAATGGATCGGGCGGGGCAATGGCGGACAACGAAGCGGAAGGTGCTGCCGATGGCGCGGAAGCCATTCCGGCCAAGAAGGGCAAGCTCAAGCTGATCATTGCCGCCGCAGGCTTCGTCGCCATTCTCGGCGCCGGCGCGGGCTGGTTCTTCCTGATGCGCGGTCACCATGGCGACGAGAAACATGCCGAGGCGCCGCCGCCGAAGCCGCCGTCCTTTGTCGAAGTGCCGGACATGATGGTCAATCTGGTCGGCGCTCCCGGCGAGCGCGTGCAATATCTCAAGGTCAAGGTCGTGCTTGAGATCAAGGAAGACAAGCAGCTCGAGGCGATCAAGCCGACGCTGCCGCGCGTCACCGACCTGTTCCAGACTTACTTGCGCGAATTGCGGCCCAGCGACATCAACGGCTCGGCCGGATTGTTCCGCCTCAAGGAGGAACTGACCAAGCGCGTCAACCTGGCGCTGGCGCCGCAGCAGGTGAACGCGGTGCTGTTCAAGGAAATCATCGTCCAGTGACGCAGCAGGTCTCACATCATGGCCGATAAGGACCTCGACCAGGACGCCATTGCCGCCCAATGGGAAGCCTCGCTCGATTCCGAGGACCCTGCGGCGGCGGCGCAAGAAGCCGCGGCCAATGAACTCTCGGAGAGCATGGCGCTGCAATGGGCCGCCATGGTCGAGGACGGCAGCCGCGATTTCGGCACCAAGGCCGGCGGCGAGCGGGTTCTGTCGCAGGAAGAAATCGACAATCTGCTCGGCTTCACCGTCGGCGACGTCAATCTCGACGAGCATTCCGGCATTCGCGCCATCATCGATTCGGCGATGGTGTCCTACGAGCGTCTGCCGATGCTCGAAATCGTGTTCGACCGCCTGGTGCGGTTGATGACCACGAGCTTGCGCAATTTTACCTCCGACAACGTCGAGGTCTCGCTCGACCGCATCACCTCGGTGCGGTTCGGCGACTACATGAATTCGATTCCGCTGCCGGCCGTGCTCAGCGTGTTCAAGGCCGAGGAGTGGGAAAATTTCGGCCTCGCCACCGTCGATTCGAGCCTGATCTATTCGATCATCGACGTGCTGCTGGGCGGCCGCCGCGGCCAGACCTCGCTGCGCATCGAAGGCCGTCCCTACACCACGATCGAAACCAACCTTGTGAAGCGCCTGGTCGAGGTCGTGCTGGCCGATGCCGAACAGGCGTTCCGGCCGCTGTCGCCGGTGACGTTCTCGATCGATCGTCTGGAGACCAATCCGCGCTTCGCCGCGATCTCGCGGCCCGCCAACGCCGCGATCCTGGTGCGGCTGCGCATCGACATGGAAGACCGCGGCGGCAACATCGAGCTGCTGCTGCCCTATGCGACCATCGAGCCGATCCGGCCGGTGCTGCTGCAGATGTTCATGGGCGAAAAGTTCGGCCGTGACCCGATCTGGGAAGGCCATTTCGCCACCGAGGTCGCGCAGGCCGAGATCGCCGTCGACGCCGTGCTGTATGAAGCCAACGTTCCGCTCAAGCAGCTGATGAAGCTGAAGGTCGGCGATACGCTGCCGCTGGAAATGAAAAAGGACGCGCTGGTGTCGGTGCGCTGCGGCAACGTCGTGCTGACCGAAGGACGCATGGGCCGGGTCGGCGACCGCGTCGCCATCCGCGTCACCAAGCAGCTGCGCAAACCGAATACCACCTTCGCGATGTTCGAGAAGGCCGACGAGCAAACCAAATTGATGGAGGCACAATGAGTCATTCCCTCGGAATCATCATCGAGAGTCTGGTGGCGGTGCTGCTGATGCTCACGATCGGCTATTGCATGCTGCTCAACGCGCGCCTGAAGCGGCTGAAGGCGGACGAGCACTCGCTGAAAGCCACGATCGGCGAACTGATCACCGCGACTGAAATCGCCGAGCGCGCGATCGGTGGCCTCAAGCATACCGTTCGCGACGTCAACGAACATCTCGGTAGCCAGCTCACCGCGGCTTCCCAGATGTCCACGCAGCTGAAGGGCATGCTGGCCGAGGGCGACGGCGTCATCCGCCGCCTCTCCAAGATCGCCATTGCGGCGCGGCCGCTGCCGCAGGAGCCGGAGCCGCAACCCGCCGCGCCCAAGGTCTCGAGTGCCAAAGCGGTTGCCGCGGCGGCCGAAGCATTCGCGGAACGCCGAAGGGCCAGCGGCCTGGCTGCATGAAATCATTTCGCGACATCCGTGTCATTCCGGTGGTGCTGGTCGCCATCTTCGGCCTGGTGGTGCTGAAGGTGGCCGGCCTCGTCCTCGATGGCGGATACGTATTCGACTATCAGCCGCAGCCGGCCAGGAAGTCGTGGGCGCAGGACACCCTCAACTTTCCGGGCGGCGGCGCCAGGATATCCAAGGCGGATGCCGTCGACATCACCGGATCGACCCACGGCGCGCCGAAGGAGCCGGCGAAGCCGGCCACGCCCACCGCCGCCGAGCCGCCGCCGCAGCAGAGCGGCACGGTGGTGTTTCCCGAACCCAACCAGCAGTCGGTATCGCCGTCGGAGCGCGCCATTCTCGAGCGGCTGCAGGCCCGGCGCCAGGAACTGGAGCAGCGCGCGCGCGAAATCGAGATCCGCGAGAGTCTGCTGAAATCGGCCGAGAAGCGCATCGAGGGACGCGTCGAGGAAATGAAGGCCACCGAGGCGCGGATATCAACCGCGACCGGGCAGAAGGCCGAAGCGGAAGCCGCCCGCTTCAAGGGCATCATCACCATGTATGAGAGCATGAAGCCAAAGGACGCCGCCAAGGTGTTCGACCGGCTGGAAATGTCCGTGCTCTATGAAATCGCCTCGCAGATCGCGCCGCGCAAGATGTCCGACATTCTCGGCCTGATGCAGCCGGAGGCGGCCGAGCGGCTGACGGTGGAACTGGCGCGCCGGGCCGGGACCGACAAATCGGCCGCGACGGCCGAATTGCCGAAAATCGAAGGCAAGATCCTGCAGCAAAAGCCCAATTGACGGCCATATTTAACAAAACCTTAAGCCGGCCAATTCAAGATTCAGACGCGAGCGCGAGGGCGCTTCGCGGCTGCAATCGTTGAAGTCTGAAAGACATCCTGGATGGGGCAAAGGGCTGCCGCTGGAATTGGGTCGCAGGGCCGCGCATTGGCGCGGAGGGCCTGGCATTGCCTTGGCGCCTCTTGCTGGATTTTCGTTCTGCTTGCGCTGGCCGGTTTGACGATCGCATCTCCCGTCCGGGCCCAGGGAAATCAGCAGGATTTCGTCAAGGGCGAAGCGACGTTCACCGCCTCCGGTGGCTATGCGCGGCTGGTGCTGAAGCTTGCCGAGGACGTCGAGTCCGACGTCATCACCGCCGGCTCGATCATCGTGATCCGCTTCAAGCGTCCGGTCGACATTCCCGTCGACAAATTGAGCGACGCGGTGCCGGATTATGTCGGCTCGGCCCGGCGCGACCCCGATGGATCGGCGATCCGGCTGTCGCTGGCGCGACGAGCCACGATCAACACCATGACGGCCGGCGAGCGGATCTTCGTCGACTTCCTGCCCGACGGCTGGACCGGCCCGCCGCCGCCGCTGCCGGCCGACGTCATTCGCGAACTGGCCGCGCGGGCCCGCGCCGCCGAGCGCGCGCTGCGCGCCCAGCTTGCGGTCGCCGCGGCCAAGAAGAAGCCGCCGGTGCGGGTCCGCGCCTCGGTGCAGCCGACCTTCGTCCGCTTCGTCTTTGAAATGCCGAACGGCGTCAACGTTTCCTCGGTGCTGAACGACCAGAAACTGACGCTGCAATTCAACAACGTGCTCGCGTTCGATCTGGCCGACGCCAAGGTGGCGGCGCCGCCGAATATCGCCTCGATCACCCAGCGCACCGATGGCGACTCTTCGGCGGTCGATATCGTGCTGATCGGCGACGTCGACGTGCACTCCTTCCGCGAAGAGAAGAACTACGTCATCGACGTTGCCTTCCAGCAGGCGGACAAGGCGGCGGCCGCGGAACAGGCGCCGGCTCCGGCCGTCGCGCATGTCCCGGCCAGGTCGGGTATTGCCGCGCAGATCGCGGCGGCCCAGGCGACCGCCCCCGGCAAGCCGCTGAACGATTCCATGCCGCCGCAGCAGCCTCCGCAGCTTCCGCCGGCGACATCGGAGACGATCGCCGAACAGGCCAGGATCGAGATCAGGCCCGGCGAACCGCCGGCGTCCGAGGCCGTGCCTGGCGCGCCCGAGAAGGCAACGCCGGTCGCCGAGCCTGTTACGCCCCGGGTGGAGAAGGTGGCCCCTGTGGTCGAGATGGCGCCTGCCGCCGAAAAAATGCCCATCGTGTCCGAGAAGCCCGCGCCCGGGAAGATGGCTCCCGTGGAGACGCCGAAAGTGGCGGTGCCTTCGGAAACAAAGCCCGCGGCGGCAACCGAAGCGCCGAAACCCGCACCGGCGAAGAAGAGCGTCGAGGTCCCGAACAAAGCCGAGGCGCCCGCGGCGACCGTGGAAGCGCGGCGCGACAGCGACGGCCTGCGCGTGACCTTTGCCTTCACCGCACCGACGCCGGCGGCGCTGTTCCGCCGCGCCGATACGGTGTGGCTGGTGTTCGACCAGACCGGGCCGATCGACGTCGAACAGATCCGCGCCAAGGGTGGGGCGATCATCGGCGACGTCAGCCGGTTGCCGCTGGAAAAAGGTCAGGCCATCCGCATTCGCCTCAACCGTCCGCAGATGCCGTCGCTCGACAGCGATAGCCGCACGGCCTGGACGCTGACATTCGCCGATCGGATGCAATCCTCGCCATTACCGTTGCAGGTGCTGCGTAACATCACCGATCCGGCGCAAGCCAACGTCACGGTGCCGCTGGCCAACCCCGGCCTCATGCATCGGCTGCTCGATCCCGACGCCGGCGACACGCTGCTGGTCGTCACCGCGCCGCCGCCGACCCGCGGCTTCATCAAGCGGCAGGATTTCGTCGAGCTGTCGCTGCTGGAATCCGTCCACGGCGTCGTCATTCACCCCAATTCCGACGATATCACCGCGGAGGTCGGCTCGGACAAGGTGATGCTCGGCCGGCCCGGAGGCCTGACCCTGTCATCGGCCGATGTCGCCGCCGAACGCGCTACCGCCGCGGTGCGGCCGTTGTTCGACGCCAACGAATGGCGCAAGAACCGCGAAGAGAAATTTATTCCGCGGCTGGACGCGCTGGTCAAGGCGGTGGCCGCCGCCGGCGACGACAGTCTGGCGCAGGCCCGGCTCGACCTTGCCAATTTCTACATGGCGAGGGGGATGTTTCACGAAGCCAGAGGCGTGACCAACCTCATCCTGTCCGACTCCAAGGCCGGCAGCGAAGACCCCGCCGTCGTGATGGTCAATGCGGTTGCCAGCATCCTGATCGGCCATCCGGAGCGGGGACTGAAGGCGCTGGCGAGCCCGGTGATCGGCAACGGTTACGATTCCCAATTGTGGAAGGGACTGGCGTTCGCACGCCAGGGCAAATCGGCGGAGGCACGCGAGAAATTCAAGAACGCCGAGTTCTCGATCGCGGCCTTGCCGCCGGAGATGCAGCGCATCCTGACCACGGATGCGATGCGGGCGTCGCTCGAGGTGAAAGACTATGCCGGCGCCTCGCGCCGCCGCAGCGAGCTCGAAGTGGTCGGTATCCCCAAGGAAATGAAGCCGGAGATCGCGGTGTTGAGCGGACGGCTGGCCGAAGCGCTCGGCCACGACAAGGACGCGCTCGATGCCTACCGGTTCGCCGCCAACTCGGCCGACCGGCCCGCCGCCGCCGAAGGCAAGCTGCTGGAAGTCCTGTTGCGCCAGAAGCGCGGCCAGCTCGGGCCAGCCGACGTGCTGCGCGAACTGGAGACGCTGTCGGCGATCTGGCGCGGCGATGCGATCGAGCTGAAGACGCTTGCGGCGCTGGCGCAGCTCTATGCCGATGCCGGACGCTACGAGGAATCGCTCGCCGCGACCCGGACCGCGACGCGGCTGCAACCGAATTCCGAACTGTCGCGGCAGAGCCAGGATGCGGCGTCGGCGCTGTTCGCGCAGCTGTTTCTCAGCCCCAAGGGCGACGATATGAAGCCGATCGATGCGCTCGGCATGTTCTACGAGCATCGCGAACTGACGCCGATCGGCCGCCGCGGCGACGAGATGATCCGGCGCCTTGCCGAGCGGCTGGTTGCGGTCGATCTGCTCGACCAGGCGGCCGAGCTGTTGCAGTACCAGATCGACAAGCGGCTGGAAGGCGCTGCGCGCGCCCAGGTGGCGGCGCGCCTCGCCACGGTCTATCTGACCAGCCGCAAGCCGGATCGCGCCATCGCGGCGCTGCGCACCACCCGCATCGCCGATCTCTCGGGCGAGTTGCGGCAGCAGCGGCTGCTGCTCGAGGCGCGCGCGCAAAGCGACGTCGGACGCCATGACCTGGCGCTCGACATCATCTCCAACATCACCGGACGCGAGGCGATCAGGCTGCGTTCCGACATCTATTGGGCGTCACGGCGCTGGCGCGAGGCTTCCGAGCAAATCGAACTTTACTATGCCGATCGCTGGCGCGACTTCAAACCGCTCGATACGGTGGAGAAGGGCGACGTGATCCGTGCGGTTGTCGGCTACGCGCTTGCCGAGGATGCGATCGGGCTGGCGCGCTTCCGCGAGAAATACGCGCCGCTGATGTCCGGCGATACCGACCGGATGGCGTTCGATCTTGCCAGCAAGCCGGCCGCGGCCTCCAGCGCCGAATTTTCCGCGATCGCCAAGATGGCCGCGAGCGTCGATACGCTCGACGGGTTCATCCGCGAAATGAAGCTCCGCTTCCCCGACGCCACCGCCCGCGCGCCGGTATCGCCTGAAACGGCCAAAGGCGAGCCGGTCCACACCGGCTCCCTGCCGGTGATATCAGGCACAAGGCAAGCCGCCGCGGCCAGATAGCCCTCTCTAGGCAAGCCCGCCGGGTTTGCGCTTTAATGGCGCCATTCGCACCATGGCGCCTGGCCGCGAATCCGCTACTGCTTTTTTCCTGTCGCATGGAAGATGATCGCTCGATGCCGCTGACCCGGGGACGTATTGTAGGACACGATACCGAACGCCTGGCGTTCAAGTTCACCATGCAAAATGACGACGAGACGATCGACTGCCAGATCAGCGACGCCGCGATGGACGAACTCGCCGGCGTCAAGGGCACCGAGAGCCTCGCAAGGCAGGCGCAGTTCATGGCCTTGCGCGATGCCATCGAGCGCATCGCCTCCGACATGTTCGACGCGGCACCGGCCGTGAAGGGCTATGTCGTCCGGATATTCACCAAGCATATCCCGAAATAGCGCTTCCTGGTCGCTGCCGGTTACCTGTTCGAGAGCCGGGGATCGAAAACAATCGAAAAGGATCGAAGCGGTACCGGCGCGGCAAGGTATCGCGCCGTGGTTTCATCCCTCGACAGATGGCTTCGGAAGCGGCACTTTGTGCGCATAAAAGCCAAAGACACCGGTGGGGGAGCCGTCGCCATGAGCAAGCCACTCAAGACCGAAGCCGAACTCGTTGCGATGGCGAGAGCCGAACTGAAGGTCCATGCCGATTGCCCCGATGGAATGGAGATCTCCGTGCTCCACGACGGCGATTCCTGGGAGTTCCGCGCCAGCGCCGAACAGGCGACGATCGACAAGTCAGGCTATCCCGAATGCGTCGCGATGCTGGTGCAGATCGGCGACCACCTCAGCAAGCAGTATGATCTGAGCAGGTAAGGGGGCCGCTCGGCCCGCCACCCTAATTCTCAGGCCGTCTCGCGCAGTAGGCGGTGCGCAGCCCTGGCACAAAACCGCAAGCTTCGTAGAAGCGATGCACGCGCGGATCGGCGCGGCCGCTCTGCATCAGGACGTGATGGCAATCCTGCTTCCACGCCTCGGCAAGGGCTGCTGAGACCACCGCGCGGCCGTGGCCGCGTCCCTGAAAATCGGGGTGGGTGGCAACGTTCTCGAGAATGCCGTGCTGCCGGCCGCCGCGCAGCAGATTGGGCACCGTGATCAGCATGCAGGTCGCGACGATTCGCTCGCCTCCATCCGAGACGAATATCGCCAGTCCCTCGCGCGCCAGCGTCTGCGTCCAGATCTGTCCGGCCCGCTCCGGTTCCGCGCTCCTGCTGACGTCGCAATCGGCATACAGCGCCAGCAGGGCGGGGAGATCTCCGGCATTTACCAGTCGCGCGTTTGTCATCTGTGAGCCCCTTGATTGAAACCTGCGCCATCCCAAATCGTAGCTTCCGAATGGACCAGGCCGAGAAACGGACCAACTTGATGCAGACTGCCAGGAAGAACACGCGCGGGGCTTTGGTTCCGTTCGTGATCGCCGTATTGATCGCCGTGCTCGGGACCGCCGCCCTGTTCGCGCTGGAATTCGGCGGCAGGAGCGAGGTTGCCGACAACGGTATCAACATGGTGACGTCGGCTGCGGCTGACCGGGCAGGCGCCACGGTGCTCCCGACCGTCGATCGCGCCACGGATCAAAACCGCTCTTCTTATTTCCAGATCCTGCGCTAACTCCCGTAGCTCTGCACCAGGCTTCCCGCCACCAGCGACCAGCCGTCGACCAGCACGAAGAAGATCAGCTTGAACGGCAGTGACACCACGACCGGTGGCAGCATCATCATGCCCATCGACATCAGCACCGATGCGACCACGAGGTCGATGATCAGGAACGGCAGGAACAGGAGAAAGCCGATCTCGAAGGCGCGCTTCAGTTCGGAAATCATGAAGGCCGGCACCAGGATGCGCAGCGACAAATCTTCCGGCGTCGCCGGCGGCGGCTCGCGCGACATGTCCATGAACAGCTTCAAGTCTTTCTCGCGCACGTTCTTCTGCATGAAGCCGCGCAGCGGTACGGAAGCCTTTTGCAGCGCTTCCTCGACGCCGATCTGGTTGGCGACCAACGGCTTGATGCCGTCGTCATAGGATTTTTGCAGCACCGGTCCCATCACGAACGCGGTCAGGAACATGGCCAGCGCGATGATCACCGAGTTCGGCGGCGCGGTGGCGGTGCCGAGGGCGGTGCGCAGCAGCGACAACACCACCACGATCCGGGTGAACGATGTCATCATGATCAGGATCGACGGCGCGATCGACAGGATCGTCAGCAGCGCGATCAGCTGGATGGCGCGTTCGGTAACGCCGCCACCGCCCTGGCCGAGATTGATACTGATGTCCTGCGCCAGACCCGGATCGGCGAGCGATCCGGCGGCTATCAGTGTAACAAAAAATAAAACTCTACGCGGGGCTTTCGCCGATCTCACGAAGGAGACTTCGGGCGGCCCAGCAATGAGGCCATCTCGTCTTCGAGATTCTCAAACCCGCTCTTTTGCGGTGCCGGCGCCGGCGGGGGGGCCTCGCTGCGCGCAGGGCGCGCGGGCGGCGGCTCGGGGGCGACCGGCGGCGCGATCGAGGCCTCGGCGGGCCGGCGCAGGGCAGCTTCGAGCCGCTGGGCCATTTCGGCGAGATTCTGGTCGGCGCTGGACGGCGGCGGAGGCGCGGGGGGCGGTGGTGGCAGCGGCGGTGCCGCGGCACGTTCGGTCGCGCGGATCGGTGGCGGCGCCTTTGGCGGCTCCATCGGGCGCGGCGGCCGCGGCACCATCGGCTCGGTGCGTTCGCTGCGGCTCATGCGGGGCGGGACCGGCTCGGGCCGCGGTTCCGGCGCAAAGCCGGCCAAGGGATCGTTACGCTGATCGTTGCGCTGATCGTTGCGCTGGTCGTTGCGGCGTTCCGCCATCGGTGGCGGCGCCGGACGGCGGACTTCATCGGCGAAAGCGGGCCGTGCCGGGCGCGGCGGCGGCTCGGGCATTTGCGGTTCGGCGTGATCGAACGGTTCGCGCACGCCATCGTCGCTCCAGCCGGCATCCGGCAGGGGGGCTATGCGTGACGGCGGCTCGCCGGCGACCGCGGGCCGCGGCGCCATCTGGTCACGGCCGGGCATGGCGCGGACGATATTGGGTTCCACCACGATGTCGCTGGGGCCGCCGATCATCAGCAGATGTTCGACATTGTCGCGCCGGACCAGCACCAGGCGGCGGCGGCCGTCCACGGCGGCGGCGTCGATCACCGCCAGCCGCGGCATCCGTCCGCGATTGGTGTTGGTGCCGAGACGGTTGTTGGCGAAGCGGCGAACCAGCCATGCGGCGACGCCGATCAACGCCAGCACGGCGATGAATGCGAAGAGGAAATATGCTGTCTGCATTCTCTGGTCCCCGGCCTCGGGCCGTTCTCACATGCGCTTCGACGAGTGCGGATCTGTCTCTGGTTCGGACTTGATCCTTCCGGATCATGTTCCAAAGCGATCCATCGACCGGCGAATCACGCCCGAGATCAGCCCTATTCCTTAATTCCCCACGGCAAAACCTGCCGCCCATTAATTAATAGACCAAGAATCGCTTGATCCAAAACGACTTCTGAACGCGCTCGGCCGCGTTGGCCTTTGCTGGTTAATACGGCTTTTGTGACAAAATGCGCTCATTTTGGCACCCGCCGCGGCTGTCAGCGGCCGGATTTGCGGATTTTAACCAGCCGTTAACCATACACCGGGCAAATTCTGCCTAGCTGGCGGCGTCTGCCAGAGGTTAACGGGGAGCCGCTCGCGATGGCCATCAACGACCTTCCGATCCTGTCGGCGCTGCGCACGAAGATGCAGTGGCATCAGGAACGCCAGCGCGTCCTCGCCGAGAACATCTCCAATTCCAACACCCCGAACTTCAAGCCGCGCGACCTCATCGAGCCGAAATTCGACGCCAAGGGTTCCACATCCAGCGTTGGCGGAACCATGGGGTCGCTGGCGATGATGCGGACCAGCGCCAGCCATATGAGCGTGTCCGGCGGCGCGCAGACCTTCGACGGCGACGGCGGCAAGAGCGGCTTCCTGACCCGGCCGGCCGGCAACGCCGTCAACCTTGAGGACCAGATGATGAAGGTCTCCGCCAACCAGATGGACTACGCGGCGGCCACCTCGCTCTACAGCCGCAGCCTCGGGCTTCTGAAAACCGCGATCGGAAAGCGCTGACGCGCTGTTTAGGGGAACCGGATCATGGCAGATGACGGAAGTGACTTCGCCCGCTCGATGAGCATCGCGACCTCGGGCCTGCGCGCGCAGGCCGGGCGGATGCGGGTGATCTCGGAAAATATCGCAAACGCCGACTCGACCGCGCCGAATGCCGCCGGCGATCCCTATCGCCGCAAGGTGCCGACCTTCTCCTCCACGCTCGACCGCACGCTCGATGCCAAGGTGGTGACGCTCGGCAAGGTGCGCACCGACCAGTCGGCGTTCCGCATCAAGAGCGAGCCGGGCAATCCGGCGGCGGATGCGGCCGGCAACGTCAAATATCCCAACGTCAATCCGCTGGTCGAAATGACCGACATGCGCGAAGCCCAGCGGTCCTACGAAGCCAACCTCAACATCATCAGCGCCACGCGCCGGATGATTCAACGCACGCTCGACATCCTCAAGGCCTGAAACAGGAATCATAGACCATGGCTTCACCGACCGTTGCAGCAAACGCCTACGCCGCGCTTTCGCGCATGATGGAAACCGGCGGCGCGGAGAAGGGCACTCAGACGTCGGGCGGCCCGTCGTTCGGCGCGCTGCTCAAGGACGCCGTCGGCAGCGTCATGGAAGCCGGCAAGAAATCCGATTCCCAGACCATGGCGATGGCGTCGGGCAAGGCCAACGTCATGGACGTGGTGACGGCGGTGGCCGAGACCGACGTCGCGGTCTCGACGCTGGTGTCGGTGCGCGACCGGGTGATCCAGTCCTACGAAGACATCATGAAGATGCCGATCTGACGTCCTCTTGGACGTCATCCCGGGGCGCGCAGCGAACCCGGGATCTCGAGATTCCGGGTCTGGTGCTTGCGCACCATCCCGGAATGACGCTGTCAGTAGAAGAGCGAGAACAACAAATGACCGGTGCTGAAACCCTCGACGTGGCGCGCGATGCGATCTGGACCATCGTCGTGGTGTCATCGCCTTTGATGGTGGTCGGGCTCGTGGTCGGCGTCGTGGTGTCGCTGTTCCAGGCGCTGACGCAGATCCAGGAGCAGACCCTGATTTTCGTGCCGAAGATCCTGGCGATCTTCGTGACGTTGCTGCTGGCTTTGCCGTTCATGGCGGATTCGCTGCAGGCGCACATGATGCGGATATCGTCGCGAATCATAGGCGGTTGATGCACTGTGGCTAGGTCATGCGCATCGATATCTCGTTCCTGCCGGCCCTTGCCGCCACCTTCATGCTGGTGTTCGCCCGCGTGGGGGCGATGGTGATGCTGTTGCCGGGGTTTGGCGAGAGCAATATCCCGGTCCGGATCAAGCTTGCGATCGCGCTGCTGCTGACACTGATCATCCTGCCGCTGCACCGCGCCGCCTATCAGATCGATTTGACCTCGATGAGCGCGATGGGGGTCCTGATGGTGCACGAGATC
Source organism: Hyphomicrobiales bacterium (assembly GCA_017305715.1). GTDB lineage: Bacteria > Pseudomonadota > Alphaproteobacteria > Rhizobiales > Xanthobacteraceae > Bradyrhizobium. Next base: position 43,949 of record JAFKKG010000021.1, on the reverse strand, counting down.
GTCATCGGCCTGGTGTTGGGGGCTACCGCGCGCGTAACCCTGTCGGCGCTGGCGGTCGCGGGCTCGGTGATCGCCCAGCAGCTCGGCCTCGGCTTCGTGACCGCGGTCGATCCGACCCAGGGCCAGCAGGGCCTCTTGATCGGCAACTTCCTCACCCTTCTCGGCATGACGCTGCTGTTCGCCACCGACAGCCATCATCTGGTCATCGCGGCGCTGAACGAGAGCTATCGGATATTCTCGCCGGGGGAGACGATGCCATCCGGCGATGTCGCAGCCCTCGCCACCCGGGCTTTCGCGGCCGCCTTCAAGATCGGCATGCAATTGTCGGCGCCGTTCCTGGTGTTCGGCCTCGTCTTCAATCTCGGTCTCGGCATTCTGGCCCGGCTGATGCCGGCGATGCAGGTCTATTTCGTCGGCGTGCCACTCTCGATCATGATCGGCTTTGGCATCCTCGCCCTCGTCATCACGGCGATGATGGGGACCTATCTGAACTACTTCACCGGCGTCATGCACGACCTGACACCTCTCAGGTAAAACGAAAGCCAGGGTGCGGCGATGGCCGACGACAACGACGACAAAACAGAAGACCCTACACAAAAACGTCTCGACGACGCGCATGCGAAGGGAGACGTTGCCAAGAGCCAGGAGGTCAACACCTGGTTCATCATCGCGGGCGCGACGCTGGTATTGTCGACCTTCTCGGGCTCGGTCGGCGGCGGCATCCTGACGCCGCTGCGCAACCTGATCGCCAATTCCGGAACGCTGCGCGCCGACGGCACGGCGCTGCTGCAACTCGGCAATACGCTTGGCATCGCCATCCTGGCGGCGGTCGGCGTGCCGCTGTTGATGCTGATGATCGCGGCCATCGCGGGCAACATGATTCAGCACCGGCTGGTCTGGTCGTCGGAATCGCTCACGCCCAAATTCAGCAAGGTGTCGCCCGCCGCCGGCTTCAAGCGCGTCTTCGGCAAGCAGGCGCTGGCCAACTTCCTCAAGGGCATATTCAAGCTGGTCGCGCTCGGCGCCGTCATGATGGCGGTGCTGTGGCCGGAGCGCCATCGGCTGGAATCGTTCCTGGCCTTCGATCCGTCGGCGATCCTCGGCGTCACCACCAACCTGACGCTGCAGGTGATGGGCGCGGTGGTCGCGATGCTGGCCGCGGTTGCGATCGCCGATTACTTCTTCCAGTACCGGCAATGGTTCGAGCGGCAGAAAATGTCGCTGCAGGAGATCAAGGACGAGTTCAAGCAGTCCGAAGGCGACCCTCACATCAAGGGCAAGATCCGGCAGTTGCGCCAGCAGCGCATGAAGAAGCGCATGATGGCGGCCGTACCCCAGGCCAGCGTGATCATCACCAACCCGACCCACTATTCGGTGGCGTTGTCCTACGACCGCGGCATGTCGGCGCCGGTCTGCGTCGCCAAGGGCGTCGACAACATGGCGTTCAAGATCCGGGAAATCGCCACCAAACACGACATTCCGATCGTCGAGAACGTGCCGCTGGCCCGCGCGCTCTATGCAACCGTCGAGATCGACGACGAAATCCCGGTCGAGCACTATCAAGCGGTCGCCGAAATCATTGGCTTCGTGATGGGGCTGAAGCGCGGGGTCGGCGCCCGGCGCCACTGACGAATGGAGCGGAAACCGGCCTGAAATGCCCTTAAACCGTCAAATAGGCGCTTGCCGGGCTTGCGCTGGCCGGTCCGATTCAGGCACTCAAGGCGCGTGCCCCGAATCCGGGCGTTTCCCGGACCGATCGGGTTTGCGTGTGACATCCATGCCGATGGGCAGCGTTCTCTGACATGACCGCCGAAACCGACAGCCATCCGACCCCCGAGCGCTTCGCGGCCCCCGAGCCGGCACGCCGGAGCGGCAGCATCGTGCTGGTGCTGCTGGTGGCCGCCGGCATCGTCGCGACGGCGGTCGTGCTGATGACCATCGGCCGTGCCCAGGCCCAGCCCTATATTCTCGGCGTGCTGGCGCTATTGGCGATGGTCGGGCTGTTCAACCTGTTCGCCTTTGCCGCCGGCATCATCCGTTTCACCGACCGTACCGCCGATGATCCGGTCATGGCCCGCATCGCCGATCACGCCTATGACGGGCTCGCGGTGACCGATTCCCGCGGCCATGTGGTCTATTCCAATGCCGCTTATCTCTCGCTGACGGGGGCCGCCAGCGCCCAGGAGGTGCGCCCGATCGAGCGCGTCTTCATCGGCAATCCCGATGTGTCGGAAGCGGTATTCCGCCTGCTCAAGGCGGCGCGCGAGGGCAAGCGGCAGCAGGAGGAAGTCCGGATCGCAGGCCAGGACGGCGCCCATGGCCGCTGGCTGCGGATGCGGGTCCGTCCGCTCGGCGCCAGCAAGCGGGAGGCAAGATATTCGGTGTGGTCGATCGCCGACATCACGCGCGACCGCGAACGCCAGGAAGACGTGTTCAAGGAACTGCAGCACGCGATCGAATATCTCGATCACGCGCCTTGCGGTTTCTTCTCGGTCAGTCCCGCCGGCGACATCGGCTATGTCAATGCGACGCTGGCGGGCTGGCTCGATCATGACCTCGCCGAGATCGGGTCGGGCGGCCTGAAGCTGACCGATATCGTCTCGGGCGACGGCGCGTCGCTGCTGACCTCGATCGTGGCGGTGCCGGGCGAAGTCAAGACCGAAGTCCTCGACATCGACCTGCGCATGCGCAACGGCAAGACCATGCCGGTGCGGCTCTATCACAAGCTGGCGTTCGGCGCCGACGGCGTGCCCGGCGCGTCGCGGACGCTGGTGATCAGCCGCGCGCGCGACGAGCATTCCGATCCGGAGCGCGCCGCCGAGGTCCGCTTCATGCGGTTCTTCGACCATACGCCGATGGCAATTGCCACCGTGGACCGCGCCGGCGCGGTGGTGCGCGCCAATGCCCGCTTCGCCAAGCTGGCGCAAAGCCTGAGCGCGGATGGCGCGGCGAACAAGTCGATCTTCCGCACCGTGAACGCCCGCGACCGCAGCCTCTTGATCGCGGCGATCAACCAGGCGGCCGAAGGACAGGGCGACATCGCGCCGGTCGAGGCCATGCTCGACGGCGCGAAGGAGCGCTGGGGGCAATATTTCGTCACCGCGGTCGAGGAAGACGAGCGGGAAACCGAAGCTGCCATCGTCTACATCCTGGAGACCACCGAGCGGCGCACGCTGGAGAACCAGATCAACCAGTCGCAGAAGATGGACATGGTCGGTCAGCTCGCCGGCGGCATCGCGCACGACTTCAACAACGTGCTGTCCGCCATCATGATGGCGAACGATTTCCTGCTGAACGCGCACAAGCCGACCGATCCGTCGTTCCAGGACATCATGCAGATCAAGCAGAACGCCACGCGGGCCGCGACGCTGGTGCGGCAGCTATTGGCGTTCTCGCGCCGCCAGACCCTGCGGCCGCAGGTGCTCGACCTCGGCGATGCGCTCTCCGACCTCACCATGCTGCTGCGCCGCCTGATCGGCGAGAAGGTCAAGCTCGACCTCGTGCACGGGCGCGATCTCTGGCCGGTGAAGGTCGACGTCTCGCAATTCGAGCAGGTGATCGTCAATCTCGCGGTCAACGCCCGCGACGCGATGGCCGATGGCGGCAAGCTGACGGTGAAGACCAGCAACGTCACGATCGATGAGGCCGCGCAATTGTCCTACAAGGGCATGCCGGCGGCGGACTACGTCCGGATCGACGTGTCGGACACCGGCACCGGAATCCCGGCCGAGATCGTCGACAAGATCTTCGAGCCGTTCTTCTCGACCAAGGAAGTCGGCAAGGGCACCGGCCTCGGCCTGTCGACCGTCTACGGCATCGTCAAGCAGACCGGCGGTTTCATTTACGTGGATTCGAAGGCCGGAGAAGGCACCTCGTTCCGCATCTTCCTGCCGCGCCATCGGCCGGAGCTGGAAGCGGCTCCCGAACCGCAGGTCAGCAATGGCGCCGCGCGGGAAGCCGCCGTTGAGCCGCCGAAGCCGCAGGCCGATCTAACCGGGCAGGGCACCATCCTCCTGGTGGAAGACGAGGACGGCCTGCGCTCGCTGAACGCGCGCGGGCTTCGCTCGCGCGGCTACAGCGTGATCGAGGCCGCCAACGGCCTTGAGGCGATGGAGGCGCTGGAGGAAAAGAACGGCGCCGTCGATCTCGTGGTGTCCGACGTGGTGATGCCGGAAATGGACGGCCCGACGCTGCTCAAGGAAATGCGGCAGCGCAATCCCAATCTCAAGATCATCTTCGTGTCCGGCTATGCCGAGGAAGCCTTCGACAAGAGCCTGCCGGAAAACGAGCAGTTCGCCTTCCTCGCAAAACCCTTTGCGCTCAGTGCGCTGGTCGCGAAAGTGAAGGAGACCATGACGGCGTCGTGACGCCGGTCCGGCTCGCGGCGGTTTTTTCAGGACTTATTGTGAAGCGGGAACGGGTCCCCGTTCCCGGGGTTTTCGGCGGAATTCTACCGCCACCATACATTTGCCGTTCTGAACGGGGTTAAGGTGTCCGGCCGGTGCCGGCCTCGCCACCGACGGCGCTGATGCTGTTCAAGAAGGCAAGCTGCATGACAGATCCCGCCCCGATCCCGGATCCGGCAGAAGCCGCGGCAACGTCGCATTTCCTGCGCCGTTTCGCCGGCCTGATGTCGAACGGGCAAAGCGCCGAATATCTGATGCGGGCGGCCGATCTGCTCGACACGCTGATGGCGCGCGTTTCCGGATCCTTCGATGAAGAGCAGCTCTGGCGATACAAGTACGAAACGCTGACCCATCAGAATGACGAGCTGGAAACCGAATGCGCAAGCCTGCGGCATGATATCGAGCGCCACGTCAAACTCTCCGGTTTCATCATCGCCGAGCGCGATACGCTCAGGACGACGCTGCAGGAACGGGACGCGCAACTGCTCGAACTCGGCAATTCGCTGAAGCAGGAACAAGACGCGTTGAAGCGTGAACAGGAAGCGGCGCTGACCAGATCGCAAGCGCACGAATCGGCCATTGCCGAGCTTGGCGCGGGGTTCGATCAGGAGCGCGTCGCGCTGAAGGCAAGCCTGGAGGCGAGCATCAGGCAGATCGAACAGCAGCGCAGCGAGTTTCTGCGCGAGCGCGACGAACTCTCGGCGAAGCTGACGCAGAGCGAGGCCGTCATGGCCGAGTTTCGGCTTGCCTTTGATCGAGAGCGTGGCGATTGGCAATCCAGGCTGGGTTCGCGCGAGGACGAACTGGCGGCGCTCCGCGTTGCGACCGCGAACGAACGTGAGGAGTTGCAGCAACGGATCGAGGCGCTCGAAACCACGCGGGAGGAGCTTCGATCGGCGTTCGAGCGGATCAGCCAGCTCGGTGTTGCCGCCGCCGATCAGCGAGCGGACGCACCGGATGATTCGCCGGCCCCATCCCGGGACCGCGATGCGATGGTGCAGGAGAGCAGAGAGCACGGAGCAAACAGCGCGGTCGTGCCGAAGGAGACCTTGCGGCAGGCGCGCGCGCAGTTCGAATTCCTGGCCAGGGAGTGCGTTCGGCGCGGCGATGTCGCAACGCAGGCGATGTGTGAACTCGGGGCCCACACGATGGATCAGGCGCTCCTTGCCGAGGAAACAACGCAATCTCCGCCGGTCGGCGGTGTGGCGTTGAGCATCCTTGAACCCATCCTTGGAGCCGTCACCAACCCCCATCCGGCCAGGCACGTCAGTCCGGAAAACTACTGAGTTTTCGTAAGGTTCAAGCCCCCAACCGGCTTAATCGTCACATCCCCGCGACTGAGGGCCGCAGCCGCTGTTCCCGTTTACGGCTTCACTTTTAAGCAGCGCTGCCCATCTTAGGGGCTGTTTCCCCATGCCGGGGATTGAGGAAAAACACATGCATTTCTCGCAACGCACGCGCGGAATTGTTCGGGCCTTCGCCGTGGTCCTTTCGCTCGCGGTACCCCTTGCGATGGCGACCACGTCGGCTGACGCCCGGGCGGGCGGCGGCGGCAGCTCCGGGTCGCGCGGATCGAAGACCTTCTCGGCGCCGCCCAGCACCGCCACGGCGCCGGGTACGGCGCAGCCCATGAACCGTACTTTCGCCCAGCCGGGTAGCCCCGGAATGGGCGCGCCGGCGGCTGCTGGCGCGGCCAAGGGTGGCTTCTTCAACCGGCCCGGTATGCTCGGCGGTCTCGCCGCTGGCTTCCTCGGTGCCGGTCTGCTCGGCATGCTGTTCGGAGGCGGCGCGCTGGGCGGCCTTGGCGGCATCTCGTCGATCATCGGCCTCGTCCTGCAGATCGGCCTGATCCTGATCGTGGTCAAGCTGGCAATGTCGTGGTGGCAGCGCCGCCACACGCCCGCGACCGCCTATGCCAATAGCGCGAGCCCCGCCAGCATGGCACCGCCGCCGCCGCAGGGCGGTTTCGGGTCCAGCATGGGCTTTGGAATGGGATCGAGCGGCCCCGCGCCGCTGGAAATCCAGCCCGCGGACTACGAGGCGTTCGAACGGTTGCTCGGCGAGACCCAGGCCGCATGGTCGGACGAGGACATCGCCAAACTGCACACGCTCGCCACGCCCGAAATGGTGTCCTATTTCACCAAGGACCTCGAGCAGAACAAGGCCAACAACGACATCAACAAGGTGTCCAACGTCAAGCTGCTCCAGGGTGACCTTTCGGAAGCCTGGCGCGAAGGCGAAACCGACTACGCGACCGTCGCGATGCGGATCTCGCTGGTCGACAAGACGCTGGAGCGAGGTACCAACCGGGTGGTCCATGGCAGCGATACGCCGGTCGAGGTGACCGAGGTGTGGACCTTCGCGCGGCAACGCGGCGGCAACTGGGAAGTCTCGGCGATCCAGCAGACCAGCTGATCGATCAGCAGCCTGATGCTACAAGTCGACACAAGGCGCCGCGGTTCATTCCGCGGCGCCTTTTCCTTTGGCAAGGAATAATGATTGCGGCGGCGGGTTGTTGACTGCGTGCCGATAAAAACAATTGGGAGGACTTCGATGAATTTGAGTTCCAGGATGATCTCACAGGCGTGTTTCGCCCTCGCGGCGGTATCGGTTCTCGCAGCCGCTCCGGCGCAGGCGCAATCGGCCGACACCAGCTTCTTCGTGACCAGCACCCCGATCGGCAATGGCGGCAATCTCGGCGGCCTCGCCGGCGCCGACAATCAATGCCAGACGCTGGCGCAGTCGGCCGGCGCCGGTGCGAAGACCTGGCGCGCCTACCTCTCGACCCAGGCCGCCGACGGCAAGCCTGCCGTCAATGCCCGCGACCGGATCGGCAACGGGCCGTGGAAGAATTCCAAGGGCGTCGTGGTCGCCAAGGATGTCGCCGAACTGCACGGCACCAACGCGCTCACCAAGCAGAGCGCGCTCTCCGAAAAGGGCGAGATCATCAACGGCCGCGGCGATACGCCGAATCGCCACGACGTGCTGACGGGCTCGCAAGCCGACGGAACGGCCTTTGCCGCCGGCGAGGACCGCACCTGCAAGAACTGGACGAGCAGCACGCAGGGGGCCGCGATGGTCGGGCATATCGACCGTGTCGGCCTGCGTGATGACGAAGCCTCGAAATCCTGGAACTCGTCGCATCCCTCGCGCGGTCCCGATGGCGGCTGCTCGCAGAATGACCTGAAGAGCACGGGCGGCGACGGCCTGCTGTATTGCTTCGCGGCAAACTGAGGTCTATCGAAATCCTGCATGAAAATCATCGACGCGCAGATTCACATCTGGTCTCAAACCGTAACGCCGACGTCCGGCCTGCATCGCAAGGTCGAAAAGTTCACGGCCGAGGAAGCCCTTGCGGAGATGGACGCGGCGGGCGTCGATGCCGCGTTGATCCACCCGCCGCGCGGCTGGGATCCCGATTCCAATGCGCTGGCCATCGAAGCGGTCCGGAAGTATCCGGACCGCTTCGCCATCCTGGGTAATTTCGCGCTGGAAAACCCTGACGATCGCAAGCTGATCCATGGCTGGCGCAAGCAGCCGGGCATGATGGGCCTGCGCTGGCCGCTGCTGCTGGAAGAGCACCAGAAATGGCTCTACGACGGCTCGCTCGATTGGCTGTGGCCGGCGGCCGAGAAGGAAGGCCTGCCGCTCGCCATGATGGGCGGATTGTTCCTGCCGAAATTTCGCGAGATCGCCGAACGCCATCCGGGCCTGAAGATGATTCTGGACCATTGCGGCCTGAACCGGCATGGTCGGGATGCTGCGGCCTTCGTCCACCTCGACGAACTGGTGGCGCTTGCGCAATTGCCCAACGTCGCGGTCAAGGCGACCGGTGCGCCGCATTACTCGACCGAGCCCTATCCGTTCCGCAACATCCATGACGGGCTGCACCGCATCTTCGATGCCTTCGGGCCGAAGCGGATGTTCTGGGGCACCGACATCACGCGGATGCCGTGCAGCTACCGGCAATGTGTCACCTTCTTCACCGAAGAACTGCCGTGGCTGAAGGGCGCCGACCTGGAAGACGTGATGGGCCGCAGCCTGTGCGGCTGGATCGGCTGGGACTATGCGAGCGTTCATGCGCCATGATGCAAGGCGCCCCTCGGGCGCTTGAATCATGGTGCCATTTTGCCGCGATCGATCGAATCGGCCGGCCTTGATATCGCCAAAGCTGTCCCGCACACCCCGACGGATCAAGCGAACAAGAGAAAAGGTTGCACGATGAAAATTCAAAAATCGGCCGGACGCCGGCTCGTCTCCCGCGTGTTGGCGGCAGGAGTCCTGGTTTCGATCTACGCCTTCGGCGTGGTTGCCACGACCGGCGCCCTGGGCGTCTCGCCGGCCCATGCGCAGCGCGGTCGCGGTCGCGGCCGCGGAGGCGGCTGGGGACGCGGCCGCGGGCGTGGCGGCGGCAATGTCGGCGCGGCGATCGGTCTCGGCATTGGTGCGGCGGTCATTGGCGGCGCGATCGCGGCGCAAGAAGCGCAGCGGCAGAACGCCATCAATTATTGCATGCAACGCTTCAGGTCGTACGATCCAAGGAGCGGGACCTATCTGGCCAACGACGGCTACCGTCGTCCCTGTCCGTAACGGACGGTTGCCTGCAGATATTTCAGAACCCCGGCCACGTGCCGGGGTTTTTGTTTGTCCGCCACGCCGAGCGCGCGGCGCGGCATCGGTCATGCGCGCGAGAAGGTGACGTTCAGAAGTTGTTAGCGATGTTCGTCAAGGTAAATTTTGTTTTCAAGTTGACGCATCCTGCGCGAGCGCTAGACCATTCGTCCAGACGGAGTTGTGCGCAGCTTCGCAACGGACTCTTTCTCTAAGCCAGCAGGTATAATCATGTCTCGCGTTATTGCCGCCGCCTTCGCCACCGCACTCGCCGCGGTCGTCATCCCGACCGCCGCTTCCGCCGGCTGCTATTCGTGCTACCAGCCGCAGCCCTGCTGCCAGCAGTACCAGCAGGTGGTTGCACCGGCCGAATATCGCACCGTGCAGGAAACAGTGATGGTTTCGCCGGGCCGCGTCAGGGCCTATCGTACTCCGCCGCGCTACCGCACCGTGATGGTGCCGAAGACCGTGATGGTCTCGCCCGGCCGCGTCCACTATGAACGCACCGCCCCGCAATACGCCGTTCAGGAGCGCGTTGAAATGGTGGCGCCGGCCCGTGCCTATTATGCGCCGGTCGCGCCGCGCTGCAGCACCTGCGGATACTGAGCTTCACGCACCGCCATCGCTTCTGCCCGTCGCCCTGGTCGACGACGGGGCTGAGGCGATCGCGGCGCTGATGTTCGTTATAAAGCCCTCTACCGGCTTTGGGGCCGCCTCTCAGGCGGCCTTTTTCTTGGCGGCCTTCCTGGCGGTCTTCTTCTTTGCGGCCTTCTTCACCGCTTTCTTGACCGTCTTCCTGGTTGTCTTTTTGGTTTTCTTCTTCTTGGCGAGATACGCGCCGACATTCTTCGACGAGTGTCCGACGGCGGCGACGGCCGCTTTCAGCCTAGCCGGGGTGATCTTGAATTTCTTCGACCAGTAGCGGACTTCGTGGGGCTGGCTCAGCGCGATCAGGTTACGGTCGGCGGCCTTGTGCCTCTGTTCCTTGATATGGGCTTCTACTTTTCGGGCGGAGTGGCCCACCTTCTTGACGGCCGCCTTCAGTTGGGCCGGCGTGATCTTCAACTTCTTCGACCAATAGGCGACCTCGTAGGACTCGCCGAGTGCGATCAGCGCGGCATCGGCACCGCCGCGCTTCTTCTTGTCATCCGCCATCCCATGCTCCTGTCGTTGAGAAAACCGACACCTCACGGGAACAACCTAACACGGCCTCCGGTGTTCGGACAGATTCAGGCCTGTGGAGAATTCACGCCTATCGCGCTGCGCTCGTTGCGGCGGTGTCTGGATTTTCGTTGGCGGCCGGCGCCGGCTGCCGGCGCTTCCATCTTGCGATGGATATGGACCTGAAACCATCCGAACAACGCGATCAGGGTCCCGATGCTGAAGACGTCAAGGACCCGCAGTTCGCGCGCGACAATTGACCTTTCCTTCGAGGATTCTAGCTGGCCATCGCGACGCGGGGCGAGACGATCGGCTCCGCATCGTCGCGGACAAAACGCGCGGCGGCGGTGATCGCCGCCGGCAATTGGGCGAGGTTCCGGGGTTTTGCGAACAGATAGCCCTGGCCCTTGGCGCAGCCTTCGCGGGCGAGGAACTGCCACTGTGCCTCGGTCTCGATGCCTTCGGCGAGCACGGGCATGCCGAGGCTTTCGCCGAGCGCCAGCACCGTGCGCACGATCGCCGCCGCCGCTGCATCGTTCGGCAGCCGCTTCACGAAGGACTGATCGAGCTTGAGCTTGTCGAACGGAAACGCGTGCAGCGTCGCGAGCGACGAATAGCCGGTGCCGAAATCGTCCATCGCGATCGAAATCCCCATCGCTTTCAATTGGCGAAGGACATGCAGACCGTGGGTCTGGTCCGACATGATGGCGGATTCGGTGACTTCGAGTTCGAGCCGTCGTGGCGACATCCCGGTTTCCAGCAGGATGGCATGGATGGTCTCGGCGAGGTCGCTGCGGTTGAACTGGATCGGCGACAGATTGACGGCGACCGTGCCCGGGATCTTTCCAGCGACGGCGTCGCGGCAGGCGGTGCGCAGCGCCCATTCGCCCATGGCGATGATCGCCTCGGTCTGCTCGGCCAGCGGGATGAATTCGCCCGGTGAGACCATGCCGCGCCTGGGGTGCCGCCAGCGCATCAGCGCTTCGGCGCCGCAGATCTTCCCGTCGCCGAGCGTCGTCTGCAATTGATAGTGCAGTTCCAGTTCGCCGCGGTCGGCGGCGCCTTGCAGATCGCGCGCCAGCGCGCGCTGCGCCCGTGCCGCGTCATCCATCTCGCGCTGGTACCGGCAGATCGTACTGCCGCGTTGTTTGGTCTTGCCCCGGTACATCGCAAGCTTGGCGTAGCTGAGCACCTGGTCGCGTTCGGGCGTATCGATCGGAAATATCGAATAGCCGATCGAGGCGGTGAGATTGACCTGCTGGTCCTGAACCAGGAAAGGCTCGGCGAACACTGCCGCAACACGCTCCGCGAAGCCCTGGGCGTCCTGCGGATGGTTGCCGGACATCTGCAGGCCCAGGAATTCGTCGCCGCTCTGGCGCGCCAGAAACTCGCCCTCGCGGAGCAGTCGCCGCATCCGGTCGGCCACCTCGATCAGCAGGCGATCGCCGGCGCTGTGGCCGAACGCGTCGTTGACGTCCTTGAAGCCGTTGAGGTCGATCGAGAACGCCGCCAGCTTGTGGGCCTTCTCGTGCGCTTCGGCGGCATCGAACGACAGCCGTTCATTGAAGGCGATACGGTTCGGCAGGCCCGTCATGGTGTCGTTGAACGACAATTGATTGATGCGATTGGCCGATTCCGTGCGGACGCGCAAATCGATGATGTACGTCGAGAAGCCGGATCCCATCACCAGCAGCACGGCGGCGACCACCGCCAGGCCCAGAACATGCGCCGGGATCAGATAGGCAGGCAACACCACCGACGGGTCTGCAATCGCCGAGGTCGAGGCGGTCAATGCGTAGTGCATGACACAGATCATGAAGGCCAGCACGATCGCCGCGCCATGGCGGCACCAGCGCGTCACCGGGCGGTTGGCGCGGTTGACCGCCAGCGCCGATAGCGACAGCCCGAGCACGAAGGTGACGGCGACGCCGTAGGGGTTCCATTCGACCGTGCCGGCGATGTGCCAACCCTCGAATGCGAGGAAATGCATGGCGAGAATGCCGGCGCCCATCACGAGTCCGCCGGCCTCCGGTGCCATCGTGAAGTGGCGGCTGCCGATCTCGAACCCTGCAAGGCAGGCGACGATGGCGACGGCCAGCACCGCGCCGGTCGCGACGGGTTCAAAGCCGCTGTTGAGCGATGGATCGAGCGCGAGGATCGAGATGAAGGTCGAGGCCCACAGCGCAGCGCCGGTGCCGACGGACGCCATGAACAGCCAGCCCAGCCGGGTCGATCCTTCGGTGGCGCGGGCGCGGGCAAAATGGCGCATGCCGACCCAGGTGCCGAACAGGCAGACCGAGCCTGCCATCGCCACCAGTAGCTGGTGGTAGGCAAAGAAGTAAGTGGCGGTTTGTGACATGACGCTTCCCGTTTAGGGCAACCTAGGGGGCGGCGGTTAACCGCCCCTTGGATGGCGCTGTCATGTTCCCGGGAACGGGCGGGCATGTGAATCAGCGTTGAAAATCGGTAAGCGTTCTACGCATCTTTGGACCGTTTTCGGCGGTATGGCGCGTGACGAACGAACGCGGCAATGATTTGTTAAGCTTGTCGTTCAGGCTTCGGAGGTTCGTCGATGCGCTATCAGCTCTATTACTGGCCGCATATTCAGGGCCGCGGCGAATATGTCCGTCTCGCGCTGGAGGAGGCCGGTGCGGCCTATACCGATGTGGCGCGCAGCGGCGACGGCACCAGCGCGATGATGAAGATGATGGAGGCGGCGAAGGGCATGCCGCCGTTCGCTCCGCCATTCCTGAAAGCGGGAAACCTCGTGATCGGCCACACCGCCAACATCCTGCTCTACCTCGGATCGCGCCACGGGCTGGCGCCGAAGGCGGAGGCCGGGAAACTGCTGCTGCATCAGTTGCAACTCACCATCACCGATTTCGTGCTGGAAGTTCACGACACCCATCATCCGCTTGGCCCCTCGCTCTATTACGAAGACCAGAAGGCGGCCGCTAGGAAGCGCACCGAGGAATTCTGGAAATCGCGGGTGCCGAAATATCTCGACTATTTCGAGGACCTGCTGGCCGCCAATGGCGGCGCCTATGTCACCGGCCGCCGCCTGACCTATGTCGACCTGTCGCTTTTCCAGATCGTGGAAGGGCTGCGCTACGCCTTTCCAAAGCGGATGAAGGCGTTTGAGAAGGGTATTCCGGGGCTGGTCGATCTGCATGACCGCGTCGCCGCGCGGCCGAACATCAAGGCGTATCTTGCCAGCGAGCGGCGCATTGCCTTCAACGAGGAGGGGATCTTCCGGCGTTACAAGGCGCTGGATGGGTGAGGCATCGGCGGGCGGGCGCTTCCTTGCCTCGCCCCGATTGCGGGAGAGGTCGGGTTGCATCCAAGATGCAATCCGGGTGAGGGGGTGCCGGACGATCAACTCGCACCTCTTTCACGGATGGAGCCCCACACCCCAACCCTCTCCCCGCAAGAGCGGGGCGAGGGAGCGCACCACCAGCGCGAGACAGCAGCGCGACGATCGCTATCGATTCCTTCCATCCACCGGTGTCATCGCGATCTTCGACAGTTCGATGCCGTCGATGCAGCTCACATTGAGCGCGATCACGTCGCTGCCGTCGGGTTTGGTGCCGCGCGCGAAGACGTCGACGCCGCAATCGATACAGAGCTGATGGCGGATGGCGTGCTTGTTGAAGAGATATTCCCGCAAATTGTCCTCACCGGCGCGGAGCTGAAAACTCTTCGGCGACAGAAAAGTGAAATGCAGGCCCTTCTTGGTGCAGATCGAGCAGTTGCAGGCGGTCACCATGGCCATGTCGGTGGTGCATTCGAACCGGATCTGGCCGCAATGGCAGCCACCCGTATAGGTCTTGCTGTCAGGCATGTGTCCCTCACCAAATTCCCGGTAGCAGACGATCGCGCAACGCATTTCGCGATCATGCATTGTCCCGTTCTCCGGGACTATCCATGATCGCGTGCTTTTTCGTCAAACTTGCGGCGTTGCGTTCGCCGGGCAGGGAACGGAGGGCAGCCTCTATGCGAGCTGGTCGATCCGCGTGCCCTGGCCGGGGGGCAGGGCGGCGAGCACCGTCGGCTTCGGCAGCCGCGTGCCGTCGGCGGCGTCGCCGTTTCGCACGTCCGGGGTCTTGATCTGGGGCGGGCTGGCTTCGGGCGGCTTGATCTGCACCGGCGCGGATGCAGATACGGCAGAGATATCCATTGGCACCATCCTCTTCGTTGGCTCCGACACTGGAGGCATTGAGGCGAACGATGTGTGAATGTCAGCCCGTGATCGCGCCCGGTGGTGAACAGGGCGCTCGCATATTCGTTAGAATGCGACGGATCCCGGGGGTGCGCGCCGGGACTACTCGTCCTTGCCGCGCGTCACCGCGATCGCCGACTCGGTCTTGGTGCGCGTGCATTCCATGTTGAGCCGGCGGAAGCGCATCGAGACCTTGTCGCCGCGCAGGATGCCCATCCGCTTCATGCAGCGCGTCGAGCCGGTCACGACGTCGGGTTTTGGAATCGTGAAGACGATGGCGCCGGCATTGGCGATCAGTTCGAGAAACGCCGGTTTGAATTTCCGGTCGGTCTTGGCATAGAGCTCGAGCGAGTAGTTCTGGCCGCGGCAGCCGATCGAAAATTCCTTGGTCGCGGGATGCGTCAGATAGACGATGTTGCGGGCCTTGAGGGTGACCTTGACCCCGTCGATCTGGCTCGCCAGTTGCTTGGCGACGTCGTCGCAGCGGTCGGCGCGGGCCGGCGTTGCCGAGAACGCGGCCAGCGCAAGGGCTGCTGCCGGCAGGACCGATCGGCGAAATGGTCGTCGTGATATCATCTGAACATGCCCCTCGGCCCCATTGAAACCGGCTCGGAGATTTCCTGCAAGGGGCGCATGCAGAAGTCAACTTGATCCTGAAGCCGCTGATCCCGAAACATCCCGATCTCAGAATCCGTTTATTGCGACGCCAATCGCGAATGCGACGAAACGAAATGTTCCCATCAACGTGGGAATGCTGACCAGTGCGGCCGCAAGCCACGGCCACTGATTACGTGCCGCCAGCGCGATGGCGCAGGCGCCCGTCAGCGGAAAGACGATGACCTGCGCCGGCGTCACGGCGGTGCCGCCGCCCGCGCCCAGTCCGTGCAGCGCCACAGAGGGCATGATGCTCAGCCAAGTCGTCAACACGACAGCGCCGAGCACCAGGATTGCGTGCCTGGTACGGCCGATCGCAGCCAAGATCAGCGCCGCCAGCGCCAGCACCGGATGGGTGGCCATATCGAGCTTGAGGAGCGCACCGCGGATACCGGGGCCCGGGAATACCGTCATGTCGCCGAGCAGCATCGACGCGCCGACCTGGCTATAGATCAACTCGATCAAGGCGACGATTACGAGGAGGATCCGGAGGGCGAGCAGGCGCGGGGCGGGGGCCGGGAAAGCTGCGGAGCCGGCTGAAATGGCAGCGGAATTCATTTTTTGTCGCAATCAATTGGGGGGAACATCCAAAACCTTCCCTTTGTCGGAAAAGGGCTTAGAACGGTTCAATCGCCGGGGCGCCCTAGGGCCGTCGCCGGCCCCCAACCCTTGCGAGCCCGCCCATGAACGCCCCCACCGCCTTTCCCGACCAAAAGCCCGTTCCGCCCTACAAGCACACGCCGCTGTTTCCGCTGGGTGCGGATACCTCGCCCTACAAGAAGATCACGACGGACGGCGTGCGGGTCGAGAAGGTGCTCGGCAAGGACATGCTGGTCGTGTCGCGCGAGGCGCTACGGGCGCTGTCGGAGGCAGCCTTCGGCGACATCAATCACTATCTGCGGCCCGGCCATCTGAAGCAGCTGGCCAGCATCCTCGAAGACAAGGAAGCCAGCGACAACGACAAGTTCGTGGCCTTCGACTTCCTGAAGAACGCCAACATCGCCGCCGGCGGCGTGCTGCCGATGTGCCAGGACACCGGCACCGCGATCATCATGGGCAAGAAGGGCGCCCGCGTCATCACCGATGGCGACGACGAGGCCGCGCTCTCCGAAGGCGCGCGTGACGCCTACCTGCGTCGCAACCTGCGTTACTCGCAGGTGGCGCCGCTCTCGATGTACGAGGAAAAGAACACCGCCAACAACATGCCGGCGCAGTGCGAGATCTACGCCGAGGGTGACGACGCCTACAAGTTCATGTTCATGGCCAAGGGCGGCGGTTCCGCCAACAAGAGCTTTCTGTTCCAGGCGACGCCGTCGGTGCTGACCAAAGATCGCCTGCTGGCCTTCCTGAAGGAGAAGGTGCTGACGCTCGGCACCGCCGCGTGCCCGCCCTATCACCTGGCGATCGTGATCGGCGGCACCTCGGCGGAACTCTGCATGAAGACGGTGAAGCTGGCATCGGCGCGCTATCTCGACGCGCTGCCGACCCATGGCTCGGCCGATGGCAACGCCTTCCGCGATCTGGAGATGGAGCAGGAAATCCTCAAGATGACGCAGTCGCTCGGCGTCGGCGCGCAGTTCGGCGGCAAGTATTTCTGCCACGACGTGCGCGTGATCCGGATGCCGCGCCACGGCGCCTCATTGCCGATCGGCTTGGGCGTATCCTGTTCGGCCGACCGCCAGGTGCTCGGCAAGATCACAAAAGACGGCGTCTATCTGGAGGAGCTCGAGCACAATCCCGCGCAGTACCTTCCGGCGGTCGAGCAGGCGCTCGGTGGGGAAGTCGTAAAAATCGATCTCAACCAGCCGATGAAGGATATTCTGGCGACGCTTTCAAAGCACCCGATCAAGACGCGGGTCTCGATGACCGGCACCATGATCGTCGCGCGCGATTCCGCCCATGCCAAGCTGCGCGAGCGGCTGGAGAAGGGCGAGCCGCTGCCGGATTATTTCAAGAACCATCCGGTGTATTATGCGGGGCCCGCCAAGACGCCCGAGGGGTATGCTTCCGGCGCGTTCGGCCCGACCACCGCGGGACGGATGGATTCTTTTGTCGACCAGTTCCAGGCCGCGGGCGGCTCGATGGTGATGGTCGCCAAGGGCAACCGCGCGGTCGCGGTCCGCGAGGCCTGCAAGAAGCACGGCGGCTTCTATCTCGGCTCGATCGGGGGGGCGGCGGCAAACCTCGCCGAGCACTGCATCAAGAAGGTCGAGGTGGTGGAATATCCCGAACTCGGCATGGAAGCGATCTGGCGCATCGAGGTGGTGGATTTCCCGGCCTTCATCATCATCGACGACAAAGGCAATGACTTCTTCAAGGAATTGAATCTGGGCTGAGGGCGGCGACGATATTCGCAAGGCGCCTCGGCCTATTCAATTGTCATACGCGGGTTTGACCCGCGTATCCATCTGCTTCGAAGAGTGATGGATCACCGGGTCAAGCCCGGTGATGGCACTGGTGTTAATTGCGCCTGCTCGCGCGCAACTATTCCTTTGCTTACGCCCGCGTCCCCGTGAACGGGAAGCTGCCCATCGGGCCGATGCCCATTTCGCCGGACATGCTGTCGCCGGAAACCTTTCCGGTGAAGGCGAGCGTCAGCGGCATCGGGTTGGTGATGGAGATCTTCCAGGCGACGTCGTCGCCATTGGCGGTGCCGTCGAAGATTTCGCCGGAATTGCCGTCGGCGCCCTGGGTTCCCGTCAGCGTGCCGCCGGCACTCTTCAGGGTCAGCGTCGCCTTGCGCTCGCCCATCGGCGTGGTCATGACGATGTTCCAGTTTCCGTCCACGGCCATTTTCACGTCTCCCCAATACATGTCCCAGCAACCGGAATGGTTCTGGGGTCTCCCGGCGGCGGTATAGCCTATCTGGCCGCGCAAGCCCAACCCTGTAGTTTTACCGCTGTCAGGCGCGGGCAGCGGCGCGGATGCGGCTGCCGACCAGGAGGCGGAAGGCGAGATATTGCACGGCGAAAGCGGCGATCTTGGCGCCGACCAGCACCACGGTGACATAGAACGTCCACAGCTTCATGTCGCCGGTCATGGCGACCGCGATGGTGCCGGCGCCGAGCAGGAAACACAGCGCGGCCCAGGCGTAGCCGGCGAAGGTGACGTATTCCGGAATGGTCTCGGCCACGATGGCCGGCATGTAGCGCAGCATCCAGCCGCGCTTGAGCATGATGAGCCCGATCGCAAAATGTCCGATCGCGGGTTTGGCCAGCACGAAGCGCGGATCGTGGGTGAGCAGCGTGGCGCCGCCGAGCACGATCACGAGCCCGAGGCTTGCCCAGGTCATGTAGCCGAGTTCCTTGCCCTTGACGCGAGAGTAGATCACCTGGCCGATGGCGCCGGCGATCGCGACGCCGGTCGCCAGCAACACATTATCGGTCGCAAGATAGATCGCGACGAACACGATGGTGGAGAAGAAATCGGCACCCAGTCTTGCGAAGACGTCCTTCATCGTGCTGCTCTCTGCTGAATGCTGGCTCGGCGGGATGGAAGTATTCAGTGCGTTCCGGGCAGGGCGTTGGCCGGCGGCGTGCCGTATTTCGCCTTGCGATATTCGGGATACCATTTGGTGAAGAACACGGCGCTGTTGCGGGCGGCGAACGCGATCAGCAATCCCGACCACAGCGGCAGGCCCGGCACGTAGATCAGCGCGACATTGCCGGCCATCATCAGCAGCATCGCGAGCGTCCAGGCCGCCGTGATGATGTAATTCGCTTTCAGGAAACCGGGCACCTTCAAGGTCTCGGCATCGACCACTTCGCGCGCATATTGCAGCGTGAACGGCTTGCCGGCCACGATCGAGCCCAGCGCGACCAGGAAGATGCCGGCATCGACCGCGAATCTCACGCCGGAGACGCCCAGATCAGGATCGATTTCGGTGATGTAGCCGCCGACCGTGATAAATACGATCACCGAGCCCGCACCGAGGATCTTCAGCGAACGGCCGCGCGCCATGTCGTAGCCGATCACGGCAAGGCAGATCGCTGCGGCGGTGAACAGGGCGACGTCGGCCGCCGTCACCAGCATCAGCAGCGAAAACGCAGCGTAAGGGGCGAGGATCAGGAAGATGGTCATGGCAGCCTCTCAGGCCCTATCTTTACAGCGTAAAGATACCCTAGGGGCCGGCACGGGAATCGTCAAGAAAAATCTTTACAGTGTCAAAATTAAGTTGGAGAGGTCATAAAGATAAATAATTGCAGTTATTTAGCAGAGGCTTGGCGGGGCGGTCGAACCGTTCCGGTCGCCGCCCGCCGACCCGCAACCCTGCCGCAATGTTCGGACACTAGGGTGGCGCCCGGATCACGGAAGCTAAGGGGTTTGCCGATTGCGCGTTTTATTGGTGGAAGACGAGCCGGAAATGGCATCCGCGCTCGCGGGCGCCCTGAAGAAATACGACATGGTCGTCGACCTCGTCGCGACCCTGGCCGACGCCGACGAGGCGGTCTCGTCCAATGCGTATGGCGCGATCCTGCTCGACCGCCAATTGCCTGACGGCGACGGCCTGACGCTGATTGCAAAGCTGCGCAGGAGGGGCCTCAGCGTTCCCGTGATCGTGCTTACGGCGCGCGGCGAACTGGTCGAACGGGTGGCTGGGCTCGACAGCGGCGCCGACGACTATCTCGGCAAGCCGTTCGCCATCGAGGAATTGCTGGCGCGGCTCCGCGCGGTGTTGCGCCGGCCGGCGGAAATGCCGCCCGAGACCGTGCGGCTCGGCCGGCTGTCGTTCGATCTCGGCAACCGCGAGGCCAGCGTCGACGGCGCGCCGCTCGATCTGCCGCGCCGCGAGCTGCTGGTGCTGGAGACCTTGCTGCGGCGCATGGGCCGCACCGTCGCGCGGTCGTCGCTGGAAGAGGCGGTCTACAGCATCGATGACGAGATCCAGTCGAACGCGCTCGACACCCATGTCTCGCGCCTGCGCCGGAAATTGTCTGAAGCTCGCGCCGAAGTCGAGATCCACGGCATCCGCGGCGTCGGCTATCTCCTGAAGCATTCGCGATGACGTGCGCCACGCCGTATTCGCTGCGCTGGCGGCTGATGAGCCGCCTGGTCACCTTGCAGGCGACGATGCTGGCGCTCTTGGTTCTGGTGGTGCTCGCGGCGTTGTGGGGCGCCGGACATTTGATCTCGCTGGAGTCGGAAGACGACACCATCGATGCGCTGCGTGACGCCATCGTGCGCGACGCCGGCGGCAATCTCGCCGTCCGCGACACGCCCGAGCTCGCCGCGCGGCGGAAGCAGGCGCCCAATTTCTGGTTCGTGGTCAGGGACCGTGACGGACATTCGGTTTCAGAAGGCCGGGTGCCCAGGGAATTCGCCGACATCGGTACTGCGCTCGACGGGATCGGCCAGGCGCGGCTCGGCTGGAATCTGGTCGACGGCATGCGCGCCACCGGACGGATGAAATGGATCGATACATCCGCCGGCAACATCCAGATCCTCACCGGGCAGGGCGGCGCGGTATCCTGGCAGCGGATCGGCCATGCGGTCATGACGCTGTTTCTGGGCCTCGTCCTGCCCATCGTCGTGGTGATGACGCTGGCGACGCTGATCGCCACGCCCATCGTGGTGCGCCGAACCCTTGCCGGTCTCGACCGCGCCGCCACCCAGGCCGAGAAGATCGATATCGACGGGCATGGCGAGCGCCTGCCGCTGGAAGCCGTGCCCGCGGAGATCGTGCCGCTGGTATCGGCGGTCAACGATGCGCTCAGCCGCCTCGATGAGGGCTATGAACGGCACAAGCGGTTTCTGGTCGATGCGGCGCACGAACTCCGCACGCCGATCGCCATTCTGCAGACGCGGCTCGAATCGATTGCGCTCGGCCCCGACCAGACGCGCGTCCTCGAAGACGTTGCGCGCCTGTCCACGCTGGCCGACCAGTTGCTCGACCTGCAGCGCGTCAATCAACCGGCCGACCGGATGTCCGACGTCGATCTCGTTGCGATCGGGCGAAAGGTGGTCGCGGATCTCGCTCCCCTGGCGATCGCCGCCGGTTATGAGCTGTCGTTTGACAGCGCCGCGGAAAACATTCTCGTGCGCGGCGATCAGGGCTCGCTGGAACGGGCGCTGACCAATCTGATCCAGAACGCCATCGAATATGGCGGCCGCAAGGGGCTGATCGCGGTGCGCGTCGACCGGCCGGCCACGATATCGGTCACTGACGATGGTCCCGGCATCCCGCCGGAATATCGTGAGCGGGTGTTCGAACCGTTTTACCGCCTCAACGGACGCAGCCGCGGCGCGGGGCTTGGTCTCAATCTCGTCCGCGAGATCGTGCGCCGCCATGGCGGCGAGGTCGCGATATCGGAAGGTGCCAATGGCGGCGCCTGCATCGAAATGGCGTTCAAGCCCGCTGCACGCCTGTCATAGTTTTTTCCGTCGAATTTTTCTTCGCGTGCGGCGAGGCGCAATGTTCGCACAACATCCATCCTTCATACCGCATCCATCCCGCGGCAATCGCCGGGCATGGTTTGATGGAATGGATGGCTTATTCTCATGGCGACACTCGATGTCCTGCTGTTTTTTCGCGCGCTGGCGTTCAATCCCCGCAGTGTCGGGGCGATCACGCCGTCGGGAACGAATCTCGCGAGCCTGATCACGAGCGAGATATCGGCGGCCTCCGGCCCGGTGCTCGAACTCGGCCCCGGCACCGGCGTCTTCACCGAAGCGCTGCTGGAACGGGGCGTGCGGGAGAGCGAGCTGACGCTGATCGAATATGGCTCGGATTTCATGCGGCTGCTGCAGGCGCGATTTCCGAAAGCGCGCGTGCTCTGGATGGATGCCGCCTGGATGGCCTCCTACAATCTGTTCGACCAGCCGTTCGGCGCCGTCGTGAGCGGGCTGCCGCTGCTGAATTTTGCGCCGAACAAGGTCATGGCCATCGTCACCGCCGCTTTCGGCAAGCTGCGCGACGGCGGGGCCTTCTATCAATTCACCTACGGCACGCAGTGCCCGCTGTCGAAGGCGCAGCTCGACGCACTCGGCCTGCAGGCGACCTGCATGGGCCGCGTGCTGCTCAACATTCCGCCGGCGTCGGTGTACCGCATCACGCGGAAGGATACGCGCTGATCGCTCTCAGCCGTCATTCCGGGGCTGCAATTGCACATCGGGGAATCCGGAGATTATAGAGCTCCATCATCCGGGTTCATCGCTGCGCGATGCCCCGGAATGACGGAGCCGCGCTCAGTTCGCACTCACCCAATTGCCGTGGAAACCGTCGGGCACGCGATGCCCGAGATGCACCAGCGCGATGGGGCCTGCTTCGACATCCCTTGCGTTGAATACCGCAAGATCGCTGCGGTTTTCGCGGGCGCGCCAGACGGCGGCCAAGAGCCAGCCATCGCCCTCGGCGGCGCCTTCGCCGCGCTCGACGAACACCGGCTCCGAAATGGTGTCGCCCGCGGGCAGGTGATATTTGCCGAGCCGTTTGCCGTTACCGTCGACATGCACGATGCCGGACAGCGCGCCGAACATCGGCAAATCAGGATTGGCGCAGGCGTACCAGCCATGGTGGCTGACAAGACCGGCGCGGCGATCGTCGATGCGCGGGAATTCGCCGGTGAGATCGTCGAGATAGGTCTGCGTGAAACGGTCGGTATTCCCTGAAAGATCAAACGTCCAGCGGCAGTAGCGCGCGCGCGATTTCTCGGGGTCGGTCGGCGAGCCGTCGGGATGGGTGAACAGCGGCGCTTCCTCGAACTGCATCACGTCGGCGATGATGCGGCCTCCTTCCTCCCAGGCGTTCATGACGTGGAAGACGTAGCAGCTCTCGGCGCGGAACCAGACGATATCTTTCGCCGATCCGGTGCGCTTCATGACGCCGACATAAGCGCCTTTCTCCGGCTCCCAGGCGTAAGGCGGCTTGCCGCGCATCGCCCGCTCCATCGACCCGGTGATGGGCAGGATCGGAAACAGCAGGTGATTTTCGGTGACGATGAAGTCGTGCACCATGCTGGCATAGGGCGATTCGAAGCGGTCGAACCGCGTCACCACGCCGGACGCGTTGACCGAGCCGAACGAGAGGGCAGGGGTCAGTGGCCCCGCGGCATTGTAGCCGAAGAACACCATTTCGCCGGTGACCGGATCGATCTTGGGATGCGCGGTAAACGGGCCTGATATCGCGCCCTTGTAGTCGCAATAGCCGAGACGGTTCAGCGTGCCCGGCTCGATCTCGGTCGGCATGTGGCCTTCCTCCAGCGCCAGCAGGCGGCCGCCGTGGAAGATGATGTTGGTGTTGGCGACGCCGCCATCATTGGTGATATCGGCGGGCGCGCCCGGCAGCTTGCGGCCGAAGCCGCCGAACAGCGCACGGCCGGCGTCATGCTCGGCCTGCCATTTCGGGGTACGGACCCAGCGGTTGCGATAGCTGGCGCGGCCGTTCTCCAGATGGAAGGCGTGCAGCATCCCGTCGCCGACGAACCAGTGCGCGCCGGGCGCGTCGAATTGCGGGTTGGGGCCGTTGCGGTAGAGCGTGCCGTTGAGCTCGCGCGGCAATTCGCCGGTGACTTTCAGGAACGGCGCGTCGCATTCCATCGGAATCGGCGCCAGATTGGTTTGCGCCTTTTTCGTCGCCACTTGATCGAGCATGTCCGCTCCCTCCGGTTTATCTTTACATCGTAAAGATATGAGTAACGGGCATGGCAGCCATCGTCAAGCGAAATCTTTACAGTGTCAAAATTGCGGCTATAAGGATTCGCATAGGGGTTCAAATGACGAGAACATCGAGAGAAAACAAAGCGGTCCGCAACGTCCCGCGGACCCGCAAGCCGGCGAGGGCGGCCGCCGAGCGGCCGGCCGCCCGGCGGCGCAAATCAGGCGGCGATACTCCCTATCATCACGGCGACCTGCGCGAGGCCCTGTTGCAGGCGGCCGAGCGGGTGCTCGAACGCGACGGGCTTGCCGGGCTGACTCTGCGCGCGGTGGCGCGCGAGGCCGGCGTGTCGCATGCCGCGCCGACCCATCATTTCGGCGACCTCACCGGGCTCGTCAGTGAACTCGCGGCGATCGGTTTTCGGATGTTCAACGCGGCGATGAACGCCGCGGACGAAAGCGAAACCCATCCGATGATGAAGGGGCTGGCGAGCGCCAAGGCCTATGTTGCCTATGCGCAGGCCCATCCGGGCATGTATGGGGTGATGTTCCGCAGCGCGCGGCTGGATTATTCGCGCCCCTCGCTGCACGAAGCCGCCGACGCCTCGTTCGCAGGGCTGACCCGCGGCGTTGGCGCCAGCCGGCAGGAGCAGATTTCCGAGCAATCGCTGTCGCTGGATCAGGCCGCCGCGATCGCGCGCGCCTGGTCGCTGGTGCATGGTTTCACCACGCTGCTGCTCGATGGCCGCCTCACCAGCATTCTGGAGCGGCTACCCGCGGGCACCACCGCCGACAAGCTGCTGGACGCGATGCTGCGCTCGACCGGCGGCCGGCCGCCGGGGCCGTAACCGGCCACAACCCTTGCCATTCAGAACTGACGCCCGCGGGGCTCACGGCGATACCGGGGGAGCGGGCTGGCCGGCCCTTGCCATGCGCCTTTGGCCGCAGCATGGCTGCCATCGGACATGTGACTTCCGCGTGACTTCGCGCAGGCCGGCGCTCTATAAGGTGCCCCTTAAATCGTTTCCAATATCGACCGAAAGACCCCCGCCGGGAAGGAACCAGCCGTGACAGAATCCAAAGCCGTCCTCATCGACCGCCATCCAGGCCGTACCGCCCAGACCATCGGGATTGCGCGCGTCCTTGGCGCCGATCAGGACCTGATCCACGAGCCGTCGGTCGGCGTGGTCGGCACCAAGGGCGACAGCCAGTGCTACATGGGGGTGATGGCGAAGGTCGACGCGATCCACGCCAGCCTCAAGCGCCATGTCGGCAAGGGCGCGGGCCAGATGAAGCTGCGCCTGGTGCAGCCGGAATATACCATCGCGACGTCGGACGGCATCCGCAACGGCACCCGCGAAATGCGCTACTCGCTGATCGGGCGGGAAGTGACGCATGACGCGCTGTGCGAGCATCTGGAGGCCACCGGGCTCTTGGGTACCATTGCCGTGGTCGCCTGCGACAAGCCGCCGGTCGGCACCCTGGCCGCGCTGCTCGAGCACAATGAGCCCGCGATCATCATGTCTGATGGCGCGATCCATCCCGGCACCGATCCGAACACCGGCGAGAAGCTCGACATCGTCAGCGCCTATCAGGTCGCCGGCAACCCCGACGCCGAATATCGCCACCACATCGCCTGCCATGCCTGCCCCGGTTACGGCAGCTGCGGCGGCATGTTCACCTACAACACCATGCAGACCTTCATCGGCGTCGTCGGCATGCAGCCCCTGCACATGGTGGCGCCGCCGTCGGACGACCCGCGCCGCCTCAAGGAATTCCCGGACCAGCTGGTCGGCTACCTCGCGCAGATGATCGCCAAGGGCCTCAAGCCGCGCGACATCGTGGTGCGCGATTCCATCCGCAACGCCGTCATCGTCGCGATGGCGATCGGCGGCTCGACCAACGTCACGCTGCATGCGCCGGAGATCGCGCGCGCCGCCGGCTACGCCGACTTCTGGAAGGAAGTGATGACGCCGGCCGAGTTCAACCATCTGTCGCAATATGTCGTGCCTGTTCTCACCGACGCGCGCCCGTACGGCAAATACTCGATGGTCGATATCGATCGCGTCGGCGGCGTGCAGGTGATCGTCCGTGAATTGCTGGAAGCCGGACTGCTCAATGGCGACGTGCTGACCTGCACCGGCGAAACGCTGGCCGAGCAGGTCAAGCGGCTCGAAACCAAACCCGCTGACGGGACCGTGATCTACACCGTGGCAAAACCCTACAAGCCGACCGGGGGCCTGCGCGTTCTCGGCGGCAATCTGTCGCCGGAATTCTCCGCCATCCTGAAGCTGGCCGGCGTCGAGGGCGGGCTGGAAAACAACCTGTTCCGCGGCAAGGCGCGGGTGTTCGAAGGCGAGCAGGGCCTGCTCGACGCGCTCGACAAGCATCCGGAGCGCTTTGAGAACAACGACATGATCATCGTGCGCTACGAGGGCCCGAGCGGCGCGCCCGGCATGCCGGAAATGCTCGACCCGACCTCGCGCATCACCACGCTGTGCCGCGAGCGCGGCATCGTCGTGGCGCTGATGACCGACGCGCGCTTCTCCGGCGGATCGGTCGGCCTCGTCATCGGCCATGTCGGCCCCGAAGCCGGCCTTGGCGGACCGATCGCCTTCGTCGAGGACGGCGACGAGATCATCGCCGATCTCAACAAGAACGAACTCAACTGCACGGCGCTGGCCGATCCCGGCATCCTGAAGGCGCGCAAGGCGGCCTGGGACAAGGTGGTGGCGGCCAATGGCGGCCTGCACCCGAATTGCGGCGTCGCCGACACCCGCCTGCTGCACCGCGCGCGGCTCTCCGCCGTCCCGGCCACCCGCGGCGGCGGCCTGCATCCGAACCGCGAAGTCTGGGTGCGCAACCAGCGCGAAGCGACGCGCTCGGGTTTTGTGCCCAGGAATAAGCACCGGCCGGACGCGGCCAAGGCGTTCTAGCGCACGATGAATTTTGGTCGAGTCGTTGGCACCGGACGCAGTTTTACCTCTCCCCAGCGGGGAGAGGTCGATTTGCGCAGCAAATCGGGTGAGGGGGCGCTGCTCCAACGAGAGACCACAACCCCTCACCGCGCCGGAGCCTGTCATCGGGCGCGCCTACGGCGCGACCCGTTGGGCGCGACCTCTCCCGATGGGAGAGGTGGAATTCCCAGTGTCGTTCCAGCTTAACCTCATCTCACCCCGCTCTCGGAAACGGAAAGAGGACTTGAATGCAGTTCGATGACGTCATCCTCGGTCGCCGGAGTATTCGCGGTTACAAGCCCGATCCAGTACCCAAGGAGTTGATTGCGGAAATCATCGGCCTCGCGATGCGGGCGCCGTCGTCGATGAACACCCAGCCCTGGAATTTCTACGTCATCACCGGCGAACCGCTGGACCGGATCCGCGCCGGCAACACCGAACGAAACCTGGCGGGCATACCGCACTCGCGCGAGTTCCGCACCGGCCAGCCTTTTTCGGGTCCGCACCGGGACAGGCAGGTCGGCGTCGCCAAGCAATTATTCTCCGCCATGGGGATCGCGCGCGATGACAAGGAGATGCGCCAGGACTGGGTGCTGCGCGGCTTCCGTCAATTCGACGCGCCGGTCTGCGTGATCGTGACCTATGACCGCGTGCTGGATGGCAGCGACGATACGCCCTTCGATTGCGGCGCGGTGGCGACCGCGCTGGTCAACGCCGCCTGGTCTCGCGGGCTCGGCGCCGTGATCAACAGCCAGGGCATCATGCAATCACCCGTGGTGCGCGAGCACGCCGGAATAGCCGACGACCAGGTCATCATGAAAAGCATCGCGCTGGGCTGGCCGGACGAAAGTTTCCCGGCCAATGCGGTTGTGTCCGAACGAAAGTCTGTCGAGGAAGCGACGGTGTTCGTCGGTTTCGATTAAGTAGGTGAGCGGGCGAAAGGGCTGGAGCCGTGCCGTTGGCGAGCTGCGTCGATAAAACCGAGGCGTCAGCCGACGTGATGAAGATGGGTCAGGGCCTCACGGCACGGGTGAACGGGCTCATCAATGGTGAGGCCATTAGGCGGGCGGAAGCTTGTGAGGCGCTAATGTAGCGAGTTTCGCCGCGCTCCTTCGACAGGCGAATGCAATTAGACGAAACGACGCACTCTGCCTCCCTTGCACGCATCACAATTCTAAGTAGCGTCGTGGTATTAGAATAATTTATTGGAGGCGTAAGTGCGAAATTTCTGTTTTCTTGTCATGTTACTCTTGGCGCCAAGCGCGGTCAGCGCACAATGCGACCCTGTCCAATTTCTCGTTTCTGATATTCAGAACGTCGCAATATCTGATGAGTTCAAGACAGCTTTTCTGCACGTTGCCACGAAGGATCAATACCTTAAAGCAACTGAAGGCGGCAAGACTTCAATGGCATACGGCGCCATTTCCGGAAGTCTTGAATACGATAAAGCGAAAACGTCGGCAAGCAAGGAGGCGGAGCTTCGGCAGTACAAGTTCGACCGCAGTTTCTACATGCGCTACGTTACGCAGCAACTGTCGCCTGTTGGAGCTGATGCATACACGAAATGCCTTGAACAAGATCGAAATTCGCCCGGATTGCGCCTTTGGTTCAGCAACCGAGACGGCGACTTTTACACAATAAAGGGCTTTTGGGTCGGCCAAGACACTGGCAAGGGATCTGGTGAACTTGAGGGCACCCCGGTCACGAAAGGCTTTGAAGTAATTCAATTACCCAAGACATGGGTCAAAGGACAAACCCTCGAAATTCTCTTACAAAAACCTTCTGATGTTGACGGCGTCATCAGCATCAAAGTCGATGGACAGCAACGTTCTTTCGTCGCTGTTCGAGATCTTCCTCCCATTCAGATGGCTACCAACAGAGTTGACAGTCCGAAGTTAGTGAGCATTGCGTCAGGTGGAACCCATGACGGTAAGAGCCCCTCGGTGCTTCCCAGAAAGGAGACTTCATGTGTTTACCCATCTAAACCTGACAGGCTTTTGTTGGTTGGCAGTGGGAGCATCGTAGACGGCACGGAAGCAGCGGCGCCCGGCACGGTAACAAAAGCGCTCACCACCGACAGCCCTCACGAAATCTGTTACACATTTACCTCGATGACTGGGGACAAGAAAGTTCGGAATTCCATCTCCGGGCGAGCCTCAGCCTTAGAGCGTTATGTCCTGAGGAATTAAGGCGCGCCTGAATGGCCACACACGGTAGCGAGCTTTGGCGTTGGATCGCGTTAAGCCCGTAGCGCGGGTTCTCTTTAACCCGCCATCTCACGTGAAGCACTAATTACTAATTACGGTGACCGTGCACTAAATTCAATTTAGTGCACGGTTACCGTAATCACCTGCGTAATATGCGCGCAGAGCTTTGCCGACGCCGTCAAGAAACATGGCCAACGCATCCGGCTGATCCACCAAGTTTCCCTTACGCGGCGTCCGAGGCTGTTGGGAGCGAGACCGGATCGGTCTTGCGGGTAGGAGGCGTGGCTTGCCTAGCCATAGTTCGCGCGCCGAGCAGCCCGCCCCGTTGCCATCGAGGGCCGCACTGACCTCACTCAATCCGGTTGAGGGTACCCCTGATGCTCGTGAACACTTCGCCGATATTCTTGCGCGTCGAATCGAGCTTCTGGAAATCCTCGAAAACCTTCGCAACCCGCTCGTCGATCTCGGTCTTGCTGGTGGCGATCGCTTCCACGCGCGAGGTGAGAGCTGTAGGGCGGGTTCTCTTTAACCCGCCATCCTTGCAATCACGCGGCGGATTAAAGAGAACCCGCCCTACGCGAACTGATGACCGACGCGCGCTTCTCCGGCGGATCGGTCGGCCTCATCATCGGCCATGTCGGCCCCGAAGCCGGCCTTGGCGGGCCGATCGCCTTTGTCGAGGACGGCGACGAGATCATCGCCGATCTCAACAAGAACGAACTCAACTGCACCGCGCTGGCCGATCCGAACAACAAGCATCGGCCGGAGGCGGCGAAGGCGTTTTGAACGCTGCTGGATGGAATGCCCCGCGGGTGCAGCCCGTAGGGCGGATTAGCCGAAGGCGTAATCCGCCATTCTGAGTCAATTGGTGCGGGCTCATCGCTAGCAAGCGCCACGATCATTCGACATGGGCGTTGAATAGCGCAGGCCACGTTTGCGTTGTAGCCGGCGCGGCGGATTACGCCTTCGGCTCAATCCGCCCTACGGGCTTATCAATCGCGCCCATATGGATCAGCCGCATAGCCCGGTCGACTGTCGTTCCAGACCCCCTCCACGCCGGAGAGAATGGCGCTGTTTCGGGTCGGCATCCAAGGCAGGGCCGATAGCCGGCGACCTCTGCAGCCGCGGCCGAACCAACATTGGAGTCCGTTTCCCGCGAGCGCATTCGGTTCAGAAAGCGTACTCGTCAAGCGCGAAATGCAACCGACTCCGGCAGAAGCACGTCATGTTCATCCCCTTTCAGGTCGACCCATCCTGGTACGAGAAATACTGGTGGCGTGAGCCAGCGCCGGACCGAACGGCTTATCGCCGGCGACGTTTTGTCCGACGGTTTTGTCGAGCCTACATGACGAATCGAGAGCGCTTGCTGCGCGCTGCAGAGGCAATGAAATTGGCCAAAAATCCGTTTGCTAAAATCCTATCAGCGCGTAGGGCGGATTGAGCCGAAGGCGTAATCCGCCATTCTGAGTCAATTGGTACGGGGTCATCGTTAGCAAGCGCCACGATCATTCGACATGGGCGTTGAATAGCGCAGGCCACGTTTGCGTTGTGGCCGGCTCGCGCGCCGAGCAGCCCGCCCTGTTGCCATCGAGGCCCGGCGCTGACCTCACCCAATCCGATTGAGGGTGCCTCGGATGCTCGTGAACACCTCGCCGATGTTCTTGCGCATCGAATCGAGTTTTTGAAAGTCTTCAAAAACCTTCGACACCCGCTCGTCGATCTCGACCTTGCCGGCGGCGATCGCCTCGACGCGCGAGGTGAGTTTTTCGTCGCCCCTCAGTTCGATCTCGCCGAGAGTCCTGCTCAGCAGCGCGTGACCGGCATTCACTTCGGCGATCAGTGCCTCGATGCCGTAGACCGGTCCTTGCAGGGGTGTCAGCCCGGCCTGGGACGCGGCCAATTCCTCCTTGAACTGGCCGAGCGTCGCCGAAAAATCCTGCAGGTTCCTGAGGCGCAACCGGCAGTCGACGATGAATTCGTTCATGGCGTTCTGGCGATCGAGCAGGCTCGCACCGCTGGAATCCGTCTCGATCGCCGCAAGCGAGCGCTCCAGATGCGCCCGGCGTTCCCTGAGTTCTTCCAGGTCGACGCGAATGCTGTCCAGAACATTGAAGCTGTCATCGATCTGGGCGACCCGGTGCTCGATATCGAGCTTGTTCCGGGAAAGGTTTTCGACGCGCAGGCTGAGCTTTTCATCGCCGCTGGATTCGAGTTCGTCGAGCATTTTGGTGAGCTGATCGCCGGAAGCGCGCAGTTCGCCGATCAGCGCGTTGATCCCCGTTTCCGGCGCGCGCACGGGCGCAAGCTCGGCGTGGGCCTTGGCGAACTCTTCCTTGAACCGGTAGAGCGTCGCCAGTGACTGCTGCACCGCGCCATGACGGGCGTGGATCACGGCGACATCCTGGTTCAATTCGTTGAGGCGATCGCCGAGATTTTTCTTGTTGTCGTCGGTCTCGAGTTCAATCAGCCAGCGCTCGAGCTGGCGCAGCCGGTCCTTCAATTCGCTGAACACAGGTTCGGCAACCCGGCGCTTTTCCGACACCACGCCGACCGTCTCCCGAAGGGCTTGCTGGCGGCGCCGGATCTCCTCCAGCCGTTCATGCAGATCAACCGAGTCGTAGCGGCTCTGCTGCATCGCCACCCGTTTCTCGGTGTCCGCGAGCGTCGCCTGAAGCGATCCGATGGCTTCTTCGGGGTCGCTTTTGGCGATGGCCTGGACCGACGAGTCGAATCCAGCCTGCGCCTCATGCGCGGCCACGACGCCCTGTCGCAACCCCCGCAGGCGATCGCGCAACAATTTGTTCTGGCGCGCCAGGCTGTAGGCTTGCCATACCGACGAGCCGATCAGCGACAGCGTCGTCAGGATGATGGCGCCGAGCGCGAACCGCTGGGAGGCCGGCAATGCCGAGAACTGGATCGATATCTGGCCGGGATCAAGTCCCAGGGTTGCGCCTGCAAAAAATGCGCAAGCGCTGAACAGGACTATCCACGCGATGATCGGAAACCACATACTGATACTGTGATCTATCTAAAATTGTGGCGTAATCGATTGAAGCTGTATTTTACGTGGAGGGCGGGTTGGAGCCCGTGTCCGTGATGCAGGTCCCCGCTTTTTTGCCGGCGACCATACCGGCTTTTGGGGGAGGGCGGTAGTGTGACGGCGCCGGCTACCGTAGGTTGGCGGAAGTCGCAGTCTTGTCGCGCCTATCCAAGGTTGATGAATGCTACGATAGTATATTTCAGGTTGGGTGACGTCTGGGAGGCCAAAAGGCGTCTTTGCAAGACCCGCCCCGGGGTAACGGCTGGAGAAAGCCAGGCGTCGTGCGTGTGTATCGGCTAAAAAAAGACCGCCCGGAGCCAGCCTCCTGTATTCACGCATGTGGAGATGGTCAGGCTGCAACCGCGGGCGGGCGCTTGCGCCTGCGAAAGGTCATGACGCCGATACCCAAGAACCCGAGGATCATCATGGCCCAGGTGGAAGGTTCGGGTACGGCCGCAGAAATCGTCAGTGAACCGATCTCGTCGCCAAACAAATTTGAGAAGGCGTAGGTCCCCGTCAGAAAATGGGGGGCGTTTTCCGGCCCCGCATAGAACGGCAGTTGAGATAAGGTGTCCAGGAAAGAGACGTTGCCGTCCAATATCGTGAAGCCGTTGCCGATCACGGGTGAATAGAAATAGATTTCGCTGAATGTGCCGATCGTCGTCGGCACGTCGAATATGCCAAATGCGATTCCGGGGTTTACGAAATCAGGCGTCGGCGAACTGTCCAGCGTGAAACTGAAGTCCGTACCTGCCTTGAAATCCACCGCAAACGTATACGGTGCGGCGTTTGCTGAAGGGGCGAAGAAGGACAGCAGCGTCGAGACCGCAAGGCACCGCAAGACATTCGAAAATCGCATCGCTTCGACCTCTTTGCTGAAAAAGATGGCAAGCGAAGATTACATCACCGAATGCGCAGGATTTGTGAATGGCGGATGTCGCGGCTGTAACGGCCATCGCGCGATGTGGTGGGCCTACCGCTTCGCCATGCTCACGGCGCGGCCGCTCTCGCCGATCACCTTCACCTCGTCCTTGCCGCATTGGAAATTGCGGGCGAGGTCATCGGCGGCCTTGCGGGCGAGTTCGTTGGGATTTTGGTTGGCCTGCGCGTCGACGTAGGCGACGTGGCAGACCTCGCCGGGTGGCAGCCGTGTCACCGCCAGCATCGGCTTGGCGGTCGGCCGGCCGTCCTTGTCCGGGTCGTTGTTGTCGGCGATGTGCCAGCGCTGGATGATGGCAAAGGGCTTGCCGCCGACGGCGCGCCATTCGACGGTGTGGGTGGTCGAGTTGAAGGGGCCGAACCCGCTTCGTGCAGCCGGCTCCCTGGCCGCCGCGGCGCGGCTCCGGCCGACCGAGACGGTTTCGCGCAGATCGTCCTCGCTGATCGACACGATCAGGCCCGCCTTGCCCGGACAAACCCGGCTCGTGCTGCCATCGAGCTCGCTGGGCTTGCCGATCATGCGGCAATGCTTTGGCGCGGTCGACGTGTAGCTGCTGCTGAATGTCTGGGCATTTGCCGGTGAAAGCGGCCCAAACAAGGCGCCTGCCGCACAGGCCGATGCCGCAAGACGCAGGTATTGGAAGCGTTTCATCCCTTGGCGTCTCCTTGACGTTCCCCCTGCCGTCCCTGGGAACCATGCCCCTTCAGACGTGTGCAATCTGGGGAAGGTTCAAGGAAGCCGCGCGAAATACCTGACACAGCCGCGGAATCGTCCTAGAAGGACGCCTTCGTCATCCTCGTTCCACGCGCGTCTGTCATCAGGTCATGCCCACCATCTCCCCGAACAAACCCTATCGCGTCGGTCGCTCCCCCACCGGACTTGGCCTCTTCGCCACCAAGCCGATCAAGAAGGGCACCAAGATCATCCGCTATTTTGGGCCATTGCTGGATTCGAAGAAGAAAAAAGACGACGCGATCGAAAACAAATATCTGTTCGAGCTGACCAACCGCTGGACCATCGACGGCTCGGTGCGCGAGAACGTCGCCCGCTACATCAACCACGCCTGCAAGCCGAACGCCGAATCCGACGTCCGCCCACGCAAGCGCAAGGTCTTCATCCGCGCCATCAAGGACATCGAGCCCGGCGACGAGATCAATTACGATTACGGCACGGATTATTTCAAAGCCTATCTGAAGCCGATCGGCTGCAAATGCGTGGCGTGCGAAAAGAAGCGCAAGAAGAAGCGCGCCGAGGCGAGGGCGGAAAAGCTTCGTCTCAAGGCCAAGGCCGAGCGCAAGGCGCTGAAGGAGGCCGAGAAGCGCAAGGCAAAGGCGGCCGGCGCGCGCAAGGCCCGGGAAAAGGTCAAGGAGAAGGCGGCGCAGAAGCTGAACAGCAACGCCAACGGCGCGCACCTGAACGGCAAGGTTTTGAATGGCAAGGCTTTGAATGGCAAGGCTTTGAATGGCAAGGCTTTGAATGGCAAGTCCTTGAACGGAAAATCGCTCAACGGCCACGCCCCCAAGAGCCGGACCGCAAAATCCGGCATTCTCGCAAAACCCCGCCGGGCCGCGGCAAGCCGCGCATCGGCCTAGCCGCCCGGCTTCCGCACCGATTTCGGCAGCGTCGCATCCCCGAAATCGACCGTCGAGCGCTGCACGATCGCGCCCGCCGCATCGACCACCACCCGAAAGCGCCGGTGTTCGGAGAAGAACGTCAGGCGATGCCGGCCCTGATCGGCATCGATGCCGCGTTCGGACATGCTGGTGATGGTGCCCTTGCGCATGCCTTCCTTGAGCCGCGGCAGCGCGATCCCGAGGCCTTCGGCCACGATCGACGCGTCGATCTCCACTTCGCCATCGGCGAATTCGATTGCCTTCATGCCACACCTCGTGCCGGGGTGGCCTTGGATCGCACGGGATAGGCGCATTCCGCCAGCGTGGTGGCGTCGAGCTCGCGCATAAAGGCTTCGCGCGCGGCGGCGAGTTTGGCTTTCAGCCGGCAGCGCGGCAGCAAAGCGCAGGAGCCGCCATCCTCGCGAAAACATTCGACCAGCGCTTCGCCCTCCAGCGCGCGCACGACTTCGCCGAGCGTGATCGATTGCGGCGGCCGCGCCAGGCTGAAGCCGCCGCCGGCGCCGCGCTGGGTCGAAATGAAGCCACTGTCGGCGAGATCCCGCACCACCTTGGCCAGATGATTGCGCGAGATGCCGAACTCGGCGGCGATCTCGTTGGTCGCGAAGGAGCGCGCCGGCTCGCCGGCCAGCCGCATCAGCGCGCGCAGGGCAAAATCGGTGAACGATGTCAGGCGCATGGTGCCCTCAAAAATGTGACTTGGCAGATCATCTATAGCCGTCTAAATAGGTATTTGAAATACCTATTTAAGGAAAATGGCGATGACGGGGGCCGAGCGGCGCGAGGCGATCACGGCCGGGATCATGGAACGGACCGGCATCACCGAAGCCATGATCGAGCGGCTGGTGCACGGCTTCTACGCCAAAGTCCGCCGCGATCCGATGCTGGCGCCGGTGTTCGAGGCGCGCATCTCGGAGTGGGAGGCGCATCTAGAGCAGATGTGCGCGTTCTGGTCGTCGGTGGCGCTGATGACGGGCCGCTACCACGGCACGCCGATGGTGAAACACATGCCGCTGCCGGTCGATGCCGGTCATTTCGACCGCTGGCTTGCGCTGTTCGAGATGACCGCCCGCGAACTCTGTCCGCCGGTGGCGGCGGCGCATTTCGTCGAGCGGGCGCAGCGGATCGCGGCCAGCCTCGAACTCGGCATCGCCGGCGGGCAGGGCGTCATGCTGGCGCCCGGCGAGAGATTTCGGCGCCGTGAAACAGGAGCCGTCCAATGAGCAGCCGTGCCCGTGTCGTTCCCAACAAGGACCAGGCCGGTCCCTATTCCGGCAGCAGCCTCGTGCCGATGCTCATCATCGGCCTCGTGCTGACGCTGGCCGGGATGTTTGCAGCGCTGCTCCTGAGCTGAGGCGTTATTGCGAGGCGCGAAGCGACGAAGCAATCCACACTTGCCTTGCCGCGCGATGGATTGCTTCGCTTCGCTCGCCCTGATGATAGCGGCTTTACGCCGTCACCACGCCGCCGCTCTTGCGCAGGCCGATATATTGCAGCTCGGCGAACACGCCGGTTGCGATCGCCTGCGCCACGACCGCTATCGTGCCGAGCAGGTTCGGGGAGACCGCGCCCGAGAACAGCAAAGCAATGCTGCCGAGCGTCCAGGCGGCGTTGCCGACGATCACCAGCAGCACCAGTGCCCGCAGCACCGATGGCCGCGTGCCGAGCCAGCCGACCAGCGCGGTATAGGCAATCAGAAACAGCCCGGTTTCGCGCAGCAGCGCTTCCGGCAGATTGAGGAACGGCGCGAGCACGCCGGCGCCGAGCGTGAGCCCCACCGCCGATACGCCGCTGAACACGGCGTCGGCGAGCAGAGCGCGGCTCAAAAACGAGGACGGATGGATCATGGTCTCTCCTTGGGTTAGCGGGGTGAGGGTTCAGCGGAACCAGGAACGGAGCTGACGGAACAGCCGCGTCGGGCACAGCGCCTTGCCGATCCTGCTCTCGATCGTCTGCACCTGCACGACCACGAAAACGCCGGTGTCGTGCACCAGCGGTTCGGGCATGTTGAGCGACCGGGCCAGCGCCCAGATCGCCAGATTGTGCAGGGCTCGAACAATGGAAAGCATCAGCATGGGTCATCTCCTGTGCCCATGACGATGGCCGGGTTCGCGACTCAATTCGATTACGTGGCAGGTAATGGAAGCGACGAAATTCGCATGGTAGGTTTCTGGTCATGAACGCACATGCTTCCACGGCCAGATCCGAACGTCCCCGGCCCGTCCATATCGGCGATCACCTGCGCGAGTGGCGGCAGCGCCGCCATCTCAGCCAGCTCGACCTTGCCGGCGATGCCGAGATTTCGGCGCGGCATTTGAGTTTCGTCGAAACCGGCCGCGCCGCGCCGTCGCGCGAGATGGTGTTGAAACTGGCCGAACGCCTGGAGGTGCCCTTGCGCGAACGCAATGTCCTGCTGGTGGCCGCCGGCTTTGCGCCGGCCTTTCCGCAGCGCTCGCTGGATGATCCCGCGCTGAAATCGGCACGCGCGGCGATCGATCTCGTGCTGAAGGCGCATGAGCCAAATCCGGCGCTGGCCTATGACCGGCACTGGAATCTGGTCACCGCCAACCGCATGGTGGCGCCGTTGCTGGAAGGCGTCCCGGCGCATCTGCTGGGGCAGCCCTTCAACATCCTGCGGCTGGCCTTCCACCCCGAAGGGTTGGCGTCGCGCACCGTCAATCTCGCCGAATGGTCGAGCCATCTTCTGGAGCGGCTGCACCATCAGTGCGAGGCGACTGCGGACGCGGAGTTGCTGAAACTCTATCACGAGCTCAAGTCCTATCCGATGCCGGCGCGCCCGGGCCCGCTCTCATCGGACAATGTCGCGATCCCGTTCAAGCTGCGGCTCAATGGCGAGGTGCTGAGCTTTATTTCAACCACGATGATCTTCGGCACCCCGGTCGACGTCACGCTGTCGGAGCTGGCGCTGGAGACGTTCTTTCCGGCGGACGATGCGACCGCCCGTCGGATGCGGGAAATCGCGGCAAATCTAAACTAGCGCCTTGCTCAAATAGCGGCTTGTCGGGGTCCGGATCCGGTCTTATCTCTGGCTCTTCCGGAAGCCCGAGGAGGCCCCATGAGCACCCTGAAACCGCTGACAATCGACATCGTCTCCGACGTGGTCTGCCCATGGTGCTACATCGGCAAGCGCCGGATCGAGAACGCGCTGGCGCTGGTGCCGGATGTGCCGGTCGAGGTGCGCTGGCGGCCGTTCTTCCTCAATAGCTGGGTGCCGCGCGAGGGCATCAGCCGCGACGAATATCTCACCACCAAATTCGGCTCGGTCGAGGCCTACAAGGGGATCGCCGGGCGGGTCGTGACGGCCGCCGGCGAGGAGGGCCTGACCTACCGGCCGGAGCTCGTGAAGCGCCAGCCCAACACCACCGATTGTCACCGGCTGATCCACTGGGCGGAAGCGCAGGGCAAATCCGCCGAGATGAAGCAGCGGCTGATGGAATTGTATTTTCGCGATGGCGGCGATCTCACCGACATCAATGTGCTGGTGCAGGCGGCCGCCGATATCGGGCTCGATGCCGACGACATCCGCAAGCGCCTTGCGACGGATGAGGACGTCGCCCTGATCTCGGGCCAGGCGCAGGAAGCCGCCGAGAAGGGCATCTCCGGCGTGCCGACCTTCGTGTTCGCGCAGAAATACGCGGTCTCCGGCGCCCAGCCCGCCGACCAGCTCGCCCGCGCCATCCGCCAGGTCTCCGGCGAAATCAACGCGCAGGCAGCGGAATAGGGCGGCGGCGCTGCGGCGCTTGAGTTTGCCGACTATCCGCGCGACAATTGGGCCTCGGAGACCATTCATGAAGATCAAGATCGTCGTGCACGAGGCTGAAGAGGGCGGCTTTTGGGCCGAGGTCCCTGCTATTCCCGGTTGTGCTACGCAAGGCGATAGCATGGACGAACTCATGCAGAATCTTCATGAGGCGATTGAAGGCTGTCTTTCCATCGAAGTTGCTCCGCCTCAGCCGGGCGGCGTCGAACGGATGCTGGAATTGCCTGCATGAAATCCGTATCTGGCCGTGACTTCGCTCGTATCGTCGAGCGGCGCGGTTGGGTGTTGCTGCGGATTAGCGGCAGTCATCACATATATGGCAAGAGCGGCAGTATCGTGCGGCTGTCAATTCCCATTCATGGCAGCAAGCCCCTGAAGAAAGGGCTGCTGCGGCATCTGGCAAAACTAGCGGAGGTTTCGGACCAAGAGCTTTGAGCCCAGAACATAGCTGGCAGCAGTTGTCAGCAAGTGGCTTTCGTGCCCTGATAGCCTCACAGAACCAAGAAACTGTGAGGATAGCCCATGATCTATGAGTTGAGGACCTACACCGTAAGACCCGGCACGCTCGGCGACATGGTGAAAGCGGCGAGCACCGTGTCGGCGGATATCCGCAAGAACGATTACGGCAAGCTCGAAGGTTACTGGCTGACCGAAATAGGTCCGCTCAACCAGGTCCTGCACATGTGGAGCTACAACAGTTTTGAGGAGCGCGCCAAGCTGCGCAGCGAGCTCGCCAAGAACCCGCGCTGGAACAGCGAGTACATCCCGCTGATCCGTCCGCTGCTGCTGCGGCAGAATGTCCGGCTGATGAATGCGATCAGGCCGCCGGTGGCCCCGGCCTCGGCCGGCAACGTCTATGAACTGCGCAACTACCGCGGCAAGCCGGCCGGCGGCCTCAAGCAGTGGTTGGATGCCTTCACCGCCGTGCTGCCGGCGCGCGAAAAACATTCGAAAATCGTCGGGCTCTGGCAGACCGAGTCGGGCGAGCCCAACGAAGCCTGCCACATCTGGGCCTATCCGGACCTGAACGCCCGCGCCGCCGCGCGTGGCGCCGCCATGAAGGATCCGATCTGGCAGGAATTCCTCGGCAAGGGTCCGGGCTTCCTGGAAGAAATGCACTCGACCATCATGCTGCCCGCGCCGCACTCGCCGTTGAAGTGAGTTGAAACGAGTTGCGCCGCGTGTGACGGGGCCACATGGTTCGAGACGCGCGGCGCTGCCGCGCTCCTCACCATGAGGGTCTGAGAGCAGGTCCTCAACTGCTGGACCTCATCCTGAGGAGCCGCGTAGCGGCGTCTCGAAGGATGAAGCCGCGGAACAAGCTCACGCCCCCTTCAAATAATAATTCGCCTTCTTACCGAGCGCGATGCGGCGCAGCACGCGGCGCATCGCCATCGAGGCGCGGAGCGGTTTGATCGCGGATGTCACGGTGCGATAGAATGCGAGCTTCAGCGCATCACGCGCCGGCTGTTTGCCGGGCGGCTGCTGCGGCAAGCCCAGGCCGCGCAGCATCGAATTGAAGAAGTGCAGGTCGTTGAGGCGGCGCACCTCGCGCGTCTTCCAGGTGATCGCCATCGAGATCGAAAAACTGTCCGCGGTGCGCACCCAGTGCGGCCATTGATAGGGCACGTAGCAGCCGTCGCCGGCGAACAGATGAAATTCCTTGCCGCGGGCTGCGAAGCTTTCGTCATATTTCAGGTTGCGATGCTTGGTCATCGAACGCTCGATTTCGTCGTCGTCGACGATGGCGCGGTCGGTATTGTCAAAAATCGTGAAGAACTTTTCGCCGTGGATATGCACGAAGAAATTGTCTTCGCTGTCGAGATGAAACGGCGTGGTCGAGTTCGGCGAGGATACAAACAGAAAGCCTTCGAGCTGCTCGAAGCCGGCCTCGCCCAGGCTGTTGAAGCCGCGGGCGCGCGCCACCGAGAGCAGGGTGTCTTCCAGAAGTTGGCGGTATTCCGGCGAATTCTCCACGCGCTTGAGCACCATCCAGGCGCCGGCGCTCTCGATGCTTTTCACCACCTCGACCGGATCGAGATCGACCGAGGGAATGGAGTCGGGGTCCTGGCTGATCGCGACCTTGCCGGAATTATATTCGATCAGATCGCGCGGCAATTCGGCGGCGAGCTGCGCGATGCGCGGCAACATCAGAAGCGGATGGCCGGCCAGTCGGTGGCGGATCGCGAACGGTTTGAGCGGAAAGTCGCGGCGCAGTGCCTCATTGTCGGCCGTGATCACCGGCGCGACCGACGTAAGGATATTCATGAGGATTTCTCCTGGCGTTTCCGGATCAGGTGGATAGCGCGGCGCGCCGGCTCGCGGGCCAGCTTGCGCAGCGCCAATGCGGACTGGGCTAGGGTTGCGACCACATCGTGCCGTCGCAGCGGAATCAGCACATCGCCGATCGCGAGGCGTTCGCGCCAGATCGGGTTGATCATCGGGTGGTCGGCATTGGCGGTGGAATCGACCAGCGTAATCGCAGGGTCCGCGCACAGATGCCGGGTCAGATCGAGCGTGAGCTGCACGCCCGGCGAAAACTTCGAAAACCGCTCGTCGACGCCGAGCTTGAAATAGAACGCCCGATCCAGATGCCGCAGCACGATCGCCGACGCCACCGGCGTCTCGCCGGCCCGGAGCGTCACGATTTCGCACTGGCCGGTGGCCGCGAGATCAGGCGTCGCGCGGCGGATGAAGGTCGCGTCGCCCGGGTGTTGCACCAGCGCGGTGCCGCGCTTGCCCTTCCAGCCGCTGGCTTCGAGGTTCAGGAAGATCTCGATCGCGGTCTTGACCTCGGCGGGCCTGCGCGCGACCTCGAAACGAACCTCGCCGCTCTCGGCGAGACGGTTGCGCTGGCGGCGGAGTTCCTTGAGCTTCTTTGAGCCAAGCCCTTCACGCAGCAATTGCTCGGCATCGAGGGTCGCATCGAGGGCGGCGCGGACATGCGATTGCAGCACGCGGGGCGTGATGCCGTCGCGCCGCAGCACCCCGGAAAGCGCCGTCAGGGCGGCGCCGTCGAGCGACATGTCGCGCAGGATCAGCGCGTGGGCGCCGGCCTGCCGGGCGCCGTCAAGCAAATCAGCGGCGGCGTCTTCCGCGCGGTCGCGGTCGAGCAGCGGCGTCGACAGCGTGCCATAGGGATCGGCGCTGACGAGGACGGGCAGCGGAGTTTTGTACGCGCGCCACATCGAAATGACGGGCATCAGCCCGGTCAGGTTTCCGGTATCGCTCCAGGCGGAGAGCGCAGACACGCCGGTACGGCCCCGCGCCGAGGCCTGCACCGCCAATTCCCATTCGGGAAGGTAATAGCCGTTGGGTTCGGCGGCGCGCTCCGAAAGCACGCGCCATTTTGTCGCGGAGACGTCGGTAAGCGGCGTCAGCGCACGAACCTGCTTTGTCGGTGCACGCGTACGCCCGGCATCTTGCGATGCGCGACGGACCACCGATGTGTCTGCAATCTCAGCCACTTCCCCGTTTCCCCGTTCGCGGGGTCGCAAGGCGCGCACCGACAGGGTGCCACCCGGTTCCACCGCGTTCGCGGGCTACGCTAGTGCAGAGAAATGGAAAATGCCGTTGGGGCGGCGCTCGGATTTGAGCGGTCACGGTAACGGCTTGTTCAGCATGCCCGCGTCGGGTCCTTCAATGGACGACCTGCGAACGTCTGGTTGCACGACGCCGCATTTGAAAAAGCGCCCATGGTTGCCATTGATGTTGCGTTGCAAAGTGCGACGTCCGGACATCATCGAACGGTGCAGCCGATTTTGTTCCGCCTGAAAGGGGCCGCATAGCAGGGCTGCATTTGCAACATTTCGGGGCGGCCACGGTTAAGCACGCATGACCCAGCTCACGATGTCCCTGGCTGCCACGCACGATCACTGGACCACGGAGCCCGTGCTCAAGCACGCCGGCGCGGCTGCCAGGCTGTGGTTGCGACATCTGCGCCGTCATCGTCCGCTGCTGGTCGACGTCGCCGAATGGTCATTCGCGGCGACCATTGCATCGTGCCTTGTGGTCCTCGAGTTGTTCGCTAACGCTTGAACTCCCGCTCTCCAGTTGGCTTTTCGACAGGGAGACATGTGAATGGGACCACTCAAACGTCGGAAAATCCGGACCTCGCGTCAGCGCACCATCTCCAACGACATGCTCCTGCGAAAAATGTCCGAGGTGATTTCACTCCGGGAAAGAGTGGCACAAGCCGAACTCACGTCGAATTTGTTCAAGCCTCCGCTTCAGAGCGGCGAAGAGGACGATCGATCGGCGAAGGGTGTCAATGACGCGGGCGGATGATGAAAGGCAGTGCGCGTCCCGATAACAGGCTGCGGCGTCATACGCCGTTCGGTGACGACCGTCTGCCGCTCTATTCGCCGGCCTCGGCCAGCCGGTAGCGCACCGGGGTACGGTGCCAGCCCTCATCGTGCTTGCGCCAATAAGTATCCTTCAGCCGCGTCGAAAGCGGTCCGGGCCGGTCGTTGCCGAGGATGCGCGCGCCGATGCGGGACGCCGGCATGACGCCGCCGGCGGTCGTCGCCAAAAATACCTCGTCGACATGATCGAGCGCGGATCGCGGGATCGGCGCCACGGCCGCCTCGATGCCGAGCTCGGCGCATAATTCCAGCACCGATTGCCGCGTGATGCCGCGCAGGCTGCCGCGATCGGGCGTCATCACCTTTCCGTCCTTGACGACGAAGATATTGAAGCCGGGCCCCTCCGTCAGAAAACCCTGCGCATCGCACAGCACCGCGGTGTCAAAACCGGCATCATGCGCCTCCATCAGGC
The DNA here is from genome assembly GCA_017305715.1 of Hyphomicrobiales bacterium. Classification (GTDB taxonomy): domain Bacteria; phylum Pseudomonadota; class Alphaproteobacteria; order Rhizobiales; family Xanthobacteraceae; genus Bradyrhizobium. Next base: position 974 of record JAFKKG010000021.1, on the reverse strand, counting down.
CGGAGGTCAGGTCGTTCCATTGATAGTTTTTCACCGTGGGATCGACCGAGGCGTCGGGCACCCGCGGCGTCGAGGCGACGAACACATGCGCGCCGCGCGCCTGCACGTCCTTGGGCACCACGTCGATCCAGGGCAGCGCATAGGCGATCAAATGGTTTTCGCAATCCGCCGGCCGCCGCGATCCCATCATCCGAGGCCGTCCGCGCGAAGCCACCATCGCGACATAGGCGTCCGCCAGACCTGTCAGCGCCACGCAGCGATGCAGGATTTCCTCGATCGCGGCACGGTTTTCCGGCGGATGAATTCTGCGCTTGGCCATCGAGCGCTCGAAGCGGTCGAGATGGTCGGCGAGGCGAAAGAAGCCGCCCTTGAACACATGCACGACGTCATAGACGACGTCCGAGCGTGTAAACCCCCAATCCGTCACCGGCAACGTCGCCTCGGCGATCGGGACATACCGTCCCCGGACATAGCCGGCGCCGTCGGGGTAGGGGGCGGTGGTCATGGGATGTCTCCAGGGAGGGTACGATGGGGTAGAGCGTAGCGAAACCCATCGCCGTCCATCAACCCCCAACTGTGTCGCCTCGCGCGCAAGCGTAATCTTGCGATCCACCTGCGACAATTCAACCCGACGGGCAAATCACGACTTACGATTTACGGAAGTCGTGTCAAGACCCAAAATAAAAAATATTTTGCTTTTCCGAAATGGCAAATCAGGGCTACGACCTTGCCCATCCCGCCCTGGTCAGAAGGGCGTCGGCCGTCGTCACGGACGTTGGGCGGGGAGCGGTGGACGTGGAGGTTGTCGCTAGACGAGCGCGGCCAAAGCGTACGGTGAAGACGTGTGGTCCTGACGCCGCGTTGCTGGCGTCCATGCACCTGGGAGGCGTCTGACTTCCCAGGGCGCGACGGAGGCAAAAGAGCCGTTCTCCGGGGAGAGCACGTTATAAGCCGTAAAGCCATCGCGCAGGGAA
>JAFKKG010000002.1 GCA_017305715.1 Hyphomicrobiales bacterium | reverse complement strand
GGCAACGCAACCTGGTCGAGCGCTTCTTTAACAAGCTGAAGCATTTTCGCCGTATCGCAACCCGCTACGACAAAACCGCTCGAAATTTCCTTGCTGCCGTCCTGCTGGCCGCCACCCGCCTATGGGCTAGGTTTGAGTCCACAACCTAGAGCCTTTTGCGTTCCGATGTAATCGGAACGCAGCATTTTCCTGGCGCGAACCCCCACTCGCTCGAAACGCTAGTCCAATGAGATGTGGAGGGCCTTGATGACGCCCGCCCAGCGCGCACGGTCGGCATCGATGAATTTGTCGATTTCGGCCTGGCTCTTGGGACGCAGCGGCATGAACCCGATCTTGTCGAGGGAAGCGCGAAACGCGTCATCGCTCAAGGCACGGTCGAGACTGGCCTTGAGTTTCTGCACGACATGATCTGGCACACTCGACGGCGCCGCAATGCCGTACCAGGTGCTGGTCACGTAATCGGGATAGCCGCTTTCGGCGATCGTCGGCAGGTCGGGCATTTGGGGAATGCGCTCCGCCGAACCGACCGCGAGCGGTCGCAGCAATCCGGCCTTGATCGGCGGTAACGCCGTTCCGAGCGAGTCGAACAGAACCTGGATATTCCCCGACAGCAGGTCCGTCAGCGCCGGGGACATGCCCTTGTAGGGGACATGCACCATGTCGATGCCGGCCATTTGCCTGAACATCTCGCCGGCGAGATGCGCGCTGCCGCCGGTGCCGGCCGAACCGAAATTCAGTTTGCCCGGATTCTGCTTGGCGTAGGCCACGAGTTCCGCCACCGTCCTGGCGGGGACCGACGGGTTGATCTCGAAGATCGACGGTTGATCGGTGACCACGGCAAGCACGCGGAAGTCTTTGCTGGGCTCGTAAGCCAGCTTTTTGTAGAGCAGCGGATTGAGCACGAAAACCGATGCTGCCGAGAAGAACAGCGTATAGCCGTCAGGTTCGGATCGCGCTGCCATTTCGGCGCCGATGGCGCCCTGCGCACCGGCCCTGTTCTCGATCACGACGGTCTGCCTCAGGTCGCGGCCGAGATAATCGCCGACCATGCGCGCCTGAACGTCGGACGGACCGCCCGCAGCGTAGGGTACGATCAACCTGATCGGACGGCTTGGGTAATCGGCCGCCTGGCTTTGCGGCGCGGCCACAAGCAGACCGAAGGCCAGAGCCGTCACTGCGCGCCAGTTCATGCCACTTCCCCTGACGTTTTTTATGTTGCAGGCACAGTAGCGAATTATGCGGCAGCTGTAATCAACCGAGCCACCATTTTCCGGCCACCATCGCGGCTTCGCCGCAGACGACGCCGGCAAAGATCGAACGCCGCGTCAGCATGAACATCGCAAAGCCCGCAGCCACCGCACCATAGCGCAGCCAGTCCGGCACGCTGGCCAACGCGCCGGGCGGCTGCACCAGGATTTGTGCGATGACCCCGGCAAGGATTGCGGTCGCCACCGCCCTCACCCAGATCAGCACTTCCGAGCCCTCGTCGACGCCGCCGCCGAGCCAAAGCCCGAGCATGCGCCAGACCTCGTTGGGCAGGAAGCCAGCGATGACAAGCACCAGCAGCGCGTGCGGATCGCCCCAAAAGCTGGCGAACCAGTCGCTCATGCGCGTTCCCGCCACCAATGGGTGCCGTAGGCGATGGTGCCCGCGGTGACGCCGCTGATCAGGATGTCGACGCCGGTCTGCAATGTCGCCGCCAGCGGATACAGCGCCAGCCCGAGCACCAGCGCCAGCACGTCCGACAGCTGCCGGCAATTGCGCGCGGTCGAGAGCAGGAACGCCAGCGGCGTCAGCATCAGGATGGCGGCGGCAAACAGCACCGGCAGATTGGCGGCCAGGCCATAGCCGACCGTGGTCGCGACCAGACAGACCGAGAGCAGACCGCAGCCGAGCCCATGGGTAAATGCGACGCGGCGCTCGCGCGGCACTTGTGGCAGCAGCCGGTGGCATTCGACCCACAGCGTGACCGCCACGAAATGCGCCGCAAGCACCAGATGACGGCGTTTGGTGCCGGGCGCGCGCATGGTCGGCAGCACCGACACCACCATCGGAAACAGCCGGATGGCGCTGACGGCGACCGCAATCGCCGCCTGCACCACCGTCGCGCCGGAGCCCAGCGTCGAAATCAGGATGATTTGCGCCGGCCCGGCCCAGACCAGCAGCGTGCTGCCGAGCACCCAGCCCAGGCTGAAATGGCTGTCATGGGCCAGCGCACCGATGCCGAGATAGGTCGCAAACAGCACCAGCGTCAGAACGGTGCTGACGACCGAGCGCATCCCCCACGCGAAGGCGCGCAAGGGACTTTGCCATGTCGGAGAGTCGAGGGGTGGGAGCGCCACGTACAGCCGGCCGGGAGTGAATCCTGGCACGCATAACGGCGGCGAAACAAGGCGGCGTCAAGCGAGGCATCAATCAGGGCTGGCATGCAGACGCCTTGTTCGCGGCCCAGGGCCGCTATGACACGGCCATCAGCCTGACGGCATCATCGTAATTGCCGAGCACCCGCTCCTCGAGGTCGGTGTCGCAATATTCGACCACCTCGGCGATCTTGTCGCCGCGAAATTTGAACACGAAGCAGTATTCGTTGTTGTAGCGCTGGCCGCGTTTGGTCTGCACGTCGCCGCGAACCTCCGCCACGACGTAATCACCCTCGGCGACCAGATTGATGGCGTGCGCGCGGTACTCGGTCGCAAACAGCGCAAACAGCGGCTTCAGCAGCTTGTTGCGAACCTCCTCCTGCCCGGAGAAACATTTCGACCAGCTGCTGTGACCCGGGAACCGCCAGACATAATCGGGGTGCACGGAAGCGCTGAACACGCTGCGATCGCCGGTTTGCAGCGCCTGGTAGATGCGGCGGATGGTGGCCTTGTTCTCGATGGTGCCCATGTGAAATCTCCGTTGCGGATGCAACTGACATTCCCGGGGCGCGGTCTATTCGTCCAATCGATCGATTGTATATTTGCCATTCGTTCGGTGAATTCACCCCGGTACGCCCCGGTTCCGCAGCACGAAGCAGGCCCCGCCGGCGCGGCGAATGCGGTTGCACAGATCATCCGCCGCGGGGCGCGTGTCGGCGCCGATCCGCACCTGATAGAACAAGCCGCTGCCGCGGGTGCGCAGCCGCGAGCTCAGAAGGCTCGGATCCAGGTCGCCAATCACGGCGCTCAATCGCTTCATCGCGCGCGCATACATCGCCAGCGCCTTGTCGCGGTTGAAGCCGGCGGCAAGTTGCACGCCCCACACTTTCGCCGCCGAGAGCGTGATGCGCTGTTCGAGACCGGTGACGAACGGATTGGGCGCGCGCTTGAGCAGCGCCATCAACTGGCGGCAGCTGGAGGCTGGCGCGGTTTGCGGCATCTTGCCGTTGCGCCCCGCCGCCGCCCAGTCCTCGACCGTCGAGCCGGTGATGGCGAGGACGTAGTTGCGGGTTTCCTGCGGCATGTAGCCGGTGCCGGCCAGCCATTCCTGCACCCGCCGCGGGCCGGCATTATAGGCCGCGGCCGCGAGGCCGAGGTTACCGAACTGGTCGCGCAATTCGCCGAGGAACTCGGCGGATTTCGGCAGCGCCTGTACGGGATCGAACGGATCGAGCAGCCGCCGCTCATTGGCCGTTCCCGGCATGAACTGCGCAATGCCCTGCGCGCGCTGGCCGCTGCGCGTGACCGGCCCCACCGCATCGCTCTGAAACCGGCTCTCCTGCCAGATCACGCGTGCAAAGAATTCCAGCGGCAGGTCTGCCGCCCGTGCCGCCGATTCGACCATCAGGCACAGCGCCTCGCGCGTGTCGCTCTCGCGGGTGGTATCGGCTGGCATTTTTAGCGGGATCGCAAGTTCCTCGACACTCGGCCGCGCGATTTCGAGCGCTCCGGGTGGTGTGTCTTCGGCGGTGGCCTGCCCAAGGCAGGCCAGCGTCGCCGCCACTATGCACGATCCAATACAGAACCTCTGACCTGTTCGCACGGCCGCAATTTGCCCTGACAATTGAGGAACTTCACCCTAATATTTCAGGCGAATTCTGTGATTCGCGGAACATTCCGATCGAACGCAATTTGCGTGCATTGATTGACGCAGTCGTCCTCCCTGTTCCGGGCGGCGAGCCTGTCTGCCCGGCGCCCCCGGCCTGTTGCGAGCGTCGCGGTTGCGAAACCGGAATTGCCAACGGTAACGCAACCGGCCCCGGTGAATCCCGAAAACCAGTGACAGTGACAACCCATTGCAGATGGCGGTGACAGGCATGATGGCATTCTTCGAGCGTCTCCTGAATACGTCGATGTATTCTCCCCACGGGATATGTCTTTTGTGGGAACCGGAACTGATCTGGCTGCATGTCGTGTCCGACGCGCTGATCGCGCTCGCCTATTTTTCAATCCCCTTCGCGCTTGCGATCTTCGTATCGAAACGCCGCGATGTCCAATTCGGCTGGGTGTTCTGGGCCTTTGCGGTCTTCATCATGGCTTGCGGGATCACCCATGTGATGTCGATCTACACCCTGTGGGTTCCGATCTATGGAATCGAGGGGCTCACCAAGGCCGCCACCGCGCTCGCGTCGATCGTGACCGCCGCCATGCTCTGGCCGCTGTTGCCGAAGCTTCTTACGCTGCCCTCCCCGACGCAGCTCCAGCAGGCCTATGCCGCGCTGGAGCAGGAAGGCAGGCAGCGGCGCGGCGCCGAGGAGATGCTGCAGAAGTTCCGTGACGTCGAAGCGACGGAATCGCAGGTCCGCCAGGCGCAGAAGATGGAAGCGGTCGGACAGCTTACCGGCGGCGTCGCCCACGATTTCAACAATATCCTGACCGTCATTACCGGCACGATCGAAATCTTGACCGATGCGGTGAAGGATCGACCGCAACTCGCTTCCATCGCCAGAATGATCGATGATGCAGCCGCCCGCGGCGCCGACCTCACGCAGCATCTGCTGGCCTTCGCACGCCGGCAGCCGCTTCAACCGCGCAGCGTCGACGTCAATGCGCTGATGCTCGACTCCGCCAGATTGCTGAAGCCCACGCTCGGCGAACACATCGAGATCGAGCCGGCGCTGGCGCGATCGGTAGCGCCGGCCCTGATCGATCCCAGCCAGCTCTCCACCGCGATCCTCAATCTCGCCTTGAATGCCCGCGATGCGATGCCGAACGGCGGCAAGCTCACATTGGAGACCCGTAACGTCGTCCTCGATGAAAGCTACGCGCGCAGCAGCAGCGAAGTGACCGCGGGCAATTATGTCATGATCGCCGTCAGTGACACCGGCCAGGGCGTGCCGCCGGAGCTGCTGGACAAGGTCTTCGAACCATTTTTCACGACCAAAGAGGTCGGAAAGGGCTCGGGCCTCGGATTGAGCATGGTCTACGGCTTCGTCAAACAGTCGAACGGGCACGTCAAGATCTACAGCGAACTCGGCCACGGGACGACGGTGAAACTGTATTTGCCGCAGGCGGCAGACCACGCTCATGCGAATACCCCGGTTGAAAATCGCGGCGATCCTGAGCGCGGCGGCGAGACGATATTGGTGGTCGAGGACGATCCGCTGGTCCGCCAATACGTCCTGACCCAGATTCAAAGCCTCGGCTACGCCACGCTGTCCGCGAGCAACGGCGCCGAGGCGCTCGCCGTCATCGACAGCGGCAAGCCAATCGACCTGCTGTTCACCGACGTCATCATGCCCGGCAATATGAACGGGCGCGAACTCGCCGAGGCGGCCGTCAAGCGAAGGCCGGAGGTCAGGGTGCTGTTCACGTCGGGCTATACGGAGAACGCCATCATTCACCATGGCCGGCTGGATCCAGGCGTCCTGCTGCTGGCGAAACCCTATCGGCGCTCGGAACTCGCAACCCTCATTCGCACGGCTCTGCTGGCACCGGTGGCTGCGGCGGTGCGGTAAACGGCTTCGGGCCGAATCCGGGGCGGCTGCACACCACGGCGTGCGACGGAAGCGCTTGAATCCGCGGCATCGCGGCCGATGTAAATTTACGTTAACGCCGCATTTTGTCCGCCACGGACTTTCCCATCGGGCAAAGCCGCGTAAAAGTCTTCTCTCTTTATCAGGAGATTTCGATGCAGGACCGACGCGAGAACGCGCGCGACAAGGTGATCTATGGCGGCGTCGCGGAAATCGGCGAGAACGGCGCGAGCCGTGAATGCATCGTCCGCAACATCTCCGACAACGGCGCCAGCGTCGAATTCAGCAACGTGGTCGACCTTCCGACGGAGCAGATGTCGCTGCGCATCGCGCGAAAGGGCCGCTCCTTTCTCGCCAAGGTGGTATGGTGGCGCGATAATTTCGTCGGCGTGGCCTTTAACGGCCAGGCCCCGTCGGAGCCGGTTTCCGACCTGGCGGAACGGTTGCGCAAGAGTGAAATCAAGAAGCGGCAGTTGCAGCGCCGTATCGAGCAACTGCTCGGCGAGCGCTGAGCGATCACGCCAGCTTCACTCGGCAGCCAGCTTCGCCGCCGGTGGCGGCGACCATGCAACGATGCGGTTGCGTCCCTGCTTCTTGGCCTGATACAGCGCCTGGTCGGCCGCATTCAGCAAGGCTTCAAATCCTGGCATGCTCACGGTCGCAGCGGCAAAGCCGATACTGGCCGTGACGTTGAAGCGGACCTGGTGCGCCTGCAACGAGTTGGCGGCGACGGCCTTGCAAATCCGGTCCGCCACGATCCGGGCCTGATAGAGATCGGTCTCCGGCAACAGCATCGCGAATTCCTCGCCCCCGATCCGGCCGACGATATCGGACGAGCGCTTGCCCTCCAGGCAGGCATTGGCGACGGAGATCAGCGCCTGATCGCCAACGGCGTGGCCATAGCGGTCATTTACCCACTTGAAGTGATCGACGTCGATCATCAACACGGATAGCGGCCGGTAGTAGCGCTGGAACCGGCTCCATTCCGTCGCGGCGAGCGTCATGAAATGGCGGCGATTTGCCAGGCCCGTCATCGAATCTGTGGTTGCCTGCTCTTCCAGCTTGCGCGCGTTGTTCACCAGATCGGTGATACCGACAAAGGTCAGCATCCGGCCGCCATTCTTCAGCGCCGTGCAATGCGCCCGGACGTGGCGGCCGTCGCCGGTTTGCAGGTCGCGTACCGGTTCGCTGCCATCCCTGATCGCCGCAAGCCGGCTGGTGCAAAAGGCATCCAGTTCATCGGGCGTCATCCGGGTTCCCGCGTGCGGCGCAGTCCTGAGCAGCGACTCGAAGGACGGACGACCGGCGGCCTGCTCCTCGCTCAGGCCCCAATACTGCCGCATCTTCGAATTGAGAAACTGCGCGTTGAGATTGCTGTCGAGCATGACGATGCCTTCCGACAGATTGTCGAGCGCGCTTCGCAGCACTTCCAGTTCGTCCATGTGGCGGACGATGTCGGTTACGTAGGTGTAGCTCAACATGCGGCCGCCGTTCGGCAGATTGGCGCATTGCATTCGGACGACGTCGCCGCAGGAACGTCTGAGATCGAGCGGCGCGGTGTCGCCTTCCCTGACCAGGCGCACGCGATGGGCAACATACGCATCGATCTCGGCCGGCGCGACCTCGTAGGCCCCGGTATCACGGCCGTGATACATCAGGGCCACGAAGGCCGGGTTGCGGTCGGCGACCGCATCCGGCAACGCCCACATGCGGCGGAACGCGCGGTTGATGAATTGGGATTTCATGTTGGCGTCGAGCAGCACGATGCCGACGTCGACGACGTCCAGCGCCGCGCGCAGTGCCAGCATCTGGCCGCGCATGATCTGATCGCTGCCTCTTGCCTCGTCTGGCCCCGCTGCCGTGGAGTCCGGACTTGCGGCCTCCCCGGTCTCAAACAGGAGCCCGATCTGCTTCTCGGATTGCCATGAACGCTTGCATGGCCGCGGTTCACCCTCGCCGGAGATCAGCAGATGAAAATGCTCGGGAACGCCGAACACGCTCTCCACTTCGATGACTGCGCCGGTATCGGATATACGGCGAACGACGCAGTCGATGCTGGATTGGCCGTAATTGGAGATGACCTTGCCGGCCAGAAAAGTCCGGCCGCGCGGCATGGGCTTCTGTTCGGACATGACAGCGTTTCCAGATGTGCCTCGTCCGACTATGCGATCGGATGATCTAGGCAGGCTTAACCTGAATGATTCAACCGGATCTATACGGCGCCTGGTTCTGCACCGTCGCGAATGATCGGTTAACGCCCGGCGGGAACTCATCCGGAAGCAAAGCCATCAACCAGCAAAAAGCCGGCGGTCTCTCGACGCGCCGGCTTCGTTAATGGATCAATTCGGGCCGTCTAGACCTTGACCAGCGGTCCCCGCGAGGCCGGCCCCTTGGAGCCGCCGCCATTGGGACCCGGTTTCGGCTTCCGCTTGCGCGTGCCCGGCAGCTTTTCCGGTTTCGGCGTCACCGGCCCTTCGACGAACTCGAAGCCGATCTTGTCCTTGCCTTCAGCTTCGTCCTTGATCAGCACGACGCGGACATGGCCGCCGCCCTTGAGTTGACCGAACAGCACTTCATCGGCCAGCGGCTTCTTGATGTGCTCCTGGATCACCCGCGCCATCGGACGCGCGCCCATCTGCTCGTCGTAACCATGTTCGATCAGCCAGGCCTTGGCGGGCTCCGACAATTCGATGGTGACGTCGCGGTCAGCGAGTTGCGCCTCGAGCTGCAGCACGAACTTCTCGACCACCATGCCGATGACGTCGGCATTGAGATGCGCGAACGAGACGATCGCATCCAGACGGTTGCGGAATTCCGGCGCGAACTGCCGATTGATCGCCTCATGGTCGTCGCCTTCCCGCTTGTTGCGGGTGAAGCCGAACGCCTGCCGCGCAAGGTCGGCGGCGCCCGCATTGGTGGTCATGATCAGGATCACGTTGCGGAAATTGACCTGCTTGCCGTTGTGATCGGTGAGCCGGCCGTGATCCATGATCTGGAGCAGCACGTTGTAGAGGTCCGGATGCGCCTTCTCGATTTCGTCGAGCAGCACCACGCAATGCGGATGCTGGTCCACGCCGTCGGTAAGCAGGCCGCCCTGATCGAAGCCGACATAGCCGGGAGGCGCGCCGATCAGGCGCGATACGGTGTGCCGCTCCATATATTCGGACATGTCGAAGCGGATCAGTTCGACGCCGAGCGACGCCGCGAGCTGTTTTGCGACCTCGGTCTTGCCGACGCCGGTCGGACCGGAGAACAGATAGGAGCCGATCGGCTTTTCCGGTTCGCGCAAGCCGGCGCGCGCCAGCTTGATCGACGCCGACAATGCCTCGATCGCCTTGTCCTGGCCGAACACGACGCGCTTCAGCGTCTGCTCGAGATGCTTGAGCACCTCGGCATCGTCCTTTGACACGCTCTTGGGCGGAATCCGCGCCATCGAGGCGATCGTGGTCTCGATCTCCTTGATGCCGATCGTCTTCTTGCGCTTGTTCTCGGCCACCAGCATCTGCGCCGCGCCGGACTCGTCGATCACGTCGATCGCCTTGTCCGGCAGCTTGCGGTCATGGATGTAGCGCGACGACAATTGCACCGCGGCTTCGATCGCCTCGTTGGTGTATTTCAGCCGGTGGTAATCCTCGAAATAGGGTTTCAGGCCCTTGAGGATCGCAATCGCGTCTTCCACCGTCGGCTCGTTGACGTCGATCTTCTGGAACCGGCGCACCAGCGCGCGATCCTTTTCGAAATGCTGGCGGTATTCCTTGTAAGTGGTCGAGCCCATGCAGCGGATGGTGCCCGATGCCAGCGCCGGCTTGAGCAGATTGGACGCGTCCATCGCGCCGCCCGAGGTGGCGCCCGCGCCGATCACGGTGTGGATCTCGTCGATGAACAGGATGGCGTTCGGATGCGCCTCGAGCTCTTTCAGCACCTGCTTCAACCGCTCTTCGAAATCGCCGCGATAGCGCGTGCCCGCGAGCAGCGTGCCCATGTCGAGCGAGAACACCGTCGCCGCCGCCAGCACTTCCGGCACTTCGGAATCGACGATGCGCTTGGCGAGGCCTTCGGCGATCGCGGTCTTGCCGACGCCGGCTTCGCCCACGAACAGCGGATTGTTCTTCTGCCGGCGGCACAGCACCTGGATCGCCCGGTTGATTTCGGAGTTGCGTCCGATCACCGGATCGATCTTGCCGTCGCGCGCCTTCTTGTTGAGGTTGACGCAGTAGGTGTCGAGCGCCTCGCCCTTCTTCTTGGCGTCCTCGTTGCCCTTGGTCTCGGTCTCCTCGTCGACGCCGCGAACCGGCCGCGCTTCGGAGACGCCGGGACGCTTGGCGATGCCATGGCTGATATAGTTGACCGCATCGTAGCGCGTCATGTCCTGCTCCTGCAGGAAATAGGCGGCGTGGCTTTCGCGCTCCGCGAAGATCGCGATCAGCACATTGGCGCCGGTCACTTCTTCGCGACCGGACGACTGGACGTGAATCACCGCGCGCTGGATCACGCGCTGGAAGCCTGCGGTCGGCTTGGCATCGTCGCCGCCATCGGTGACCAGATTTTCGAATTCGGTCTCGAGATAATTGACGAGGCTGGTGCGCAGCTTGTCGAGATCGACACTGCAGGCACGCATGACCGCCGCCGCATCCGAGTCATCGATCAGCGACAGCAGAAGGTGTTCGAGCGTCGCATATTGATGATGCCGCTCGTTTGCAATCGCCAGCGCACGATGCAGGGATTGTTCAAGGCTTTGGGAAAAAGTTGGCATTCGCGTCCTCTATGGCCCCCGGTCATCATGATCGCCATTACCCGGTCAGGCAACAACAACCTTCGTCTTCCCCTGTCATATAGTTACGCATGATCGTGGCGAAAGACAGGTTCCGTGAACAGTGGTTTTCCTCTAAATTCGCACGCCACGGCGACACGGCGTCCATCCCCGACCACCGGGCAAAAACTACGGGAATCGCCCTGCGCTCGCTTCGGGTCGAAACGATGCAAGACCCGTTCCGTTTTTTGGGCCGGTATTTGCCGGACCTGGGGGCGTACGCGTCTACTTCTTTTCCATCACGCATTGCAGCGGATGCTGGTGCTTGCGTGCGAAATCCATCACCTGCGTCACCTTGGTCTCGGCAATTTCGTACGTGAACACGCCGCACTCACCGATACCGTGGTGATGGACATGGAGCATGATCTTGGTGGCGGCCTCGGCGTCCTTCTGGAAGAACTTCTCCAGCACGTGAACCACGAATTCCATCGGCGTGTAGTCGTCGTTCAGGATCAGGACGCGATAGAGGTTCGGACGCTTGGTCTTCGGCTTGACCTTGGTGATGACCGACGTCGACGGACCATTGGTCCCGGCATTGCGGTTTTCGTCATTGCTCATCCGGGGAGCAGAAACGGCCATCGTCGCCGGCGCGGACCTATAAGCTTTGGAAGTTAACTGCAACATGGCTCAGGTGTTCGAAATTCCGGACGAAGATCCTCAGGAGAAACCGGACAGCGCATCATCGTACGCCCGCGGCGGCCCAGGAAGGCCGTCACAAGGTGCCAGCAACGCTTTCCAGATCGCCGCTCCCGGTCCGATCCAGCGGCGGATCGGCAAGTCCAATATGGGTCCGGTTTCGGACCGCCGCAAGCGCATCAACGCCGCCCTGCCGCGTCCGCAACCGCCCCCGAATCCAGGTCCGGCAATCCGGGCAAGGTTAATCGTTTCTGGCCGATTTGACAAAGGAACGCCCCTGCCCGTTTAGCGGTCATTGAGGATAGAAGGCGCTTTTTGCCGCCGGTTCCCCGATCCACCGGCTTTGACCCGCTTTTGCAGGAACCAATTTACCACCTGTTTAGCCGGCCGGGCCGAAATGACCGCAGAAACCTCATTTCGGTGGACCCCCCATGAGCAATGCAGCCATTTTCAATCGCGTTTGTACCGCCGTCGGGCGTTTTGCCAAGGCCGATCAGGGCAATATCGCGGTGCTGTTTGCCATCGCAGCGGTCCCGGTCCTCAGCTTCGTCGGTGCCGCGATCGACTATACCCGCGCCAACAGCGCCCGGTCGTCGATGCAGGCTGCCCTGGATTCCACCGCCCTGATGCTGGCGAAAGACCTCTCGGACGGGACCATCAAGGCCACGGACATCAACACCAAGGCGCAGGATTATTTCAAGGCGCTCTACACCAACACCGACGCCAGGGCAGTGACGATCGCCGCGTCGTACACGGCCAGCACCAGCCAGGGCTCGACCATTGTGGTCAATGGGTCTGGAAACGTGCCGACCGACTTCATGAGGGTCGCCGGTTTCCCGCAGCTCGGCTTCGACACCAGTTCCACCTCGGTCTGGGGCAACGTCCGCATGCGGGTCGGGCTTGTGCTCGACGTCACGGGATCGATGGCCGACGACGGCAAGATGACCGCGCTGAAGCCAGCCGCCAAAGCCCTGATCGACCAGCTCGGCGCGCTCGCGAAGAACCCCGGCGACGTCTACATCTCCGTCGTTCCCTTCGCCAAGGACGTCAATGTCGGCGCCAGCAACTATACCCAATCGTGGATCAACTGGACCGATTGGGACGCGGCCAACGGCACCTGCAGCAACAACAACTACTCAACGAAGAGCTCCTGTACATCCGCCGGCAGGACCTGGACAGCCAAGAACCACAACACCTGGAATGGCTGCGTCACCGACCGCGATCAGAACTACGATACCACGAACACCACGCCGACATCCGGCTCCTCCACCCCTTCCACTCAGTTCTACGCCGAGCAGTACAACGCCTGCCCAACCCAATTGGCGCCGCTGACCACCGACTTCACCTCGCTCAAGACCAAGATCGACTCGCTGAGCCCGAACGGCGGCACCAACCAGCCGATCGGCATCGCCTGGGGATGGCAGTCGCTGACCCAGGGCGCGCCGCTCAATGCGCCGGCCGAAGATCCCAATTACACCTACAAGAAGGTGCTGATCGTGATGTCCGACGGCTTGAACACGCAGGACCGCTGGCCGTCCTACGGCAACGGCCAGGTTCAATACAATAACGCGATCGACAACCGCCAGAAGATCCAGTGCGACAACATCAAGGCTGCCGGCCTTATCATCTACACGATGCAAGTTAATACCAGCGGCGATCCGACCTCCTCCGTTCTGCAGTATTGCGCCAGCGGGGCAGACAAGTTCACGATGGTGACCTCATCGAGCCAGATCATGACCGCCTTCACGGCGATTGGCACGTCACTCTCCAAGCTGCGCGTCGCGAAGTAATCGCGACGCTGGCCTCTGAAAGGGCCATTCCGCCGGTCACGTGGCCCGCGGCGACCCGGAGCACGACCGGTTTTGATTGAAGCAGAACCGGCTTCTTGTTTCGACGCGTTTTCTTCAGGCGAACCGGTATCCACCCGGATCGAGTCCAGGGCAGGCTTTCGCCCGACAACGCCTTAGCCGGCCCATATGCCGACCCCGATGCCATGCGCTTGACCGGCAGCGGACAGTTTGCCAAAGGCGACAGCCGGCATTCTTCTTACCCAACACGTTCAGCGTGCTGCACCCTGGCTGGAACGTGTGTCCCGCCGATTCCCGATTGATCGGGTCGGATTGACGGAATTCGCGGAAATAAGGATATGTGGGTCCGGAGAGCCGCGCAGGTGACAGATGGATTCCCCACTCCTCGGCCGTCCAGATTCAGCTGCGCTTTCACCGCGAGCCCGGAAAGCAGCCCCCACGCCGGTGCTTTTGGGTGCAGCGCTTCTGATTGCGGCTGCCGTCTTCGTCGCCGATACCCTGACGCGATTGGAAATTGCCGTCGCGGTGCTCTATGTCGCGGTCATTTTGATCGTCGTCCGCGTCTTCGCGCGGCGGGGCGTTCTTGTCGTGTCCGCAGCATGTATAAGCCTGACAATATTGAGCTATTTCCTTTCGCGTGAGGATCATTCGCCGCGAACGGGCTTCATCAACTGCGTCATCAGCATTGCCGCGATCACGGCTTCGACCTATCTCGCGCTGAGAAACCGGTCGGCGCTGACCGCCCTTTACGAGGCACAATCCGAATTGGCCCATGCCAATCGGGTTACCGCCATGGGCGAACTGACGGCGGCGATCGTTCATGAAGTCAATCAACCGATCGCGGGCGTGGTCGCCAACGCCGAAGCCGCGATGCGTTGGCTGGCTGCCGAACCGCCCAACGCGGAGGAGGCAAGACAGGCCCTGCAAGGCATCGTCGAGGACGGCAAGCGAACCAGTGAAATCGTCACCCGCATCCGGGCCCTTGGCAGGAAGGCGGCATCCCGCCGGGAAATACTCGATATCAATCAGGTCATCCTTGACGTGATTGCGTTGACGCGGACGCTGGTGCAGCGGCACGATGTCGCGCTGCTCACCCAACTTTCGGCCGCACCTGCACCGGTGCTTGCAGATCGAATTCAGGTGCAGCAGGTCATCCTCAATCTGATCCTGAATGCCACCGAGGCAATGGCCGCGATCGATGGTCCTCGGGTACTCCGCATTATGACCGAAATACGCAACCCGGATCACGTCAGGGTCGTGGTGAGCGACTCCGGCACTGGATTGCCTGCCGGAGAGCTGGACCTGCTATTCGACGCATTTTATACCACAAAATCCGAAGGCATGGGGATGGGGCTTTCGGTCTGCCGCACGATCGTCGAAGCTCACGACGGTGGCATCTCGGCGTCGCGCAACGAGGGAGCGGGTGCGACGTTTCAGTTCTCACTCCCGCTCCATCGGAATTCGACCACATGAATGCTTCCGAAGAGCCGGCTTCCAGGGGGACCGTATTCGTCGTCGACGACGATGCTTCGGTACGCCGGGGTTTGAGCACCCTGTTTCGCTCCGCCGGTCTCGATGTCGAAGTGTTCGCTTCTGCTGCGGAAATGGAGCGGTCTTCGCAGACTGGAGCCGCCAACTGCCTGGTGCTCGACGTCAGAATGCCGACCGTGAGCGGCATCGAGCTTCAGGAGCAACTCGCGCGCTCCAACAACAAGATTCCGATCATCTTCCTCACCGGCCATGCCGACGTCCCGATGACTGTTCGGGCAATGAAAGGCGGGGCTATCGACTTCTTCACCAAGCCGGTGGACGGTCGCGCCATTCTCGGCGCCGTCTGTGCGGCAATAGAGCGCGACCGCAAAAGGCGCGAAAGCGAAAGCGCCGGAGCGACGCTGCGGCTTGCCTTCGAAACACTTACGCCCCGAGAACGGGAGGTGATGGTCTTCGTGACTGCCGGGTTGATGAACAAGCAGATCGCCGCGGAGATGGGACTGCAGGAAATCACCGTGAAGATTCACCGCGGCAACATCATGCGGAAAATGCAAGCGAGGTCGCTTCCCGATCTCGTCAGGATGGCCGACGGCCTTGGGCTGCGTCGGCCGTCAGCATAGCCAACCGACGCGTCTCTCTCGGGCAGGCTGGTCCGGCCGTGTTTGCCCCGGCCTGGCGACAGGCACATGCCTTTTCGAACAGCGTGAATGCGCAACTGCCCTTCACGTTTCGATCAGTCGGGCCGGACTGATGGAATTCGTCATCATGGTCGTTTTGTCCCTTGCCTTGCGCCAGGACAGGTTCAGCCTTTCCGCGCGACGCCGAATGGCCCGCGTCGTGCGTCTGAAGGTCGTTGAAATGGTGCGGGCAGTCTTTCCTTCTTCCACAAGCATCCTGAATAGTTCGTCCTCATCGGGCGTCCACGGCTCGTTTGATCGGCACAGCGTGGCAGGCCCTTCTGGGCAACCCGGGCACGCATCCAAATGCTGCACCCCCTCCTCTTCGTCCATGGCGCCGCCAACGACCGCAAGCGTTGCGGCGTCGAACCGCAACACGTCAGCTGCTGATATGCGCATCTGCGACTGCCTTCTGGAACAACGCGTTCATCGCTGCGGAAATGCCCTGGGTCGGGCTGACCTCGAAATACAGCCCTGGCGAGGCGCAGCTCTGCATGTTCTGTGCGATCTCGCTGTTCGGCGACGGGCCGTAGGGCCCCTTGTTGAACGGGTCGATCCAGTCCATGTACCAGGTGTTGGTCGGCAGATTGAGATAGGTCGTGTACAGCACGGCGATCTTGATGCCGCGGTTCTTGATCGTCGTACACAAAGCGGGATTGATCGGCGACATGCAGCGCGGGGAGATATTGCCCCAATGGCTGTTGTACATCGTCTTGAGACACGACGCGTTGCTTTCGTCGGCAACGCCGTCCGACACGAAGAATAGATACTTCAACGGAGAAGACGAGGTACCGGTTCCGGGCGAGCTGATCGCGGTGTTGATAGCGGGTAACAACTTGCTGAATGCCGTGTCCTGGTCGTTGTTGTCATTCTGGCCGTTGACCGTCATCAGATCGATGTTGCCGGCCGCGCTCTTGGCGCTCGACAGGCTGCTCGACAGCGAGAACAGGGCTCTCAGCCCGGCCGAGCTCGCCGCGCCGCCATAATCGTAGATCGCCATCCGGAACTGGCTCGAATAGGTCGCGGTCGCGGCCGCCGTGTCCATCAGACTTTGGGTCGCGCTGCGCAGCACGTCGATACGCGTCGTCACGCCAAGCCTCTTCGCGAGATTGTAGTAGTTATTGCTGTTGTTGAGGTCGTGACAGGCAAACGCACACTGGTCCGGCGTATTGCTGACCATCGTGCTCACGTCCGCCGGCGTCGCGCCGACCCCCATCGACGGCGAATTGTCCAGCAGGAGGTAGAAATCGATATACAGCGGCATATTGGTCGTCGCGGTCGACGAACCGGTCACGGTAAACGTAGTCTTGCCAACCACGCCGAGAAACATCGTCGGGATGTTGGCAGAGAACTGGATCGTCGACGTGACGACGCCTGCGGTCTTGGTCACCACAGGCGTCATGCTGTTGAGCGAATAGCCGGATACGCCGCTCATGTTGCCGTTGAAGATGTTGGTGGCGTCGGTGACGCCGGCCGGGATTGGGCCATCCGAGGTCATCGCGCCGGCCGCGATGAAACCGGGCGCCGTCTTGGACACCGAACCTACGCTGGCCGCGTCGATCGCCGCCTGCAATTTGCTGCGGAGCTGGTTGGCTCGCGAATAGTCAGCCGCGCATCCGACTGCGGCCATGACGGGTAGCACCGCGAGCGCGAAGATCACGGCAACGTTGCCGGACGTGTCGCGGCGAAAGCGGCCGATGTCACCGAAGGGCGTGCGCATGTGATGATGCCTATGCCGGTTGAAGTCGGTAAATCCTACGGCACCGGAATTAAAGCCCGGTTGATCGCTGTCTGAAAAGACAGCGCAACGCGCAAGAATCAGCACACGACAATTTCGGAAACCGTCACGGTACAAACCTATGTATGTATTGCTGGGCTCATCGGACCGGGATAAAATTTCGAAAAGATTTTCTGCGGTCCGGAATCATCGCCCAACAAGAAGACCAATTGTTTGCCCAAGATTCCGGTGATCTCCATTGTCGATGACGATCGATCAATGCGCAACGCGACGAACCGGCTGGTGCGATCGCTTGGATTTATCGCCTATACGTTCACCTCGGCAAACGAATTCCTGCAATCTCCTTATGTAAATCACACCTCATGTCTGATCGTCGATTTGCGATTGCCGAACATGACCGGCTTGGAGCTTCAATCCGCCCTGCTCGCAAAGGGGTTGGCAACGCCGACGATCTTCATCACCGCCTATCCCGAAGACCGTGACCGCGTACGGGCGATCGAAGCCGGCGCGGTCGATTTCCTCACCAAGCCGTTTGACGGCAAGACCATGATCCGCGCCCTGTCTGCGGCCTTGAGTCGTCACGGCCCGCATGCCGGCGGGCAACTCCGCGGCTGATCTTCGAACGAACGTCACAGATATTTCGCGATGAGCTTGAAGTCTCTGAGCGCAGCATGACCTTTCGAGCCGCCACCCTTGAAGGAACGTTCGAGGCTGTGGCTGATGTGATCGTGGATCAATGCTTTCTTGGCGCTCTCGATCGCACCTTCCGCGGCCTGCAGCTGCTGCGCGATTTGAGCGCAGGGTCGCCCCTGCTCGATCATGGCGATGATCGTCTCGAGATGACCATTGGCGCGCTTCAGGCGCCGGGCAATAGCGGAATGCGGGTGGTCTTTCATGAATGACTCCTATCCTCCATGGAGGATAGCAAGGATCCTGCCCGGAGGATACGGAAGGATGGTTGACACGCGTAAATGCGGAGAGTATTGGCCGACCGTTACCCGGGACTTGCGGGTCCCGGCAGCAGCTACGACGCTGAAATTCAACCCAACGACGAGCACTATCGAACAGCACATGGGCAGTACCATCTTTGGCAACGCCAGCCCGGCGAGGGTCGGGTCTGCGTTGCCGCGAAGAAGCAAGTTTGACCGCGACGGCTCTGGCCGCGTGAGGGTTTCTGGTCCGCGCACGAGCTGACCGTCTCGCTCACCTGCCCGCCGCGCACAGCGGATATGGAGGTGAGCGATGTTCAAAAGACTCGCAGGATTTCGACGCCATGGGCAGCGGCCGTTGCAGCCGCACTGGCCCGACGTGGCGCATTGCAATGACAATCAGCGGGGTTCTCGCCCGACCGCAGGCCGGCGTCCGCCCCGGGTAGCGCTGGCGTGCCGTTGGTCGCTCGCCGACGGGAGCGGACTGCGATGCTCGTGGGAAACAGAGCACTTCCGCGAAAGCCCGCCGCCGGCGCTGAACCGCGTCAAGCCACATGCAGCATTCAGCTAACTGTTCGTCCTGCGCCTGCGCGCGGGCGCCGACAGGCAGTGAACCTGATGGACGCAAGACATCACGACGCAGCCGGAAGGGTGTCCAATGCCTTATCGCTTCCGCCGAAAACAACTGGCCACCCGCTTGCTGGTCTTCGTGCTGGTGACCGTGTTCTCCTGCATCGCGATCTTCGCTGCGATCTTTCGGATATCGCCATGACGGCAAGGATAGGGGCTGGCGTCGAGGGCGCGAGGCGATGGGCGGCTGTCGGAGTCTTCAGGCTGGCAAGCCTGATCTTGCGTTGCGCGACGTTGCTGTACCACCAGCGCAGGATTTCACATGGCAGTCTCAGAACCATCCTATCAGGAATGCGGGTGCTGGAACGGTTCGGAGCGTTGCTGGCGCTCGGTAACCGGAAAAAACGTGAACAAACCATTCGGGATTTTCGCAGTGACCGTGTCGATTGATCAAGCTGCTATCTACTTCGGCACGGCCACCCTGATGGTATTCGTTGAAATTGTTGGAACGTAGTGAGGCTATGATGGCGTGGACGAGTGCAGCGATAAGCGCGGCGGGTGCCGTTCTGGCAACCTGTTCATCGGCGTTCGCCGCCGATCTGCCGGTCAAGGCGCCGATGCGCGCTGTTATCTATAACTGGACCGGCTTCTATCTCGGCGGCCATGTCGGTTATGGTGCCGGCAGCTTTGGGCCCAACACCAACGCCGAGCCCTTGCAGGGTGTGTTCTTCCCCCACAGCGTCACCGGACTGACCGGCGGCTTCCAGGCCGGCTATGTCAGGCAACTGGCCAGCAAACTCGTGCTCGGCGCGGAAGCCGACATCTCGTTCGGCAGCCCGGTCGACGTTCCCAGGCTGACGCCCGCCCTGTTTGATTCCACGATCGATTACATCGCCACCGCCCGCGGCCGTATCGGCTACGCGATGGGACCCTGGATGCCTTACGTCACCGGCGGTCTTGCCTGGGGCACCACCCATGTCAGCCTCAACGGCCT
>JAFKKG010000020.1 GCA_017305715.1 Hyphomicrobiales bacterium | reverse complement strand
GGCAACGCAACCTGGTCGAGCGCTTCTTTAACAAGCTGAAGCATTTTCGCCGTATCGCAACCCGCTACGACAAAACCGCTCGAAATTTCCTTGCTGCCGTCCTGCTGGCCGCCACCCGCCTATGGGCTAGGTTTGAGTCCACAACCTAGTGCGCCTCAGGCGCCGCGAAATCCGGCGGCCCTTTTGCGGCCCCCCGAAGGAGCGCCTCGACCGAATGACAATCCTTGCACCAGGCTTCAGCCTGGCGATCTCCGACCAGGGAAAGGCGTGCCGTTTTCATCGGCCCGTGCCGAAGACGGTCAACATCACTGGTTTGCCGGCCTGCTCAATCCATTGATGGTGGGGGCGTTGGCGCAGTATTCCTCATAATGCGCGGCGGCTGTGCCGGCGGCGAGCTCGTGACCACATTGACGCTTATGGCTGCATAGGGAGCAGACACGCTCCATGTCGCGCAACACGAGCGGTTCGGTGCGCGCCAGATCGGCCTGATCAATACCGAGCGCCCGAAGCATTTTCGGCAGCTCGTCGGCGGCATGCGGCCCCCGTCGGACCAGCGCATCCAGATCGGCGGACGATATCCGCAGATCACTGGCGATGTGGTCGAAATTGACGGCGTCCATTTCCCGTATTTCGGTCAATTCGCGCCGGTATTTCAACCAGTCGGCAAAGGTGTCGATTACGAACTCGACGACGGGATAGGGCTTTTCCTGAGCGGTCATAGGGGCGACTCCCTTTGGGTATCAGAGCTTGCCTAAGGTGAGCGCAAACGGAATCGCCTGTCATTGCGCTGGATCAAGCCGTTCAGGCGGTTTGGTAAGGTCTATGCGCCAAATCGTTCAGCTGCCCACGCATAGAGACTGCCTGCGATGGGCTTCTCGCCCCCGCGGCCTTTCGGCGAGATGTGCAGCCCGATGATCGCGGGATCAGCGAGCAGCGCCGAAAAGTCCGACGGCTCGAAAAACAATCTCGGCTCGGCATGGACCGCATAGAATGATTGCTTCGGCAGTGCGTGCTGCAATTCGCCTGCGCGGCGCGCGAGCGCGGTGAGCGCGGCGGGGCCGAAGATCGCAACCCTGATATCGGAGAGGCGGTTCGATCCGCCGCGCAGCTGCCGCAGCCTGAAGGTGAGGCGGTGCCGCAGCGCCAGCCAGTCCGGCGTCAGTTCGTCCTGCTTCATCAGTTTTTCGAACGCCGTCACGATCGGGTCGTGCGGCGGCAGGTACAAGACCGAATTGCCGAGCTGGCGCGGCCGCTCCCAGGCGAAATAGGGTTTTGCGGGATCGATTTCGACCGGCTTGAGCAACAGCACGTCGGCGTCGAGCCACAGGCCGGCCCGCGCCGCCATCAGCCGCATGCGGAAGAAGTCGCTGAATTGGAGAATGGTCCAGTCGCGCCAGCTACCGTCCGGCTGCGGTGGACGCAGCCGTTCGGAAAAGGAATGCGGCAGGATCGCCTCGGCCTCGGCATTGCCGACGCCATCGGGCAGGCCGGCAAGCGGGTCGAAACTGTAAACGGTGACATGGTGGCCCGCTGCGACCTGCGATCGCAGGCATGTCAGCCGGAGCGCATCGAGCGGGCCATGCCAGAAGGTGACGACGTCAGGCCGCATCGTCGCCTCAATATGGTCGAGCGAAAATCGAGGCCGTGATCAGGCCCAGGCGCGCTCTTTCTTGGCCTTCGCCTCGTAGCTGTCGATGGAAGTCTTCTTCTCCATCGTGAGGCCAATGTCGTCGAGACCGTTGAGCAGGCAATGCTTGCGGAACGGGTCGATCTCGAACTTTACCGTGCCGCCGTCAGGACCGCGGATTTCCTGGGCCGCAAGATCGATGGTCAGCGTCGCGTTGGCGCCGCGCTCGGCATCGTCGAACAGCTTGTCGAGGTCGTCCTGGGTAACGCGGATCGGCAGAATGCCGTTCTTGAAGCAGTTATTGTAGAAGATGTCGCCGAACGAGGTCGAGATCACGCAGCGGATGCCGAAATCCAGGAGCGCCCATGGCGCATGTTCGCGGCTCGAACCGCAGCCGAAATTGTCGCCGGCGACCAGCACCTTCGAGTGGCGATAGGCCGGCTTGTTGAGGATGAAGTCCGGGTTCTCGCTGCCGTCATCCTTGTAGCGCTGTTCCGAGAAGAGGCCCTTGCCAAGGCCGGTGCGCTTGATGGTCTTCAGGTACTGCTTCGGAATGATCATGTCGGTGTCGACATTGATGATCTTCAGGGGCGCGGCGACGCCTTCCAGTGTGGTGAACTTGTCCATCGAACGTGCTTCCCGGCTGAAATGAAGGGATAGGGCCGCTGATTTATCGCGAAAATGGCCGCGGCAAAAGGCCAATTTGCGCAATCCTACCCTGTCCGGGCTTCAATTGCCTCCATATCGGCATCCGACAGGCCGAAATGGTGGCCAATTTCATGAATCAGCACGTGGCGGACGATATGGCCCAGCGTCTCCTCATGCTCGGCCCAGTAGTCCAGGATCGGCCGCCGGTAGAGCCAGATCATGTTGGGCAGGCGGGCGACGTCGTTGTTGCTTTGCTGGGGCAGGCCGACGCCCTGGAACAGGCCGAGCAGGTCGAATTCGGTTTGCGCCTGCATCTCGTCGAGGACTTCATCGGTCGGGAAATCGTCGACGCGGATGATCACGCCCTCGCACAGGGTCTTGAAGCCCTTCGGCAGGCCCGCGAAAACCTTATGCGCCATGGCTTCCATGTCGGCGAGCGACGGTGCTTTTGCTTCCTTCCACATCGCGCCTGTTTAGCGTGTGTTTCACCGCTCCGCCCACTCATTTTGAACGCCATCGCCCGGTTGACCTCGGCGCCCCAATCGGAGACCGTACGGCCCGATAACAGGCCTTTGCGTGGCGAATCTTGGGTAGACGGAAATGAAGCGGATAGTGACGGCGGCGGTAGCGATTTTGGCCGTATCATTGTTGCCCGATGGCGGCGCACAGGCCCAGACGGCACCGTCGGGGGTGCGTTCCGCGCAGGCATCGAAGCCATCAATCACCGATGCGTCCGCGCAGCGCCGGCGTCCGCTCCGCCGCGTGCCGATCTACCGGCAGGACCAGTGGGAACCCGATGTCTATCCGCGCTACAATCCGGGTCCGAATGCGGTGCGGAGCTGCACGTCGACCCTTGTGCAGGAATACCGGCTGAGCGGCACGGTGATCACGCCGCGCATGAACTGCTACTGGCGGCCCGGTTAGCGCTTGCGCGCAGCCCCGATCAAGCCCACGCAGACCACCATCGCCGCCGCGCCATAGACCAGGATGGCCATCGCGGTTTGCGTGAAATGGCTTGCGGTTCCCATGCCGCTGCCCGGCCCCTGCGAGGCGAAGGCGGCGCGGCTCGAGATGGCGACGATCGCGAATGCTGCGAGCCCCGCGCGCGATATCGAAGCGTTCATGTGAGCAGATGTCATGACACCCTCCGTCGGAGAAACAACTGAAGCAAGATACGACCATCATCCGCGCTGGTTTTACGCGCGCCGCTAAAAATTGCGCAGGATCCTCGAACCGCGTCGTGGCAATACGGCCTTCTGTCGCGGAGCGTTCGTTGCGGACGTGGGACACAATGACGCGCCAAAGAAGATCACACGTGCAAATGACGCGAAATCCCGCGCCTTGCCGCCTCGGCGCAATGCGCGCTCGTTTCACTTCAAGTTTATTGCCACGAAACAGGCGCGATTGATGCGTGTGGTCCGGTGACACGGATCAGAAGAAGGAGTTCGTCATGAAGCGTTTGATCGGAGCAGTGGCTGTCGCAGGCGCCCTGGTGTTTGCCGGCCCGGCAGCGATCAACCCGGCGGCTGCGGCATCGCCGCAAATGAAGCGAGAGACCGCCGGCACATCCGGTGCGACCGACTTCAGCGCGCAGCGCCATCACCGGCGTTACCATGGTCATCGCCACGGCTATCGGCCGCACTACCGGCCGCATTATCACTCGCATTATCGCCCGTACTATCGGCCCTATTATTACGCGCGGCCCCATTATTACCGGCCGTATCCCTATTACACGCCGGCTCCGTTCGCGTTCGGCTTCGGCTTCGGGCCGTATTGGTGACCGCGCGGCGATTGCGCTCGGCATGAGCGCGATAGCGGCGGTCCGATCCGCGTGACCGGGAGCGACATCAGGCGGCGCGAATGAAGTCGAGGAACGTGTTGACGTCGGCCGCCCCCGTCAGCACTTCCGATGCCGCAGCACCGGTCTCGTTGGCGGCTTTGTCGACACTGCCTGGCGATAATAGGCAACTTGCAAGGCACCCCATCGGATCAAGCCCCTCGCTCATATCCCTTGACCAGCAATACGAGGCAGTCAGCGCCGGCTTTGCGATCCCTGGAGATCTTGACGTAGGCCGGCGATTCGGACCATGCGCGGAATGAGGCCTCGTCGGGAAACGACATCATCACCACCCTGTCACGATCCCACGTGCCTTCCACCACCGCGGGATTGTCATCGGCCGACAACAGCGTGCCATTGAAATTTCGGAACACCGCGAAGAAGCGCGCCAGATAGCGGTCATAGGCGGCCAGGTTAGTCATCTTCAATTGCGCAATCACATAGACAGTCAAAGCCAACTCCTCCGTCGGATGTTCATCTTTGTGGCCCGCGCATTCAGGCCGTGTTCACGCACGCATCATTAACGTCATGTCGGGAGCGACCGCAATGAACGCGGCGAGGGCTCGCCGCCGTGCGGCGTCACCTCGTTGCCGGTCAGAGGGAGGTTCAACCATGACAATATCCGATCCCGGACGCGGCCTTGTCCGCCGTCTGGGGCTTGCGGCTGCGGCCGTATTCGTTCTCTCGGCGTCATTACAGCAGCGCGCCGAGGCCCTGTCACTCGCCAGTCCCGGCGCGGTTCCGTCGGCGAAACATGCAAACGACGGAGTCACGATCCAGGTTCGTGGCGGACATGGTCAGGGTGGCGGCGGCTTTCATGGCGGAGGCGGTTTCCGCGGCGGTGGTGGCTTTCATGGTGGGGGAGGTTTCCGTGGCGGCGCGGCGTTTCATGGCGGCGGATTTAGAGGCGGCGGTGTTGCCTTCCGCGGCGGCGGATTTCGAGCGGCACCCGTCTTCCGCGGTGGCGGCTTTCGCTACGGCATCCGTCACGGTGGGTATCGCGTAGCGCCGTTCTACCGGCATCATCATTTTCATCGGCGCTTCTACGCGCCGGTCTATTACGACTATCCGCGCTATTACGCCTATCCGGGCCGTTACTGCCGGGTGGTCTGGACCTATTACGGCCCGCGCAAGATCTGCCGTTATCGGCCGTGGCTGCGTCATCATCATTGGCGCCACCGCGTACATTTCCGCTATTGGTGAGTTGAAACAAAACAGGCGTCCAAACGGGCGCCTGTTTTTTGAAAACCGCGACGACGGGGGCTCAATCCCAGTCCTTGCCCTTCCATGGCTTGATCTTCCATGGCGTCAGCGCTTCCATCCGCCATTCTTCCCAGTGCTTCGGCGGCCAGTTGCTGAGGCGTCTTGTGTCCTTGGGCGCGATGGGCGTGAGATCGACGATGCGCGGCGTCCTGCGCCGGACCTGGCGCGTCGCCTCGCTGATCATATCGACGAATTCTGGCTTATCGGCCATGGCCGGCTCCCCGCGGCGAGTGCATTCCCGCCGAGCGGCCAGTCTGAGCCCTGCGCCTTAACGCGGCGTTGCCAGAACGCCTCGATCTTGAGGCAAGGGCGGTTAACACTCTCGTTTGACGCGTCTTGAAGCCAACCGGCGCCCACCCCGGATCAAGTCCGGGGCAGGCTTTCGCGCGAAAACGCTAACGCCAGTCCCTGATGTCGACGAAGTGCCCGGCGATCGCCGCCGCCGCCGCCATGGCCGGCGACACCAGATGGGTGCGGCCTTTAAAACCCTGCCGGCCCTCGAAATTGCGGTTCGAGGTCGAGGCGCAGCGCTCTTCCGGCGACAGCTTGTCCGGGTTCATCGCCAGGCACATCGAGCAGCCCGGCTCGCGCCATTCGAAGCCGGCCTTGATGAAGATCTTGTCGAGGCCTTCGGCTTCCGCCTGTTCCTTCACGATACCGGAGCCCGGCACCACCATCGCATTGACGCGACCATTCACGGTCTTGCCTTCGGCGATCTTGGCGGCGGCGCGCAGATCCTCAATGCGGCCATTGGTGCAGGAGCCGATGAAGACGCGGTCGAGCTTGATGTCGGTGATCTTCGTCCCCGCCGTCAGGCCCATATATTTCAGCGCGCGATGTTTCGAGAGCCGCTTGGCTTCATCGGCGATCTGGTCGGGATCGGGCACCATGCCCGAGATCGACACCACGTCCTCGGGCGAGGTGCCCCAGGTCACGATCGGCGGCAGTTTGGCCGCGTCCAGCCGGAGTTCGTGGTCGAAATGCGCGCCTTCGTCCGAGCGCAGCGTGTCCCAGTAGCGCATCGCGGCGTCCCAGGCTTCGCCCTTCGGCGACATCGGGCGTCCCTTCAGGAACTCGAACGCCTTTTCGTCCGGCGCGATCAGGCCGGCGCGGGCGCCGCCCTCGATCGACATGTTGCAGACCGTCATGCGGCCTTCCATCGTCAGGGCGCGGATCGCATCGCCGGCATATTCCAGCACATAGCCGGTGCCGCCGGCGGTGCCGATCTCGCCGATGATCGCCAGGATGATGTCCTTGCCGGTGACGCCGTCAGGCAATTTGCCGTCGACCACCGCGCGCATGTTCTTGGCTTTCTTCTGGATCAGCGTCTGCGTCGCCAGCACATGTTCGACTTCCGAAGTGCCGATGCCGTGCGCCAGCGCACCGAACGCGCCATGCGTTGACGTGTGGCTGTCACCGCAGACGATGGTGGTGCCGGGCAGCGTAAAGCCCTGCTCGGGGCCGATCACGTGGACGATGCCCTGACGCTTGTCGAACTCGTTGAAATAGGTGATGCCGAATTCCTTGGCGTTATCGGCCATCACCTTCATCTGTTCGATGCTTTCCGGATCGGGATTGGTCTTCGAACGGTCGGTGGTCGGGATGTTGTGGTCGACCACGGCGAGCGTCTTCTCCGGCGCGCGAACCTTGCGGCCGGTCATGCGCAGGCCCTCGAACGCCTGCGGTGAAGTCACCTCGTGCACCAGATGGCGATCGATATAGAGCAGGCAGGTGCCGTCATCGGCTTCGTGGACCAGATGGTCGTTCCAGATTTTGTCGTACAGCGTGGTGGGCTTGGACATGAGCGTCAGCTCCAAAATTTATCTGTGTGAGCGGTCGGCGCGGTTACGCGCGCCAGGCAAGAGGCAGTCAGCGCGGCATCAAAGGCCGCAGCTAAGCTCAGACGTCGCCGAGGTCGCAAAGCGCCCGAAAAAGCGACCGGGCAGCCGCGAGCGATCATCGATCACGAAGGGATCGATGCGCCGGACGGCAAAGCTGGCCTGATCTGGAACCATTCTAGCCTCATAGCACATGAGGTATCTAATCGCGATATGCGTTTCTTGCCACCGTCATTGCGAACGAAGCGAAGCCATCCATGGCGCCGCTGGGGAAGTATGGGATTGCTTCGCTTCGCTCGCACTGACGAAAGGCCAACAAAAAAGCGCGGGGCAAAACCCCGCGCTTTTGGTCACCCCCCCTGCAGAGGACGAATTACTCGCCGACGGCGGCCGCGCGCTCGGTCTTTTCGACGATGCGGGCCGACTTGCCGCGCAGATTGCGCAGGTAATACAGCTTGGCGCGACGCACCTTGCCGCGGCGCACCACCTTGATCGAGTCGATCATCGGCGACATCACGGGGAATACGCGTTCCACGCCTTCGCCGTAGGAGATCTTGCGAACGGTGAAGCTCTCGTTGAGTCCGCCGCCGGAACGGCCGATGCAAACGCCTTCATAGGCCTGCACGCGGGTGCGCTCGCCTTCGACCACCTTGACGTTGACGATCACGGTGTCGCCGGGGCCGAACTCGGGGACCGACTTGGTGGCGGCCAATTTGTCGAATTGCTCTTTTTCGAGCTGTTGAATGAGGTCCATTGAAATCTCCATCGGGCGGCGCGCCCAGCCAGTCCAGCGCGGGCTGCGCGAACGTCCATCTATCCTGCTGTCACTTGCGGATTTGGCGCCCGTATAAGGCATAGGCGCGCGCTTGTCACCCGTCTGTCGGGCTTTTTGGGCGTTTTTGGCGCGCCTTAATCGCCCACAAATCCGGCCGCCGTGCCCGGGTCAGGGCCTCGGCCTCGGCCTGACGCCAGGCGGCCACCTTGGCGTGGTCGCCGGAAACCAGGATTTCCGGGATCAAGCGGCCCTCGAACTCCTGCGGCCGGGTATATTGGGGGTATTCCAGTAGTCCTTCCGAAAAGCTCTCCTCGGTTCCCGAGGCCTGTTTTCCCATCACGCCCGGCAATAGCCGCACACATGCGTCGACCAGCACCATGGCGGCGATTTCGCCCCCGGACAGCACATAGTCTCCAATAGAGACCTCCTCGAGACCCCGTGCCGCAATCACCCGCTCGTCGATGCCCTCGAACCGGCCGCAGACGATCAGCGGCCCCGGACCCGCCGCAAGCTCTGTCACCCGCGACTGGGTCAATGGCCGACCTCGGGGGCTCATCAAAAGGCGCGGGCGGTCCTGGCCGGTATCGGCGGCATCAATCGCCGCGGCCAGCACGTCGGCGCGCAGCACCATGCCGGGCCCGCCACCGGCCGGGGTGTCGTCGACGCTGCGGTGGCGGTCGGTGGCCGAATCCCTGATGTCACGCGCCTCCAGCGCCCACAGCCCGGAGGCCAGCGCCTTGCCCGCCAGGCTGACGCCGAGTGGTCCCGGAAACATGTCCGGGAACAGGGTAAGGATGGTGGCGCGCCAGGTCGTCGGCAGAGCGGTCATGGCCTCTGGTTAAGGCACCCCGGCCGCAAGGTCGAGGCCTTGCGGCCGGGGCGACGGCGTCGAGGGCTTGGCTGAAACCGGCGCGCCGGAGCTGCGACCGTCGTCAGGTGCCGGCGGGGCGCGCATTGGCTCCGCCAGACAGATGCCGCGCGAGCACGACAACAAGCGGACAGATCGCGAGCGCCGTCATCGCGGTGGCCGCGGTCGCGAGCGGTGGGCCGAGCGCGTCACCAAGCAGGCCATAGAACACCGGCGCGACCGCGCCCGATCCGATGGTCCCCGTATAGAACAGCGCGAAGGCGCGCTCGGTCTGATGCGGCGGCGTGAGCTCGGGCACCGTGCCATAGAGGACGGAGGATGTGCCGTTGAGCATCACGCCGAGCAGCGGCAGCAGCACCATCGCGGGCGCCAGCGGCAATGCCAGCACTGCCAGGATCAGCACGGCCGTTCCGCCTTCGGTGATCAGCACGGTGCGCAACATGCCGACCCGCTGGCCAAGCCAGCCGCAGGTGAATTTTCCCGCCGCGCCACCGATGAAGACCAGTGCCAGCGCAAAGCCGTTGGTCGGGAGCGAGGCGCCCTTATCGAGCAACAGGAACGGCAGGAAGGTGAGGAAACCCATCCTGACGGCGGTGTCGAGAATTCCGATCGCGAGCAGCCAGCTAAAACCGCCGCCGGTGGCGCCTTGGCGGTGCGATGCAGCGACTGCCTGGCTCTCAACTCCTCTGCCGACGGAGGGCATCCATAGCGCGATGCAGACCGCGACGAGCAAGCCAGCGAAGGCGAGTGCGAGCAATGTGTGCTGCCACGACATGATCACCAGCAGGATCGAGGCCAGTGCGGGGATCGCGGCCTTGCCGAGATCGCCGGTGAAATTGTAGATGCCGAGCGGCCCGCGCGCCGCCGCGCCATAAGCGCGCGACACCGCGGCGGATGCGATCGGATGCTGCGTGCTCGAGCCCGCTCCGGACAGCGCGAGCGCCAGTCCAAGCCCAATGACGCCGCCCGATAATCCAGCAAACACGTAGCCAAGCGCCGAGAGCACCGTGCCCGCGATCAGGATGATCTTGCCGTCAATCCGCTCGGCGATGCGTCCGACCGGAATCTGCAGTCCCGCCATGGCGCCGGCATAAAGCCCGCGCAGCAACGCGAGCATCCCGTAGCTCAGGGCGAATTCGGCCTGCCAGACCGGCAGCAGCACGTAGATGACGTCGGTGTAGCCGTCGTGGAGGGCGTGATTGAACCCGGTCACCGTGAGGGTTCGCGTCGCTCGGGCGCGATCGGGGCGGGACGGCTCAGCTCCCACGGACACACTCATCGCTGCCAACCAAAGGGAGAAAATCTAAAGGTAGAGTGCCGGTGCATTGGGGTATGGTCTCAAAAAAAGTAGCCAAGCGAATAGCTTGTGAGAGACTATGGACTCCGAAGATACTTGTCACAAATCAGTAATAATCGGATCATGCGTTAGAAAATCTTGTATCAGGGCGTCATGTTCATCCCACGCCGCAGCCTGCCGCCGCTCAATGCGGTCCGCGCCTTTGAGGCCGCCGCGCGCCTCGGCAGCTTCAAGGAAGCGGCCGCCGAGCTCAGCGTGACGCATGGTGCGGTCAGCCAGCAGATTCGGTTGCTCGAGCAATGGCTGGGGGCGCCATCGCTGTTTCGGCGGTCGGTCCGGCGCGTGGTGCTGACGCCGGCAGGCGCGGCGTTGCTCGCAGAATTCGCTCCCGCGCTCGACCGGATCTCGGCCGCCGTGCAGCAGCATCGCGAGCGGCGCGATGATGCGGTGGTGGCGGTGCTGCGTGTCAATGCGCTCGCGACATTCAGTCTGCGCTGGTTGCTGCCACGGATGAGCCGGTTTCGCGCCGAGCATCCGGACATCGAGGTGCGTCTCAGCACAGGGAATGATCCGGTGGATGCGCTGCCGGATACGTTCGACGTGGTGATCCGCGGCGGGCCGGACACGTTTCACGGCTTCTCGTCACGCTTCCTGGTGTCGGAGCGGCGGTTGCCGGTGTGCAGCCCATCGCAACTCCGGCAATTGCCGCTGCACGAGATCACAGACCTCTCCCGGCATACGCTGCTGCATGTCACGTCAATGCCGCGGCTATGGCGCGACTGGCTCACTGAGGCCGGGCAATCCGCGCTGGAGCCGGCAGCCTCGCTGAGCTTCGATCATTTCTATTTGACGATTCAGGCTGCGGTCGACGGTCTTGGCGTGGCGATGGGTCCGACGGCGCTGATCGCCGACGATCTTGCGGCCGGGCGTCTGGTGACGCCGTTTCCGACCATCAGCCTGCCGGCGCGGAGCTACTTTGCGTATTTTCCCGCAGGCCGCAGCAATGATCCGCACAGCGCAGTGTTCTGCGACTGGCTCGAGCAGCAGGGCCGGGCGACGGGCTGAGAATATTCCTCGATCAGGCCGCCGACGGATCGTCGCCCGCGATTTCGTCGGGCAGTTCGATCACGACGCGGCCGCCGGCAAGATCGACCGTCGGCACCACGGCATTGGTGAACGGCAGCAGCATCGTGGGGCCTTGCGGCGGCGCGATCTCGATGATGTCGCCGGCGCCGAAATTGTGGATCGCGAGCACGCGGCCGATCGGCTCGTTCGCGGCATTGACGGCGGCAAGCCCGATCAGATCGGCGTGATAATATTCGTCCTCATCGGTCGCGGGTAGTTTTTCGCGCGCGATATAGAGCTCGATGCCGTTGAGGCGTTCGGCATCCTCGCGGGTGGCGACGCCTTTGAACGTGGCGACCAGATGGTCCTTTGCTTCGCGGACATGCGCCACTTCGAACTGGCGCGCACCGTCCTTGGTCATCAGCGGGCCGTAATCCCTGACGGCCAGCGGATCTTCGGTAAACGTCCACAGCTTCACTGCGCCGCGCACACCATGCGCGGCGCCGATCCGGGCGACACAAATAACAGATGTCGCCATCAGCGGGCCTCATCCATCGAGACGGCGCTTTGCGCCTGCTCAGGACGAGGGGTTAATTCCTCATGCGGGGGAGCACGGCGAGAGCCGTCCGTCTCGAAGCACGAGGCCCGGCCCATCACAACGCCTTATGACTTCGCGGCGGCTTCGGCAGCGGCCTTGCGCTCCTTGCGCGGCACGGCCTTTTCCGGGTTGTTGCGCGCGGTGCGCTTCACGACGCCGGCCGCATCGAGGAAACGGGTGACGCGGTCGGACGGCTGCGCGCCCTTGGCGAGCCAGGACTTGACCTTGTCCATGTCAAGCTTCAGGCGCGCCTCATTGTCCTTCGGCAGCAGTGGATTGAAATGGCCGAGACGCTCGATGAAGCGGCCGTCACGGGGAAAGCGCGAATCGGCGACGACGACGTGATAGACCGGACGCTTCTTGGTGCCTGCGCGAGCAAGGCGGATAACGACTGACATTGTATTCTCCGTAAGGGTTGGATGTGATGAGAGTGAGTTGATCGCGATTATTTCTTCTTGCCGGGGAAGCCGCCGAGACCCGGCAGCGTCGGCTTGCCGCTGAGGCCCGTCAGCCCCGGCAAATTCGGCAGGCCTTGACGCAAGCCCACCGGAATATCCTTTGGCAGGGCGGGCATGCCGCCGGGGCCTGCGCCACCCGGCATTTTCTCCGCCAGCGCCTTCATCTGCTCGGCCGACGGCATGCCGCCGCCAAAACCCATCGCCTGCGCGATGCCGGCCATCGGGCCGCGCTTGCCCGAACCCATCGCCTTCATCATGTCGGCCATGTTCCGGTGCATCTTCAGCAGCTTGTTGACTTCCTGGACCTCCTGGCCGGCGCCGGCGGCGATGCGCTTCTTGCGGCTGGCTTTGAGGATGTCGGGATTCTTGCGCTCCTGCCGCGTCATCGAGTCGATCACCGCGACCTGGCGCTTGAGGATCTTGTCGTCGATTCCGGCGGCCGCGATCTGGTTCTTCATCTTGGCGATGCCGGGCATCATGCCCATCAGGCCCGAGATGCCGCCCATATTCGCCATCTGCAGCAACTGCTCGCGCATGTCGTTGAGGTCGAACTGGCCCTTGCGCATCCGCTCGGCGGTACGCGCGGCCTTCTCGGCGTCGATATTCGCGGCGGCGCGCTCGACCAGCGACACCACGTCGCCCATGCCGAGGATGCGGCCGGCGATCCGGCTGGGGTGGAAATCCTCCAGCGCGTCGGTCTTTTCACCGGTGCCGATCAGCTTGATCGGCTTGCCCGTGACCGCGCGCATCGACAGCGCCGCGCCGCCGCGGCCGTCGCCGTCCACGCGCGTCAGCACAATGCCGGTGAGGCCGACGCGCTGATCGAACGAGCGCGCGAGATTGACCGCGTCCTGGCCGGTCAGGGAGTCCGCGACCAGCAGCACTTCATGCGGATTGGCGGCGGTTTTGATTTCCGCGGCTTCCGACATCATCTCTTCGTCGAGCGTGGTGCGGCCGGCGGTGTCGAGCAGCACCACGTCGTAGCCGCCGAGCTTGGCCGCTTCCAGCGCGCGCTTTGCAATTTGCGCCGGCTTCTGGCCGGCCACGATCGGCAGCGTCGGGATATCGAGATCGCGCCCGAGCACGGCGAGCTGTTCCATCGCCGCGGGGCGATAGATGTCGAGCGAGGCCATCAAGACCTTGCGCTTGTCCCGCTGGGTCATGCGGCGGGCGAGTTTGGCTGTCGTAGTGGTTTTGCCGGAGCCCTGCAGGCCGACCATCATGATCGCGACCGGCGGCACCGCATTGAGGTCGATGGTCTGGCCGTCGGCGCCAAGCGTGGCGACCAGTTCGTCATGGACGATCTTGACCACCATCTGGCCGGGCGTGACCGACTTGACCACGGTGGCGCCGACCGCCTGCTCGCGCACGCGATCGGTAAAACTTCTGACGACGTCGAGGGAGACGTCGGCCTCCAGCAGCGCGCGACGCACCTCGCGCATCGCGGCATCGACATCGGCTTCCGACAGCGAACCGCGGCCCGTCAGCCGATCGAGTATTCCACCAAGCTTTTCCGACAGATTGTCGAACAATGCCGTTTATCCTGTTGCTACCTCACCCTGAGGAGCAGGCGGAGCCTGCGTCTCGAAGGGTGGTGGCGATCACCGTGGCCTCGTCCTTCGAGACGCCGCTTCGCGGCTCCTCGGGATGAGGGGTATCCAAACAATTTTGCGCCCGAGGGCGCATCGCGCTGTCGGGCGTTGGCCTCCGGTCTCAAGGGCCGGGCGGCGGGTCGAAAAGAACGTCTTTCCGAGAAGTGCCGGGGTTAAACCCCCGGAACGCCGGAAAGTCAAGGAAGGTTGAACGGTCCGGGGTCGATGCATATGGCATAAGATATTGAAAATATTATGGTTTAATGGACTTTAAAAATCCGGACCATTTGGCAGGGACGCCGGCTGCGCCGCAGGTTCCAACTTCGCCGCCGCACGCCATATAACGCCTCATGCCTTTCGCCTTCATTCCCTGCGATCCCGCCTTGTGACCATCACCCGCCGCCATGTTCTTGGAGTGCTTGCCGGCCTTGGCCTCGCCGCCGGCGTGCCGTCTGTCTGGATGTCCCGCATGAAAACCTATGACGGCCCTGTTTCCGATCATTTCGACGGCCTGACTTTCTTCGATCCCGATGGCTCGCCGCCGAAATCGCTGGGCGAGGTGCTGCGCTGGCAGTTCGGCCGCGGCCGGCATCGCGCGACCTGGCCGGATTGGGCGCCGAGCCCGCACGCCGATACGCCGCCGCCCCGCGTCGACGGCAACAAGGTGCGGCTGTCATTCGTCGGACATGCGAGCTGGCTGATCCAGACGGCCGGGCTCAACATCCTGGTCGACCCCGTATGGTCGATGCGGGCCTCGCCGTTTTCCTGGGCCGGGCCGAGGCGGCACAATGATCCCGGCATCGCGTTCGATGCGTTGCCGAAGATCGACACCGTGCTGGTGTCGCACGGCCATTACGATCATCTCGATCTGGCGACCCTGTCGAAACTCGCGGCAAAATTTTCGCCGCGCGTGATCACGCCGCTCGGCAACGACGTCACCATGCTGGGCGCCGATGCCGCGATCAAGGCCGAAGCCTTCGACTGGAAGGACCGCGTCGAGCTCGGCAGCGGCGTCGCGGTGACGCTGGTGCCGACGCGGCACTGGTCGGCGCGCGGATTGTTCGATCGCAACAAGGCGCTGTGGGCGAGCTTCGTGCTGGAGACACCGGCCGGCAAACTCTACATCGTCTGCGATTCCGGCTATGGCAGGCATTTTCGCCGGGTGGCCGAAGCGCATGGCCCGCTGCGGCTGGCGATCCTCCCGATCGGCGCCTATGAACCGCGCTGGTTCATGCGCGACCAGCACATGAATCCGTCTGACGCGGTCAAGGCTCTGGCCGATTGCGGCGCGCAGTCCGCTCTGGCGCATCATCACGGCACGTTCCAGCTCACCGACGAAGCGATCGACGCGCCGGTCATCGCGCTGGGCGAAGCGCTGGATGAGGCGAAGATTCCGCGTGAGCGGTTTGCCGCGTTGAAGCCAGGTCAGGTGGTCGAAATATAAGGCTGGAGCGAACGGAAAAGGCTCTGGTCCAGACCGGCCCGCCGCAGCCCTTCCAGATAATCTTCGAGTTCGGCGGGGTCCTGGATCGGCACGCGCCCCCTGACCCAGGCAATGGAAACATTGGGCTGTGCGCGGCGAAGCTCCCGGAGCGCAGCGGCAGCGACGTCAGGCGAAGTGGCCATGCCGGCGGCGGCCGGCATCGAGAACGTGATCTGTCGCTAAACACGATGCGGGGGATTGGTCCACACAAGGATTTTCAGCAGGGCTATCCCTTCTTCGTTTTCCAAAGGCACAGGCGTTAGGCGCTCAGAACGCCACCAGCGCACGATCCTGAATTATCTGCTCTCGCCCTGCTGCGCTATCAGCAGGACGTGCTGCGCGAGCGTTGAAAAAACTGTTCGTCGTCCCGGCCTTGAGCCGGGACGACATCTCAATCTATTGCGCGGGCTTGATCGCCCAGGACACGCCCACCGTGACCGACAGCGTCTCCTCGCCCTGCGCCACCGGCGCCGACGCGGCCATGCCGCCGGCGACCTTGCCGCGGAACATCGGCACGGGCGCGCCGCCTTCTTCGGCGATCGCGATCGGCTCGCCGAGCGTCACGCCGGCGGCCTTGGCATAGATCTGCGCCTTGCGGCGCGCATCCGCGATCGCCTGCTCGCGGGCCTCGTCGAGCAGTTTCGAGGCCTGGGAGACCATGAAATTGATGCCGCCGATGTCGTTGGCGCCGGCGCCGATCAGCACGTCGATCGTATTGGCGACTTTGGTGACGTCGCGCACCTTGATGGTCACGCGGTTGCTGGCGCGGTAGCCGACGACAGCCGGACGCTCGTTGGTTTTGGACGGCGTCGCATATTGCGGTTGCAGCGACAGCCGCGAGGTCTGGTAATCCGTTTCGGCGATGCCTGCGCCCTTCAGCGCCAGCAACACCTTGCCCATCGCGGCATTGTTGGCGTCGGACGCCTCGCGTGCGGTCTTGGCGTCGGTGGAGACGCCGCCATCGATCTGGGCCAGATCCGGCGCCACCGAGACATTGGCTTCACCGGTTACGGAGATCGCAGGCGGCAGGGCCGTCTGCGCCAGCGCGGGCGCGGCGAGCAACATGGCAGCAATGGCGGCAAGTCTGAACGAATGCTTCATACGTCTCACTTCAACGGCACATAAACGTTGATCACCAATTTATCCTCCGCCGTCTTCAGGGGATCGGTGATGTATTCCTCGATGAACGTATCTTTTGCTTCCAACTTCTTGTCGTCGAGGTGATTGGTGATCGCCTCATAGGTGTTATCCATGTTGTCGTAGGAACCGCGATGGACGAACTTCAGGGCTTTGCCCTCGGGCGATTTGCCGATGCTCATGTCCTTGGTCAGGTTCTTCGGCTCCTGCTCGACCGGAATTTCGGCAAGGAAGGTAAAGCCGGTGTCGTCGGTCGAGGTGTAGACGATCATCGCATTGCCGGATGCCTTGATGCCCTGCTTGTCGAGCAGCGCGGTCAGCACCTTGAACGAATCGACCAGGGTGTCGAACGCCGCATCCCAATTGGCGGTGCCCTTCAGGACCACCACTTTTTTCGGCTCCAGCGTGAATTGTTCGCCGAAGGGGTCGGCGGTCTGGACCGCGGCGGGGGGCGGCGGGGTCTGCGCGGCCGCCGGCGGCGGTGACGGGCTCGCCACCGGGGCAGGGGACGTTCCAGGGGCCGCGGAAGCGGCGGGTGCCGGCGTTTCCGCAGGCGCCGGGCTCGGGGATGCCGCCGGAGCGGGGGAGGGGCTGGCGGACGGAGAGGCTGACGGCACCGGCGATTGCGCCAGCGCGCCGCCGCCGAGCGTGATCGCCACCATCGCGACCATGGCCGCGCGGAAAGTGCTGATACGGTTCATTTTAGGCGTTCTCCATCCATCCCCGGCGGCCGCGGCATGTCCCCCGCGAAGATGCCGCCATCCCTAACACGCAAGGTCCGCTTTCGTCCCATGACAGATGCGTCATGCACCCCTGCGCTCTAGGCAATCAGGCATCATTCGCCATATAAGCAGGCAGAAATTGGGAAATTCCATGAGCGCACTGGCCAATCACGCATTCGCCAAGATGAACGGTATCGGCAACGAGATCGTCGTGGTGGATCTGCGCGACAAGCCGGCCAAGGTGACAGCGGAAGAAGCGCGCGCGGTCGCCTCGCCCGCCGGCGTGCCCTACGACCAGTTGATGGTGCTGCAGCCGCCGCGGCTGGACGGCACCGAGGCCTTCATCCGCATCTACAACAATGACGGCTCGGAGGCCGGCGCCTGCGGCAATGGCATGCGTTGCGTGGTGCGACGGCTGTTCGAGAAGACCGGGCAGACTTCGGTCACGTTCGAGACCCGTTCGGGCCTGTTGAATGCCTGGCAGGGTCCGGCGCCCGATCTCTACACGGTCGATATGGGTGCGCCGAAGTTCGGCTGGCAGGATATTCCGCTCGCCGAGGAGTTTCGCGACACGCGGTACATCGAATTGCAGGTCGGGCCGATCGACGCGCCGATCCTGCATTCGCCGTCGGTGGTCAGCATGGGCAATCCGCATGCGATCTTCTGGGTCGAGGATATCAACGCCTATGACCTCGAGCGCTTCGGGCCGCTATTGGAAAATCACCCAATCTTCCCCGATCGCGCCAACATCACGCTCGCCCATATCGTCGATCGCGATCACATCACGATGCGGACCTGGGAGCGCGGCGCCGGCCTGACCAGGGCCTGCGGTTCGGCCGCCTGCGCGACGGCGGTCGCGGCCGCTCGGCTGAAGCGCACCAATCGGATCGTCGAAATGACGCTGCCGGGCGGAAAACTCTCGATCGAGTGGCGCGAGCGCGACGATCACGTGCTGATGACCGGCACGGCCGATTTCGAATATGAAGGCCGCTTCGATCCGGCGCTGTTCGCCAACGTCGCATGAGCGTAGACGTTCTCACTTTCGGCTGCCGCCTCAACGCGTTTGAATCCGAGGTGATCCGGCACGAGGCGGACAAGGCCGGCCTTTCCGATACCATCGTCATCAACAGTTGCGCCGTCACCAACGAGGCCGTCGCGCAGGCGCGGCAATCGATTCGGCGGCTGAAGCGTGAGCGTCCCGGGGCGCGCATCGTCGTGACCGGCTGCGCGGCGCAGACCCAGCCGGAAATGTTCGCCGGCATGACGGAAGTCGACCGCGTCGTCGGCAATGACGAGAAGATGCGCGGTGAAGCCTGGCGCAACACGCGCGCCGCGTTCGATGCCGACTTTGGGGTTTCTGCCAGCGAGAAGATCGCGGTCGCCGACATCATGGCGGTCACCGAGATGGCGCCGCATCTTCTCGAAGGCTATCAGAGCGGCCTGCCGCGGGTGTTTGTGCAGGTCCAGAACGGCTGCGACCATCGCTGCACCTTCTGCATTATCCCCTTTGGCCGCGGCAATTCGCGCTCGGTGCCGATGGGCGCGGTGGTCGATCAGGTGCGCGCACTGGTGGAGCGCGGCCATGCCGAGATCGTGCTGACGGGCGTCGATCTGACCAGCTACGGCGCTGATTTGCCGGGCACGCCAAAACTCGGCCAGCTGACAAAACAGATTTTGCGCCATGTGCCGGAATTGCAGCGTCTGCGGATTTCATCGATCGATTCGATCGAGACCGATCGCGACCTGCTCGAGGTCATTGCGGATGACGAACGCCTGATGCCGCACCTGCATCTGTCGCTGCAATCCGGCGATGATCTCATTTTGAAACGGATGAAGCGGCGGCATTCGCGGCAGCATGCGATCGAGTTTTGCGCGCAAATGCGGCGGCTGCGGCCGGACATCGCACTTGGCGCCGACATCATCACGGGCTTCCCGACCGAGACGGAAGAGATGTTTTTGCGTTCGCAGGATCTGGTGGCGGAGTGCGACCTCACCTTCCTGCACGTGTTCCCCTATTCAAAGCGCCCGGGCACGCCGGCCTCGCGGATGCCGCAGGTCGCGGGCGAGGCAATCAAGGACCGCGCGAAGCGGTTGCGCGCCACGGGCGAGGCGGCTTTGCAGAAGCGGCTGGCGTCGGAGGTCGGTGCGACGCGGCAGGTGCTGATCGAGAGCGGCAGGCAGGGGCGGACGGAGCACTTTTTGCCGGTGGCGATCAGTGGGGAAAAGCCCGGCGCGGTGCAGGCGCTGACGATCGGTGGCAATGACGGCGCGCGGCTGACGGTGTGAGCCCAGCTGTCGTCTCCGGGGTTGACCGGGCGGCCCAGTACGCCGCGGCCTTCGTCATGAATCTCTGACGTCTCTGGAATACCGGGTTCTCGCTTTCGCGGAGGAGGAAAGCCGGTGGTTGTGGCGCGACGTCCCGCTACTCTCCGTTCCACCCGCACGCTCTGAGCCGCTCCCGCATATGCGCCGGCGCCGGCGCCACCACGCGCACCGGGTCCTTGTTCCGCGAGATCGGAATCACGATCTCGCGGGAATGCAGATGCAGGCGCGGTTCGCCGAAGCGGGGGCCGTTGCCGTAGATGTTGTCGCCGAAGATCGGCCAGCCGGTCGCCGAGGTGTGCACGCGCAATTGATGGGTGCGGCCGGTGACCGGTTCCATCTCCAGCCAGGCGAGGCCGTTGCCGCGGCCGCGCACTTTCCAGTTTGTGACGGCTTTTTGACCATCGGGATCCGGCTTCTGCCACCAGCCGCGCTCGACATTGAGCCGGCCGAGCGGCATGTCGATGGTGCCTTCATCCTCGGCGGGCCCGCCTTCGACGACCGCCCAATAGGTCTTGCCGATCTTGCCGTGCTTGAACAGCAGTCCGAGCGAGGCGGTGGCCTTGCGGTGGCGTCCCAGCACGAGACAGCCGGAGGTATCCTTGTCGAGCCGGTGCGCCAGCACCGGCGGCCGTGGCAGGCCGTAGCGCAGGCCGTCGAACGAGGCTTCCAGATTGGGCCCGCCCTTGGGGCCGCGATGCACCGGCAGGCCGCAGGGCTTGTCGATGACCAGCATCAGCCCGTCGCGGTGGAGCACGCGGGCCTGGATTTCTTCGGCCGTCAGTTCGCGGACATCCGGGGATGCCGCGGGAACATCAAGGGGTGTCCCGGGGATATCAAGGGCCTGGTTGTGGCTTTCGTTCATGGCGCGAAACCGCTAACACACGTCCGACATGAGCGATACCACTGACGGAACCCCCAAACTGAGCTGGTGGCGGCGGCTTTCGAGCGGCCTGAAGCGGACCTCGAGTTCGCTGGGCACGGCCGTTGCCGACCTCGTCACCAAACGCAAGCTCGACCGCGCCATGCTCGACGATATCGAGGATGTGCTGCTGCGCGCCGATCTCGGCACCGAGGTCGCGGCGCGCATCGCGCAGGCCGTCGGCGCCGGCCGTTACGACAAGGCGATCTCGGCCGATGACGTCAAAAGCGTGGTTGCAACCGAGGTCGCAAAAGTGCTGGCGCCGGTCGCAAAACCGCTGGTGATCGATGGCGCCCAAAGGCCGTTCGTCATCCTCGTGGTCGGCGTCAACGGGTCCGGCAAGACCACCACCATCGGCAAGCTCGCCGCGAAACTCAGCGCCGAAGGCCGCAGGATGATGCTGGCCGCCGGCGACACGTTCCGCGCCGCGGCGATCGAACAGTTAAAGGTGTGGGGCGAGCGCACCGGGTCGCCGGTGATCGCGGGCGCGCAAGGCTCGGATTCCGCGGGCCTTGCCTTCAACGCGCTGACGGCCGCGAAAGAACAGAACATCGACGTGCTGCTGGTCGATACCGCCGGACGGTTGCAGAACAAGGCCGAGCTGATGAAGGAGCTCGAAAAGGTCGTTCGCGTCATCAAGAAGGTCGACGCCTCGGCGCCGCATGCGGTGCTGCTGGTGCTGGACGCCACGGTGGGACAAAATGCGCTGTCGCAGGTCGAGGCCTTTCATCGTACCGCAGGGGTTACCGGCCTCGTCATGACCAAACTCGACGGCACCGCGCGGGGCGGCATCCTGGTGGCGCTGTCGGAGA
Source organism: Hyphomicrobiales bacterium (assembly GCA_017305715.1). Lineage (GTDB taxonomy): Bacteria > Pseudomonadota > Alphaproteobacteria > Rhizobiales > Xanthobacteraceae > Bradyrhizobium. The sequence goes on along the minus strand of JAFKKG010000020.1, from coordinate 172,941 downwards.
AATTCAAACTGCCGGTGCACTTCATCGGCGTCGGCGAAGGCGTCGACGATCTGGCGCCCTTCACGGCGCGGGATTTTGCCAACGCGATCGCGGGAATTGAAAGCTAAGATGGACAAGACCCAGCCGCATCCGCTGTTCAAGCTTGCGACCGAACTCGGTCCGCTGATCGTGTTCTTTGTCGCGAACGCAAAGTTCAATCTGTTCGTCGCCACCGGCGCCTTCATGGTGGCGATCATCGCCGCCATGATCGCGTCCTATGTCGTGGTGCGGCACGTGCCCATCATGGCTGTTGTCACCGGCATCATCGTCATCGTGTTCGGCACGCTGACGCTCGTGCTGCACGACGAGACCTTCATCAAGGTCAAGCCGACCATCATCTACGGCCTGTTTGCCGCGACTCTCGGCGGCGGCCTGCTGTTCGGCCGCTCCTTCATCGCCATCATGTTCGATCAGGTGTTCAATCTGACGCCGCAGGGCTGGCGCATCCTCACGATGCGCTGGGCGCTGTTCTTCTTCGGCATGGCGATCTTGAACGAAATCGTCTGGCGCACCCAGTCGACCGACTTCTGGGTCAACTTCAAGGTATTCGGCGTGACACCGATTACGATGATCTTTGCAATCGCCCAGATGCCGCTCACCAAGCGCTACCATCTCGAGCCAGCCTCGCTGCAAGCGAGCGAGGCCGACGCAGGCGATGTGCGGAAGGGGTGAACCGCGGTATCTCGGCCGTCATTGCGAGCGCAGCGAAGCAATCCATCTGTCCGTTATGCCGCGCTGTCGATTGCTTCGCTGCGCTCGCAACGACGGGGAGAGGGTCTCGCCCCGCGTTAGCAGGGCGAGGGAAGCGAGATCAGCTCTTCTGCTTGGCGATCACCTTGTCCTTGATCTTGTCGTAGGTCGCCTGCGGGACGATGTTCTTCTGCACCAGTTCGTCCTTGCCCTTGTAGGGGCGGCCCGCGATGATCTTGGCGGAATAGGCCTTGCCGATTCCCGGCAGAGCGTCGAGCTGGTCGGCGGTCGCCGAATTGATGTCGAGCAGCTCCGCCTTCGGGGCCGGCGCCATCTTCGACTCCGAAGCCTTCGGCGCCATGGGAGCCATCTTGCTGTCGGACTTGGTTGCAGGCTGCGCGGTCTGGGCCATCGACGGGGTCGCCGTCATCAAGCCGACCGTGAGCGCAGTTGCGAGAAGAGAAGCGAGCGTGAAATGACGCATAGAAGTGTCCCTCCAAGGACGGTTTAAGTAACGCATCAAGCTAGCTTCGAATTCGTGGCGGCGCCATGGCCGCGAAATGAACGGCAGATAAAAGCGGGAAATTATTTGCTGCTGTTTGACCCTCTTGGCGAGGAGGCGCTTCTTCAGCGTCGTCTCGAACCATGAGGCCGCAGAGGGGCCTGCATCCTTCGAGAAGCGGCGAAGACGCCGCTCGTCAGGATGAGGGGACAAGCCTAACTCCCCGCCCGCAACGCCTTCTCGATCTCGGCCTTGAGCACGGTGTCGATATTGGCCGGGGTGACCGGGCCGACCAGCTTGTAGAGAATCGTGCCTTCGCGGCCGACCACGAAGGTTTCCGGCACGCCATAGACGCCCCATTCGATCGAGCCGCGGCCGTTGCTGTCGACGCCGACCATGCCGAACGGGTTGCCGTAGCGGCCGAGGAAGCGGCGGGCGTTGTCGGGCGAATCCTTGTAGTTGATGCCGACGATCTGCAGCCGCTTGTCCTTCGCAAGTGCGGTCAAGAGCGGGGCCTCGTCGTGGCAGGGCACGCACCAGGACGCCCAGACATTGACGACGCTGACCTTGCCCTTGAAGGCGGCGGGATCGAGCCCGGGTATCGGGACCCCGTTGTTGACCAGGCCTTCCAGCGCCGGCAGTGCGGTTTGCGGCGCCGGACGGCCGATCAAAGCGGAGGGAAGCTTCGAGGGGTCGCCGCCATGCAGCCGCAGCAGGAACAGGGCGGCCACCGCGGCAAAGACGATCAGCGGCAGCGCCACCAGCCAGCGCCGGCTTTGCCCGGGGGCATCGGTCGCCGGCCCGCTCATCGGATGTCCGATGCGCTGCGGCCGGAGCGCCTGACGACGCCGCTGGCCTCGAGCTCGCGCAATCGTTCCTTCTGGCGGCGGTAGTCGATCGCGATCCAGACGATCAGGATCAGCACGACGGCGGCGACCAGCGCATAGGACGTCACGATGAAGGAAGCGTAGGGACCGAGCGTCATCGCGTCACGCGGCCTGCTGGCTGGCTTGCATGATCTGCAAGCTGCGCACGCGGCGGCGCAGGATCTCGTTGCGCATCGCCGCCAGATGCAGCGTGACGAACAAGAGCGAGAAGCCGATCGCCATCACCAGCAGCGGAATCAGGAAGGCGCGGTCGAGCGTCGGGCCGCCCATCCGCAGCACCGAGGCCGGCTGATGCAGCGTGTTCCACCAGTCGACCGAGAATTTGATGATCGGCAGATTGAGCGCGCCGACCAGCGTCAGGATCGCCGCGGCCCGCGCCGCCCGCGACGGATCATCCACCGCGCGCCACAGCGCGATCAGGCCGAGATACATCAGGAACAGGATGAGGACCGATGTCAGCCGCGCGTCCCATTGCCAATAGGTGCCCCACATCGGCCGGCCCCACAGCGAACCCGTCACCAGCGCGAGAAAGGTGAAGGCGGCACCGATCGGGGCGGCGGCTTTCGCGGCGACGTCGGCCAGCGGATGCCGCCACACCAGGGTGCCGAGCGCAGCCAGGCTCATGACGCCCCACACGAACATCGACAGCCAGGCGTTCGGCACGTGGATGAACATGATCTTGACGGTGGCGCCCTGCTGGTAGTCGTCGGGCGCCATCGCCGCCTGATAGAAGCCGATCACGAGCAGGATCGCGGTCGCGGCCGCCAGCCACGGCAAGATGCGCCCCGTCAGCGACAGGAATTTGGTGGGGTTGGCGAGGTCGATCAGCGTCATGGGCATCCTGATAGTCGGCGGCGGCGGGGCAGGCAATGCGGCTTGTTTTGTTTCAGTTCGGCTCCGCGAGAGTTGATCGGCCTCAAATGGTTATCAGTCGAGCCCATGCCGCAGGCTGGCGGCTGCGGCAAACGGTCCAATGACAAAACTGACCAGCGAGATCGCGCACAGGATCGAAAACGGTGTTCCAAACGCCAGCGGCCCCGATATCGCGGCCTGCGACGCCGCAACGCCAAAGATCAAGACCGGAATCGACAGCGGCAGCACCAGCACGGCGAGCAACAACCCGCCGCGATGCAGCGTCACTGCCAGCGCTGCGCCGATCATGCCGATGAAGGTCAGCGCCGGCGTTCCCACCAGCAGCGTCAGCGCCACCGCCGAGGTCGCCGTGGTGTCGAGATTGAGCATCAGTCCGAGTGCCGGGGTCGCGATGATCAGCGGCAATCCGGCGGCGAGCCAGTGCGCCAGCGCTTTCGCCGCGCAGGCCAGTTCCAGCGGGGTGCGGCCCATCACGATCAGGTCGAGCGAGCCGTCCTCATGGTCCGCTGTGAACAGGCGGTCGAGCGTGAGCAGGCTGGCCAATAGCGCGCCAAGCCACAGGATCGCCGGCCCCAGCCGCGTCAGCAGGGCCAGATCAGGGCCGAGCGCGAACGGCATCAGCACGGTGACGGTGAGGAAGAACAGCACGCCGACCAGCGCGCCGCCGCCGACGCGCAGCGCGATTTTGATGTCCCGTCGAATCAGCGCGGCGAGGGCGGTCATGGGAAATCTCTCTGCATCGTGCCGGATGATGAGCGATGATCTGGCAGCGAGCGCAACTCGCTCCCTCCCCCCTTGCGGGGGAGGGCGGGGGAGAGGGGTGGCACCGGAAATGGTGTTCGAGAGGCGCGCCTGTTGTTCGAGGTCCGACCGAGAGAGCGCGTTGTGGGATACCCCTCTCCCTGACCCTCCCCCGCAAGGGGGGAGGGAACGGTGAGAACTGAGCGCGGCGAGAGATGCTGGCGCAGTTTCACGCCTTGCCTCCCATCCGCAATTCCATCGCTTCGATCCCGAGCGGGGCATGGGTGGCGGCGATGATGATGCCGCCGCCGGAAAGGTGGTCGCGCATCAGGGCGGCGAACAGATCCTGCCCGGCGGCATCGAGCGCCGAGGTCGGTTCGTCCAGCAGCCACACCGGCCGCCGCACCGCGAGCAGCCGGCCGATCGACAGCCGCCGCCGCTGGCCGGCCGACAGATACGCGGCCGGCAGATGCGTGGCGTGGGAAAGCCCGACCCTGGCGAGGCTGTCGCGGAGATCGCCGGCGTCCCCGCCAAGAAAATCCCGCCAGAAAATGAGGTTCTCCAGAATGCTGAGCGCGGGTTTGAGGGCATCGCGGTGGCCGAGATAATGGGCCTGTTCGGGCAGCGTCAGTTCGTCCGCGCCGCCTTCGAGGACGACCGATCCGCCTGCCGGCGCCAGCAAGCCCGCGATCAGCCGCAGCAGGGAGGTCTTGCCGGATCCGTTCGGGCCGACCACGGCCAAGGCCTGGCCCGAGGCGGCCGCGAAATCGAGGCCGGAAAACACCTCGCGTCCGCCCCGCACACAGTCGATCTGACGTCCTGAGAGCCGCATCTTGCCTCGTCACGGCCCTTCAGAAAACCTTGGGGTACCGCATCAGAATTTTTGGGTCGTGCAATGCTCCCGCACGCTTGTGGTTGTGGCGGCGCATCTAGAAAGATTCTATAAGCCCGGAACTTGATGCAGCACACAATCGGCGGCCGCAAGCCGGTGCGCCAGCCCCGCTGACGGTGTTTAAATACCCTTTGCCGGGTATAACTGAGAATTGGGATTTCCTCACATGACCTCGCTCGACAGCTTCAAATGCCGCAAGACCCTCAAGGTCGGTGGCAAGACCTACGTGTATTACAGCCTGCCTGCCGCAGAGAAGAACGGTCTGAAGGGAATTTCCAAGCTCCCCTATTCGATGAAGGTGCTGCTGGAAAACCTGCTGCGCTTTGAAGACGACCGCACGGTCAAGAAGGCCGACATCATCGCGGTGTCGAAATGGCTGAAGACCCGCAAGCTCGAGCATGAAATCGCGTTCCGTCCGGCCCGCGTGCTGATGCAGGATTTCACCGGCGTGCCGGCGGTGGTCGATCTTGCAGCCATGCGCAACGCGATGCAGGCGCTCGGCGGCGACGCCGAGAAGATCAATCCGCTGGTACCGGTCGATCTCGTCATCGACCACTCTGTGATCGTCAACTTCTTCGGTGACAACAAGGCGTTCGGCAAGAACGTGGTCGAGGAATACAAGCAGAACCAGGAACGCTACGAGTTCCTGAAATGGGGCCAGAAGGCGTTTTCGAATTTCTCCGTGGTGCCGCCCGGCACCGGCATCTGCCACCAGGTCAATCTCGAATACCTCGCGCAGACGGTCTGGACCAAGAAGGAGAAAATGACGGTCGGCAAGAAGACCGGCACCTTCGAGGTCGCCTATCCCGACACGCTGGTCGGCACGGATTCGCACACCACGATGGTCAATGGCCTTGCCGTGCTCGGCTGGGGCGTCGGCGGCATCGAGGCGGAAGCGGCGATGCTCGGCCAGCCGCAGTCGATGCTGCTGCCCGAAGTGATCGGTTTCAAGCTCAAGGGCCAGATGAAGGAAGGCGTCACCGCCACCGACCTGGTGCTGACCGTGACGCAGATGCTGCGCAAGCAGGGCGTGGTCGGAAAGTTCGTCGAGTTCTATGGCCCGGGCCTCGATTATCTGTCGGTCGCCGACAAGGCGACGATCGGCAACATGGCGCCGGAATATGGCGCGACCTGCGGCTTCTTCCCGGTCGATGCCGCGACCATCGATTATCTGAAAACCTCGGGCCGCAAGGCGGACCGTGTGAAACTGGTTGCGGCCTACGCCAAGGCGCAGGGCCTGTTCCGCACCGCCAAATCGGCTGACCCGGTGTTCACGGCGACGTTGACGCTCGATCTCGGCGACGTCGTGCCGTCGATGGCCGGACCGAAGCGCCCCGAAGGCCGGGTCGCGCTGCCGGCGGTCGCGAGCGGCTTCGCCGCGGCGATGGCCAGCGAATACAAGAAGGCGGCCGATGCCTCGCATCGCTACGCCGTCGAGAATCGCAATTTCGACCTCGGCCATGGCGACGTCGTGATCGCGGCGATCACCTCCTGCACCAACACCTCGAACCCGAGCGTGCTGATCGGCGCCGGCCTGCTCGCGCGCAACGCCGCGGCGAAGGGGCTCAAGGCCAAGCCCTGGGTCAAGACCTCGCTGGCACCGGGCAGCCAGGTGGTGGCGGAATATCTTTCCAATTCCGGACTGCAGCTCGATCTCGACAAGGTCGGCTTCAACCTGGTCGGCTTCGGCTGCACCACCTGCATCGGCAATTCCGGCCCGCTGCCGGAAGAGATTTCGAAGTCGATCAACGACAATGGCATCGTCGCCGCCGCCGTGTTGTCGGGTAACCGCAATTTCGAAGGCCGCGTCTCGCCGGACGTGCAGGCGAACTACCTCGCCTCGCCACCGCTGGTGGTTGCCTACGCGCTGGCCGGCACCGTGACCAAGGACCTTTCGGTCGAGCCGATCGGCGAAGGCAAGGACGGCAAGCCGGTGTACCTGAAGGACATCTGGCCGACGAGCAAGGAAATCAACGCATATATGAAGAAGTTCGTCACCGCGACGATCTTCAAGAAGCGCTACGCCGACGTGTTCAAGGGCGACACCAACTGGCGCAAGATCAAGACCGTCGAGAGCGAGACCTATCGCTGGAACATGAGCTCGACCTACGTGCAGAACCCGCCTTACTTCGAAGGCATGAAGAAAGAGCCGGAAGCGATCGTCGACGTCGTCGACGCGCGGATCCTGGCGATGTTCGGCGACAAGATCACCACCGACCACATCTCGCCGGCCGGTTCGATCAAGCTGACCTCGCCGGCCGGGAAATTCCTCAGCGAGCATCAGGTGCGCCCCGCGGACTTCAACCAGTACGGCACGCGGCGCGGCAACCACGAGATCATGATGCGCGGCACTTTCGCCAACATCCGCATCAAGAATTTCATGCTCAAGGGCGCCGACGGCAACATCCCGGAAGGCGGATTGACAAAGCACTGGCCCGACGGCGAGCAGATGTCGATCTACGATGCGGCGATGAAGTACCAGGCCGAGCACGTGCCGCTGGTGGTGTTCGCCGGCGCCGAGTACGGCAACGGCTCGTCGCGTGACTGGGCGGCCAAGGGCACGCGGCTGCTCGGCGTCCGCGCCGTGATCTGCCAGAGCTTCGAGCGCATCCATCGCTCCAATCTGGTCGGCATGGGCGTCTTGCCGCTGACCTTCGAGGACGGCCAGTCGTGGTCGTCAATCGGACTGAAGGGCGACGAGAAGGTGACGATCCGGGGCCTGCAGGGCGATCTGAAGCCGCGCCAGAAGCTGACCGCGGAGATCGTGTCCGGCGATGGTTCGCTGCAGCGCGTTTCGCTGCTTTGTCGCATCGACACGCTCGACGAGCTCGATTACTACCGAAACGGCGGCATTCTGCAGTATGTGCTGCGCAAACTCGCCGCTTGAGTTGGGTTTTGATGCGTTTTCGTCAGGCGAAACGGTATTCGCTTGAAAACGCTTTGAAACGCGGATTTGTGATCGATGCCTCACTGCGACGTGAGTAGCGAGCGGAAGGAAGGCGGCCTATGAAAGGGCCGCTTTCTTGGCGTCTGGGGCGCGCGTTCTTAGGGATCAAATCATGCCTCGTACAATTACGGATGGAAATCGCCGGGACCGGTTCGCAGTATGACAGCGATGATGGCCTATAGTTCGATTTCGCGATGGTCGAGTGCGCTTGGCGTATGTGCCATCGTCGCGATGATCCGCCCCGCTCATGCCGACCCGCGCGCGGTCGTCGAGCTGTTCACCTCGCAAGGCTGCTCGTCGTGCCCGCCGGCCGACCAGATCATCGGCGAGCTCGCCAAGGATCCCAATGTGATCGCGCTCAGCATGCCGATCGAATATTGGGACTATCTCGGCTGGAAGGATACGCTGGCGGATTCGCGCTTCAGTGCGCGCCAGAAGGCCTATTCGCAGATGCGGGGCGATCGCGACGTCTACACGCCGCAGGTGATCGTCAACGGTTCGGCGAACGTGATCGGCAGCGATCGTGCCGCCATCGATAGTGCGATCCAGAACACGCAGAAGACCACAGGCGTGATGTCGGTGCCGGTGACGATGACGTTGTCCGGCAAGCAGATCAACGTGTCCGTCGCGGCGAGCAAGGCGGCTACACCAGGACACGGCGAAGTCTGGATTTGCTCGGTCTCGAAGGCGGTGCCGATCTCGATCGGCCGCGGCGAAAATCGCGGCCGCCAGGTCACCTACTACAATGTGGTGCGCAATATCCTGAAGGTCGGGGACTGGAACGGCAGTTCCGGAAGCTGGACGGTCCCGCTGGAGAATATTTCGCGCGATGGCGTCGATGCCGCGGTCGTTTATGTTCAGGACGGCAATCGCGAGAAGCCCGGCCCCATGCTGGGCGCGGCCTACACGGCGCTACGCTAAGTCCGCACTGCGCTGCATCCGGGTGGCGATATCGACGATTTTAAGCTGAAGGCCACGATGCCGCGGCGAACTCAGAGTCGCGCGGCACTTGCTTGAACGGCATTCCCAAAACGAAAAAGGACCAACTCTCGTTGGCCCAGTGTCGGGGAAAACTCCCCTGCGAACAGACCCGATCCCGACGGCCCCGGGGGGCTGGGGGCTGAGGAATCCGGAACCGAAAGGACCGGGTCAACGCAGAACTTTCTTGTCGCAAGCCAGCGGGGCGGGCGATGGGCGGAAGTGGGGCAGCAATATGATTCTACTAACGTTCCCGTGACTCGGTATTTCCCCGCCGGCCTGGACAATCCGTCGCGGTTTCCGGCGCAATTTCAAAGTCCCCTTGCGGTGTCCGGCGGTTAGCGCGATCATGCCATTGTCATGATCCCGAAAGAGGGGGACCGGTTTTCGGAGCAAGATCATGCCCGAGATGACAGGAGGCGCTCGATGAGCTCGATGTCGGAGGACACGGATCCAAGCGAGAGTCGCGCAGTGGCGCGCACCGCCACTGCGAGCCCGCAACCTAATCGCGTGACGTTCAATCGCCTGGAACTCAATCGCATCCTCAATCTGTACGGCCGCATGGTCGCCGATGGGGAATGGCGCGATTACGCCATCGATTTCCTGAAGGACCGCGCGGTGTTCTCGGTGTTCCGCCGCGCCTCCGAAGTGCCGATCTATCGCATCGAGAAGGATCCGCGGCTGGCGCGCAAGCAGGGCATGTACAGCGTGATCTCGGCGACCGGGCTGATCCTGCGCCGCGGCCACGAACTCGAGCGCGTGCTGCTGGCGATCGACCGCAAGCTGGCGGTGGTGTAGCGCAAGCCTGTCGCCCGGATGAGCGAAGCGGCATCCGGGGCCGGCGGCGCGTTAATCGCCGGATTTTGCTTCGCTGATCGGCTGCGATGCGGCGGGCTCCGAAGCTTGAATCTGGCTATGAAGCCGGGACAGTCGTGCCACCCGCGCCGAGCGCGCGCTGCATCATCACCGTGTCGAGCCAGCGTCCGAATTTGAGGCCGACATTCGGGTGCGTGCCGATCATCTGGAATCCGGTCCTGGTGTGGACGCCGATCGAGCCGGCGTTGGCCGAATCGCCGATCACGGCGATCATCTGCCGGTAGCCCCGCGCTTCGCATTCGGCGATCAGCCGCTCCATCAGCATCAAGCCGATGCCGCGCCGGTGGATCGCCGGCTGCAGGTAGACGGAATTCTCCACCGAGAACCGATAGGCCGGCCGCGGCCGGTAGGGGCCGGCATAGGCATATCCGATCACCCTGCCGTCGATCGCGGCGACGAAATAGGGAAAGCCCCCGTCCATCAGCGTCCGGAACCGCCTCGTCATCTCGGCAAGGTCGGGGGGGATCAATTCGAAGGTCGCGGTGCCGTAGCGCACCGCGTGCTCGTAGATCTCGGTGACGAAGGGAAGGTCGGCCTCGGCGGCGGGTCTGATCTCGGGTGCGGTCATGAAGAGCAGACTATTTTTGCCGGCCGCAAAAGAAAAGCCCCGGCGCCAAGGCCGGGGCTTCAATTCTCGGGCTGGCGCGTTCAGCGCTAGTCGCGCTGGCCGAGCAGCTGCAGCAGCAGCGTGAACAGATTGATGAAGTTCAAGTAGAGCGAAAGTGCGCCGGTGATCGCCGCACGCTCCGCAATGTCACCACCCTGCGAGGCATAGCCGTAGATGTAGTCGTTCTTCAGCCGCTGGGTGTCGTAGGCGGTGAGGCCCGCGAACACCAGCACGCCGACCACGGAGACGATGAACTGCAGCATCGAGCTCGCGAGGAAGATGTTGACCACGCTCGCGATGATGATGCCGAACAGGCCCATGATCAGGAACGAGCCCATGCCGGTCATGTCACGCTTGGTGGTGTAGCCGTAGAGGCTCAGTGCGCCGAACGAGGCCGCGGTGATGAAGAACACCCGCACGATCGAGGTGTGCGTATATACCAGGAAGATCGACGACAGCGAGACGCCCATCAGCGCCGCGAAGGCCCAGAACAGCATCTGCGCCGTCGCGGGCCGCAGCCGGTTGATGCCGAACGAGATCGCGAACACCATCACCAGCGGCGCGAGCATGAACAGCCATTTCAGCGGGCTGACATACATCGCGTAGCCGAACGGCGTCAGGAACTCCCTGCCGAATTTGGCGACGCCGGCCGACTGATCCGGAGTCACCGCCGCCATATAGACGCCGAGCGCCGCGAGGCCGGTGATGGCCAGGCCGATCGACATGTAATTGTAGATGCGCAACATGTAGGCGCGCAGACCAGCGTCGACGGCCGCGGCATCGACGCGCCCGGCGGCCCGGCCGAAAGGAGAAGCGTAGTTACGGTCTAGGTCCGACATGGTCGAATTCCCGTTGGTTGCCCGGTGGTGCGCAAGGGGTTGCGACGCCGGTTAGTTATTTAGCCCAGAAGTCACGATTTGCTGACATTAATTTTGCGTCATCAAACCGGCCTCTGTCCCAAGCTCGTATGTGGGAAACTAACACATTCGCTGCAAGCTTCCACGCGCGGCTGAATGTCGCTCTAGCTAGCCATTCCCAGGCAAACGCAGCGTTAACGCGGCGTTTGCGCCGCTACAAATTGTCACAAATTTCGCAACACGCTGGCCGGCTTCTGGTTCAGGGCGAGCAACGTCCCGGCGAGTCCGAGCCCCACGGTGACGACCAGGGCGGCGGCGACCACGCCGGCGGCGCTGCCGGCCTGCCAGATGAAGCTCAGGGTCATCAGCCGGGTCACGATCAGCCAGGCCGCGACCGAGCCTGCGATCACGCCGAACACCGCGGTGGCGAGCCCGATCATCATGTATTCCAGCGCGTAGGCACCGAGCAGCCGCCCCCGGGTCGCGCCCAGGGTCTTCAGGATCACGGCGTCGTAGACCCGGTGGCGATGGCCGGCGGCAAGCGCGCCGCCGAGCACCAGGATGGCCGAGATCAGCGTCACCGCGCTGGCGCCGCGGATCGCAAGCGTGAGGTTGGTGATGACGGTCCCGACGGTATCCAGCGCCTCGCGGACCCGCACGCTGGTGACCATCGGAAACGCGTCGGCGACCTGCTTGATGATCCGGGCGTCGCCGGCCGGATCGGGGTGCCCCTCGGACAGGGTGGCAACATGGGTGTGCGGCGCGCCCTTGAAGGCGTTGGGCGAGAACACCAGGACGAAATTGATGCCGAGGCCCTGCCAGTCGACGTTGCGCAGATTGGCGATCTTCGCCGGGATGTCGCGGCCCAGCACATTGACGACGATCTCGTCGCCGATCTTGAGCTTCATCCCGTCGGCGATCTTCTTCTCCATCGAGACCAGCGGCGGACCGCTATAGTCCGGAGCCCACCAATCGCCTTCGACCACCTTGGAGCCCTTCGGTACGTCGGCGGTGTAGGTCAGGCCGCGGTCGCTCTGCAGCACCCATTCGGTGTCCTTGGTCGGCTTGAGTTCGTCCGCCCTGACGCCGCCGGCTGCCACGATGCGTCCACGCAGCATCGGCACATCCTCCACGGTAGACTGCGGCGCGGTCTGCTTGAGGAAGGCGCCGAAGCGGTCGGCCTCCGAGGTCGGGATGTCGATGAAATAGAACGAGGGCGCGCGGTCCGGCAGCGCGGCCAGGAATTGCCGGCGCAGATTGCCGTCGATCTGGGTGATGGTGACGAGAACCGCCAGGCCAAGGCCGAGCGACATCACCACCGAGGGAGTCAGCGCGCCCGGCCGGTAGATGTTGGCAATCGCCAGCCGCAGCATGGTGATGCGCGATCGCGGCAGCCGGCGCGCCAGCGCCATCAGACCGGCGGCGACGCCGCGCAGCAGTGCGAACACCGCGACCGATGATGCGACGAAGATCGCCGCCACCCGCTTGTCGTAGGCCAGGCCGATCGCGACCGCGACCAGCAGCGCGACCACGGCCGCCATCAGGACGAGATAGCTCCAGCGCGGGCGATGCCATTCGCGGGCGACCTCCTCGCGGAACAGCGCCGCAACCGGCACGTCGTGCACCCGGCCGAGCGGCCACAGGCCGAAGGCGAGCGCGGTGAGCAGGCCGTAGATGAAAGACAACGCGAGTTCGCCCGCATGCAGCGCGGGGATCACCGGCAGCGGCAGGAGCTTGCCGAACACGCCGACGATGACGAACGGCAGCGCCGCGCCGGCGGCCAGCCCGATGATGGAGCCGATGCCGGCGAGCACGACCACCTGCGTCAGATAGATCGTAAAGACGTCGCGGCCGGTGGCGCCGAGCGCCTTGAACGAGGCGATGACGTCGCGGCGGCGATCGATATGGCTCTTGACGGCGTTGGCGACGCCGACACCGCCGACCAGAAGGGCTGCGAGGCCGACCAGCGTCAGGAACTGGGTGAAGCGGCTGATGGTGCGCTCGAGTTGTGGCGAGGCATTGCTGCGGCTGCGAATCCACCAGCCGGCTTCCGGCAACGCGGCCCGCACACTGTCGATCACCTGGTCCGCGGCGCGCTCGTCGGATGCGCTGTCCGGCAGTTTCAGGCGGTAGATCCAGCGCACCAGGCTGCCGGGCTGCAACAATCCGGTCGCGCGCAGGCTGGCCTCGCTGGCGAGGAAGCGCGGCCCAAGCCCGACATTGCCGGCCAGCTTGTCCGGCTCGGCCACGACCACGCTGCGGATCTGATAATTGGCGCTACCGATGCTGATGCGGTCGCCGAGCTTGAGATCGAGCCGCGCCAGCAAGGTGGAATCCACCGCCGCGCCGAACGCGCCGTCGCGCTCCGCAAACACATCCGCAACCGGCATTTTGGGATCGAGCGCCAGCTCCCCGAGCATCGGGTAGGTGCCATCGACCGCCTTGAGTTCGACCAGCGCCAGCCTGCCGTCGCCGCTGCGGGCCATGACGCGCAAGGCGGCCGCGACCGACACCTGCCCGCGGGCGCGCAGCACGGCGAGTTCTTCCGGTGTGGCCTCGCGCTGGATCAGCGAGAACGCGACGTCGCCGCCCAGCAGGGTCCGGCCTTCGCGGCTCAGGCCTTCGCTGAGGCTGGCGGCGACCGAGCCGACACCGGCGATCGCCATCACGCCGAGCGCGATGCAGGCGATGAACACGTAGAAGCCGCGCAGGCCGCTGCGCATTTCGCGAAACGCATAGCGCAGCGCCAGTGATGACGCGCGGCTGCCGCCGGCGGCTTGCAGCGTCATGGTCATGAAACGGAGTGTCCGTCGATCTTGCCCGAGCGCAGCCGCACCACGCGGTCGCAGCGCTGCGCCAGCGAGGTGTCGTGCGTCACCAGCACCAGCGTCATGCCGCGTTCGGAATGCTTGGTGAAGAGCAGGTCGACGATCTGCCTGCCGGTCGTCTCGTCAAGATTGCCGGTCGGCTCGTCCGCCACCAGAATGGCCGGGTCCGGCGCCAGCGCGCGGGCGAGCGCGACGCGCTGTTGCTCGCCGCCGGAGAGTTGCGTCGGATAATGATGCAGGCGATCGCCGAGTCCGACCGAGGTCAGTTCCTGGGCCGCGCGCGCCGCCGCGTCGGGATTGCCGGCGAGCTCCAGCGGCACCGCGACGTTTTCCAGCGCGGTCATGGTCGGGATCAGATGGAACGATTGGAACACGATGCCGACCTGGCGGCCGCGGAAACGGGCGAGGGCGTCCTCGTCGAGGGCATTGAACGGCGTGCCGCCCACCACCACCTCTCCGCTGTCAGGCCGCTCCAACCCCGCCATCACCATCAGCAAGGTCGACTTTCCCGAGCCTGACGGACCGATCAGGCCGATCGCTTCGCCCTGTGCCACACGAAGGCTGATATCTTTCAGGATATGAACGCGTGCCGCGCCCGTGCCGAGCGAAAGATTGACGTTGGATATTGAAATGGTGTCCGGCTCGAGGCCGGTCAGTGAAGAGGGTTCGATGAGACTGTCCATGGATCGGTCATATGGCAATTCCGCCGCCGGGGTCGAGGGCCGGATGGGCATGTTCGTGCACATACTCGTGTTGATTATGGCCTTGATGACGACACAGACGGTTTTTGCGCAGACTCCGGCGGCCAGCCCTGCCAAGCCCATCAAGATGGTCGTGCTCGGCGATTCCCTGAGCGCAGGCTATGGTCTGCCGGCCACCGCGGCGTTCCCCGTCCGTCTGCAAAAGGCGTTGGAAGCCAAAGGGATAAAGGTCGATATGATCAATGCCGGGGTGTCCGGCGACACCACATCGGGCGGCCGCGACCGGCTCGACTGGTCGGTGCCTGACGGAACCGAGGCCGTGATCCTCGAACTCGGCGCCAACGACGCCCTGCGCGGCACCAATCCCGACATCAGCCGCGCGGCGCTGAGCGACATCCTGACGCGGCTGAAGGCCCGCAAGATCGCGGTCTTGCTGTGCGGGATGCTGGCGCCGCCGAATTATGGCAGCGAATACGCCGCCCGCTTCAACGCGATCTATCCGGATCTGTCGAAATCCTTCGGCGTGCCGCTGTATCCTTTTTTCCTCGAAGGGGTTGCCGCCGAGGCCAAGCTCAATCAGCCGGACGGACTGCACCCGACCGCCGAGGGCGTCGACGTCATCGTGAAAAACATTCTGCCCAGTGTGGAGGCATTTCTGGGGGCGTTATCTGCGCAGCGCAGCTGAAAATAGAGCAGGGAATAACCTTACCCGGCAATTTTCCCCGTAGCTTTCCGGTCCGCTGGCGCCGGCTGCTTCGCAGAGTCATATAAGTCAGGTAGGAATTGGGTATCGGTGATTCGTCATCGGGTTTCAGCATCGGGAGTCGAGCGATGCCGCGTTTGTTTGCTGGACTGGAAATCCCGGCCGAGATCGGCCAGACCCTTTCCAATTTGCGTGGCGGCCTCCCGGGCGCCCGCTGGATCGATCCCGAAAATTACCACGTCACCCTGCGGTTCATCGGCGACATCGACGGCATGTCGGCGAATGAAATCGCCTCGATGTTGTTTCGGGTCAACCGCAAACCGTTCGAGGTCAAGGTTCAGGGCCTGCAAAGTTTTGGCGGGCGCAAGCCGCGGGCGGTGGTCGCCTCCGTCGAGCCGAGCCGGCCGCTGATCGAATTGCAGGCCGAACTCGAACGGATGATGCAGCGGATGGGGCTCGATCCCGAGGGACGCAAATTCACCCCGCATGTGACGCTGGCCAGGCTGCATGATGCATCCAGCCAGGATGTCGCCGACTATCTTTCGGTGCGCGGCTATTTTCCGAGCCGCACCTTCATGGCGTCGCGCTTCGTATTGTTCTCGTCGCGCGCTTCGACCGGCGGCGGCCCTTATGTGGTCGAGGATTCCTACGCGCTGAGCGCGTGAGGGGCGAACCTCTCCTCGTCATGGCCGGCCCTGCCGTCCACGTCTTTGGCCCGCCGTGGAGTAAGACGTGGATGCCCGGGACAAGCCCGGGCATGACGGTGGATAGATTTGGGCATACCCCCACCACCAATTCACGGCTTGCAATTTTCGCACGCTTGGGGCCGTAAGATGGGCCATGCTCTCGGCCACGCCCCCCACCTCGTTCCGCGCCCATTACCAGGCTCTGGTTGCCTCCGGAGCGATCGAGGCTGATCCGGCGCAGGCGCACGCTGCGGACGCTTTTGCGGCGCTGGAGGAGCGGCTGTCGAGCTACAAGCCGCGGCGCAAGCAAAGCCTGCTCGGCCGGCTATTCGCCGACAAGGACGAGCTGCCGCCGCGCGGGCTTTATGTCCATGGCGAGGTCGGCCGCGGCAAGACCATGCTGATGGATCTGTTCTTTCAGCAATGCAGCATCGAGCACAAGCGCCGCGCGCATTTCCATGAATTCATGGCCGAGGTGCATGAGCGGATCTACGGCTACCGGCAGAACATCGCGCTGGGCGAGATCGCCGATGGCGACGTGATCGCGCTGACCGCGCATGCGATCTTCGATCAGGCCTGGCTGCTCTGCTTCGACGAATTCCACGTCACAGATATCGCCGACGCCATGATCCTGGGCCGGCTGTTCACAAAACTGTTCGAGCTCGGCACCGTGGTGGTGGCGACCTCCAACGTGGCGCCCGACGACCTCTACAAGGGCGGTCTGAACCGCGCGCTGTTCCTGCCTTTCATCGCGCAGATATCGGATCACATGGACGTGCTGCGGCTCGATGCCCGCACCGATTTCCGGCTCGAAAAACTCGCCGGCGCAAAAATGTGGCTGGTGCCGGCGGATGCCGCCGCAGACAGCCTGCTCGACAAGGCCTGGCGCAAGATGACCGGCAATGCGCCGTGCAAGGCGCGCGATATTGCGATCAAGGGCCGCGTGCTGCGCGTGCCCTGTTCGTCGCATGGCGTTGCCCGTTTTGGCTTCGCCGACCTCTGCGAGAAGCCGCTCGCCGCATCCGATTATCTGCGGCTGGCGCACGACTATCACACCATCCTCGTCGACCACATTCCGGTGATGGACCATGCCGAGCGCAACGCGGCCAAGCGTTTCATCTCGCTGATCGATACGCTCTATGACAATGCCGTGAAGCTGATGGCCTCGGCGGCCGCCGATCCGGTGTCGCTCTATCTGGCGACCGAGGGCAATGAGGCGAATGAGTTCAAGCGGACCTCGTCGCGGCTGATCGAAATGAGCTCGGAATCCTATCTGGCGCTCCCGCACGGACGGAAGGATTCGGCTGCCAGCGGCTCCAGCACCGGGCTGGTCGAGACGTGATCGCTCCGTCGTCACCGCAAGGACGGTGGGGCAGCCGGTGGCATACCTGATCGAAATCAAGGCGAGGCCTATAATTGGGCACGCCGCGACTTGAACGTATCATTCGAAAGGGATAACCAGCCTTCCAGTTCTCTTTCCATCCTCCTCTTCGTCTCAGAAGGACAAATTTCCCATGGCGCGCGACAAGATTGCTTTGATTGGCTCCGGTCAGATCGGCGGAACGCTGGCTCACCTCGTTGGCCTGAAGGAGCTCGGCGACGTCGTCATGTTCGATATCGCCGAGGGCGTGCCGCAAGGTAAAGCGCTCGACATTGCGCAGTCCTCGCCGGTCGACGGTTTCGACTCGCATCTGGTCGGCGCCAATTCCTATGAGGCGCTCGACAACGCCAAGGTCTGCATCGTGACCGCCGGCGTGCCGCGCAAGCCCGGCATGAGCCGCGACGATCTGCTCAGCATCAACCTCAAGGTCATGGAGCAGGTCGGCGCCGGCATCAAGAAGTATGCCCCGGACGCCTTCGTCATCTGCATCACCAACCCGCTGGATGCGATGGTGTGGGCGCTGCAGAAGGCCTCCGGCATGCCGCACAAGAAAGTCGTCGGCATGGCCGGCGTGCTGGATTCGGCGCGCTTCCGCTATTTCCTCGCCGATGAATTCAACGTCTCGGTCGAAGACGTCACCGCCTTCGTGCTCGGCGGCCATGGCGACACCATGGTGCCGTTGACGCGCTACTCCACCGTGGCCGGCATTCCGCTGCCCGATCTCGTCAAGATGGGCTGGACCTCGCAGGCGCGGATCGACGAGATCGTCGATCGCACCCGCAATGGCGGCGCCGAGATCGTCAACCTCCTGAAGACCGGTTCGGCCTTCTATGCCCCGGCAGCGTCGGCGATCGCGATGGCCGAAAGCTACCTGAAGGACAAGAAGCGCGTGCTGCCCTGCGCCGCCTATCTCAACGGCGAATATGGCGTGAAGGACATGTATGTCGGCGTGCCCGTCGTCATCGGCTCGAAGGGTGTCGAGCGCATTGTCGAGATCGAGCTGGGCGGCAAGGATCGCGAGGCTTTCGACAAGTCGGTCGGAGCGGTTCAGGGCCTGGTCGATGCCTGCAAGAAAATCGCGCCCGACCTGCTTGGCCGTTGATCTTGTTTAGTTTTCGCCCCGAAAATGGGGCGGCATCGTTTCTGGGTTGCAGTTCTTCTGGTATATGGTATGCCAACTACCAATGCCGGGCGAGCTTTAGAACTTGCCGCAGGAAGGTTTGGGGAGCGTCCAGATGAATATCCATGAATACCAGGCCAAGACGTTGCTGCATGAATTCGGGGTGCCGATTTCGCGCGGCGTGCCGGTGTTGAAGGCCTCGGATTCGGACGCGGCGGCCAAGGCGCTTCCCGGCCCGATCTGGGTGGTGAAGAGCCAGATCCATGCCGGCGGCCGCGGCAAGGGCAAGTTCAAGGAAGCCTCCGCCGGCGACAAGGGCGGCGTGCGGATCGCCAAGTCGGTCGCCGAGGTCAACGAGTTCGCCAAGCAGATGCTGGGCGCCACCCTGGTCACGATCCAGACCGGCGCGCACGGCAAGCAGGTCAACCGGCTCTACATCGAGGAAGGCTCCGACATCGACAAGGAGTTCTATCTCTCGATCCTGGTCGATCGCGAAACCAGCGAAGTCTCGTTCGTGGTCTCGACCGAAGGCGGCGTCAACATCGAGGACGTCGCGCACAACACGCCCGAAAAGATCATCACCTTCTCGGTCGATCCGGCCACCGGCATCATGGCCCATCACGGCCGCACCGTCGCGAAGGCGCTCAAACTCTCCGGCGATCTTGCCAAGCAGGCCGAAAAACTCGTTGCGCAGCTCTACACCGCCTTCACCGCCAAGGACATGGCGATGCTGGAGATCAATCCGCTGGTCGTCACCAAGCAGGGCGATCTGCGCGTGCTCGACGCCAAAGTGGCGTTCGACGACAACGCGATGTACCGCCATCCGGAAGTCGCAGCGCTCCGCGACGAGACCGAAGAGGACGCCAAGGAAATCGAGGCGTCGAAATACGATCTCAATTACGTCACGCTCGACGGCACCATCGGCTGCATGGTCAATGGCGCCGGTCTTGCGATGGCAACCATGGACATCATCAAGCTCTACGGCATGGAGCCTGCCAACTTCCTCGACGTTGGCGGCGGCGCCAGCGTTGAAAAGGTGGCGGCGGCCTTCAAGATCATCACCGCCGATCCGAACGTGAAGGGCATCCTGGTCAACATCTTCGGCGGCATCATGAAGTGCGACGTGATCGCCGAGGGCGTGGTCGCCGCGGTGAAACAGGTCGGTCTGAAAGTGCCGCTGGTGGTTCGCCTCGAAGGCACCAATGTCGACGCCGGCAAGAAAATCATCAGGGAATCCGGTCTCAACGTGCTGCCCGCCGACAATCTCGACGATGCCGCGCAGAAAATCGTGAAAGCCGTCAAGGGAGGCTAGCCATGGCTGACCGTCTCACCGCCCCGACCGCACTGGAAGAACACCGCAAGCTCGCCGTGTTTGCCGGCGAGTGGAGCGGCGAGGAGATGGTCTATCCGTCGCGCTGGACCGAAGGCGGTCCGGCCACCGCGAACGTCAAGGCGCACATCGCCCTCAACGGTTTCTATCTGATCCAGGATGCCGTCCAGATGCGCGACGGCAAGGAGACCTTCGCGACCCACGGCGTGTTCACCTACGACCGCGAAGACCGGCACTACAAATTGTTCTGGCACGATTCGCTCGGCTACTACGCACCGTCGCCGGCCTCCGGCGGCTGGAGCGGCAACACGCTGATCCTGGTGCGCGGCTCGCTGCGCGGCAACGCGCGCCACGTCTATGAAGTGATCGACGACAACAACTACACCATGAAAATCCAGTTCTCGCCCGATGCCGAAGGCTGGGCCGACGTGCTCACCGGCACGTATCGGCGAATCCGCTGACCTCGTTTCCGATCATCCAGGGAAGTAACATCCATCATGTCCGTTCTGATCGACAAGAATACCAAAGTCATCTGCCAGGGCTTTACCGGCAAGAACGGTACGTTCCATTCGGAAGCCGCGATCGCTTACGGCACCAGGATGATGGGCGGCACTTCGCCGGGCAAGGGTGGCACCACGCATCTCGGCCTGCCGGTGTTCGACACGGTTGCCGAAGCGCGTGAGAAAACCGGAGCGGACGCCAGCGTCATCTACGTCCCGCCGCCGGGGGCGGCGGATGCGATCTGCGAAGCGATCGATGCGGAGATCCCGCTGATCGTCTGCATCACCGAAGGCATTCCGGTGCTCGACATGGTCCGCGTCAAGCGCTCGCTGTCGGGATCGAAGTCGCGGCTGATCGGGCCGAACTGCCCGGGCGTCATGACCGCGGGCGAATGCAAGATCGGCATCATGCCGGCCAATATCTTCAAGCCGGGCAATGTCGGCATCGTCTCGCGCTCGGGCACGCTGACCTATGAAGCGGTGTTCCAGACCACCCAGGAAGGCCTCGGCCAGACCACCGCGGTGGGCATCGGCGGCGACCCGGTCAAGGGTACCGAATTCATCGACGTACTGGAAATGTTCCTGGCCGACCCCAAGACCACCTCGATCATCATGATCGGCGAAATCGGCGGTTCGGCCGAGGAAGACGCCGCCCAGTTCATCAAGGACGAGGCCAAGCGGGGCCGCAAGAAGCCGATGGTCGGCTTCATCGCTGGCGTCACCGCCCCTCCCGGCCGCCGCATGGGCCATGCCGGCGCCATCATCTCCGGCGGCAAGGGCGACGCCGGTTCCAAGACCGCGGCGATGGAATCGGCCGGAATCACCGTCTCTCCGTCGCCGGCACGGCTCGGACATACCCTTGCCGAAAAATTGAAGTCCTAATTCAATCCTTGGTTCTTTTGAGCGGGAAGTTTCGCGCCAAATAGGGTAAAGGTGCTTTACCTCGCTGGTCCGGGCCTTCGGACCCGCCAAAGCGCCGTTTTCCATGCGCGAAGCCAAAATTACCAGGACGCCAAAATGTCTCGCCAGGACGCGAATGCCGCATTTGCTCTCTCTTCGTTTTTGCAGGGCACCAACGCCACCTACATCGACGGTCTCTACGCCCGCTACGAGCAGGATCCCAATTCGGTCGATCCGGACTGGCGGGAGTTCTTCAAGAGCCTGAAAGACACCCCGGCCGACGTCCAGAAGAACGCCGAGGGGGCCTCCTGGGGCCGCGACAACTGGCCGTTGACGCCGCGCGACGACCTGACCTCGGCGCTGGACGGCAACTGGGCCCAGGTCGAAAAGGCCGTCGGCTCCAAGATCGCCGCCAAGGCCCAGACCACGGCGCAGGCCAAGGGCGCCGAAGTCTCCGCCGCCGACGTCCATCAGGCGACGCGGGATTCGGTTCGCGCCTTGATGCTGATCCGCGCCTACCGCATGCGCGGGCATTTCCACGCCAAGCTCGATCCGCTCGGCATCGAAGCGCCGCGCGACCGCGAAGAGCTCGATCCGCGCACCTACGGCTTCGTCGAAGCCGATTTCGACCGCAAGATCTTCCTCGACCACGTGCTCGGCCTCGAATACGGCACGCTCAAGGAGATCGTTACGATCTGCGAGCGGACCTACTGCCAGACGCTCGGCGTCGAGTTCATGCACATCACCAACGCGGCGCAGAAGGCCTGGATCCAGGAACGCATTGAAGGTCCGGACAAGGAAATCAGCTTCACCCGCGAAGGCCGGCGCGCGATTCTCAACAAGCTGATCGAAGCCGAAGGTTTTGAGAAATTCTGCGACATCAAGTTCACCGGCACCAAACGCTTCGGCCTCGACGGCGCTGAAGCGCTGATCCCGGCACTCGAGCAGATCATCAAGCGTGGCGGTAATCTCGGCGTGAAGGAGATCGTGGTCGGCATGCCGCATCGCGGCCGCCTCAACGTGCTGACCCAGGTGATGGGTAAGCCGCATCGCGCGCTGTTCCACGAATTCAAGGGCGGCTCGGCCAATCCCGACGCGGTCGAAGGCTCCGGCGACGTCAAATACCATCTCGGCGCCTCATCGGACCGCGAGTTCGACAACAACCGGATCCATCTGTCGCTGACCGCCAACCCGTCGCATCTGGAGATCGTCGATCCCGTCGTGCTCGGCAAGGTGCGCGCCAAGCAGGACCAGCATGGCGATCCGCCGGACATGCGCATCTCCGTGTTGCCGATGCTGATGCATGGCGACGCCGCCTTTGCCGGTCAGGGCGTAGTGGCGGAATGCTTCGCATTGTCGGACCTGAAGGGCTATCGCACCGGCGGTTCGCTGCACTTCATCGTCAACAACCAGATCGGCTTCACCACCTATCCGCGCTACTCGCGTTCATCGCCCTATCCGTCCGACGTGGCGAAGATGATCGACGCGCCGATCTTCCATGTGAACGGCGACGATCCGGAGGCCGTGGTGTTCGCGGCCAAGGTCGCGATCGAGTTCCGGCAGAAATTCCACAAGCCCGTCGTGATCGACATGTTCTGCTACCGCAGGCATGGCCACAACGAGGGCGACGAGCCGATGTTCACCCAGCCGGTGATGTACAAGAAGATCGCATTGCATCCCGGCACGGTGGAAATCTATTCGAAGCGGTTGATCGCCGATGGCGTGATCACCGAGGGCGAAGTCGAAAAGGCCAAGGCCGACTGGCGCGCGCGGCTCGATGCCGAACTCGAGGCGGGCTCCGGCTACAAGCCGAACAAGGCCGACTGGCTCGATGGCAAATGGGCGGGCTTCAAATCCGCCGATCAGGAAGAGGATGCCCGCCGCGGCGTCACCGGCGTCGATACCGCGATCCTGAAGGATATCGGCCGCAAGATCACCAGGGTGCCGGACGGCTTCCGCGTTCACCGCACCATCCAGCGCTTCCTCGAGAACCGCGCCAAGGCGATCGACAATGGCGTCGGCATCGACTGGGCGACCGGCGAGGCGCTGGCGTTCTGTACCCTGATGCAGGAAGGCCGCCACGTCCGCCTGTCCGGGCAGGACTCCGAGCGCGGCACCTTCTCGCAGCGCCACTCGGTGCTGATCGATCAGGAAAACGAGAGCCGCTATACCCCGTTCAACCATCTCGGGCCCGACCAGGGCCATTACGAAGTCATCAACTCGCTGCTCTCGGAAGAGGCTGTGCTCGGCTTCGAGTACGGCTATTCGCTGGCCGAACCGAATGCGCTGGCGATGTGGGAAGCCCAGTTCGGCGACTTCGCCAATGGCGCGCAGGTGTTGTTCGACCAGTTCATTTCGTCCGGCGAACGCAAATGGCTGCGCATGTCCGGCCTGGTCTGCCTGTTGCCGCATGGCTATGAAGGGCAGGGGCCGGAGCATTCCTCGGCGCGGCTCGAGCGCTTCCTGCAGATGTGCGCCGAAGACAACATGCAGGTGGTCTATCCCACCACGCCGGCCAATTACTTCCACGTGCTGCGGCGTCAGCTCCACCGCGAAATCCGCAAACCCTTGATCCTGATGACGCCGAAGTCGCTGCTGCGCCACAAGCGCGCCGTGTCACGGCTCGACGAACTCGGCACCGGCACCACGTTCCACCGCATCCTCTACGATGACGCCCAGATGCTGCCGGACGAGAAGATCAAGCTGGTGGGCGACGACAAGATCCGCCGGATCGTGCTGTGCTCGGGCAAGGTCTATTACGACCTCTACGAGGAGCGCGAAAAGCGCGGCATCGAGGACATCTATCTGATGCGCGTCGAGCAACTCTATCCGGTGCCGCTGAAGGCGCTGGTGCACGAGCTTACCCGCTTCAAGAACGCGGAAGTCGTCTGGTGCCAGGAAGAGCCGCGCAACATGGGTGCGTGGCACTTCATCGAGCCCTATCTCGAATGGGTGCTGAACCAGATCAACGCGCCGAACAAGCGCCCGCGTTACGCCGGCCGCGCCGCGGCAGCGGCTACCGCCACCGGTTTGATGTCGAAGCATCTGGCGCAGCTCAAGGCGCTGCTGGATGACGCACTGAACTGACATTTATAAAAGTCGTCATGCCCGGGCTTGTCCCGGGCATCCACGTCTTACCCTTTTTGATGACCGACTAAGGCGTGGATGGCCGGGACGAGCCCGGCCATAACGCAAAGAGGAAAACAGACCATGACTGACATCCGCGTTCCGACGCTCGGCGAGTCCGTGACGGAGGCCACCATTGGCCGCTGGTTCAAGAAAGCCGGCGATGCCGTGGCGGTGGATGAGCCCCTGGTGGAGCTCGAGACCGACAAGGTCACCATCGAAGTCCCGGCGCCCTCGGCAGGCGTGCTCGGCGAGATCGCCGCCAAGGATGGCGAAACCGTCGCCGTCGGCGCGCTGCTTGGCCAGATCAATGACGGCGCGGCCGGCGCCAAGCCCGCAGCGGCTGCGCCTGCCAAGGCGGCGGCTCCAGCCGCGCCGCCGCCCGCTGCCGCACCCGCGCCGGCTCCGAAGGCCGTGCCCGCAGATGCGCCGCTGGCGCCGTCGGTGCGAAAACTTTCTGTCGAAAGTGGTATTGATGCCGCAACTGTCCCCGGCTCCGGCAAGGATGGCCGCGTCACCAAAGGCGACATGCTGGCCGCGATCGAAAAGGCCGCGTCGGCGCCGACGCCGGTCAATCAGCCGGCGGCTGCGGTGCAGGTGCGCGCGCCGTCGCCCGCCGATGATGCCGCCCGTGAAGAGCGCGTGAAGATGACGCGGCTGCGCCAGACCATCGCGCGCCGCCTCAAGGATGTGCAGAATACCGCGGCGATGCTGACGACCTTCAACGAGGTCGACATGAGCCACATCATGGCGATGCGCGCGCAATACAAGGACGTGTTCGAGAAGAAGCACGGCACCAAACTTGGATTTATGGGCTTCTTCACCAAGGCCTGCGTGCAGGCGCTGAAGGATATTCCGGCCGTCAATGCCGAGATCGACGGCACCGACCTGATCTACAAGAACTATTACCATGTCGGCGTCGCCGTCGGCACGGACAAGGGCCTGGTCGTGCCCGTGGTGCGCGACTGCGACCACAAGTCGATCTCCGACATCGAAAAGAGCATCGCCGATTTCGGCCGCCGCGCCCGCGACGGCCAGCTCAAGATCGACGAGATGCAGGGCGGCACCTTCACCATCACCAATGGCGGCATCTACGGTTCGCTGATGTCGACGCCGATCCTGAACGCGCCGCAGTCCGCCATTCTCGGCATGCACAAGATCCAGGAGCGGCCGATGGCGATCGGCGGCAAGATCGAGATCCGCCCGATGATGTATCTGGCGCTGTCCTACGATCACCGCGTGATCGACGGCAAGGAAGCGGTGACGTTCCTGGTCCGCGTCAAGGAGAGCCTGGAAGACCCGGCGCGGCTGGTGCTGGACCTCTGACCGGGTGGCTTGCCGAATGCCCGCGCCTCGGCGGGCATTTCGAGCGAATGTTGAGTGCGTCGATGGATGGGGGCGGATGTGACCGATCGCGTTGTAGTCATCACCGGCGGTAGCCGCGGCATCGGCCGCGCCGCCGCGATTGCGGCTGCGGCTCGTGGCTTCCGGGTCGTCGTGGGCTATGCCTCCAACGAGACTGCCGCGAATGAAGTTGTCGCCAACATCGAGTCAAAGAACGGCAAGGCGATCGCGGTGAAATGCGACGTCGGCAAGGAGGGCGATATCCTTGGGCTGTTCGAGGCGGCTGACAAGTTCGGAACGCTCGGCGCCCTCGTCAACAATGCCGGCATCGTCGGCAAGAGCGGCGTGCGGGTCGACGAGATGTCGGCCGCGCGGATTCAGGAAATGATGGCGGTCAACGTCACCGGCAGCATCCTGTGCGCCCGCGAGGCGGTGAAGCGGATGTCGACCAAACATGGCGGCAAGGGCGGCGTCATCGTCAATATCTCGTCGGTCGCGGCCAAGCTCGGCGCGCCCAACACCTATGTCGATTATGCCGCCTCGAAGGGCGCGATCGATTCGTTTACCGTCGGCCTCGGTCATGAGGTCGCGGGTGAAGGAATCCGGGTGGCCGGTATCAGGCCGGGATTGATCGACACCGAAATACATGCGGCGGGCGGCGAGCCCGACCGCGCCCATCGCCTCGCGCACATGGTTCCGATGAAGCGCGTCGGCCAGGCGGAGGAAATCGCCAATGTGATCGTCTGGCTGATGTCGGACGAAGCTTCCTACATCACCAGCACCACTCTCGACGTGTCGGGCGGGCGCTAACGCCTGTCACACAGATTAGCTACAGGATTTCAATCATGGCCACTTACGATCTCGTCGTCATCGGCACCGGCCCGGGCGGATATGTCTGCGCGGTGCGCGCGGCGCAACTCGGCATGAAGGTCGCCGTGGTCGAGAAGAATGCGACGCTGGGCGGCACCTGCCTCAATGTCGGCTGCATGCCGTCGAAGGCGCTGCTGCATGCGTCCGAGATGTTCGAGGAAGCCGGGCACTCCTTTGCGAAGATGGGCGTCAGCGTTTCCGCGCCGAAACTCGATCTGCCTGCCATGATGAATTTCAAGCAGCAGGGTATCGACGGCAACGTCAAGGGCGTCGAGTTCCTGATGAAGAAGAACAAGATCGACGTCATCAGCGGCACCGGCAGGATTCTGGGCGCCGGCAAGGTCGAGGTCACGGGCAGCGACGGCAAGGCGCAGACGGTCGAGACCAAGAACATCGTCATCGCCACCGGCTCCGATATCGCGCGGCTGAAGGGCATCGAGATCGACGAGAAGCGGATCGTGTCGTCGACCGGCGCGCTGTCGCTCGACAAGGTGCCGTCTAATCTTCTGGTCGTCGGCGCCGGCGTGATCGGACTCGAACTGGGCTCGGTGTGGCACCGGCTTGGTGCCAAGGTCACCGTGGTGGAATTCCTCGATCGCATCCTGCCCGGCATGGACGGCGAAGTGGCAAAACAATTCCAGCGCATCCTCGAAAAGCAGGGCTTTGCGTTCAAGCTCGGCGCCAAGGTCACCGGCGTCGACATTTCGGGCAAGACACTGTCCGCCAAGGTCGAGCCGGCCGCGGGTGGCGCGGCCGAGACCATCGAAGCCGACGTGGTGCTGGTCTGTATCGGCCGCGTGCCCTACACCGAAGGCCTCGGCCTGAAGGAGGCCGGCATCGCGCTCGACAACCGCGGCCGCGTCCAGATCGACGCGCATTTCTCCACCAGCGTGAAGGGCGTCTATGCGATCGGCGACGTAGTGGCGGGACCGATGCTGGCGCACAAGGCCGAGGACGAAGGCGTGGCCTGCGCCGAAATCATCGCAGGGCAGGCCGGGCACGTGAACTACGACGTGATCCCAGGCGTTGTGTATACCACGCCGGAAGTGTCGTCGGTCGGCAAGACCGAGGAAGAGTTGAAGCAGGCGGGCGTGGCCTACACGTCGGGCAAATTCCCGTTCACCGCCAATGGCCGCTCCAAGGTCAACCAGACCACCGAAGGTTTTGTGAAGATTCTCGCAGATGCGAAGACCGATCGGGTGCTTGGCGTGCACATTATCGGCCGCGAAGCCGGCGAAATGATCCATGAAGCCGCGGTCCTGATGGAGTTTGGCGGTTCCGCCGAGGATCTGGCACGAACCTGCCACGCCCATCCGACCCGTTCCGAGGCCATCAAGGAAGCCGCGCTTGCGGTCGGCAAGCGGGCGATCCATATGTGATTCGACATCCGGCAGATGCTGGGTGGAGATGACCGGATGATGCGACGCCTGCTACAGCCGTTCTGGGTCCTGCTTGCGGTCATTTTTCTGATCGAGGCTTGGCTGTGGGATCATCTCGAGCCGGTCGTCGAGCGCATCGTCGCGCTGATCCCGCTGCGCGCCTTCAAGCAATGGCTGTCCGATCGCGTCGATACGCTGTCGCCGGCGATGACGCTGATCGTGTTTGCGGTGCCGGTGATTCCGCTGTTTCCACTCAAGCTGGTCGGGCTGTGGCTGCTCGCGAATGAATACTGGGTCAGCGCCGTCGTCGTCATCGTCCTTGGAAAGTTCATCGGCGTCGGCGTCACCGCCTTCATCTTCGACGTGACGCGCACCAAGCTGCTGCAGATGGGCTGGTTCAAGAAGATCTACCAGTTCATCCTGACGGTGCGCGCCAAGGCAACGGCGCTGGTCGAGCCGGTCAAGCGCCGGATCGCCGAGATGCTGCGCGGTGACGGCACCGGCTGGTCAGCCCGGATGCTGCGGCTGATCCAGCGCTTTCGCAGGCGCGTGCACGAAGCGCGGTAGAGCGAACGCTTCAAGGTCCGTTTAAGACCGTCATCTTGAGGTGCGACACCGGAGGTGCACTTGCATCGCTGGGCGCGCACCTACGGATGAACGCAAATGCGTTCATCCCCGGGGATAGCTGGACGTCGGGCCGCCAAGCCCCTCAATGCAGATGCAGCAGATGCGGTGCGAACAGGCCGAGCGCGGTGATGCCGATTCCGAGCACTGCCAGGAGCGCCGAGCCCCATGCCAGGATGATCATGCCGGTGATGATGGTGGCCGACGCCAGCACGATGCCGATCTGGAAGGCCGCGGACGCGACCTCGTAATGATGATATTTGGCGGTCGCCTCGTCGCGCTCGTGCTCGGCTTGCTTGGCGCGTTTCGCAAGCTCCTCCGAACCCTCGCCGGTTTCCGGCTCCGAGCGGTAGCGCGCGGCGGTCTTGGTCCAATCGTCGATCTGCTTCTGCAGCGCCGCTTTCGCGGCGGGGTCGGTCGTGACGCCAAGGCTGAGCTTGGCATGCTCGGCGGTGGCCTGAACCGTGGTGCGGCGGATGCTCTTGGCCTGGAAGAACGCCCAGAGATTCGACGCCTCGACGTTCTTGCTGATCGATTCGGTCTGCGCGCCCTTGCCCAGCGTTTCCGACAGCGCCAGGAACAAGGCGATCACCGCGATCAGCAAGGCGATCTTCTTGTTCGAGCCTGAAGCATGCTCGGCATGCTCCGCGTGCTCCATACTTTCATGTGCGCCCATGATTCCCTCCTGCCAATGGAACTCGGACGATTGCCGAACAATAAGGCGAACGCAAGGGGCAAGCAGGGGCGCAGGCGATGTGTGACTGTGATGTGTCGGTGATCTCAGGCGCGCGGATGCGCCGTCTTGTAGACTTCCAGCAGGCGCTCGCTGTCGATGCCGGTGTAGATCTGCGTGGTCGAGAGCGAGGCGTGGCCGAGCAATTCCTGGATCGCGCGCAGATCGCCGCCACGGCTCAGCAGATGGGTGGCAAAGGAGTGCCGCAGCGCGTGCGGCGTCGCACTGTCGGGCAGCCCGAGCGCGCCGCGCAATCGCTCCATGGTGAGCTGGATGATTCGTGGGGATAGCGGCCCGCCGCGTGCGCCGACGAAGATCGGCCCTTCCGGCTTAAGCGAATGCGGACAGATCGCGGTGTAATCGGCGACCAGCGCCAGCACGTTCTGCAGCACCGGCACCATGCGGGTCTTGTTGCCCTTGCCGGTGACGATGATGACGTCGCCTTCGCCGGGCTTGGGCACGTCGCGTTTCTTCAAGCCCAGCGCTTCGGAGATGCGCAGGCCCGAACCATAGAGCAGCGCCATCACGGCGGCATCGCGCGCCAGGATCCATTGCTCGCGGTCCTCGCCGGCGCGTTCATCGGCATCGGCGAACCGTTTGGCGGCGGCCATCTGAATCGGCTTCGGCAGGCTCTTGCCGATCTTTGGCGCACGAATCGCGGACAAGGCGCCGACCTTGCCCTTGCCTTCCCGCTCCAGGAAACGTCCGAACGAGCGCAATCCGGCCAGCGCCCGCATCAGCGAGCGGCCGCCGATGTCGTCGGCCCGCCGCATGGCCATGAAGGCCCTGATGTCGCTGGCTTCGAGGGCGGCAAATCCCTTCAGCGTGACTTTTCTGCCCCAGTGTTCCCCAAGGAAAATCAGGCATTGCCTGACATCGCGGGCATAGGCCTCCAGCGTCTTCGGCGACAGCCGACGTTCGGCGCGCAGATGCGACAGCCAGCGCGTCATCTCCAGCGTCAGCGTCGCGTCGGCGCAGTCGAGTTCGATCGGTTGGAGCGGCGGAACAGGCTTGGTCATGGACTATGGGCGCCCTGATTCTCTGATTATATCGCACCTCTTTCGTTTACCGTTCGCTAACTTGCACCCATGCGGCCGCCGCCACTGGCTCCCGCCGCCGCGCGGCCTTAACTTGGGCGCGCCACCCCGAGCCTGATTCCCGATGGACCATTCGACGCGCAGCAGCCCTTCCTCCGCCACATCGACGCGTGTCGTCGATGTGCTGGTGCCGGTTGCGCTCAACCAGGCCTATTCCTACCGCGTGCCGCGCGGCATGGAGCTGAAGCCCGGCGATGTCGTTTGTGTGCCGCTGGGGCCGCGCGAGGTGGTCGCGGTCGTGTGGGCGGAAAACGCCAATCCCGATCCGCGGCTGCATAACCGCCTGAAGGATGTCGGCGAGAAGCTCGACGTGCCGCCATTGAAGGAGGAACTGCGTTCGCTGGTCGACTGGGTCGCCAATTACACGCTCTCCGCACGCGGCATGGTGCTGCGCATGACGTTGCGGATGGGCGACAATCTCGGGCCCGAACGGATGCGGCTCGGCGTGCGCCTGGTCGGCGAGCCGCCGCGGCGCCTGACGCCGGCCCGGCGGCGGGTGATCGACGTGCTGTCGGACGGCCTGCTGCACGGCAAATCCGATGCCGCGCGCGAAGCCGGGGTCAGCGCGGGCGTGATCGACGGGCTGGTCGATGAGGGCACGCTGCATATCGAGGCGATGCCGCCACCATTGGCGCCGCCCGCGCCCGATCCGTCGTTTGCGCAGCCGGAATTCTCTCGCCAGCAGCGCACCGCTGTCGACGCAATGCGGGCGCTGGCCGCCAGCGGCAGCTTCCACGTCGCGCTGCTCGATGGCGTCACGGGCTCCGGCAAGACCGAGGTCTATTTCGAAGCGATCGCCGAAATCATTCGCCGCGGCAGGCAGACCCTGATCCTGATGCCGGAGATCGCGCTGACCGGACAATTCCTCGACCGTTTCGCGCAGCGCTTTGGCGTGCGTCCCCTGGAATGGCATTCCGAACTGACGCCGCGGACGCGCGCGCGAAACTGGGCGGCGATCGCGGCGGGCGAAGCACCGGTCGTGGTCGGTGCGCGCTCGGCCTTGTTCCTGCCCTATGCTGATCTTGGCCTGATCATCGTCGATGAAGAGCACGACCAGGCCTACAAGCAGGATGACGGCGCGCATTATCACGCCCGCGACATGGCCGTCGTGCGCGCGCATATCGCCAAAATCCCGATCATCCTGGCGTCGGCGACGCCGTCGATCGAGACCGAAGTGAATGCGCGCAAGGGGCGTTACCAGCGTGTGGCACTGCCGTCGCGGTTCGGCGGCCAGCACATGCCGCATATCGAGGCGATCGATCTGCGGCGCGAGCCGCCGCCGCGCGGCCGCTTCGTCTCGCCGCGGCTGGCCGACTATATCGGGCAGGCGATCGAGAAGCGCGAGCAGGCGCTATTGTTCCTCAACCGCCGCGGCTACGCGCCGCTGACGCTGTGCCGCGCCTGCGGGCATCGGTTCTCCTGTACGATCTGCGATGCCTGGCTGGTGGATCACCGCTTCCGCCAGCGGCTGGTCTGTCACCATTGCGGCTTCTCGATGCCGCGCCCGAATATCTGCCCGCATTGCGCGGCCGAGGAATCGCTGGCCGCGATCGGGCCCGGCGTCGAACGCCTGCAGGAGGAAGCGGCGCAATTGTTCCCGAACGCGCGCACCATGGTGCTGTCGAGCGACCTGATCACCTCGATCGAAACCATGCGCAGCGAACTGAACGAAATCGCCGAAGGCCGCGTCGATATCATCATCGGCACGCAGCTCGTGGCGAAGGGGCATAATTTCCCGCGGCTCAACCTCGTTGGCGTCGTCGATGCCGATCTGGGCTTGAGCAATGGCGATCCGCGCGCCGCCGAGCGCACGTTTCAACTGCTCAACCAGGTGATCGGCCGCGCCGGGCGCGAGCAGGGCCGCGGCATCGGCTATCTGCAGACCCATCAGCCCGATCACCCCGTGATGAAGGCACTGGTCGCTTGCGACCGCGAGGCGTTCTATGCCAGCGAAATCGAGGCGCGCGAACGATCGGGCTATCCGCCGTTCGGCCGGCTCGCCAGCCTGATCATCTCGGCCGGCGACCGGCCGACCGCGGAAGGTTATGCGCGAAAACTCGCCGCCATCGCGCCGATCGATGAGCGCATCCAGGTGCTGGGTCCCGCCGAAGCGCCGCTCGCGGTGATCAAGGGCCGCTACCGCTTCCGGCTGCTGGTGAAGTCGCTGCGCAATGTCGACCTGTCGGAATATCTGCGCGAATGGCTGGCGGCCGGGCCGAAGACCAAGGGCAATCTCAAGCTCGAGGTCGACGTCGATCCGCAGAGCTTTTTGTGATGCGGTCATTCCGGGATGGTCCGAAGGACCAGACCCGGAACCTCGAGATTCCGGGTTCGATGCGGCGCATCGCCCCGGAATGACGGCGGGCAAACGAAAAAGCCTGCCGTCATTTGCGACGGCAGGCCATTTTTACGCAACGCAACGCTTACCAGAACGGTTCGAACCGGAAACGGCGCGACGGATGCGTGTTCAGGAGATGACCTCGGCCGTGACGTGGCCGACGCCGCGGCTGGTCAGGCCGATGGCACGGGCGGCGCCCGTGGAGAGGTCGAGCACGCGCCCCCTGATGAAGGGACCGCGGTCATTGATGGTGACGACCACCGATCGCCCGCCATGGGTGACGCGCAGCTTGGTGCCGAACGGCAGCGTCTTGTGGGCGGCGGTCATGGCGTTCTGGTTGAAGCGCTGGCCGGAAGCGGTCCTGCTGCCGGATTCATTGCCATAGAAAGACGCCATCCCCGAGAAGCCGCGTCCCGAGCTCTGGACCGAGGCGTTGGCGTTGCGCCATTCGCCGCCCTTGCTGGCGTGGTGATGGTGGTGATGATGACGATGGTGCCTGGATTTGGCCGAAGCCTCGGTGATGCTGCCGCCGACCAGGAGCGTAGCGGCGATAAGTGCGAAGGCCGTGCGCGACCGGATTGCGGATCCCGGCAGCAGGTTTTTGGTATTCAACATTAAACTAGTCCCTCAGACAGTATTGCCACATGTGTGACAAGTGGAACCCCCGTTCCCATGTGTGAGCTGGCCGTTTGAGTAGGCAATGAGGCATGAATTGGGCAGTAATGTCTATTTATCTCCGGCTGACATATCTTGTTACTAAGATCAACTAATCAAAGGATGTTCCGTAATACATCGCTTTAACGAATTATTAACCATAGTAATACTTCGAATTACTGTTTAATAAAGTGTTCGTTAGTGTTCACGCGTTCGCGACCAAGTAAACCGCGGGGAATTGGAATCGGCCTGTTCCGGAGGATCATGGCCCCCATGCAAATAACGGCGGAACCACCGAGCTTGCGGCGGACCGACCCCTCCGGACCCGATATGCCGGGGGCAAACCTGCACGCTGTCGGCGCGGCCGCGGCGCCTGACTTGCTGCGAACCGGCGCGCGAAAATCGGCTTGAAAATCCAGCTGGAAAAATACCCTGGTGGCCAACCGCAATAGACATGCGACAAGGCACCGCCAGCGCGTGCCGTCATGTTGCACCTGCGCGCTTGCTATGTTAGCAAAGCCGCGATTTTAACGATCCCGGCACTTCTCGTGTCGGTCGAAAATCGAAGTCCCGCTTGAATTCCAAGGGCTTGGATCGCTAGGCGCCGCTACGTGGCGACGGTTTTTCCCTTGCGAGTTTAACAGCTAAAAAAGAGTCTCTCTGTGGCTGCTGAAGATCCGTCCGTTTCGGGAGTGTCAGGCCGTTATGCAACGGCCTTGTTCGAGTTGGCGCGCGACGAGAAATCGATCGACGCGGTAAAAGCCGATCTCGATAAATTTGAGGCCATGCTGGCCGACAGCGCTGATTTAAAGCGCCTCGTCCGCAGCCCGGTGTTCTCGGCAGATTCGCAATCGAAAGCGCTGATCGCGATTCTCGACAAGGCTGGAATTTCCGGCACTTCCGCCAAATTCCTCAAAGTCCTGACCGCCAACCGCCGGCTGTTCGCCGTCGGCGACGTGATCCGCGCTTTCCGCGCGCTGGTGGCGAAGTTCAAGGGCGAGGCGACCGCCGACGTCACCGTCGCCGAAGCGCTTAACGACAAGAATCTCGACGCCCTCAAGACCGCACTGAAATCGGTGACGGGCAAGGACGTCGCGCTCAACGTGAAGATCGATCCCTCCATTATCGGCGGCCTGGTGGTCAAGCTCGGCAGCCGCATGGTGGATAGTTCGCTTCGCACCAAACTCAATTCGATCAAGCACGCGATGAAAGAGGCAGGCTGATGGACATCCGCGCCGCGGAAATTTCCGCGATCCTCAAGGACCAGATCAAGAATTTCGGCCAGGAGGCTGAAGTTACCGAAGTCGGACAGGTGTTGTCCGTCGGCGACGGCATTGCCCGCGTCTACGGCCTCGACAACGTCCAGGCCGGTGAGATGGTCGAGTTCGAGAACGGCACCCGCGGCATGGCGCTGAACCTCGAAACCGACAACGTCGGTATCGTGATCTTCGGCGCCGACCGCGAGATCAAGGAAGGCCAGACCGTCAAGCGCACCCGCGCCATCGTCGATACGCCCGTCGGCAAGGGCCTGCTCGGCCGCGTCGTCGACGCGCTCGGCAATCCGATCGACGGCAAGGGTCCGATCCAGGCCACCGAACGCAAGCGCGTCGACGTCAAGGCGCCCGGCATCATTCCGCGCAAGTCGGTGAACGAGCCGATGGCGACCGGCCTCAAGGCGATCGATGCGCTGATCCCGGTCGGCCGTGGCCAGCGCGAGCTGATCATCGGCGATCGTCAGACCGGCAAGACCGCGATCGCGCTCGACACCATTCTGAACCAGAAGCCGCTCAACGCGCAGCCGGACGAGAACATCAAGCTGTATTGCGTCTATGTCGCGATCGGCCAGAAGCGTTCGACCGTCGCCCAGTTCGTCAAGGTGCTGGAAGAGCAGGGCGCGCTGGAATACTCGATCGTGGTGGCGGCCACCGCTTCCGATCCGGCGCCGATGCAATACATCGCGCCGTTCACCGGCTGCACCATGGGTGAATATTTCCGCGACAACGGCATGCACGCCGTCATCATCTATGACGATTTGTCCAAGCAGGCCGTTGCCTACCGCCAGATGTCGCTGCTGCTGCGCCGCCCGCCGGGCCGCGAAGCCTATCCGGGCGACGTGTTCTACCTGCATTCCCGTCTGCTTGAGCGCGCCGCCAAGCTCAACAAGGACCAGGGTTCGGGTTCGCTGACCGCGCTGCCGGTCATCGAAACCCAGGCCAACGACGTGTCGGCCTACATCCCGACCAACGTGATTTCGATTACCGACGGCCAGATATTCCTGGAAACCGACTTGTTCTTCCAGGGCATCCGTCCCGCCGTGAACGTCGGTCTGTCGGTGTCGCGCGTCGGCTCGTCGGCGCAGACCAAGGCGATGAAGAAGGTCGCCGGCAAGATCAAGGGTGAGCTGGCGCAGTACCGCGAAATGGCGGCGTTCGCGCAGTTCGGCTCCGACCTCGACGCCTCGACCCAGCGCCTGCTGAACCGCGGTTCGCGCCTGACCGAACTCCTGAAGCAGCCGCAGTTCTCGCCGCTGAAGATGGAAGAGCAGGTCTGCGTGATCTGGGCCGGCACCAACGGCTATCTCGATGCGCTCCCGCTCAACAAGGTGCGTGCGTTCGAGGACGGCCTGCTGTCGCTGCTGCGCGGCAAGAACGTCGAGATCCTCAACAGCATCCGTGAAAGCCGCGATCTCAGCGATGACACCGCGGGCAAGCTGAAGGCGGTTGTCGAAGGTTTCTCCAAGACGCTTGCTTGATGGGCCGTCATGCCCGGCGATGCGCCGGGCGTGATGAAAAGAGGCTTGCGGTCTGGTCTTGATGATCGGATCGCCGGGGTGAACGAAGAATGGCGTCACTGAAAGACATGCGGGTCCGCATCGCCTCCACCAAGGCGACGCAGAAGATCACCAAGGCCATGCAGATGGTCGCAGCCTCCAAGCTGCGCCGCGCGCAGACCGCCGCCGAGGCGGCGCGTCCCTATGCGGAAAAGATGGACGCGGTGATCTCCAACATCGCCGCCGCTGCCAACGGTTCGCCCGGCGCACCGCCGCTGCTGGCCGGCACCGGCAGGGATCAGGTGCATCTGCTGCTGGTCTGCACCGGCGAACGCGGTCTGTCGGGCGCCTTCAACTCCTCGATCGTGCGACTGGCCCGTGAGCGCGCGCTGTCGCTGATCAACCAGGGCAAAGAGGTCAAGTTCTTCTGCGTCGGCCGCAAGGGCTATGAGCAGCTCCGCCGCCAGTTCGACCGGCAGATCGTCGAGCATCTCGACCTGCGCAGCGTTCGCCAGCTCGGCTTCGTCAATGCCGAGGATATCGCCAAGAAGGTCCTGGCTCGCTTCGAGGCCGGCGAATTCGACGTCTGCACGCTGTTCTATTCGCGCTTCAAATCCGTGATCGCCCAGATCCCGACCGCGCAGCAAATCATCCCGCTGGTGGTGGAAGCGCCGGCGGCGAATGCCGGTCCGGCAACCTCTTACGAATATGAGCCGGAAGAGGACGAGATCCTGACGCGCCTGTTGCCGCGCAATCTGGCGGTGCAGATTTTCCGCGCGCTCTTGGAAAACAACGCCTCGTTCTACGGCGCGCAGATGAGCGCGATGGACAACGCCACCCGCAACGCGGGCGACATGATCCGCAAGCAGACCCTTATCTACAACCGCACCCGTCAGGCCCAGATCACCAAGGAGCTGATCGAAATCATCTCCGGCGCCGAGGCTCTCTAGCCATTCGCGCGACACCCTGACTTCCGAAAGACAAGAATTCGAAGGAGAGAGTTTTATGGCCGAAGCAGCAAACCAGACCGGACGCATCACCCAGGTGATCGGCGCCGTCGTCGACGTGCAGTTCGAGGGGCATCTGCCCGCCATTCTGAACGCGATCGAAACCAAGAATGCCGGCAACCGCCTGGTGCTCGAAGTGGCGCAGCATCTCGGCGAATCGACGGTGCGCACCATCGCGATGGACACCACCGAGGGTCTGGTCCGCGGTCAGGAAGTCACCGATACCGGCGCGCCGATCCGCGTGCCCGTCGGCGCCGGCACGCTCGGCCGCATCATGAACGTGATCGGCGAGCCGATCGATGAAGCCGGTCCGCTGGTGTCCGAAGGCCTCCGCCCGATTCACGCGGAAGCGCCGAGCTATACCGACCAGTCCACCGAAGCCGAAATTCTCGTCACCGGCATCAAGGTCGTCGACCTGCTTGCGCCCTACGCCAAGGGCGGCAAGATCGGCCTGTTCGGCGGCGCCGGCGTCGGCAAGACCGTGCTGATTCAGGAACTGATCAACAACGTCGCGAAGGCGCATGGTGGTTATTCGGTGTTCGCCGGCGTCGGCGAGCGCACCCGCGAAGGCAACGATCTCTATCACGAGTTCATCGAGTCCAAGGTCAACGCCGATCCGCATAACCCCGATCCGAGCGTGAAGTCGAAATGCGCGCTGGTGTTCGGGCAGATGAACGAACCCCCGGGCGCCCGCGCCCGCGTCGGCCTCACCGGGCTGACCGTCGCCGAACACTTCCGCGATCAGGGTCAGGACGTGCTGTTCTTCGTCGACAACATCTTCCGCTTCACCCAGGCCGGCTCCGAAGTGTCGGCGCTGCTGGGTCGTATTCCCTCCGCGGTGGGTTATCAGCCGACGCTCGCCACGGACATGGGCGCGCTGCAGGAGCGCATCACCACCACGCACAAGGGCTCGATCACCTCGGTGCAGGCGATCTACGTGCCGGCCGACGACTTGACCGACCCGGCACCCGCGACCTCGTTCGCCCATTTGGACGCGACCACGGTGCTCAACCGCGCGATCTCGGAAAAGGGCATCTATCCGGCGGTGGATCCGCTCGACTCGACCTCGCGCATGCTGTCGCCGCTGGTCGTCGGCCAGGAGCACTACGAGACCGCGCGTATGGTTCAGCAGGTGTTGCAGCGCTACAAGTCACTGCAGGACATCATCGCCATTCTCGGCATGGACGAACTGTCCGAAGAGGACAAGATCGCGGTTGCCCGCGCCCGCAAGATCGAGCGCTTCCTGTCGCAGCCGTTCCACGTCGCCGAAGTCTTCACCGGTTCGCCCGGCAAGTTCGTCGACCTCGCCGACACCATCAAGGGCTTCCGCGGATTGTGCGAAGGCAAGTACGACCATCTGCCGGAAGCGGCTTTCTACATGGTCGGCAACATCGAAGAAGCCGTCGAGAAGGGCAAGAAGCTGGCGGCCGAGGCAGCCTAAGGGCGAAGGGCGAATGGGGAGTAACGAATAGTTAGAAGCTATTCCGTCCCTTCGCCAACTCGCTATTCGCCACTCGCTATTCGCAGGAACATCATGGCCACCTTCCATTTCGATCTGGTTTCGCCCGAAAAACTCGCCTTCTCCGGCGAAGTCGATCAGGTTGACGTCCCCGGCGTGGAAGGCGATTTCGGCGTGCTGGCCGGCCACGCGCCGGTTGTCGCGGCGATCCGTCCCGGCATCCTGACCATCACCTCCGGCGGCACGCATCAGAAGATGATCGTGCTCGGTGGCCTGGCGGAAGTGTCCGACAAGGGCCTCACCGTGCTCGCCGACGTCGCCACCTCGATGCAGGATATCGATCGGGCGCAGTTCGCCGAGACGATTGCCGAAATGGAAGCCAAGCTCTCCGAGAAGGAAGGCTCCGAACTCGACCACGCGATCGAGCGGCTCGATCACTTCAAGAGCATCGAGCATCAGCTCAGCTCCACGGCGATGCATTAAGCCTCGGCTTCGCGCCAACCATCCAAAAATCCGGCATTAGGTAGCAAACTCACCTTCCAACCCGACGACCTATGCTGCCTACGATGCTAGCGTTTGCGGTATTACGGGTGGCGGCAGAGGCAGGGCGTGAGCTGCCATTTTCTCACGCGGTGCCCAAGACCCTGGGCGCGGTCAGCATTACCCTCTGGAGCCCCTTGCGGGGTCGGCCTTCCCCTCTGCCGCTAGCCCATTATGGCAGAGGGTGCGCCAATTAATGAGACGGTTTTGAACGGGCTGGCAAAGCGCCGCGCCCAACTTGCGGGCGATATCGAAAACACCCATGAGGCCCTTCGGAAGATGGTACTGGACCTCGAAAGCCTAGACGCCACCATCGTCCAGTTTGACCCGGACTTTCAGGTCAAGCCCAAGGCGTTTCGGCCGCCGAGGGATTGGAGCAACGCGGGACAGATGAGCCGGATCATTCTGAGCGTGCTGCGTCAAGCCTCAGAGCCGCTGACCACGCGCGACATAGCCCTGCAACTGTTGATCGAACGGGCCTTGGACAAAAGCAGCCAGCGTTCGTCGCGCCGTGGCGGGCGCGTTTATCGTTCCGATACCATCGGACCGAAAAGGCCTTGGCGGGGGACCTCAGCTCTCGCGCTTTATCTCGCGCAGCAAGGCGGGCAATCCGGCGAGATCCTTCAGGATGAAATCCGCGAGCGCGGCATCGGGCCAGCGAACATGGTTGCGACCCCAGGGCCCGCGTTCAAGCAACGCGGTCTTCATGCCGAAATCCCGCGCCGGAATGACGTCGTTGTCGAGACGATCCCCGATATAGAGCACTTCGGCCGGATCGAAGTCAGCCATTGCGCGGGTCTTGGCGAGCGTCTGGCGAAAGAATTCCAGCGACGGCTTGTCGACGCCAAGTTCCGCCGAGGTTGTGATCAAACTGGCTTCGAGGCCGAACGATTCGAGCGCCGCCTTG
The DNA here is from genome assembly GCA_017305715.1 of Hyphomicrobiales bacterium. GTDB lineage: Bacteria > Pseudomonadota > Alphaproteobacteria > Rhizobiales > Xanthobacteraceae > Bradyrhizobium. Next base: position 133,055 of record JAFKKG010000020.1, on the reverse strand, counting down.
GCCGTGGGCGGCTGATTGCCGGCGATACCGACAAACCAGCCATCCCGCGTCAGTTCGGACAGGCATGGCCTGGCATCGGCATAGAGATCGCGCGCTTCAATCCGGAAATCAGTTCCGCTTCGCTTGCGCTCGGCGGCGGCAGCGCGGACGTCAAAACCCGGCCGTAGCCGCTCGAAGATCGAGCGGTGGTTTTCGCCTGTGGCGATGATATCGTCGAGCGCGGCGATAAACTCGGCTCTGTCGACGCCCATGGTGTCGGCCCAGCCGTGCAGCAGGCGCGTTTCGTCGATCAGCGTCTCGCCGACGTCGAAGAATATTGCGCGGATCGGCATCGGCACTTTCTCAGCTTGACGTGGTCGCAAATCGTGCGAACGCGGTGGCGACGGTTTTGTATACCTCGCGCCGGAACGGCACTACGAGATCGGCGACGCGGTCGAGCCGCTCCCAGCGCCAGGAATCGAACTCGGCCGGCTGCCCGTTGCGCGGCGTCAGCGGGTCGATTTCCTCGTCGCGCCCGCTGAAGCGCAGCGCGAACCATTTCTGCCGCTGGCCGCGGAATTTGGCGAGGCGGTGCGAGGACGGCCCGTCATAGGCTGGAAACTCGTAACTCATCCAGTCGGTCTCGGCGAGATATTCGGCGCTGGTCGCGCCGGTCTCCTCCCAGAGTTCGCGCATCACGGCGTCACGCGGGTTCTCGCCCGCGTCGATGCCGCCCTGCGGCATCTGCCATTCCAGCCCGGGCAGAATGATTTCCGGTCCATCGTCGCGGAAGCGCCGGCCGATCAACACCCGGCCGGCGGTGTTGAACAGGGCGATGCCGACATTGGGACGATAGGGTTTTGTGTCCATCACAAATTTTCGGCCGTCACTCCAGGGCCTGCGAAGCATGAACCCGGAATGACGTATCCCTGCACGGATGATGGGTAGCCCGCCATACTAACCGCCCGCGAGGCCGGAGAATTCCTTCACCACGCGCTCATAGACCGGCCGCTTGAACGGCACGATCAGGTTCGGGAGATTTTTCATCGGCTCCCAGCGCCAACTGACGAATTCAGCCTTGTGGCTGCCGCCACCGGGGCTCATGACGTTGATCTCGCTATCCTTGCCGGTGAAGCGGACCGCGAACCATTTTTGCCGCTGCCCGCGATAGCGGCCTTTCCAGGCGCGGCCGGCCACCGTGCGCGGAATGTCGTAGATCAGCCAGTCGGGGACTTCGCCGAGCTTCTCCACCGACCGAACGCTGGTTTCCTCGTAAAGCTCGCGCTTCGCCGCCACCCAGGTGTCCTCGCCGGGATCGACGCCGCCTTGCGGCATCTGCCAGACGTGGGTTTCGTCGACATGCTCGATACCGCCGGCGCGGCGACCGATGAAGACCAGCCCCGCTGCATTGATCAGCATCATGCCGACGCATGTCCGGTAGGGCAGATCCTCGTAGCGCGCCATTCCGTCAGTTTTCCTTGCAGGTTTCACACGCAGTTCGAGCGATCAGGCCGACGAGTCCGGAAAGGTCCGGATCGGTGCCATCAGCTTCAGCCTGATTTTGATTTCAGCATCGCCGTTGTCAATGGCACAAGCAGGATGCCGCGGTTATCGAGCGTCTTGATCCAGGCGGCGAGCCGCTCGATCGAGATCGGCAGGGCCGAGGCGACGCCGACGGCCGACCCACGTTCCTTGGCCAGCGTTTCCAGCTTGACCAACACCCGGTCGATCTCGGCCGAGGTTGGCACTGAATCGATGGTGAAATCGGCCTTGGCGAACGGCATCGCCTGACCCGCCGCCAAGGCGGCGGCCGTGCTGCGCGGGGTGGCGCCATCATCGAGATAGCCAAGGCCGCGTTTGGCCGCCTCGCGGATGATCGGCTGCATCACGGCGTCGGTCGCCACGAAGCGCGCACCCATGAAATTGGCAATCCCGGCATAGCCCTGAATCCGGCTCATATGCCAATACAGGCGGTCGATATTCTGCTCCGGCGCCAGCGTCGTGAGCAGGGTCTGCGGCCCGGGATCATTGTCGGGATAATCGAACGGCTCCATCGGGATCTGCAGCAGGATCTCGTGGCGTTGCGCCCGCGCCCGTTCGGCGAGTTTGGTGGGGTCGGCCCCGTAAGGGGTGAACGCCAGCGTCACCGCGGGCGGCAGTTTCATGATGGCATCGGCCGTCTTGGCCGCACCGACGCCGAGGCCTCCGACGACGATGGCGATAACCGGCATTTTGGCGGCCTTGGCGCGGTCGGCGTCGGCCGCGTAGACCGTGAAGGGTTTTAGGCCGTCGGCGACCACCGGGATCATGCCGTAACGCGACTTCTCCAGCAGCCGCGGATCGACGCCGGCCATCGGGCCTGCGGGCGCTGAGTCCGTGTCGGCCTTGTCGGGCGCATCGCTGCCGATGACGACGTCTTGCCGCTTGCCGCTGGAGCCGTCGATGATGGTGACGGTCCTGTTGTCCGCCGGCGGGGCCTGCTTGGGTGCGGATTTCGCGGCCTGTTCGGTGTGGCCGGCGCCCGCAAGGGCGGCCTTCTCGTCCGCCGCCGGGGGCTTGCGCAAGGCGATTTGCGCGACCGGCTCGCCGCCGAGGGGATTGTCGGTGAACAGCGCGATGGTGGCAAAGCCGACCAGGAACAGGCCGAGCAGCACGGCCAGCGCCTGCGTTGCGGTGAACGGCAGCCGGAAGCGGCGCTTCTTGCGCTTGGTTTCCTGTCCGAGCGGTGTGCTCAGCTCGTCGGCCGTTTCCGTCATGACCCTCCCCGAATCAACCGCGTCGAAGATACCACGATGGACCGGATTCGAGCGCCCGCGCCTATCCGGGATGCTGCGGGAAGCGCCGGCAATGAAAAAGGGCGGCCCGAGAGCCGCCCTTTACCGAATTTGACCTGGATTTTGACTTGGATCCGGGCCCGATCAGTTCGCCGCCTTGGTGGCGGGCTTGTCGATCGCGGCCTTGTCGCCGGGGACCGCGGTCGCGGTCGACTTGATGCCATGCAGCAGGTCGGCGGCGGTCTTCAGCGCCTTGTCGTCCTTGGCATCCGGCGGGACGTAGGACTGCGAACCCGTCTTCTCGTCGCCATCGTTCTTCAGATGGCCGCGCAGCGAAGCTTCGCCCTTGGTGTCGGTCCGCGACTTCAACTCGTCGGGCACGTCCTGCAGCACCTCGATATCGGGCACGATGCCCTTGGCCTGGATCGACTTGCCCGACGGCGTGTAATAACGCGCCGTGGTCAGGCGCAGCGCGCCGTTGCCGCTGCCGAGCGGGATGATGGTTTGTACGGAGCCCTTGCCGAACGAGCGGGTGCCGACCAGCGTCGCGCGCTTGTGGTCCTGCAGCGCGCCGGCGACGATTTCGGACGCGGAGGCGGAGCCACCGTTGATCAGCACGATCAGCGGCTTGCCCTTGGTCAGGTCGCCCGCATGCGCGGCGCGGCGCTGGGTTTCCTCGGCATTGCGGCCGCGGGTCGAGACGATCTCGCCGCGATCGAGGAAGGTGTCGGAAACCGTCACCGCTTCCTCCAGCAAGCCGCCGGGATTGTTGCGCATGTCGATGATGAAGCCTTTCAGCTTGTCGCCGATCTGGTTCGTCAGATTGCCGATCTCGCGCTTGAGGCCTTCGGTGGTCTGCTCGTTGAAGGTGGTGATACGGATGTAACCGATGTCTTCGCCTTCGACGCGCGCGCGCACCGAGCGGACGCGGATATTATCGCGCACCAGCGTGACGTCGATCGGATTGTCCTGGCCCTTGCGGATGATCTTGAGGCGGATTTTGGTGTTGACCGGACCGCGCATCTTCTCGACGGCCTGGTTAAGGGTGAGGCCCTGCACGGCTTCGTCGTCGAGATTGGTGATGATGTCGTTGGCCATGATGCCGGCCTTCGACGCCGGCGTGTCGTCGATCGGCGAGACCACCTTGATCAGGCCGTCTTCCATCGTGACTTCGATGCCGAGGCCGCCGAACTCACCGCGGGTCTGCACCTGCATATCGCGAAAACTCTTGGCGTCCATGTAGCTGGAATGCGGATCGAGGCCGGCCAGCATGCCCGAGATCGCCGATTCGACCAGCTTGGAATCGTCGGGCTTCTCGACATAGTCGCTGCGCACGCGCTCGAAGACATCGCCGAACAGATTGAGCTGGCGATAGGTGTCAGAGGTGGCAGCACGCGCGACCGATCCCATCAGCACAGAACGAGGCTGTGTCACGAAGAGCGTCAATGCTGCACCGGTGGCGGCGCCGAGGAGAATTACAGAAGTCTTGCGCATCATCCGCGAACCTTTTCGCCTTCATTTGCGGCCCACCATGGGCCTGGATCGATTGGAGTGCCGTCCTTACGGAACTCAACATAGAGCACGGGCTGGCTCGCGGTGGTGGCGAGAATGGATGCAACCTGGGATGTCGACCCCATGGTCGCGACCGGCTCCCCCGTAAGTACAAACTGGCCGATGTTTACCGAAATGCGCTCCATCCCGGCGATCAGGACATGATACCCGCCCCCGGCATTGAGGATCAAGAGTTGTCCATAGCTGCGGAACGGCCCGGCGTAAACAACCCAGCCGTCACACGGGGTTGTTACCTGGGCACCGGCCCGGGTTGCCAAAGAAATGCCCTTTTCGACGCCGCCCGCGCCGTCGGAACCGCCAAAATCGCGAATCCTGCTGCCATTGACCGGCAGGGCGAACAATCCCTTGGCGGAGGCAAAGGCGATCGCCGGGCTGAGCCGGGCGGGGTCCTTCAGGGCCCCCAGATTGGGCTTGCCGTTCGGGGTCGCCGGCGCGCCCTTCAGGCTGGCGGTGGCGGCCGCCTTGGCGGCGCTTTTGAGGTCCTGCTCCAGTTTGGCGATCAAGCCCTGCAGACTGTCGACTTGTTTGGACAGCGCGATGGCGCGCGCACCCTCCGCCTCCATGTCCCGTTCGATCGCGCTCTGCTTGCGTTGCCGCTCGTCGACCAAAGCGGCCAATTTCACCTGGTCGTCGTTCAGCTTGTCGCGGTCGAGCGCCAGCGCATCGCGCTCGGCGGCGATGGTTTTGCGGAGCGCCACGAGTTCGCCGAGGTCGCTGGCCAGCCGCTCCGCGCGGCCGCGCAGCTCGGGCACCACGGATCCGAGCAGCATGGCGGTGCGCAGCGATTGCAGCGCGTCCTCGGGGCGGACCAGCAGCGCGGGTGGCGTCCGCCGTCCGGCGCGTTGCAGCGCAGCCAGCACCTCGATGATCTCAGCGCGGCGCGAATCGAGGGAGCTGCGAATCTGCTGCTCGCGGGCATCGAGCGGGCGCAAGCGGCCTTCGGCCTCGCCAATCCGCGTTTCCACGCCGCGCACCTGCGCTGCGATGTCGATCAGCTGTTGATTGAGCTTGCTGCGGTCCTGCCCGATCGCCGCAATGTCGGCCTTCAATTTCTGCTGCAGTTCGGCGGCTTTTTTCTGCTGCTCGCGGGCGGCTTCCAGCTCCTGCTCGCGCTGCTTGATCGCTTCGGGGGAAGGGGTTGCCGCCTGCTCCGCGGGGGAGGATTGCGTCGCTGCCGGTTGTGCGGGCGCAGCCACTTGCGCGGATGCCGGCGACAGACCGATCAGGCTTGCCGACAACAGCAGGACGAATAGCGCAAGCGCGGACACCCAGGGATCATCGTGCGTCCCATCGCGGCGGATGGTGACGGGGCGTGTTTGAATGTCCCGCGTTGTCTGCATCCGGCTATTTTGCGCTCTCTGTGTTTACAGTCCGTATGCACGTCACCGTGCGTCAGGCGCGGTGGTAGGGATGGCCCGCCAGTATCGTCGCGGCCCGGTAAATCTGTTCCAGAAGCATGACGCGAACCATTTGATGCGGCCAGGTCGCCGAGCCGTACGCAATGCGCAGTCTGGCTTTGCGCTGCAAATCGGGCGAAAGTCCGTCCGCCCCGCCGATTGTGAAAATGGCGGCGGGCGTGCCGTCGTCCCGCCAGCGGACGAGCTCTCGGGCAAAGGTCGCGCTGTCGATGCTCTTGCCGCGCTCGTCGAGCGCCACCAGCGGATATTTTTCCGGTATCAGTGCCGAAATCGCCGCGGCCTCCTCGGCGATCCGCGTCGCGGCGTCGCGCGCGCGACTTTCCGGAATTTCATGAATTTCGAGGCCGCGAAAGCCGAGCTTGCGGCCGGTGTCTTCGAAGCGCTCGCGATAGCGTTCGGCCAGTTCCCGCTCCGGGCCCTGTTTCAGCCGGCCGATGGAGATGACGATGAGGCGCATGCGCACAAGCTACATGTGCGCCAGCCGATTCGCATCGGCTCAAAAACGTTAGATCGCCTTCGCCGCCGCCGGGTTTTGCGTCCACAATCTTTCCAGATTGTAGAATTCGCGCACCTCGGGTCTGAATACGTGCACGATCACATCGCCGGAATCGATCAGGACCCAGTCGCAATTGGGCAAGCCCTCGACATGGATGCCTTTGATGCCGGTTTCCTTCAGCGCCTTGGTCACGTTCTCCGCGATCGCGCCGACATGCCGGTTGGCCCGGCCGGTGGTGACGATCATGTAATCGGAGTAAGCGGATTTGCCGCGAAGGTCGATGGTGACCGTTTCTTCCGCCTTCATATCGTCGAGGCGGGAGAGGATCATATTCAGCGTCTTGTCGGCGTCGGGTTCCGCCTTCAAGGCAGCTTTGGTCGATGTTTTACGCGCGGTTTTTGCAGCAGGTTTTGCGGAAATCGTCTCTGCAGCAGCCTTCTTTGCAGAAGTTTTGGAAACCTTGGGCAAAACAGACTTGGACAATACAGATGTGGCCAGGGACCATTCCTTTCACTGTATCGCGAACGCCGAATCCTAAGGCGCCCACGGGCTATATTAGGCATGTGGGGTTAACGGTTTCAATATTCCAGTTCGTTCCGGCACTCACTTCGTCCTCCAGCTGCCGTCCGGGTTCCGCAGGCGGGTCGAGGACAAGCTCAGTTTCATGCCTGACAGGAAGACCCAGGCGGGCGTGGGTTGCTCCGCCAGCCGGGCAGCCTGATTTTCGGGCAGACGGTAGCGCGCCAGCGCCTGTGCGGCGGGGGCGGCCAGCGCCCGGAAACTCTGTGGGGGGCGGTCGATCACAGCAATCGGCACCTCGGATGCGATGCGCCGCCAGTCCTTCCAGCGATGGAACTGCGCAAGATTGTCAGCGCCCATGATCCAGACAAAATGCACGCCACGCACGCGGCGCCGCAGATGGATGATCGTATCGACAGTGTAGCGGGTGCCGATGACAGCTTCGAGACAGCTGATATCGATGCGGGGGTCGTCTGCGATTTTCCGCGCCGCATCGGCGCGTTCGGACAAATCATGCAGGCCGCCGTTATCCTTCAGCGGATTGCCCGGCGTCAGCAGCCACCAGACGCGATCGAGCTTGAGACGCTTGAGCGCAAACAGGCTGATGGCGCGATGCGCCGCGTGCGGCGGGTTGAACGAGCCGCCGAGCAGGCCGATGCGCATGCCGCTGGTGTGAAACGGAATCGCTTGTGCTGCAGATTGCGGTGCCATCAATGGCGCCATCGCGTGCGCGGCCGTTCGCACGAAACCGCTGCCCTGTTCACGGCCGCGTCTGCCCGGTGCCGTGGACGCGATATTTGAAACTGGTGAGTTGCTCGGCGCCAACAGGTCCGCGGGCGTGGAATTTGCCGGTGGCAATGCCGATCTCGGCGCCGAAGCCGAATTCGCCGCCATCGGCGAATTGCGTCGAGGCGTTATGCAGCACGATCGCCGAGTCGACCTCGCTCAGGAATTTCGCCGCGGCTTTGGCGTCTTCGGTCACGATCGCATCGGTGTGATGCGAGCCGTGGTGCTGGATATGCGCGATTGCCTCGTCGAGGCCATCGACGATCTTCGCCGAGATGATCGCGTCTTCATATTCGGTGTCCCAGTCCTCGTCGGAGGCTGCTTTCACCCTGCCATCGACGCGTTGCACGGCCGCGTCGCCGCGCACTTCGCAGCCGGCATCGAGCAACATTTCGACCAGCGGCTTCAGGCTGACAGGCGCGCCGGCGCGATCGACCAGCAAGGTTTCCGCTGCGCCGCAGACGCCGGGGCGGCGCATCTTGGCATTGAGCACGATCGACTTTGCCATTTCGAGATTGGCGGTGGCGTCGACATAGACGTGGTTGACGCCTTCCAGATGCGCGAACACCGGCACGCGCGCCTCGGCTTCGACGCGCGCGACCAGGCTCTTGCCGCCGCGTGGCACGATCACATCGACGCCGCCGTTCAATCCGGTCAGCAGCAGGCCGACCGCGGCGCGATCCCGCGTCGGCACCAGGGTGATGGCGGCCTCGGGCAGGCCGGCCTCGCGGAGACCCTGCGCCAGGCAGTCATGGATGGCGCGGCAGGAACGGAAACTGTCGGAGCCGCCGCGCAGGATCACGGCATTGCCGGATTTCAGGCACAGCACGCCGGCGTCGGCGGCGACATTGGGACGGCTTTCGAAGATCACGGCGATCACGCCGAGTGGCACCCGCACGCGCTCGATGGTCATGCCGTTGGGGCGCTGCCAGCTTTCGGTGACGGCGCCGATCGGATCGGCAATCGCGCGCACGGTGGCGACACCGTCGGCCATCGCCTCGATGCGGGCCGGTGTCAGCGTCAGGCGATCGATGAAGGCCGAGGTCGCGCCACCGGCGCGCACTTCAGCGACATCCTCGGCATTGGCGGCCAGGATCGCCGGCGCGTTGGCGCGGATGGCGGACGCGATGGCGTCGAGCGCCCGATTCTTCTGCTCCGGCGAGGCGAGCGCCAACACCCGGGCCGCGGCGCGGGCGCGGGCGGCGAGTTCGGTCATCAAAGCGGGCAAATCGGCGTTGCCGTCGATTGCCTTGAGGGGCGCGGTCATGGTGGTCCCGGGGGTATCAGGTTAAGGCCATGTCCTAGCACGGAAATCCCGCATTTGCGAGGTGCGGAACCGGCATGGGTGGTTGGCGGTAGGGGCCGAGGTAGCTCGGCCAATGCCTAGGAGCCCGTTGAGAGAAAAGCGGTTCACAATCGGAACCGCTTTTGAGCCTGCGCCAATTGGCGCACCCTCAGCCTAACTGATCCTTGCGGGATTGGTCAGCAAGACTGCCGTAACCAAGCCTTGTTGGGATTCTGTTAACCATAGAATCCGTGCCCTGTGAACAAATGCGGGGTAAGGCTTGGTTGGAGGCTTGCGGAACCCAAGCGAGTGGTATCCGACTCTTACCATGCAGAGTCTCGCCCAATTCATCTTAGGTCGGTTCAAGGAACTCGACGAAGCCGAAGCGCCGCTCCGGGAAAAGCTCAAAGCTTTTTCCGATGAGCGCGACCAGCTGCGGCGCGCCGCTGCCGCCGCCGGCATCGATTTGGGCGCACTCGAACCAGAACTTGCCGAAACCTCTGAGCAATTCCGCACAACACGCCGTTCAATCCCGGAAAAGACCATCAAGGATGCAGTCCTTGATGTCCTAAAGGCCAAGGGAGCAGGAATGACGGCCTTAGAGATCCTGGCGGCGATCAATCTGAAATTTTCTACCGACTATCCGCGAACAAGCCTCAGTCCGCAGCTTTCGAGATTGAAGGCAGACGGGAAGATTGATCGCGAGGGAATCGTTTGGAGCCTTGGAGACGGCTCTGAAAACCAAAAGAGCGCGCCGATGAAATCGGACGCGCTCCTATGATTTGGGGATGTGGGCAAGTGCCCGGGTCCGGCTTTGCATCTGGTGCCCCGAGGGAGCGTTACCCTCCATCTCCACCGTTCGGCCCCTTCCACAAGGGCCACGTCCGACCCCTTCCATAAGGGCCGGGCGACTTCTCGAGAATCCCCGCGCCGCTGAGGGTCCAAACCTTAGCGGCGCGGTCCATAGTGCCTATTGAATCACAGCTTGCGCGCTACCACAACACCGAGGCACTGATCATCGTCAACGAATGCGATACCGTCGCCGCCCTCCAGTGCAGCTTTCATTGCCGTTAGATTGTTTCGCGTCGGCTTAATGCCGCTCTATTTCGCCGGAACGGTCCCCGCCGGCCCCACCACCAGATCATCCCGGTGGATCATCTCGGCGCGGCCGCTGATGCCCAGAATGACCATCACGTCGGGCGAAGAGCGGCCTTTGATCTTTTCGGCGTCCTCGGCGTCATAGGCGACGAGGCCGCGGCCGATCTCATGGGTGTCCGGGCCGCGCACGACCACCGCGTCGCCGCGGGCGAACTGGCCGTCGATCCGGATCACGCCGGCCGGCAGCAGGCTCTTGCCGGCGCGCAGCGCCGTGACTGCGCCGGCGTCGATGGTCAGCGTGCCCTTGGGCTCGAGCGACCCCGCGATCCAGCGCTTTCGCGCGGTCACGGGATTGGCCGGGGTGAGGAACCAGGTGCAGCGCCCGCCGTCAGCGATGGCCTGGAGCGGATGCTCGATCTTGCCGGAGGCGATCAGCATATGCGTGCCTGACGTGGTCGCGATCTTGGCGGCTTCGATCTTGGTGTACATGCCGCCGCGCGACAGTTCGGACTCGGCCGCCCCCGCCATCGCCTCGATCTCGGAGCTGACGGATTCCACGACCGGTACCAGCTTCGCATTCGGATTGGCGCCGGGCGGCGCGTCATAGAGGCCGTCGATATCGGACAACAGGATCAGCAAATCGGCGCTCGCCATGGTGGCGACACGCGCGGCGAGGCGGTCATTGTCGCCGTAGCGGATTTCGTTGGTGGCGACGGTGTCGTTCTCGTTGATCACGGGTACCGCGCGCCATTCCAGCAATTTGGCGATGGTCGAGCGGGCGTTGAGATAACGGCGGCGCTCCTCGGTGTCCTGCAGCGTCACCAGAATTTGTCCGGCGCCGATGCCGTGATCGCCGAGCACTTCCGACCAGATCCGCGCCAGCGCGATCTGGCCGACGGCGGCCGCGCCCTGACTCTCTTCCAGCTTCAGCGGCCCGCGCGGCAGTTTTAAGCGGCTGCGCCCGAGCGCAATCGAGCCCGACGATACCACCAGCACGTCGCGGCCCTCGCGATGCAGCCTGGCGATATCGGCAGCCAGCGCCGCGAGCCACGACGCGCGCACCTCGCCCGCATCGGAATCGATCAAGAGCGAGGAGCCGACCTTGACGACGATGCGGCGAAAATTCTTGAGCGCGGGGCGTTTCATTTTGCAGATCTTGGGTCTTCGAAGGCTCTGGAAGGGGGCTGTTTTGCAGCAGGATGGGGGCTGGTGCAAGCGATCGATCGCCATTTTGACGCAGGTTTCATTGCTGGCGGCGGTCTGCTGTAATGGGGGCCAATTCTTGCGGGAGGAAGCCGAATGGATCGTCGGTCGTTTTTGGCGGGATGTGCTGGACTGTCATTGGCCATGCGCACCGTCGAGGGGGGTGCGCAATCCGGTCCATTGACCCGGATCATCTTCCCGTTCGCGGCGGGTGGCAGCGGCGATATGCTGTGCCGCCAACTGGCGCAATATCTTCCCCCGCTGATCGACCGCAGCGTCATCGTCGAAAACCGCACCGGCGGCGACGGGCTGATCGGCATACGGGCGGTGAAGGGCTCAGCCCCCGACACCACCACCGTGCTGGTGACCACCGGTCCGACCATGTACCTGCTGCCGATGGTGGAGAACCAGCCGAGCTACGATTCGGCAAAGGACTTCATCCCGGTCTCGCAACTTGCCCGCTTCGAATTCGTGGTTGCGGTGAGCCCCTCGATCGGCGTGACGGACTTCAAGCAATTGGTGGCCTGGATCAAGGCCAATCCCGACAAGGCCAGCTATGGCGTGCCGTCGAGCGGCACCATTCCGCATTTCACCGGCTTCCAGCTTGAGAGGGCGCTGGGCGTTTCGATGACGCGCGTGTCGTATCGCGGTTCTGCGCCGATCATCACCGATCTGATCGGCGGGCATCTGCCGATCTGCGTCACGACGCTTTCGGACACCATCACGCAGCACCGCGCCGGCGGCATCCGCATCGTGGTGGTGAGCGGCCCGACGCGCTCGCCCTTCCTGCCCGACGTACCCAATCTGAAGGAGTCAGGCGTCGATCTGGTGGCGGATGGCTGGTACGGCATGTGGCTGCCGGCCGGCAGTTCGCCGGATTTTGCGAAGAAGCTGAGTGCCGCCGTCGCCGAGATTCTGGCAAGGCCCGACGTGAAGGAGAAGCTGAACGCCGTCACGCTGATTCCGGTGGGCTCGACCCCGGAGGATCTGACCAAGGCGCTCGCCACCGACACCGCGTTCTGGCAGCCGATCGTGAAGGCGACGGGTTACAAGATCACGAATTAGGGTCGGGTTGCGTGTCCCGATGCCGGTTTTGAGAACTCGCCCTTACTTCGCACCGGCCTTCTCAAGGATCGCCGCCATCTCGCGATAGCCGCGATCGCGCGCGAGCTTGAGTGGTGTTGCCCCGCTGCCATCGGGAATGTTCGCGTCCATTTCAGATTGTTGACGTGGTGACGCAATGCGTCTTTCGATATCCGCGACGTCGCCGCGTGCGGCGGCGGCATGCAGGTCGCTATAGGCGCGCCATTCCGCGTCGGTCGGGGCGATCTGTGCAGGGGCGGGGAGGGCGGCCATGAAGGCGAGAAGCAGGGCGGCGAGGAAATACATCGGGATACGCGCCGGCCGCTACTGCTCGGCAATCCGCGCGCGGATCGCAGCCAATTCAGCTTCGTCCCAGATTCCGATCAGGATACCGTTTTTGACCTGAAGCTGCTTGTCCGCGTAGGCCGCGATCTTCGCGTTCGGCGTGGTGATGTGCATCTTCGGATGCAGCGCCCAGTCGAACAAAGCCGCTTGCAGCCGCGCGATAACCTCAGCGCATGTCGGATCTTCGCCGCGATCGGCGAATTCCAGGGGATCGGTTTCGAGGTCGTAGAGCATCGGACGGAAGCCTGAGGCCTGGATATATTTCCAGCGGCCGTCGAACACCATGAACAGGCGGCATTGCTCGATCGGCTGGTTCAGCTTCAACCGAACGTCCTGCATGCAATAATCATATTCCGAAAAGACCACCTTGCGCCAATCGGCCGATGTTGCGCCGCGCAGCAGCGGCATCAGGGAGCGGCCTTCGAGGATATGATCCGGTGGCTTGCCGCCGAGATATTCGATGAAGGTCGGCGCCAGATCAATCGCCTCGACCAGCGCGTCGCTGACGGTGCCGCGCGTGCTATCTGCCTCGCGCGAGGGATCGATGATGATCAGCGGGATTTTGGCGGATTGATCGTGGAACAGATCCTTCTCGCCCATCCAGTGGTCGCCGAGATAGTCGCCGTGGTCGGAGGTGAACACGATCATCGTGGTGTCGAGCAGGCCGCGCGCTTCCAGGAATTGCATCAGGACGCCCATCTGGTCGTCGATCTGCTTGATCAGGCCCATATAGGTCGGGATGACTTTCTCCCGCGCCTCGTCGCGCGCCATGTTGCGGGAGTAGCGCATGTCCATATAGGCGGCGAACACCGGATGGGCTTCCTGGCGCTCCTTCTCCGAACGCACGGCGGGCATGATGTCGGCGGTGCCGTACATGCTGGCATAGGGTTCCGGCGCGATATAAGGCCAGTGCGGCTTGATGTAGGACAGATGCAGGCACCAGGGCCGCCCGTCCGCTTCCGCCTCGGTGATAAAGTCCATCGCGCGGCGCGTCATGTAGGGCGTCTCGGAATGCTCTTCCGGCACGCGGGCCGCCTTGTCGGCATGCACCAACAGCCAGCCGTTCTGCAGCGCGCCGTCATCGCCAGCGCCGGAATTGGCCCAATGCTCCCAGGGATTGGGGGCCTCGAAACCCTGCTCGCGCAGATATTCGTCGTAGCGCGGGCGCGGCCGGTTGTCGGGATGCAGGCCGTCGTCGCGTTCATAAGGCTCAAACCCGCATTCCGACACATGCACGCCGATGATGGAATCAGGCGCGATGCCGAGTGCCTTCAGCCCTTCGATATCGGGCGCCATATGGGTCTTGCCGACCAGCACGTTGCGCACGCCGATCTTGCCAAGGTGATCGCCGAGCGTGGGCTCGCCGACGCGCAGCGGCCAGCCGTTCCAGTGCGAGCCGTGTGAGCGCATGTAGCGGCCGGTATAGAACGACATCCGCGACGGTCCGCAGATCGGCGACTGCACATACGCCTTTGAAAAGCGCACGCCGCGTTTGGCCATCGCATCGATGTTCGGCGTCGTCAGCGTCGGGTGGCCGGTACAGCCGAGGTAATCATGGCGCAATTGATCGCACATGATCCAGAGAACGTTTTTCGGCTGCGGCATGCGTCACACGTCGTACGAGTTCAATCGTCCGATGCTGCAATATCAAACGGCCGATTGCAAACCGCGTTGCGCCGCAAACTTTAGCTCTGCGGCGTCGCCGGCGCCCACGGTTCGGCCTGCTGCGCGCCGCCCTTGGCCTTCAGCGAAACCGGGGCTTCGCCGATGACCTCGACCAGCGCTTTGAGCGCTTCCGGCATGCCCTCGCCGGTCACGGCCGAGATCAGCAACGGCGGCTTCTTGGCCGCGCGCTTCAGCCGGTCGCGCTGTTTCTTCAGTTCGTCCGGCGTCACGGCGTCGATCTTGTTGAGCGCCACGATCTCGATCTTCTCGGCGAGCTGCCCCTCATAGGCTTCTAGCTCGTTGCGGACCGTCTTGTAGGCCTTGCCGGCATGCTCGCAGGTCGCATCGATCAGATGCAGCAGCACGCGGCAGCGCTCGACGTGGCCCAGAAAGCGGTCGCCGAGACCGGCGCCTTCATGGGCGCCCTCGATCAGGCCCGGAATATCGGCCAGCACGAATTCGCGGCCCTGCGCGTTCACGACGCCGAGCTGCGGATGCAGCGTGGTGAAGGGATAGTCCGCAATCTTCGGCTTCGCCGCACTGACGACGGAAAGGAAGGTCGATTTGCCCGCATTGGGCAGGCCGACGAGGCCGGCATCCGCGATCAGTTTCAGCCGCAGCCAGATCCAGCGCTCTTCGCCCTCCTGGCCGGGATTGGCGTTGCGCGGCGCGCGGTTGGTGGAGGATTTGAAATGCGCATTGCCAAAGCCGCCATTGCCGCCTTCGGCCAGCACGAATTTCTCGCCGAGCGTGGTGAAGTCGTGAATCAGCGTTTCGCGATCCTCGTCGAAGATCTGCGTGCCGACCGGCACCTTGAGCACGATCGGCTTGCCGTTGGCGCCATGGCGGTCCTTGCCCATGCCATTGGTGCCCTTCTGCGCCTTGAAGTGTTGCTGATAACGGTAGTCGATCAGCGTGTTGAGGCCATCGACCACTTCGATGATGACATCGCCGCCGCGGCCGCCATTGCCGCCGGAGGGGCCGCCGAACTCGATGAACTTCTCGCGGCGGAACGCCACGCAGCCGTTGCCGCCATCGCCGGAGCGGATATAGACCTTTGCTTCGTCAAGGAATTTCATGATTTCACTATAGCGTTTTCGAGCGAATGGGGCAGCGGTTCGCGTTAAAAACGCGTCAAAACAGGCGCTGGAGCCTCGTTCCGATCAATCGGTGCAGAATAGGCTCTAGGTAAGGCAGGGGAGCCGCTGCGGCAACCCTCAAGACGCCAAACATTGCCGAAAAGCCTTAATTTTCGGGCATTTTTGCGGCCTTCGGCGATGGTTTCCGGCCTCTCCGGCGCAATATCGCTCCAACCCATTCACATCGGGCTCGGATCGAACGAATGAGACGGCTAAGCCGGCCGCTTGCGGATCGGTTCGTGAATCAAAGATAGAAGTGAGACTACGCGAGGCCAAGGGGTTCCTAAGCAAGCCAACGTCGTTAGCCCTTGGCGCGGGACTTCATGTGCTCCGGGGCTTCCTCGATCTCTTTGATCGCCTGTACTGCAAAGCGCCCCAGATCAGGATGGACTGTCCAGACGCGAAGCAGCGGAATATCGCGTGCGCTGCCAAACCGGCCCAGATTCACCAAGGCCTTCTCGGTCACGTCTTCCGCGCGGAAGAACTCAAAATACCCGGATTGAATGATCGGCCTTTCGAGCGCGGCCCGGTAGATCGCCGCGATTTCTTCAGGGAAAAATTGACCGAAAGACGTCACCACCGGCTCCGAACCCGGGAGCCGCCGCGCGCTTTCGGCAAACATGTGGTCTGATCGGAAGAATTCTCCGACGACGGCAGCGGCGACGCCCGCTTCATGGCAAGACAGGGTGGCGAGCGAGGCCGCGCAATTCGACTTTCGCTCCGAAATCGGGAGATCGTCGCGATTAAGCCAGTAAAGAACGTGCCCGCAAGCCAGCAGCGCGTGGTCAGCCGCAGATACGGCTTCGGCCGAGCGGTCAGGCAAGGGGCAGCGCAGACGGGCAAGCGCCGCGTGAGCCATTTCGAAGGTGCGAATGGCATCCTGCATCATCACCTCCTTCTTCGGAGGCAAAGCCGTCCATGGCACGAGAATGGGAGCCGCGGCCGCGTCGGCAAACGATGCGACTTCAGCGATCAGCGAGGGCGTGAACATGGAATGGCCGTCCGCTCCTCGCGCGGCCATGAAAAGGAGCGCTTTGCGCTCTTCATCCGGCAAATCGTTCCATGCTTGCCAATACGCGCCGTCATAGGGGTGGTCGAACTGTGCGTTCCATGTCCCGTTGGCAGCCTGCCACATCAAGGGGTTGTCACGGTCCGCCAGCACCGTTTGGATTTCGGTTTTGGCGGTCGCGACATAATTCTCCTGATCATCATCCAGCGCGCCGAGTGATTTGAGTGCATCGATGATACCCCAGGCATCGAAGCCGCCGTTAGTTAAACAGGTGGTCTCGATGGCGGCAATCAATGCCAGACGCTCTTCGTCATTCAGCGCGTGGGCGCTCATCATTGCTGCATGCATGAGTCCAAGCCTCAGATGATGGGCGGCTCTCGGCCAGAACCGCGTGATGAGCCCAGGGAGGATGGTTCCGATAGAGGGAGCGTCGCGATCGGAATACTTGTCCAGCTCGATCAGCAGGCCCACTTGTCCCGGCGTTATCGTGTCGGACTTCAACCGCTCAGGAAAGTTCACACTAGCCGCAACCTTTGGTCCGTCGTAGAGGCCGCCACTCGAAATGGGACCACAAATCCGCGACAGCCCTGTTTCGCGCATTCCCACACCCCCATAGCACACCGCATAGAGGCCCGTTCGCAAGCGGAGCTTCTTCTCCTTAGCTTGATCAAACAGTCGACGGTGCTCTTCCGCCAACCGAATATCCATTTTCCCGACAAGGTCGAGCAGTTCATCGAGACGGCGGTCTGCCACTAGCTCTTGGGGAATGGCTGCAAGGATGGCACGATCCTGCGGAGACCACGCCTGAACCGTGTCGGGCTTCGCCTGGACATGCCACATGAACTCATCCGAAACCTCAAACCGCACGGTTTCGATTTCCGCGCGGACACGCGCAAGCACCTCATCGCAGCGTTCGTTTGCCCAACGCTGCGCGTCCGGCCCGCATTGCCCTGCGAGGCAGGCGCGAATAACCCGCGCATCGGATACGTGGGGTAGTACTTGGCGCCGGAAGCTGTCGTCGTCGATGGCGCCAAGCACGAAAGGCGTCATCTCCAGATGTTGTGGCAATCGCAGGGCGGCCACCACTGCTTCGGGATCGTCACGGGCCCGCCGAACAATAGATTCAGCGGCGAATACGTTCAGGAACATTTCGTGGCTGAAACTCACCCGGTCGCCACGCCTGTTCAGAATGTTCGCATCCTGAAGCGCTCGCAGTAAAGCGCCCGAGACACCCTCGCGGTCTGATAGGCGGTCCAGTTCTCGTACGGAAAGACCGAAGCTTATCCGCTGTGTCATCATCCCTGCGATGCGCGACAGGGCGCGAATGCCGTCGGAGGCGACCGAGCCCAGCCGCTCGCGCGCATAGGCATCGAACAGGCCGTACTTGCTCGTGTCAGGCGCGAGCTGTTGGCCTAGCTGCCCGATCATCTTCGCTTCGAGACCGCTTCCAACGGTGCCGAGCAACTCCGCAAAGGGCTGGACAGATACGCCACCAGCAGCCTGTTGCGCGATGGCCTGCTTGATTTTGCCGTCCGGGATCTGCACCGCATAGCCGC
This sequence comes from Hyphomicrobiales bacterium, assembly GCA_017305715.1. Taxonomy (GTDB): domain Bacteria; phylum Pseudomonadota; class Alphaproteobacteria; order Rhizobiales; family Xanthobacteraceae; genus Bradyrhizobium. The sequence continues at coordinate 115,128 of JAFKKG010000020.1, read as the reverse complement.
GCACAGGCAAGAGGTCGCCCCGCTCAAGCGAAACGCGGCTCGACATAACAGCCCGCGCATCATACCGCTTTACGGCCGCGGCGATACTTCGTGTCAGGCGTTGCCGTTCGGCCGGCGTGCATTCGTTGTAACCATCAACGACGAGCATCAATCGTCGGTTCAGCTTCCGTGCAGCAGAGATCACCGCCGCCGCAGACCTCGCATCGAGTAGAGCCGCCTCACGGTTCACTACATCGCGCAGGTTCCCCTCGAAGTCCTTCGCGGGGACGATGATCGGCACGTCGCCACGTGCTAAGCCCGCGAGCCCAATATTGTAGCCGAGCAGACTCTTGCCGCACCCTGAAGGCCCCGTCAGCAAGATGTTATCGTCCTGCGCGGACCGTTTCAGCACATCCGCCGACGAAAGCGCTTCGCTTTCGCATACGCAAGACATGGGAACCATCTCAGACGCAGGTCCGCCGTAGGTTCGGATAAATTCTTCACTATAGGCCTTCAGCAATCGCTCAGCTTCGAGCAGTTCCGGGCTTAAGGCTGCCTCGATGGATGGTACCGCGAGCAACCGATGATGGGTCGCGAAACCATGCCATTGATCTAATGACCATCCGTCATGCTTCATCGACGTGATAAGCCCCGGAAGTTCATCGAGGCCGCCAATCGAAACCTTGAAATCACTCTGCGGGATCTCCGCCCCCGGGGGAATGGCTGGAACAAAGATCAGGGCCGCGTTCGGATAAGGGACTTGGTCCCCCGAGAAGTCTCGCATTGCATCGCGCAAGGCCAGTTTCTCTCCGATGGCCTGAAGATACGGGTTTCCGATTTTCTTCCAGGCTCCCGAGGTAAGGCGGGCTTCCCAATCGCCGTTGTGCCTCCCACGCACGATCGAAGTGAATCCCTTTGATTCCGTGACCAGCGCGGCCCCGTCGATCGCAATCACGAGATCGATCTGCCGCCCGCCGAAGTTCACATTTGCGAGGATCACTGCCGGAATGCCTCGTGCCGAAAAAAAATCATAGGCGCTCTGCAAGGTGGCTCGTTCGGAAGCGTGCTCAATCGATGCGCCAATGAAAATCTCTATTGAGGCCAAAGGGAGCTCCGCAATGCAGGGTACGCTGGATGGGTGCTGCGATTATGAACCGAAGCCAGAACTGCACCCATCAGAGATTTAGGCCCGTAACGCCGCCCGTTCAACGGCAGGCCGAGGCGTTCTGGTCAAGAGGCCTCGTCCATCACGTGACTTCCGGGTTTGTCGTCGTCGATAGAATATCCCACATGCGCTCGAAACGGTGATCCCTGAATTCCTTATACGACGCGACATCGAACGCGAGCTTCTTCGGATCGCCGGCATAGTTCGGCAAGAGAAGGTGCTTGGTGATATCCATCCCTCCCGACTTCATGCGTGTGAAATACTCGGCCGGCAATTCGGCGCGCTTTCGGATGTTGTCAGTCGCGCCCATGAAACGAAGATTGCCAAGGTGATTAATGTCCGCGCTCAATAGCCCCATCTTCGATCGCAGCATGCTCTGCGGGTAAATGTGATCGACGTGAGGATCGTTGCCCTTGAATTTCACGTCAAAGGGAGAGGATCCCATTTGATCCACGTAAACCTGATTTAGGAGAATGAATCGCAAGCGAGTCTCGTTCATGTGCGCGCGTGTTAGCTCCGTCGCAGAGCCTCGCTTGCGGAAATACTCTTTAACTTCGGTCATCGGGAATCCGGCCGGGCTCGGCTTCCCGACAATCGTGTGAAGCGCATTCACGACTGTGTCGGTGCCTTGCGAGTACCAACCGAATAGCTGCGCTTTATAATGGTAGGCCTTCAACAGCGTGCGGGTCGCTTCATTCGGCTTCGGGTTGTTGTAGAGGAAGTCAAAAAGCGGAATAAAGCTATTGTAGCTTCGAATGACCTTGTCGGCATAAATCTTGAGGTCGTTCTTCAGGAAATCGCGCAATTCCTGAAATGCCTGCTCCGCCCTCGCCCAGTTCGTGTTTATGGCGGTCATCAACGCATCGCCATCGGGGCCGGTAAATTTTTCGGGCGATGCTTCCGCGCCGCGCCCATGTGCCACCAGAAGGCATTTTAACGGGAAAGTCTTGTCGAATTGCAGATTGGTCCCGTTCAGCATCTCGGTCGTCTGCTCGATGACCTCTTCGATATCAGACCATGCCTCCTTCATGGCCGCGAACATAAGATCGGAGGCATCGAGCTTCGTTCCGCCCGAGTTTACCCGAACAAAGATGTCGAGAATCCTGTCGTAGGGATACTCATTCGCGACGCCGTCGAGTTCCTGGATCCAGAAGTACTTCTCTTCCCGGAGCAGCGAAAGCAACTGCCCGGAATTCCGCCGTACACGCTTCTCCCGCTCTTTCGCTAGCGGAGGCGTTTCCCGCTTATCCGCCGGAGCCGTGGCGTTCAGGTTGTCCATGGACGTGTTGATGCGGTCAGCGACTTCCTCTGAATTCCTTTGTCCGTCTCTAGCGATTGCATCGGCAACTCGATACCAAGGGAGTTGAAGCGGTTCGGCCGAGAACTGGACGCGGTGCAGCAGGCCACGGTCGTCCGGGACCATGCCGCTCGTAATGTCGAAGTAGGCTTCCGCCCTTCGATTATCGACCGAGGTTATTGCGCCGCAAAACAGCGCGTAAAGCGTTTGCAGCCGCTGCTGCCCGTCCAGGACAAAGACCTTTTCGACATCCTTCTTGCTCTTGCCGGGGTCGTAGAAGTCGCTGAGGTCGGCGTCCCACTCGACACGTTCCATGAATTTGCGTGCTTTGATCTCGTCCTTGGTGCGCCAAAATAGAAATGTCTGGATCGGGTAATTGCGCATCAGGCTGTCGAACAACCGGAGCATCTGGTCCTCTTCCCAGACGAAAGGCCGCTGGATGTGCGGCAGAAAAATGCTGCGATTAAGTTCTTCGATCAACCTAAATAGAGAACTTGGCTTGTAACTCATTCTGCTCCCCCCGAAGCGAGGGCTAATGGCCCCCGGGTTCTTTGGTGTCTCAACCTAATAGTGTGCCCTGCGGGCCCTACATCTTTCAAGCCCCGGGCCCGCGAACAGTCACGAATTTACCGGTTATCTGAGTGAAACAATCGTTGCTTCTACGCGGCTAATGCCGGGGCTCACGATCTGGCCGGCCCGATCATCGATCCAGCGCTGTTTGGACTTATCGAACCGGAGTACGACTAACTTGGGCTTGCTGGATAGAGCGTCCGTCACCACCCGCCAACCCCCGTGCAGCAGGTGACCAAACTCGAGTTTATCATCGCAAGACGTGGGTGCTCGGCGCTCGTGACCGCCGACGACGCGATCAATTGAAGCCATCAGGCCGCCCGTTTCCGAATCAAGAATTTCTGCGTCCCTTCCAGCACCAGTTCCTTGCGCTGGTTGAACACGGTCGAGCGCAGCGTCACTGCGCCCGTGGTGCGGCCCGGCACGAGCTCGGTTACTTCGAGCGCGGGATAGATGGTGTCGCCGGCATAGACCGGCTTTAAGAACCGGCTCGACTGTTCGAGGAATCCGACCAGCGATTGCTCGACGATGTAGGGAAACAGCCCGGCGCCCGGTGCGGTGTGGACCAGGGTCTGGAAACCATGCGCGAGCAGGTCCGGCATGCTGCGGCTGCGGCAATATTCGACGTCGTAATGGATCGGGTGGGTGTCGCCGCTCGCGGTCTGGAATGCGGCGAATACCGCTGACGTCTGGGTCCGGCTCGGGATCACGAAACGCTCGCCGAGCACGAAATCCTCGAACCAGCGTTGCTCGGGCACCATGCGGTGCGATGCGGGATCGAAGTCGGTCATGGCGGGTTCCTGCAGGATTTGACGAGATGGCAGTACCATCGGTATCGCAGCAGTGCTGATGCGGCAATCGGTTCCCATGATTCGTCATGCCCGGGCTTGTCCCGGGCACCCACGTCTTTAAAACATTGCGGCAACAAGATGTGGATGGCCGGGACAAACCCGGCCATGACGGGAAAACGCCGAAGCCATCAATGTCTCTCTTCGCAAAGCTTTCCACCTATGACGAGCGTTCGGCGCGGCTGGCCGGCATCGGGTTGATGCTGCTGTCGATCTTCATGTTCTCGTTCGGCGACGCGCTCGGCAAGTTCATGGTCGCTACCTATTCGGTCGGGCAATTGCTGTGGTTGCGTGCCTGCGCGGCGCTGCTGCTGCTGTTGCCGATGATCTGGCGGCAGCGCGCCGCATTCACCCGCCTCGAACGGCCCTGGCTGCAACTGCTCCGGGTGACGCTGTCCACGCTCGAAGTCGCCGCCTTCTTTATCGCGACCGTGTATCTGCCACTGGCCGATGTCATCACCTATTACCTGGCGGCGCCGATCTTCGTCACGGCGCTGTCGGGACTCGTGCTCGGCGAGCGCGTCGGCTGGCGGCGCTGGACCGCGATCCTGGTCGGCTTCGTCGGCGTATTGATCGCGCTGCGTCCTTCGGCGCAAACCGTAAGCTGGCCCGCGATGATCGCACTCGGCGGCAGTCTTTCGTTCGCCTTGCTGATGCTGATCACGCGTTCGCTGCGGGCAACGCCGGATATCGTCCTGGCGTCGTCACAATTCGCCGGCACCTTCCTGCTCGGCGCGCTGATGTCGCCGTTTGGCTGGGTGACGCCGAGCGTCGGCAGCTTGGGCCTGTTTGCGGCGGCGGGAATTATTTCGGTCTGCGCATTGCTATGCGTCAACCGCTCGCTGAAGTTGGCGCCCGCCAGCGTGGTGGTGCCCTACCAATATTCGATGATCGTCTGGGCGGTGATTTTCGGATTTGTGGTGTGGGGCGACGTGCCGCAGTTGGCGACCATCGTCGGCGCCGCCATCATCATCGGCGCCGGGCTCTACATCTTCCTGCGCGAACAGAAGCTGGGGCGCGAGGAGACGATGGTCAATCCGCCGGTGTAACGTTTTCTTCCCTTCTCCCCTTGTGGGCGAAGGGAAGGGGAACGCCTACCGCTCTCTTCTGGTCGAACTGGCCCAATTCTTCAGCGACGACCAGACGCCGCGCGAAAGACGAAAACAGTCGACCGGGGTGGACGATCCCAGTGCCTCGAAGCGGTGCAGTTCGACGCCGCTCCACTGGAAGCCGCATTTCTCCAGGATGTTGCGCGACGACGGATTGGCAACGCGGGCGCCGGATATCAGGTGGTCGGCATCGAATTCCTCGAAGAAGAAATCGATCACGGCGCGCGCCGCTTCGGTACCAAAGCCCTGGCCCCAATGTTCGACGCCGAGCCAATAGCCGAGTTCCGGCGCGTCCTGTTCACGCCAGTCGATGCCGACCATGCCGAGCGGCGAATGATTGTTCTCGATCAGGAACACGGTCGCGCGGCCGGCGCCGGCCAATGCGCGCACGAATTCGACGGCGTGATCCTGCAAATAGGGGTGCGGCAGCCGGCGGGTGTTTTCCGCAATCCGGCGGTCGTTGGCGAGGCGCGCAATTGCCTTTACGTCCGCGAGCGTCGGCCGCCGCAAGGTCAGCCGTTCGGTCTCGAGGACGCAGGGACTGGCTTCACGCAGCGTCGGGGTCGGGATGTCCTGCAACATTGTCGGGCTCCTGAAATGCGAAATTTGCTAAAACAACTTGCGCAAACAAAAAGGGAGGCCGGTTTCCCGCCTCCCCTGGAGCCCTTCTTGACTCCGCCGGTTCAACAGGACCCGGCGGACTCATATTGTCCACCGTCTATTCGGCTGCCTCCGCCATCGGAACAACCGATACGAAAGTGCGGCCATTGGCTTTTGCACGGAACTCGACATGACCCTCGACCTTGGCGAAGAGAGTATGGTCGGTGCCCATGCCGACATTAAGGCCGGGATGCCAGGTGGTGCCGCGCTGACGCGCGATAATGTTGCCGGGAATCACCCGCTCGCCGCCAAACGCCTTGATGCCAAGGCGCTTGCCCGCTGAGTCGCGTCCGTTTCGCGATGAACCGCCTGCTTTTTTGTGAGCCATGGCCCGTCTCCAACTTCGCCGTAATCTCTAGATCAATTCCTTGACGGAATCATTTCACTTTTTGTCACGCATCAAATCTTGATGCGCCGATATCACTTCTTGGCAGCGGCCTTCTTGGCCGGTGCCTTCTTTGCGGCGGGCTTTGCCGCAGCCTTCTTGGCAGGCGCCTTCTTCTTGGCCGGTGCCTCGTCGCCCTCGGCGGGCGCCGCTGCAACCTTTTCCTTCTTCGGCCGCGGGCCGATCGAAGGCTTGGCGTTATCGGCCAGGATCTCGGTGATGCGAAGCACCGTGATCTCGTCGCGATAGCCGCGCTTGCGGCGTGAATTCTTGCGGCGGCGCTTCTTGAACGCGATCACCTTGGGGCCGCGCTTGTGGTCCAGCACTTCTGCCGCAACCGACGCGCCCGCCACCGTGGGCACACCCAGCACCGGCGTGTCACCGCCCAGCACCAGAACTTCGCCCAATTGCACGATCGTGCCGACTTCGCCGGCGATCTTGCCTATCTCGAGTACATCATTCGGAACGACGCGGTATTGCCGGCCGCCGGTTTTGATGACTGCGAACATCGTTTTATTCCTTCGTGTTCGATCCCGGCCTCGGACCTGGTCCCGATAGGGCACGTCCGGGTCGGCTTTTTGGTCAGTCGTTATGGGTACGATTTTCGCGCGGCCGGGGCGTAAACCCTCAAATTCGCACAAAAACAAGCGGCGCGAGAAATCCCGCGCCGGATGCCGGGACTTATAGCCGCAAAGCGCGATGAGTCAAGGCAAAGGAGCCTGAAAACTGCACCAAAATGAGGGATTTGGCGCATTTTTGGAAGGCTTGGCCGCGGACCTGCGGTCAGAAGTGTTCCCTCCCATGAAACCAATGGGTTCCCCATCCGTTGTGTCCAACGAATCCGGCAGGGCGCAAGGGGCAAAAATGGCAGAAGACACGATCACCACCACGGGCATCGCCCGTCATGGCGCCACCCGCCTGCCGTCCGTGGAGGTCGACAGTTTCAACATCGAGCTCAAGGACGATGACGGGTTCCTCGGCGACCGTGCCAGCAAGGGGGCCTTTCGCAAGATCCTGGAGGGGCTGCGCAAGCCGCTGAAGAAGAACGGCGACGATCCCTTGGGAAAGAAGTCGACCGCCGCTATCGCGAAAAGCGAGCTCGACGAGGCGCTGCTGGGCGACGACGTCGCCGCCGCGGCGCTGGTGCATGGCGCAATCGAGGAATTCGCCCAGGAATTGGCCTATGTCACGCGGCGGTTCCTCAAGACCAAGGCCTGGGCCGACACCGAACGCATCGTGGTCGGCGGCGGCTTCCGCCAAAGCCGGGTCGGCGAACTCGCCATCGCCCGCACCGACCTTCTGCTCAAGGCCGAAGATTTTGAGGTCGATCTGGTGCCGATCCGCTTTCACCCCGATGACGCCGGCTTGATCGGTACGCTGCATCTGGCGCCGTCATGGATCTTCGAGGCTTATGACAGCATCCTCGCCGTCGATATCGGCGGCACCAACATCCGCTGCGGCGTGGTCGAAACGCGCTGGAAGAAGGCGCCCGATCTTTCCAAGGCCGAGGTGTGGAAGTCCGAACTGTGGCGGCATGCCGACGATGAGCCGACGCGCGAAGGCGCGGTGAAGCGGCTGGTCAAGATGCTGAAGGATCTGATCGGCGAGGCTGAAGCCGAGGGCCACAAGCTTGCGCCTTTCATCGGCATCGCCTGTCCCGGCGTGATCAAGGAGGACGGTTCGATCGAGAAAGGCGCGCAGAACCTGCCGGGCAATTGGGAGAGCAGCAAGTTCAATCTGCCGGCGAGCCTGGTCGAAGCCATTCCGGTGATCGGCGATCACGACACCGCTATATTGATGCACAATGACGGCGTGGTGCAGGGGCTTTCCGAAATCCCCTACATGCAGGATGTCGAACGATGGGGCGTGCTGACCATCGGTACCGGCCTCGGCAATGCGCGCTTCACCAATCGCGCCAGGGAAAACGGCAAGGAAAACGGCAAGAGCGACAAGAAGGCCAGGGACGGTGCCGACAAGGACGACAGGAAAGCGAAGAAGGCGAAAGATTAGCGTCCGCGTTCGATCGATCTGTAACGCGGTTAACGTCGCGGAAAGCGCTATAAAACAAGGGGTCGGCAAGCGAACGGAACGACGGCCCCGTATTTTCCCGGTGCGCGTGATGGGGTTTTACCGCGCGAGGTAAGGTTGATCGGTTAGGTTAAGAGCGGGATCGCGTTGCCCTTTCCGCGCGCGTTGCTACCGTCAAATCGTCGCTCCCGCTGACCGGCGAAGCCGCACTTCCCGGCCAGAATTTGAAGAAGCGGCACGGGGCCGCCAGTGTTTTGTCGCGTCTGGCGGCCCCACCTTTCACGGGATATTCCAGTTCTCTTCAACTCCAGCCGATGCGTTTAAAGAACGCCGCGATCTCCGCTGCCGCGCGATCGGGATCTTCGCGATGCGCGAAATGACCGACGCCTTCGAACATGGCGAGATCGAGATTCGAAAAAGTCTCGCCGAGCCGATCGGTCCATGCATAGGGAAATAGCGGGTCGTGTTCGGCCCAGCGAACGCAGGTTGGCGCATCGATCGGCGCGAGCGCCGGCGCTTCGCCTTTCATCATCCTGACCCGGCCGGCATGAGCGGCGCGATAATGCGCGAAGCCGCCGGCCAGATTGCCGGCCTTGAGGAAATTGTCGGTGAAGGCCCCGAGCACATCGTCGAACGCGTGCTTGCGGTGCGACCAGGTTTTCAGGAAGTGGCCGATATAGAGGCCGCAGCTTTCACGGCTGGCGCCGACCAGCGCAGGGGCCATCTCCATCTGGTGGAACGATTGATACCAGATGTTGTTGAGCCGCTCCGGCTCCGCCATCCGCGGGCCGATTCCGGGATAGACGAAGTCGAAGAAGAACAGTCCCGAGATGCGCGCGGGGGCCTGGCGCGCCAGGGGCTGCATCAGGGCGCCGCCGACATCATGGCCGACGATGCCGGCCTGGTTGAGCCCAAGCGCGTCCATCAATGCCAACATGTCGGCCGCCTGCTGGTCGGGACCGAACAGCCCTTCCGGCTTGTCGCTGTCGCCGAAGCCGCGCAGGTCCGGCGCATATAAGGTGAAGCGATCGGCCAGCCGTGCCATGACCGGCTCCCAGGTCAGCCAGAATTCCGGCCAGCCATGCAGCAACAGCAGCGGCGGACCATGGCCCGTGCAGGCGACATGGAACGCCGCGCCATTGGCCCGAACCGTCAAATGCTGCATTTTTGGCTCCTTTTTTTGGTGTCCCGGGTCCGCTCGGGTCGATGGCGAAATCTTGGCCCCGCGCCTTGTCTGGCCCGCCGTCCTCGCCTAGAACTCGCCCCGACCGCGGGTGAGGAATCACCCGAATTGGCGCCTGGAGAGGTGGCAGAGTGGTCGAATGCACCGCACTCGAAATGCGGCATAGGTGCAAGCCTATCGGGGGTTCGAATCCCTCCCTCTCCGCCAAAAAGCGCCGGAAACTCAAGAAATTCAAATTGTATCGATGAACTAAGGCTTTTCGAAAACGGCCGGTGGTACACAGGAGTGGTCCACCATGGGTCTTCGAATGATCTTGCCTTGGGAAAATCCGCGTAGCCGTTTCTACTGGTTCCGCCGGCGCGTGCCGGCGAAGTTCGCCAAGTTCGGAATGCACGGCGAAATCAAGAAGTCGCTCAACACCACCGACTGGGACGAGGCCGTGCTTCTGTGCCAGGAGGAGAACCTGAGGCTCGAGCGCGCCTGGCGCGAGAATCTGCACGGCACGCCGCCGTCCGACCTGTCGCACGAACAGATCACGGCCCTTGCCGGCGAGTTCTACGACGAGATGGTGGCGACCCACCGCGCCAATCCCGGTCCGCCGCGGGACTGGGAGGAGGCCCTTACCAAGCACACCAACCGCAAAAGGCCGATCGTCGGAGGCGTGCCTTCGGGATTGCATCTCTTAAGCTCCTTCGGCGGCGAGGTCCGTTCGTTTCTGCAGAAGCGCGGGCTCAATCTCGTCGGCGACCAGCTGTTCGGCTTCATTCACGCCTACGTCGACGCGAAGGAGCAGGCCTCGAAGCAACTTCTGAAGAACGCCCGGGGGGACTACCGCCCGGACCCCGACGCCGACCGCTTTCCCAAATTCGTGCCGCCCGACGCCAAGCAAGTGTTCGACGGCCTCTGGCAGGAATTCTGCGAAGCCAAGATGATCGCAGCGTCCACCAAGAAAAAGTGGGAGCCCTATTTCTGCGCACTGATTCGCCGTACCGGCAGCAACGACATGAGCAAGGTGACCGAAAAGCACCTGCTGGATTGGCGCGACGCGTTGATGGGGTCCAAGCTTTCGAAGGTCACGGTGCGTGACGGATATATCGCCGCCATGAAGGCGTTCTTCGGCTGGGCGAAGCGGATGAAGAAGTTGCCGGCCGATCCCAGCGCGGAAGTCCACGTCGAAGTCAGCGACAAGCACGAAACCAAGATGCGGGGCTTCCGCGACGACGAGGCCGACAGGATTCTATCGGCCGCCTTGGCACCGCTCAACAAGCTGATGAGCAAGGAGAACGCCGCGGCGCGGCGGTGGGTGCCGTGGATCTGCGCGTACACCGGCGCGCGGGTCAACGAGATTACCCAACTCCGCGCGAAGGACGTCAAGGAAATCGACGGAATCTGGTGCATCCACATCACTCCCGAGGCCGGCACCGTGAAGACCTCGCGGGAGCGGAACGTGCCGCTGCACCCGCATCTGTTGGAACAGGGGTTCGTCGAATTCGCCCGCGCCAAGCGGGGCACTGCCCCCCTGTTCTATTCCATCGCCAGGCAACGGAATCCCGACAGAAAAAATCCGACCTATGCGAGCGTCGGCAACAAGCTTGCCGAATGGGTGCGCGGCCTCGGCATCAAGGACCCGCTGGTCAAGCCGAATCATGGCTGGCGCCACCGCTTCAAGACCGTGGGCAGGAAATCGCGAATGGACTGGTTGATTCTCGATTGCATCCAGGGGCATGCGCCGCGCACCGAGGGCGAAGGATATGGCGAGGTGACGCCGGATGTCATGTATCCCGAGATAGCGAAGCATCCGAGATACGAAGTCGTGGCGGCGCCGATGCAAGACCGTCGATGCCGTTCCAAGACAAAGGCTGGTGCCCGCCGTCCCGCCCGCCCGGGAAAGGCGGGTCCGGACCAATAGTGCGAGCAAGCCTACGTTCGGTTGAACCGGTCGTAGCTGTCCTCGGTTTCAGGTTCCGCATGCCACACGCCGCCGTCCGCATTCCTGAAGTGGAGCAGCGTGTAGATCGCGTTCAGATTGGTGGCGTGAAACGACAGTTCGCGCACAGGCTCGTTGAACCAGACGCCGGCGGCGTGCTCGATGCCCGCCCGCAATTCGTCCGAAAACTTGCCCGCGGCGGCTCCCGATCCGACGGGAAGTTCGTAGGGCGGCCCGCTTCGCGTCCGGATGTAGCGTCCGGACTTGAAGGCCGGTTCGCTGGACCAGGCCCAGTTCGCGAAACCGTCGGTCGACACGATCATGATGGACCGCCGGTCGGTATAGCGCAGCCAACGCAGCATTGCCGCAGTGAGCGAGACGTCGTAGCGCTCGGCGCAGGCGCCGAGGTCGTCGAACGAAGGGACGTCCTTGGCCGAAATCCGCCGCTTGAAGTCGTCGAGCGGCATCAGCAGCGTTGCGGAGAAGGCGTTCGCCTCCTGTTCGACCAGGACTCCGTCCCGGCCGTCGACGGCGGCTTCGTCGCAATGAATGCCGTTGGGATACTTCTTGCGGTGAAGCAGATAGTGTCCGAGTTCGTGACCAATCGTGAACCGCTGTCGCTGCGGGGACGCGTTGCCGTCGACCAGGATTCCCCACCTCTTGCCGCTCTCGGACGGTACTAGCGCGCCTAGGAATCCGTCCAAGTCGTCCTCGACGACTTCCGATATCGGATCCTCGGGAAAGAAATTCCGCGATACTTCCTTCGCCAGTTCTCCGACGTCGAACCGGTGACGGTCGGGCGGGTTCGCCGCGTTGAGCAGATGGGTCAGATGGAACGCCCATCGCTCGACTCCCCAGCCCGCCGTATCGATCATTTTTCGTCCAACAGCTTTTTCATCCGGCGAAGCTTTTCCTTCATCGGCGCGCTCATCTGCTGGTACTCGCGAAAGAACGCGCGGTCCTGCGCCGTCACTAGGTCCTGGTCCGAATCGGTTCCCATGAGAAAGTCGACGGTGACACCGAGCGCCTTGGCCAGTCCTGCCAGTTTTTCGGCGGACGGCCGCGGCGGGTTCTTGTTTTCGAGCTCCCATAGATAGGACTTCGATAGCCCGGCTTCTTCCGCGAGCTTGTCGAGCGTCAACTTCTTGTCGGTACGCAGTTTTCGGATTTGCTCGCCGACTTTCCGCGACATCGTCTTTGGCATGCAGTCTCCCTGTTCGGAGTAGCAATATATCTCGTTCTTGACTCCCGGCAAGGCGTCTGTGATGTTCGGAGTAGCGATACTTACTATTACCCTAAGGCGGAATTGAAGCTTGCGGGTAATTGCAGTGTCGGGCGGCTCGGATCGGGGAATTCGCGCGTGAACTAGGAGAATCGGATGTACGCCGACCAGCGGACCGTTATGAAGAATGTGCAGCTTGTCGGCGTCCTCGAAAGGATGTGCCAAGCGCTCGAACTGACCGACAGCCAGTTCGAGCTTGCCAAGAGCCGCTACGAAGGCGTCGGGCGTTGGCTGGCGGAAGCCGAAGATCCGCTGATCAGCATGATCGCGATCTACCTTCAGGGATCGACGGCCATCGGTACCACCGTGAAGCCCATCGGCAGCTATGAGCACGACGTCGATCTGGTCGCTCACGTGCCCGAGCCGGATCACATCGTCTCTCCGGCATCGCTCAAGGCCGCCATCGGCGACCGGTTGCGCGCCAATGGGCACTATGCCCGCATCCTCGAGGAGATGGGGCGGTGCTGGCGCCTGAACTACGCCAACGAATTCCACCTCGACATCACGCCGTCAATTCTGAATCCGGCCTGCCACCGTGGCGGCGAGCTGGTGCCCGACAAGGCGCTGCGCGCCTGGTCCGCGTCGAATCCGAAGGGCTACAAGGCGCTGTTTCTGGAGCGCTCGAAGCTCATGCCGCAGATGCGGCTGATGAAGGGCGCCATCGCGGCCGACAGCGCGCGGTCCCAGATCGAACCCTACCCCGAGCAGGTCGGCTTCAAGGGAATTCTGCCCCGGACCGTGCAGCTCGCGAAACGCCACCGCGACATCCACTTCCTGGAGTTGGACCCCTGCCTCGCGCCGATCTCCGTCATCATCACCACGCTCGCGTCGAGGAGCTACGAATTCTGCGTGCGCAACCGCGTGTACGACAGCGAGCTAGATCTCCTGTGCGACGTGATCCGCAACATGCCCGTCTTCGTCCAGATCGACGACTCCGGCGGGCGACGGCAGTGGTTCATCTGGAACGAGACAACCGACAACGAGAACTTCGCGGAAAAATGGAATGCCGACGCGCGCCGCGCCCATGCCTTCTATTCTTGGCAGGGCCGGCTTCTCGCCGATCTGGAGAATCTGGCGCACGTCGAAGGGCTCGACGCCCTCTCCAAGCGCCTCGGCGGCGCTTTCGGCGAGACGCCGGCGGCCCGGGCGCTGGTTGGAATGACTAAATCGGTTACGACTGCCAGGCGCACCGGTCGGCTCCTGGCCACGCCGGCGTTGGGCCTCGGCGTGTCCGCTTTTCCCGCATCGACCGCGGTTCGCGGGAACACCTTCTTCGGGAGCGACGGCTGATGATCCTCGGTCGCCGCCGGGCACTTACGGCCAGCCAGCAGTTCCTGAATCTGCAGTCGCATCCGTTGAGCGCCGGCTTCGGCGAACTCCATGCCGGAGCTTTCGTGTGGCGTTGCGAAGTGACGCCGTCTCCGCTGAGCAGGTTCTATCGCTTGCGGATCGAATTCCGGGAGGGCGAGACGCCCGAGGTTTTCGTCGAAAGTCCCGACCTTAGGCTGCTCGCCGAGGGGCGGCGCCTGCCTCATGTCTATCGACAGGATCCGCCACGCCTATGCCTCTATCTGCCGCGGACGTATGAATGGCAGCCGTGGATGCGGATCGACGCCACCATCGTGCCATGGGCGATTCTCTGGCTCTTCTACTACGAAGAATGGTTGGCGTCAGACGAGTGGAAAGGCGGCGGCGAGCATCCGGATGCGCCCGAAGTCGAGACGCGCACGTCGAAACGACGAAGGGCCAGAGAAGGATCGCCCAGCTCCGACGGTCTGCGGGAAGTCGATTGGATCGTCTGACATGACCCAGGTTTCGCACGATCCGCCCACGTACAGAATTCTGTCGCTCGACGGCGGCGGAATCCGCGGCGTGTTTCCGGCGGCGTTTCTCGCAAGGCTCCAGGAACACCTCGATCATCCGATCGGCTCCTACTTCGACCTCATCACCGGCACCTCGACCGGCGGCATCATCGCCATCGGTCTGGGAATGGGCGTTTCGGCGCAGGACATCCTCAAGCTTTATGAAGAGCAGGGCCCGGCGATATTCGACCAGCAGCATGGTCGCGTCCGGACCTGGTTTCATCAGCGGTGGCGCGGCGCCCTGCACCTGGTCGGCTCCAAATACTCGTCCGACAACCTGCATGCCGCCCTCGTCGGCGTTCTCAAGGACCGCCGCATGGGCGAAAGCAGGAACCGATTGCTGATCCCGGCATGGAATCCGATGCTCGAGCGCGTCTACATCTACAAGACCGCGCACCATCCCAGACTCGAGAGCGACTACAAGCAGCTCGCGGTCGATGCGGCGATGGCGACCGCAGCCGCGCCGACATTCCTGAAGCCCCATACGACCGGCGACTTCGTCGAACTCGTCGATGGCGGGGTGTGGGCCAACAACCCGATCGGCGCGGCGACCGTCGAGGCGATCGGGATGCTGGGATGGCCTGCCAACCGCCTGAAGATATTGAGCATCGGCACCATCAACGACGTGAAGGCACCCCCGAAATGGAGGGGCAAGTTGCCGATGGCGACTTCCCTGACGCGCCTGTTCATGGCCGGCCAATCCCACAGTGCGATCGGCACCGCGAAGATTCTCACGGGCGATGGGCACGACCACAAGGCGATCTGGCGGATCGATCAGACCGCTCCCGAGGGACGTTACACGCTCGACAACGCCTCGCGCATCGCCGAAATGAAGAGCCGCGCAGTCGCCGAGGCGCGGGAGCAGTTACCCGAATTACGACGTCATTTTTTCGACAGACCGGCGCCTGCCTTCACTCCAGTCCATACTCTTTGAACCGCCTTCCGGAGGGCAATATGTCCAAGAATATCGTGGTCTTCTCCGACGGCACCGGCCAGGACGGCGGCGTCAGGCCCGAGCAGCGCATCAGCAACATCTACAAGCTATACTGGACGTCGCGGAATCACCCGGGCAACGCGATGGACCCCCATGGGCAAGTGAGCTTCTACGATGCCGGCTTGGGGACCGACATCGGCTCCACCGCGATGACCGCGCCCGTTCGGTTCGCGCAGAAGATGCTCGGATCGGTGACCGGCGAAGGCATCAAGCGAAACATCGCCGACTGTTACGAATTCATCATCAATCACTATGAGCCCGGCGACCGCATATTTCTGTTCGGGTTCAGCAGGGGCGCATACACCGCTCGATGCGTTGCAAATCTGCTGATGCTATGCGGAATTCCGACGAAAGGGCGGACGGGCCGTCTCATCCGCTTCCGCAAAACCGTGCGGGACATCGCGTGGGAGGCGGTCGACACGGTGCTGGAGCACGGTGCCGGACACCCGCGTGCCGAATTCGAAGCGGAGCGCATCGAACTCGCACGTCGCTTCCAGGTCGCGTACGGATCGGGAAATGGCTCCGACTCCAACGCGGCACCGTACTTCATCGGCGTGTTCGACACGGTCGCGGCACTCGGTGCGACCGGCATGCGTCGGCAATTGATCCATCTGGGACTCGGCGCTGGCGTCGCGATAGCCGCCGTGCTCGGCGCGATCATTCCCGCCCTGGCGATAGCCGGCGTCGTGGATCGGGCGACGGGGCTCGGATTTTGGTGGCCTTTCTGGCTGCTGGTCGTCGGGGCCGGCATCGTCGCGAACCTGGTATTCTGGCCAAGGCAGAAGGCGGCAAACATCAAGACGATCCGTGACTTCCCCAACAAGGGCGACGTGAGCACCCACTCTGCCGAATGGAAAGGCGCGAACTTCGACCGCCTTTTGAGCAAGCACGTCGGATACGCCCGGTCCGCGAACGCGATCGACGAAACGCGGAAGGATTTCGACCGGGTGCCCTGGGGACAGCTCGTGAAGCAAGGACGGGAGGCGAGCGAAGATCGCACCGACCTGGTGCAGCTTTGGTTCGCCGGCAACCACTCCGACGTGGGCGGCAGCTATCCGGAGGCTGAATCCAGGCTTTCGGATGCCGCGCTCGCCTGGATGGCCGAGAAGGCGACCGAGGTGCCGGATGGCCTGAAGACCGGTCCGATCTTCGTCAACGGGGACAAGATGCCGAACACCGCCGATGTCGGACAGCCGCTGTATCTCTATCCGCGGGCGGATGGGGTGCAGCACTGCGAAATCGCCGGAACGCAGGACACGCTGGATTCTTACGCCGAAAAGCTGCCCGCCTTCCTCAGGAAACTTCTGGCCGGCCGGAATTGGGAAGTGAAGATCCGGACCATCGACGATAAGGCGCGGGTGCATCCGACGGTGGATCAGAGATTTACGTATCCGTCTGTCGCTCAATGCGCCGGCGGCGGTCCCTATCGACCGGCCGCGCTTCGCGACCACGAAAAGTTCAAAGCCCTTTACATCGGCGGAGGGTGACGCGCGCAGCGCACTTCCTGTCGTTCGTGGTCAACCGGTCATGAACTGCGCCGCGGCGCCGCTTCATTGTAACTGCCGGCCAGGCTCTCTCGCAGACCTAGCACTCAAGAAGGAAGATGCACCTGCGCGGGTCTTCAGTGCTGAGCACATAGCTCGCGAACGTCGCATTCTCGGCGGTCGAGCGGTCGACGATGTTGGCCAGCAAAACGAGATTGCGCGATTGGAGCGGCGTGAAGCGCGATCTTGCATCGCGCAACTCGGCCAACGGGGTCCGGTTCATGAACGTGAAGCATTTTCCGAGCAGTCCGACGACGGCGTCGGCAATCTGGATACCGGCTTCCTGCTTGGAATCGACAAACCGGTAGTTCCGCAACATGCGTCCGTTGTCCACAAATGTTTCCGCGGCCAAGCGGGCCTCTAGCGCCTCTTCGATGTCGAGAATGTGCGTCGAGTTCTTAAACAGGCCGAGCCTCTTGATGTAGAACGCGCCGAATTCGTCGATCAGTACGTTGGGTGCTTCGTCTTCCAGGAAGGGGAGCGAGTCCACTCCCTCGGCGGTCTGCAGAAGGCCCTTCAGCATCTGGAAATTGAACCGCGGAAGAAGGTCGCGACGGGCCTCTAGCAAGTCCTGCAATTCGCGGACGAAAGCCCGGCGCCTGATCTTGCCGACGTTGGGATAGGAATAGCGCCGGAACAGATCGACGGTATGGTCGAGATTATACCGCAGGACTGTGTAAAGATCATCTTTGAGGAAGGATGCGATAGTCATCAGTTGGGCGGAGCCCGCCTCGGCAACGATCGTATCGACGATATCGACGACGGACCAATACATGGTGTCCAGCGCCTGGAAGTGCATGAACAAACTCCTGTCGATGAGTTTATGCCAAATGGAACGACCTGAAGAGGATCGCATGTCATCTCGAGCAGCCAGTATGGGACGACGTGCTCCCGGGTCTTGGAAGCGGGCGGTCCTCCGCAGAACACGCAGAACTTGTTGCCGGCGATCGACACTTCGCTACTCCGAGCTGTCGCGGCAAATCGCGACCGATAAGCATCCCGAAACCGAACGACGCCCGAAACTTTCGGTCGTCGCACTTTTGACTACGATCGCCACATGCCACGCATGCGGGCACCGACGTCGATGCGTGGGCCTTGGGTTGCGGCTCGCACGGCGCCGGCCACCTTCTGCAGAGGATGTGCGGCAGATTTCGCGGCCGCAAATTCGTTAGGCAACCAGAACGCGCCGCTTCCGAATGCTTTCTCCGTGTAGCTTTCTTGGAAAGAGCCAGGCGGGGAGTGCAAACCGTGCGTTATCGGATTTCCGCTGCCGCACGGACGCGGCGACGAATTCCATCACGGCAGCCCGGGCATCGACCCGCGCAGCCTGCCGCCGAAGGGGCCGAAGCCGCGGGACATTTACGTTCCGGACCTGCACATCGACAGCATCAAGGTGAAAACGAGGGATTTCCGATGAACGCGGAAAGGTCAGGGCTTTGCGATCGAGCGTTCAAGCCAGCGTTCTTCGATCTCCTTGTTGATAAGAATCGCTGCCGCAGCCGATCTGCTAAGTCGGCACGCTACGGCGTGATTATGAAAATCCTTCACATGTTCGTCGGCCGTCATATGGGCGGTGATGGTCGGCAGTATCTTGGCTTTGCCCCGTTTCTGTCGTTTCGGCACGTCCAATTCCTCGACCGCGGCCTTCAGGCGTTGAAGATTGCGCTCGCGAAGGATGAGAAGCTTGGCGACCTCGGAATCCTTCATGCCCAAGCGTCCGACGTCACCCTGGTCCGGGGCGGCGGCCTGAACGACCCCACGCCGGGCGCGTTCGAGCCGGTTACCTTCGAACTCAACATCGAGGATCCGGACTACGTAGAGCATTGGCCCGACGAGATCGAAATCTATCATAACCCCAACGCCGCAGTGCTGCTGCCGGAAGAGGTCTTCGCCGGAACCACCCAGTTCTTCCTCGAAGATGGCGAACTCGTCTGGCGGGGGCCGTCGCCCAGGGTTCTCTACTCCTCGACGATGTCCCGTGCGCCGAAACAGTAATGGGCACGCACTGATCCGATCCGCGGATGCCTGGCGCGGTCAGCCGCGCAGAGGCTTAGCCCGGCCAGGCTCGATCCAAACCACTTCGCCGAGGCTCATGTAGACGATGGCGCCCTTCGGGGCGCCGATCGTTGAAACGTAGTCGGTCAATTGCGCGATATGGCCGGATCGATCCTCCCGGCTGGGCGATACGTCGCTCTTCCAATCCAGAACGGCGAGAAGTGTTTCCCCCCGCACAGCCACCGCGTCGGCGCGGCCCGCCATCAACCTGCCACCATCCAAACTCGACCAGACAGGCACCTCCGGAATGAGATGCTCCCTGAGGGCGGCGACGTCGGTGAATTTCAGCGCACCTGCCGCCGTCCGGGCCATCTCCGCAGGATCCGGATCGGGTAGCGAGGTTACTCCTTCCAGGCCTTTCAACTCGCGCAACAGGGTTGCGGCACGCGTCTCGACCAGATCCGGAACGCTGTCGTCCAGTTCTCCGGTGAGAAACTCCTCCATGAGCTTGTGCAGCACGATGCCCCTCATGCGCCCCCCTCCGATCGGCTGCACGAATTCGAAAGCGTCGTCGATGCTGCGCGCGCTCGGTTCGAGAATTTCGGTGCGGTCCCGGTCGTGAGAGCTCGGACGTCGCCAATCCAGCGGGGGCGCCGCAGCCGACATTCTCTGCGCTTCCTCCGCAAACACAGCGGCGGTCTGCCCGTTGACCGGTTGAGCCGCGCGCACCGCGGTCGACGCAGGCAGCCCCGTAAGGTCCAGTTCGGGCAGCGATGCATGCCCCAAGTTCAGGATCTTCGACCACGATTGCGACGAAGCCTCGGGCAGGTGGGGGATGACGAGCAGATCGCGGGCGCGGGTGCAGGCCACGTACCACATGCGTTGACGCTCGAGCGTCTGCTCACGTTTTTCCTCGTCGCGGGCCGCCGAAAGCTCGGGCGGCATGACGCCGCCGAGCACCCAGTGCAGCGTGTCGTCGGATCGACGATGGATGAATTGCGGCGGCGGCGGAAATTCGGTGGAGGTATTGATCGGGATGACGACCGGCCATTCCAGTCCCTTAGAACTGTGAATCGTGACGATCTCCACGGCTTCGTCCGAAGCGTCGATCCGGCCTTCGGGGCGCTGGGAACGGGACTCCCAATCGGATTGCAGATTCCTGACGAAAGCGCGGAGACCGGACACGTTGTAAGGTCGTGCCATCTCGATCAGGGCATCGAGGTTTGCGAGCGCCCGTGAACTGCGGCTGCCGTGCCTGGCGGCGAGAACGACGCGCAAATGCAGGCGCTCTATCGCTTCCGACAGGAGCATGCGCGGCGTGGTTCTTGCGGCGCGGCGCCGAAGATCCTGCAGGGCCGCAAGTACCGGTTTGGCGACGGGGTGGGATATCTGGTCTAGCGGCGTTCGAACGTTGAAGGTTGCTGGCCGTTCCTCCCCGGAGGCTTCGTGGATGCGTTCTGCGATGTCGAGCAGTTCCTCGTCCGTGAGCCCCACTATCGGTCCCCTCATCAACGCTCCGAAGGCGAGGGTGTCGCGCGCATCGGCGAGCACGCGCAGCAATGCCAGGACATCCTGCGTTTCCTGCTGGAGGAACAGCGTCTTTCCCGCCTGCGAGGCAACGGACAGGCCCTCGGCCTCAAGCGCCCTTTCAAACCGCCACAGGTCCTTGCCCGTCGGCGCCAGCAATCCGATGTCGCCCGCGACGAGGGGAGTGACCGATCCGTCCGTACGCTTCACCGCGATCGAGCCGATGAGATTGCGGCAGATCCTCGCGACGATAACTGCCTCTTCGTCGCGCTGGCTATCGGCGGACGGGTCTTTGGGGAGTGCAACCGTTACCTTTGCGGCGCATGGAAGGCCGTGCTCGGCGCGATCGAGCGTCGCCGTCAGACGAACGTAACCGGGCTGCCCCTCCGACTGCAGGACCGGTTCGAAGCATTGATTGACGTGGTCGATGATCTGCGCCTGCGAGCGGAAGTTGGCGGTGATCTCCACCACGGCGCCGTCCGTTTGTGCGGCGATGGTCGCGCGCGCCTCGTTGTAGGCCTGGATGTCCGCGCCGCGGAAGCGATAGATGGCTTGCTTCGGATCTCCCACCAGGAAGAGCGAACCGCGTCGAAGCCGCGCTTCCTGCCAGCGGCGGGGCGCCGCCTCCGCGGCGATCGAAAAGATGATCGCGGCCTGAACCCGGTCGGTGTCCTGGAATTCGTCCACAAACATGTGCAGGAATCGACGGCCGAGTGCGGCTCTGACCGGTTCGTGCTTGCAGACCAGATCGTGGGCCATGACGAGAAGATCGTCGAAATCCAGCACGGCGGCTTCCTGCTTCCGCCGGGCGTAGGCGGCGACGACGTCGTCAAGCACGCTCGCGAGCGCGCTGACAAGTCCGTCGGCGATGTGACCGAGCAGTTCGCGGTAGGTCCGCTCCACGTTCGCAAAATGGCTTTCGGCCTCGCGGTTGAGCGCCTCGCCGCGGCCGGCCCCGTACTTTTTCACCCAAGCCGTCTTGCGGCGGTAGGAGCCGAGATTGAAGCTTCGCGCTTCCATCGAATTGACCCGCGGCGGCTGCCCGAGCCTCCACAAGTCCCTGAATGTCGGCGCGGTCTTGAAGCAATCGCCGTAGAACGCCGACAGGGTTGCGAGGTCGTCGAGCAGCCGGGCCGTCTGCGGTTCGTCGGGATTTCCGGCGAACCAGCGAACGAACCTATCGACCGCCTCGATCAGGTCGAGATCGGTGCGGCGCTTGAAATCGGCCCGGCTGGTCCCGGCCTTCGGATGACGCCGCTTCAACTCCGCGAGGCTCTTGACCAGCCCGACGACCTTGAGAGGATCGTGCTCGGAGAGCACGACCACCGGATCGTCGGCTCCGACCTTGCCGGACAGGCGGTCGACCAGCCAGGCCCGGAAAATAGCCTCGAACATCGCGTCGGAGCCCGCCGCGTCCATCACGCGCGATCCGGGATCCAGCGCGGTCTCGATCGCGTAGCTCCGGATGATCTCCTGACAGAAGCCATGGATCGTCGACGTGCTGATTTCATCCAGATGTTCGGCGGCGGATGCCAGGTTTGCTCCCTGTTGCGCGTTCAAGCCTTCCGGCAGTGCGGCCTTGAGGACATCCGGAACGACGCCCGCGAGCAGGCTCGCGACGTACCAACGGATGCGGAGCGCCAACTCGCCCGCCGCCAGTTCCGTGAACGTGATGGCCGCGATTTCCGACGGGGCGGCGCCGCCTGCCAGAAGCATCGCCACCCGGCCGGCGATCAGGGAGGTTTTTCCCGTCCCGGCCGCCGCCTCGACGAGAAGCGTCGTGTCGAAATCCGTCAACACCCGTCGACGCTGGTCGGCGTCCGCCAGCTTCATGGTGCGCTCCACAGCGGATCGAGTTCGCGGGTCAGGACGCCGAAAGCCTTCGCCTTCAGCGCGAGATAGGCATCGAGATCGGCGGGAAGCGCGAGACGCAGGTCGTTGTAGGGGTCTCGGGCGTCCGGTCCGGGACATGAATTTCCTGTACGGAGCAGCTTGCAGGCCGTGTCCAGAAAGCCGGCGACATCGGCGGCGGCGGAGGCAAGCGTGTCCTGCTTCAGCGCAAACGGCTGCGACACGCCGTCGAGGTAGACCAGGCGGGAGATCATCCTGACGGCGTCCGGAAGGAGTTGGCTGACAGCCGCCGCGTAAAGCACGCGTTGCAGCTCCCTTCCCCGGTCCACCACGATTTTGTCGGGACGCCGTGGGACGGCGCCGGTCTTGTAGTCGGAGATCCGGACGGCACGCCCGCCGGCGGCGAAGTCGACGCGATCGATCCGTCCGCTCAACCTCAATTTCTCCGTTCCGATGAAGATCTCGCCCTCCAGGGGCCACGGAGAACGCGCGCTTTGCGGAGCGACGGGGAGGCCGAATCCGACCTCGCTCCAGCTCGTCGTGTCCGGTTCGAAGCTCTCGTCGATCGTCAGTCCTCTCAATGCCCGCCGCGCGGCCTCGTCCAGTGAATGTTTCCACAACAGGGCGGGCGGCACGGGACGCTCGAGCGGCCATTGCCCGGCTACATGATCGACCGCGCCGGCCAATGCACGCTCGATCTCGTCGCGCGACGCTCGGACGAATCCGGGAACGGGTTCGAGCGCGTCGATCGTCCGCCCGAGCAATTCGTGGACCAGTTCGCCGAAGGTGAGGGCGTCCAACGCCAACGGCAGTTCCGCCAGCGCGACGGATCTCATTCCCAGGGCGTACCGCCACAAGAACCCTAGCGGATCGCGGACCATCAGCTTCAACGAGGTCGCGGAATGCAGGCGCGCCAACGCGCGGTCGACGGCGGGATGCCGTGCGCGCAGCGCGCCGTCGTGAGGGGTGGCCTCAGCCCGGCCCCAATTGCGCCAGCACGTTAACGTCGCCTTGATGCGGGCGGACTTTCCCGCTTCCGCCGCCCTCGCAAGCAACCGGTCGGCCTCGCTGAAGGCGTGCTCGGGAATTCGCGTGCGGGCGTTCGTGCGGACCGGGGCCGTTGCCGGCCAGAGTGCGCTGTTGGCCTGCAGCCGCCCGTCCGTCGAGCGCTGGCCGCGGGACAGGACGATCTCCTCCGACTGCTGTCGAAGCAGGATCTCGAAGGCCCGCCGGTCACGCTGCGCGACCGAGACGGGAATGAGCCTGCGACGCGAAAGGATGTGATCGGGCAGCAGGGGATCCTCGCTGTCCGATCGGGGCCAGGTCCTGCCGGCGACGCCGAGCAACCGCGTCCACGGACGGGGCGCACCGACGAGATGAGATGCGGGACACCAAACGACGCTGTTCGCCGGATCCCGATCGTCCCGGATGCGAAGACTTTCGAGCGAAAGCGCGACCGCGGCCGGCGGCGCGTTCCGAAGCGCATCCTTCCAAAGACCAAGGCTCGCGCCGCCGAGGAACATCTTGCCGGCGTCGTCCGCACTCGGAAGGCCGTGGGCCAGCAATTCCAGCATCGGGATCAACGTCCGCTCGGCGGCGTCCGGATCGGAGCGGTGGTCCCGCGCGGATCGCAGCGCCCGCCGCCATTGGTCGACGGTGAAAAGTCCCGCCTGCGATGGAAGGCCGGCCGCCCAATCGTCGCGAACCGGGCCCGTCGCGCTCGGCGACGCATGCCTGAGCAGTCGTCTGATGCGCTCCTGGCTCAAACCATTGCCCAGCACGTCCGCCAAGGCCGCGCACGACTGCCCTTCCCAGGTACTGAGCGCGGGAATGCCGTGCGAGAAATGAACCGGAATGCCGGCTTGCGACGCCAGCACCAGCATGTGTTCGTCCCAGGCCGATGGGGAGGCCGCGGTGATCGCGACATCCGAGGCGGTCAAGCTGCCGCGACTGAGCAGCTCGCGCGCCCATCGGAGAGCCTCCACGACTTCGGCCCGGGGATCGGCGCATAGCTCGCCGCGCACGACGCGGGGTGAAGCCGGTTCGGCAAGCAGAAGGCGTCCCCGAAACCAGCGTCTGTCCGAATCGCCGACTGCCGCCCAGGAGACTTCCAACTGCGCCGCCAGCGTGGTTAGAAGAGGCCGCCACAACGGCTCGACATCGACGAGGTTCTCGAGTCTCAAGGAAGCGAACAGCTTGGGAGCGAGGCGAACGCGCCCCAGCGCCGCATCACGCAACTCGCGGGGTAGCATCGCGCCATCCGGCAGGGATTCGGTCACCCTCCGCTGCAGCAAGGCAAGATCGGCAATGCGCGCAGATCCCGACGCCAGAGCGTCCAGATCCAGGTCCGCGCTCCATGCGCGATCCAACGTCCGCAACGCGGCCCGGACCATGCCCGGCAGGTTCCTGACGCCGTCCAGTTGCTGAAACCCGCCGTCCCGCAGGGCTGTTGCGACAGCAGACGAGAGCGTCTCCCGGTCCGCCAAACGGCGAAAGCCGCCGGCCAGGCGGGCGGCAAGCAGCGGCAGCGTAAGGATCTCCAATCCGACGTCGTTCGCGCGCGCAGCTTGGAACCGCCGAATGCCGAACGCGAGCGGACCCTCCACAACAATGACGCGTCGTTCCATGATCCTCCTACCTTTCGGATCGATTGCGCGGCGGGCGCTTTTCCGCGCCCGTCAGCTATCGAAGACCAATGAAACGTAGGAGGACTCGAATATCTTCTGATCGTCCGAGCTCGAAACGGCGAGCCTCAGATGGCAGTACAATTCCCAATAGCGCCGCCACACCGGGTCCGTCCGCTGCATGTATTCGATGGTGAGGCCGATTCGCTCCGCCGCCTCCCAGCCGATCATTTGACCGTGCGACGGAAACTGCCTGGTATCCATCAGTTCGCTCGCGATCTTCGAGAAGTTGGCTCCGCGCCGCTTCAACTGGTTCTCCGCGAAGGTCCGCGCCCGGTCGCGAACCGCCTTGAACTTGCGCAGCGTCGTGGGGTCGAATTTGTCGAACATCGCGCGGGCGACGGGATCGTTCGGATTGCTGCGGAGCGCCGCCGCCAGCTCGTCGTAGGCGTCGATGTAGTTCAGCACCGAGTGGCAGATGTCGTTGCCCTTGCCGTCCTTGAGCCATATCTGCGGATCGATCGTGCCCAATTCCGAGGAGTCGCTCATGACGATGGAATTGGCGCCCAAGGCCATCAGCGTTCCGGCGCTCTTGGCGAAGTCGGGGACGATGACGCGAAGGGAGCCGTCTTCGCCGACCGTCGTCCGCAGCAACGTTATCAGCTTTTCCGCCGCATCGATGTCGCCGCCGGGCGTATGAAGCAACAGGTCGAGCGGCTCGCCCGAAGCGACGTTGTGCAGCATGTCCACGAAGCCGGCGGTGTCGTCGCGGCTCACTTGTCCGGCGTGACCGCTGACGAAGCAGAGGAGCTTGCGTTTCGTCTCGCCTTCCAACTGCTTTATGAGCAATTGCCGCTGATACCGCTGCGCATGCATGGCGGTGAACATCGGTGTCTTGCTCGGAGGGGACGCCGGCGGTTCGTTCCCCGGTGCGACCGCCGCAGGCATTGGCTCATCGCCCGTGTCGTTGCTCATCTGTCTCTGTCTCCCGCCCAAACGATTTTTCCGGCACGCACGAAATAGTGGCAACGTCGCCGGTCGCCGCGGAAATCGACGCTGGGCGACAGGGTCAGGCGGGATGGTTCGGACAGATCCACCCGCCAGTGAGGCAGCCTGATTCGATCGGTATTCAGCATGATGCGATGCCCGGTTCTGCATGGACAGTCGAATGCGATCCACTTGGGCGTCGCAGCCGAGCCTACCAACACGGCGCTGTTGCGGGGAAGCGCATCGGGGATTTCGTCGGCCGATTCGACCTTGCCGATGATGCGCCATTTTTGAAACGGCCACCATTGCCACCAGGAAATCTTCATGGTGTCGGCCACACTTGATCGAGGAACGGCGCACCGGCGCCGCGGCCGAGCTTTTCGTTCGCCGGATGACAGTAGTGACCCGGTCGCGGAGACATGACGTTCGTGGAGATTTCCCGCTCATGCCAGCGCAGCAGCACCTCGTTCGGCCGGGGCTGCGGACCGTATCCGATGAGGCGCTCGAGCAACTCGTTGACGGCGGCCGCCGCGATTGCGGTGGTGAATGCCACCACCGCCGGCTCGACACCGCCGAGGGCCGGTGCATAACCTTCGTTCGCCAGCCGATTCCGCTCCTCCGGGGTCATCAGTTCCGAAGCCGCACGCGCGAGGTCGATTCGATCGCGGCAGACGAGGCACGCCGCACCCGGCGTCAGCACCGTTACCCGCCCGTCGATCCCGACGAGGCGGCCGCCGTCGTCGCTACTTAGGAGGACGCCCAGATCGATCACCGGCGCGATCAGGTAGGTTGCGAATCGCGACAATACCAGCCGCCCGGCGTTGTCGTCGGTGCAGCCGAAGATCACGTCGCAGCCGATCAGTTCGCGGGCGGTTCTTTCCAACGTCACCATCGCCGCGATCGCCCTGCATTCCAGGTCGGGGGCGATGCCGGACAAGTGTTCGCGCAGGACGTCGACCTTCGCTCGCCCGACGTCGCCGGGCGTCGATCCGTAGACTCGGGTGACGTTGGATTCCGTCAGCGTATCGACGTCGATCAGGGTGAGGTGCCGGACGCCGAGCCGGACCAGTTGTTCGGCGACCGACGAACCGGTCCCGCCGCTCCCCACGATGCCGATCTTCAGATCGCCCAAGGCACCCTGGATGGCCGATCCGAATGCGCGGACGTTGCGGTCGAAGATCGGCGATATGGCCGCGGACGAGGAATCGAAGCCGCGGGAAAGGCGGAGCGCATCGCCGACCCGCCATAGCCGCTCGATCGGGATCGGCGGTTTGTCTTCGGGCTGCAGCGTACCGGAGAAGGCGATGTCGCCACCGCGCGGAGAGGCGATGAGCGTCCCGTAATAGGGATTTTCGGTCCGAAGTCGGAACAGGTCGGCGATTTCGCGGTCTACGCGAAGGTCGCATCGGCTTGGAAGCGGTATGCCGTCGAGACCCGGATGGGTATGAAACCACAAGGCCGCGGCCTGCAGCCGTTCGGCCTCGCCCAAGGCCGGCACGTATCCGTGCGAGGCGATCGACAGCCGATCGCTCTCGCGGACCACGTAGGCGTCGGACGTCACCCACATCATTTTGCGTGCGAGAAGACGGACATCGCCGTTCGGCGCTTCCACGACACGGGCGATCAGGACGCCGGCGGTTTCATCGCTTCCGCGCGCAGCGCGGTCGATGTCGTCGGCTATCTGGCCGGGCAACACCAATGTCGTGGTCATGCGGCCCTCCGCGCTGCGGCGGCCAGAAGTTCCATCCGGACGAGAGCAAGATAGCTCTCGATCGAATCGATACCCGATTTCCATTGGCCGGCGCTGAAATGGCGTGACCACCGCTGCCATTCCCTCCCGAAATGCATCTCCCGCACTTCGGTCGCCGCGATGACGGCGCCGTCGGTTCGACGCACGGCCGGAGCGAACCACCACATGTCCGGCGGGACATCCGGATAGCCCGGCGAAAGCCGCAGCAGCAGGTCCGACCCGGCCTGGTCGAATCCAGGCGGAAGCGGAAAGTTGGGCATCAGCACGCACATCATTCCCGCCTCGCTCGAGAAGGAATGGCCCGGGCAGGTTGCCTGCAGATATTCGACGTCGATCGGGGGCAGCATTTTCGTCGCCTGTCAGTCGCGGCCGGGATTGATCTGCGCGGGCGCAGTGAAGAAGCGCAGGCCGTCGCGCATCTTGACTACCTCGGTATCCGCAATCTTGCGGTCCGAACCGCCCGGAACGACCTCGAACAGGTCGCGATCCGCTCCGATCGGAGGCGTCGCGAGGCTGCGGAGCTGGATGCCGGTCAGCGTCGGCTGGTGAACCTTGTACGCGGTGCGATCGATCTTGAGGTGGAAGACCTTCTTTTCGTGTTCCTCGCGGTCCTTGGTTTCCTCGATCTCGACGCGCTTTTCGCCGCCTGCACCGCCGCCTTGATGTTCGTCTGTCATAGCTACCTCCATGGTTAGATACCAAGATACCATGAAACCAATCTGGTTGACAAGAGGGGTGTAATGGTGTCAAGATCAGGGCATGAAACCAGCAAAAGCGATGACTATTCGTCTCTCGGCCGATCAGGCCGAGGCGCTCGAAACCGTGGCTACGGTCGAGGATCGCCCCGTTTCCGACGTGATTCGGGCCGCGATCTCCGAGCACATCGAAAACCGCCGGCGTGACCCTAGCTTTCAGGACGGGCTTAAGAACCGGATCGAACGGGCCAAGAGGCTTCTCGATCGATAAGCGATTCAGGCCTGCAGCTTCGTCAGTTCGACGGTCAACGGACCTAGATCTCCCGCGAAGCTTGCAATCATCGCAGGTAGGAACGTGCCGCGCTTGACTTGGTCCAGGCGCAACGGATGGTCGGCGTAGGCCGCAACGTGGTCTAGGAAGGCCAATTGGGTGCGTCCATTTCCCTCACGAAAGGGATGGATCGCGTTCAGCTCGGACAAGAACTCCGCCGCGCGCGCCGCGAATGCCTCGAACGCCTGGGTGCGCAGCAGTTCTCCGTGAGCAAGACGGGCGAATAGCTGCTTCATCTGCCAATCTATATGCTCCGGAAAACAGAAGGGATTGCCTCCCTTCGTAATTCGGACAGTTCGGTGTCTGCCTGCCCAACGGTAGACGTCCTGGAAAAGGTGTCGGTGAATCTTGCGGTAGTGGACTGCGTCGAAACGCCCAGACGGAAGCGGCTCATCCGCCCTGAGGCTCGACATTTCGACTTCGAAGGCCTCAAGCGTCCCTGGATCGCGGATCCCGAGGCGATTCTTCAATACCGGAGTATTTTTGTAGAGATACGGATCGTCGAAGGCGTCATAGCCCTCGAAAGCCACTAGCGCCCTTTGCGGCCGGAATAGGCCCGGATCACTTCGGCCCGCCGCTGGTCCGGGGTCAGCTTGTCCGCTTTCGTCGCAGCCAATCGTTTCTTGCCCTCGGGCGACAATCTCAGTCCCTCGACGGCGGTAATCGCCGCAAATTTTCGCACGCCCAGGACATGGGACTGCCGCGAGGAGGGGGATTTGGGGGAACCGCGTTTCATGCGTGAATCATACCACAACAGAGCCGCCCATGCGAGTGGTACCTCCGCGGGTCGAATTGAAACCGGCGTCAGACTCCCTACGTCTACCGGCAGGGGCCGTGCGCGGGAGAAATACGATGTCTGAGACCCTGGAGGGCGGGACTGTTAGGCGTAACCATCTGCCAAATTGGGCCAAGACCCTCGTCAGGGGCCTCGGCGTGGCGACCGCGGTGATTTTGGCGTCGGCGGCGTTCCTGTCCGCGCTCGGAAAATTCGGCGATGCGGTGCAGGCGCCATGCGCACTGCTGCCGCAGCTTTCCTGGTGTCCGCCGGCTGTGTCGAAGGCACCGCCGAAGCTCGATCCCTACACTACCGGCTGGGTCGGCGGCGGCCACAACAGGGCCGAGTATTGCGAACCCCGGAAGCAGGCCTATCAGACGCAATATCCGGACTTCGTCATCGACTACACGGCCTCCGAGGAAAACGACAAGGATTGGAAGGGGCACGCGACGTACCGGTATAGCTGCATCTTCACCGCGGTGCCCACAACCGCAGCGAAGTGACGTGGGCTGAAGGCCGGGAGCAGACCTATCCGTCGTCGCCGCGCGGTCTTGCCGGGACCGGAGCTTCCGCGGGGCCAGTAGCGGCCAAGCCGGATTGACGGCGGCATCTCGATGGCGCAGGTTTTCCGCGACGGCTTCCCTTCGTTTTGCAGAGAGACACGCCCCGTGACCGCGCGAGTCACGCTTCGTCGAGATCAGTCAGCTTGTGTCTCCAGGGCAAGCGCAAACAGGGCATCTCGAATCCCTATCATAATCGAGTGCTATGGTCTGACGTCGCGCGCCGCGATACTGCATCTCTTAGCCGGGCACATGCCGCAACCGGCCGGCCTAGGAATGTATTGCACCCCGTGATCGGCAGAGGAGCCAAGCGGGCGACTTCCTCACAGCGAAAACCCGGTCGTCCCGCGAACGGCCCGGTCCGCCATCTTGAAGATATTCTTCCTCATGAGGTTGATCTCGAACACGCGGCGGCGATACTCCGCGACCGAATTCGGAGCCAAGCACTCCGTACCGCGCTCGGTTACGGTCAACATCCCATCCGTCCGCCCCGCGGCGAAGAGGAATTCGTCGATCAGCATCTCCAGCCGATCGCGCGGAAGCGACGACAGGATCATCTGGCGAAGCGTAACGCTCTTCTTCTCCGCCCTTCGCCTTCTGTATTCGAGCGCCGAGCCGCTCGCCTCGCCAAGCTTCGCCCGGACGAGCGGCTCCCGTTCGGCCCATCCGTATGAACGGAAGCGGCGGTTGTTGGGCCGCCTCTTGAAATCGAAATCCGCGGCGTATCGCGGATCGGGCGCGAACAGCACGCATGTTTCGCCTTCCTGCGTCGGTGTGATGTCGTGAAGGTCTTGCCCGTCCCGCCAGACGCAGTGGAATTCCGCGTTGAGATACAGTCCGGATGCTTCCCATAGCAGCCATCCGTAGAGCGGTCTGCCGCCTTCCTTGCGACATTGATCGAGAACGTTGGTCGAGCACCATCCCATTCTCGCCTCCGGCGCAGGAGACACGTTGAGATAAAGCGGCGCCATGGCGCCGAGATCGTCGCATAGCGCGAGGATTTGGCCTGTGATCTCAGGCGGCGTGATCTCGTTCACTGACACGCGCTCGGTATGCGGCCGGGACGGCTGCGTGTGTGCCGCCTGGGGTCCGCCGTTTTTCATGCAAGATTTCCCCCGTCGTCGTCGTCCCCATCCGCGCGCACGGCGTCGCGGACGCATTCGGCAAATCCCAGCAGCGAGAGTGCGCTGAAAACGGTGCCGCCCACGGCGTCGGTGCGCACGTAGTCCCAGGTGCCGTCGAGTCCCGCGGGGATGGCGGCGTTGGAATACAGCGCCGTTGTTTTGCTCCTGATGTCCTGTATCCGCCCGTAGAGCACGGTGCCGCCGTCATTCCACGTGACCGTGACGTTGGGCGGGTAGGGAAGGCCGGCACCCATTCCTTCGCTGGCCTCCCACGTGGTGCGGAGCGCCTCCGCGAGATCGTCTTCGAACGAGCCGCGGCGTTTCGGGGCGGGTGCCGCGGGCGCTTCGCGCTGACGGTCGACGACGTCGCACCGATGGGGCATCTCCAAAATGCGGGTGGTGACCCGTACGACCGAGGCGGCCTTGATCTGCCTGGAGGCCACTGCCGAAAGGATACGCGCCGCCTCGGTTGCGACCGCGGCATCCTGCTGCGGACCCGGCGCAACGACCGGCACGCGGTCTGCCTTCAGCAGGGCGTCGACGAAGAGCCGGATGTCGCGGCGGCCGCGTTGCAGGATCTGCCCGACTTCGCGCTGGAATTCGTCGGAGCGGTACGCCTTGGCGCGCGACGACGTTTCGAGGAATTGGATCATGCCCGTTCCTCCGCCTTCGCGGCAGGGCTCTCTTCGAGCCACGTCTGGATCAGTTCCCACAGCGCGATTTCGCCGGCGAAGCCGGCAATTGTCCCCAAGATGTGGATGTCGTAGCGGGCGCGTTCGGCAGGACTGCCGATCGGTCGATTGTCCGTCCCGGGAGGCCACTCGGCGCTCTTCTCGACATAAGCGCAAAAATCGTCGCGCCCGATCGAGCCGAACCTGCGATCGCCGAAGAAGTCCGTCAGACGGGAGGCCGCCTGCCTGACCCGTTCCGGAAAAATCGACGGAGTGCCGATCACCTGCCCGCACGCTTTGTTCACTCGTTTTCCCATTGCCTTCTCCTGCCGTCGGCCTCATTTATTTAGTGGAACAAATGTGGCGCTGAAATGTCAGCGTGACAATAGTGACGCTGAACGGACTTGCGTGTACGGTTAACGGAAATGACGAATCTCGCTGGGAGCGCGCCTCAAGCGCAAAAGATCACGTCGATGCGGTTGGCCGACGCGGTCGCCGCGGCGCTCGACGAAGAGCCGGACCGCGTGCGGTTGCAGCTCAAGACGATCCGCGCGGTGGGAGGCATCACATTCACTGGTTACGGCAGGGGTGCCGCGGAGATGACGGCCGACGACGCCTCGCGTCTCGTCATCGCGGTCGCCGGCTCGCTCGCGGCGAAGCATGCGGCCGAAGCACTCGCCGCGTTCAGGGATTTGAAGCCGCTTGGACCCAAGGGGCGCGGCCTGACGCTTGAGCACTTCCTCTCCGGGCACATCGACGACCTCGCGAAGGGGGTCGTCCCTCCAAGCCACAGCGGCAATGTCCCCTACCGGGTCTATGATCTCGCGGCGGAGGAAGCGCTGAAGCTGATCTGGTTCGCGGGACGGTCTTCCAGGGTCTCGCTGCCGCGCGCCGCGGTGGTGCGTTGGTTTCGGACCGACGGGAAATCTGATGCGGCCGCGTTCGCCTCGGAGCCGATGCCGTTTCCGTTGGTCACCGAATCGCGCCTGGCCCGGCGCTATCCAAGGGGCGGCCTGCTGCGCTCGGCCGTCGTCACGGCGCGGGCGCTCAAGGACATCGCCGACACTCTCTAACGCCGGGGTTCCCGACCTGGTCGCTTTCCGGGGGTGCCGCCGGCAGGGACCTGTCGTCCGAAGGGATCGCCGCGCCAGGATCCAGCCGGTCGAACGCGGATCCGGATGCCCCTATGCCGAGGCGAGGCAAACTGCCGCCATCTGCGATGGAAACGCGCCCGGATTCATTCTCCAGGATCTTCCGGTTCGCCGGGCGAAACTCGAGCGTTCGCGGCCCGGTCGCGTCGCAGCAGCGCGTAGTTTCCGACGCGGCTCGGAACCGGACCAGCGCGCAGCCCGGTCATCGCGTTTACCGCACCCTCCGAGGATACGACGAGGATGCCGATCGACCCCGCGTCGAAAGCTTCGAGCAACTCCGCGGCATGCGATACGTAACCGGCAGGAGTACCGGGCGAGAACGCGAAGTAGAAGCGATCGTAGAACGTGGCGAGCGTCAGGTACGAAGGCAATGCGCGCTCGAGATAGTCGATGCGGTCGCGGTCGAGAATGAGCATCTCTATTCCGGCGACGACGGCCTTCTCGGGATCCTTTCCCACGACCTCGAATCCTTGATGCCCGGTGAAGAAGGGCGATTGGGGGCGGCGCTGGATCTTCTCCGCTTCCGGCCACAGCGATGGAAGAAATTCTCGCAACGCCTGGAGCATGAAGGCGACCTTCACGGACCGCTCCTGAATAACGGCCCCGCCGATCCGCTCGTTGCGCTGCATACGCGTTTCGCCTTCGACGGCGTCGGGCGCGTCGGAAGGTTCGGTCAACTCGACCGGCACCTTGGTGAGCCGGTCCCTCAGTTGAACGAGCGTCACTTCGCCGGCCTTGAGTTCGCGAAGCGACGACATCCCGGCGGTCGCGTTGCGATCGTAGATCCTAACCGCGACCTCCGCCGCGTTGAAGACCGGCGACAGGAGCGCATCCCTTTCCAGACCTTCGATGGCCGCGATGCTCCGCAATCGATCCAGCAGCAGGACGTAGCGGCGCAGCACCCCCGGCGAAAGGCGCGTCGCCTTGGCGGCGGCTTCTCGGAGCTCCCGATGGTCTTGTTCCCGCGCGTTTCGAAGTGCCTCCGAGAAGATCGAGCCGATGACGAACCACGGCTGCCCGCCGTCCTTCGCCGCAGCCAGCGCGCGATGGGCAGTCTGCACCGATTCAACATCCGTTAACCCTGCCACGGCCATTTCAGTTGTATCCCTTGACTAAATTAGCACGTACCGTATGCTAATTTCATCTATATAGGCAGCTAAATCAGCAGCCAAAGAGAGTGAATCACCGCAAGCAGCATAGGTCAAACGAAATGACGAGCCTCCGAACCGAACAAACCGAAACCCATGGGAGCAACCCGATGAATTCATTCAGGACCGAACACCACGGCACCGAGACGACCCCGCCGAAGCTCGCCCGCGGTGACGACCTGCGCTTCCACTGCGAGAGCCGAGAGCGCCCCAAGAGGAAGGGCAAGCTCCTGAAGAAGGCGCTGGACGCCCGCGGCTACGGGGTCTCCTTGTCGAAGTGCCACGATCTCATGGCGCGGATGTACGGCTTCCGCAATTTGAACGACCTGTACGATCACGTCGGCAACTTCCGTCGTTCTCCGAGCGACGAGGACGTGGACCAGGCGGCTTTCGAGCGCCGCTTCTGGTGGCAGGTCGAGAGGCTCACTGAGTTCGGCGTTTCCGCCGCCGATGCCGAGGAGATCGTCGACGGTGTGCGGCCGACCGGGGGAGCGCACCCGTCGCATGCGCACGGCATCCGCCTCGCGTCCGGACCGTCGGCCGCGGATTTCGGAACGCGTTGAGGAAACGAGCCGATGTCCCGACCGACGCAACCCGAAGAATCGCACGCTCAACGTAGTCCCGCGACCCGGCCGCGAATTTGTTCGCTCGCCCGCTTAGTTCGCGTTCAGTCCCATGGAGATGAGATGGCCATTCAGTCTTCCCGGCAACGCGCACCGACCCGACGCGTGCTGGCGATCCGGGCCGCGGCCGGTCGCTCGTCGAAATCCCCGCAATCCTCCGCAACGGGAGGCATGTGATTGGCCTCGCATTATCGCGCGAAAAAACGCGACGACCATCTGCCGCCCATCGACCTCCACGACCTGGGCCCGAAGCGGCAGAAACTCATCCGCAAGATCCTGTCGAGCTGCGACGGGAGGAGGGCCTTCGAGGTCCTCGAGGATTTGTACGAACGCGCCGAGATCGGAAGCCCGCCGCCGTACCTCGCGATCAGGCCGGCCGAGGAAGGGCGGCAGGCCATGGTGATCGTCCGGCATAGTGGGACCGAGGACGAGAAGAGCACGGGCGTCGCCGCCGCAGGGCTTGAAAATCCCTTGGACAGTCCGGAGGCGGTAGCCTTCTTCGAAAACTATTGCGCCGACCTCCTGTTCCGGCTTCACGCCCGGCTCGATCCCGCCACCATCCGCTTTTCGACCGTGATCCGGATGTATCTTGAGCGGGTCCGTCCGGGCAACGTCATCCCGGGGAACGAGGAACTCGCCCGCCTCGAAGCGCGCAGCCATGGCGAGCGCGATCCGATGCGCTCCTACAAGGATCACTGCCACACCGCGGTGGAGATCCTGAAATTCGTCACGGACGACAGGCTCGGGTCGCTCAACGCCAACTTCGGGATCGACTACAAGAAATTCGCGCAGAGCAAGCCGAAGCACGGTGCGCGCGAAGGCGGCGGAAAGGTCGATGGTCCGAGCGATACCACCGTGCTGCTCCGGCTGTCGTTCATGCGGTTGGTCTTCGACTGGTTTCGGCGGGAGTTCAGGCCTCCTTTCAGGGTGGAGTTCGAAACTCCCGAAGCGACGCCGGGCGAGACGGCGGACCTCGTCTGGGAGGAGGTCCAGCGCGCGATCCTGCACTGCCTCGGCTACGTCTGGGACGGCATCGGATTTGTCACGCATTGGGTGATGCACGACGGCGAGTGGCGTCTGGAGTTCGTCCGCATCGGCGGGCGGGACGCCGCCCTTTGGGCGCAACACGTCGCCGCCCACGCGGCCGTCATCCGCCTGCTCCTTGTCTACTGGCTGACAGGGACCCGGCTGCACACCATCCTCAAGCTCGGGTGGAGACCGATGACATGGCGTGGCTGGATCGACGTCGCGAGGCAATGGATTCACCGCAACGGCCGCAAGAGCCCCAACTACTTCAAGAAGCCGCGCGAGAACTCGCCCATGCTCCCCTGCGTCGCCGAACTGTTCGCCCGCTGGAGCCTGGAGGACGAACGCGAGGCCGCGAACGAGCGTTGGCCGCTGCGCATGGACGGAGGCGCCTATGTCGTCCACAACGGCCGCGGCGGCCCGGCCGAGGGCGTCGTCGAACTGGCGCGCGGCGCGTTGGGCATCGTCGGCGTCGACGCCCGGCTGCACGATCTCAAGGGCGGCGGGGTCACGGCGTACTGGCACGCCGGCTTCGGTCTTGGCCAGATCGCCTTGTACTTCGGCAATCGCGAGGACTCGATCGACCGGGCCTACCGCAGCCTGAAAAACAGCGAGGAGGCGGTGAAGCGTCCGCGCGCGGATCCCGAGACGATCACGCTCGAACGGCTCGTCGATCCAGGGAAGAAGCTGCCTGCCATTCCGCGCAGCGACCCGCCGCCGCCGGCGGGGGCCGTCGTGAAGGGCGCCGACCGCCTGGTGCGTGGCGAGCTCGAAGCCGCGATCTCGAAGGTGTTGCATGGGTAGACGTGCCAAGCAGGCGACGCGAGGGAATGCCCGGCGGCGCGCTGCACCCTCGCTCCGGAAGACGCCGACCCCGACGTTCGGCGACGTCCTTGCGATGCTGCAGCCGGAAACCTGGTCGCATCATGGTCGCGCGGCACTTCTGATGTGCGTGCAGGCCGCGCTGTTCGCCGCGCTCGCCGCGTGCGCGCGGATCGGTCACGCCGACGCCGGCCGCCTGCTGTTCGACGAAGCGCTGACCGGGACGGTGGTGCTTAAAACCAACCGCGGTCGCAAGCGGCCCGTCCTTTTACTCCCGGTGGTGCTGGAGTTGATCCGGCGCTGCGAAGGTCTCCGTCCCGACGACGCGGGGCCATGGCTGTTCGTGACGTCAAAGGGAAAGAAGCTTCATCCTCAGACCTTCAACCGGCTGTTCCGGAGCCTCGGCCGCCGTCACGGATTCCGCGGCATCGGCCTCCCGGAGCGGTTGTTCGAGTTCTTCGACTCGTTCTTCGAAGTCGAGGAGGAACGCGCCGCGGTCGCCGCGCTGCGGCGTCGGCATTCACGTGCCCGCGAGCGAGACCTGTCCCAGGCCGCGATCGAGGCAGCGGCGCTGGACGAGGAACTGCTACTGCGCGTCCTCACGCGGTGCCATCCTTTGGAGGGCCCGGCCGGTCGATGGCTGGGCGCGCGCGGCGTCGCCGCCGCGGAGAAGACCATGAGACTGTTCACGTCGGCGCGGGGCGACAGGGTCGGCACGTCGCAGGCCCTGCGCTCCGATCCGATCTGCATCATGCTCGCGGACCTTGGATGGGAACGCGGGGGACAGATCGCGACGCGCAACGCGCTTGCGGACCGGCACTTCGCGCACACCGAGGCTCTCCGGCGGGCAGGACGACTGTCGACCGCCGATCAGAAGTTCCTCTTCCATGCCAGCTTGCGATGGGTGAGGTACCGGCAGGCCGCCGCCACGATCGCGAAGGCGAGTTCGTCCGAGCGATCGGAAATGGACCGGTGGATCGCAGGACTGCCGGCTCGCTTCCTCGCCCGGCCGCGCGGCGAGACGGTCGACGTTTTCTGGAAGCGTGTCCGCCCGCATGCGCCGTTGCCCGGTAGCCTCCCGCGCATTAAGGTCGCGGGCGTGCTGCACCGCGCCGGCGTGCTCGGTCCGCGACCGCGCAAGCCGAAGACGGCCGCGACTTCTTCCTCTTTCAACGCACCCTGAGCGCGCTGGCGCTTCCACGGCGCGGCCTCGTTCGTCCGCAACGAGAAGATCGGTAAGGGTTCCTCGGTAAACTGGCGTTTTGGGTAGAGTGATGACGAAGCGTGCGCGGAGAGTTGTTGCGGCGGCCGCTAAGGCGGCAATGCCGGGATTCATCAAGCCGCAACTCGCCACGCTGAAGGCCAAGGCGCCGTCCGGCGACCAATGGCTCCATGAAATCAAGTTCGACGGCTACCGGGTGCAAGTCCACCTCGACAAGGGGAAGAAGCGGGTGTTCACCCGCAGCGGGCTGGACTGGACCAAACGTTTTTCCGGGATCGCCGGGACGTTGGATATCCCTGGTCAGGCGATATTCGACGGAGAAGTCGTGGTCATCCATGAGGGCCGCACCAATTTCTCCGAGCTCCAGGCCGAACTCGCCGCGGGCAAACAGGATCGCCTCGTCTACTACGCCTTCGATCTCCTCTGGCGGGACGGTGACCTCCGCAAACTCCCCCAGGTGGCGCGCAAGCGGATGCTGTCGGACCTGCTCGGCGAAAACGACATCGGGCTTCCCGTCATCTACTCCGAGCACCTGACCGGCGACGGACAGGAGATGTTCGAACACGCCGCGAAGCTCAACTTCGAGGGTATCATTTCGAAGAACGCGCAGGCTCCCTACCGCTCCGACAGGAACGAAGGATGGTTGAAGGTGAAGTCCGTGCAGAAGGGAAAATTCCCGGTCATCGGCTTCATCAAGGACCCCACCGGGGTGGCTGCACTGTATCTCGGCAAGCGAGAGGGAAAGGATCTCGTCTACATGGGCAAGGTTGGGACCGGCTGGTCTCGAACCGTCTCTAGCCAGATCAGAAAACAGCTTGATACCGTGGTGAGCCCGAAATCCAAGCTGACGAAGCCGATCAAGAAGCCGAAGGCCACCTGGGTCGAGCCGATGTTCTTCGCGGACGTCGAGTACCGCGACATTACTTCCGAGGGTCTGCTACGGCAGAGTTCGTTCAAGGGACTCAAGCGGAAATAGGTTCGTCGGCCTCCCACGCCGGGGTTGAGTAATCGAGAGCGACCATCCGGCCTTCGAACCATCCCCAGTCGGACGCCTTCGGTTCGAAGGGACAACTGTCCTCTCCCGGCACGTAGTCCCAAACCTCGGTGACATGCATGTACTCGTCCAGGCTCATCATGTCGCTCAACGGCTTCGCCGCCCTCATGATCTGCACGGTTCCCCTTTGTGACACCCAGAGAACTGGGCAGAGCAGGGCACGCCGCGTGGAGCTGACGCTGCGATAGAGCGTTGCTTCGTACAGATTGCTGGCGCGTCCGCGCGCGTTCCGCGCAAACTTGAGCGCGAACCGGCCGACGACGATGACAGGTGATCGCATGCTGCCTGCTGTTGAAATGCTGATCATGAACGTTTTCAGATCGGCAGGCCGAGTTGCGATTCGTCCTGCTCGCCTTCGTGCAGCGAGGATAGCGAAACTCCCAGGAGGCGCACTGGTCTGGAAAGGGGCATCTCGTTCTGCAGCAGGGCGACCGACAGGCGCTCGAGTTCGCTGCGGCTCGAGACGGCGACGGGAACGGACCTGCTGCGGGTGATGATCTCGAAGTCGTTGAATTTGACCTTCAGCGTTACCGTCCGGCCCCTCGAACCCTTGTCCTCGCAATGGCGCCAGACCTTGTCGACCAGCGGCAGCAGTTCGGCGGCCATCGCGTCGAAGTCGGTGAGGTCGCCGGCAAACGTGTTCTCGGCGCCGACGGATTTCCGGATCCGGTTCGCGCGGACTTCCCGATCGTCGATGCCTCTTGAGATCCAGTAGTAGTACGCGCCGGCCTTTCCGAACTTGGCCTGCATGAAATCCAGCGTCTGGTTGCGCATGTCGAGTCCGGTATGGAGCCCGAGAGAATTCATCTTGGCGCTGGTGGCGGGACCGATGCCATGAAACTTGCCGACGGGCAGGGCTTCGACGAACGCCGGTCCCATCTCCGGAGAGATGACGTACTGGCCGTTCGGCTTGCGATGATCCGAGGCGAGTTTCGCCAGAAACTTGTTGTAGGAAATGCCGGCGGATGCGTTCAGGCCGGTCACTTCCTTGATCCTGGCGCGGATGGCCAGCGCGACGTCGCGTGCCAGCGCAATCGCCTGCAGGTTTTCGGTGACGTCGAGGTACGCCTCGTCCAGCGACAGCGGCTCGATGGTCGGCGTGTGCTCGGCGAAGATGTCGCGGATCTGCTGCGAGACCGCTTTGTAGACCTCGAAGCGAGGCTTCACGAAGATCAGGTCCGGACACTGGCGCTTCGCCGTCACCGACGGCATCGCCGAGCGGACGCCGAACTTGCGGGCTTCGTAGCTCGCCGCCGCCACGACGCCGCGCTCGCGGGATCCGCCGACCGCGACCGGCTTGCCCCGGAGATCCGGATTGTCCCGCTGCTCGACTGACGCGTAGAACGCGTCCATGTCGACGTGGATGATCTTGCGCTGGCGCGCCACCGGGCCCGCCTGGTCGTCGGCCTCGTCGGTCACGCTGCCGGCTCGGCGGGGTCTTCTTTGACGCTGCGGGCGACGATCCGGAGCGACCCGTCCGGCAGCGGCCGCTGGAGCTTCAGCGCCTCGTCCGGTGCCGCCGTCATCCAGGTCTCGACTTCATCGGGCGTCGTCAGGATCACGGGCATCGCCTTCGGATGGACCGCGCCGACCTCGGCGTTCGGCTCCGTCGTCAGGAACGCGTAGAGGTTGTTGGTCGTCTCGCCCTCCTTGACCTTCCGGACGGACGTCCAGTTGGTCCAGATGCCGGCGAAGCAGGCAAGGGGGCGGCCATCGTCGAGTGCGAACCAGATGTCGCCACCTTCCGCCTTGTTGAACTCGCTGAAGCTGTTGAACGGCACCACGCAGCGGTGCTCCGGACCCAGCCACCTCGTCCAGGGTTTGCTTCTCACGTTGCGGATGTTGGTCGTGCCACCGTCCGGCTCCATCCGGAGCAATTCCGTGAAGTCGACCGACTTGCCCTTTGCCTGCAGCTTTTCGGCTCGCTTCTTGGTGGCATCCATTAGCGCCTTCGACGACGATGGCATCCCCCATCTCGCCGTGGCGAGCTCGCGGCCGTCGGCGCGGTTGCGGACGATCGGTGCCCGGTAATCCGGAAAGACGCCGGGCATCGGCGCGAGGTTGCCGACGTACCGGTTGACCACGCGGAAGAGCGCGATGATGGCGGCCTGGTTCGTCGTAAACGAGTAGAGGTTGCACATTGGGTCGGCTCGGCTCCCCCTCTAGTAGTTGTCGTGAAAAAAGTCATCGATCGACATTTCGCGCGGCAGCATGAAATCGAACAGTTGGGGGACACGGTCCTTCTTCAGGGGATGCACCGCCCTCGGGTTCAGGAACAGCCATGCATTGTCATTCGCGAAGTTCAGAAAAAGCAGGCCGGAGAGCAATTGCGACGCCTGATCCAGGGTAACGGTCGGATCCGCCGCAGCGTCGAAGTTAGAGATCGGCGTTGCATCGCCTTTCGTCTGAAGAAATGCCCGCCTCGCCAACGATCTGAGGAACACTCCCGTGGAGCCGTCGAAGTCGACCGACATCAGTCCGTTGAATCTCGGAGAAAATGCAAATACCAGGAGGAATGCTGAAGTGCGGTGAAACTGCCGGGACGTCTTGAACGGGTAGTACCAGTTCTCTTCGGCCGTCCGATAAGGATTGGCCGTGCCCAGTTCCATGGTGAGCGGGGAAGTAGAAGCACGAAGCGTCCAATCCAATTCGGGAATCTTGGCGATGCCGTTTTGCTGAAGTTCGGCCGCCAACCCCTTGAGCTTGCGGAATGCGCCCTCGATGTCCTTTACCGAATTGTCGCGTGCGCCCTCGATGAGGATGCGCCCTCCGTTGACCATGCTCGAAAGCTTGGCCCTGAATTTTTCACGGACGTAGGCTTCGAATCCGAAACCCTTGATGTCGAAATACACGTCGCGACCCTCGAAAAGTCCGTCGAGGTCGGTCCCGTTTGGATTCAGCACTTCCGATCCGGTCAGGGGAACCTGCACCTGAAAGCCGGCGTCGTTGCGTCGCAGCCAATCGTAGACCGCGAACTCGCACAGTTGGCCATAGAAGTTTTGCTGCGAAAGCAGATCGGTCATCATCTTTCGCAAGGCGGCCCCGGGGGCCGGAAGGTGTTCGAGCGCCCTGCCGACAAGTGCGATTTCGTCGCCGTTGTTGGCGAATTCGAACCGCTCCGCTTCGATCTGTCCATCCTGGATGGTCGAGCACAGGTCGAGGGATGCCAGCTTGGGCGAGACCTTTTCCAATTCCCTGATCAGGGAATGGATGGTGTTTATCGTCGTCATTGTCGGCTCATCCGTTGGTTTGGACCGTCGGCCGGATGAGGCCGACGACCTTGCACGGCATTTCGGCGCCGCTTGCCGTCATCGCCACATTCCGCGCATGCGCGCGCCGATATCCAGCTTGGATCCCTGGCTTGCGGCGCGTGCGGCAGAACCAGCCGGCACAAGCGGCCAAGCCGTACGTTCGAACAGGCCGAGCAGCTTTTCCGGAATGAAGCGAGTTCTGGACGCATAGAGGTGACGATCGCCCTGCGCGTGCTGCCCGTGGACGAAGAAGCGCTGCGGCACGACCAGATGGAGTTCGTCCTTCGCGCGGGTCATGGCGACATACAGCAGGCGACGTTCCTCCTCGATCTCTGCCGAGGTGCCGGCGCCGAGGTCGGAAGGCATGCAGCCGTCGACGACGTTGAGCAGATAGACCGACTTCCATTCCTGGCCCTTGGCG
This sequence comes from Hyphomicrobiales bacterium, assembly GCA_017305715.1. Classification (GTDB taxonomy): domain Bacteria; phylum Pseudomonadota; class Alphaproteobacteria; order Rhizobiales; family Xanthobacteraceae; genus Bradyrhizobium. The sequence continues at coordinate 72,687 of JAFKKG010000020.1, read as the reverse complement.
GAGTGGATCGTGGACAGGATCAGGTAGTCCTCGTCGAGCAGCGGCACGCCGGCCTGGTCGCTGGTCGCGTCGGGCGGATCCAGGGTGAGCTCGGTCAGGAAGCGTTCGCGCGAAGGATAACCGGAGGCGATCTGCTCGAGCTGGATCAAATCGGCCCGTCGCGTCTCGGCGTCTTCGTGGATGCGGTCGAGATGTGGTTCGTACCAGAGGCGTGCACGCTCCAGGTCGACGGGCCATTCCGAATATCGGAGATTGCCCAAGGTCTCGACAAAACCCTTCCAGTCGTCGCCGGCGCGCGGTGGCGTCGGTATGTCCGCGAGCGCCGCGATGGGGTCCGCGGCCTCCGCCATGCGGTCGAGCACGCGCTGCGCGGTTGCCGGTCCGATTCCGGGCAGAAGGTGCATCAGGCGAAAGCCTGCGACACGGTCGCGCGGATTTTCGACGAACCGCAGCAGCGCCAGCATGTCCTTGATGTGGGCGGCGTCGAGAAACTTCAGTCCGCCGAACTTCACGAACGGGATGTTCCGGCGCGTCAGTTCGATTTCGAGCGGACCGCTGTGGCTGGATGTCCGGAACAGCACGGCCTGTTCCTTCAGGAGAGTGCCTGATTCACGGTTCTCCAGGATGCGTTCGACGATGAAGCGGGCCTGGTCGGCCTCGTCGCGGACGGTGACGAGTTGCGGCTTCGCTCCGGAGGAGCGCTCGGTCCAAAGGTTCTTGGTGAAGCGTTCCTTCGCAAGACCGATAACGCCGTTGGCGGCGGCGAGAATCGTTTGCGTCGACCGATAATTGCGTTCGAGTGTGATGATGCTTGCAGGCGGCGAGAACTGTTCGGGAAAGTCGAGGATGTTGCGCACGGTCGCGGCGCGGAACGAGTAGATCGATTGGGCGTCGTCGCCGACGACTGTGAGGCCTCGGCCTCCGGGTTTGAGCGCCAGCAGGATCGAGGACTGCAGCCGGTTCGTGTCCTGATACTCGTCGACCAGGACGTGATCGAAGCGGCCGCCTATGTCGTCGGCCAGGGTGGCGTCGCCGACCATCTGTGCCCAATAGAGCAGGAGGTCGTCGTAATCGAGAACGTTCTGCTTCTGCTTGGCTTCGACGTAGGCCGCGAACAGTTCCTTCAGTTCAGCCGCCCACCCGGCGCACCATGGATACGACGTGCCGATAACCTGCTCGACCGGCATCTCGGCGTTGACGCAGCGCGAGTAGATGGAAAGGCAGGTGCCCTTGGTCGGGAAGCGGCTTTCGGTCCTGGAGAAGCCCTTCTCATGTCTCACCAGGTTCATGAGGTCCGCGGAGTCCTCACGGTCGTGAATCGTGAAGGCCGGATCCAGGCCGATCCGTTCGGCGTGCTCGCGCAGCAGCCGGGCGCCGATGCCGTGGTAGGTGCCGGCCCAGGTCAGCGCGTCCGTCATCACGCCGGCACCGGCGCCCATCACCTTGCGCGCGATGCGTTCGACGCGCTTGGTCATCTCGGACGCGGCGCGCCGCGAAAACGTCATCAGCAGGATCCGGCGCGGGTCGGTGCCCTGCACGATCAGATGGGCGACCCGGTGGGCGAGGGTGTTGGTCTTTCCGGACCCGGCCCCTGCGATGACCAGCAGAGGCGGCGCCGCCGATGCTCCCGCAGCCCCGTGCTCGACCGCACGCCGCTGCTCGGGATTGAGGGCTTCGAGGTAGGCGGTTGCCGTCTGCACCTTGGGCGTCCGTTCATGGTTGGAATAAACGACGGTCGATGATTCCTGCCTGGACCGCAACCTAGACCTCCCCTTGAGGGTGACGCGGCTGCCAACCAAGTTGGAGCAAGGTCGCGGAGGGGCGCCGCCCGGACTTGGCGCACTTGCGGCAGCGCAGGCGGCTTGCGAGGTCGTGCACGAAGGTTGTCGGCGGGTGTTCGAGGGCGGCGAGATCGACGTCGGTCGGCGTCTTGCACCGCGAGCATCGGATTTCCAGCCAGGGAAAGCCGCCGTTGACGGCCTGGTCGATGGTTGGCGAGGAGTCGATCGGCTCGCCGTCGCTCCACATCCGCTCGTTCCAGCTTTCGCACAGAAGCCTGTCGGCTTGCCGGATCATCGCCTCGCCCTTCGTCCGCATTTCCGCCGATCGTGCGGCCAGGATGCCGGTCATGGCGCGTGCCTTGCCGAGCTCCTTGGCCAGAGCCTTGCGGTCGCCGCCCGACAGGGGCGTGGGGTGGTGCTTCGGCGCCATCCGGACATCCAGGTGAGGACCGGTTCGGTGTGAGGTCAGGGCACGTCGAACGCCGGCCAGCACCCGTCGTCCTCATGGCTGCCGGTCCTTTGCCGGCAGGTATCGTCGAGGAGCCGCTGTCCGACGTCCTTCCAGACCGCGTTCCCGCCGAACAGTCTGACCGCGTCCGCGGTCTGGATCTCCACGGTCCGGTCGCAGCGGCGGCAGGCGACGCGGAGCACGTGCCGGGGGATCTCCGAAAGCCTTCGGTTGCGCATCCGGATGCCGTCGGCGCCGGCGCGGGGATCCTTCAGGACCGACTCCCAGTATTTCGGCGGGCAGCGCTCCATCCGGAGCCGCAGCCGGCGCCGCGCCCGCGGACTTCCGGGCCGCTTCGGCGGCCAGCTTCTCCATCTGTTTCGGGGTCGGCATGCGCCAGCTCGCGGGTCGGTCGTTCATTCCCGCAAATAGAACACAACAAGAACAAAAGTCGAGTCCGCGGAGGTTGAAAGGTGCCGACCGCGAGAAGGCGTTGCACCGGGCGGGAAGCGTCGGCACTGCGCGACCCCCGGCGCCGGCCGCCGCCGGCGTGGGCCGACTGCGCTCAACAAGCAGGTCCGAAGGTGCCGTGGCGCGGTCCGCGGCCGGGTTCCGGCGACCGCTCGCGGCCTCGCCCGGCGGCCCCCGGTTTAAACGCTTATTTCCGAAAAACCCGAAAATCGGGGGTGAGTGGTGGAGAAAACGGGGCGTCACGGGAGCGAACAAGCGGGGTCCGGAGGGGGTCGAAGGGGCTCAAAACGGTATCGGAGTGTGTGAAATCGCGGCTTTCCGCGCCCAAGACCGTCTGCGGGATTGGCAGCGGAAAACCGCGATTTTCGCTGCGGCGCAGGCACTTCTTCGATTTTCGCCGGTACGATGGTGGAGGCGTTTTCGGCGCGGCGGACGCCATCCGGAAGCATCGGCCAGCACCGCATGCGGCGCGTCAACGAGGATGATGGTGCCCGTGCGGGCGGGGGATCCCGCCGCCTCTGCAAGGGCGGCCTTGCGGTCTAGGCGGGTTCTCGACCGGGCCAAGACGGCGGCGGGATCTTCCCTTAGGCGCCCGGACGAATGCGTGGAGGTACGTCCCTCAGTAGGGCCGTATGGTGCATTCAAGAATGGAAATGTGTTGGTGCGACCGGCCCGCCGCCGGTGCTTCACGCCGGGCGCAGTTACCCGACGTTCGCGCCGGCATGAAGAGCATTTTTTCTTGCCGGCCGAGCCGCGCGACCTAGCCTTCGCGCATGCGCCGGATTGCCGCCAGATCCTTCTCGAAGCCGCCGGCCCCGTGGAGCGCGGCGGCGCCGGGGCGAACCGGACGGAGGGGTACGCACACCGACAGAACCCGCAGCGCGGCCTTGGTGACGAAGAATTTTCCCGCCACCTGGGAGATCGGAAGCCGCCCGTCGCGCACGGCCGTGCGCAGCGTGCGCTCCGAAAAAGGACCGTCCGGCCAGAACAGCGCGGCCGCTTCGCGGAGCGTCATGATTTCGTCGTCCCGCCACTGGGAGGGATCTGGCCGGGTCGTCACCCGGGAGCTCGCTGCAATTCTCGGCATCGCTATTCTCCAGCTTCGGGGCCGTCAGGTGCGACCGGAATAGCGCTCGAAGGCGCTGATGCGCCGCGGGTCGATGTCGACGTCGTGGCGGCGGTAGATCTCAGATCGTAGGAACGCCAGCTCGGATTCGAGGGCGTGGTCGGCAACATCGACGCTCCAGGCGCGCGTCCGGCCGTCGCTCCCGTCGCACCAGCGGTAGCCGCGGCGCTTCAGGGAATCCTTGCGCTCGAAAGGCGCCCGCACCGCTTGGATGTGCCAGCGCGGCTGGCGGGCCGATTCGAGGAGGATGTCCAGGGCGGTTCGGCCGCTACGGGGCAACGTGCGGGAAAGGATCTCGATGCCGGCATGGCAATCGTGCACGGCGCGGTGACCATCGTGGAAAAAACCGTGAGCCGCCGCCAGGTGGCCCAGTTTTGCGCTGTCGAAGCCCTCGTCCGCCCACGGAACTTCGGCCCATGAGCACGCCCACGGCAGCGTCACGAACGCGCCGGACAGCCTCTCCATGAAACGGCGGTCGAAGCCGGCATTGTGGGCGACCACCAGCGCGGCCGGTCCGAGAAAGGCCTCGATCTCGGCAACGTCAATCGATGCGCCGGTGACCATCGCGTCAGTGATCCCCGTCAGCGCGGTGACGGCGGCGGGGATCGGCCGACCCGGATCGCGAAACCGGCTGAAGGATTCGTGGACCGCGAAGATCCTGCCCTCGCTGCTGAAGTCGAACGGCACCATGGCGAGCTCCACGATTTCGTCCGTGGCTGGATCCAGGCCGGTGGTCTCGACGTCGACGAAAACGCCCCGCTGCGTCGGGGTGCCGTCGGGCACGTGGTAGTTCGCACGCGGCTCCAGCCGCCGAAGGATTCGGTAGCTCCCGCTCGCTTCCAGACGCGCGGCCATGCGTTCCAAGGATTCGCGCCCCACATGCTGCATCTCGGTAGTGCCTAACATCGGTGCATTTTCCGGGATCGGCCCGGCGCGGTTGGCTGAGATCATCGGACGCCCCCGACCGGTGACGAACCGCCCGACGCCGCATCGTCGGCGGGTTGGAGTTCGACGAATGCCGGCGCTTTAGATGTGAGATTCGGTTCCTGGCGCGTAGAGGCCGGGCCGCTCCCGGAGGCGATGACCGCCGGGTGTCGCCGGATGGCGTCGGCAACCGCCGCGCCGTCGATCCGTCCCACCGCCATTAGGCGGTCGGCGACCGCCTCCAGCGCCGGCCGGTGGATTTCCAGCAGGCGCCGGCAGGCTGCTGCCGCCTTGGTCAACTCCTCGTTGACCGCCTGACGCACGTCGGCGTGGGCCAACAATTCTTCTCGCTGGTCGCGGGCGCCGAGGTAGAGGAGGGGCCGCGGCCCGGCCAGGCCGAAAGACGCGACCATCGCAGCGGCGACGCCGGTTGCGCGTTCGAGGTCCGATCCGGCCGAGCCGCCGGCGCCGTGGCTGGCGCGCGCGAACACGACTTCCTCCGCGGTTCGCCCCGCCAGCAGCATCTGCAGCCGCAGAAAGTAGTCTTCGTGATCGCCGACGAGCCTCGGCCCGTCGGTCCTGACGACGGCGCCGCCGTTGCCGCCCATTGCGGTGATATTGGCGTGCACATTGTCCGGACCGTAGAAAAGTACATCCATCAGGATATGCCCGGCTTCGTGGACGGCGGCACGGCGCTTCAGTTCTTCCGGACGATCGTCCTCGACGACCACCGCCTTGCGGAGGTCGGCGGCGACGAGCGGCCTTCCCTGGTGGCGGGCATATCGGCGCGCGTCCTTGACGATGCGCTCGACATCGGCGCCGGCGCCGCCGAGGGCCAGTTCGCACACTTCGTCGAGGTCCGCGCCGGCAAGGTCCCGTCCGAGCCTCACCCTGAACATCATCCCGAGGTCGGCCAAGTCCGGCAGTGGGACCTGGATGATCCGGTTCAGACGGCCGGCGCGGACCAGTGCCGGGTCGCAGCGCGTGATGTCGTTCGACGCAGCGAGAAAAATCAATCCGGGGTGCGCGTAAATCTCGGAAAGAATCGCGTTCACCACTTCAATTTGATACTCCTTGTAGGAATGTGTCAGCTTCGCGCGATTGGGAAAGGAATCCACCTCGTCGATGAACATCACGCAGGGAATTTGCGAGCGCGCCTTTTCGAAATCCTGTCTCATCGCGCGCAACAAATGGCCTAAGTGCGCCTCGCCTGAAGATTGCCATCGGGCGAGCGTCGCGCTCACCATCGGGATCCCTGCGGCCTCCGCAAACAGACGGCAGAAGGTGGTCTTGCCCGTGCCCGGCGGCCCGTTCAAAACGGCGGCGTAGTCGACAGCGTCCCAACCGATCTCGCCCCTTTTCCAGGCCGCGAGATCGACGATGGTCGAGCGAGCCCACGCGACGGCCTCGTCCATCCCGTGCAGCTGGTCCAGCGTAAGGTCGCTCGCGCTCGGCGTGGCGGTCTTGTCCGCGGCAAGGCGGCGCAACTCCGCCATGCATTCCGCCGGCGAACGGTCGAAACGCACCGCGATGACGAGTTCGTCCGGACCCAGCATGGCTGCGGTGGCCGCATCGAGCAGGTCGCGGCAGGGCCGGCCGGTCACGATCCTGACGGTGCGCGCGATGGTGTCGGGGTCGAGGCGCGGAATTTCGATCCGGTGCCGTGAGGCGCGTAGGAACGCTTCCGGGAGATGCGTCGCTCCGAGCGGCGAGAAGGCGAACACCGGCAACGCCAGCGACACCACCGCGAGCGCCATGTCCTGCATGCCGTCGCGCTCCCGCGGTTTGATGGCTTCCTTGGCGATGACGTACACCGCGTCGTACTGTTCGCGGTCGCCGCCGGCACCGCCGGCTGCCGCCTGCAGAAAACGCGTCGACGGCGGCAGGACTACGTCCTTCCAGTTGCGGATCAGTCTGTTGAATAGTTCGGCGTGCGGAACGTCGACGACCACCACCGGGGAGCCGCTTCGGATTGCGTCGGCGAGCCCCGGCTGTGCATCGATCTGCCTTGCGAACAGGAGCCGCGCCGCGACGCGACCGGCGGTGACCGCCTCGGGGGCCGTCTTCGCCGACCGGCCGGTGTCGACATCCTCGTCTTCGATGTCCTGGGCCGCGCGCCGGCGCAGGGCGGCGAACGAACTGCGCGCGTGCGTCTTGCCGGCCGCGGAGGACTTCGCGACCGCCGCCATCGCCTGCTCCTGAAGCTGCCGGACCATCAGTTCGTGTTCGCGCCGGGCCGACATGACGGCGACGTGGTCGCGATATTTCAGCGACGCGCGCCAGTCGCTGCGGTAGACGGCGGACTCCAATGGACCGAGGGCAGCGGACGATGCCGCGCCGCCGGCCTGCATCTCCGCCGGCGTCACAGCACGGCTGCGGCCGGCGGCCTTCTTCGATTTGCTCTTGGTATCTCGCTTGCTGGTCACTGTGGTCTTCCTGATTGATGGTTGTCGAACTCGTCCGCTAGGGCGGATGCACCTGCGGCGTGTGGACTATGGCGAAACGGCTTCGGGGTTCGGGCATCGTGGTCTCCATGGTGAAGTCGGCTTCATCGTCGGCGCCGGACATCGCTAGGGCGGATGCACCTGCGGCATGCAGAGTATGGCGAAGAGGCGCAGCAGCTCATGCATCGGAGATCTCCATGGTGAAGGCGGGGTCGAACGAGCGGTTTTCGCCCGGGTAGCCGCGGGGATTGCTGACCAGCCTGGTGCGGCCCCGGCGCAGGTTCATCGAAAAATGCGTGTGGCCCGTCACGAAAATCGCTGGTTGATGGCGGTCGACCAGCGGCAGAAGTTCGGAGGCGTAGGCCGCGGTCAACAACGAGCGTTGAAACTGCGGCGCCACGGCATCGAGCGTGACGGCGTGGTGCGCGACGGCGATCGTCGGCCCGTCATGATGCTGCGAAAGTGCCGTCTCCAAGAACTGCCTGGACCGCGCGTGCAGCAGGGCCGCTTCCTGCGGCCGAAACCGCGCCCACGGATCCTTGCGCCACTTGATCCTCTTATGGTCCAGCAGCCCGTCGGCGGCGGTGCGCATCGCAGCCTCGCGCAAGCCGGCGCCGAAGAGGCAGTAGTCGGTCCACAACGTGCACCCGACGACGCGCGCGCGTCCGATCTTGACGACGTCGTTCTCAAGCAAATGCACGCCAAGTTCTTTGGCGCGGACGCGGCCCGCTTCGAGTTCGGAAGGCAGTTCGTAGCCGTAATATTCGTGGTTGCCGGCGACGGTCGCGACCTCGACGTCGGGAAACGCGCGTCGCAGCAGTTCGATCGCCTTGACGAGTCCTTGGCATGTGTCGCCGGCGACGATGACGAGATCGGTGCCCTTGATGCGCGGCGGAATGGAGGTGGTGCCGTAGAATTCCACGTGCAGGTCGGAGAGAATCTGGATCTTCACTTCGGGTCCTCCCGGCTGTCGCGGATCGTGCGGCCGTCGCCGAGACCGGCACGCCGGCGCGCGCTTACGCGCTCGAGCTCCGGCAGGGCGAGGCGCACGTTGTGCGCCAGCCAGGACGTCGCGAGGCGGCGCCGGAGCACATCGTCGATCGGCATCCGCCGCAGGAGATATGACAGCACCAGCGCGGCGCCGGCGCTGCCGCGCAACGCGCTGTGCAGCAGCACGGTCATCACCAAGTCGGTCCGGGCGGTGACCGCGGACGGGATCTCCATGCGGAGCGCCAGTCCCATCGCGCTCGCGGCGTCGCCACCGACGGCCTTGCGCCAGACGTCGATGGTGGACGAGGTGCGGCGCATGCATTCGGTCACGGCGGCGCGGCGCATGAAATCGAAGCCGTGCGCCGGCACCGTTCGCCAGAGAAGGAGCGCGCCCGGCCACTCGCTGCAACCGCTGTCCGCAGCGACGTCCATGCCGCCTTCGCGGCCACGATGGCCGTGGCTCGACTGGTTCTTCAACTTGTTTCCCATACTCATCACGCAAGCCTCTCCCGTCCGCGCCGAAGGGCACGTTGACGATCCTCGCCGTTCTCGATTGCTTTGGATGGGAGAGCCCTGTTACGGGCTCTCCCTGGTTGCCACGCCGGACGACGCCATGCCTCGCCGGGCCACGCCCCCCAAGCTGCTATTTGATTTCCTCCACCAGGAACGTTCCGTAGTTGGGCCGCCAATCTCCCAATCCGAACAGAAATCCGGCAGTCGAATAAGTGGTAACCACGTCCGCCCGGTTGACGAGCGAGGGCAGGAACCAAACTTCGAATTCCACGCTCCACTCCGGAAACCGAGCACGCGTCCTGATCGTCCTCGCCTTGCCGACCTTCGCCGGCACCCGCAGACTGAAGCGCTCGTCGCGCCACAACTCATCCATGTCTGCCGGACCGCCGTACTCGAGCAGCGCCGGCGCCTCGACGAGGATCCCGGCCTTTGCCTGCTGGCCGCGCCGCTCGGTCTTGGCGACCGACTTGAACGTCGATTGCAAGGCCTCGGCCGGGATGCACGGCAATCCGTTGTGAAGCCAGAGTCCGCCGTGCCACTCGATCCGTCCGATCTCGATGTGGTCGGCTTCGGTCTTCGGCCGCTTTCCCGTGAGCTTGGCGAGCCTCTTCGTGACCGGGTCGAGCGGATCCGACAACCGCGAACTGTGCATCAGCAGCGGACGCGTGCCGGTGAGGCGCAGCCGGACCTTTTCCGCCGTCATCGGACCGGCTCCATGCGCGTCGGGTCGAACAGCGGCACGCTGACCGTCAGACGCCGGACATCGGCGCGCAGCGGGGCGATGAGCGCATAACGGCTTGCGCGCTGAAACGACGTCACCTGATGATGGCAGTTCCTGCAAAGTGCGGTGAGGTCGCCGTCCGCCTCGCATCCGAACCGTTCGTAGGTGCGGTGGTGCGCCTCCAGCGGCGTGCCGTCGGATGCGGCGGCTGGACACAGGCGGCATTCGAAGCGCGCGGCTTCGAATTCGCGCAAGCGGACCGGGTTGGTCCGCCAAGCCGCGCTTCCGATATATTCTTGGTAGTACATGACTGCTCCTTTTGCGTTGGGATCATCATGCCGCAGCAGAAGCGGAGAAGCAAGTTTTCCTTCGTATTATGTGAAGGAAAAATTTGTTAAGGTTAATTCCCGGTTAACGAGGCACTTCCATTGGCGAAAACAAAATCCAGCGAAGAACCCCCGATAAGCGCGGCGATGATCAGGGCGGCGCGCGGCCTCCTGAATATTTCGCAGGCACAACTCGGAGAGCTTGTGAACGTCAGCACGCGGACGTTGATCAAGATCGAAGCCGCTTCCGAAGGACGTCTCGACGCCCGTCGCCGCGCCGTGCACGACGCCATCCGGAAAGCACTGGAGGATCATTATTCCATCGAGTTCATCTTTCCAGATGGGCAGACCGGCGAGGGTGTGAGGAAGAGGCGTCCGCCGAGAGATTGAAGGTGGGTTCCTCTTGCGTGTTCGATCACAGCAAGGATGCAGCGCGAGATAGGATTCTGTCGCGCGCGGTTTTTGTTTTCAGTCGCGTCCGCGCGGCCTCACCGGAGCGGCAACGCGATGACAGTACCGATTCATCCGCGCTACTCGTTGGCACAGATACCAAAAGGCATTTGGGCGCTGGGCGCCGTCTCGATGCTGATGGACATTTCGTCGGAAATGATCCACGCGCTGCTGCCTGTTTACATGGTGACCGTGCTCGGCACCTCGATGGCGACCATTGGTTTTATCGAGGGCCTTGCCGAAGCCACCGCGTCGATCACGAAGATTTTTTCCGGCGCTCTTTCGGACTGGCTCGGCAAGCGCAAGCTGCTTGCCGTTCTTGGTTACGGGCTTGCCGCGTGCACGAAACCGATCTTTCCATTGGCTCAGACCGTGGACTGGTTGATCGCCGCGCGGTTCGTCGATCGGATCGGAAAGGGTATACGCGGGGCGCCCCGGGATGCATTAATTGCAGAAATAGCGCCTGTCCATCTGCGCGGTGCAAGCTTCGGTCTTCGCCAATCACTCGATACTGCCGGGGCTTTCATTGGACCACTTCTCGGCGTCGCGTTGATGTGGTGGACGGCGAACGATTTTCAAAGCGTGTTCTGGATCGCCGTCGTCCCCGCATTTATGGCGTTGGGGTTGATCATATTCGCGGTTCGAGAACCACGACGTCCATCCGGTTCTCCTGACGTCAAAAGCCCGCTCAGCCTGGCCGCTATGAAACGCCTCGGTTCGGGGTATTGGCGGGTCGTCCTCGTCGCAATGGCATTCAACTTGGCGAGGTTCAGCGAAGCGTTCTTGATCCTTCGGGCTCACGACGTTGGCGTTCCCACGCTGTGGGTGCCGACCGTCTTGGTTGCAATGAACATCGTCTATGCATTGGCAGCCTATCCGGCAGGAGTGCTGTCCGACCGCTTCGACCGAAAGAAAATGCTCGCGATTGGACTTATCGTGTTGGGGTGCGCCGACGTGGCGTTGGCGCTGACGCCGAACATTGCGGGCATAGCGGTCGGCCTCGTCCTTTGGGGCCTTCACATGGGGTTAACACAAGGCTTGTTTGCAACGCTGGTGGCAGACGCGTCGCCACCCGAACTGCGGGGCACCGCCTTCGGCTGCTTCAATCTGTCGGCGGGGCTCTCGATGCTTGTCGCGAGCTTGATCGCGGGATGGTTGTGGGATCTTTATGGCCCTGGCGCCACTTTCGGGGCCGGAGGCATCTTTACCCTTCTGGCTCTCGGCGGCCTCCTCGCAATGCGCGGTTCGCTTGGCGATAATGCGAAGTTATAGGTTCCGACGGAGACCGGATAAGCCGCGCCCCGATTATGAATGCTCGAGAACCAGGCTGTAAGGAGCAGTGTTCCTTCGCGGCCGATCCCTTGGGCCTCATCATCGAAACCGACGGTCGTGAGGGTATAGGGCCGACATGTCTCCAATCGACGCCTTATCCGCGTTACGTCGCAGGTTCCTAATTCCGTCCTAAGTTTGGACGAATTCTGTAGCGCAACGAAGATAGCATCGACGGCATCTGGATACTTAATGTTCGAAGCGCTTAACTATCGCCTTTTCGAAGCTATTGCGGCGGCTCCCACGCTTGCGGGAGCGCCACTTGCCTTCGCGATGATGCTGGCGCAATCGGCCATCTACCTCGGCCCTTTCATGCTCGTTCTGCTTTGGATTTTCGGGGCGCATTCGGAGCGGCGGGCTGCCGTGGATGCCGGTTTGTCCTCGCTTCTGGCGCTGGCGTTGGCTGTCGTTATTTCATCGCTTTGGATGCATCCCCGTCCCTTTGCCGTCCTGCAGATCCGAAACTTTCTCAAGCACGCGGCGGATAGCTCCTTTCCAAGCGATCACAGTACCGTCCTCTTCGCGCTGGGCTTCGCGCTATGGGCCTCCGGCTCGGTACCCGGACGCAGTGCCGGGGCGCTGGCCGTTGTCCTCGGGATCTCCGTAGGCTGGGCTCGAGTCTATCTCGCCGCACATTATCCGTTGGACATTGTCGGCGCCGCAGGCGTGGCCGCGATATCGTCATGGGCCGTCGTATCGCCTATCGGGCGGACGATCAGCACGCGCCTGACGATTTGGGGCGAGCATCTCTTTGGCTGGTCGATCGCAAGCAACCTGCGCCGACGCCGGTGAAGGCGTGCGGTACCCGGTCTTCTGTGAAACTCACTTTGGTGCCTAAAATGAACGACAAGCGGATAGTATCGCGGCATCGCGTTTTCAAAACCGGGAAGATAGTGTTCGACGGGGCGGTGATCGACTGCACGGTTCGCAACATTTCACGAACCGGCGCGGCATTGGAAGTCGACAGTCCCGTCGGCATTCCACATAACTTTATACTGGTGATCGAGACGGATCGTCTCCGGCGGGCCTGCCATGTCGTTTGGCGAAAGGAAAGGCGTATAGGCGTGGGATTCGACGACGGTGAAAGTGAGATCAAGGAAGGCGGACACCCGACCCGTGAAGCAAGATCTAATAGGCAATGATGAGCGCCAGAAGACCATCTCCTCGAACGGGACCAACCAGAAACCGGGACGGCTTAGAGGTGTGGGAACGTGGATAACACTGCCCGTCAGCGAAACGGTCCGTTCGATCGCCCGCAGATGGATTTGGTGGCGGATCTCGGGGCCTTCTTTGCCCCTGCGTACAACTTCGGACTCTCGGAGAGGAAACACCAGAATGATCCGTCTTAATCAACACCCGGAAGACCACCTTGTCGAGCGCATCGGGTGGCTGAGGGCGGCGGTTCTGGGAGCCAACGATGGGATTATCTCAACCGCGAGCCTCATTGTCGGAGTCGCCGCGGCTGCCGCGACCCGGAACGACGTGCTTATCGCAGGAATTGCGGGGCTCGTTGCGGGCGCCATGTCGATGGCGGCCGGAGAGTATGTCTCCGTCAGTTCTCAGTCTGACACCGAACTCGCCGATCTGGCGCGCGAACGCCGGGAGCTGAGTGAGAACCCGGAATCCGAACTCGAAGAGTTGACCGAGATATATGTCAAGCGGGGTCTCGAACGCGAGTTGGCACGACAGGTCGCGCAGCAGCTTATGGCCAAAGACGCATTGAAAGCGCATGCCCACGACGAACTCGGAATTTCTGAGGTTACGGCGGCCAGGCCTGTTCAGGCCGCGCTTACATCGGCGGCCATGTTTTCGATCGGCGCGGGCATGCCGCTACTCATGGTGGTTGTTGCGCCCGCGAGCGCGATGGTCCCAGTCGTATCGGCCGCGTCTTTGGGGTTCCTCGCGCTTTTGGGTGCCGTCGGAGCGAAGGCAGGAGGCGCGCACATCCTGCGTGCAACAATACGCGTGACATTCTGGGGCGCGCTCGCCCTTGCGACGACCGCGGTAATAGGCAAATTGTTCGGTACGGTTATCTGATTGACGCAACATCCGACGGACCTTGCCTGCTCGACCCGTCACCAGGAAATTGAGAGGGAAGGTGCCGAATTATGGGGACGGCCGGCACGTCTATCGATGAAAGGTCCAAGGCAATAAGTCGCTTTTTCGATACAATACGTTCGCCAAATTACGCATGGAACGTCGTCTCTGGGACCGCGGGAAAGCCGACGCTGGCGCTAAGACCGGGTCCGTCGGGCGGCCCCACGTTTTCGAGTCGGATCGAACCATGACACCGTTCGGCGATGCGTCGCACGATCGAAAGACCGAGGCCGGTCCCATCGCCGCGCGAGCGACTTCCACGGAAGAAAGGTTCGAAGATCCGGTCGATCTCCGCATCCAGAATGCCCGGTCCGGTATCGACGACCTGAAGGATGACAGCCTCGTTCTGACGAAACAGGCTCACGTCCACCCGACCGCCCGTCGGCGTGTGCCGAAGGGCGTTGTCGATCAGGTTTCGGACGAGCATCGCCAGGGCTACGGGTTCGCCACGCACCGAGACCGTCTCGATCCGCGCAAATCCCAAGTCGATCGAGCGGTCCTGGGCGGCCGGCAGCAGATCGGCTACCACACCCTTGACGATGCGGTCGAACTCGCTGTGCGGCATCTCCGAGGACGCGTCGGAGTCGTATCGCGCGAGCGCAAGAAGCTGCTCCAGCAGGTGAGCGGTTCGCCGGATTCCCGCCCTCAGGGAATCCAGCCGGGCGCGTCCGTCTTCCGAAAGCCCGGCATGCTCCAGATTGTCGGCTTGGACCGAAAGCGCGGTGATGGGACTGCGAAGTTCGTGCGCGGCGTCGGCGACGAACCGTCGCTGTTTGTCGAACATCGTCCCGATGCGGTCGAGAAGACGGTTGATGGAGGCGACGAACGGAAGCAACTCCTTCGGGATCCCGTCCATAGGCAGCTTTTCCAGGTGGTCCGATTGCTTCGCGTCGAGGCGCGCCGTTAGTTTGGAAAGAGGGCGCAGGCTTCGGTCGACTACGATGCCGATCAGCAGCATGAGACCCGGAACGAGCAAGCCCAGCGGCACGATGGTTCGCAGCGCGCTCTCCCGGGCAATTTCGTCGCGATGGGCCGTCGGTTGGCCGACCGCGACGCGGCTTCCGTCCTTTCGCGTACGGACCAGGATCCGCCACTGCTCCTGGCCGCGCTTAACGGTCTGGAGGCCGTCACGAAGATCCTGGGGCAGGCGGGGAAGCGAACTTGTGGGGCCGGGGTCCCCGGGGGGCGGCGTCAGTTCCTCGATGGCGACTCGCGCCTCACCGTCGATATTTCCTTCGGACGGTAGGTCGGTCAGCCGGTTTTTTGCGGCCAGCGACCCGACCTGCAGCAGGATGGCATCCTGAAGCTCGATCGCCTCCTCGAACGCCCATCTGAAGGCCAGGTAACCCGCCGCGAGCCCTGTCCCGACGATGAAGACGGTAAGCCCCACAAAGAGACGACCACGCAGCGAGGAAATCAACATGGGCGGTCCACCATCCATCCGACGCCCCTTACGTTGCGGATGGCCGCAGCGCCGAGCTTCTTGCGTATCGCATGGATCAGGAATTCCACGGCATTGCTTTCGACCTCTTCGTTCCAGCCGTAGATATGCCGTTCAAGGTCGACGCGCGAAAGGATGGTGCCGGGACGCAGCAGAAGGGCTTGAAGCAAGGCGAATTCGCGTGCGGTTAAACGCGATGTTTCGGCGCCGTGAACGACTTCGTGGGTCGCGGGATCCAAGCTGATCGCGCCATTGCTCAGGACGGCGGAACTACCGCTTCCCTGCCGCCGGAGGATCGCGCGCATGCGCGCGAGAAGCTCACGGATCTCGAATGGCTTGACGATGTAGTCGTCCGCCCCGAGGTCGAGGCCATGTATCCGGTCGTCGATGGCGTCGCGCGCCGTCACGATGATCACGGGCAATTGACGTCCGGTCTTGCGGAACTGCCTCAGGACCTCGGTCCCGTCCGGAGGCGGTAGGCCCAGGTCCAACAAGGCGAGGTCGTAGGCCTCGGCGCGGGCTGCCTCGATAGCGGTTTCCCCGTCTGTGACCCAGTCGACCGCGTATGAAGCATCCTTGAGCGCCTGGGTCACGGCCGCTCCGATCATCCGGTCGTCCTCTATCAGAAGAATGCGCATGTTCAGTTCCGTTGCGGCCGGCGGCGGATGCCGCCGCCGGCCTCTTTTACAGCGTATCGGCGATCAATCGGCCTTGTCACCCTCGTCATCGGCATCCGCCGTATCCTTGGTCGATGCGATGACCGTGCCAGCGTCCGGATCGACCTTCACGTCGAACACGTCGGTGCCGTTGGCCACTTCGACGTCGTAAGTCCACCGGCCGTCCTTGCCCTTTTCGTATTCGGCGCGGACCGCTTTGCCGTTGGTGTGTTTCTCAGCGGCAGCGACGGCGGCTCCCATCGATATTTTCGCTTGCGCGATGGGACCCGCATCGTTGGATGCGGTCTTGGCATTGTCCGCTAAAGCCACCGCCGATGTCATCACAGCGACGGCGCAAACGATCGTTTTCAGCTTGTTCATGTGTCTTCTCCAGAAATGCCCCTCGTCACGTCTGGCTCAGGCCACTTAGCGGCAGCTTAGCCGATTTAGCCAGGCGGCGGCACAGGCGGACCCGCGGCGGACCTTCTAAGTCGTCGCTAAGTCGGCAACCCTAACGATCAGGGAGGGCGCACGAATACCGGCGGCCCTGCGAAGGGAAAAGACATGGATTTCGCCAAGCACCTCGCCGCTGGAACTCTGAATAAGGTTCCGCAAGTGACGCTCGCCTTCTGGGCGATCAAGATCATGTCCACGACGGTGGGCGAGACCGGGGCGGACTACCTCGCCGTGCACGCCGGTCTTGGCAAAACGGTCACGAACGCGATTACGCTGATCTTGTTATTGATGGCGCTGACGCTTCAGATGCGGATGTCGCGCTATGTTCCCTGGATCTACTGGCTGACCGTCGTGCTCGTCAGCGTCGTCGGGACCCAGATCACCGACGCGCTCACCGACGGCATGGGCGTAAGCCTCTACATCAGTACGCCGATATTCGCGGCGGCCTTAGCCGCGACCTTCGCGGCCTGGTATGCCGTGGAGCGCACGCTCTCGATTCACACGATCGTCACCGCACGGCGCGAACTCTTCTATTGGACCGCCATCCTTCTGACGTTCGCTTTGGGCACGGCGGCCGGCGATCTCGCAACCGAGGCCGTGGGGCTTGGCTTCAGGCTCGGCGTCGTCGTCTTCGGCGCAATGATCGCCACCGTCACGACGGCGTACTATCTCGGCGCGAACGCGGTGCTCTGCTTCTGGATAGGCTACATCCTGACGCGGCCTCTCGGAGCTTCGCTCGGCGACCTGCTTTCGCAATCGCGTGAGTATGGCGGGCTCGGTTTTGGTTCGGTCTACACCAGCCTCGGCTTCCTCACCGTCATCGTTACGCTCGTCGCGTTCCTCACCCTGCACGACCGCCCGACTGCCGCGAACGAACGGGCGTGATCCACTCAACGCAAACCTATCGAAAAATGGAGATCGAACATGTCTGCCCAAAAAACCCTTTATAGGCTCGTCCTGTCGACGCTGCTTGGCGCGGGTCCGCTGTCTGGCGCAATTCTGTCGGCACCTTTTATCGTCGCCGGCATTACCCAAGCGCAGGCCGCCTCCAAATTGGGGGATCTCACTTCCTTTCGGAACGTCGTCGCCGACAGCAAGGCGCTGTTGGACAAGGTTGACCTGGCCGGGGCGAAGGCGCGCTTGAAGGATCTCGAGACGTCCTGGGACGAGGCGGAAGCCGGATTGAAACCCCGTGCGGCTGCGGACTGGCACACCCTCGACAAGGCCATCGACCGCGCACTCACCGCGGTTAGGGCCGCTTCGCCGGATCTTGCCGCCTGCAAGTCCGCGCTCGACGAAGTCGTCGCCACGATCGACCGGCTCGGCGGCAAGCCATAGGTCGAACGCCCCCGCCTACGAAACAAGTGCCTCAATCGAAAGCAACGTTTCATGAAAGACCAACTTCGCGAAGGCCTGAGCAAGGTGCCCGCCCTCACGCTTGGGTTCTGGATCATAAAGATCGCTGCGACGACGCTCGGAGAAACCGGCGGCGACGCGGTGACGATGTCGATGCATCTGGGCTATCTCGTCGGCACGGCGATTTTTGCAGCCCTCTTCGTCGCCGCCGTTGCGGCGCAGATAAGCGCCAAGAAATTCCATCCCTTTCTCTACTGGACAGTCATCGTGGCGACGACGACGGCGGGAACGACGCTTGCCGACTTCGTAGACCGGTCCCTTGGCATCGGATATCTCGGTGGTAGCTCGATCCTCCTCGCTCTCCTGCTGCTGTCGCTTGCGGTCTGGTACCGCTCGCTCGGGACCGTATCGGTGGAAAGCGTCACCACGCCCAAAGCAGAATTGTTTTATTGGGCGACCATCATGTTCTCCCAAACCCTCGGCACCGCTCTCGGCGACTGGATGGCGGACTCCACGGGACTCGGCTACAGCGGTGGCGCCGTCGTGTTCGGAGCCGCGCTGGCGATCGTCGCCGCGGCGTACTTTTGGACGAACATGTCGCGCACGTTCTTGTTCTGGGCCGCCTTCATCCTCACACGCCCTCTCGGTGCAACGGTCGGCGACTTCCTGGACAAGCCGCTCTCCAACGGCGGGATGGCACTGAGTCGATACGCGGCGTCCGCCGTGCTCGCGGTATTCATCGTCGGCTGCATCGCGTTGCTGCCTCAGCGGGCAGGACGGCATCCGGCCTAACCGTTTGAGCCGTCGGAAGCTGGCAGCGCGAAGACCAACATTCACTTTCACAAATCAGACTTAGGAACAGAATATGGCGACTGAACAGTACCATGAACCTGCCGCAGAACTCTCCTCGGAGACGCGTACCTTTGCGCGGATGATCACCGGACTCGTCGAAGAAGCCGAGGCGATCGGCTGGTATGAGCAGCGCATTTCGCTTGAGAAGGACAAGGAAGCCCGCGCGATCATGGAAAATGCGCAGAAAGAAGAGTTCAAGCACTTCGGCATGGATCTCGAATTCTTGCTTCGGCGCAAGAAGGAGTGGCGGGAGATCCTCGAGGGCATTCTGTTCACCGACGGCGATATCGTCGAGGCCGCGGAGAAGGCCGAAAAGAAAGCAGACTGACGCGATCCAATTCCTTCTGCACCGAGAATCGTATTCCCATGACAAAACAACCCGCCTACGGAAACACCGCCAAGGTATTTCATTGGCTGATCGTGGTGCTGCTCGTAGTACAGTTCGCTATCGGCTGGCTGATGCCCGACATTCAACCAGGCGCGCCTCCCGGGAGCGCGATGACATATCATATCTCCATAGGGCTTATCATCCTGATGCTGATCATCTTGCGCCTTGCCTGGCGGCTCTTCCACCCTGTCGCGCCTGCGGATACGCTGCCTCGTTGGCAGCGCCTCACGTCGGAGAGCGTTCATTGGCTTCTCTATGGATTGGTCTTTGCAACCGCCATGAGCGGTTGGTTCTTTGCGTCGTTCCGGGGCTGGCAGGTGTCGCCCTTATTCGGAGTGCCGCTGCCGATGCTGGCCGCTCCCGAATCGGCCGCCGTTCGCCTGGTCGGCGGCTGGCATCAAGCAGCCGGAGTGGGACTGCTCATCGCCATCGGCGTCCACGTTACCGCGGCCTTCATGCATGCTTTCGTCTTCCGCGACCGGACAATGCAGCGCATGCTTCCCCGATCATGAGCGCCGGCCTGCGCTTGCATCCGGTCCGACGACCAATGATGGCAGGCCGCATGCGGACGCTGTTCCTGCAAGGCTAGATGTTCACCGCCCGAAGTCGCAGTGCATTGCCGACGACGCTTACCGATGACAGTGCCATGGCGGCGGCGGCGATGACTGGTGAAAGCAGCAGTCCGAACGTCGGATATAGAATGCCGGCGGCTATCGGAATGCCGGCCGCGTTGTAGACGAACGCAAAGAACAGGTTCTGCCGGATGTTGCTCATGGTTGCCTGGGACAGACGACGGGCGCGGACGATGCCACCAAGGTCGCCTTTCAAAAGCGTCACGCCCGCGCTCTCCATCGCGACGTCCGTTCCTGTCCCCATCGCGATTCCGACATCGGCCGCGGCAAGGGCCGGCGCATCGTTGACTCCGTCTCCGGCCATCGCGACGATCCGTCCGGCCTTCTGGAGCTTGGTCACGACGGCGCTCTTCTGCTCCGGAAGGACTTCGGCCTCGACCTCGGAAATGCCAAGTCGCTTCGCGACTGCGTTCGCCGTCGTTCGATTGTCGCCGGTCAGCATGATGACCTTGATGCCTTCGGCAGCCAGCGCTTTCAAGGCTGCAGGCGTAGAGGCCTTGACCGGGTCGGCGACGGCAAGGATGCCGGCAAGTTTGCCGTCGACCGCGACGTTGATGACGGTGGCGCCGTCGCCGCGCAGCTTCTCCGCCTGCCGCTCCAACGGCTGTGTTCCGATGCCCGCGGATTTGAAGAAGTTGGCGTTGCCGAGCAGGATCAGCTTGCCCTCGACTTTCCCGGTGACGCCCTTGCCGGTCGGGGAATCGAATTCCTCGACATTCGCCAGCGCCAAATTCCGTTCTTTCGCTGCCCGGACGATCGCATCGGCGAGCGGATGCTCACTGGATCGTTCGACGCTCGCCGCAAGCCTTAGAATATCCTCTTCGTCGAAGCCGGCGGCGGGGGCGATGGAAACCACCTTAGGCTTGCCTTCGGTCAGCGTCCCCGTCTTGTCGATGACCAGCGTATCGACCTTTTCCATGCGTTCGAGAGCTTCGGCATTCTTGATCAGGACACCGGCCTGGGCGCCGCGTCCGACGCCGACCATGATCGACATCGGCGTCGCGAGCCCGAGGGCGCACGGGCAGGCGATGATCAGGACGCTGACGGCGGCAACCAAACCGAATGCGAGTCGCGGCTCCGGACCGAAGAGCGCCCATGCGCCGAAGGCGACTAGGGCAACGACGATCACGGTCGGCACGAACCATCCGGCTACATGGTCGGCAAGACGCTGGATGGGCGCGCGAGACCGCTGCGCCTGCGCGACCATCTGCACGATCTGGGAAAGCAAGGTGTCACGGCCGACCTTCTCGGCCCGCATCACGAACCCGCCCGACTGGTTGAGCGTGCCGGCGATGACCTTTGCACCGGTCTCCTTGGTGACCGGCATGGACTCGCCGGTCACCAGCGACTCATCCAGGGACGAGCGTCCTTCGATGATGACGCCGTCCACGGGGACCTTTTCCCCGGGCCGAACCCGCAGCTTGTCGCCGACGTTCAGGCTGTCGAGCGGGACCTCATGGTCCGCCCCACTCTCGTCGACGAGGCGCGCAGTCTTGGGTGCCAAATCAAGCAGGGCCTTGATCGCGCCGGACGTGGCCTCACGGGCCCGGAGCTCGAGCACCTGACCGAGCAGGACCAGGACGGTAATGACCGCCGCCGCCTCGAAGTAGACCGCGACCGCGCCGTCGTGGCTCCGGAATGCGGGCGGGAAAATGCCCGGCGCTACGGTTGCGACGACGCTGTAGGCGAAGGCGACGCCGACGCCCATCGCGATCAGGGTGAACATGTTCAGATTACGGGTGACCAGCGACTGCCAGCCGCGCACGAAGAACGGCCATCCGGCCCAGAGCACAACCGGCGTGGCGAAAGCGATTTGGATCCAGTTCGAGAGGTTCTGATCGATCCAGCCGTGGCTGCCGACCAGATGGCCGCCCATCTCGAGCACAACGACCGGCAGAGCCAGCGCGAGCCCCACCCAGAAGCGGCGGGTCATGTCGGCCAGTTCGGGGCTCGGTTGGTCGTCCAGGCTGACCAGGTCAGGCTCCAGCGCCATTCCGCAAATCGGGCAGGATCCGGGCCCGATCTGCCGGATTTGCGGATGCATTGGGCAGGTGTAGACGGCACCTTCCGGAACTTGGGCGTGCAGCGTCCCTTTCGACTCGTCGAGGTACTGCTCCGGCGCGGCCTCGAATTTGGTCCGGCAGCCGGCCGAGCAGAAATGATAGGTGACATCCTTGTAGTCGGAGCGATGCTTGCTGGTTTCGGGATCGACAGTCATGCCACAGACCGGGTCGACAACCCCGGCTCCGGGCGCAGCGTGGTGATGATGGTCGTGCGCGCCGCCGCCGCAGCACCCGCTCTTCTTGGCCGGCGTCTCGGGACCGGCGGCGGCCTTGGACGAGCATCCGCATCCACCGGGCGACATTGTTTTATGATCGTTGGCCATTCCGGCCTCCTCTTCCTACTTGTAACCCGTACCGCGTAGGGGTATATAGGGCCCATGCGAAAAGACATCAAGACATCCTGTCAAAAACGCCTCAGCCGGATCGAAGGTCAGGTACGCGGCCTCGCCAAGATGGTGGAGGACGAGCGCTACTGCATCGACATCGTCACGCAGATTTCGGCCGTCCGTGCCGCGCTGCGGCGGGTCGAGGAAGAAGTCCTCAAGGACCACGTCTCCCATTGCGTCGAACACGCCATCGCGAGCGGCGACAAAACAGACCAGAGGAAGAAGATCGCCGAATTGATGGACGTCATAGGCCGGGCGGATCGATGAGCAAAACTACAAGTTCCATCTTGGCGGATCGAGGCTTCACCGCTATGCTCCCGAGTCTTGGTACGAAAAGGTATTGATATCTGCATGCTCGTCCGGTTGACCAGAGCGAAGCGATTGAGGGCAGGGTGGCTGATAGTCCTTGCCTATCTGCTTTGCGTATTGGCGCCGACGATCTCCTACGCGCTGCCCGGCGTCCACGCTCCGGCCCGGTGCTTGACGGACCAGAATCACGTTCCCGGAATGGTTCATGTTCATTCCGAGCCGCAGCACGTTCATGAAGACGGCCATATCCACGGTCATGCCGCCGCGAAGGCACATTCCGCCGTCGGTGACCATTCGATGTCGGTGGCATCGAATTCGAAGTCGGCTCCGGAAAAAGCTCCGCATACATCCGGCGGGCAGTGCTGCGGGCTGATGTGCGTTACCGCTATTCCGGCGAAGGTCGTCGACATCGTTAAGCCTTCCGCTCCGACCGCGCTTTGCGAGGTCGAAGGCTACCGGAACGCCGCCGACAACGCTCCCCCTCGGCTCTATCGTCCCCCCATTACCTGACCTGATCGAAGCTACGCGGTGCCGTGCCCGTCGAGGGCTCGCGCGCCTGTGGTCCATCGTCAGTTCAGGAAAACAAAATGTTTGCGCAGCTTGGGGCGATTCTCGCCGCCGTTCAGTCGGTGGTGGAGAAGTTATTCGGCAATAGATTTCGAACGATAGCAGGGACGGCCGCCACGGCGCTGACGTTGGGCGGGTGCATGCAGACGGCGGCGCCGTTGGCAGGCGCCGATCCTGCGGATCCGAACGCGAGGGTCGCGGCCGTGGGTTACCGCTCCACCGTCGCTCCCTACACCAGCCTTCGTCCTACCGCGCCGTCGTCGTGGCGCGAACAGAACGACCGCGTCGCCCCGGCGCCGAAATCCGGCCGGTAGGAGCGACCGATGCACAAAAATCCCGAGATTTCAAACGACGCGGCAAGCCCCTCGAAGGTTGGTCACGCAGCGGCCGTGCTTCTTTCCGCATTGCTTCTTTCAGGATGCGCGACATTTTCGCCGGACGGCGGCATGACGGTTGTCGCCAACCTGGCCGGCGAAACCATTCACAAGGAGGTGGTTTCCATCCGCACGGCGGACGACGCTGCCTGGGCGCAAAATGCCGTTCGCAGCCTGCTCCGCCGCGGGCTGACGGTGGACACCGCGGTCCAGATCGCACTGCTTAACAACCGCGGTCTGCAAGCGTCGTACAACGAACTGGCGTTGGCGGAGACCGATCTCGTCAGGGAAAGTCTGCCACCCAATCCAGGCTTCTCCATCTCGCGCATCGCCGGTTCTGGCGTGGTCGAAATCGAGCGTCGAATCGCCGGTGACATTCTTGCGTTGGCAACGTTGCCGTTTCGCTCGGAGATCGCGCGGCAACGTTTCCGCCAGGCCCAACTCCGAGCGGCGGAGGAAACATTTCGACTCGCCGCGGAGGTTCGGCTTGCCTACTTCCGCGCCGTCGCGGCCAACGAACTGGTCGGGCTTTTGACCGATGCCAAATCGACCGCGGAGTCCACCGCCCAGCTCGCGCTGAAACTGGGGCAGACCGGCGCGCTGAACAAACTCGACCAGGCCCGGGAACAGGTGTTCTATGCTGAAGTCACCGCGGAGCTTGCGCTGCTGCGTCAGGACGCCGCCAGTTCGCGAGAGCGCCTGATCCGCCTGCTGGGATTGTGGGACGGCGATCTCGGCTTCCGCCTTCCGGCGCGGCTTCCGGCAATGCCCCGCCGCCCGCAACCTCTCCCGCGCATTGAGGTCGATGCGGTTGAACGCCGTGTCGATCTCCAGATCGCCCGCCTCGAACTCGACGCTCTCGCCAAATCTCTCAATCTCACCGAGGCGAGCCGCTTCGTTACGCTGCTCGATCTAGCGGGAATCCACAAAAGAACGACCGATGCAGGCGGCGCGGTCATCGAGCGCGGACTCGATCTGCAATTTCAGGTTCCGATATTCGACGGCGGAGAGGTTCGCGTCCGGCAGGCCGTCGAAACCTACAATCTGGCCTTCAACCTTTTGACCGAAAAGGCGTTGAACGTTCGGTCCGAGGCGCGCGATGCCTACAAAGTATACCGTTCCACCTACGACATCGCCGGACACTACCAGCGCGAAGTCTTGCCGCTTCGCAAGATCATCTCAGACGAGATGCAGCTTCGCTTCTCGAGCATGCAGGACGACGTGTTTGCGCTGCTGACGGAAGCAAGGCAGCGGATTGCCGCATTGCGTGCGGCGATCGAAGCCAAGCGGGAATTCTGGCTGGCCCAAGCCGAACTGCAGACCGTCGTCAACGGCGGTGGTCGCCCGGACACTCAACAACAAAAACGTCCGTCGAAGACCGCCAGGGCCGGCGGCTGACAACTGAAGGAGAAGAGCCATGTTATCCCGTAGAGGCTTTCTAGGCACCGCCGCGCTGGTGAGCGCGACCGCGGTGAGCGGCCGCGTCCAGGCGGCCAATATTCCCGAAGCGCCGATCATGGAGAAGGCGACGATGCAGCCGCCGCTGCGTCCGTCGAGCGGACCCGACTATAATCCGGTCGTCACGTTGAACGGTTGGACGCTGCCGTGGCGGATGAACGGCGACTGGAAGGAATTCCATCTGGTCGCCGAGCCCGTCGAGCGCGAATTCGCCGAGGGCATGAAGGCCTATCTGTGGGGCTACAACGGCCAGTCGCCGGGGCCGACCATCGAATGCGTCGAAGGCGACAAGGTCCGCATCTTCGTCACCAACAAGCTTCCTGAATACACCACCGTGCATTGGCACGGGGTGCTCCTGCCAAGCGGCATGGACGGCGTCGGCGGCCTCAACCAGCCGCATATCAACCCGGGCAAGACATTCGTCTACGAATTCGAGATGAAGCACAGCGGGACGTTCATGTACCACCCGCATTCGGACGAAATGGTCCAGATGGCGATGGGCATGATGGGCATGATCGTCGTGCATCCGCGCGACCCCGGATTCCGGCCGGTCGACCGCGACTTCGTCTTCATCATGAGCACCTACGACATCGATCCCGGCACCTATCTGCCGAAGGTGTCGGAAATGACGAACTTTAACATGTGGACATGGAACAGCCGCGTGTTTCCCGGCATCGATCCCATGGCCGTGCGGCTCGGCGATCGCGTGCGCGTCCGCATCGGAAATCTCTCTATGACCAATCATCCGATCCATCTTCACGGCCACAACTTCGCGGTTAGCTGCACCGACGGCGGCTGGGTTCCGGAGAGCGCGCAATACCCGGAAACCACCACGGACGTTCCGGTCGGCGCCGTCCGGGCCTTCGATTTCACCGCGGACAATCCCGGCGACTGGGCGTTCCATTGTCACAAGTCGCATCACACCATGAATGCGATGGGCCACAACGTCAGAAACATGATCGGAGTTTCGAAGAAGGATCTGGCCAGGGCCGTCGCCAAGCTGGCGCCCGGCGCCATGGCGATGGGATCGACCGGGATGGCCATGGGCGAGATGGAAATGCCGATGCCGGACAACACGCTGATGATGATGACCGGATCGGGACAGTTCGGACCCATCGAAATGGGCGGAATGTTCACGGTGATGAAGATCCGCGAAGAGCTTGCGCGCGACGATTACCAGGACCCCGGTCCCTATAAGTTTCCCAAGGGCACGGTGGCGTACGAAATCGATTTGCCGCAGAGCGAGCCGCCGCGTCAGACCGGCGCGAAAGGCAAAACCACAAAAGATAAGGCACCGAAGCCCACGGACATGAAAGGCATGAAGGGGATGAAGGGGATGTAGTCGCACTACCGAAATCGTCAATTCAATGAAGAACAGGAGACACGCCATGAAGACTCTTAATCCATCCGGAACCGCGCTCGTCGCGGCGGTGCTTCTCTCCACCGCTGCCTGGGCTGGAGCGGGCCCGTCGGGTCACAGCCATGACGAAACGTTCTCAGCAGGCGAGCCCGGCGATCCTAAGAAGCCCGCACGCATCGTCCAGGTCACCATGGGTGAGATGGACGGAAAGATGATGTTCATGCCGGCCAGGCTGGAGATGAAGAAGGGCGAGCAGGTTAAGTTCGTGCTGCGCAATAACGGTGAGCTCGAACACGAATTCGTCCTGGCAAACACGGCGGAGAATCTCAAGCACGCCGAAGCGATGAAGAAGAATCCCGACATGGTGCACGACGATCCGAATGCCCGGAGGCTGGCTCCGAAGAAGACGGACGAGATCGTCTGGAAGTTCAGCAAGACGGGCGACTTCGAGTTCGCGTGCCTGATACCGGGACACCGCGAGGCCGGGATGGTCGGCACGATCGTCGTCAAGTGATTCGTTCTGAATGCAATTCCAATGAAAGGAAAAAATATGAGGACAAACAATTTAACAGCAGCGATTCTGTCGCTGTCCATCTCGCTCATTCCCGGTGTCGCCTTCGCGCAAGCCGCGATGGTCAACGGAGAGGTGAAGAAGATCGACAAGGCGGCCGGAAAGGTCACCTTGAAGCATGGTCCAATCAAGAATCTCGACATGGACGGAATGACGATGGTCTTGCGCGTCAAGGATCCGGCGATGCTCACGAAACTCAGGGTAAGGGACAAGGTCCAGTTCGAAGCCGAACGAGCCCCAGACGGCGTTACCATCACAAAGATGCAAAAGATCAAGTAGGACGGAAAGCATTACGACGCGCATCGCGCTGATCCCCGGCATCATGGTGCGGGCCTAGTCGGCACAATCATCGGCAAGCGAATCCAGCACCCAACTTTGAGAAGGAAACCACATGAAACCCATCAAATCAGCAGCAGCCATCCTGTCCCTTTCCATCGCGCTGGGCGTCGGTGTCGCCTTCGCGCAAGCCGCGATGGTCAACGGCGAGGTGAAGAAGATCGACGAGGCGGCCGGAAAGGTCACCTTGAAGCATGGTCCGATCAAGAATCTCGACATGGACGAAGACGGGATGACAATGGTTTTCCGCGTGCAGGATCCGGCAATGCTTAAGCAGGTAAAAGTCGGCGACAGGGTCCGATTCGAAGCCGAGCGGGCGAGCGCTGGGATCACCATCACAAAACTCCAGAAGAGCAAATAAGGCCGAAACGCCCGGCGGGCGCGCTAATGCCCCCCGCGGCCGCCCCGCCCTAGCGGCGGCCGCGATACTAATGAATAATTCCAACTTGGTGACTGATGGCTCGCAACTTTCCTGAAGGAAGAGATCTTCGTCTCGACCTGTTCCGCGGTATTGCAAATTGGGCGATATTTCTCGACCACATCCCCAACAACGCGATCGCGTGGCTGACGACGAGAAATTACGGGTTCAGCGACGCCGCCGACATCTTTGTCTTCATCTCGGGCTATACGGCGGCGTTCGTATACGCGCGAAGGATTTTGGTGCAGGGCATGCTTGCCGGAACGGCTCTGCTGATGCGGCGCGTTTGGCAACTGTATGTCGCTCACGTTCTGCTGTTCGTCTTCTATGCTGCGGCGATCGGATACGTGGCGCAGCGTTACGGCCACTCCCACCTTCTCGACGAATTCAACGTCGCGGGGCTGATCGAACAGCCGGTGGCCACGCTTACCCAAGGGCTGATGCTTAAGTTCAAGCCATTAAACTTGGACGTACTTCCGCTTTACATCGTTCTGATGGCCGGCTTCCCTCCGCTGCTCATTCTCATGATGCGGTGGCCCCACGCGGCGTTGGCGGCCTCGATCTGCGTATACTTCGCAGCGCGGCAGTTCCACTGGAATTTCTCCGCATATCCTTCCGGCGGTTGGTACTTCAATCCGTTCGCCTGGCAGCTTCTGTTCACGATGGGCGCGTGGGCGGCGTTGGGCGGGCGCGTGTTCATGCAGGCACTGGCGCAGTCCCGGGCAATCCTTGTTGCAAGCGTTGCATTCGTTCTCTTTGCATCTATCGTGACGCTCGCCGACCGTCTCGGTACGACGGGCTTTCTGCCCGCCGGCGTGCTCGGATGGTTCGTCCCCAACGACAAGACAAACCTGGCGCCGTCCCGGGTGCTGCACTTTCTGGCTCTCGCCGTCATAGTCGTTCGGCTCGTTCCGGCGGATTGGAGCGGGCTGCGTTCCGCGGTGCTGCGGCCGCTGATCGTCTGCGGCCAGCGCTCCCTGGAAGTGTTCTGCGTCGGCATCTTTCTGTCATTCGTCGCGCATTTCATCCTCGAAATGTATTCGGACGGGTTGGCGACCCAAGTCGCGGTCAGCGCCGCTGGCCTGATGCTCATGACCTGCGTCGCCTTCTACCGGAACTGGTCGCGTTCGCTGGATCGACCGCCATCCGCCGCTGCGATTGCCGAACCCCGGCGAGGCTCTCAACAGGCCAAAAAGGTGGATGCAACATGACCCGACGATAGGGCATGGCGGTCCTCGCCGCGTTGGCCGTCTTTGCCCGAGTTCTATTTTACGTGGGCTTCGGCTTCGACGACGTCGGCGCGGACACCCCGCATTGGGAGATCACGCGGAAGCTCATCGAGGTCGTTCGCGACCGTTCGATCGCAGTGCGCGCGAACCGGGTCGAGTTACCCGACCTTCAGGACGAGCAGCTCGTCCTGAAGGGAGCGGGACAGTATGCGGCGATGTGCGTGAATTGCCATCTCGCGCCCGAGCAATCGGATTCGGAAATCCGGCCCGGCCTCTACCCGAAACCTCCGAATCTCACGGAGCAACGCATCGATCCCAAGACGGCGTTCTGGGTCACGAAACATGGACTGAAGATGAGCGGCATGCCGGCGTGGGGGCTGGGCACGACGATGCGGCCATCTGGTGCATCGTCGCTTTCGTCACCAAGCTGCCAGGCCTGTCCGCCGAGCACTACGCGGACATGGTGGCGAGGGCGCCTCCGGACGAAGAGATGGAATCGATGAGCAAGGGTGACGGTGCGAAGCCGGGGAAAGCCGCAAACCCCGGGGCCGGTATGCAAAGCGAAGAGAAGGGCGAACACAGCACTGAGTCGAAAGCGAACGATCTGTGGCCAGAGGCAAGCGGAGATGTCGGATGGAAGACGAGAACAGGTCGGCGTCGCGCCACAAAGTCCTGAGGCCGCGACGATTTCCTTCGGAGGAGGGGCGACCAGCTGCACCGTCGGCAGCCTCTCGGACGGCGGCGCGTCGCTCGAGGTTGGGTCGCCGATCGGAATTCTCGATCCCATCGTCCTTGAATTGAAAGCGTTCGCCGCCCATGCCGAGTGATATGGCGTACGGAAAGTGGGATCGGCTCACGTTTCGGCGACGCCAAGGTCAAAGCCGGCGTTCGAGCCGGGATCAATCTCCTTTGCAGATAGCAGCGGATCGTTTCTGACTTCCCCCGAACAGGAATTATTTCGGTTTCGGCCCGGTCGGGCGTTCCCGTCGGTAATCGTCGATCTCGTCGACGAGACTAGCGACTTCCTGGATGCCCTGATCGAGAAATTCCTTCGTCGGCAGGCGTGGCATCCCACCGCCCGGTAGCGGGTAGCGTGTTGCCGTGGCATAACTGCTGAAGCGGTCGAACGAGGCGAGATCGGGTCTGAAAACGTTATCGCTCGGCAGCGCGCCCGCCAGAGCGCCGATTTGGTGACCGACGCCGAAGACGATCTCCTCTACCGTCAGCACCGCCTTCGCTAGTTTTTCGGCGGCCTGCTGAAGATGGAAGACTGCATTTCCCGGATCCGAAGTCCGAATCAGCTTCGCCAGCGCCAGATCCTTGCGCGCAAGTTCTATGAAGCTTTCGGCTTTGTCGCTCATCGGGCCGTTTGCGACCTGAGCGCTCGGGTCCGGTAGATCTCGCGCCCTTCCGACAAGATCGCGTTCACAAAGGAACCTTTCACGTCCTTCTCTCCAACGAACGTCGACCAGGAAGTCGGGACGATGTCGCAGCCCAAGCCGCATGCTACAACAGGCCGGGCTACGGCATAATGCGAATACTCCTCGTCGGAGAGTCCGTCCCGCAGCACGACCAGCATGTCGAAGTCACTGTCGGGACGGGCATCGCCGCGCGCCCTGCTGCCGAAGAGCCAAATCGATTCCGGCTTCAGTTCGGCGACGAGGCGGTCTCGGAGGAAGGCAATAGCAGACTGTTCATCCCGGAAAGGTCCGACCGGCTTGGAGTGCGCGCCGTCGAGCAGATTGCGGACGTCCATTTCCCGGCCGACGCGCAACAGTTCTGCGACATTCTGAAGGATCGCGCGGTGTTCGGGCTTTGCCCGAATGGATTGGACAGGAAGTGCCATGCGCGACCCCGTATTACGATCCTGCAATAACGTAGTACGGCTGTCTGCCGAGTCAAGCGCGTTCAGCGCGAAACGGCGTCAACGTGTCAGCGGACGACCCGCGGCATGCTGAAGACCGATACGCTTGTGGGCCGCCGCGGCCTCAGTGGGAGGCTTTAAGGCGCGGGCGAGCGTCCGGGCCAGCGCCCTCGGTTGTTTTGCGAACCGGGGGCTCCAACGGAGCAATGGTTTCGGAGCAATCAACCGGTCGGCGTCACGCGGTTTGTTCAGTGAGCGTGTCCGGCCGGATCCGCCATGTGAAACTCCTGAATTTCCTCCTTGCCGTCAGCCGACAAAAAAAGCCGCGCGTTGAATTCATGCGGCTCGGCCGGCGCGGACAGGCTCTCAAGCGTGGAAAGATCTCCCGACGCCGGCGAAAGAACGAGGGTTTCCGGCCCTGCGGCGCGGCTGATCACCACGACCGCCTTCAACGCGTCAGCCCGCCGCTTCAGGGTCAGCCTCATCCGCTCCCCCGCTTGCGTGCCTGCAATCGAGAGCTCCCCCTCCGCCAGTTCGCTGCGAACCTGGAACGGTTCAGGAGCGTGATGCGCTGCCGGTTGGGCCTCTTGGGATGTGGATGATACCCGGACGTTCGCAACGGACATGGCGGGTATGTGCTTCAGCATCTCGTGCCGAAGGTTTTCAACCAAACGGTCTGCGTCGGCCACAGCCATGTCGCCGGGGACGCGGACACCCACGTCGGCGAGCAGGCGATGTCCCAGCCAGCGCGCCTTGACGTCGAGGACTTCGCGCACGCCGTCGACGTGCCCGGCAGCGTGTCTGATTTCGTCGGTGACCTCGGGGTCGACGCCGTCGAGCATCCGGACGAACACCGCCTTGGACGACTGCCAGACGATGCCGAAGATGGCGATGGTGATGAGAAGTCCGACGATCGGGTCCGCCAGCGGAAATCCCAGCCACACGCCGATCGCACCGAAGACCACCGCCAGACTGGTGAAGCCGTCAGTGCGCGCGTGATAACCATCGGCGATAAGGGCCGCGCTGTTGATCTCGCGCCCGACCCGGATCCGGAAGACCGCCACGGCTTCATTCCCGAGAAATCCGATGATGCCGGCCGCCACCACCCAGGGAATGAAATCGATGCTTTGCGGGTGGATCAGGCGGTCCACGGCTTCGTAGCCTGCGAACACGGCGCTGAACAGGATGATTGCCACGATGGCCACCCCGGCCAGGTCTTCGGCGCGTCCGAGACCATACGTGAAGGTTTTGCTCGGCTTGCGGCGCGCCAGCACGAACGCGATCCAGAGAGGAATCGCGGTAACGGCATCCCCGACGTTGTGGATGGTATCGGCGAGGAGCGCGACGCTGCCCGAGATCACCACGACCACAAGCTGCAAGGCGGAGGTGACCGCCAGCACAATGAACGACCACTTGATCGCCCAGATGCCGCGTGTGGTCGTCGCGATGGTGGGATCTA
Organism: Hyphomicrobiales bacterium; assembly: GCA_017305715.1. GTDB lineage: Bacteria > Pseudomonadota > Alphaproteobacteria > Rhizobiales > Xanthobacteraceae > Bradyrhizobium. Next base: position 40,892 of record JAFKKG010000020.1, on the reverse strand, counting down.
TCGACCCGTGAGTGTGGCCATGACCCTTGCTGTCGTCAGGTCCGTGACCTAGCCCAAGCGATTGCCCTTGGGGCGACATCCCGAACCACTCCTGGATTTGCTTCAACATGTCGTATCCTCGGTTCTATTCGGCCGCTCGGCTCGGAACAAATGCGCTGTCGGGTTTCGTCTGGGTTTGGGCGGTTGCGAAGTAGGAGTAGAGCGCCGGCAGGACCAGCAGCGTCAGGAGCGTCGCACTCAACAGCCCTCCGATCACGACGGTCGCCAACGGCTTCTGCACCTCTGCCCCCGTACCCGTCGCAATCGCCATGGGCACGAAACCCAGGGAGGCGACCAGCGCCGTCATGATGACCGGGCGAAAGCGGGTGAGGGCACCCTGGCTGATGGCCAGGCGCGTATCGATACCTTCCAACATCAATTTCCGGATCTGGGTGAGCATCACCAGACCGTTGAGGACCGCGACACCCGATAGGGCGATGAATCCGACCGCCGCCGAAATCGAGAACGGCATGCCGCGAAGCCAAAGTGCGGCGATGCCGCCGGTCAGCGCCAAAGGCACCGCGCTGAAGACGATGAGCGCGTCGCGCGGCGAGCCCAACGCTCCGAACAGGAGAAGATAGATGAGCAGGAAGCAGCCCGGCACGACGATCATCAGACGCTGGCGCGCGACGGAGAAGTTCTCGAACTGTCCGCCCCAGGTCAGGAAACTCCCTGGTGGGAGCTTGACCTGCTCGTCGACCTTGGACTGCGACTCCGCGACCAGGGAGCCGATGTCCCGTCCGCGGACTTCGGCGGTCGCGACGACACGCCGCTTGCCGTTTTCGCGGCTGATCTGGTTGGCGCCCTCGGTCTGTTTGAACGTGGCCACCGCCCGCAGCGGGACGGAGGAAGAAGGAGCGTTGGGATTGGCGTTCGGAAGCGGGACCGGAAGATCCTCAAGCGCCGAGATATCGTTGCGCAGCGCATCGTTGAGGCGCACGACGATCTGGAAACGGCGGTCACCCTCGAAGACCAGGCCCGCGGGGCGGCCGCCCACGGCCGTCTCGATCAGGTCCTGGATCGACGCCAGGCTGAGACCGCGCCGTGCTATCTCGGACTTGTCTATCTTGATCTCGAGGAAGGGAAGGCCCGCCGTCTCCTCTACCTTGACGCTCTCGGCGCCGTCGACCTTGCGCATCACGTCCGCGATCCGGGCTGCCGTGCGCTGCATCTCCGCGAAGTCGTCTCCGAACACCTTCACGGCAAGGTCCTCGCGCACTCCTGCGATCAGTTCGTTGAACCGCATCTCGATCGGCTGCGAGAAGCCGACCTTGTTGCCCGGAAGCTTGGTGGCTTCGGCCTCGATGCGCTTGATCAGGTCGTCCTTCGTCAGCCTGGGGTCCGGCCACTCGTTCTGCGGCCTGACGATGATGTAGGTGTCCGAAGAGCTCGGAGGCATCGGATCGGCGGCTAGATCCGGCGTTCCGGTGCGTGAGAAGACGAAAGCGACTTCGGGAAACTTGCTGATTTGGCGTTCGATCAGAAGCTGCATCCGCTGCGATTGCGCCAGCGCCGTGCTCGGCACCCGCTTCACCTCCATGACGATGTTTTTTTCGTCGAGCGTCGGCGTGAATTCCTGCCCAAGCCGACCGAACAGCAGGACGGCGCCGACGAACATCAGCGCGGCGACCACCATCACCGGCAGCGGCCTAGCGATCGTGCGGCTCAACAAGGGCGCGTATCCGGACTTCAGCCGGCGGAGAAAATAATTCTCGTCCTCGCGCACCGGCTTCGACACCGCGATTGCAATGGCAGCCGGGACGAAGGTGAGCGAAACGACGAACGCGGTCGCGAGCGCGATCATGACCGTCAGCGCCATCGGCTCGAACGTCTTGCCCTCGACGCCCGTGAAGGCGAGCAGGGGAACGTACACCAGGATGATGATGATTTGGCCGTACACCGTCGGACGGATCATCTCCGAGGTCGAAGCCGTCACCGTGGACAGCCGCTCTTCGAGCGACAAGGTTCGGCCCAGTTCGCGCTGCCGTTCGGCGAGATGGCGCAGGCTGTTCTCGGCAATGATGACGGCGCCGTCGACAATCAGGCCGAAGTCCAGCGCGCCCAGGCTCATGAGGTTGGCGCTGATCCGCCCCTGCAGCATGCCGGTGGCGGTGACCAGCATCGTCACGGGGATCACGCAGGCGGTAGTGAGGGCCGCCCGCATGTTGCCCAGCAGCAGAAAGAGGACGGCTATGACGAGAAGCGCGCCTTCGGCCAGGTTGCTCGCCACCGTATGGATGGTCGCGTCGACCAGTTGCGTCCGGTTCAAGACGGTATGCGCATAGATGCCCGGCGGCAGGGTACGGCTGACTTCCTTGATCCGGACGTCGGCGGCCGCGGCGACCGTTCGGCTGTTGCCGCCGATCAGCATCAACGCCGTACCGAGCACGACCTCGCGCCCGTCGACACTGGCGCTGCCCGTGCGCAGTTCGCGCCCGATCGCGACGTCGGCGACGTCCCGCACCCGCACGGGAACGCCGCCGCGGGTGGTGACGACGATGTTGGAGATGTCGTCCATGTTCTCGACGCGCCCGGCGGCGCGCACGACGTAACCTTCGCCGTTCTGCTCGATGTAGTTCGCCCCGCGGCTGACGTTGTTGGCTTCGATGGCCGCGATCACCTGACCGAACGATAAGCCGTAACCGACCAGCTTGGCCGGATCGGGTTGGACCTGAAACTGCTTGACGAAGCCGCCGATGGCGTCGGCGCCGGCGACACCCGGCACCGACTTTATCTGCGGACGTATCACCCAGTCCTGCACCGTGCGTAAGTAAACGGTGCGCTGGAACTCGTCGGTCAGACGCTCGCCTTCCGGCGTCAGATAGCTTCCGTCGGTCTGCCATCCCGGCTGGCCGTCGCGGACGGGAGCGGTCGTGCCGGGCTTTTCGTATTCGACGGCCCACCAGTAGATCTCGCCGAGCCCCGTCGAAACCGGGCCCATCCTTACGTCGACGCCCGGCGGCAGGCTGGGTTTGGCGTCGTTGATCCGCTCCGACACCAGTTGCCGCGCGAAGTAGATATTGGTGCGGTCGGCGAACACCGCGGTGATCTGCGCAAAGCCGTTACGGGAGAACGACCGAGTGGACTCCAGTCCCGGTATTCCCGCGAGCGCGGTCTCCAACGCGACGGTGACCTGCTTTTCGATCTCTACCGGCGTCAGCGACGGCGCGACGGCATTGACCTGCACTTGGACGTTGGTCACGTCCGGAACGGCGTCGATCGGCAGCTTGGTCAGCGACCAGAGACCGGACGCTGCGGCGACGAGCGTGACGAGCAGGACCAGCCACCGGCGCTTTACCGAAAAATCGACGATCCACTCGATCATCGCTCAGTCCTCTTCGCCGGGCTTCGACAGTTCCGCCTTCAGCGAGAACGTGTTCGACACCGCGATGGTCTCGCCGGCCGCAAGGCCCGAGACGATCTCGACGGATTGGCCTTCGCGCTGGCCCAACACAACGTCGCGCTTTTCGAAACCCTCGTTGGTGCGGACAAAGACGGCCTTGCGGCCTCCGACGTTTTGGACGGCGCCGAACGGCGCGACCACGGGAGCGGTGTGCTCCTCGATGGCGATAGCGGCCGTGACGAACGACCCTGGTCTCCAGCGGCCGTCGGCGTTATCGATGGCAGCAACGACGCGCGCGGTACGGGTATCCTTGTCGAGCAGCGGGCTCACGAAGACGATCTTCGCGGTGCCTGCCTCCGGTTGACCCCGCGTTGCGACGTTGACTGCTTGTCCCTCCCTGACCGCAGGCAGATCGGCCGAGGAGACTGATAGGTCGATCCAGACGCGGCCGAGGTCGACGATGACGAAGAGTTCGGTTTCGAGATTGTCGCGACCGACGGCCGTGCCCAGTTCGACCCGGCGTTCTGCAATTCGCCCCGAGATGGGGGCACGGACGTTCTGGCTGCGCAGCAGGGCGTCGGGGGCATGCGGGAGTGCTTCGATTTCATCCACCCGCACGCCCAGGGCCAGCAGCTTCTGGCGCGCAATATTGCGGCGCATCGAGGCCTGAGCCGCAGCGTTCCGCGAGCGGATGTACTGCTGTTCCGGAACGGCGCGTCCCTCCCAAAGGGATTTGTCGCGGGCGGTCAGATCCTGCTGCAGATCGTTCGACAGCCGGGCCGCCAGATATTCGCTCTTGGCATCGGCAATCTCGCGGCTCTCGAGGACGGCCAGAATCTCGTCTTTGACGACGTCGTCGCCGATATTCTTGCGTAGTTCGGCGACCGTGCCCGACAGTTTGACGGCGACATGGGCCACCCGGCCGGCATCGGGGACGACGGTGCCGGGCACGGCCAGGCGCCTCGCGATCGTGGCGGGCCCGACGCTGCGCTGTTCGATCTCGGCAAGCCGTATGCGCTCCTCGTCCATCGCCACGACCGTACTCTTGCTCGAGGAGCCGGCGGGCTTGGCGTCCCGCTGCGCGACGGCCGCCGGAACCCCGAAACCGGCTACCCGCTGCAACGCCGGAGCGCCGAGCGCCAGTGCGGCACCCAGGACAAAGGCTGTGACGGTGATCGGTCGGATGGCCATGCGAGACTACTGACGGTTGCTGGTGAGGAACGGCTACGTCGCCGTCACAGGTATCGCGAGATCGCCTTGAACTCGGCGAGCACGCTTTCAGTCGATTTTGCCTTCCCGCCGTTGGCGGCGGTGTCCAAGCAATGATCGACGTGATCGTGGATCAGCGTCTTCTTCGCCTCGCTGATGGCCTTCTCGACGGCATGGAGCTGCTGCGCCAGGTCGAGGCAGGGGCGGCCGTCCGAGAACATCTCGATCACCTTGTGAAGGTGACCTTCGGCGCGCTTCAGACGCTTAAGGATTCCGGGGTGAGTTACGTGAACATGATCATTGGCCATGGGAAGCATGTATCCCCCCAGGGGGGATAAGACAAGGCGATTGCATAGAATAGAGGGGTAGGCTATATTTGCCGCAATGAGCCATACCGTGAGGGAAAAGAAAAAGCTTCTTGCCCGCGTCCGTCGGATCAAAGGTCAGGTCGAGGCGATCGAGCGTGCGCTGGGAGAGGAAGCCGAGTGCGAACGGATCATGCACATGATCGCCGGCATACGCGGTTCCGTCGCCGGTCTGATGGCTGAAGTGGTCGAGGACCACATTCGGACCCATTTGGTCGATCCCAAGAAGAATCCGGGCGCGCTCGATGCGGATGCGGCGGAAGAGCTCATCGAAGTCGTTCATACGTACTTGAAATAGAGTTACCATGACCGCCGAACACACGATCGATCGTGCCACATCTCATGACCACGTCTTCTTGGGACGAGACGACGAAGGCCGAGCGACGGACCTGGACCGTCATTGCGCTGTGCGCCGTCATGATGGTCGCCGATACAGTCGGCGGAACGCTGTTTCGGATCGTTGGCCCTGATCGCGGACGGACTGCAGATGTCGACGCATGCCGGCGCCCTGCTGCTCGCCGCGGTGGCCTACACGTACGCGCGCAAATATTGCGACGATCCGAACTTCACCTTCGGTACCGGAAAGTTCGGAGACGTGGCCAGATAGAGCATCGCCATCATCCTCGCACGGGCACGGCCACGGCCGTCTTCGCCACCATCTTCCTCGTCATGACGTCCCAAGGCCTGCAGGCGCGGACACAGAGGCACACAAGGCATCCTTTGGCGGGGCGCCAAGGTCGCCGCCGAAGACCTTCACCTGGAAAAGGGCTTCGGACATCAATACCTCGACCGCGAACACGCTGTTACCGGGCGATGGGCCGCATCTCGAACAGCGCGTCCACAATGGGACAATCCGGAACATTGTCCCGCGTGCACTGAGTAGCCATGTCTGACATCACTCGCTCCATACGTCGCAGGTCCTTAATCTTCTGACGAATATCGGCGAGGTGCCGGGTCGTGAGTTCGTGGACCTCCCCGCAAGTGTAGGCGTGTCCGTCGACCAGATGGAGCAGCCCGCGCAACTCATCGAGGCTGAAGCCAAGCTCCCTGCCTCGGCGAACGAAGTGCAGACGTCTAACGTGATCCAAATCATAAACGCGATAGCCACCCGCGCTGCGCTTCGGGACCGGCATTACGCCAATCTTTTCATAGTATCGGATCGTCTCGACGTTCACGCCGCTGCGTTCCGACAAAATTCCGATAGAAAAATCGTCAGTTTGCGTCATCGCCCGTCTCACGCTTCTGTGAACAGCTTTTCCTTGACCCTGTAGTCCCTACAGGCCCTACGGTCACCATAGCCTTACTCGGAAAGCGGCTCAATGACGGCACAAAATGATATCGCGAGGCTACCTTCCGAAGCATCACGAAAGCGCTTCGACGGGGCGGCGTTATTGTCGGTTGGCGGCATCCTCGCAGCGCTGGGTGCGACGACCTGTTGCGTGGTTCCGTTCGCCCTGTTTATCGCCGGCGTTAGTGGCGCGTGGATCGGCAACCTGACCGCGCTCAAGCCCTATCAGCCGTTGCTTGTCGGGATTGCAATCGCGTGCCTCGGCTTCGGATTCTATTCCGTCTATCGCAAACCCAAAGCCGACGATTGCGCCGAGGGGTCCTACTGCGCGCGTCCGTCATCGGGTCGCAACGCAAAGATCGGACTGTGGCTCGCGACCGTCCTAATCGTCATCGCTGTGGGCTTCCCCTACGTCGCTCGCCTTTTCCTCGACACCTGAAAGTAAGGAGATCATCCGTGAAAATTCTACCATTCATCGCACTGGCTGCTGCCTTGGTCTCATCTGGAGCAGCGTTCGCCACCGAGCAAACCGTGACGCTCAATGTTGCCAACGCGACCTGCGAGCTCTGCGGCCCGGTCGTGAAGCGCTCGCTCAGTCGCATATCCGGCGTACTCGATGTTCAGATATCGGAGGCCGACGGAGCCGCGATTGCAAAGGTGCGCTTCGAGGACAGCCGCACCAATGTCGCCGCGCTTGTCATGGCGACCACCAACGCCGGCTATCCCTCGAAAATCGTGCAGTAAGGCCGGGTTATGACACATGGCTGCATGCCTACCTCCAACAATGACGACCGTTACGATCTCGTCGTCGTCGGGGCGGGGTCGGCGGGCTTCTCAGCCGCGATCACAGCCGCCGAGCAAGGCGCGCAGGTTGCTCTTGTCGGGCACGGCACGATTGGGGGGACCTGCGTCAACATCGGCTGTGTGCCTTCAAAAACGTTAATCCGGGCGACCGAGGCGGTCCACCACGCCAACATTGCCCCGACCAAATTCAACGGGCTCGAAAGCAGCGGTCGCGTGACCGATTGGGCCGCGCAGATCGCCCAAAAGGACGCGCTGGTCGACCGCGTGCGGCAAGCGAAGTACGCGGACCTGCTGCCCGAGTACAATAATATCGCCTACCGGGAAGGTCGCGCACGGCTTGTGGAGGGCGGTATCGATCTGGATGGCCAGCATCTTGCCTCGGAGCGCATCATAATCGCGACGGGAGCGCGGCCGGCGATGCCGGCTATTCCCGGAATAGATGTTGTCGCGGCGCTCGACAGCACCACTGCGCTCGCCTTGACCCAATTGCCGCGCTCGATGATCGTGGTCGGCGGCGGCTACGTCGGGGCCGAGCTTGCGCAGATATTCGCACGCGCCGGCGTCGCCGTGACGCTGGTGTTCCGGAGCCGTCTTCTGCCGGAGGCCGAGCCTGAAATCGGGCAGGCCCTCGCGAGCTACCTGGCCGATGAGGGGGTCACGATCATGGGAGGGCTCGCCTACGATTTCGCCCGCAAGACCAAAGACGGTGTCGAGTTAACGATCAACCGGAACGGCACCCTCGAGACATTGGCCGCCGAGCAGCTTCTTTTGGCGACGGGCCGGACCGCGAACATTGAAAATCTCGGGTTAGTCGAGGCTGGCGTCGCGCAAGCGTCTTCGGGCGCGATCATCGTCGACGACAGAATGCGCACGTCGAAAGCGGGCATCTATGCGGCCGGGGACGTGACCGGCAAAGACCAGTTCGTCTATATGGCCGCCTATGGCGCGAAGCTCGCGGCAAAGAACGCGCTGAACAGCAATAGCCTCCGCTACGACAACACCACCATGCCCGCCGTCGTGTTTACGGACCCGCAGGTTGCGAACGTCGGCATGACCGAAGCGCAAGCCGTCGCTGCCGGACACGCCGTGCGGACTTCGGTGCTCTCGCTCGACAACCTTCCGCGTGCGCTCGCAGCCCGCGACACGCGAGGGCTGATTAAACTCGTTGCCGACGGGGCAACCCGGAAGCTGCTTGGAGCGCACATTCTCGCGCCCGAGGGGGCCGACAGCATCCAGACCGCCGCCCTTGCCATCCGCTGCGGTCTTACGATCGACAACTTGTCGGAGATGATCTTTCCGTATCTCACGACTGTGGAAGGCTTGAAGCTCGCAGCACAGACATTCGACAGGGATGTGAAGAAGCTGTCCTGCTGCGCTGGCTAACGGGCGCGCGAAGAGGGAGCGATCGTTTGAAACTGGAAGCGTCGGTGGCGAGCGAGCCCGCGGTCGAAATCAGGCAGGGTGTCTTCCGTCCGGACTGGTCTGTCGCGACGAGCGTGGCGGCGCGCCGGGCGCTCCATGGTCGAATTGCAGCGCGCGCGGGATTGCTGAACCAATGGTCCCATAGGCTTGAAGCGACGGGGGACACCGTTTGGCGAACGGCCTTGCAACTTTATGGCGCTTCCGGCCAGGCACCTTCAGTCAGCGACATGGCCGGTGCATCCGGGATTCAACCCGGTCGTCTAGCGGATATCCTGCGCAAATTCGAATCGCATGATCTCGTCGCGTTCAATCAGACTTCCAATCGGATCCGGCTTGCCTATCCGTTCACAGAGTCCGTCACTGGACATCGGGTCGAACTTAACGGGCATTTCCTGCACGCGCTTTGCGCGATCGACGCGCTTGGCGTCGCTGGCATGTACGACGCGGATATTGCGATCTCATCGTCATGTGTTCATTGCGGCGATACGATCCATGCGAGGACGACCGACAAGGGCAGGGCGGTGCATAGCTTCTCGCCGGTCGGCGCGGTCATCTGGTACGACTTTGCCTACGACGGAAGTGCGGCGGCCTCCTGCTGCCTGGCAATCGCGTTTTTCTGCTCAGGCGGACATTTGCAACAATGCCTCGATTTACAAAAAGTCCGTCGGGAGGGAATTCGGCTAACCATGGACGAGGCCTTGGAGGTCGGCCGAGCTATTTTCGGCCCGGTTCTCTCCGAGCGGTCTTGAAGCCACGCTTGGCGGCGACGGATGCGAGCGAGTCGGAGACGTCGACGATCGCGCGCACAACCCTACCGGAGTTGTTGCCGATGATGGCAAGTTATGTGTTCTCCCGAAATCAGTCATAGCTCCGCAGTCGGTGTTGCGGTGTCTCACATAGAATTGCATTCCTTGCCGCGGCGACTCGGGCTAATCGATGAAGCGATAAACTTGGGAGATTGGGATTCATGAAAGGGCCGCATATCGACTATTCGCCTTGCCTAACGCGACGTAGCGCACTTGGGCTGGTGGCCGCTGCATTGATCGCTCCGCGGTCTTCAGCCTTCGCCCAGACTCCCGCCATCCTCGTTCACAAGGATCCGAATTGCGGGTGCTGCGCTGGCTGGGTGCGCCATCTCAAAGACGCGGGCTTCGCCGTCACAGTCAAGGAGACCGCCGATCTCCACGTTGTCCGGAGACGTCTTGGCGTGCCGACCGACCTGGCTGCGTGCCACACTGCGGAGATCGCAGGTTATGTCATCGAAGGCCACGTGCCGGCTGCAGCCGTACGACAATTGTTGGATAGGCGGCCAGCCGCCGTCGGATTGGCCGTCCCGGGCATGCCTGCCGGATCACCAGGCATGGAGGGCGGAACTCCACAGAAATACGACGTAGTCCTGTTCGGGGCGTCCGGTCGGCAGCCCTTCATGCAGTTTATCGGAGCTAAAGCGACAAGCTGAGATGCTAGTGCACAAGTTAACCGTGTGTGCTTTCGAAGCCTTCGGGTTCCCTTCGCCATCTAGCAACTATGTGAAGTAATGGCGCTTCCCAAGCTCCCAGCCCCGTGTGATGATAGGCCATGAATCTTCGCCGACTCATCGGTCGTTTACTGGCGGTTTTCGTGATCGTCGGGCTGGTCGCTGCGCCGCTGGTAACACCGGCAGCGGCGAAGCCGCCGGCTGCCGCCGAGATGACAGCGATGTCCGGCGACATGCCGTGCTGTCCGGACGGCCAGAAGAGCAATAATTGCCAAGATTGCCCGCTTGTCGCAATGTGCATGCTGACTATCGCCCAAGCTGAGCCGTCCCCGGCAAACGCTATCCAGATTACCTTCCAGACCTGCAGGCTGTCTTTCGCCCTCGACGACTTGATCGCGGACGGCCTCATCGGTTCCCCTCCGGACCATCCTCCTCGCATCTCGATCTGATCGGCGTTACCACGCCGTCTGCCGCTGCGCGGTCCTAGGGCCGCGCGGATAAAGCATGCCGCCGTTGCGGCACATCAGTACATCGAGGATTGCAAACATGAAAAGCTTTAACTGCGCGTGCGCCCTCCGAGCCGCGCTGATCGCCGTTTCCTTGACAGGATCGGCCACGCTCGCTCGCGCCGAGATCAAGGACTATGAATTCCAACTGGTCGATCAGACCGTCAAAAAGGGCGACGCGGTCATCTCGGTTCGCCTCGTCCATAAGCCCGACGGCAAGCCTGTGCCGGACGCGGTCATCTTCGCGACACGTCTGGATATGGCTCCTGACGGTATGCAGGAGATGGCGACCAAGATTGCGCCAATGCCCAGCACTGAGCCCGGCGTTTACAAATTCAAGGCGACCCTGAGCATGGCTGGCGGTTGGCAGCTTTCCCTCGGCGCGAAGGTTCAGGGCGAGACCGGCACGGTCGAAAGCAAGCTCGTCCTCAAGGCGACCCCGTGATCCGCGCAGCCGGAACCGCCCGGTTCGCCGCAATCGGAGCAATCACAGCATTGCTGTGGTTGTCCCCGGTGCTGGCCGCCGATCAAACGTTGCCCGGTGCTTCGGTGGAAAGCGTCGTCTTGATTGCGAAACGCCTCAACCCGACAGTGGCCGCGGCTGCACTCGAGTTCGATGCGGCGGTCCACAAGATCGGTACGGCCGGGGTGCTGGCCGACCCAACCCTCATTCTGGAGGCCTGGGACGTCAACCGGCAGGGCGTGGGGCAGCGTCGTATCGGTATCGACCAGGAGATCAAGCTTTGGGGCAAGTACGGCCTCGAGCGCAATGTTGCCCGGGCTGACGCGGATGCTGCAAAATTTCAGGGCCGTGCGACCGTCACCGAGCTCATCGCGCAGGTCATTGCAGCGCATGGCGAGTACAATGCCGCATATGAAGCCGTGGGAATCGCCACCGAAATCAAGCGGCGGTACGACGAGACTCTGGGATTGTTGCGATCCCGGTACGGCGCAACGTCGGTCGATCAGCAGGACGTCATCAAGGCTGAAATAGAAGCCGCTACCGCCGACGGTGACGTCGTCCGCAGGCAGGGCGAACAGAAGTCCGCCGCAGCGCGGCTCAATTCCCTGATCGGGCGGCCGTCCTTGGCCCCGCTGGCGGCGCCGACCGGGTTCCGAACCGCGAAGGCGGTCAGCCTGGCGCAAATCCAGGCGCTCGCGCGCTCGGCGAATCCCATGCTGGGCCTGGCCGGAGCGCAGAGCAATTCCGCGGCCCAGACCAAATCCCTTACCGACCTCAACTACTATCCGGACGTCACGCTCGGCGCGAAGTACGTACAGCGGCCCGGCACTGAAGATACCGGCGAGTTCATGGTCGGCGTCAAGCTGCCGCTGCAATACCAAGTCAAGGACGCCGAGCAGCGGGCGGCAGGCGCACGTCTAGGCGCAGCGCAAGCCCGCAGCGAGGCGCTGCGGCTGCGGATCGACGGACAGATCGCCGACGCTTGGTTCAGCGTCGATGCGCTGCGGAAGGTCGTGCAGATTTACGCGTCGCGCCAGCTCCCACCCGCCCGTTCTTCGGTCGACAACGCGCGGAACGGCTTCCAGGCCGGCACGTCCGATCTTTCCTCGGTCTTCGAGGCGGAGCGGCGGCTTCGCGCGGTCCAACTCGACCTGCTTAAGCTCAAGGTGGAGCTCCAGACGAAATACGCCGAAATGGAGCGTCTGGCCGGAGGTTCGCTATGAGACGGCCAGTAGGTGTTCTCTTGGTCGTGTCGGCGGTCCTGACTGCCGGGGTGGTCGGATTGGCCGTCGGACGGTCGAGCGTTCCGCTCCCCGGCTGGCTCTCAGCGGCACCTCCCCTGGCGGCAAAGCCAAGTTGCGCTCAGCCGGCGGCCACAGGACCGGTCGTCTACTACCGCGATCCGGACGGCGCGCCGGCCTATTCGCTGACACCGAAGAAGACATCCTCCGGCAAGGAATATTCGGTCGTGCGCGCCAGTGAAGACGTGAGCTTCGACGAGCAGGCTCCTGAAGCCATGACCGCGAAAAGCGGAGAACGCGGGCGGATCAAATTCTACCGCAATCCCATGGGCCTTCCGGACACGTCGCCGACGCCGAAAAAGGATTCGATGGGGATGGACTATCTCCCGGTCTATGAGGGTGAACAGGACGACGACTCGTCGGTCAAGGTCAGCGCAGGCAAGCTGCAAAAGGCAGGCGTCCAGACGGAGGTCGCGGAGCGCCGCACCTTGAATACGATGGTCCGCGCACCGGGCACGGTACAACAGGACGAGCGGCGCGTGTCCGTCGTCTCGCTCCGGTTCGAGGGCTTCATCGACACCGTCGACAACGTTACGACCGGCACGCACGTCCGCAAGGGCCAGCCGCTGATGCGCATCTACGGCCCGAACCTGTCGAGCGCCGCCGCCGAATATCTCTCCGCGCTCAACGCCCGCCCGGAGGCCGGAATCAACAACCAGGCCTTGAAAGGCGCCCGCCGGCGCCTCGAAAACCTCGGCGCGCCCGATGCATTCATCGCGGACATCGAGCGGGCGCGCGAGGTTCCGGTCTACATGAACTGGCCTGCGCCGCAGGATGGCGAGATCGTTGAGCGGACGGCAGTCAACGGCATGCGCGCAGCGCCGGGGGACATCCTGTTCCGGATAGTCGACCGCAACTTCGTCTGGGTGATGGTCGACGTCGCGGAACGCGATTTGGCGCTCATAGAAGTCGGGCAGAAAGTCGTCGTGCGGCCCCGGGCATATCCGGACCGGCCTTTCACAGGAAAGGTCACGGTGATCTATCCGAACCTGAGAGCGGAGACGCGTACGGCGCGGGTCAGAATCGAATTGCCCAATCCGGACGACGTGCTGCGACCCGACATGTATGCGGAGGTAGAAATCGCCACGGGGACGGACGCACCCGTCGTGACGGTGTCCAGCAGCGCGGTCATCGACAGCGGCGAGCGGCAGCTTGTGCTTCTCGACAAAGGCGAAGGCCGTTTCGAACCGCGCGCGGTCAAGCTGGGGCGACGCGGCGGCGGCCTGACCGAGATCAAGGAAGGGCTCGCGGAGAACGACAAGGTCGTCTCTTCGGCGAACTTCCTGATCGACGCCGAAAGCAATCTCAAGGCAGCGCTCAAGGGCCTCGACACCGGGGAGAAACCGCAATGATCGCTCGTCTTATAGATTGGTCGGCGCGGAACCTGATGCTGGTCCTGATCGGCGCCGTCTTTGCCGTTGCTGGGGGCCTATATGCCCTGCAGCACTCGGCGCTCGACGCAATCCCCGACCTCTCCGATACCCAAGTGATCGTCTACACCGAATACAAGGGTCAGGCACCGCAGGTCATCGAAGACCAGGTCACGTACCCCTTGACGACGGCCATGCTGACCGTGCCGAAATCGAAGGTGGTGCGCGGGTTCTCGTTCTTCGGCGTTTCGTTCGTCTACATCATCTTCGAAGACGGCACCGACATCTACTGGGCGCGCTCGCGGGTCCTCGAATACCTCAACGCCGCCGCCCGCAAGCTTCCGGCCGGGGTAACGCCGACATTGGGACCTGACGCGACGGGCGTAGGCTGGGTCTACCAATACGCACTGCAGTCCAAAGACAAATCGCTGGCAGACCTGCGGTCGATCCAGGACTGGACCATCCGATACGGCATTTCCAAGGCCGAAGGGGTTGCCGAAGTCGCAAGCGTCGGCGGCTTCGTCAAGCAATACAACATCATCGTCGATCCGAACCGGTTGAGGTCGCTCAATATCCCGCTGGCGAAGGTGCGTGACGCGGTCCGGGGCAGCAACATGGACGTGGGCGGGCGCACAGTAGAGCTTTCGGAGTTCGAATTTGTCGTGCGGGGCAGGGGCTACGTCAAAAGCCTCTCCGACCTCTTGAGCATCGTGCTGAAGGTCGACAAGGGAACGCCGGTCCTCCTGAAAGACGTGGCGCGGGTCGAACTCGGCCCGGACGAACGCCGAGGCATAACCGAGCTCAACGGGGAGGGCGAGGTCGCCAGCGGAATCGCCCTGCAACGCTTCGGACAGAATGCGCTCGATGTCATCGACAATGTGAAGGCGCGACTCGCTGACATGGCGTCGGCGCTGCCCAATGGCGTCGAGATCATACCGGTCTACGACCGTTCGAACCTGATCCACAATGCGATCGAGACGCTGAAGCGCACGCTCACGGAAGAGAGCATCGTCGTCGCTCTCGTTTGCATCGTGTTCCTGTTGCACGTCCGCAGCGCGCTGGTCGCCATCGTGATGCTTCCGGTCGGGATACTGATGGCATTCGGCGCCATGAAGGTGCTGGGCATCGGGTCCAATATCATGAGCCTCGGCGGGATCGCCATTGCGATCGGCGCCATGATCGACGGCGCCATCGTCATGATCGAGAACGCCCACAAGCATCTCGAACGGGCTCCTCCGGACAAGCCGCGCCTCGAGGTCCTCATCGAGGCAGCGAGCGAGGTCGGCCCCGCCCTGTTTTTCAGCCTCCTGATCATCACGGTGTCGTTCCTGCCGATCTTCACCATGGAATCGCAGGAGGGCCGTCTATTCAGTCCATTGGCGTTCACCAAAACGTTTTCGATGGCTGCTGCGGCGATTCTGTCCATCACCCTGGTCCCGGCGCTTATGGTCCTGTTCATACGCGGCAGGATCATTCCGGAGCATAAGAATCCGATCAATCGCTTCCTGATATGGGTCTATCGCCCGCTGATCCGTGGCGTGCTGAAGGCCAAGACCCTGACGATCTTCCTGGCACTTGTCGCCTTGGCGGTCAGCCTCTGGCCGGCGCGTCAACTCGGAACGGAGTTCATGCCGAGCCTGAACGAAGGCACGCTGATGTACATGCCAACGACGTTGCCGGGACTTTCGGTGACCAAAGCGGCGGAAATCCTGCAGACACAGAACAAGATCATCAAGACGTTTCCGGAAGTAGCCTCGGTTTACGGCAAGGCCGGCCGGGCGGAGACCGCGACCGATCCGGCTCCGACCGAGATGTTTGAGACGATCGTCAACCTCAAGCCTAAGGAGCAATGGCGTGCAGGCTTGACTGTCGACGGCCTCATTGCCGAACTGGACAAGGCTTTGCAGTTTCCCGGCGTTTCCAACGCCTGGACCATGCCGATCAAGGCCCGCACCGACATGCTCGCGACCGGGATCCGGACGCCGATCGGCATCAAGGTCCTGGGAAAAGACCTGACGGAAATGGAGAAGCTTGCACGGCAGATCGAAACCGTCGTGAAAGCCGTTCCGGGCACGTCGAGCGCCTACGCCGAACGTGTCATCGGCGGCTATTATCTCGACGTGGTTCCGGATCGTGAGGCACTGGCACGCTACGGTCTCATGATCAGTGACGTGCAAGATACGGTCTCTTCCGCACTCGGCGGGGAGACTATCACTACGACGGTCGAAGGCCGCGAGCGCTACGGCGTTAACCTGCGCTATCCCCGCGATCTCCGCAGCGATCCGCAATCGATCGCGCGCGACGTGCTGGTGGCGATGCCCGGGGGCGGAACGGTGCCACTGGGGGAGGTTGCCGCGATCAAACTGACGCGTGGCCCGACCACGATCCGCACCGAGAACGGCCAGCTCGCGGTCTACATCTTCGTCGATATCCGCGACCGCGACCTCGGGGGCTACGTCGCCGATGCCAAGGCCGCCGTGGCGGCAAGCGTGCAGTTTCCGCCTGGAAACTACGTCGTCTGGAGCGGCCAGTTCGAGTATCTGGAGCGCGCTACCGCCCGGCTGAAAATCGTGGTGCCGGTAACGCTGCTTATTATCTTCCTGCTGCTTTACCTGAACTTCCGCCGGTTGACCGAGACGCTGATCGTGATGCTGTCGCTGCCGTTCGCGCTCGTCGGCGGGTTGTGGCTTATGTGGTGGCTTGGTTTCAACATGTCCGTCGCGGTGGCCGTGGGCTTTATCGCCTTGGCGGGTGTGGCCGCGGAGACCGGCGTCATCATGCTGATCTATCTCGATCATGCGATGAAAGAGATACAGCTCGCGCGAGCCGCCGAAGGCAAACTGTTTACGCGAACCGACCTGAACGCGGCGATCATGCTAGGTGCGGTCGAGCGGGTCCGCCCGAAAATGATGACCGTCGTCGCGATCATGGGCGGCCTGATCCCGATCTTGTGGAGCACCGGTACCGGGTCTGAGGTCATGCAGCGCATCGCCGTGCCGATGATCGGCGGCATGATCTCGTCGACCATCCTGACGCTCTTGGTGATCCCCGCCGTCTATGCCTTCGTCAAGGGATTTAAGCTGCCCCGCGGTCCAGGCGTCGAGGTTTCGGAGGGCCTGCACGATCAGACCGGGACGGATAAGGATAGATTGCACCGGTCGCAGGCAGCGGAATGACAAGCGCGCGGATGTTTCTCAGCGCGAGGGATACGTGATGGACCAGTGGGGCTTCAAGAAGTGGCGAAAGAAGTTGGGCATCAACCAGGTCGCGGCAGGGGAAATACTCGGCCTGAGCCGCGGCGCGGTTCAATATTGGGAAAGCGACCTCAGGCCGGTGCCGCGCGCCGTCGAGCTTGCCTGCCAGGAACTGATGCGCCGTTGGCAGCGGCGGCCGGAATTTGGGCCCGTGACCTTGCTGTATTCCGATGGTCCCACATCGCAGGTCGATTCCCGCCCATCCGGCGATCTAGTCTTGCGATGCGAGCCGCGCCCGGACAACGAAAGCGCCTTGGGTCGCGTCGTTCGACTGAGCGAAAGCCTGAACTTGCACATGCCGCTCATCGTGGACGACGACGGAACCGCGATCTGGTCCGGCTCCGAATTGCTGCACGAATGCGAAGATCGGAAAAAACGCAATCGGCAAACAAAGCGGATCAAGGCGTAATCGAAGCGCAACAGTAGGTCTCTCCAAGTTTTTTTCGAGGCCTTTGACCGTGGGCTGTAACCAAACTGGCCCGGCCAGCGAACTAATAGAGATACGTAAGCATGACGACCCACGAAATCGAGCTTAAGGCCCTAATGCTTGCCAGCCTGAACGGCGACGCGGCTTCGCACCGCGCACTGCTCGATCGATTGAGCCGCCGGCTGCGCGCTTACTACAAGGCCAAGCTGGCCAGAATTGGAAGGGGCGCAACAGACGCGGAAGATCTGGTTCAGGAGGCGGTATTGGCGATCCACTTCAAGCGGCACACCTATGATTCCGCGGAACCTCTCACTCCGTGGGTACATGCAATCGCGCGCTACAAGCTGATCGATTTCCTGCGTCGGACCCGCACATTGCGTGCAGACGTACCTATCGAGGAGGCCGATACGATCATGGCGCGCGACGACAATGTCGGCGCCGAGAGCACGTACGACGTGAGGAAGTTGATGGGACGGCTGCCTGCAAACATGCGGTGTTCCATCGAAGCCGTGAAGCTGGACGGCTTGAGTGTCGCGGAGGCGGCCGTACGATGCGGCCTGTCCGAACCGGGGGTCAAAGTGAACATCCACCGTGGGCTCAAAACACTGGCGACGCTGATCGCCCGGGAAACACGGACATGAAGACTGACGAGCTTGTGGCCCTCCTGAGTACCAATCCCGAGCCGGTCGACCGCGGCTTGGTCGTTCGTACGCTTCTGGTCGCGCTAGGAGCGGGTTCAATTCTGGCGCTGGGGATCACGATCTTCGGATGACGTCCGGCGCCTTGAGTTTCGTCATCGCAAAGGTCTCATTCGCGGTCGGGATCTCCAGCCTCGCGCTTGTCTATCTTACAAAGCTGGCGCGTCCCGGCGGAGAACGAAAACCTCGGTCGTATCTCGTTGCTGTGCCGTTTCTTATCATCGTGGCGCTTGCGGCGATCAGCCTCGGGCTGGCGCCAAGCTCGCACTGGAACAAGATGATCGTCGGAGACGAATGGCTCGAATGCCTTGTTTCCATTCCGGTCATCGCGATCCTTCCCTTCGCTGTCTCCATCTGGGCAGTTCGACAGGCGGCGCCTACGAACCTTGTTCACACGGGTGCTTTCGCCGGACTTGTTGCAGGCGGTGTGAGCGCGATGGCGTACGCGCTGCATTGCACGGACGATTCCCTGCCTTTCGTAGCGGTCTGGTATGGCGGAACGATTGTGCTTTGCACCTTAGCAGGCGCAGCAATGGGACCACGACTACTGCGGTGGTGAATGTGCCTTTGCCGGTCACGTCAGGGTGAGCCTGTAACCGGCAGACAATTTGCGCCGAACTCATCATTAGAAGCGCACATGACGCGCTTCAAAAAAATGATGGAGCCGGACCATGAAGAAAAACCTTCTCACGATTTCACTCTTGTTGCCGCTGATGGCGGCGTCGGCTTCTGCATATGCCGGATCGACGATCACCGACAAAAGCTATTGGCCGAATGAGGCCAGGCAGAGCGTACAAGCCGGGACCGGTAGCTCGCAGGGCGATTTGAATTCTGCGTTCGCGTACGACCGGACGCCGTCACGCCTGCAGCCCGCGCCAAACTCGAACGACGGCGGATCAGCTTGGCGTTATCAGGGCGGCCCCAAGTCTCGATGATGGTCGACAGACATCTGTGCGCCGGGCGTCCCGGCCGGCCTTCCGGGACTGGGGACCGGACACTGCTTGTCGCCCTGCCTGTGACCCCCGCGACCTCCGTGGGAGGCTTTACCCTCTTGCGCGCCGAAAGCCTGGCCCTTCAGGGCAGGGTCTAGGCGCGCGCCTGTCGAACCCGGTTAATCGTACGAATTTTCGTCGTCCGGCCTCAACATTCCGCCTCGCTCCCCACACCTTTCAGTCTCCGAAATCTTGCGTCTTGCGAGGGCAGACAACCCGGATCGCCGTTGGCGATCCGGCCCAGACGTGCCAGTGCTGCAATGCCTGCGGCACCGTCGACGCGGCCAGCCGCATAAGCCGGTCCCGCTTCGTCAGTACCAACTGCGGCAGCATCTTCGATGCCGACGTCAACGCAGCGAAGAACATCCTGAAACTAGGAATAAGCCCAACCGGAGGACTTCCGGGATGGCCTGTGAATCGAGCCGGACTACCGGCCGGAAGCAGGAAGAAGACGCCCGTAAGGGTGGAAGCTCGGCCCTTCAGGGCCGAGAGTAGTCACGAAGAGGGGCGATCCGGCGCCCATCACGCGCGCCTCTTTGCGCGCGCAAGAGACGACGCGGCGATCGAGGCCTGGGCGAAGACCTGCGCCTTCATGAAGCCCGGGACGAACGCCCGACTCGAAAAATATGAACAGCGACAGAAATCGAGTGGCGAGACGATATGCCGGCGCCTAAAGGCTATTGGGAAGCCGAGGACAATCCGCAGTCTTTCCTTTCGCAGAATTCATTCGGTCGTTGATCCTTCTTACGCGCCGCGCAAGCCGGCTCAGCGCCCGCCGGCCCGCGACGTGTCAAGTTCTACTTGCCCTCATGCTGCCAATGGGCGGTGACTTCGGCCCCCGATTTCGACAGATGCACATGCTGGTCGACATGGTCGATCCAGGCGACTGGAATGAAATGATGATGGTCGCCGTCGGGCGAACTCTGCTTGGTGAGCTTGATCTTGTCGGCGCCATCGAGATGGTCGACCTTGCCGACCGTCTTCTTGTCCGACGAGATGACGTCCATGTGCTCTTTAATTTGCGAAGTATCGGCCATCTTGGAACTCCTTTGAGTGTGGATACTAGGAACTCGCAACTGCGGTTAAGGTTGCTTTTTGCGCTGCGACTGTCGGCCTTCGCCGGCGCCGAGCGCCGACCGAACAGGC
Organism: Hyphomicrobiales bacterium; assembly: GCA_017305715.1. GTDB lineage: Bacteria > Pseudomonadota > Alphaproteobacteria > Rhizobiales > Xanthobacteraceae > Bradyrhizobium. The sequence continues at coordinate 20,788 of JAFKKG010000020.1, read as the reverse complement.
GCGGCGCTATCCGCTGGATCCCACCTCATCGCCGGCCACATCGACACGATCACATGAAAAAGGTGACGCCCATCGCGAGCACTGCTGCGGCCATGGTAGCGGTTGCGATCCAGCCGAGACCCGTCAGCCATCCGCCGATCGTGAACTGGCCCATGATCTTCGCGTTGGCGGCCATCAGCATCATCAGCGTGATCACCGGTACCGCTACGATGCCGTTGATCACGGCGCACCAATACAACGCCTTGATGGGATTGATCGGCGTGAAGTTGAGTAGCACTCCAATGCCCGTCGCCATCACGATGGTGACATAGAACGCTTTCGCCTCCTTGGGCTGTCGCGCCAGGCCGATCGGCCACTTGCGGGCTTCGCCGATAGCGTAGGCGGCGGAGCCGGCTAGAACGGGAATGGCAAGAAGGCCCGTTCCGAGCACACCCAACGCAAATATCGTCGCAGCGTAATTTCCAGCGATTGGACGAAGCGCCTCGGCTGCCTGGGCGGAGGTTTCGATGTCCGTCACCCCCGAAACGTTAAGGGTCGCCGCGGCAGTAAGAATGATGGCTAATGCAATGAAGTTGGAGACACCCATGCCAATCAAGGTATCCAGTTCGATGCGCTTGATGGCATCGGGACCCTGTTCAGGCGCACGCTTAAGCACCTGTCGTTCCGGCACGGCGCGAATGTCCTCCGCCTCCTGGGACGCCTGCCAGAACAGCAGGTAGGGACTGATCGTCGTGCCGAAGACGGCGACGATCATCTGGATATATTCGGTCTTCCAGGTGAACGACGGCAGGACGAACTGGCGCAGCGCTTCGCCCCAGTGCACGTCCACCATGAACAATGTCGCCACGTAGGCGAGCAGCGCGAGCGTTAGCCATTTCAAATAGGATACGTAACGGGTGTACTGCAGCAGGACCTGCAGGCCGATGCAGATAGCACCGAACAGCGCCACATAGAGCGTTTTGGAGCCGCCGAGGACCAGGCTTGTGGAGTCGGCCATGGCACCCAGGTCGGCGCCGATGTTTATGATGTTGGCGGCCGCCAGCAACGCCACGAAAATCTGCAGGAGCCAGTTCGGATAATGCTGGCGCAGGTTGCCTGCGAGGCCACGGCCCGTCGTCCGGCCGATTCTGGCGCTAATCATCTGGACCGCCGCCATCAGCGGATAAGTGAAAAGCATTGTCCAACTCAACGCGTAGCCGAACTGGGCCCCCGCTTGGCTGTAGGTGGCGATGCCGCTGGGATCGTCGTCCGACGCGCCGGTAATGAGCCCAGGCCCGAGAGCATCCAGCAGGCGCGGCTTGCTCGTCCCGACGACCGGACTGGGTTCTGCCGGCACCGTTTTTCGAGTCTGACCCATCCAATTTCCCCGCCAAAAAGCCATCGTAGAATAGCCATTGATGACGTCGATGCGGCGTTCAAGTTCCATCTGCCTTAAAATGTGCTGGTCCGAAAAGGCTGGCCTAATTGGCCTCTTCCATGGTTTGCCATGGCAATAGGCATCAGCCGACTTTGCAAGGTCTCACGGCATGTCCACGACCCAACGGGCCATCTTTGTAATCGGGCTTTTGGCGGCGATTGCCCTAGCGGCGACAGTAGCTGGGATCCTGTTGCATCGCGCTTTCCCGGATAACCACTGGGTTACTCTTGTCGGACCACTCGGCGCAGCGGCGGCAGTGCTCGGATTGGCGAGGGTATTCTTTCGCAAATGAGCCCCGGCCTTGGGGATGCAGGCTGAACCGGCGAGGCAATTTTCCGGGAAGGCCTGTGAATCGAGCCGGACTACCGGCCGGAAGCAGGAAGAAGAAGACGCCCGCAACGGGCGGAAGCTCGGCTATTCAGGGCAGAGAGTAGTCACCATTAGAAGTGCACATGACGCGCTTCTCACGATTTCACTCTTGTTGCCGCTGACGGCGGCGTCGGCCCCTGCATATGCCCGATACACCGTCACGCCTGCAGCCCGCGCCAAACTCGAACGGGATCAGCGTTGCGCTATCAGGGCGGTCCCAAGTCCCGATGAGGGGTGCGGTAGAAAATGGCGCCGGTGGCCCCCGCGGTCGTCGGACCGTCTGGTGACCGGGGCCATGGACCTCGTCTGCGTGCTGGCCATCGTCGTTTTGGCATTGGCGGTCGCAACGCTGGCGAAATATCTCGGTTCCGGAAGCCAACCAGGGCCGGAATGAATATATCGTGGGGACCGTGTCGCGGTGCCGCAGGTGGGCAGCACGACCCGGTCGCATGCCTCGGGGCGATGCTCCCGGCCAGCCGGGTATGGAAATTCGGGCGTGGAAACACCGGCTGCGGACTGGTGGGCCCGCCGCGACCTCCGTGGGACCCTTCGCAGGGCAGGCGAGTGTCCGAGACCCCGCGCAGGCCGTTTTGCCAAACGGGAGGCTCCAGCGGCGCGCAGGCTTCTCGGCGGAAAGCATCACGGACCCCGGGGCTGCACGGCAACGATGGCTGGGCTGCAGCAGGGTTGCTTTGTGGCCGGGGGACGTTCTCCCGTCTTGGACTACAAGATCCCGTAGTCCTAGGCCGGTCCCGGCTGCTTCTTGCGTGATCGGCGAACTCCGGGAACGTGATCTCGAACGTCTCTTCGGTCCCGGTCGATTGGAGCCAGGCGCTGCGGACCGGATTTAGCCCTGGCAGGAAGCGCGGGCGGTTTTCGGTCCGGATCTCGCCGGGTGGTCTTGAAACGGCGCGGTGCTTCGGCAGTTGCCGAAGAGCGATGGATCCCGACTTGCTCATTAGGCTTCGCGAGAGTCATAATTGTTATAGAGAGCGGCCGAGAAATTGTACGCGAAGCGGGCAACTCTACACGGGAGGGAGATCAGCTTTGATGACCCCGTTTATCGACAGCTCCAGAAAGATATGGCGCCATTCTGCGAAGCGGGCAATAGCATTACCTCGCGTTCTTTGGGCCGCCGGTGTATTCTTGTTTGCAGTCTTCTCATTATCCGCCTCACAATCTGGAGAGCATCGGGTCGATCGAGTTTCAGTCCTGGAACGCGGAATCTTTCAAGCCAGCAGCACCGGCCCTCCGGTTGGTTCTAGTAGTCTTGGCCCGGTCACTAGGGTTCGGGATATCTCTCTTGTTCAAAGCACGACTACCATTCACGCGCGGAAATCGTTGAGATTCGGATTGCGCTACGTGATCACGGGCGCTCCGGCCGGAGCGCCCGTGGATATACGGCTTGTAACCCGCTTTCCGAAAGCGGGTTTGCTCGACCCCGTCAGCGGCGTTCGACATCACCAAACCGAATATACCACTCAGGGGGTAATCGGCGCCTCCGCCTACCGGGAGTTCACGTTTGATCAATCGTGGGAAATCGTACCCGGAGAGTGGGTGTTCGAATTTTGGCAAGCCGGTCGGAACATCGGAATGCAGAAGTTTTGCGTGATGGATGCCGAATCCGCTCCCTACGAAGCCGCCCCTTTGCAAGGTGCTAACTGTGCGTTCTTGATCGGTGGGCCGAAGAAGCTGGACGTCTTGAACTTGCACACCGCATTGTGGTTTCCGTGGACGCGAGGCTGGCCGATGGATCGGGTAGGAGGATGATACGGCGCCCCGCTGCGGGCACGGTAGCAGTGGTCGCCGCCTGCGCGCACAGATCTAACTATGCTGATGTCGATGATGCAAATCGGGATAGTGCGGATGCTTATGTAGAATAGGCTCATGCCGATGCCAGTGCGAATGTGGTTCGGTCACAGCTTCGTCGTGTTGGTGCTGATGATGTGCGTCATGAGAGTGGCTGTGGTCATGCGCCAGAACATCGTGCTGGTGGTCGTGCTCATGACGCTCGGCCAGATGCAGCCAAAGACCGCAGCCCATTAGCAACCCTGCCAGTGCCAACTGACGGGTGAGCGGCTCGCCCAGAAGCAGGATCGCCACAACCGCTCTGATGAAGGTCGCCAACGAAACGTAAGCTCCGGTTCGGGCGGTCCCCAGATGCCGCAGCGCCAAGACGAATAGAATCAGACTCACGCCGACGCCCAGGAATCCTACCAAAGCCGCCGCGGCGATGAGAGGAAAAGGAGGAAGCACGGAGCCAGCCGCAAGCGCCAACCCGACGTTCACGGCTCCAGCCACCAAACCCTTGATCATGGTCGTAATGACCGGGTCGGCGGAAGAAAGCTTCCGCGTGAAATTGTTGTCCAGGCCCCACGCCGGACAGGCGCCAGCAATCAGCCCTCCGCCCGCATCAAACCTGATGCCCTCGCCGTTCCATGTAAGGATCATCGCGCCGGTTACGATCGCAGACGCTCTCAGCAATAATCTGCCGTCGACGTTCTCCCTGAAGACCAACCATGCGATGGCCATGGTGGCCAGACCTTCGAGGTTGAGCAGCAAGGATCTCGACGAAGCGGAAGTCTGCTGCAGACCGAACATGAGCAGCAACGGAGCGAGGCATCCGCCAAGAATCACGACAGCGGCCAGCCAAGGTAGGTCTTCTCTGCGCAAACCAAGAGCGGTCCGCCCAAGATGGACGACGGCCAATCCGATTCCGGCCCCCCGGGTAGAGGAGGCTTGCGAGCATCTGCGGCGTTATCGCACCCAAGAGAATCTTGGCGAGCGGGTGGATGCGCCGAACAAGACGGCGGATGCCAAGGCCATCGGAACGCCCGGCCAGACGTGAGAATGATGAATTTTCAACATCCGTTACTTTACCACGCGTCGTCACTTCCGTTACAATCCCAACATATGACCCGTGGGGCTCCGGTTCCGCGAACGGTATGGGACCAGGAAACATCGCCCATTAGAAGAACCCGGAGCATTTGATCGCGAGACACCGCCTTGGACTGGGTTGCCGGTGCCGAAACCGATGAGGAAACGCCCACAATGGTCCGAGGTTAGTCACTTGTTAGCCCAGCCCCTGAGCCTGGCGGCTTCATTGCGCGGCTGGGAACTACCGCGCAGCGCGCGGTGACGCGTTTTTATGCCTCCGCCAAAGGTCAGGCCTGTACAAAAATCACATGTCCGTTGAAAGGCGAAGTCCGAAGGCAATTTGTGATAGTGTTCGGGTCCAGGATTTGGTAAGCGGCACGTATGGAACATCGATCCAGCAGGACCGGACTTGCGAGAAAGGCACCACGCGTTCGCCGCACGGTGCTTATGCTCCTTGCGTTCGTCTACCTGTTCGGGGGTCTGGCCCATACCGTCTCCTGCGTCGAGCAGGCTGTTGCCGCCACTGTCGCGATGGATATCGGCACCGTCACAGATGGTTCCGATGACGGCCCGACGAAGCATTCGCCAGCGCTCGGTGATCACTGTCACGCCTGCGTGCCTGGTGTGACGCCTGCTTCGGATATTGCGGCAGGTCCGTCCGAGCATGCGGCGCGAGTTGTCCTGACGGCGCCCTTGGCGCTGTTGGCGGAACATCCGTGGCTTGATACCCCGCCTCCAAGACACCTGACCTAAAGACCGTCGCTGCGCGCGGCCCTGCCGCGCGTCGTCATTCGCGTTTTGGGTCGGTATTATGCACTCTATCAAAGCGGCTTTGCGCCTGACGTGCGCACTGCTTGCCCTTACAATTCCAGTCCAGGCTGCCGAACGTTCCTCTCGCGCCATCTCGTTGCCAGAAGCGCTTCAGCGCGCATTGGCGGCGAACCCGCGCTTGACGGCGGCCGAGCGCGACATCGGCATCGCGGGAGGCCTCCGGATCCAGGCCGGTGTGCTTCCCAATCCGGATGTCTCGTTCGAGCTCGACAATGCGCTCGGGTCGGGGCCTTACAAGGGCGTCCGTTCGGCCGAAACCAATCTGCAACTCAGCCAACTTGTCGAACTGGGCGGCAAGCGCGAGGCGCGGATCGCGGCGGGAGAAGCAGGCATCGGCACGGCCGTGTGGCAGCGTCGCGCCACGCGGCTGGAGGTGCTGTCCGAGACCGCTATCGCATTCATCACGATCATCAGCACGCAGCGCCGCATCGAGATATTCGACGAGCAGATCGCGAGCTTCGACCAACTCATTCCATTGCTGCAAAGGCGGGTCCAGGAAGGGGCATCCTCGCCAGCCGAGACGCTGAGGGCGCAAATTGCTGCCGACCTCTTCCGCGTGGAGCGCGAGCGCGCCAAGACCCAATTGGCCCTCGCGCGCCGTGATCTTGCAATCCTCATGGGTGACAGCAATCCGCACTTCGGTAATGCCGTCGGACGGCTCACCAACATCGGTCAGCCGCCATCATTCCAATCCATTGTCCAGGCCATCGAAGCAAATCCGCAGTTGCTGCGCTGGACCGCGGTCACCGCACAGCGCAACGCAGAACTCCTCATCGCCCGGCTGAAGGCGATTCCCGATCCGCGCATCTCCGCCGGCTGGCGCCACTTTCAGGATACAAACGACAATGCCGTCCGGCTCGGTGTTTCCATACCGATTCCAGTCTTCGACCAGAATACCGGCAACATCATCGCCGCCCAAGAGTCGCTCGCAAAGACCGATGCTGAGCGTGCAATCAACAAGCTTGTCCTATTGAGCATCGTGGGCCGGGCATACGACACCCTGACCGGCGCCTTGGCCGAGACCAGGCTGCTGCGGTCCTCGGTCATTCCCAACGCGCGCAGCGCGACCGAGACGATCTACAGCGGCTATTCGCAAGGCCGCTTTACCCTGCTGGAACTGCTCGACGTCCGGGGATCGCTGCTGCAGGCCCTGCTGCGCGAACAGGAAGCCCTGCAGAATTTCCACATCGCTATCGCGACCATCGAAGGTCTTGCCGGCAACCCGTTTACGCTCACCCGCGAGAGCAGCAAAAGATGATCAAGGCAATCTTCCGCTATTCCGTGTTCATTCTGGTTGCGGCCGGACTAGCCTTCGGCGGCTATCGGTATTTGTTGCCGGCGACATCAAAGACGGCACCGACCGAAAAGGCCGAGAAGGAAGAGCACGCCGACGGCGTCAAGTTGACCGACGCCAAGATCGCAGCAGCCGGGATCGAACTCGCCAAGGCCGGGCCTGGAGTATTGCGCGACAGCCTGTTGTTGAACGGCATCGTTCAACCGAATCAAGAATCGCTCCTCCAGGTCACGCCCCGATTTCCGGGAATCGTGCGCGATGTGCGGAAACGAATTGGTGATCGTGTCGAAAAGGGCGATGTTCTGGCAATCGTCGAAAGCAACCAGAGTTTGACGCCATACGAATTGAAGGCGTCGCTGGCAGGCACGGTCATCGATCGTCAGACGACACTGGGCGAATTCGTATCCGAGCAGAAACCGGCATTCGTCATCGCCGACCTTTCCACGGTGTGGGTGGACTTCTCCGTCTACCGGCGCGATCTCAAGCGGGTCAACATCGGCGACCAGGTGCTTATCGATCCTGCGGATGGCGGACAACCGATCGAGTCAAAGATCTCATATCTGTCGCCGGTCGGTAGCAGCGAAACCCAGAGCGCGCTGGCCAGAGCAATCGTTCCGAATTCCGGCCTACGCCTCCGTCCCGGCCTGTTCATCACCGGACGCCTCACTCTGTCCGCCAAGAAAGTAAACGTGGCGGTCAAGTCATCGGCCCTTCAGACAGTCGAAAAGCGAACCGTGGTGTTCGTACGCGACGGGGAAAAGTTTGAACCGCGGGACGTAGAAACCGGTGATCGCGACCAGGAGATTGTCGAGATCACATTCGGTGTGGTCGACGGCGAAATGTACGCCGCAAAAAACAGCTTCGTCGTCAAGGCCGAAATGGCGAAAGGAACCGCCGAACATGCGCATTGATGACGAAATGATCCTCGTTACCGCTCTCATCAGGCCGCACATGGAGGGTCACGTTGTCCGGGTACTTCACGATTTGCCTGACTTTCCCGGCTTCACGTTTACTGAGGTTCGGGGGCAGGGACGCGGACGCGGACAAGGTGGAGCCTATGTGTCCAGCGATACCGACCTGACCTATCACCAGTTCCTCGAACTTCGGCTGGTCTGCAAGGCAGAACTTGCGGATTCCATTTGTGACCGCATCGCATCGGCCGCCTGGACGGGCAGAAAGGGCGACGGTGTCGTGCTCACGACGCCGGTCCACACGTTCGCGCGCATCAGGGAAATCGGCCGACGTCCGGAGAAGCGCGATGATTGACGGGATCCTCTCGTTTTCCATCCGCCAACGCTGGCTGGTCATGATCGGCGTGCTGGTCATGGCAGCCTTCGGCGCGTGGAATTTCACCCGCCTCCCGATCGACGCCGTTCCGGACATCACCAACGTCCAGGTCCAGATCAATACGCGCGCTCCGGGCTATTCGCCGCTCGAGGTCGAACAACGAATAACGTTTCCGATCGAAACCAGCATGGGCGGCCTGCCGAACCTCCAGAACACCCGCTCGCTGTCGCGTTACGGGTTAAGTCAGGTAACGGTCGTCTTCAAGGACGGCACCGATATTTACTTCGCGCGCCAGTTGGTCAACGAACGGGTGCAGCAGGTCAAGGATCGTCTTCCGCCCGGCATCGAAACGGCGATGGGACCGGTCTCCACGGGGCTCGGCGAGATTTATCTCTACACGGTGGAAGCAAAACCCGAAGCGCTGAAGGCCGATGGCAAGCCATACAGCCCAACCGACCTGCGCACGATTCAGGACTGGATCATCAAGCCCCAGTTGAGAAACGTATCCGGCGTCATCGAGGTCAACACGATCGGCGGTTTCGAGAAGCAGTTCCACGTCCTGCCGGATCCTGCCCAATTGATGGCCTACAAACTGAGCTTTCGCGAGGTGATGACAGCGCTGGCGGCCAACAATGCCAATGTCGGCGCAGGCTATATCGAACGGAACGGCGAGCAATATCTTGTTCGCACCCCCGGCCAGGTCGCCAATATCGGCGAGATCAAGGAGGTCGTCATCGGGTCTCGGAACGGTGTTCCGATTCGCATTTCGGACGTGGCGGATGTCCGCGAAGGACAGGATCTACGAACCGGCGCCGCAACACTGAACGGCGAGGAGATAGTGCTCGGAACCGCCATGCTTTTGATCGGCGAAAACAGTCGCACGGTGGCTCAGCGGGTTGCAGCAAAGATCGGAGAGATCGGCCGTTCTCTGCCAGACGGGGTCATCGCGCGGGCAATCTACGACCGCACCCATTTGGTCGAAGCAACGATTGCGACCGTTGAAAAGAACCTGGTCGAAGGCGCGCTGCTGGTCATCGTCATCCTGTTCTTGATCCTGGGGAACTTCAAGGCCGCCATCGCGACGGCCTTCGTCATTCCGCTGTCCATGCTCTTCACCATCACAGGAATGTTCGAAAACAAGGTTAGCGCCAACCTGATGAGTCTGGGAGCGATCGATTTCGGCATCATCATCGACGGGGCGGTCATCATCGTCGAAAATTGTTTGCGGGTGCTGGCAGTCGAACAGCAACGCTTGGGCCGGATTCTGAGTCGCGAGGAACGGTTCGAGACGATCCTCGCCGGATCCAAGGAAGTCATCGGCCCTAGCCTGTTCGGGACCTTGATCATCGCCGTCGTCTACCTGCCGATCCTGACGCTGACGGGCGTGGAAGGAAAGATGTTCACGCCGATGGCGCTCACGGTGCTGATGGCACTGCTGGGCGCAAGTATTCTGTCGATGACGTTCGTTCCGGCGGCGGTCGCCATATTGGTGACGGGGCGCGTTTCCGAACATGAGAATTGGTTTATGCGCGGGGCACGCTACGTCTACGTTCCGCTGCTTGCCAGATCAATTCAGAACCGCGGCATGATTGCGTTTGTCGCGGCAATCCTCGTCGTTGTCAGCGGCTTCGCGGCCTCGCGGATGGGGGGGGAGTTCATTCCGAGCCTGGACGAGGGAGACGTCGCAATCCAAGCGCTGCGCATCCCTGGGACAAGCCTCACGCAGTCCCTTGCCATGCAGGAGATGCTGGAGAGGCGTCTTCTCAAGATACCCGAGGTCAAGGAAGCATTCGCTCGCACCGGAACGGCGGAGGTGGCAACGGATCCGATGCCTCCGTCGATCTCCGACGGCTACGTGATGCTCAAGCCCCGCGACCAATGGCCGGACCCGAAGAAACCCAAGTCGGCGGTGGTCAAGGATATCGAACAAGCCGCCGAAGAGATTGCCGGCAGCAGCTATGAACTGTCGCAGCCGATACAGTTGCGGTTCAACGAACTGATCTCGGGCGTGCGAAGCGACGTCGGCGTGAAGATCTTTGGCGACGATCTCGAAGTTCTTGCGCAAGTGGCTGGCCAGGTACAAGCGGTCCTGCAAACGGTCGAGGGCGCCGCAGACGTCAAGACCGAGCAAGTATCCGGACTCCCGGTGCTGACGGTGAAGCTCAACCGTCAGGCCTTATCGCGGTACGGGATCAGCGTCGGCGATGTGCAGAACCTGGTCGAGATCGCGGTCGGCGGGAAGAGTGCGGGGTTGGTGTTCGAGGGCGACCGGCGCTTCGAACTGGTTGTCCGCCTTCCCGAGTATCTCCGATCGAACGTGGAGGCGATCAGGTCGCTGCCCGTACCGCTGCCGCCGGTCGAGAACCAGGCCAAGGCAACGCCCGCGATTTGGGGCAATTCTCCCCTCGCCCAAATTCGCTACGCTCCGCTGTCTGAATTGGCGCAGATCGACATTGCACCAGGGCCAAATCAGATCAGCCGTGAAGAAGGCAAACGGCGGATCGTGGTCAGCGCCAACGTACGGGGGCGGGATCTCGGATCGTTCGTTGGCGACGCCCAAAGCCAAATTGGAGAGAAGGTGAAGCTGCCGGCGGGGTACTGGATCGGATGGGGTGGCCAATTCGAGCAATTGGTCTCCGCAACAAAGCGCCTCACCATCGTTGTGCCGATCGCGCTGTTACTGATCTTCATCCTCTTGTTCATCAGCTTAGGTTCGGCGGCGGACGCTCTCCTGGTGTTTAGCGGTGTTCCGCTTGCACTGACGGGAGGGATTCTTGCGCTTCTGCTACGGGACATCCCGCTCTCGATCAGTGCCGGCATCGGGTTTATCGCACTGTCCGGGGTGGCCGTGCTCAATGGTCTCGTCATCATCACCTTCATCGAAAAGCTGCGGAAGGAAGGACATGCTTTGGTCGACGCCGTTCGCGAAGGGGCACTGACCAGGCTGCGGCCCGTATTGATGACGGCACTCGTTGCGTCGCTCGGTTTCGTGCCGATGGCGATAGCGACCGGCGCCGGCGCCGAAGTCCAGAGACCGCTGGCGACCGTCGTCATCGGCGGCATCATCTCGTCGACACTTCTCACGCTTCTCGTCCTGCCGGCACTGTACGTCCTGTTTCGCCGTGAGAACGGCGAGAGAGAAGAAGCACCTCAGTCTTCAACCAACGGAGTCACGACATGAAGTACGCATTCATCATTCTCCTGTCCCTCGTCTGGGCGGCGCCTTCGGTCGCGCAGCATTCGCATGACAGCGAGAAGGGACCGAACGGCGGTCAGATGGAGGATGTGGCGGGCATCGACGCGGAGCTCGTCACCTCCGGCAACAAGGTTACGATCAACGTTTTTGATCCCAAGAACTCCAAGCCGGTCGCAACAAAGGGCTACTCAGGGGCGGTGTTGATCGCTAACGGGACCGCGAAGGAAACGGTAACGCTCGCCGCCTCAGGTGAAAACTCGTTGCAGGGCGAGGCGACGACGGCAATTACACCCGGCGCGACGGTGACGCTGACGATCAAGACCGCCGAGGGCAAGTCCGGCCAGGCAAAATACAAGAAGTAGCGTGAGTTCGCCGCAATGGTTCGGCGGCGCTTGTGCAACCGAGGTGAAGGCAACGTCAAAATGACGGACCGCGTAGGCGATCAATCAGACAACGGCCCAACGGCGCGCGACCTGCGCCTCGACCTATTTCGAGGCGCGGCCAACTGGGCGATCTTCGTCGACCACATTCCCAACAATGCCGTCGCATGGCTGACGACGAAGAACTACGGATTCAGCGACGCAGCCGACCTGTTCGTGTTCATCTCCGGCTACACGGTCGCGTTCGTCTATTCGCGGACGATGGCCGCCAAGGGCTTCGTCGTGGCCGCGGTCGGCATTCTGACTCGGGCCTGGAAGCTATACGTCGCGCACATCCTACTGTTCGTCGTCTACGTCGCCGCGATCGGCTACGTCGCCCAGAGCTACGGACACGCGCATCTCCTCGACGAATTCAACATCCGGCGCTTGGTCGCCGATCCGATCGAATTCCTGAAGCACGGGCTGCTGCTGGAGTTCAAGCCGCTCAATCTGGACATCCTGCCTCTCTACACCGTGCTGATGGCCACGTTTCCGCCGGTTCTCTGGCTTCTCGTCCGCTCGCCCGGCCTGGCGCTTGCGATCTCGTTTGCGATTTACGCAGGGGCGCGTATCTTTGGTTGGAACCTCGCCAGCTATCCCGATGGCACGTGGTACTTCAATCCCTTCGCCTGGCAGTTTCTTTTCGTGATCGGCGCCTGGATCTCGCTCGACCGGACGGGTCTGGTGCGGCGGCTGATCGCATCCCGCTTGGCCTTATGGTCGGCGGTACTCTTCCTGTTGTTTAGTCTCGTCGTCACGCTCGTTGGGCGTTTTGGCTTGTCAGAGGTAATGCCGGCACCGATCGCCGACCTGTTTCTCCCGAACGACAAGACGAACCTGGCGCCGTATCGAATCCTGCATTTCCTTGCGCTTGCGCTGGTCGTCGCGAGCTTGGTACCCCGCAACGCGACGGTCTTGTATCTACCCGTCCTGCGTCCCGCGATGATCTGCGGCGAGCGCTCCCTCGAAGTATTCTGCGTCGGAATATTCCTTTCGTTCGTCGGGTACTTCCTCATCGAATTGGTTTCCGGCTCGATAGCCTTTCAAGCACTCGTCAGCCTGTGCGGTATCGGCCTGATGACGGCTGTCGCTTACTACCGGACGTGGACCAAGAACCTCCAGTCGGCATCGACGCCCGACAGACTGAGGGCCGTTTGATGTCGGACCCTCATGGAGCGAAACCGATGGCGCAGGCAGATTCGATAACTACGCGCCTGCGGGTGGAGGGGATGGACTGCGCAGCATGTGCCAACAAGATCGAAAACGCGCTGAGGCGGATACCCGGTGTTACCGAGGTGAACGTCTCCGTCGCCGGCGGCGCCGTCACTGTCAGGCACGATCAGCCGAATACCGAGGTGATGAGGAGTCAGATTGCGGTGCTCGGTTACACCGTCACGGGGTCGGAGGAGAACGGCGCCAGACAGGTCGGCCATGATCACGGAGAAAAGGGATCCGCGCCCGAGGAAGACGCTGGACATTTCCACATCCACGGCCCCACGGATCAAAGCTGGTGGCAAACCCGCAAGGGCCAGTTGACCATCGCGTCCGGAGGAGCTCTCGCGGTCGCTTTCGCCGTTGGAAAGGCCGTTCCGGCAACCGAGCAGTGGGTATTTTTACTGGCGATGATGATCGGCCTGATCCCGATCGCCAAGCGCGCGATTTCCGCGGCGATGGCAGGCACGCCGTTTTCGATCGAGATGCTTATGACGATCGCGGCGGTCGGCGCCGTGTTCATTGGGGCGACGGAGGAGGCGGCGACGGTCGTTTTTCTGTTCCTGATCGGCGAATTGCTGGAGGGCGTCGCCGCCAGCCGGGCGCGAGACAGCATCCAGGACTTGACAAAGTTGGTGCCCAAGACGGCCCAGCTTGAAGACGGTGACGGCCAGGTCCGCGAGGTCGAGGCCGACACGCTCACGGTCGGCGCAATGATCCAGATCCGTCCCGGCGACCGGATCCCCGCAGACGGCGTCATCGTTTCCGGAGATAGTTCGATCGACGAATCGCCCGTCACCGGCGAAAGCACTCCCGTCCGGAAGGGCCGCGATGAGAACCTGTTCGCCGGTACCGTCAACGGAGACAGCCTGCTCAGGGTGCGGGTGACGGCCGCTGCGGCCGACAACACAATCGCCCGCGTGGTGAAGCTCGTCGAGGAGGCGCAGGAGTCGAAAGCCCCGACCGAACGTTTCATCGACCGCTTCTCCCGGTACTACACGCCCGGCGTGGTGGCGGTAGCGGCTCTGGTGGCCGTCGTTCCGCCACTGCTGTTCGGCGGCGTCTGGAGTGGCTGGATCTACAAGGGCCTCGCTATCCTGTTGATCGGGTGCCCGTGCGCCCTGGTTATCTCGGTGCCTGCGGCGATCGCTGCCAGCCTGTCGGCAGGCGCCCGCCGGGGTCTGCTCCTGAAGGGGGGCGCCGTTCTCGAACAGATCGGTAAGATTACTATCGCTTGTTTCGACAAGACGGGCACGCTCACTGCGGGCAAGCCCCTGGTCACGGATATCATCGGTTTTGAGCGGAGCGAGGCGGACGTCCTGCGCTTCGCTGCGGCGCTCGAGTCCGGATCAAGTCATCCACTTGCCACCGCGATCCTGTCGAAGGCGGCGGAGCAGAAGATCTTGGTGCCGGCCACTTCTGACTCCAAGGCGATCGGCGGCAAAGGCGTTCAAGCGACCGTCGAGGGCGTAAAGACATTTCTCGGTTCACCAAATGCGGTTGCCGAACTCGCTACCGTCACTGCGGACCAGACCGCCCGGATTTCGACCCTCAACGACGAGGGAAAGACGGTTTCCCTCCTCGTCATGGACGACAGGGTCGCCGGCGCCATTGCCATGCGGGACGAGCCCCGTCCGGATGCCAAAAAGGGACTGAAGCTTTTGTCGGACGCCGGAATCCAGACGGTGATGCTGACCGGCGACGACCGACGCACCGCTACCGCCATCGGCAAACAACTCGGCATCGATGTCGAAGCGGAACTGTTGCCGGAGGACAAGCAGAGGATCGTAGCCAAGTTGCAGAAGGAAGGTTTTGTGGTCGCCAAGGTCGGCGATGGCATCAACGATGCCCCGGCGCTCGCTGCGGCAGACGTCGGCATAGCCATGGGCGGCGGTACCGACGTGGCGCTGGAGACAGCCGACGCCGCCGTGCTGCACGGGCGGGTGTCCGATGTCGCCGCAATGGTCGACCTGTCGAAGCGTACGATGACGAACATCCGCCAGAACATCGCGGTCGCGCTGGGGCTGAAGGCGGTCTTCCTCGTCACCACCGTGATCGGGCTGACCGGGCTTTGGCCGGCCATCCTGGCCGACACCGGCGCCACAGTGCTGGTGACTTTGAACGCGCTGCGCCTGCTGAAGCCACCTGCGGCTTGAATGCCGTCCATCATCTGAAAAGACCAACGGAAGGACCACCCCATGGGCTTCGATCAATACCACGAACCGCCGGAAGAACTCACCCAGGAAATCCGCACCTTCGCCCGCATGATCACCTCGTTGATCGAGGAAGCGGAGGCCATCGGTTGGTACGAACAAAGGATTTCAGTCGAGAAGGACAAGGACGCCAAGGCGATCATGGAGAATGCCCAGAAGGAGGAGTTCAAGCATTTCGGCATGGATCTAGAATTCCTCCTGAGAAAGAAGGCGGACTGGCGGACAGAGCTTCAGGGAATTCTTTTCACCAAGGGTGACATCGTCAAGCTGGCGGAGGCCGCCGAGAAGAAGGTTGACTAGGCATGTCCCGTTGGGAGGCCCTCATGGAAGACAAACGCAAGCTGCGGCGGACGCGCGTCTTGAAAGCCGGAACCATCTCGTTCGGCGGATCTGCCATCTCCTGCACGGTGCGCAACCTGACGAGGTCGGGCGCCATGCTGGATGTCGCCAGCCCGCTCGGCGTGCCGAGGGAATTCACGTTGGTAATCTCGTCGGACGATGTTCGCCATGGATGCCGGACCGTCTGGATCAAGGAAAAGCGCATTGGCGTCTCCTTCAAAGTGGATCGAGAATCTTGACGGTACGGTCGGCAGCGGTGGCAGGGAGGGTCTCATGTCGCGTTTCTTCATAGCGTTGATGATCTGCATCACAGCCTCCGGCGCGATGGCGCGCGCTTCAGGCCAGGCTCAGGGCAGGTTGGTCCCCTTGTCTTCCGGCCAGTACAGCCGGATGTCGCCGGCCATCCGTTCCGCCCTGGAGATGGCCAATCGCTCATGCGGGGATGAGTACATTACCGTGCGCAACGGGTTTCTGCGGTACTTGCAGGGAGGGACGGGAGAAGAATTCACAGCCGTCCACTTCGACGAGATCGGATGTGCGAACAAGGTGGCGTTGTGTTCGTCCGGCGGATGTCTCCATCGTATCTTTGTTACCCGGGCCGGCTCGCAGCGGGAGGTCTGGCGGGGCAGGGCGTCCGAAGTCGACATGTCGATCGTCGCCGGCAGCCCCTCGATCGAAGTGCATTGCGGCGATTTCGGGCATGGCTGCTGCCGACGGTTGACCTGGAATGGAAGCCGGTTTGTCCAATACAGAACAGGAAAGAAATCAGAGCAATGACGTCGTCGATTATCGCGCACCTCCACTTCGGGGGCGCGGACCTCAGCTTCCGTAAGAAGTTCCGGCTGTTCTTCACGGTTGCCGTGGTTGTGCTGGCGCTCGGCTGCGTCAAGGTGGCCGTGCACTACTACGGTCTCGAAATCCTCGAGCTCAACAGCCTGCTGACAAGCGGGATCGGCGGCGCGATCTTCATCATCGGCTTCCTGCTCTCCAGCGTGCTTGCCGACTACAAGGAGGCAGAGCGCATCCCGGCGGATATCCGGACCTCGATCGAGGCCATCGACGGCGACCTGGAGTCATTCGCCTCCATCAACGCGGAGTTCGATCTCGCCGGATCCCGTCGGATACTTTTGTCGACAATAGACAAGCTGCGGACCGGCCTGGGCCACGCCCGGGACCACAAGGACATCCCGCCCGTCCTGGTCGAGATCGGCAAGCTCACGCCGATCTTCGGCCGGCTTGAACCGATGGGGATGACGGCCAATTTCGTCGTCCGCCTGCGAACGACGCAAGACGTGCTCCGCAGATCGATGCTGCGGGTCTACCAGATCCAGCGCGTGGAGTTCGTACCGTCCGTCCGCGTGCTCGTCCAAACGTTGGTCTTTGCGATCGTCACCATGATGCTGTTCCTGAAGACCGAAGGAGATCCGGCATCGGCCATCATGTTCGGATTCATCACGTATATGTTCGTCTACACGCTCTACCTCGTCCGTCTTCTTGAACAGCCCTTTGCGAAGGGGCATGGCTCCGTCGATGACGTGAGCTTCTTCCTGCTGGACGAACTCGAAACAAACCTGCGGAGATCCCTCGACGGGGGAATTTCGCCGGTTCACCATTCACATTCGGAGGCGTGAGCGATGCACGGTGAAGGTTCGACGGGAACAGCGGCCGCGCAGCACGCGGGAAGGCTCAAATGGGCGCTCGGCCTGACCGCGACATACATGTTCGCCGAGATCATCGGCGGTCTGGTCACGGGCAGCCTGGCGCTACTGGCCGACGCCGCGCACATGATGACCGATGTGGGCGGCTTGGCTCTCGCCTTGCTTGCGATCAACTTTGCAGCGCGCGAGGCGACCCCGCAGCGGACCTACGGCTATCTGCGCATGGAGGTGCTGTCCGCGCTCACGAACGCGGTCGTGCTGCTGCTGCTGACGGTGTACATCCTCTACGAAGCGTACCAAAGGTTCCAGGCGCCGCCGGAAATCCGGAGCGGGCCGATGCTGGTCGTCGCGGCGATCGGGCTCGTCGTCAACCTGATCAGCATGCGGCTGCTGGCCGGGGGATCGTCCGAAAGCCTGAACGTGAAGGGCGCCTATTTCGAAGTGCTGAGCGACATGCTGGGCTCCGTCGGCGTCATTGTCGCGTCCTTGCTGATCATGTGGAAGGGCTGGGTTCTCGCCGACCCGATCATCGGCGCCGGCATCGGGCTGTTCATCGTGCCGAGGACCTGGACGCTGCTGAAGCAGGTCACGCACATCCTCATGGAGGGTACGCCGGCGAACGTCGACCTGGGTATACTGGAACGGAAGCTCATGGAGATCCCCGGCGTTACCGCCGTCCACGATCTCCACGTATGGACTGTCACCTCCGGATTCGATGCCATGAGCGGCCATCTCGTCGTCGCCGACATGTCGCTCGGACGCGAGGCGCTGCGGGAAGCGCGCCGCGTCCTGAAAGACAATTTCGGCATCGATCACGTCACCATTCAAATCGAGGACGAGGCCATTAAAACCGAGGAGGCCGTGCTGCATGTCTGACGCGGGAAACCGGAGCGGGGGCGCCGATGATGGCGAGGAACGTCGTGTCCGTGACCACCGGCACGCTGCCGACGAGGGTCATCGCCAGATCATGGTGGTGCCGGCCGCTCATGTGCTCGCAAGACTCGGTGCGGCGTTCAGGCAGCGTAACGAAAATCCAGGAGTATCCCAAATCGGGGCGACGCGACCCTGCAGATCAGCGGGCGGTCTTCGGTACGCTGCAGCCTGCGCGGCCTTGTGCGTCTCGATCCTGTTCGCCTTCGCGGCGCCTTCGGCAGCGCAGACTGCTCGGGAACTCGTCCGGGAAGGACTTGCTGCAAAGGAACGGCGGCAATATCCGTATGCCATTCAGTTGTTCGACGAGGCCCTCCGGCGCCAAGAGTTCGCGCCGGACCAGCGCGGATTTCTGCTTTACAGCCGCGGCGTCTCCTACGAAGCGCTCGGTTTGCGCGACCGTGCGCTTGGCGATCTCGATGCCGCGATCGCACTCCTCCCGCAGTTTCCGAACTCCTACATCTACAGGGCGCTCATCTGGACGGATCGTCGCGAATTCGACCGGGCGCGCTACGACCTGATGCAGGCTCTTCGGCTCAACCCCGACAACGCGCTGATCTACAACAATCTCGGTTCGGTCTACGAACATAAGGCGGAATTGGACCTCGCCATCGAGAATTACGGGACCGCGATACGTCTCGATCCGGCGTACGCGGAGGCCTTCTACAATCGCGCCCGTGCCTTCATCGCGAAACAGGACTACCAGTCCGCCGTGGCCGATTACGATCGCGCGATTGCCTTGCAGAAGAATTTTGCCGACGCCTACAGCAATCGCGGCGGCGTGTACCTTATGCAAGGCGACGCGGAAAAGGCCATCGCGGATTTCGACGAGGCCATACGGCTGCGAGAAAGCGACCCCATCTTTTGGACCAACAGGGCAAACGCCTATTTCGCGCTTGGCCGATACAACGAAGCGATCGGCGATTTCGATCGTGCTCAAAAGATCGATCCGGGCAATGCCGCCGTCTTTTTGGGACGAGGTCGCGTGCGCGTATACGCGGACGCGATTGCGGCGGCGGTCGATGACCTTCAGACCGCCGTTCGCCTCAGACCATCGAGCCCGAATCCCGCGATCTGGCTGCACATAGCGCGTGTTCACCAGGGATATGCCGACCGCCAGGAACTCGAGGCGAACACAGCCAGGGTGACGCGCGACCAGTGGCCAAGCGCGGTACTCGATCTTTATCTTGGAAACGTGGACACCGTTCGGGTACGTCAGATTGCCGAAGAAGGCAACGCACCTCAAGCCGCCAGACGCCTATGCGAAGCGGATTTCTACATCGGGGAGTTCCTCACGCACAACGGCAAAACGCCGGATGGCCGCCAAATCCTGCAAACGGTGATGGCGAAGTGTCGCTCCGCCGATGTCGTATTCAGCGCCGCGAATGCCGAGTTGAGCGAGTTGATCCAAGGGAAATAACCGTCGGGGCTCGCGTTCAATTATGGCTAGAACTGCGCGCGCAGACGGGCGCCGAAAACCGAGACCGGGCCGCGGTCCCGATTGTAAGCGGGGTTCGTGATCAACTGATAGTTCAAAGTCGCGCGCCAAACCGATATCGGAAAGCTGTAATAGCTTTCGAGAATCTTCTCCGGACCCGCGTTAGGCAGCCGGCCGTCGCCGACCAGAATGCCGAGCCCCCCGGCATCGAGATAGGCCCGCCGCGCACTCGAAATGCCGTTGATGACACCTGCCAAGCCGAAAGCGTCGTTCGGTCTATTCCACGATGCACCCGATAGCGAGAGCCCGGCCGCCGCCGTCCCGTCGATGTCCGTGAACTCATAGGACTCTACGGAACCGTCCGCGACACCCGCGCGTACAAAGATACCAAGATCGCGGGTCACAGCCTGTTCGAGATTGACGCTGACGCCCGCGCGACTGCGATACGACCTGACGGAAGCCGTGTCGGCAGGCCCGCCGGTCGCCTGGGCCAGCGCGACGGCATTGTCGAAGCGTCCCATGCGTCCCCGCGACAGAAAGCCGGTCACCGCGATCTTGCCGGGCTTGCCCCAGATTTCGTGACGATGTTCGATTTCCCCAACCCACTGGAATTGCGCGAAGCTCGGATCGAGTTCCGAGCTGTTGGGTACCCTGGACAAATCGAAAAGGCCTCCGCGTATCGTCCAGGAGCCTTGGTACCATTCGAGCGCTGCGCCGTAGGTATAACCCCAGGCGTCCGCCGCATAGTCGAAGGTACCGGTGTCGATCAGCGACCAGTTCATGAAGTCCTTGCGCGGATCGTGCGCGTACTTGTTGGTGTCGAAGACGTCGGTTACGGCGAACTTGCCGACCGTCAGGATGATCCGATCGTTCGTCTGGATGCCGGCGAACTGATTGATGTCGCCGTCGACTTTCTTCGTTTCGCCGCCGAGGTCGAAAGTCTGGCGGAAGAAGGCGCGCGGAATTCGGGCGTAGGGACTGGCGGAACCGACCTTGTAGGCTTCGCCGCTCGGGAATCCTGCGACGCCGAGAGTCGAACTCAAACCGAACCCCTGGTCGATCTCCGGATTGATCCAGAATTCACCGCCTTTCCAAGGCCGGATGCCGGCATAAAAGGTGACGTCCCAAGTCTCGCGGGTCTGGTTGGGAATAAGGCTGTTAGAGCATCCGTCAGTTAAGTTGAAGCGTATCCGTCGTGCCGGAGATAGTTTTGGCATTCCTGAGGCGAGAAGTCGTCGATGACGATGCCTATTCTGCGCCAGAGTTCGTCGACGGTGCGTTCTGCGGCCTTTCGCAGAGCCGTCTTGA
>JAFKKG010000008.1 GCA_017305715.1 Hyphomicrobiales bacterium | reverse complement strand
GCCGCGTTGCTGGCGTCCATGCACCTGGAGGCGTTCGACTTCCCAGGGCGCGACGGAGGCAAAAGAGCCGTTCTCCGGGGAGAGCACGTTATAAGCCGTAAAGCCATCGCGCAGGGAATGTCGGATGTTCTCCGCTGCCCTGTATGCTCGTGTGCGCATTTTTTAGTGCACATTGCACACGAGACCGCGGGTGCAGCGCGCATCCGGCATTCCCTGCGCCCTCGATTTGAAGAGGGCGAGAAAATAACAGCATAACTCGGGCGCGATGCGCCGCGAGAATGCGGACACATATCCTCGTCGTCCCGGCGCAGGCCGTGACCCATACGCCGCGGCCGATGTTGTTGAAAAAGGAGGACAACGATCAGCGTGCAAAGACAATTATCGCCGGTGGCTATGGGTCCCCCGATGCGCAATTGCGCATCTGAGCTCAAGGCCGGGACGACGTATTCAGCAATCACTCCGCCGCCTTCGCCGTCCTGCCGAACATCCGCGTCGGGGCCGGAAAGCCGCACGACGTGCCGTCCGTCACCTTGACCTGATCTTCCCATGGCAGCCGGAAGGTGCCCGCCACCATGTCCTGCATGAACGTATACGGACAATCCATCGCGCCGCCTTTCACCGCGACGTAGCCGCGATGCCAGAGCTGGTAGATGTTGTTCTCGACGCCCCAGTGGATCCGCGCCTCGCGCACCAGGTCGGGGCGCACCTCGGCGGTGATGATTTCATCGGCGCGCCCCGTCGTGCCGTGGGCGATGATGCTGCCGTCGAAATTCACGATCATGCCTTCGCCCATCGAATCGAACGAGCCGTCGGAGCCGCACATGCAGACATTGGCGGTGACCATCAGGTTCTGGAACGCGTTGGCCTGGTTGGTAAAGCGCCAGCTCTCGCGGATCGGCGCGGTGTAGCCGGCGGTGCGGATCATGATCTCTGCGCCCTTGTAGGCGCATTCGCGCGCCATCTCGGGGAACATGCCGTCATGGCAGATGATCAGCGCGAGCTTGGCGCCCTTCGGCCCCTCGACCACGGGAATGCCGATATCGCCGGGCTCCCACGGCTCCACCGGAATCCACGGATGGAGTTTCCGGTAATAGAGCTTGATCGCGCCATGGTCGTCGATGACGAGGCCGGAATTGTAGGGATTGCCGTCCGGGTTAAACTCCATGATGGAGAAACAGCCCCAGATCTTGTGGTCGATGCAGGCCTGCTTGAAGGCGGCGACCTCCGGGCCGTCGAGCCGGCACATGATCTCGGGGTTGGTGTCCATCGACAGGCCGTGCAGCGAATATTCGGGAAACACGACCAGGTCCATGGTGCCGAGATTGCGGCGCGCCTTGCCGACCATATGGACGATGCGCTCGGTCTGCCGCGCGAGGTCGGCCCGCGTCACGACCACGGGCAGTTGCAACTGGACCAGCCCGATGACGACGCCCTCGGGCGATTTGTTGAGGCCTCCAAGTCCGTTCATGTTCCACTCCCTGTCATGTCACTTGCTTTCGATCGCCGGCGCGCCGGCGTGGGCCTGGAGAAAACGCTCCTCCCACCAGGAGAACAGCAGGTCGCGCAGAGCGGCCGCGTCGTCGTCGCCATAGATGTCGCGGCGCTTGACCGCGTTGAAGTCAGCAAGTTCCTCCGGCGTCAACGCGATCGGCAGTTCGGAGACGACGATCGGGGTGTTGGGAAATTCCGGTCGGTAGGCCGGATCGCGGCGCAGCGGCCGGTCGGTCTTGATGACGGCATTGCGAAAATCCTTCGGCGTGCGCTGGCTTGCCAGCGTCGGCGTCTTCGGCACCTGGGCGAGGTCGGAATCGGTCGCGGCGAAAACCGTCAGCTTCAGCGGCTTGAGCGCAAAATTGCTGGTCTTCATCACGTCGGCGCCGCAGACATTGGGCACCGCGAGCACGTCCATCAGCGCCAGCAGGTCGACATGGTCGCCGGGTTTTGTCGTTTGCCTGGTCATGAAGGCATGGCCGTCCTGATCGACGCCGGTGCACATGAAGAGATTGAAGGAGTCGTGCACGTCATCGGGTGTCAGCCCGTATTCGCGCTGCGCTTCGGCCTGGATGTCGTGGCAGTTAGTGTGAACGGCAAAGCCGTAGGAAGCCTCGTAGACATAGGCGCTGCAACGCGGAAACAGCACGTCGTTCCGGCCGACGGTATCCTCGAGGATATAGAGCATCGCGCGTTCGCGCGGCGGCGCCGACCACATGAAGGTGCCCTTGGTCGGGTGGAAGCCGTGCACGGTACGGGTGCGCCCGCAATGCATGAACTCCTTGTAGTCATGCAGGTTGAAGCAATTGAAGTCGGCGCATTGTCCGCCTTCGACCTGCTCGACGCGCAGGATCTGCCCCTTGAGCAGTTCGATCGCCTTGCCGGTGCCGGGCTGCAACGTGAATTCGGAAATGATCTGCCGGGATGTCATCGCGAGGTCCCGTCGGATTTGCGCGCGGCGGCGTATTCGCGCAGCGCCAGCCGCACCAGCGAGACGCGGTCGGGCGCGACGCCTTGCGCGATTGTGCGGTCGAGCAGTTCCAGTTGCTGCTGGTTCAGGCGCAATGTGACGACCGTTTCGGCCATGAAGCATTCCTTCTTCGAGGGCGATCGGCGATGGAATCCCGTATACAGGAATCTCTCCGCGGATCGCGATTTCCGCACCGCCAACGGTCCCGATGGCTCCCGCAAGGATAGGAGTCCGCAACGCTTGGCCGGTGCCTGCGCGCGATTATTCCTCGTTTCTGCGGCGCCTCGAAGCGCAAAGTTTGAGCGGCGTGCCGCCTTTTATTCGAGCGCATCGACCAAAATTACCGCATCCTGTATGCGAAATTTCGATTTAGCGTATGCGAAATGCCCGGCGATTGGCGTCCGGGCATTCTCGGGATTGCCGATGAGCAAGAAATCCACCCGCGTCGAGTTCGCCTGTCAGGCGCTACGGCGGGCCATCATCGAGCAGGCGCTGCCGCCGGGCACCAAGCTGCCGGAGGACGAACTCGGGGCGCGGTTTGCGATGAGCCGGACGCTGGTTCGCGCGGCGCTGGCGCAGTTGCAGTCCGAAGGTCTGGTCGACGCGCCGCCGCGGCGCACGGCGACCACGGCCAAGCCCACGCTGGAAGAAGCCAGGGAAGTGTTCGAGGTGCGACGCATGCTCGAGCGTGATGTCGTCCGGCTCGTCATCGCGCGCTGGAAGCCGGAGTTCGGCGCTGAACTCGAAGGCCATGTTCGCGAGGAAGAGACCGCGCACAAGGCCGGTGACGCACGGGTATCAGGGCGGCTGGCCGGTGAATTCCACGTCAGGCTCGGGCAGATGTCGGGCAACCGCCTGTTGCGGCGTTACCTCGGCGAGGTGGTGTCGCGCTGCTCGCTGATACTGGCGCTGTATGGCCGGCCGCATTCCGCCGACTGCTCTGTCAAGGAACATCGCGAGATCGTCGCCGCCTTGCGCGGCCGCAACGCGGACGCCGCCATCGCCGTGATGGAGCATCATCTGGGCCTCGTCGAGCATCGCGCGCTGTCGGATCGTGGCCGCGATGCGCAGTTCGATCTTGGCGCCGTGCTGTCGCGTTACGCCGAGCCGCTGGACGGCGGCGGCGCCTCCAAAGTCACGCGGCTGCCGCGGCGCAAGCTAGGCGCCGCCAAATGACCGGGGACCGAAGATCCGTTTCAACGCACGCACCGCATCCGCAAGGATCCGGTCAGCAAGGAGGGTGTCCATGAGCCAATATCCGCTTTCGCGCCGCACATTTCTCGGCGGTGTTGCCGCAAGTCCTTTCGTGCTGTCCGGCCTCAAAGGGCCCGCCTACGCCGCCGATATCACCGTGGGCATCGTCTATGTCGGCTCGCGCGCGGATTACGGCTGGAACCAGGCCCATGCGGTCGGCGCCAAGGCGCTGAAGGAAATTCCGGGCGTCAAGGTCGTCGAGGAGGAGAATGTTCCGGAGACGGCGGCGGTGACCAAGACGATGGAGTCGATGATCAACATCGATGGCGCCTCGCTGCTGTTTCCGACCTCGTTCGGCTATTTCAACCCGTTCATGGTGGATGCCGCCAGGAAATACCCCAAGGTCGAATTCCGGCATCCGACCTCGCTGTGGTCGGCCGACAAACATCCATCCAATGCCGGCGGCTATTTCTGCTATCTCGACCAGGGTCATTACGTGAACGGCATCGCCGCCGGGCTTTCGACCAAGTCGAACAAGATCGGCTACATCGCCGCCAAGCCGATCCCGCTGGTGCTCCGCAACGTCAACTCGTTCATGCTGGGCGCCCGCAAGGTCAATCCCAATGTCTCGGTGCAACTGATCGTCACGGGGGATTGGGCGCTGCCGGTTCGCGAGGCGGAAGCCGCCAATGCGCTGGTCGACGCCGGCTGTGACGTCATTGCCTGCCACATCGACAGCCCCAAGGTGGTGATCGAGACCGCCGAAAAGCGCGGCGTGAAAAGCTGCGGTCACAACGCCGACCAGGCCAACCTCGCGCCGAAAGGCTTCATCACCGGCGCCGAGTTGAAATGGGGGACGATCTACAAAAGCTTCGCCGGCATGATCGCCAAGGGCGAAAAGCTGCCGAACATGGTGATCGGCGGCTACGACAAGGACATGGTGGCGAGTTCGCCGTTCGGCGCCGGCGTCAGCGAGGCCGGCAGGAACGCCGCGATCGCCGCGATCGCCGACCTCAAGGCCGGCAAGCCGATCTTCACCGGCGAGGTCAAGAGCAACACCGGCAAGGTCATCACGAGTAAGGACACCGGGCTGTATGACCCGTCACTCGAAACCACCGATTACCTTGTCGAGGGCATCATCGGCACCGTCTGAGCGGGGAAGTTCCGGCGGCGGCTCAACACCCATCCCGGCGAAAATGGCAGGAAACTGGACACGATGGCACACGCCTTGCTTAGCTTGTGAAAGCAGCACACTCGTTTGGGGCGTGGCATCATGACGAACGCAAAGGGGCCATCCATCAGCACGGTCGCCGCCGAGCCGGAGCCGATCGCGCTCGACTGGGCTGCCACGGCGCTGCTGATCATCGACATGCAGCGCGACTTCATGGAGCCCGGTGGTTTCGGCGAAACGCTGGGCAACGACGTCTCGCAGCTCGCGCGCGCGGTGAAGCCGATTGCTTCGGTGCTCTCGGTGGCACGCGACACCGGCATGCTGGTGATTCACACCCGCGAGGGACATTTACCGGACTTGTCCGACGCGCCGCCGGCCAAGGTCGAACGCGGCGCGCCGTCCTTGCGGATCGGTGATCCCGGCCCGATGGGCCGGATCCTGATCCGTGGCGAGGCCGGCCACGACATCATTTCCGAGTTGTATCCGCTCGACAGCGAGATCGTGATCGACAAGCCGGGCAAGGGCGCGTTCTACGCCACCGAACTCGGCGACGTGCTTGAGAAATACGGCATCGAGAATCTGCTGGTGTGCGGCGTCACCACCGAAGTCTGTGTCAACACCACGGTGCGCGAGGCCAACGATCGCGGCTATCGCTGCGTGGTGCTGGCCGACGGCTGTGCATCCTACTTCCCCGAATTCCACGAGATGGGCCTGAAGATGATCAAGGCGCAGGGCGGCATCTTCGGCTGGGTCTCCGACTCGGCGTCGGTGCTGGCGGCCCTTGCACCGCAGCTCTCGTCTAGCCGCCCTTGACGGCACCCGCGGTCAGCCCGGCCACGATCTGGCGCTGCGCCAATACCGTCAGCAGCAGAACGGGGAAGGTGACGATCAGCGCGGCGGCCGCGAGCGGTCCCCAGCTCAACTGGTCGAACGAGATCATGTTGTAGACGGCAACGGGCAGCGTGCGCGTTTCCCGTCCCGCCAGCACGATGCCGAACACGAAATTGTTCCAGGAGAAGATCACCGCGAGAATGAAGGCCACCGCGAGCCCCGGACGCGCGATCGGCAGCGCGACATGACGAAACACCTGCCAGCGCGTGGCGCCGTCGATCAGGGCGGCTTCCTCGAGCTCCAGCGGTGTGGTCTCGAAATAGCCGATCATGATCCAGATCACGATCGGCACGGTGACGACGAGATGGATGATGATCTGCGGCACCAGCGTGCCGAGCAATCCCAGCCACTGGAACAGCAGGAACAGCGGAATGAGGTAGGACAATCCCGGCGTGATGCGCGCGATCAGGATCACGATCGCGGATTTATGCGCCGCCATCCGCGCGATGCCGTAACCGGCGGGCACGCCGACCAGCATGGCGAGCCCGGTTGCCGTACCGGTGACGATCAGGCTGTTGACGAAGTAGGTCAGGAAGCGGTTCGACGCGAGTACGTCGGCATAGTTCGTCCACGCAAATCGCTCGGGAATGAAGACCGGCGGATAGGCCGCATTGTCGACCTCGAACTTGACCGACAGCGAGGCCATCCAGAGGAAGAACAGGATCGCGGGTGAGACGACCACGAAGACCGCAAACCACAGCCCGATCTTGCCGAGGATCTGACGCAGGCTCATGCGCCGCTCCCGATCTCGGTCCACATCATGCGCTGGCGCAGATGCAGCATCAGGGCGGCCATCGCCACGATCAGGAGGAAGAAGATCACCGCGATCGCCGACCCATAGCCGAGGTCATAATAGATGAAGGCGACGCTGTAGAGATAGAGGTTGATGGTCTCCGACGCCGATCCCGGTCCGCCCTGCGTGATCGCGAAGATGATGTCGAAGCTCTTCACCGCGTCGATCATGCGGATCATGCCGGCGATGAACAGGAACGGGGTGATCAGCGGCAGCGTGATGTAGCGAAACACCTGCCAGACGCTGGCGCCGTCGATCTGGGCGCTCTCATAGGGCTCGGTCGGGATCGCCGCGAGGCCGCCGAGCACGATCAGCATCACCAGCGGCGTCCATTGCCAGGTTTCGACCAGCACCAGCGACGGGATCACCGTGCCGGGGTGGAACACCCACAATTGCGGCGGCAGGCCGACCAGCGACAGCAGATAATTGAGCACACCGAGCTGCGGGTGGAACATCATGGTCCAGACCAGCGCGATCGCCACGGGAGTGGCCATCATCGGCATGATGAAGACCCCGCGCAGAAAACCGCGGCCGGGAAATTTGGCGTGAAACACCACGGCCGCAAACGTGCCGAGGATCAGCGGCAGGAGCACCGAAAGTCCGGTGTACAGCAGCGTGTGCCCGACCGCCTCGACGAAGCGGGGATCGTTCGGCATCCGCAGATAATTGGCGAAGCCGACAAAGGTGGTCGGCGTGCCGACTTTCCACTCGTTCAGGCTCATCCAGATCGTGAACGCCCATGGGAACACGATCACGGCGAGCACGACGACCAGCGCCGGCACCACGAACGGCCAATAGGACGGTGGCCGCCATTCCTGCCCCGGCGCGGCATCGGCCGCGGCCGGAGTGAGTTCTGCCATCGCCTTCACGCTTTTTCGCTGCGCTCCAGGATCGGGCGGAATTGCTCATGAGCCTTCTTCAACTCCGTCGCGGGGTCCGCACCCGAGAGGGTAGAAGTGAGGGCGGCGCCGACGAGATCGCGGAATTCGGCGACCGGGATGATGACGGGCAGGCCGAGCTTGCTGATCTTGGCGGAATCAATCACCGACTGCAGCCATTCCTTGTTCTTGACGTCCTTCTGAATCTCGGGGTCGTTGAGCACGGAGTTGCGGAACGGCACGCCGCCGCCGGCCTGCAGCAATCGCGCGCCCTGCTTCTTCGAAACCACCCATTGGCACAGCAGATAGGCGGCCTCCTTGTTCTTGCTGGCCGCCGCGATGCCGATGCCGTCGCCATAGGTCGCCGAATATTGTCCCTTGGAGCCCCTGGGCACCACGGTGTAGCCGACCTTGCCGACGACGCGCGAGGCGGCCGGGTCTTCCAGCGGCGGCGCCCAACCGACGCCGTCGATCCACATCGCCGAACGTCCTTGCGTAAAGGACGCCATCGACTCCATCCAGTTGAAGCCGGCGACGCCGGGAGGGGCGACCTTGGTCAGCAGCGTCTGATACAGCTTGGTGGCTTCGATCGCCTCCGGGCCGTCGGTGAGGATGCCGCCCTTGGCATCGAGGAATTCGCCGCCGGCGTTGAGGAAGAAATTGGTCCACAGCGTCATGTTGGCGTTGCGCAGGCCGCGCCCGACGAAGCCGAAGGTGCCGTCCTTGGCGTCGGTGAGCTTTTCGGCGGCGGCGACCATCTCGTCGGACGTCTTCGGAACCGCGACACCCTTCTTCTGGAACAGCTCCTTGTTGTAATAGAGGATGAAATAGTCGACCGACCATGGCAGCGACAGCATCTGCCCCTTGTCGTTCTTGGCGTATTGCAGGCCGGCGGCCGAGAAATCGCTTTCGACGAGGTCGGGCGCCGTGAGGTTCGGGTCCTTCATGTAGCCGGAGATATCGGCGAGCCAGCCGGCTTTCTCGAACTGGCGCTTCTGCACGTGATAGCTCAAATGGACCACGTCGAAGCTCGGCTTGCCCGACGCGAGTTCGATCACGGCCTTCTGGCGCTGTTGCTGCTCCGGAATCTGTTCCGACTCGACCTGGATGCCGGTCAGTTCGGTGAATTCCTTGATGTTCTTCTGCAGATTATCGCCGCGCGGGCCCTTGGCGAGGATCACCTCGAGCTTGGTGCCGGCGTATTTCTTCCAGTTCACCTCGGCGCGGGCGGGGAAACCGGTCAGGCTCAGCGCGCCTGCGGCGGCCGTGCCGGCCAGAACGGAACGACGCGAGATCAGATGATTCGTCATTGTTTTCTCTCCCTGGGATCGGCTTGTTTTGCGGCGATAGTAACGTCCGTGCGCGGCCTGCCTAGCCCCCTCGCGCGGTATTATCGCGGAGGCGGCACGACAAATCGCCGCCAGATTGCCGGCGGTGATTTGTCCTTCGATCGCCGGCGTCGGCGGCAAAACTCCAGAGGAGAGGAAGCGTCTAGGCGCTGACGAAGGCGAGCAGGGTGCCGTTGCCGGCGGCGGGCGGCACGATGATGCCACCTCCGCTGCGAACGCCGCTGGCGCCGAGCGCCTTCTCGGCGGCGGCGACGTCGGCCACGATCACGAGGCCGGCGCCGCCGCGTTCCGGCAGGCCGGCCAGCGACACCTCGGGATAACGTTTGCCGAGTTGATCCCGTGTCAGGAACATGAAGTCGGCACGATCGGAGCCTGAGGGCACCGCGATGGCGCCGTCAGCCTCGGTTCGCACGTCGCGATCGATCATGCGCGACATATGCGCAGCGTCCTTGGCGGGCTCCGGCGACACGATCAGCACCTGCCGCAGGCGCTTGGCGCCATTGGCGTGCTTCATCAGTTCGGGAATCCACACCGTCTCGCGCGTCTTGTGCTGGCAGGCGAAGATGCGCACGCCACCCGGCGCCTCTGCGGTCGGCCATTGGAAGGTGCGGAATTTGGCGGCCGAGATGGTGCCGTCGGGCATCGTCACCGGCCGCTCGAAATCGGTGGGGCCGACAGGCGGATAGCCGCGCGCGCGGATTTCCTCGGCGCCGTCGGCGGAATCCACCGCGGTGAAGGCGATGCGCTCGATGCCTTCGCCGCGCTTTTCCAGGAACGCCCGCGCCGGTGCATTATGTTCCGTCGGCGTCAGGACACCGAGCAATTCCATATAGTCGGGGTCGAACATGATGGTGTAATTGCCCGATCCCATATGGGCGCTGTGGGTGCCGCGCGGCGAGACCGTAAAGCCGAGCCGCTTGTAGTTCTCGGCTGCCTTGTCGAGGTCCTTCACCATGACCACGGCGTGATCGATTCCGATGACGTTCTTGAGTGCCACTCTGCTATTTCCCCGGGCTGAATTTGCGTACTAAGCTAACCATTCGATCAGCCGCCCGCAAGAAAGGATCATGATGAATAGCGCAGAAGTCCGCTGGCCGCCTTCGCTGTGGGCCGCGGTGACGCCGGCCGGGCCTGATCTTCCCGAATTGATCGGCGCGCAGCAGGCCGATGTGATCGTGATCGGCGCGGGCTTTACCGGACTATCGACGGCGCTGCATCTGCGCGAGGCCGGCGTCGATGTTGCGATCGTGGAAGCGGCCGAGCCGGGCTGGGGTGCGTCGGGACGTAACAACGGTCAGGTGATCCCGACGCTGTCGCGGCCCGATCCGGAAGAGATCATCGCCAAACACGGCGCGGTCGGCGAGCGCTTTGTCGGCATGCTGCGCGACAGCGCCTCCACGTTGTACGAGGTGGTGCAGCGGTACAAGATCGAGGCCGAACAGGAGCAGGCCGGATGGGTGCAGCCGGTGCATTCGCCCGGCCGCATCAAGATTGCGGAACGCCGCGTGAAGCAATGGTCGAAGTTTGGCGCTCCGGTCGAACTGTTGTCGCGCGAACAGACGCGCGACATGACGGGATCGGATGCATGGTATGGCGGCTTCTGGAACAAGACCGGCGGCCATGTTAATCCGCTGGCGCTGGCGCGCGGATTTGCGCGAACCGTGCTCGGCCTTGGCGCGCGGATCTATGCGCGCTCGCCGGCGATCAGTTTCGAGCGCCGCGGCGATCGCTGGGTGGTGAAAACGGAGAAGGGCGAAATCAGCGGCCGCGCGCTGGTGGTGGCGAGCAACGCCTATAGTGGCGAGTTCTCCAAATCGCTGGTGCCCGACATGGCCCACGAAGTGATGCCGGTGTTGTCCTGGCAGATGTCGACCCAGCCGTTGTCGGACAATGTCCGCAAGACCATCATCCCCGGAAGGCAGGCGCTGTCCGATACCCATGGCGAGCTGTACTTCGCGCGCTACGACGCCCGAAATCGCCTGATCACCGGCGGTGCCGTGCTCGGCCCCGGCAACAAGGTCGAACGGATCAAAGCGCGGGTGACCGAACGGTTGCAGCGCCTGTGGCCACAGATCGGCGACGTCTCGTTTGATTATGTCTGGAACGGCTATGTCGGGATGACGGCGGACTTCCTGCCGCGCATCCATAAACTCGGGCCGAACGCCTATGGCTGGACCGGCTGCAACGGCCGCGCCGTCGCGCTGACGATTCCGCTGGGCAACGAACTCGCGAAGGCGGTCCGTGGCGTGCCGGAAAGCGAACTGGCGTTGCCGTTCACCGACCCCGTGCCGTTCATGATGCACGGATTGCTGCGCAAGATCGCGCCGTGGATGCTGCTGTTCTACCGGCAGCGCGATGCTCAGGAGCTGATGAAGGGTAATCGATTCGAGTTGCTGCCATGGGCGGAGCGTCTGCTCGCCTCGCGCCGTCCGCAGTGAGTGAACATGCTAGCTGACGATCATCGCATCCCGCTTGCGCGTGAAATCGCCGCCGGGGATCGAGGTCAGCAATGCCTGCGTATAGGGATGCTGCGGGTTGCCGAACACTTCCCCCGCGAGCCCGTGCTCCACGACCGCGCCATCCTTCATCACGGCGACGAGGTCGCAAATTTGCGCGGCGACGCGCAGATCATGCGTGATGAAGACGATGGAGAGGCCGAGCCGCTGCCGCAATTCGGCAAGCAGCTTTAATACCTGCGCCTGCACCGAGACATCCAGCGCCGAAACCGGCTCGTCGGCGACCAGCACGGCCGGCTTCAATGCGAGCGCACGCGCAAGCCCGATCCGCTGGCGCTGGCCACCGGAGAATTCATGCGGAAACCGGTCGCCGGCGGAAGGATCGAGGCCGACCAGCGCGAACAACTCCCTGGCATCCGCGATCGCCTTGGCGCGCGGGGTGCCGTGCACGATCGGGCCCTGCGCCACCAGTTCGGCTGCCTTGCGGCGCGGATTGAGCGAGGCAAAGGGATCCTGAAACACCATCTGGATATGTCGCGTCTCGCGGCGGACGCTTTCGCGGGACATTTTGGCCCAGTCATTGCCCTCAAGCAGGATCGCTCCGGCGTCGGGATCGATCAGCCGCACGATGCAGCGCGCCAGCGTCGATTTGCCCGAGCCGGACTCGCCGACAATGCCGAGCGTTGCGCCGCGGGGCAGCGAGAGCGATACATCCTTGACCGCGGGCGTGACGCGCGCGCCGCGACCGAGGAAGCCGCCGGTGCGATAGGTTTTTGATACGTTGGATATCGTCAGGATGTTCTCGGTCGTCAGCGCGCGCGGCGGCGGCGCCTTAAGCGGCGGGACGGCGGCGATGAGCTGCTTGGTGTAGGCATGCCTGGGATCGTTCAGCACCGTGGTGGCCGTGCCTTGTTCGACGATCAAGCCATGCTGCATCACGACGACGCGGTCGGCAATCTCGGCGACGACGCCGAAATCATGGGTGATGAACAGCACCGCGGCCTTGCGGCGTTGCTGCAGGTCGCGGATCAGTTTGAGGATCTGCGCCTGCGTCGTGACATCGAGCGCGGTGGTCGGCTCGTCCGCGATCAGGAGCTTTGGGTCGAGCGCCAGCGCCATCGCGATCATGGCGCGCTGCCGCTGGCCGCCCGAGAGTTCATGCGGATACGCCTTGGCCGCGACCTTGGGATCGGGAATTCGCACATCGGCGAGCAAGGTCAAAACCCTCGCGCCGATCTCGGCTTTCGAGAGGTCGGTGTGGATCGAAAACATCTCGGCGATCTGGTCGCCGATGGTGCGCAGCGGATTGAGCGCGGTCATCGGCTCCTGGAAGATCATCGCGATGCCGGCGCCGCGCACCTCGCGCATCTCGGCGACGCTGGCGGAGGCGAGGTCGCGTCCTTCGAACATGACCCGGCCGGCATCGATGGTCACTTCATTGGGCAAGAGGCGCATGATGGCGTTGGCCATGACAGACTTGCCGGAGCCGGATTCGCCGACCACGCAGACGATCTCGTCCGCGGCAATCGACAGCGATACGTCCGACAATGCGTGCGGCCGGTCGGCGCCCGCCGGCAGCCGGACGCCGAGATGCTCGATCGAGAGGACGGCGTTGTCGGGTGTCGCGCTCATCGGCTCTTCAGCCGCGGATTGAGCGCGTCATTGAGGCCCTGGCCGACCAGCGACACCGCCAGCACGGTGACGAGGATGGCGATTCCGGGGATCGCCGAGACGTACCATTGCACCCGCAACACGTCGCGGCCGAGGCCGATGAGGTTGCCCCAGGACGCCACGTTGGGATCGGACAGGCGCAAGAATGCCAGCGCGCTTTCGAGCAGAATCGCGACCGCCATCACCACGCTGGCGTAGACGATCACCGGCGGCAGCGCGTTGGGCAGGATTTCGCCAAGGATCAATTGAAGGTCCTTCATGCCGAGCGTACGTCCAGCCTGAACGAATTCGCGGTTGCGCAAGGACAGGAATTCGGCGCGGGTGAGCCGCGCCGGCGCCGGCCATGACACCACGCCGACCGCGATGGTCACGGTGGTGAGCGTCGAGCCGAACACGGCAACCAGCACCAATAGCAGCACGAAATTCGGCAAGGTCTGGAACGCCTCGGTGATCCGCATCAGCACGGTGTCGACCCAGCCGCCATAATAGCCGGCGAAGGCGCCGACGAGGATGCCGATCAGGATCGCGATCGCGGTGGCGACGCCGCCGATCAGAAGCGAAATCCGGGCGCCGTAGAGAATCTGGGCGGCGATATCGCGGCCGGAATTGTCGGTGCCGAGCAGGAACCGAGGATTCGAGAACGGCCAGATGAGGGGCCGGCCGGCAAGCGCCAGCGGATCGCGCGGATAGAACCAGCCGGCACTGATCGCCATCGCGATCACGATCAAGAGCAGCACGAGGCCTGCGACCGCGGCGGGACTGCGGAAATAGCGTTTGGCGGCATCCATTTGCGCTAGCCCTCCGCCGAGATGCGCGGGTCGAGCCGCGCGTAAAGCAGGTCGACGGCGAAATTGACGACGATGACGAGCAGCGCGGAGACGAACACGATGCCGAGCAGCGTGTTGAGGTCACGCTGCACCACCGATTCATAAGCCAGCCGCCCGAGGCCCGGCAGCGAGAACACGCTTTCGACCACGACCGAGCCGCCGAGCATGGTGCCGGCCTGCAGCCCGATCAGCGTCACCATCGGAAGTAGGGCGTTGCGCAACACATGCCGCGTCACCACGCGGGTCTCGTCGAGCCCCTTGGCGCGCGCGGTGCGGACATAGTCGAGGTTGAGCACTTCCAGCATCGAGGCGCGCATGATGCGCAAATAGATCGCAAGGAAGATCAGCCCGAGCGTCAGCGTCGGCAGCACGAGATGCTGGGCGATGTCGATGGTGCGCCAGATGCCGGTCTGCACGATGCCGATATCCTCGAAGCCGCCCGGCGGCAGCCATTGCAGATAGACCGAGAACACGACGATCGCCATCAGCCCGAACCAGAACGAGGGCGTGGCGTAGAACACGAGCCCGAGCGTCGAGATCAGCGTGTCCGGCCAGCGGTTGACGCCGCGCGCCGCGATCACGCCGAACAGCAGCCCGAAGAAGAACGCAAAGGACAGTGACGCGGTCATCAGCAGGATGGTCGGCGGTAATCGCTCGAGGATCACCGAGGCCACCGGCTTGCCGTAGATCGAGGAGAAGCCGAGATCGAGCCGCACCAGGCGCCAGAGATAATTGCCAAGCTGGGCCGGAACCGAGAGGTCGAGGCCGTAGAACTTGCGCAGTTCGCGCGCGGTCGCGGCATCGCCGCCGCCCATCTGCGCCATCATCGCGTCGACCGTGTCGCCCGGCGCGAACTGCAGCAGCAGGAACACGCCGATCAGGATCAGAAACAGGGTCGGGATCGAGGCGGCGAGCCGCCGCCCCGCAAGGCCAAGGATGCGCATCATTCTATCTTGGCCGATAAGGCGTCAGGCGGAAAGCCAAAGATCGTGCCAGCTCGCCGAGCCCCAGCGCGGCGTGTTAGAGTGGTTGCGTGCCTTGGCCGTGATCACAGTGACGAAAATCTGCTCGATCGGCATCCAGACCGGCAGCTCGGTATTCACCTCCTTGACGAACTGGGCGTAGAGCGCCTTGCGCTTGGCCGGATCGACTTCGGTGGCGGCATCGTCGATGGTCTTGTCGACGGCCGCATCGGTCCAGTCCCACTGGTTGGTCCAGGGCGCGCCCTTGGGCTGGCCGGAGCGATACCAGACCGTGGTCGAGACCGCGGGGTCGTTGCGGTATTGGTGCCAGCCGGTGGCGAGATCGAAGGCGTGCTCGTCATAGACCTGCTTGAGGAAGCCGCCGCCATCGTTGCGCACGATCTCGACGGGAATGCCGATCTCGCGCAGCGATTGCTGGATGAAGGTCGACCACAGCGAGATATCCTCGCCCCACGGCGCCGGCAGCAGCCTTAACGAAAAGCGCGTCCCGCCGGCGCCAGCCTTGAATCCGGCTTCGTCGAGCAGCGCTGCGGCCTTGGCCTTGTCGTAGGGATATTGCGGCGTGTTGGGGCCGGGATAGAAATCCGTCGAGGTCGAGGGGATCGGGCCGGTGCCGAGCTTGGCGAAATCGCCGAGGAAGTTGTCGATGAAGAACGGCACATTGATCGCATGCGCGATGGCACGGCGAACCCTGATGTCGGACAATTCCTTGCGGCGAAAGTTGAACTCGATGGTGTTGGTGCGCGCGTTGCCTTCATTGCCCTTGGTCGAGACGATGAAGCGCTTGTCCTTGCCGAGCCGCGCCATGTCCGAGATCGTCAGGCCGGAGAACGGGCTGTAATGCAGTTCGCCGGCTTCCATTTGGGCGGCCGCCGCGGCGCGGTCTGTGATGACACGCCAGACGATGCGATCGAGATAGGGCGCGTTGGGACGCCAGTAATCGGCATTGCGATCGGCGATGACATATTGCCCGCGTTCATATTTGACGAATTTGAACGGGCCGGTGCCGACCGGCGCGAGGTTGGTCGGGTTCGCGCGGATATCGCCGCTCTCGTAAAGATGCTTGGCGGAGATGTAGCCGAGGTCAGGCAGCGCGCGCAGCAGCAGATTGAGCGGCATCGGCCGCTCGTATTTGAAGATCGCGGTCTGCGGGTCCGGAGTCTCGACTGCGGTGAGGAACAATTGCAGCGTCGATCCGTAATTGAGGATCTTCTTCCACATGTTCATGGCGGTGAATTCGACGTCGGCCGAGGTGAACGGCTTGCCGTCGTGCCAGGTGACGCCCTTGCGCAGCTTGAAGGTGATGGTCTTGCCGTCGGGCGAGCCTTCCCAGCTTTCGGCGAGCACGCCGACCGGCTGGCCGTTGGCGTCGAGATCGATCAGGTTCTCTTGGATCTTGCCGCCGATGATGTAGACGCCGGTGGAGGCCTGAATGCTTGGATTGAGCTGGCGCTGTTCGGCGCCGTAGTGAACGTTGAATACGCCGCCCTTCTTCGGCGTTTCCTGCGCGAAGGCCCGCATCGGATTGATGACGTTGGCCGCAATCGCGGCCGACGTCAGCAGCGCGGTGCGGCGATTGATCTCAAGGCGGGTCACATCCATGCGAACTCTCCGGGGTATATCAGGTTGCGAGCCGCTTCCTTAACGGTCGCATGTGGCCTGGATGTTACGACGAGGGGGAACCCGGAGTCATTTTCTATCGGCTTGCGATCGCGGAAAATCGTTCTGCAAATCCATGCGCGGCGTTGCCGATGCATCGGCGCCGGCTGATGTGGCAGCGGGGATTTCCACCCGTTGTGATTGAAAAAGAGCGAAGTGAAAGGTTGGAAATTGTCGAGAAACCCTGTCGGGCAAGGTGTTTTGCGCGATTATAGCGGATGAAGAGGCTTAAAAACTGGCCAATTTGCCGCGAATCAGTACAAGTCAACTAGCGATATAGTTGTGCAGAATGTCGAAAACCCTGTTTTCTTAGGCAATTTCCGCCATATCGTGCCTCTGCCAGAATCAAATGGAGCAACCATGGCTACCCAAATGTCTAAGTCGCAGCTGATCGAGAAGATCGCGACGTCCACCGAGGTTTCGAAGAAGGAAGTCAAGGGCGTGATGGATGCGCTCGTTGACGTCGGCCACAAGGAGCTCAAGAAGAACGGGGTGTTCCTCGTCCCCGGCTTCGCCAAGTTCGTCGTGGTCAAGAAGCCCGCGACCAAGGCTCGCAAGGGCACCAACCCCTTCACGGGCGAAGAAATGATGTTCAAGGCCAAGCCGGCGCGCAAGATCGTCCGCGCCCGCCCGGTCAAGGCCGCCAAAGACGCGGTTTGATAGCGAAAAGGCCTCCGGTGACGGAGGCCTTTTTTGCTTGCGGATTCCGGTTCTATCAGGACCGGGCCGCGCTAAACCACCGGCGACCGGCCACCATCGACGTTGATGGCGGTCCCGGTGATGTAAGAGCCCTGCTCCGAGGCGAGGAAGCAGGCGAGGTTGGCGAATTCCTCCGCCGTGCCCATCCGCCCGAGCGGGACGCCTTTGGCGAGATCCCGGGTGAAAGCGTCGAAATCCGTATCCGGTGCCTTCTGGGCATGCCGCTTGACCCATTGATCGCTGACGATCAGCCCGACCAGCATCGCATTGACCAGCACGTTGTGCGGGCCGCCCTCGTTCGCCATCGCCTTGGTCAGCGCCATGCCGGCCGCCCGCGACACCGAGGTCGGGGTTGAGGCGGCAGCCGGGGCCTTCGCGCCGATGTTCAGCACGTTGATGATGCGGCCCCATTTGCGGGCCTTCATACCCGGCCAGACCAGCCGGCTGAAACGGATCGCCGCAAACAGTTTCAGGTCGAGGTCGTCCTGCCACATTTCGTCAGTGACCGTCTCGAATGCCATCGCGCGCGAGGTGCCGGCATTGTTGACGAGGACGTCCACAGGGCCGAGATCGGCGGCGATCGCTTCATGGACCTTGGCGATATCAGCCGCCTTCGAGACGTCGCAGACATAGTCGCGAACCTCGACGCTGTGCCTGGCGAGCAACTCCCGTGCGGCTTTCAGATCCGCTGCGCCGCGCGCCAGGATCGCGACCTTGGCGCCGGACTCGGCAAAGCGCCGCGCGACGGCAAGCCCGATGCCCTTGCTGCCCCCGGTGACGGCGGCAACGCGGCCCTTCATGGTGATGTTCATTTTTTTCCTCCCCGGATACGGCGGCATTGCGACCGCTCTGTGCTGTAGCGCCATCAGGGCTGGGAGCGTAGCGCTCTCAGGGCATGGCGAGGCCTGTGTTTTGCCGGCTAACGAAGCCGTGAAGTCCGGAAAAATCCATCCGGCAGAGGGGGCGCGCGCGACAAGGATCTTTCCCGCATCGCACCTGCGAGAACGGCAATCTTGCTATTTCCGGCGCGGCCTTGTGGGGGCGGGCGGCTCAGCCAAAATCAAACGGAACAAACAACAGAGTCCAGGAGACTGCCATGGGCCTTCAGCAAGCAAAACTCGAGTCGCTTCCCTTTGTCACCGGCGAGCTCAATTACCTCGCGCCCACCGCGGGCAAGCCGCGCACCTACGCCTTCGATCCGCCGCCGGGTGAGCCCAAATCGACAGCGCTCCCCGAACCCCACCAGGTTCCGATCTTCGACGCGCGGCTGATCGCGGGCAGTCTGTCGCTGGATCGCGAAGGTTTTGCGCTGGTCCGGCATCCGAACGTGGTGAAGGATTTCTACGACGACAAGGAGATTCGGAACGTCTACTACCCCGCCGCCGAAGCCTTTCTCCGGGCGACCCTGAAGGCCGACCGCGTCTTTATATTCGACCACACCGTTCGCAAGCGCGTCGAAGGCGCCAGCGACATACGGGGCGCCGGCCCGCGCCAGCCGGCGACGCGGGTCCATGTCGACCAGACCGATCTGTCAGGGGCCAACCGCGTTCGCGAACATCTGCCCGATGAGGCGGACGAACTGCTGAAAGGCCGCGTTCAGGTGATCAATCTGTGGCGGCCGATCCGCGGACCGCTGCGCGATGCGCCGCTTGCGATGCTGGACGGCCAGACAGTCGCCCCCGGCGATCTCGTCGCCTCCGACCTGATCTATCCGAGCCGCCAGGGCGAGACTTACTCCGTGAAATACAATCCCGACCATCGCTGGTATTACATCCCGGAGATGACCGCGGACGAAGCCTTGCTGCTGAAGTGCTATGATTCCGCCACCGACGGGCGCACGCGATTCGGGCCGCATACCGCTTTCATCGATCCGACCACGCCTGCCGACGCGCCGCCGCGCGAAAGCATCGAGTTGCGGACGCTGGTGTTCCACAAACACTGAACAGCCCCGGGGGGAATGCCAATTGGCATTCCCCCCGTATGGTGTTACGCCCGGCTGTAACAAGGCCGGGAAGAAACGAACATGCACGGCGGCAAGGCCGACGACGCGGATGTCAACATCCACGGATTGATTTTTGCGCTTTTGGCGCTGGCGTGCGGCCACATTCTGTCGAACCTGCTGCGCACGATTCCGGCCGTCAGCCTCGACCTCATGGCCGCGGATTTCGGGACGCCGCCGCAGACGCTGGCGAGCCTGACCTCGATCTATCATTTCGCGTTCGCTGCATCGCAGATACCGGTCGGTGCCGCGATGGACCGCTTTGGCGTGCGGCCGGTGTCCCTTAGCCTGCTGATTGGAACGATCATCGGCGCGACGGCGTCCGGCCTGGCCACGGGGCCGGGAAGCTTTCTGTTCGGACAGTTCCTGCTCGGGGTTGCGACATCGGGCATGTTGATGTGCCCGATGACGCTGGCGGCGAAGCAATTGTCACCGGCGCGGTTCGGCCTGTGGTCGGGACTGATCCTGTCGATCGGCAATATCGGGATGCTGTTGTCGTCGAGCCCGCTCGCCTTCGTCGTCGAACAATGGGGATGGCGGGCAGGATTCTGGATCTCCGCCGGTTTCGGCGTCGCGGTGACGATCGCCGTCTATGCCCTGGTGCCGAACCAGCCGGCCGCGCATGCCGATCGTTCCTCGCCGCTTGCGCAGATGGCCAGCGTCCTGCGCATCGGCCTGTCACGCCCGCTGCGCGGCCTGATTGCGATTGCGCTGGTTTCGCTGGCGGCCATGCTGGTGCTGCGGGGATTGTGGGCCGGCCCGTGGTTGATGGACATCAAGGGGCTGAGCCGGATCGCGGCCGGCAACGTGCTCGGCCTGTTCACGATCGCGCTTATCGTCGGTCCGGCCCTGATCGGCGTTTTCGACCGAAGATTTGGCCATCGCCGCGAGACGCTCGCGGCCGCGCATTGCCTGGCGGCGCTGCTGCTCGTCTTGATGGCGGCGGGCGCGCCGCATGATCCGGCCTCCAATCTGTTCGGCGTTGCGGCGATGCCGGCGCAATATGACACCGTCCTGCTGGTGCTGATCGGTCTTGCCCTGTCGGCCCAGCCGCTGGTGTACGGCATGACGCGGCAGCTCGTGGACGCGCAAAACATGGGCAAGGCACTCTCGGCGGTCAATCTGGCGTTCTTTCTCGGCTCGGCCTTGATGCAGTCGACGACGGGGGTGGTCGCGACATTTTTCGGATTGCCGGCGGTGCTGCTGTTCGTCGCCGCGGCGCTGGTCATCGGGACAATTGTGTTTTTGCTGTATACCTAGGTGAAGCTCCGAGCGCTGGTGGAAAGACGCATGTATCCGGATACAAATTCCTCGTCGCAAAAAATGTACGACCGCGCGCTGTCGAGCCTGCCCGGCGGCAATACGCGCACCACCGTCTTCATGAAGCCCTATCCGATCTACGCCGCGCGCGGCGAGGGCTGCCGGGTGTGGGATCTCGACGGCAACGCGTTCATCGATTGCATCAACAATTTCACCTCGCAGATTCACGGCCACGCCCATCCTGCGATGATCAAGGCCGCGACGGCGCAACTGGCGCTTGGGACAGCGTTCGGCCTGCCGACGGAATCCGAAGTCGATCTTGCTGAACTATTGGCCGCACGATTGCCGTCGGTCGATCAGGTGCGGTTCTGCAACTCCGGCACCGAAGCCGTGATGATGGCGCTGAAAGCCGCCCGCGCGCATACCGGCCGCCCCAAGATCGCAAAATGCGAGGGCGCCTATCACGGCTCCTACGACTACGCCGAGGTGAGCCTCGATCCGACGCCGGAGGCCTGGGGCCGCAATGCGCCGGTGTCCGTCGCCTACGCCAAGGGCACGCCGGACAATGTGCTCGCGGACGTCTTGACGATTCCCTTCAACGATACCGAAGCCGCCGTCAGCCTGATCCGCGAGCATGGACGCGAACTCGCCTGTGTCCTCGTCGATCCCATGCCCAATCGCGCCGGGCTGGTGCCGGCCGACCGGGCCTATCTGGAGGCCCTGCGCAAGGTCACGCGAGAGGTCGGTGCGCTCTTGATCTTCGACGAGGTGATCACGTTCCGGCTCGGCTATCGCGGTGCGCAGGGTCTGTTCAACATCGACCCCGACCTGACCACGCTCGCAAAGATCATCGGCGGCGGATTTCCGGTTGGTGCGGTGTGCGGCAAAAAGGAATTCATGGCGGTGTTCGATCCCCGCCCGGGCAAGCCGGCGCTGCCGCATGGCGGCACGTTCTCGGCCAATCCGGTGACGATGCGCGCCGGCATCGCGGCAATGCAATTGCTGGACGAAGCGGCGTTCGCGCGGCTCGATGCGATCGGGGAGGCGGTTCGTTCCGGGATCGACGCGGCGTTCCGCCGCCACCATGTGCCGGGCCGTACCGTCGGGCTCGGGTCGCTGCTAAAAATTCACTTCGCCGATCGGCCGGTGCGCGACTATCGCTCGGCCTATCCGACCGAAGAGGAGGCCGGACGTCAGGCGGTTTTCAACCGGGCGCTGCTCAATCGCGGGGTGCTGGCGGCGGGCAACGGATTCATGGCGTTGTCGACCCCGATGACGGATGCCGACGTCGATGCGATCATCGATGCCGTGTCCGGCGCGCTGAAGGAAGTCGCCGTCACGCTCTGACGCTTGTATTGATCCGCTCGCCGATCGACAGCACCTTGCCGAGCGCGGCGGCGGTTTCGTTCAGTGCGGCGAGTTGGCCGGGCAATTGCTCGCCCATGATCCGTTGCAGCGGGCCGGTCATGCCGATCGAATGAAACACGGCACCGTCCGCCAGAATGATCGGCACTGCGATCGCCGCCAGCCCTTCGTCTATCTCGCCGACACAGGTCGCATAACCGCGGCGCCGGACCTCGGCCAATTCGCGCTTGATCCAGGGGCGATCGTTGCGGGTATTCACGGTCAGGATCGGCAGATCGTGCGAAAGCGCTTCGCTCACCAGCGCGTCGCTCTGGTAGGCCATGATGGCCTTGGCCACCGCCGCGGCATTGATCGGCATTTCGAGACCCGGCTGCACGTAGCCGCGCCACCGGACATCGGGAGAATGCGAGACGGCAACGACGACACGCGAGCCCTTCAGCCGCGTCAGATAGCAGGTTTCCGTCGACGTCTCGGTCAATCGCTGAAGGTAGGGACCTGCCAGCGTGGTGAGCCATCCATCGTCGGCACTGGCATGCAGCAAACGCGTCAGGCGATCGCCAAGATGATAGGCGCGGCCCCCGACACCGTCTTTGGCAAGGCCGGCGCGAACCAGTCCTTTCAGCAGCCGATGTGTGGTCGTCTTCGGCAGTTCGACGAGGGATGCGACGTCCGCAAGCGTCAGGCTGCCCGGAAATGCGACCAGCAGTTCGAGGACTTGCATGTAGCGATCCAGCGGACCGCCGGCGCTGACGTGATCGGTCTTCATGTGACGGCTTGACTCATCACGGCAATGACGATTAGTTTTTACGAATTCCGGTATATCATTCCGAAAAACGGAACGAAAGTCAAGCTGAGCTATGGCGCTGTCGGAACAGGAACGGGTGCAATGTCCGCCAAGATCGATCCCATCACGCGGTCCGTCGTTCAGCATCGGCTGAGTTCGATCGTCAAGGAGATGGGCGAGGCCATGCTTCGCACCTCCTATTCGCAGATCCTCAATTCCAGCCGCGACTTTTCGCTCGGGGTTTGCGATACGCGCGCGCGCCTGATCGCGCAGGCCGATCATCTGCCGGTTCATGTCGGGGCGCTGCCCTGGGCAACGATCGCGGTCGAGGCGCGGTTCAAGGACGTGCAACCGGGCGACGTCTTCCTGCTCAACGATCCCTATCATGGCGGCAGTCATCTGCCTGATCTCACCGTCTTCGTGCCGGTGTTCGATGGCGACCAGCGGCTGCTCTGGACCATCGTGCGCGCCCATCAGAGCGATATCGGCGGCGCTACCCATGGCGCTTACAATCCCGGTGCGACCGAGATCTGGCAGGAGGGCATTCGTATTCCGCCGATCAGGCTGTCGGAGGCGGGACGGCCGCGCGAAGATATTCTGGAAATGCTGGCGCTGAACGTGCGCAACCCGCGCGAATTTCGTGGCGACCTCGCCGCGATGCTGGGGGCTGCGCATCTTGGCGAGCGTCGCGTCGCAAAACTGTTCAGCGAGTTCGGCGCACCGGTGGTCGAGGCAGCCATTGAAGCGATCCTGGATGCGACCGAGCAGCAGACCCGCGCCGTGGTCTCGACCTGGAAGGACGGTGTCTTCCACGGCGAGGCGTTCCTCGACGATGACGGCCATGGCCGCACCGACATCCGGATCGCCGCGAAAGTCACCAAGAAGGGCAGCGACATCGAGGTCGACCTGTCGGAGTCCGATCCGCAATCGACCAGCTTCGTGAATTCCTCGCATGCCAACATGCAGGCGGCGGTCGCGATGGCGTTCGCCTATTTGATCGACGCCGAAATTCCCAAAAACACCGGCGCGCTGCGGCCGCTGAAGGTGATCGCGAAACAAGGCACGATCGTCTGGGCCGATCCGGGGCGGCCGG
Source organism: Hyphomicrobiales bacterium (assembly GCA_017305715.1). Lineage (GTDB taxonomy): Bacteria > Pseudomonadota > Alphaproteobacteria > Rhizobiales > Xanthobacteraceae > Bradyrhizobium. The sequence goes on along the minus strand of JAFKKG010000008.1, from coordinate 549,982 downwards.
TGACCATGTGCACCAGCCATCCTTCCAACGAAATTGTCGAAGCGATCATCAAGGCCATGTCCGCCTCCTGTCCGGAGCGCGCGATGGCCGGCTGGAGCCGCAGGTTCCGGATCGCGATTCAGGGCGAGGATCCGCGCACCGGAAAGCAGTTCATCTGGCACATGTTCCATGCGCGCCCGGGTGGCGGTGCGTCATCCGGTGGTGATGGCTATTCGTCGATCGGCGAATGGCACTCAGTCGGCGGTCTCAAATTCGGCAGTCTCGAAGTCGCCGAGGCGCGCTTCCCCCTGCATTTCCGCCAGCATGAATTCCGCGAAGGCTCCGGCGGCGACGGCCAGTTCCGCGGCGGCCTCGGCGTGGCGCTCGATCTGGTGCTCGAGACCGCAAAGCCTTCGCGCGGCAACACCGCGGGCGATGGCGCACGCCACGGCCCGTGCGGCATGCTCGGCGGCGAGGATGGCCAGCCGCATCATTATCGCCTGCTGTCGGAAGGACGCGAGCCGCGCGTGCTGCGCACCAAGGAGGTCGGCATCGAGCTTCAGCCCGGCGATTGCCTGGAGATTCGCTCGTCCGGCGGCGGCGGCTGGGGGCCACCCTCCAAACGATCGGCGGAAGCGCGGCGGCGCGACGCCGAGCAGGGATTCACCAGTGTCTCGACGGAACGGCGTGGCTGACGATGTACACAATCGGAGTTGACGTCGGCGGAACCTATACCGATCTCGTGGCCACGGATGCGAGCGGACGGACGACCTTCGCAAAATCACCCTCCACGCCGGCCGACCAGTCGATCGGCGTGATGACCGGCCTGGATGAACTGGCGCGGCGCCTGAACGTTTCGCGCGCGGAGATGCTTGCCGCCACCGACCGGCTGGTGCATGGCACGACGGTTGCGACCAACGCGCTGCTGGAGCGCAAGGGCGCCAGGGTTGCGCTGTTGACCACCGAGGGGCACCGCGACGTCATCGAAATGCGCGAAGGCCTCAAGCCGGACCGATACGATCTGCGTTCGCCGCCGCCGGAGCCCTTGGTGCCGCGCGAACTGCGCTTCGGCGTTCGCGAGCGGCTCAAGGCCAATGGCGAGGTTTTGATCCCGCTCGATGAGCGCTCGCTGGATGAAGCCATCGCCGGCATCCGGAAACTGGGCGCGACCTCGGTGGCGGTGTGCTTCCTGCATTCCTATCTCAATCCCGTTCACGAACTCGCCGCGGTCGAACGCCTGGCAAAGGCACTGCCCGATGTCAGCGTGTCGCGCTCCAGCGACGTGCTGCCGCAGATCAAGGAGTATGAGCGGGTCTCGACCACGATCGTGAACGCCTATGTCGAGCCGATCGTGCGGCGCTATCTCACCAATCTCGAAAGGCGGCTGAAGGAGGCCGGCCTCAAGGGCAGCCTGTTCGTGATCCTGTCGCACGGGGGCATGGCGCCGGTCGAGGAGGCGTCGCGGCTGGCCGCAGGCACCGTGCTGTCGGGACCGGCCGGCGGCATGTCGGGAGGCCGGCGCTGCGCTGAACTGCTCGGCATTCCCGATCTGGTGCCGTTCGACATGGGTGGGACCAGCACGGACATTTCGCTCATCTCGGACGGACAGGCCTCACTCTCCGCGGATGGCTTGCTCGCGGGCCAGCGCATCGCGTTGCGCAGCCTCGACATTGCGAGCATTGCCGCCGGCGGCGGCTCGATCGCCCACGTCGATTCAAGCCGCACGCTGCGGGTCGGGCCGGAAAGCGCGGGCTCGATCCCGGGGCCGGCCTGCTATGGCAATGGCGGGCAGGCGGCTACCGTCACCGACGCCAATGTCGTGCTCGGCTATCTCGACGCGGCCGCCTTCATGGGCGGCCAGCGCCCGCTTGACCGCGCCGCCTCGGAAGCCGCGGTCGATCGCATCGGCGCAGCCATGGAGCTCTCGCGCGTCGAGGCTGCCGCCGGCATCTACCGCATGATCAATTTGAACATGGCCGACGGCATCCGCCTGATGACCTTGCGCCGCGGCGTCGATCCCAGGAAATTCGCGTTGCTGAGTTTCGGCGGCGCGGCTGGCTTGCACGCCGCCGAGGTCGCGCGCGAACTGGAGATCAAGCGCATCATCGTGCCGACGGTGGCTTCGGTGCTGTCGGCATGGGGCATGCTGACCAGCGATCTCCGCTACGAGATGAGCCGCACGCATTACGGCAAGGGGCCACGGATCACCGCCGGCGAAGTACGCGAACTGTTCGCCGAGCTGGAAGAAGCGGCCGCCGGCCGGCTGCGTTCCTGGTTCAAGGGACCGCTGTCGATCGAACGTTCCGCCGAAATGCGCTATGGCGAGCAGATTTTCGAGATCGACGTGTCGCTGGATGGTCTCGACTGGAACGCAGCCGACCTCGTCGACCAGATCGAGCAGCGTTTTCATCGCAAGCACGAGGAACTCTACACCTACGCCTCGCCCGGCCAGGAGGTGGTGTTCGTCAACGCGCGGGTCGCGGCGGTCGGCGCCGTCGCGCCAAATGACCAGAACACGAAGCCGGCGGCGTCCGCAGGCGCTTGCACGCCACGCGGCACGCGTCAGGCCTTCTTTGGCGGCTGGCGTGAGGTCCCGGTCTATGCGCTCGAGACGCTGCAGCCCGGCCATTCCCTGACCGGCCCCGCCATCATTGAGGCGGAAACCACCACGGTGCTGGTCGATACCGGCGACCATGTCAGCGTCAACGCGCTCGGCTGGCTGGATATTGTGCTACGATGATGCCGCGTTGACGTCGTGGGGAGGAACTGGCGGTGCAGGAGGGATGGCGCCTTCAGGTAGCAGAACATAGAGTGGCGAAGCGGAACGCTGAGGCGCTTGCCTTGGTCCGTCAAGCCATCGACGAGGGCGATATGTCAGCCCGCGTTATTCTTGCAAGGATGGGCAGTGATGCTGGGCTATCCCGACTCGAGATCGATCAGATAATTGCCGATGTCGAAACAAATATGGATCCCGCGGATATTGAGACTCACCTTGAACTGCGGAGCGCGTACGATATCCGCTTGGGCGATTTGCCGTATGATGAAAAAGCTCGCCGCTGCTTTCAACATCATCTCAGGGCAGTCGAATTGGGGGCGGACCCCGTATACACCCTTGCTCTCGCGCGCATCTACGTAATGGGCGCGCTTGAGGTGCCGCCAAACGAGAACGAAGCAATCCGCTGGTACAAGCATGCGATCCAGCAGGGCAGCATCGAGGCTGCGCATGAGCTGCAGAAGGTGTACAAGCACATCGAGAAACTGGAAAAGACATCACGAAACGGCCAAGCGACGCGTAAAATGTGATTTCAACAGCGGCAATTTGAGCGTTATCTTCGCAAGCGCTGGGTTAGGCGTCACGAGCTTGGGTTAGCTTGGCGCTTTGAGGCCATGTTGATGAGAACAATAAAACAAACCGGACGTCTCCTGGCCCTGATTGCCATCGTACTGTTCGCCGGCGTGCCGATAGCGGCGCAACAAGCTCATGGCGGCGGCGTCACCGATACGGAAATCCGCATCGGCAATATCATGCCCTATACCGGGCCGCTGGCCGCCTTCGCGGCGATCGGCCGGGCTGAAGCCGCCTATTTCGACATGATCAATGATCGCGGCGGCATCAACGGTCGCAAGATCACATTCATCTCCCGCGACGACAGTTCCAATCCGCGGACGGCCGCGGAGCACACGCGTCAACTGGTCGAGCAGGAAAACGTGCTGCTGATGTTCGGCTCGTTCGGTACGCCGAGCAATCTGGCGACCCGGACCTACCTCAACGAGAAGAAGGTGCCGCAACTCTTTGTCGCTTCCGGCGACGAGGAGTGGGCGCATCCGAAGCGGTTTCCGTGGACGATGGGCTGGCAGCCGACGTTCCGTGCCGAGGGAACGATCTACGCCAATTACATCCAGTCCGCCTATCCCGATCGCAGGATCGCGGTACTCTGGCAGAACGATCAGTTCGGACGCGACCTGTTCAGGGGATTGCAGGAGGGGCTCGGCGTCACCGCCCGCATGATCGTGGCGGACATTGCCATCGAGGCGGATATGTCGATCGATACCCAGGTCGAGATCCTCAAGAGCTCCGGCGCCGACGTCCTTGTGCTCAATTGCGCGCCGCCGATCTCGGCGCGCGCGATCCGCCGGGCGGTCGAACTCGATTGGCATCCGGTGGTGGTGCTGGTCAACGCGGCGGCGTCGATCGCCAACGCGCTGAGACCCGCGGGACTTCAAAATGCCGCCGGCGTGATCTCGACCTCATTCCTGAAAGACGCCGACGACGCGACCTGGAAGGAGGACCCTTCCATCAAGACCTGGCTGGCGTTCATGGACAAATATTATCCGGATGGCGACAGGGAGGACAGCTACGCCATCTTCGGCTATGCCGCGGCCGAGACGCTGGTCCAGGTGCTCACCCAGTGCGGTGATGACCTGTCGCGCGAGAACATCATGCGGCAGGCCGCGTCGCTGAAGAATTACCAGAGCCCGATCATCTTGCCGGGCATTGCCATCAACACCGGACCCGCGGATTTCCACCCCATCAAGCAGATGCGGCTGGTGCAGTTCGACGGCACCGCCTGGCAGCCGATCGGCGACGTGATCGACAGTGCGTTTGCCAGCAAGCCGAACGATAATTGAGTGTCAGTCCCGTCAGCCTGAAGAGCCCGCGCTTGCGGGCGTTTCGAAGGGCGACGGCTAGCGGCGGGACCGTTCCCCCTTCGAGACGCGGTCAAGAGGCCGCCCCTCAGGATGACGGAGCAAGCGCCTACTTCTTCTGCCCGTAATTCAACAGCCCGCCCTTGTTCTTCGCCGGGTGCGCGCGCAGGCCTTCCTCGTTGGGCTCGGTGCCCCAGCCCGGCCGATCCGGAATCACCAGATGGCCGTCGACGAATTCGGGCAGATGCGTGAACAATTCATGGTCCCACGTCAGCCGGTCGATATCGGTTTCCATGATGCGCAAGTTCGGCACCGCGGCGCAGAAATGCGCGTTCATCATGGTGCAGAGATGGCCGTAGAAATTGTGCGGCGCGACATTGACCTCGAAATGTTCGGCGGCGGCCGCGATCTTCATCGATTGCCACACCCCGTTCCACGGCGTGTCGATGATCGCGACATCCATCGCCTGTTCGTCGAAATAGGGCAGAAATTCGCGCAGGCCCAGCAGCGTCTCGCAGGATGAGATCGGATGCGGGCTCTGGCGGCGGATATAGCCGAGCGCCTGCGGACTGAAGGTGTCGATCTCGATCCAGAACATGTCCATGTCCTTGATGGCACGCAAAATCTTCAGATAGCCTTCGGTCTTGGCGTTGAAATTGAGGTCGAGCAGCAGATCGACATCGGGGCCGGCGCCGTCGCGGATCGCCTCCAGGTGCATGCAGAGATTGCGGATCACCGTGCGATCGACGTTGATCTCGGGCTCGAACGGCGAGCCGAAGCCGGGCCGCCAGCCCTGCGGCTTGCCGTCGGTATAGACGAAGATGTTGGTCTTCATCGCGGTGAAGCGTTTCTCGCGGACCTCGCGGCCGATCGACTTGACGCCGTCGAGGTCGGTGATCGCGGGTTTGTACCAGTCCGGATGATTGATGCGCCAGGTCGCGCAATGCGACCAGTAGACCCGGATGCGGTCGCGGATTTTTCCGCCCAGCAATTCGTAGCAGGGCACGCCGAGCGCCTTGGCCTTGACGTCAAGCAGCGCGTTCTCGATGGCGCCAAGCGCCAGCGCCACCACGCCGCCGGCCGCGGGGCGTGTCGCCGAAAACAGTTCGGCGTAGATCCGCTCGTGCTGGAACGCGTTCTTGCCGACCACCCGCGCCGACAATCGTTCGATTGCGGCCGTGACACCAGGTGCGCCAAAGCCCTCGTCGTATTCACTCCAGCCAATGATGCCGTCTTCGGTCATGATCTTGACGAAGTGGTAGTTGCGCCAGCCGGCATCGCAGGCGAGCGTTTCGACGCTTCTGATATTGGATGATCTGGTCATGATTTCCTGCCCGGCTGTTGTTGTCGTTGACCGATACCAACAACGGATTGGCGGGGGCGTCAATCTGGATCAGGGCCGCATGGTTCGAGACGCGCGGCGTTGCCGCGCTCTTCACCATGAGGAGCTAAGGCCGTGCTGTGCTGTATTATTGAACCTCATCCTGAGGAGCCGCGCTCTTGCGCGGCGTCTCGAAGGACGAGGCCACGGTGCCGACCTCAAACCTGCGGCGGAAACAGCGTCGGCTGGCGGCGTTCGAACACCTGACGGCCGTTCTTGAAACCTATCAACACGTCGGGCAATTCCGCAATCGCATTCGTGCCCGTGTCGGTGTCGAGGATGATGAGATCAGCGGGATTGCCGGGCGCGATGCCGTAATCCCGCAGGTTCATCAGGCGCGCCGGCAAATCCGTCACGAGATCAAGGCAGGCGTCGAATTCGCTGATCCCGGCATGGGCGACATTGGCGTAGAAATTGGCCATCCGCAGCAGCGATGCATCGCCGAACGGCGTGAAGGGATTGAGCACATTGTTGGTCGCGACCGAACACAGCACGCCGTTCTCGACCAGCCGGTGCGCCACGGTGAGCCCGCGCGGCGCGTTGTGGGTGGTATCGCGGCCCATCAGATAGAGATCGGTCGCGGGCAGCACGGTGACGGCGACGCCGGTTTTCGCCAGCCGTTCGGTCGCCGCCTTCAACCGATCCGGCGGCAGCGCGGAAAGTTTGGTCGCATGCCCGATCGCGACTCGGCCGTGGTAGTTGCGCCGCTCGGTCTGCCGGCAGACCTCCTCGAGATGCCACCAGGACGGATCGAGGTCGAAGTCGAGATGCAGGTCGACGTCGACGTCGAACTGCTGCGCCAGATCGAACAGTCTTTCGAGATGCGCATTCGGATCGGTGTCCATATAGGGACAGCCGCCGATCGCTTCGCCGCCGTCGCGCAAGGCTGCAACGAGAAGCTGTTCGGCGCCGGGATCGTTGGTCAGGCCCTCCTGCGGAAACACGCAGATCGATAGATCGATCGCCCAGGCATAGTCGCGCTTCAGCGCCTTGACCGCCTCGAAGCCGCGCAGCGCGATGCGCGGATCGATTTCGACATGCGTGCGCATCCGCGTGGTGCCGTGGACGATGGCGCGCTCCAGCACCCGCGCGCCGCGCGCATAGATGTCCTCGACGGTGAAATCGCGCTTCATGGCGGCGACCGCGGCGATGGCCTCGCCGACGGTGGCATGGTCATGCCCGCAGCGGCCGAGCAGGCAGGCCTTGTCGAGATGGATGTGGGTGTCGACGAAGCCCGGCAAAGCGAGCTTGCCGCCGACCTCGATTTCGGGTGCGTCGCAGGCCAGATGCGGCCCGATAGCGGCGATCCGCCCCTCCGAGACGCCGATATCGACCGGGGTGGCCGAGGTGCGGGTCCGGGCGTTGCGGAAGATCAGGTCGAAGGCCGTGCGTGCGCTCATGGGTCGCAGCCTAGCGGAAGCGCCCGCGCCGGGCAGCTCCAGATTGTGTGCAGTTCTTGGGCCAAACTGTTCAAAATATGTGCATGCAATTTGAAGCGCCGATTGTAGTATTTTGCCAAGCAGGAGCCACCATCATGTCCATTGCCGCCAAAGCCGAAACCAAACCGATGTCGGACGCCGACGTGGTCGAAGCCTATCTTACGGCCTCGATGATCCCGGATCCGGATGCCGCCGCGGCCTATATGAAGCCGGGCACCATCATCACCTTCACAGGGGGGCGCGAATTCGACCATCCGCGCGGGCCGACCGCCTTCAACGCGGGGCGCTATCGCTGGGTCAAGAAGAAGATGGACCGCTTCGATGTTTGTCCGGGCGCGGATGAGACCGTGGTCTACAGCGTCGGCACGCTCTACGGCGAATGGATCGACGGGACGCCGTTCGAGGGCAACCGCTATGTCGATCGCTTCGTCGTGAGGGCCGGCCAGATCGTGAAGATGGATGTCTGGAACGACAGCGCGGAGCGGATTCTGGTGCAGCGGGGGATCGAGGCGTAGGTCATCACAGGAAAACTCGTCGTGCCCGGGCTTGACCCGGGCATCCACGTCTTCGCTTCTGCTTGGGAAGAAAGTCGTGGATGGCCGGGACAAGCCCGGCCATGACGGAACCAACTACCGAACCCTCACCACCTTCGGCAATTTCACCACGCGTTCGCTGCCGCCCTCATCAGCATAAGGCGCCAGAATATCCAGCAAATCGCGGCCGCGCTGCGGGGCCGGCGCGACCAGGGCGCGACTGGCCACGGAATCCAGATGGCTGTGCATCAATGCCATCACCTTCGCCTCGTCGCCCTTGACGAGGGCGGCGATGATGGCGCGGTGCTCGTTGATCGCGCATTCCGACGAATGCGGGCGGCTGTACAGGGATAATGTGAGACAGCAGCGGTAGGCGACCTCGCTGACGTAACGCACCAGGATCGGGCTGTTCGTCATGTGGGCGAGCAGGATGTGAAATTCGGTTGCGAGGCGAATGGAGACCGCGTCGGTGCCGTCGCGCGCGGCGTCCTCGGCGTCGACATGGGCATTCAGCGTTGCGATCTGCGGCTTGGTCAGCTTGCCGGCGAGCTGGCGCACCACGAGGCGTTCGAGTTCGATCCTGATATCAAAGGCGTCGCGGGCTTCCTGCCAGCTTGGCGTCGCCACCACGGCGATGCGGTTGCGGCGGAGTTCGACGAGGCCCTCGGCTGCGAGTTGTCCGAGCGCGTGGCGGGCAATGGTGCGGCTGACGCCGAAGCGTTCGCCGAGCGAATCCTCGGGCAGCTTCGCGCCGGGCTCCAGCGCCTGTTCGATGATGGCGCGGCGCAGCGCACGGCAGATCACCCCGACCTTGTCGGATGATTCCGCATTCTTGCCGGCCGAACGAGGCGCCATCGGCTAGTCCCTCACAGTGCTTCGAATGCGACCTCATATCACAAATGGGCGACAATTCAGCGCCTGAATTGCATGCAGTTTGGCGGCCGGATTGCCCAAATTGAATCCGCTGATTTGGGCGGCTTTTTGCAACCCTGTTGATTTTACACGCGAGTTTTGCTGGCATCCGGCTTGCATGCACTTGCTGCCATGATGCGCATGCAACCACACTCGGACTTCATCGGCTCACCGGTCTCGGCGGCCGCCGCACCGATCGCAATCGAGCTCTCGGACGCTTCCGTCACCTTCGGCCGGGGCGAGCGGGCGGTGCCGGCCTTATCGAAAACCACGCTTCGGATTGCCGACGGCGAGTTCGTGGCGCTGGTCGGGCCTTCCGGCTGCGGCAAGTCGACCATCCTGCGGCTGGTCAGCGGCCTGGTTCAGCCGACCACCGGCGTCGTCATCGTCGGCGGCCGGGAGGTGGCGGCGCGGGCGCTGCGCGTCGGCATGGCGTTCCAGAACCCGACCATGCTGCCCTGGATGACGATCGAGCGGAACATCATGCTGCCGCTCAAAATCGTCGAACCGTTCCGCTCGCAGTTCCGAAAACTGCGCAAGACCGAATTCCGCGACAAGGCCAACGCGCTGCTGGAGCAAGTCGGCCTCAAGGGTTTTGGCAGTCGTTATCCCTGGCAGCTTTCCGGCGGCATGCTTCAGCGCGCCAATCTGTGCCGCGCATTGATCCACGAGCCACGCATGCTGCTGCTCGACGAGCCGTTCGGCGCGCTCGACCAGTTCACGCGCGAGGAATTATGGTCGATCCTCCAGGACCTCTGGATGACACACAAGGCGACCGTGCTGTTGGTCACCCACGATCTGCGCGAGGCCGGCTTCCTCGCCAGCCGCATTTGCGTGATGAGCGCGCGGCCCGGCCGCATCGTCGATGACAGCCAGGTCGGCTTCAGCCGCCCACGCACGGTGGCCATGACCTTCGAGCCGGATTTCGTGGCGCTGAACCAGAAGCTCCGCGCCTTCATCGTCGATGCGCGCAGCGCGCCAGCCGAGGGAGCGGCCTCATGACCGCAAGCGATCTCAGACAAAAGGCCTGGTCGGCGGCACTGATCGTGCTGTTCTTTGCCGCCTGGGAATTGTTCTGCGTCATGACCGGGATGTCCGATCTCGTGCTGCCGCGGCCGTCGGAAGTGTTCGTCACGCTCTACCAGAAATTCCCGCTGCTGTGGCCGCATATCCTGCAGACGCTGGCGACGACGATGATCGGCTTCGTGCTCGGTGTCGGCCTGGGCGTGGTGCTCGGCGCGGTCATTGGCGTTTCCAAAACGGCGTATGACACGGCCTATCCGCTGCTGGTCGGCTTCTCCTCGATCCCCAAGGTCGCCGTGGTGCCGATCTTTGTCCTCTGGTTCGGCTCGGGCTCGGTGCCGGCGGTGCTGACCGCGCTGTCGATCTGCTTCTTCCCGATCGTCGTCAACATCGCGACGGGGCTCGCCACCACCGAACCCGAACTCGAGGACGTGCTGAAGGCGCTCGGCGCCAGCAAGCTCGACATTCTCTGGAATGTGGGTCTGCCGCGCACCATGCCGTTCTTCTTTGCCTCCCTGAAGGTCGCGATCAGCTACGCCTTTGTTGGCGCGGTGCTGTCGGAGACGGTGGCGTCGAACCGCGGCATCGGCAACGTGATGATGACCGCGTCCTCTAATTTCAATGTGCCGCTGGTGTTCGCTGGCCTGTTCGTGCTCGCCGGTCTCGGCGTCGCGCTCTACGTGATCTTTTCGCTGATCGAGGGCCGCGTCACCGGCTGGGCCACGCGAAAGAACGATCTGATCGCGACATGACGATTTCATCCACCATGATCCAACCCAGTCGAGGAGGTTCACGATGTTAACGAAACTAGGCGCTGCGCTGCTCGGAGTAGCTCTGTTCGCGGGTGCTGCGAGCGCCCAGGAGACCACCATCAAGTTCACGCTGGGCTGGAAAACTCAGGGCAGCGACGCCTTCCTTTTCTACGCCAGGGACAATGGCTACTTCAAGGAAGAGGGCCTCAATGTCGTGATCGACCAGGGTGAGGGCTCTGGCGCGACCGTGACGCGCATCATGTCGGGCGCCTATGACGCAGGCTTCGGCGACGTCAACGCCATCATCCAGAACGCCGCGACCAAGCCGCAGGACGCGCCGGTCATGGTCTACATGGTCTGGAACCAGCCGCCGTTCGCGATCGTCACCAAGAACACCAGTGGCATCAACACCATCAAGGATTTCGAAGGCCATACGCTGGGCGGCGCGCAGGGCACGCCAACCACGCGGCTGCTGCCGGTGTTCGTGCAGAAGAACAAGCTGGAAGGCGAGAAGATCAAGATCTCCAACATGGCGCCCAACCTGCAGGAGCCGATGTTGATCAAGGGCGATATTGATGCGGCGCTGGTGTTCAACATCACCAGCTATTTCAACCTGGTGCTGAACCGCCAGGATCCCGACAAGGACTATAAATGGTTCTCGTTCGGCGATTACGGCATGGACCTCTATTCCAACGGCGTGATGGTTTCCAAGAAGCTGCTGGCATCGAATCCGAAGGCCGTCGCCGGCCTCGTCCGCGCCGTCAACAAGGGCATGATCGCGGTAGCCAAAGACCAGAACGCCGGCATGAAGGCGGCGCTGAACTACGACAATCTGATCAATGTCGACGTCGAGAAGCGCCGGTTGCAATATTCCTTCGACAAGTTGATCGTCTCGCAGGAGATGAAGGATATCGGCGTCGGCGACGTCAAGGACGACCGCATGACCCGCGCCATCGGCATCATCGTCGAGGGCTATCAGCTGGCGCGGGCGCCGGCGGCGTCGGAAATTTTCTCGCGCGAATTTTTGCCGCCGCGCGCGGAAAGGGAGTTAAAGTACACGGCGAACTAATTCGTCATGGCGGGCGAAGCGAAGCAATCCATATCCCGACGCGGGGAAAGATGGATTGCTTCGTCGCTTCGCTCCTCGCAGTGACGAGCGAGTGAAGTGCGCCCATGGAAATTACCGCTCATAACCTGTTCTCCGGTCCTGACCGCGGCCTGCTTGAAAACGCCGTGCTGCGGCACGAAAACGGCTTGATCACATCCATCGCCGAGCGAGCGCAACCCGTAGCCGGGCCGCGCTCCCTCATCCTGCCCGCTTTCGTCAACGCCCACGACCATGCGCGGCCGACCGCGTCGTCCTTTGGCGCGATCGGCATGCCCTTGGAAAGCTGGATCCTGCGATCGGCGCTTGGCACGCCGGTCGATCCCTATCTCACGGCGGCCTCCGCGCTGGCGCGCTCGGCGCGGGCGGGGTGTGCCTCGATGATGGTGCATTACACGCGGCCGAGCGGGACCATGCCGCTGCTCGACGAGGCCCAGGCGATCGCGCGGGCCGCGTCCGATGTCGGCATCCGCATCGCATTCGCGCTGGCCGTGCGCGACCAGAACCCCATTCTCTATGGCGATAGCGAGCCGGTGCTGTCAGAGCTACCCAGTGACGATCGCAAGACCATCGAGGACTTGTTCGTGCGCGCGCCGATGTCGCCAAAAGCCTATATCGAGCTGACGGATGCGATTGCTGCGGCGATTGCCGGTCCGAAAGTCGACGTGCAATTGGGGCCGGCGGGCGTGCAATGGTGTTCAAAGCCGCTGCTCGAGGCGGTCGCCGAAAACTCAGCGCTCACAGGCCGGCGTATCCACATGCACCTGCTGGAAACCGTCTACCAGCGCGCCTGGGCGGACCAACATTTCCCTGATGGCATCGTCCGCTACCTCCGTGACATCGGCTTCCTGTCCGAGCGATTGACGCTGGCGCATTGCATTCACGCCCGGCCGGATGAGATCGAGATGATCGCCGGCTCCGGCGCGCGCATCGTGACCAATTTCAGTTCCAACATGCATCTGCGATCGGGTTTCGCGCCCATTGCTGCCGCGCATCAATGCGGCTGCGCCATCGCTGTCGGCGTCGATGGCCTGGCGCTCGACGAGGACGACGATGTGCTGCGCGAAATGCGGCTGGTGCAGATGTTCCACGGCGGTCTTGGCTTCACGCGCACCTGGACGCCCGCGGAATTTCTTGGCCTCGCCGTCGCCAACGGCCGCAATGTGACCGGTGCGCCGGGAACCGGAGCGTTGCTGCCCGGTGCGCCGGCGGACTTCGTCACCATCGATCTCGACCGGCTCGACCGCGACCGGATCATGCCGGTCGATCCCATCGAGCTGCTGTTTGCGAGAGGCAATGCGTCGCTGTTGCGCGACCTGGTGGTGGACGGTCGCACGATCGTGAGCGAAGGCCGATGCCTGGGGGTCGATCTGCCCGCGATCGAGCAGGAATTGCGCGGCATTTACCGCGCCAATGCCGGCAAGCTCGGCAGTTTTCAACGCACGTGGCCGCCGCTTTCGGCCTCCCTTCAGAACTGGTTCGAAGCGCAACTGCATTGCAGCTAGGCATCTGCGCCCGAATCAATTCCGTGTTGCGGAAGAAAAATTCCGCTTGCATCGATGGGCGGGCAAGGTTTCATGGTCAGCAACAAGAAACTGAACCGGCGCGTGCATGACGCCGGATGTACGGCCATGAGGAAGCGGGATGGGCACGTTGTCGCATCTGCGAATCGTCGAAATCGGAAGCGCGGCGGCGACGAGCTATTGCGCGCGTCTGTTCGCCGATTTCGGTGCGACGGTTCGGAAGATCGAGCCATCAGCCGGTGATCCGCTGCGCCGCGCCGCGCCGCTAACGCCACAAGGGCACAGCGCCTGGTTTGCATTTCTCAATTTCAACAAATCCAGCATTGTGCTCGATCCGAAGGACGCGGGTGCTTCGTCGCGGCTGACCGAATTGATCGCGGGCTGCGACATTTTGCTCGACGGTCGCGATATCGATGCGGCGGATTGTCCGGCGTTCGACCTTGCCGCGCTCAGGCAAAATCATCCCGGCCTCATTCACCTTGACGTAAGCTGGTTCGGCCGCGAGGGGCCCTACGCCAAATTCGCAGCAACGGATTCGACGATTCGCGCGCTGACCGGACTGGTCAAGCTGGTCGGACCGGCCGAGGGACCGCCGATGCACGCGCCGGATTTCCAGACCGGCATCTTCGCCGGCCTCTGGGGTTTCATCGCGGCGGCATCTTCGGTGCTGGGCCGGATGCAGGACGGGCGGGGACGCTCGAATTCCCTTGATATCTTCGAATCCAGCATCGCCGTGACCGAATACATCATGTTTGAATCGTTCGTGCGCGGCGACATCATGCGGCGCATCGGCGTCAATCGCTTTTGGCCGACATTCCCGGTCGGGATCTATGAGACCGGACAAGGCTGGCTCGGCGTCACCACCGTGACCCCGGCGCAATGGCGGGCGTTCTGCGAGATGCTGGGACTACCCGAATTGCGCGACGACGCGGCGCTGGTGATGGGCGTCGACCGCCTGCAGCACGTGGAAATGATCGAGCGCCAATTCATCCCGCGGCTGAAGCAGCGCACCGCGCAGGAATGGTTTTCCGAGGGCCTGCGCCGCAAGATCCCGATCGTGCCGGTGCCGGAGATCGCCGATCTCGTTGCCGACGAGGAGAAGCGGGCGCGCGGCGCGATCGTGCCGATCATGGTCGGTGACGAGACCGGCTTCACGGCGGGCTCGATGCAGCGCCTGACCGGCACGCCGCCGCGGCGCGGTGGTGCGGTGCCTGACATCGGCGAGCAAATGCTCGGCAGCGCGCATGCCAGCGTCGCCGCCAGACGCCTGCCGACGCCGAAGCCGGGCAATGCCGACCGCCTGCCGCTCGAGGGCGTCCGCGTGGTGGATTTCTCGATGGGTTGGGCGGGGCCGATCTGCACGCGCACGCTGGCCGATCTCGGCGCCGACGTGATCAAGATCGAGGCCACGCAATATCCGGATTGGTGGCGCGGCGTGGACCGGCGGCCGGCCTATGTTCTCGAACAGATGTACGAGAAATCCGTCCGCTACTGCATCATGAACCGCAACAAGCGCGGCATCACGCTCGATCTGACGCGGCCGCAAGGCCTCGATCTCGCCAAGCGCCTGCTGGCCGATGCCGACATTGTGGTCGATAATTACTCGGTGGAAGTGCTGCCGAAGCTCGGGCTGGGCTATGAGGTGCTGAGCAAGCTCAATCCAAAGCTGGTCGTGATGTCGATGTCGGCGTTCGGCGCCGGCAGCGTCAACCGCGATTGCCGCGCCTATGGCTCGACGCTTGAACAGGGATCGGGCCTGCCGAGCGTGGTCGGAGACCCCGGCGGTCCGCCGGTCATGAGCCACACCGCGTTCGGCGATGCGGTCGGCGGGCTGAACGGCTGCGCCGCGGTCCTCATCGCGTTGATTCACGCCAGGCTGACCGGCAAGGGCCAGTTCATCGATCTCGCGCAGATCGAATGCATGATGCCGTTTGCAGCGCCCTGGATCATTGCGCATTCGATCGACGGCAAGGAACCCGTCAAATACGGTAACCGCCATCCGGACTTAGTGCCGCATGGCTGCTTCCCCTGCGCCGGCACCGACAACTGGATCATGGTCGCGGTGTCCAGCGATGCGATGTGGCCCAGACTTGCGAAGCTGCTCGGCCGTGCCGATTGGGCCACCGACGCCTGGCTGAAGACGGCGGTCGGACGGCGCGCCATCGAGAGCCAGATCGAGGCGGCCATCACGGCGTGGACGTCGGCGCGCCATCCGGAGGAGGCGATGGCGGCGATGCAGGCGGCTGGCATTGCGTCCGGCGTGGCGCGGCTGCCGATCGACCTGTTAAGGGATCCGCAATTGCAGGCGCGGGGCTTCATCCAGCAGGTCGATCGCGCCTTCATCGGAAAGCATCCGCAGCCGTCGATGCCGTTTCGGGAAGGCGCAAAGCCGTTTCCGATCCGGCGCGCGCCGCCGACGCTAGGCGAACATAATCAGGAAATTCTCGGCGGGTTGCTCGGGCTTTCCAGCGCGGAGATCGAGCAGCTCACCCGTGAGGGCATCATCGGAACCGAGATGCTGATGGAGGAACAGCTCGTGAAAGAGAAGAAGCGGGCGGCGGGCTGATGGCAGCGGCGGAGCCGGCACAGCGCATGTCGAAATCGGCAGCGGGCGGGCCGCAGGCGCTGATGTCGGTGCGCGGCCTCGGCATCCGCTTCAAGACCTCGCACGGCATCTGGCAGGCCACCCGCAAGATCGATTTCGACATCGCGCCGGGCGAGCGCGTCGGCATTGTCGGCGAGAGCGGCTGCGGCAAGACCATCACCGGCCTTTCGATCCTGCGTTTGCTGCCCAACAACCTCGCCGGGCTCGATGGGTCGATCCATTTCGACGGCACCGATCTGGCGTCCTGCAGCACGCGAGAAATGCGCGCGATCCGCGGCCGCCGCATCGCGATGATCTTTCAGGAGCCGATGAGCGCGCTCGATCCGGTGTTCACGGTCGGCCACCAGATCGCCGAGACGCTGCGGGTTCACACCGGCATACCCAGGGAAGAGGCGAGGGAACGCACACTCGACATGCTGCGCCGGGTCGGCATCGCCTCGCCCGTGCGGCGTATTGATGACTATCCGCACCAGCTTTCCGGCGGCATGCGCCAGCGCGTGATGATTGCAGCAAGCCTGATCTGCGGTCCGCAATTGCTGATCGCGGATGAACCGACCACGGCGCTCGATGTCACCGTCCAGGCGCAGATCCTCGAATTGCTGCGTGACCTCAGCGAAACCTCCAATACCGCGCTGATGCTGATCACGCATGATCTCGGCGTCGTCGCCGAGACCTGCACGCGCATGATCACGATGTATGCGGGCGAGGTGATCGAGGATGCCGCCGTGGATGACGCGCTGGTCCGGCCGCTGCATCCCTACACCTCCGGCCTGTTGCGCTCGCTGCCGCACTTAAGCCCGCGACACGGCAAGCTGCCGTCGATCCCGGGCCGGGTACCCTCGATCATGGACATGCCCAATGGCTGCCGCTTCAGGGCGCGCTGCCCGCATGCGGTTGCGGGCTGCGAGAAGGAGCAGGCGCTGCTGGATGCAGGTGACGGCCGCAAGGTGCGCTGCTCGCGGTTTCGCGAGCTTGATCTTGCCGGCGCGTTGCAACACGCGGCGACCGCGCCGATCGCCGCCATGGTTGCCAGTCCATGATGCCGCAGGCCGCCGAAACCAGCCGCGACGCCATCGTCTCGGTACGTGACCTGCAGGTGGGCTTTCAGACCACCGACGGCCGCGCTGTGGTGAAAGCAGTGGACGGCGTCAGCTTCGACGTCCGGCGCGGCGAGACGTTTGGCATCATCGGCGAATCCGGCTCGGGCAAGACGACCATCGGGCGCGCGCTGGTGTTTCTGCTCAAACCCAGCGACGGCGCCATTCTTCACAACGGCGTCGATCCCTTGGCGATGCCGCGGCGGCAATTCCAGAGCCATCGCCGCGACTACCAGATCATCTTCCAGGACCCCAACGCCGCGCTGAATCCGCGCATGACGATCCTCTCCTCCGTGCTGGAGCCGCTGGAGCTGGCGCGCGCGGGATCGAAGGCCGAGCGACTGAAGCGGGCACACGAGGCGATGGACCGCGTCGGCCTCGCGCTCGACCTCGGCGAGCGCTATCCGCACCAGTTGTCCGGCGGCCAGAAGCAGCGTGTGGTGATTGCGCGCGCGCTGACGCTGCGCCCGAAACTGATCGTCTGCGACGAGGTGGTGGCGGCGCTCGACATGTCGATCCGCGGCGACGTGCTCAATCTGTTCGCCGAACTGCAGCGCGACCTCGGGCTGACTTACGTGTTCATCACCCACGATCTCGCCGTGGTGTCCCATATCAGCGAGCGGATCGCCGTGATGTATCTCGGCCGTTTCGTCGAACTGGGCCCGACAGAAAAGGTCTCGGAACGTCCGCTGCATCCCTACACAAAGGCGTTGCTCTCGGCCGAGCCGCGGCCGTTGCCGTCGACCATGCGCGGCGACCACCGTATCGTGCTGCAAGGCGAAATCCCGAGCCCGATCGATCCGCCGTCCGGATGCCGCTTCCGCACCCGCTGCCAATATGCGCAAGGGGTCTGCGCCGAGAAAACGCCGGACTGGCGCGAACTGATGCCGGATCATTGGGTGGCCTGCCACTTCGCCGATCGGCCCAACTATTCACCGACCTAGACAGGACCGCCGGAGGGATTGCCATGGCACAGACGACGCGACGCGAGGTAATGGCGCTGATATCGGGCGCGCTGGCCGGCGTAACCCTTGGCGGCGAGGCCTTCGCGCAAGCGACACCGAAGCGCGGTGGCACCTTGCGCATCTCGGCGCCTGCCAATCCGTCGAGCCTCGATCCGGCCACCGGCGGCGCGGGTTCAGATCACGCCTTCCTGTTCACGATGTACGACACGCTGACCGAATGGGATTTCGAGACGCTCAAGCCCAAGCCCGGCCTTGCAGAGAGCTGGAGCTTTTCGGACCCGACCACGCTGGTGCTCAATATCCGCTCTGGCGTGTCCTTCCACGACGGCACGCCGCTCGACGCCGAAGCCGTCAAGTTCAACCTGGAGCGCAACAAGTCCGATCCGAAATCCAACATCAAGGCCGATCTGGCGGCAATGGATTCGGTCGCGGTGACCGGTCCAATGCAGGTTACCTTGAAGCTGAACACGCCAGATGCGGCGTTGCCCGGCATCCTTTCCGACCGTGCCGGGATGATGGTGTCTCCGGCCGCGCTCAAGGCCAGTTCGGCCGGCAATGTCACTCGCACGCCGGTCGGCGCCGGTGCCTATGTTTTCGTCAGCTGGGCCGATGGGGAAAAGATCGTCGTCAAGCGCCACGAGAAATACTGGAAGCCCAATCGGCCCTATCCCGATGGCATTGAATTTTCGATCATTCCGGAATTGACCACCGGCGCACGCTCGGTCACCGCCGGCCAGAACGACCTGATCTATCAACTGCCGCCGCGCCAGAAGGCGATCGTCGAACGCGTCAGCAGCGTCAAGGTTTTCAATGGGCCAACGCTCTACGTCTTCCAGATCTTCCTCAATTGGGCAAAACCGCCCTTCGACAACCTGAAAGTCCGCCAGGCCTTCAATTTTGCGGTCGACCGCGAGTCCTTCGTCAAGGCGGCGCTCGCCGGCCTCGCCGAGCCCGCCTACATGAACCTGCCGAAGGCGCATTGGGCCTACGACAAATCGGTGGCCGCGCTCTACCCCTATGATCCCGACAAGGCGCGAAAATTGCTGGCGGAAGCGGGTTTCAAGGAAGGCTCCGTGATCGAGATCGTCGGCTACAACGATCAGGATTCGGTGCAGCGCCAGGAAATCCTGATCGAGCAGTTCCGGAAAGTCGGCATGAACATCAAGTTCCTCAACGCACCGATTGCGGAAGCCTCGGCGGCGTTCTTTGGCGCCGAGAAGCGTGGCTCCGGTATTCTGGCGGCATGGACCGGTCGGCCCGATCCGAGCCTTACCTATTCGCTGATGTTCACCAAGGACGCCTATTACAATGGCGGACGGGCGCCGGTGCCGACGGAGCTGGATGAGGCGATCAAGGCGTCGCGGGCTTCGGAGGACGTCGAGGTCCGCCGCAAGGCGTTCTCGACCGTGCAACGGCTGGTGATGGAAAACGCCTTCGTGCTGCCGCTTGCGTTCCAGTTCGAACTGGTTGCGATGAACAAGAAGGTGCAGGGCTACAGGCCGAACCTGCTGGGCAAGCCGAAATACGACGACGTCTGGCTGGAGAGCTAAGTGCGGGATTGACCGATGGCGCGAAGGAGTCCGGTGAGGGTCATCGGCGGCCGCCTGTTGCAGGCGCTGCCTGTGATCCTGCTCGCGACCTTCATCGTGTTCGCGCTGCTCAAGCTGGTGCCGGGCGACATCGCGGTGACGCTGGCTGGCGATAACGCCACCGATGCGCGGATCACCGAGATCCGCAAGGTCTACGGCCTCGATCGGCCGTTTCTGGTGCAATACGGCGCGTGGCTCGCAAATGTCGTGCAGGGCGATCTCTCGCAATCGCTGCTGACGGGGGAGAAGGTCGCGACCTCGATCTCGCGCGCCTTTCCCAACACGCTGCTGATCGTAATCATCGCGCTGGTGCTGGCGCTGGTGACGGGAATTCCGATGGGGGTGATCGCGGCGATCAAGCCCAATGGCTGGGTCGACAAGACGGTCAGCATGGTCGCATCCCTCGGCGTCGCCATTCCCGGTTTCTGGCTGGCGATGATCCTGGTCGCCGAGATTTCGCTGAAGCTGAACTGGCTGCCGGCGACCGGCGCCAAATCCTTCAGCGTTTCGCCGATCGAGGCGATCCGGCATGCGCTGCTGCCGGGCATTGCGATTGCAGCCTACGGGATGGCGGAAGTGGCCCGGCAGTTGCGCGGATCGCTCTTGGAAGTGCTGTCCTCGCAATATGTGCGGACGCTGCACGCCAAGGGCCTCTCGATGACGCGCATCCTCTGGCAGCACGGGCTGAAGAACGTCAGCGTCAATCTCTTCACCATCATCAGCCTGCTGGTCAACCGCATGTTGGCGGCGACGGTGGTCATCGAAGCCGTGTTTGCAATTCCCGGCCTCGGCAGCCTGATCGTGCGCGGCGCCATCCAGCGCGATTTCCCGATCGTGCAGGGCGTGGTGTTCACGATGGTGATCGTGGTCATTCTAGTGAACCTGATCGCGGATTTGCTGTGCGCGGCCGTCGATCCCAGGATCGAGCAATGACGGATCTGGCGTTCGAACCCCCCAGGCGAATGGCCCAGCCGGGCCGGCTGCGGAGGCTGTTCCGCTGGCTGGCGGGCGATCTGCGCGCGGCGCTGGCGATCCTGGTCTTGCTGGTGCTGGTTATCGTCGCGATCGGTGCGCCCTGGATTGCGCCGTACCCGCCGACGGCGCAGGACATCAACAACATGCTGGCGGCGCCCGGTCCCGGACATCTGCTCGGCACCGACGATCTCGGCCGTGATATCTTCAGCCGGCTGATCTACGGCGCACCGGCGACCGTCTATGCCAGCCTGCTCGCGGTCGGCGTGGCGGTGGCGATCGGCCTGCCGGTGGGGCTGGCCGCCGGCTTCTTCGGCGGCTGGACCGACGACGTCGTCAGCCGCGTCATCGACACCTTTCTGTCGTTCCCGGCCATCGTGCTGGCGATCGCCGTCACCGGCGCGCTCGGCATCGGCCTGACCAACGGCATGATCGCGGTCGGCATCGTGATGTTTCCGGCGCTGGCCCGAATCGTTCGCGCCCGCACATTGATCGTGCGGCAGGAACTCTATGTCGACGCCAGCAGGTGTTTTGGCGCGCCGGCCTGGCATATCCTGTGGAAACACGTGCTGCCGAACGCCTTGCAGCCGGTCATCGTGCAGGTCACGCTGCTGCTGGCGGCGGCGCTGCTCGCGGAAGCCAGCCTCAGCTTCCTCGGCCTCGGTATCCAGCCGCCCAACCCGAGCTGGGGCGCGATGCTGGCCCGCGCCTACCAGTATATGGAGATCGCGCCGGAGCAGATGTATGCCCCGGGGCTTGCCATTCTGGTGGTCTCGTTGGCATTCAATGCGCTCGGAGAATCCTTGCGTATCGTGCTCGATCCGACCATGAAGGACCGCTGATCCATTTGCGGAAGTGCTTATGCCTTTCAAAAAGCTCCTGATCGCCAATCGCGGCGAAATCGCCATTCGTATCGCGCGGGCCGCGGGCGAGACCGGCTTGGCCACCGTCGCGATCTACCCCGCCGATGACGCCCTGTCGCTGCATGTCCGCGCGGCCGACGCCGCCCATGAAATCCCCGGGCGCGGCGCCCGCGCCTATCTTGATATCGAAGCGGTCGTTGCCGCCGCCAAGGCGACCGGTTGCGATGCGCTGCACCCTGGCTACGGCTTTCTGAGCGAGAACACGCAGCTCGCCCGGCGGTGCGCGGAAGAGGGCATTACCTTTGTCGGCCCGTCGCCGGCGGCGCTGGATCTGTTCGGCGACAAGGCCAAAGCCAAGGCGCTGGCGAAAGCGACGGGCGTGCCGATCATCGAAGGCACCAGCGGGCCGACGTCGCTCGAACAGGCCAGGGATTTCCTCGCGTCGCTCGGCGCCGGCGGCGCCGTCATGATCAAGGCCATCGCCGGCGGCGGCGGGCGCGGCATGCGCATCGTCGATGACGTCGCCAGGCTGGAAGAGGCCTATGCGCGCTGCCAGTCCGAGGCCAAGGCGGCGTTTGGCAGCGACGGCGTCTATGTCGAGCGCCTGATCCGCAACGCCCGCCACATCGAGGTGCAGATCATCGGCGACCAACATGGTGCGATCAGCCATCTGTGGGAGCGCGAATGCACCATCCAGCGGCGGAACCAGAAGCTGATCGAGGTGGCGCCGAGCCCTTCGCTGAGCAACTCACTGCGCACGCGGATCATCGACGCCGCCCGGGACCTCGCCGCCGCCGCCAACTACGACAATCTCGGCACCTTCGAATTCCTGGTCGATGGCGATGCGAAGGGCGATGCGCAGGCGTTTGCGTTCATCGAAGCCAATCCAAGGCTCCAGGTCGAGCACACCGTGACCGAGGAGGTCGTTGGCGTTGATCTGGTGCAGGCGCAGCTCGCCGTCGCCGATGGCGCCACGCTGGGATCGCTCGGTCTGGCGCAGGCCTACATCCCGAAGCCGCGCGGCTATGCCATGCAGCTTCGTGTCAACATGGAGGTGATGGACGAGAACGGGGTGACAAAACCGACCGGCGGCACACTGTCGCTGTTCGACCTGCCGGCCGGGCCCGGGGTGCGCGTCGATACGTTCGGCTATTCCGGCTACAAAACGAGCGCCGCCTTCGACTCGCTGCTCGCCAAGGTCATCGTGCATGCGACGGGCCCGAACTGGACCGATGTGGTGCAGAAGGCCACGCGGACCCTGCGCGACTTCCGCATCGGCGGCGTCGCGACCAATATCCCGTTCCTCGGCGCCGTTCTGGCGCATCCGGATTTCATCGCCAACCGTATCAATACCGGCTTCATCGATACCCATGTGGCCGCATTGGTCCATGTGGCGAACGATCTTTCGGCGCCGGAGCTGCTGGAAGCCGGTGCTGCCGTCAGCATCCCCGAGGCGGGCGAAACCGCGCCTGCATCGGCAGGTCCGGCCGGTTCCGTCCCGGTGCCTGCGCCGCTGCAGGGCACGATCGTGGCGATCGAGGTGAGGGAAGGCGACATCGTTCGCCCTGGCCAGCAGATTGCCGTGCTCGAATCGATGAAGATGGAGCATCTGGTCACCGCGCCGCATGGCGGCAAGGTGACGAAGATTGCGGCCGACGCCGGCGTCACCCTGATGCAGGACGAGGCGATCCTGTTTCTCGAGCCGGCCGAGATCGATGCCCATGATGTCGCCGAAGAGGAAGATGTCGACCTCGACCATATCCGGCCTGATCTGGCCGAACTGATCGCGCGCCACGCCATCACCCTGGACGAAAACCGCCCGGCCTCGGTCGAACGCCGCCGCAAGACCAATCAGCGCACGGCGCGCGAAAACATCGCGCAGCTCGTCGATGAGGGATCCTTTGTCGAATACGGCTCGCTGGCGATCGCTGCCCAGCGCCGGCGGCGCAAGGTCGACGACCTCATCCAGAACACGCCCGCCGATGGTCTGATTTCCGGCGTCGCGACCGTGAACGCGGACAAATTTGGCCCCGAGGGTGCCCGCTGCATGGTGATCTCCTATGATTACACCGTGCTGGCGGGCACCCAGGGC
The DNA here is from genome assembly GCA_017305715.1 of Hyphomicrobiales bacterium. Lineage (GTDB taxonomy): Bacteria > Pseudomonadota > Alphaproteobacteria > Rhizobiales > Xanthobacteraceae > Bradyrhizobium. The sequence continues at coordinate 526,505 of JAFKKG010000008.1, read as the reverse complement.
CATATGAACCACAAGAAGATCGACCGCATGCTGGGCCTCGCCGAGCAATGGCGGATGCCGCTGGTGTTTTATGCCGAAGGCGGGGGCGGCCGTCCCGGCGATACGGATCGGCTCGGTATGACCGGCCTCGACGGGCCGTCCTTTGTGCAGTTTGCGAAATTGTCCGGACTGGTGCCCGTCATTGGCGTCGTGTCCGGCTATTGCTTTGCCGGCAATGCCGCGATGCTCGGCTGTTGCGATGTCATCATCGCCACCAAAAACGCCTCGATCGGCATGGGCGGCCCGGCGATGATCGAGGGCGGCGGCCTCGGCGTCTATCACCCGGCCGAGGTCGGCCCGGTGTCGTTCCAGTCGCCGAACGGCGTGATCGACATCCTCGTCGAGGACGAAGCCGAGGCAACCACCGCCGCGCAAAAATACCTGTCCTATTTCCAGGGCGCGGTGGCGGACTGGAAGGCGCCGGACCAGCGGCTGCTGCGGCGCACGATCCCGGAAAACCGCCTGCGGGTCTATGACATCCGCAACGTGATCGACCTGCTCGCGGACGAGGGTTCAGTACTCGAAATCCGCCGCGACTTCGGCGTCGGCATGATCACCGCCTTCATCCGCATCGAGGGAAAACCGTTCGGCCTGATCGCCAACAATCCAAGACATCTGGGCGGTGCGATCGATGCGCCGGCCGGCGACAAGGCGGCGCGGTTCCTGCAGCTCTGCGATGCCTTCGACATTCCGATCGTGTCGCTGTGCGATACGCCCGGCTTCATGGTCGGCCCCGAGGCCGAAAAGACCGCGATCGTGCGCCACGTCGCGCGGATGTTCGTGACCGGCGCCAGCCTCACCGTGCCATTGTTCGGCGTGGTGCTGCGCAAGGGCTACGGCCTCGGAGCGCAGTCCATGATCGGCGGCGGCTTCCATGCCTCCCTGTTCACGGTGGCCTGGCCGACCGGCGAGTTCGGCGGCATGGGCCTCGAAGGCTATGTCCGGCTCGGCTTCCGGAAAGAGATGGAAGCGATCGCCGACCCCGAGGAGCGCGATAAATACTACAAGGCCAAGGTCGCCGAGCTCTATGCCAACGGCAAGGCGGTCTCGATCGCCTCCGTGCTTGAAATCGACGAGGTGATCGATCCTGCCGATACCAGGCACTGGATCATGTCGGGCTTGCGGTCGGTGCCGAAGCCCGAGCCGCGGACGGGGCGGAAACGGCCGTGTATCGATGCGTGGTGAACTCACACATCTCTTCACGTCGTCCCGGCGAAGGCCGGGACCCATAACCACCGACATCGGTTGTTGAAGCAAGGCGTCTGCTACATCGCCCTATCGATAAATCACGCGGTATGGGTCCCGGCCTTCGCCGGGACGACGTGAAAAATCACCCCAGCCTCAACTCGTCATATCCCTTTGCCGCGACCTCGTCGCACCGGGCGCGATAGGCCGGGGCGCTGCCGGAGTAACGGGCGATGATGCGGGTTTGCTTGCCTTCGACATTGGAGTTGATCCCGGTCATCCAGGAATCGATCTCGTTGGACAAGAGCCCGACGCCGAGCGCCTTGACGTGATCGGTCCATGAATCGACGCCGGCGGTGGTTGCTTCCAGCCGGGTCAGATGGTTGTCCCGCGCAAAGCGCACCAGCCCGGTGACCCAGTCGACGCTGTATTCGATGCTGCGCGGAATATTGCCGAGCGCGGTGTGCGGGCCCATCAGCATCATCATGTTGGGGAATTCGTGGACCATGATGCCGAGATAGGTCTGCGGCCCATGCTTCCACTTCTCCTTCAAGCGCGCGTCATTGGCGCCGCGGAAGTCGATCTTGTCGAAACTGCCGGTGAGGGCGTCAAACCCGGTCGCATAGATGATGATGTCGAATTCGAATTCCCGGTCACTGGTCTTGATTCCCTCGGGCGTGATCCGCTCGATCGGTGTCTCCTTGATGTCGACAAGCTCGACATTGTCCTGGTTGTAGATCTCGAAGTAAAACGTCTCCAGCGGCAGCCGCCGCGTGCCGAACCCGTGGTTCTTCGGGATCAGCTTTTCCGCGACCGCCGGGTCCTTCACCCGCTCGCGGATTTTCCGCGCCACGAAATCGCTGATCGTCGCATTGGCCTTGCGGTCGGTCAGGATGTCCTTGAAATTACCCTGCCAGATGCCAAAGCCGCGCTCGCCATAAAGCTTCTCATAGAACGCCTCGCGCTCCGCGTCGGAGACCTCGAACGCGCCGCGCGGGTCCGGGGTGTGGACGAAACAGGCAAACGTCTCCTGGCAGCGGGCAAATATCTCGGGATAGCCGGCCTTGATTTTCTTCTGCGTCTCGGCGTCGATCTTGCCGTTGTGCAGCGGGGCTGCCCAATTCGCCGTTCGCTGGAACACGGTCAGGTGTCCGACCTCCTTGGCGATGGTCTGGATCGTCTGGATGCCGGTGGCGCCGGTGCCGATGACCGCGACGCGCTTGCCGGTGAAATCCACCGGCTCCTTGGGCCAGCGGGCCGTGTGGAACGAGGCGCCCTTGAAATCACCGAGACCTTCGATCCGCGGCAGCGTCGGCGTCGAGAGCGGCCCGATCGCCGTGATCAGGAAGCGGCAGCTAAAGCTGCTGCCGTCTTGCAGCGTGATGGTCCAGCTTCGGGTTTCTTCCTCATACCGGGCGGCCGTGACGCGGCTTTCGAACTGGATGTCCCGGCGCAGGTCGAACTTGTCGGCAACATAGTTGCAGTAGCGCAGTGTTTCCGGCTGGCCCGCGAAGTGCTCGGACCAGTCCCATTCCTGCAGCAATTCCTTGGAGAAGGAGTAGCCATAGGTATAGCTCTCGGAATCGAAGCGTGCGCCGGGATAACGGTTCCAGTACCAGGTGCCCCCGACATTGGTGCCGGCCTCGAATACCCGCACGCGAAACCCCAGTTCGCGCAGCCGGTAGAGTTGGTACATGCCGGAAAGGCCGGCGCCGATGATGATGACGTCAAGATCCGGAATCGGCGTTGCTCCCAAGTTTATGGCTTTGCTTGGCACCAAAACTATCCGTTTCGGCGCCAATGGACAAACCCCGCCTGGACGCGTGGCAGGGTTGCAGGTTTGCCGCCGGGCGGCGTCTCGCGCCTTTACTCGCCGCCATGTCTGCCCCTATCGTCCGAGGCTGGAGCGCCCGGCAAGCGGCGACGGAAACAGGGGAGGGACAGGATGGCCCAGGCGCTGCGCAAGCTGGCCTCGATCGACGTCAGCGATCCCCATTTGTATCAGGACGACACCTGGCGCCCGCTGTTCGCGCAACTGCGCCGCGACGACCCCGTGCATTATTGCGAGGCCTCGCCGTTCGGGCCGTATTGGTCGGTAACGCGTTACGATGATATCTTTGCGGTCGAACTCGATCACGAGAACTATTCGTCGAGCTCGGAACTCGGCGGTATCCAGATCACCGATCAGCCCCTCGGCCAGGAGTTTGCCAACTTCATCCGGATGGACCCGCCGGGCCATACCGCGCATCGCCGTACCGTCGCACCGATCGTGGCGCCGTCGAATCTTGCCAACCTCGAGGCGTTGATCCGTACGCGGACGTGCGACGTGCTGGACGCGCTGCCGCGCAACGAGACGTTTGACTGGGTGGCGCGGGTCTCGACCGATCTCACCAACATGATGCTGGCGACGCTGTTCGACTTTCCCTGGGCGGACCGCGAGAAGCTGACTTGGTGGTCCGACGTCGCGATCGCCAATGTCGAGGCCCCGGACGCCGTCGTGCATTCGTCGGAAGAACGGGTCGCTGAACTAACTAAAATGGGCGAATATTTCCGGAAACTATGGGATGCCCGCGCCGGCGCGGCGCCGGCCTTCGACCTGATCTCGATGCTGGCGCATTCGCCCGCAACGCAAAACCTGCAGGCGCGAGAATTCATCGGGACCATCGCGCTTCTGATCGTCGGCGGCAACGACACCACGCGCAATTCGATGTCGGGCGGGCTGATGGCGCTGGTCGAAAATCCCGGGCAGTTCGAGCTGCTGCGCGCAAGGCGCGAATTGATCCCCAATCTCGTTTCCGAAACCATCCGCTACCAGACGCCGGTACTGCACATGCGCCGCACCGCCCGCAACGATGTCGAACTCGCCGGCCGCCGGATCGCAAAAGGCGACAAGGTCGTGATGTGGTACATTTCTGGAAATCGCGACGAGGACAAGATCGATCGCGCCGATGAATTCATCATCGATCGTGCCAAGCCGCGCCAGCACCTCGCCTTCGGCGCCGGCATCCACCGCTGCGTCGGCGACCGCCTCGCCGAACAGCAAATCCGTATTCTGTGGGAGGAAGTGCTGGCAAGGGATCTTCGTTTTGAGATCATGGGCCCGCCGCAGCGGCTCTATTCGAACTTCATCCGAGGTATTCGGACGTTGCCGGTTAGGATTGTGAATTGAGCCCGTCATTGCGAGGAGCGAAGCGACGAAGCAATCCATCGTGCCACGCTAAGAAAGACTGGATTGCTTCGCTTCGCCCGCGATGACGGCGGAAAGACTTTCAAGGAAATGGAATGAAGAAGAACGAATCCGTTGACGTCCTGATCATCGGCGCCGGTGCTTCCGGCGCCGCCGTCGCCTGGAGTCTCGCCGATACCAGGATGCACATCCTCTGCCTCGACCAGGGCGGCTGGATGAATTCATCGGAATATCCGAGCACCGGGCGGGATTGGGAGGCGAAGTTTTACGGCGACTGGTCGACCAGCCCGAACATCCGCGGCCGGCCCGAAGACTATCCCATCAACGACGACAATTCGCCGATCAAGGTGGTGAATTTCAACGGCGTCGGCGGATCGACCGTGATGTACACGGCGCACTGGCCGCGGCTGCATCCCTCCGACTTCAAGGTGAAAACGCTCGACGGCGTCGCCGACGACTGGCCGATCGACTATGACGCGCTCACCCCGTTCTTCGAGGAGAATGACCGGATGATGGGCGTCTCGGGGCTGTCAGGCGATCCTCGTTCGCCGCTGACGCATCCGCCGATGCCGCCGCAGCCGCTCGGTCTGTCGGGCCCGCTGATCGGCAAGGCCATGAACAAGCTCGGCTGGCACTGGTGGCCGTCGGACACCACGGTCGCGACGATGGACTACGAGGGCCGGGCGCGCTGCATCAATCTCGGCCATTGCACGCCGGCCTGCGCGCAGGGCGCAAAGGCGTCGACCGACATCACCTATTGGCCGCACGCGATCCGCGCCGGCGTTGAGCTCAAGACGCACTGCCGGGTGCGGGAGATCCTGACCAACGAGGAGGGCATGGCCTCGGGCGTCGTCTACTACGACAAGGATGGCGTCGAGCAGTTCCAGCCGGCTGAGGTCGTCATCATCGCCTGCAACGGCGTCGGCACGCCGCGGCTGCTCTTGAATTCGGTCTCCGGCCGCTTCCCGAACGGGCTTGCCAATTCGTCCGGCCTGGTCGGCAAGAATCTGATGTTCCATCCTTACGCGCAGATCTACGGTTTCGTGAAGGAGCCGACCGATAGCAACCGCGCGCCGCCGACCTGTTTGTGGAGCAAGGAGTTCTACGACACGGACCTGTCGCGCGGTTTCGTCCGCGGCTACGGCATCCAGTTCGGCCGCGGCGCCGGGCCGGTGTTCGAAGCCGTCGCGAGCGAGCAGAAGGGGATTCTGCCGTGGGGCGCGGATCACCATCGCGTCTTCCGCAAACTCAACGGCCATCGCCTGGCGGTCTCCGCGATCTGCGAGGACCTGCCCGAGGAACACAACCGCGTCACGCTCGATCCCGTCTTGAAGGATGGGCATGGCATTCCCGCGCCGAAGATCGATTACACGATCAGCGAAAACAGCCGGAAGATGATGGATCATGGGCTGGCGCGCGGCCGCGAGATTCTCGAAGCCGCCGGCGCAACCGACATCTGCATCAACGATCCGATTCCATGGGGCGGCTGGCATCTGCTCGGCACCGCGCGGATGGGTACGGACCCTGCGCGCTCCGTGGTCAACGAATGGGGCCGGTCGCACGACGTGAAGAACCTTTTCATTGTCGACGGCAGCGTGTTCGTGACGTCGGGCGGGGTCAACCCGACTTCGACGATCCAGGCGGTCGCGCTCTACATCGCCGACCAGATGAAGCAACGCCTCGCCAATTTGTTCGATTGAGGAAGTGATGTCCGCAACAAATCAACTGACCGCAGCCCAGCGCGACGATCTGCGCACCATCGCGGCGATGATCGTTCCCGCCAGCGAGGAATACAAGGTGCCCGGCGCGGATGATCCCGCTGTTCAGGCCGACATGCTGGCGACGCTGGGCCGCGACACTGCGCTGGTCGTACAAGCGCTCGACCATCTCGCGCGCCTCGCCGGCAAACCGCTCGCCAGTCTCGATCCGGCACGGCGCGAGGCTGTCGCCCAGGAATTCCGCGCATCGGGCGGCGGCGCTGCGGCGACCCTCGTCCGCGTCGTGCTGCAATGCTATTACCGCGACGACCGCGTGCTGAGGTCGCTGGGGTTGGAGCTTCGGGCGCCGTTCCCGAAGGGCTATACGCTGGAGCAGGGCGACTGGTCGTTGCTTGATCCCGTCAAGGCGAGGCCGCCGAGCTTGCGGCGGGCCACCTAAGCCTCAGGACAGGCTTGCGCCCCTGTTGGGGCTCTTGCGGCGAGGGCGGCCCGTAACCATCTGAGTTGGCCTAAGGATTTTGGCCATGTTGGATATTACCTCAGATAACGCCGATGACGGATCGTCATTGCGCGCGACCGGACACGCCCCCGCCGACGACCAGGCCTTGCTGGACGCTTATTCCAACGCCGTGATCGGCGTGACGGAGCGCGTCGGGCCTGCCGTCGTGCGCGTCGAAACCGGACCCAAGGCCGGCAGCGCGCGCGAGCGCGGCGGGCTCGGGTCCGGCATCGTCATCTCGCCCGATGGCTTCGTGCTGACCAACAGCCATGTGGTCGGATCGTCGAAAGAGATCAGGCTGCGGGATACCGAAGGATTTGTCACCGACGCCCATGTGCTCGGGGTCGATCCGGACACGGACCTCGCTCTGCTGCGTGCCGACGGCGCGCGCGATCTGCCCTATGCCTTGCTCGGCAACTCGAAAAGCCTGCGCCGCGGCCAGCTCGTGGTCGCGATCGGCAACCCGCTAGGATTTGAGTCGACCGTGACCGCCGGCGTGGTGTCGGCGCTCGGCCGTTCGATCCGCTCGGTGAGCGGGCGGACCATCGAGGACGTGATCCAGACCGACGCCGCGCTCAATCCCGGCAATTCGGGCGGGCCGCTGGTGTCGTCGGCCGCCGAGGTGATCGGGATCAACACTGCGATCATTCAGGGCGCGCAGGGCATCTGTTTTGCGGTCGCCAGCAACACCGCGCAATTCGTGCTGTCGGAAATCATCCGCCACGGCTATGTCCGCCGCGCCTATATCGGCGTGGCCGGCCAGACCGCGCCGATCCCGCGGCGCCATGCGGTGCTGGCCGGCGTCGACAACAAGATGGGTGCGCTGTTGGCGCAGATCGAGCCGGATGGCCCGGCGGCGCAGGCCGGCCTGTTGCCCGGCGATGTCGTGATCAAACTCGACGGCGTCGAGATCAACGGCGTCGACGATCTGATCCGCGCGCTGGACCGCGACCGCATCGACCGCAAGCTGGAAATGGACGTGCTGCGCATGGGCCGTTTGCGGGGGGTGGATATTCACCCCGTGGAGCGCAAACGCGCGGCAAGGCAGTAGACGTGCTCCTCATGGTGAGGAGGCGCTCTTGCGCCGTCTCGAACCACGCTTTGCCCTTCGGGCTACGCGTGGCGCAGCCACTCACCATAAAGGACAAAGCGTGCCCGGCGAAGCCCATCGGGCGAAGACGGGCTCAGGATGAGGGGCGGCGGTTTACTGCTGCAACGCCGCCAGCAATTCGTCCGGCGTTTCCACCATCATCATATGGCCGGCGCCGGGCAGCACGATGACGCGGGCGTTCGGGGTTGCCGCGGCCAGTGCCTTGCCAGCCTTCGCAGGCGTCATCATGTCGTGCTCACCGAGGATGAAGGTCGCTGGCACCTTGACCGCCGCGGCTGCGGCCAGTGCATTCTGGTACGTATTGCAGGCGTTGAGATCGCTATAAAGCACGCCCGGGCGGGTCTGTTGCAGCACGCGCTGTGCGCCCTGGTGCATCCACAGTCCCGGCGCGAGGCTGCCGCCGAGTTCGGCCTTGAAGCCGAGGCCCCAGATCGAGACCATGTCGATCGCATCGGGATTGTTGAACTCCGCGGCCTTGAGCAGATCGGGGCCGACGGTCATTGTCGCGGCGGTGCCGATCAGGCTGAGGCCTGACACCTTGTCCGGGTGGCGCGCGGATGTTTCCAGCGCGATCAGCGACCCCATGGAATGCCCGACTAGCTTTGCCTTCGGCGCGCCGGCCACGTCCAGCAGTGCGGCGGTCCAGTCGGCCATGTCTGCTATCGTCGGCAGGGCGTTGCCGGACGAGCGGCCATGGCCGGGCAGATCAGGCGCCAGCACCGAATAGCCGTGATGGGCGAACCACCTTGAGTGCAGCGCCCAGGTCGAATGATCGAAACCCGCGCCGTGCAGCATCACCACCGCGGGCAGGGACGGATCGAACGGACGGCCGCCGGTCGCAACAAACGTATCGTTGCCATTCACTGACAATTGCATGGCTTACACCTTCTGCGACGCGCGAAGCGCTTGGCCGAGATCATCGATGATATCCGAGGCGGCCTCGATGCCGACCGACAGCCGCACCAGTTCCTCGCCGATGCCGGCGGCCTTGAGCTGGGCTGCGTCCATCTGCTGATGCGTCGTGCTGGCGGGATGGATGACGAGCGTCTTGGCGTCGCCGACATTGGCGAGGTGGCTGACCATGCGCAGCGTCTCGATGAATTTCTTGCCCGCGGGCCGGCCGCCCTTGATGCCGAAACTCACGATTGAGCCTGCGCCCTTCGGCAGCAGCCGCAAGGCAAGCTGGTGGTCGGGATGATCTTCAAGGGCCGGATGCAGCACCCACTCGACCGCCTTGTTGGACTTGAGGAATTCCAGCACCGCGAGCGTATTGCTCATGTGCCGTTCCATGCGGACGCCAAGCGTCTCCACGCCCTGCAGCAACTGGAACGCATTGGTCGGCGAAAGACAGGCGCCGAAGTCGCGCAGGCCTTCGGTGCGGGCGCGCATGATGAAGGCGGCTTGGCCGAACTGCTCGTCGAAGACGATGCCGTGATAGCCGGCATAGGGCTCGGTCAATACCGGGAATCTGCCGGAAGCGTGCCAGTCGAAATGACCGCCATCGACGATGACGCCGCCGATCGCGATGCCGTGGCCGCCGATCCATTTGGTCGCCGAGTTCATCACGATGTCGGCGCCGAGCTCGATCGGCCGGCTCAGGAACGGGGTCGCAAAAGTGTTGTCGATCAGCAGCGGAATTTTCGCGTCATGCGCGATCTGCGCGACATCAGGGATATCCAGCACTTCGAGCCCGGGATTGCCGATGGTTTCGCCGATGACAAGCTTGGTGTTCGGCTTGATCGCGGCCCGGAACGCGTCAAGCTCTCGCGGTTTCACAAACGTCGTCGTGATGCCGAAGCGCGGCAGCGTGTGCGCCAGCAGATTGATGGTGCCGCCATAGAGCGAGGAGGAGGCCACGATATGGTCGCCGGCATTGAGCAGGGTCGCGATCGCCAGATGGAGAGCTGCCATGCCGCTGGCGGTGCAGATCGCGCCGACGCCGGCTTCCAGCGCGGCGAGCCGCTCCTCGAGCACGGCCGTCGTCGGATTGGAAATCCGCGTATAGATGTGCCCGGCGCGTTCGAGGTTGAACAACGCGGCGGCATGGTCGGAATCCTGGAACACATAGGACGTGGTCTGGTAGATCGGCACCGCGCGGGCGCCGGTGACGGGGTCCGGGCGCTGGCCGGCGTGCAGGCTCAGGGTTTCAAAGGCAGGCGGTTTTGGTGCGGGCATGCGGGGCTCGTCCAGTCGGAGGTGGCCAGTGATTGAGTAGGTTCAGACGTGCACGGCGGTGCGGACGCGGCCGACATTGCCGAACACGCGCAAATATCGTTCGACCTCGGACGGCGTGCCGGTGGCTTTTTCCGGATTGTCCGACAGCTTGACGGCCGGCCGGCCGTCGACCGACGTCACCTTGCACACGATCGAGATCGGATCGAGATCGGCCGATCCGTCGGGCGCGCAGCCGACGAAATCATTGGTAAGGTTGGTGCCCCAACCAAAACTGATGCGCACCCGGCCGGAGAAGTGGTGATAGGTGTCCTCGATCGAGCCGACATCCATGCCGTCGGAGAATACCAGCAGCTTTTCCCGGGGATCGCGGCCCTTCTGCTTCCACCAGGTGATGATGTCTTCGCCGGCCGCGATCGGCGGCGCGCTGTCGGGGCGAAAGCCGGTCCAGTCGGCGACCCAGTCCGGCGCATCGCGCAGGAACGGCTTTGTGCCGAAGGCGTCGGGCAGCGCGATCAGGAGGTTGCCGCCATAGGTGTGGCGCCATTGATCGAGGATGCGATAGGGCGCCCAGCGGAGTTCGGTATCGTCATTTGCTAGCGCCGCTGCGACCATCGGCAATTCATGCGCGTTGGTGCCGATCGCTTCGAGGTCGTTGTCCATCGCGAGCAGCACGTTGGAGGTGCCGGTGAAGGAAGAGCCGAGCCCTTCCTTGACGGCCTCGACGCACCAGCGCTGCCACAGGAAACCATGGCGGCGGCGCGTGCCGAAATCCGACAGCCGCAGGCCTTCCAGCTTGCGCAGCCGCTCGACCTTGGACCAGAGCTTTGCCTTGGCGCGGGCGTAGAGCACGTCGAGGACAAATCGTCCCTGGCCCTTCAAGGCTTGCCGCGAGCGCAACTCGTTCAGGATCGCGAGCGCCGGGATTTCCCACATCGTGGTGTGGGTCCACGGCCCGTGGAAATGCAGCTCATATTGGCCGTCCACCTTGCGCAGCTCGTATTCGGGCAGACGGAAATTGGCGAGCCAGTTGATGAAGTCCGGCGAGAACATCTGGGTCTTGCCATAAAACGTATTGCCGGCGAGCCAGATCAGTTCCTTCTTGGAAAAGCGGATCGAGCGGGCATGGTCGAGCTGGGCGCGCAACTCGCCTTCATCGATCACCTCGGCGAGCCGGACATGCTTGCTGCGGTTGATGACCGAAAAGGTGGTGTTGGTATCCGGGTAGAATTCCCGGATCATCTGCAGCATCAGCAGTTTGTAGAAGTCAGTATCCAGCAGGCTGCGCACGATCGGATCGAGCCGCCAGCCGTGATTGTAGGTCCGGGTCGCAATATCTGTCACTGCCATGGCGGAACTCTATCGTGCCGGATGCCGCCCAACCAGTGGGTTTTGGCGACGGCATGGCAGCTCAGCGGGTCATTTGATGCCGGATTCGCGCAACGGTTGCGGGGATATCGGTCCATTTCGGTCGATCCGGGGCAAATTGCCCGCGCAGATAGGCGATGAGTTCGCCGATCTGGCTGTCGCTCAGGCTGTCCTTGAAGGCCGGCATATAGCCGAGGTCGCTGGTAACCGGCGAAGCGATGCCGTGCAGGATCACCTGGATCAGATTGTCAGGCACCGCGCTGTGCAGATTGCTGTTCAGCGCCAGCGACGGCCGGCTACCGAACAGCGGCGCGCCGCCGACCTCATGGCACACCGCGCAGGCGCCTTGATAGATCCGTGCACCGACCGAGGAGGCCGGCAAACTCCGGGTGCTGGTCGCGGCTTCGAGTCTGGCGGCGAGGGCATCCTGGGCCGGTTTATCGGTGGCGCGCTCGCTGAACGAGCCGAGATAGACCGCCATGGCGCGGATATCCTGATCGGGCAATGCTGCGAGTTCCTTCACGACCGGCGCCATCGGCCCCGCGGCGACGCCGTGCAGGCGGGACTCGCCGGTCCGCAAGTATGCGAAAAGCTCGTCCTCGCTCCAGGGGATCGGCGCCTGCGACAGCGACGTCAGGGCGGGGGCTTCCCAACCCTCAGCGAAACCGCCGGCGAGGTACGCGTTTTGCCTTTCCGCGCCCAGCGCATTGCGCGGCGAGTGGCAGGCACCGCAATGGCCGAGGCCTTCGACCAGATAGGCGCCGCGGTTCCACAATTCCGATTTGGTCGCATCCACCTGGAACGGTTTTGATTGATGGAACAGCGCATTCCAGCCCGCCAGCAGCGGACGGATGTTGAACGGGAACGCCAGCTTGTTTGACGGGTTTTCCGCGCGCACCGGCGATTGCGCCATCAGGTAGGCATAGAGCGCCTGCAAATCGGCATCGGTGGTTTTGGCGAAATGCGTGTAGGGAAACGCCGGATAGAGATGCTTGCCATCGCGATGGATGCCCTCGCGCATCGCGCGCTCAAAGGCGGGATACGACCACGCGCCGATCCCGGTTTCGACGTCGGGCGTGATGTTGGTGCTGTAGATCATGCCGAACGGCGTTTCGAGGGGCCGGCCGCCGGCGTTTAGCACGCCGTTGATACTGGTGTGGCAGACCGCGCAGTCGCCGAGCGCCGCGAGTTGCTCGCCGCGCGCGATGGTGGCGGCCGAATACACCGACGCGTCCGGCCGCGCGATCGGCGCCATCGCGCGCCATGGCAGCACGGCTGCGCCGATGCCAACCACGGCCGCGCATAATGCCGTCGCCGTTGCCAGCACGCCGCGCCGCCCGGCAAACGGATTGTGCCATTTGTCCTGTGCGGGCGCAGGACGCGGCGCCGGCAAGGTTTCGGGCACGGGTGCCGCTTCGCCGCGCAATCCCTGCAAGATGCGTTCAGGGGTGAACGGCAATTCGCGGAACCGTACGCCGGTCGCGTCATAGATCGCGTTCGCGATCGCCGCAGCACTCGGAACCGATGCGGATTCGCCGACGCCGAGCGGCGGCTGATCCTGCCGCGGCAGCATCAGCACGTCGATTTTGGGCACATCGGGGAACTTGATGATGGGATAGGCGCCCCATTCGCGCGCGGTCACCGACGCGCGCTCGAATGACACTTCTTCCATCAGCGCGCGGCTGGTCGACTGGATCACGTTGCCGTGGATCTGGTGACGAACGCCGTCGGGATTGATCATCAGCCCGGAATCCTGACCGGCCACGACGCGGGTCACGCTGACGTCGCCGGTCGCCTTGTTGACCGCGACGTCGGCGATCCATGCCGACCATGCCGCGCCAAAGCCCGGGAATTTGCTGTGCACGTAGAGCGCATAGGCAAAGCCGCGGCCGCGCACGATATCGCCCTCGGCCTCCGGCTCCTGCCGGACCGGCCGTGGTTTCCACCCGGCGCGCTCGGCCACCGCGTTGACGAGATCGACGGCGCGCGAATCCTTCAGGTAGCGCAGGCGATATTCGATCGGATCGACGCCGGCCTCGGTGGCGAGTTCGTCGATGTAGGATTCATGCGCGAATATATTGGGCAGCGCCGAGACGCCGCGAAACCAGGAGGCGCGCACGATCGGTGGCATGTCATGTGCGACCACGCGCATGTTTTCGTAATCATATGGCGGGATCGCGGTGCGATCACCCATCTCGAACACGGCAGGCTCCGGCGTGATCCGGCCGGTGAGCAGCAGCGCAAGTGTCGGCGCGCCATTGGAAGGATAGCGCGTCGCAAAATCATAGGCGGCGACATTGCCGTCGGCATTCAGCCCGCCATTGACGTCCATCAATTGACCGGTGCCCTTTGGCTCCCAGGCGTGCTCCTGCTCACGCGTCAGTTGCACGCGCACCGGACGCCCGACCGCGCGCGACAGCAGCAGCGCGTCGGCGGTGACGTCATCGGCGCAGTTGCGGCCATAGCAGCCGGCGGCCTCCATCCTGACAACGTCAATCTCGGCTTCCGGCCGTTCGATCAGCAGCGCCAGATCGGCGCGCAGGAGGTGCGGGTTCTGCGTGCCCGACCACACCCGGATCGCGCCGTCCTGATAATCGGCGACCGCGCAGGAGGGGCCGATCGAGCCGTGCATCTGGTAGGGCCAGACATAGGTCCGCGCCATCGGTTTGGCCGCGGACGCAATAGCCGCATCGACATCGCCCCTCTCGATCAGCGTCCGCGGCGTCGATGGATTGGCGCGCAGCGCCGTTTGCAGATCGCCAAGATCGGGTAATGTCGGTACCGGCTTCCAGCTTACCCTCAATTTCGCCGCGGCCTTGATCGCATTCTCCTCGCGCTCGGCGACCACGCCGATGAAGTCGCCGATCCGGATCACCGCTACCAGACCTGGAACATCGCGCACCGAGTCCTCGTCGACCGCGATCAGGCTGGTGCCGACGAACGGGCCGGCATCGATGCCGGCGTAAGGCGGCCGCACGACGCGGCCATGCAGCATGCCGGGCAGGCGCATGTCATGGACATAGACTAGTTCGCCGGTCGCCTTGGCGGGGAGATCGACGCGCGGCACGGAGTTCCCGACGATGGAATAGGCGCTGACATCCTTGACCGCCACGTCGTCGGCGAGTTCGAGTCGAATGACTTCGTCCGAGATCAATTCGCCATAGCTGACGGTGCGGTTGTCCTTGCCGCGGATCAGTCCGTCTTCAATGCTGAGGTCTCCGACCGGCGCTTCCAGCCGTTCCGCCGCCCGCGCGACCAAAAATTGCCGTGCCTGCGCCGCCGCCTTGCGCAGCGGCACCGCGGTGATCTGGATGGTTTCGCTCGCGATCGTCGCGCCCTGGTTGGGGACGACGGACGTATCGCCGAGCACCACCACGACGCGCGCAAAGGACACGTCGAGTTCTTCAGCGACGATCTGTCCGAGGGAAGTGCGAATGCCGGTGCCGAGATCGACATGGCCGTTATAGGCGTTGACCGAACCATCGGCCGTGATCCTGATAAAAGTCTCGAACGCGCCCGACTCCAACGCACGCACGACCGACAGCGATCCCTGGTGCGGTCCGTGTGAAGGATTGTCCGGCGCTGCCATCAGTCATGCGCCTCGACGGCATGGCCCGCGGCCCGCATCGCCGCGCGAACAATTTCGATATGCGCGCCGCAGCGGCACAGATTGTAGCGAAGCGCTTCCAGTATCTCGGCCTCGGAAGGATGCGCATTGCGCGTGAGCAGCGCCTTGGTGCTGATGATCATGCCGTTCAGGCAGTAGCCGCATTGTGCGGCCTGTTCGCGGATGAAGGCTTCCTGCACGGGATCGGGATGCGCGCGCGAGCCGAGACCTTCGAGCGTCACAATGTCGCGCCCGGTGCAGCCTTCGATCGGGATCACGCAGGAACGCGCCGCCTCGCCGTCGATCAGCACGGCACAGGCGCCGCATTCACCGAGCCCGCAGCCATATTTCGGTCCGTTCAAGGCGAGGTCGTTGCGCAGAACATAGAGCAACGCGGTGTCGGGCGCGGCATCGACATCACAGGTTTTGCCGTTGACGGTCAGGCGCATCGTGCTCTGCGTCATGCTCCCCCATAGGCCCCGGTTGCGCTGCAAAATATCCGCGGAACGTGCTTCGAGGATACTGTTTGTGTACAAACGTGCAAGCGGCGCGTTCCGCCGCCATCCGCGTTGCCCGCTTTATAAACAACGGCAGGAGGCAAATGAGTTTTTATGCGGCAAAGGCGTTTTTCGCCGATCGGCCCGCTTGACAGGATTTCCGTCCGCGCGCAACATCGTTCGTATACGAACAAACTGATCCAGCCTGCGGGAATGCGGGCACGATCGGCGCCTTCCCCAATTTGCGGGCTTGTTCATGACTGGTGCGACGACCGCAGCTGACGACAAGATCCGGTGCGATGCCTGTCCGGTGATGTGCTACATCAAGCCGGGCGCGGCGGGCGCATGCGATCGCTACGCCAATCATGATGGCACACTGGTCCGCGTCGATCCGCATATCGTGCTGGAGCGCACGGTGTCGCATGGCGGACGGCTGGTGCCGTTCCAGGCTGGCGGCGGCGATTGGGACGGCAAGCTCGTCCGTGAGCCCAATGTGTTCGTGACCGCGATCGGCGCGGGCACGACCTATCCCGATTACAAGCCCGCGCCCTTCATCGTGTCGTCGGAGATCGACGGCGTCGACATGGTCACCGTCGTCACCGAAGGCATTTTCAGCTATTGCGGCGTCAAGGTGAAGATCGACACCGACCGGCACCTCGGGCCGGAGACCGCGACCGTCCGCGTGCAGGGCGAGGCGATCGGCCATGTCACGACGGGCGAATACGGATCGCAGATGCTTTCGCTCGGCGGCGTGCATCATCTCACCGGCGGCTCGAAGAAAGAAGGCCGCGTCACCTGCGACGCGCTGATGGACCTTTCCAATTGCAAGCCGGTCGAGCTCACGATCGACGGCGGCGCCACCGTCGTGGTGCAGGCGGGCTATCCGCCTGTTGTCAATGGCGTCGCGGAAGAGCGCATGCGGGTCGGGTGCGGCTCCGCGACCATCGGCATGTTCGCCAAGCAATGGCACGGCAAGGTCGATGAGGTCGTCGTGGTGGACGATCACATCACCGGCGTTCTCAGCGAGCATCAGGCCGGCAAGCTGCTCGATATTCCCGATACCGGGATCAAGATGAAGGGACGACGCTCGACGCCGGGCCGTTATTTCCAGGTCGCCGAGCCCGGCACCGGCTGGGGTGGCACCAAAATCTCCGATCCGTTGTCCGTGCTGGGTCCGTTCAATCCAAAGGAAGCGCGGCCGGGTCTGACCATGCTGATGGTCTCGACGACGGGCGAGCACGCCGCTTATTACGTGCTCGACGAGGCGTTGAGGCCCGTCGAGACCCAGATGCCGCTCGACCTGAAACTCTCGGTCGAGCGCATCCAGGAAAATTGCGAGCCGGCGCTGTGCACGGTGCTGTTCATGGGCGGGGCGGGCGGCTCGCTGCGCGCCGGTGTCACCGACAATCCGGTGCGGCTGACGCGCTCGGTCAAGGATGCGCTGACGCGGGTGACCAGCGGCGGCGCGCCGGTCTATGTCTGGCCCGGCGGTGGCATCACCTTCATGGTGGACGTCACCCAGATGCCGGCCGGCGCGTTCGGCTACGTGCCGACGCCGGCGCTGGTGGCGCCGATCGAGTTCACGCTGCGGCTGTCGGATTATGCCGCGCTCGGCGGCCATATGGATTATGTCGTTCCGCTGGCGTCGCTGCGGGACAACACGGAAGTGCGTCCGATGCCTTACATTCCGGGGCGGCACCCATGAAACGCTTACCGCAAATGGCGCTTCTCGCCGACGGCAGGCGGCTGCATTTGCAGGACGGTCCGATCGATCTGATCATCGAGGCCAACGGGCAGGCGGCGGAGGTCCGCGCCGCCTATGACGCGGCGTCGCGGCGGTTTGCGGGTTTGCTTGATGAGCTCTGCGGGGAATTGACGACGCTGCGCCAGGCCGCTGATCCCGTGCAGTGCCTCTTGAAAGGCGTGGTCGCGCGCCGCATGCATGCGGCGGTTGCACCCTTTGCGCCGGATCATTTCATCACACCGATGGCGGCGGTGGCGGGCTCGGTAGCGGAAGAGATTTTAGACGCAATGCTGGAAGCGGCGGATCTCGAGCGTGCCTATGTCAATAATGGCGGCGATATCGCGCTGCATCTGGCCGACGGCGAGCAGTTCAGCGTCGGCCTGATGGACCGGCCGGATCGGCACGGCCTGATGCGCATGATGACGATCGATGCGGACGATTCGGCCCGGGGCATCGCCACCAGCGGCCGCCACGGGCGCAGTTTCTCGCTCGGCATTGCCGATGCCGTCACCGTGCTGGCGCGAACGGCGTCACAGGCCGATGCCGCCGCGACTATCATCGCCAATGCCGTTGATCTGCCCGGTCATCCCGCAATCATCCGCTGCCCGGCCAGTGAATTGCAGCCCGACAGCGACCTTGGCGCGCGCCTGGTTACCCGCGACGTCGGGTCCCTGACGCCGGGCGAAATTGACGGCGCGTTGCAGGCAGGCGCACATCAGGCGCAACAATTGCTTGTCGCCGGCTTGATCGAAGGCGCGGCGTTACGCCTGCTTGGCGAAACCCTCGTGGTGGGAGCTACTGTCGGCGTGACACCGGCGTTGCAGCCCCTTCACGGAAGCGCGATAGGAAGTAGAGTTCATGCTTGACCGGAACCAAGGCTGACACCATGGGCGCCATCATCCGCAAGATCGTCACGGTGGTCGAGGAGACCCATCTGGAGATGGGCCAGAAGGTGTCGCCGCCGACGCGCCGGGCCGCGGCGATTGCCGTGATTGAGAATCCGTTCGCCGGCAAATATGTCGAGGACCTCTCGCCGCTGATCGCGATCGGCGAGGAACTCGGCGAATTGCTGTCGAAGCGGGCGGTCGCCGCGCTCGGGATCGATGGCGCCAGGGCACACAGCTATGGCAAGGCCGCCGCGGTCGGCGAAAATGGCGAACTCGAGCATGCGGCCGCGATTTTGCATCCCAAGATGGGCGCGCCGGTGCGCAAGGTCCTGGGCAAGGGTGCGGCGCTGATTCCGTCGTCGAAGAAGCGCAGCGGCCCGGGCACCACGCTCGATATTCCGCTCGGCCACAAGGACGCCGCCTTCGTGCGCAGCCATTTCGATGGCATGGAGGTGCAGATCAACGATGCGCCGCGTGCCAACGAGATCATGGTGGCGGTCGCCGTCACCGACAGCGGCCGGCCGCTGCCGCGGGTCGGCGGGTTGACGGTTGCGGAAGTCAAAGGCGAAGACGGATTGAGGTGAAGCATGATCCGGAAAAGTGGGTACCGGTTTTCCGATGAGATCATGCCCAAATAGAATTGGCTTCAACATTGGAGGGTGAGGGTATGCGACGGAGTTATTTGCTGGGAGCGGGATTGGCGATCGCGGTGGCGGGCATGGCGACATCGGCCATGGCGCAGGAGATCAAGATCGGCGAGATCAACAGCTATTCGCTGCTGCCCGCCTTCACCGAACCCTATCGCAAGGGCTGGCAGCTCGCGGTCGAGGAAATCAACGCGGGCGGTGGCATCAACGGCAAGAAGCTGGTCGTCATCTCCAAGGACGATGGCGGCAAGCCGGCGGATGCGCAGACCGCGGCCAACGAGCTGGTGTCGAGCGAGAATGTCGCGATGCTGACCGGCACGTTCCTGTCCAATATCGGCCTAGCCGTCAGCGATTTTGCCAACCAGAAAAAAGTGTTCTTCCTCGCCGCCGAACCGCTGACCGACGCCATCACCTGGGCCAAGGGCAACCGCTACACCTTCCGCCTGCGTCCCTCCAACTACATGCAGGCCGCGATGCTGGTGGAAGAGGCGGCGAAACTGCCGGCGAAACGCTGGGCCACGATCGCGCCGAACTACGAATACGGCCAGTCCGCGGTTTCCGTGTTCAAGAAGCTGATGTCCGAGAAGCGCCCCGATATCGTCTGGGTCGACGAGCAGTGGCCGCCGCAGGGCAAGATCGATGCGGGCCCGGTGGTGCAGGCGGTTGCGGCCGCCAATCCGGAAGCGATCCTCAACGTCACCTTCGGGGCTGATTTGGTGAAACTGGTCCGCGAGGGCAACACCCGCGGCCTGTTCAAGGGGCGCTCGGTGGCGTCCTTCCTCACCGGCGAGCCGGAATATCTCGATCCCTTGAAGGACGAAACACCGGAGGGCTGGATCGTCACCGGCTACCCCTGGTACGACATCAAGACGCCGGACCATGATAAATTCCTCAAAGCCTATCAGGCCAAGTTCAACGATTATCCGCGCCTCGGCTCGATCGTCGGCTACCAGACCATCAAGGCGGCGGCAGCGATCCTGACAAAGGCCAACTCCACCGATCCGGAAAAACTGATCGCTGCTGCCGAAGGGCTGTCGATGCCGTCGCCATTCGGCGAGATCACCTTCCGCAAGAACGATCACCAGTCCACGCTCGGAGCCTACGTCGGCAAGACCGCGCTGAAGGACGGCAAGGGCGTGATGGTGGATTCGGTCTACCGCAAGGGGTCGGACTATCTGCCCAGCGATGCCGAAATCGAAAAGCTCCGGCCGAAGGATTGATCTTCACCTCTCCCGAAGGGAGAGGTGAATTTTGATCGTAGCGAAAGAATTCGGGTGAGGGGGGCGGTCTCTCGTTGGTCTGTAACCCCTCACCCGGATCGCTCGCGCGATCCTACTTCTCCCTGTGGGAGAGGTAGGCAAGGAAACCTCATCCCGAGGAGGCGCGCAACGCCGTCCCGAGGGATGTGGCCACCGACCTGATACGCACTCGAGCAACACATCGCATGGCCTTCTACTTCGTACAGTTCCTGACCGGTCTGGCCAGCGCGGCGTCGCTGTTTCTGGTCGCCTCGGGGCTGTCGATCATCTTCGGCGTGACGCGGATCGTGAACTTTGCCCATGGCGCTTTCTATATGCTCGGCGCGTATGTCGCGTTCACGCTGACCGAGCGCTTCTCGGGCGCCGTCGGGTTCTGGGGCGGCATCGTCCTGGCGTCGCTGATCGTGGCCGTGGTCGGCGTGATCGTCGAGATGGTGCTGCTGCGGCGGATCTATCACGCGCCGGAACTGTTCCAGTTGCTCGCGACCTTCGGCCTGACCCTGATGGTTCAGGATATCGTGGTGCTGATCTGGGGCCCCGATGATCTGCTGGGCCGCCGCGCGCCGGGCTTTAAAGGCGCGGTGGATTTCTTCGGCCAGAACATCCCGAGCTACGATCTGTTCCTGATCGGGCTCAGCCCGGTCGTGCTCGGCATCTTGTGGCTGCTGTTCCAGCGCACCCGCTGGGGCGTGCTGGTGCGCGCGGCGACGCAGGACCGCGACATGGTGGCCGCGCTCGGCGTCAATCAGAAATGGCTGTTCACCAGCGTGTTCGCGCTCGGCGTCTTCCTCGCCGCGCTCGGCGGCGCGCTTCAGATCCCGCGCGATGCAGTTCATCATGCGCTCGACCTGCGCATCATCGTCGACGTGTTCGTGGTGGTCGTGATTGGCGGCCTTGGCAGCATTATCGGCGCCTTCGTGGCCGCCGTGCTGGTGTCAGAGCTCAATGCGTTCGGCATCCTCATTTTCCCGAAGATTTCCATCATCCTGGTATTCCTCGTGATGGCGGTGGTGCTGATCGTCCGCCCGTGGGGCCTGTTCGGCAAGCCGGAAGCCGCCGCACGCCGCACGCCGGGCCTGACCGTCAATCCCTGGCGCCCGCTGACATCGAACGAACGCTGGCTGGCGATATCGGCGCTTGCGGTTGCGGCGATGCTGCCGCTGCTCGCCGGCAATTACGCGCTCACCGTGGGATCTGAGATCGCGATCTTCGTGATCTTTGCCGCCAGCCTGCATTTCCTGATGTCGGTTGGCGGGCTCGCCTCGTTCGGCCATGCTGCCTATTTCGGCCTCGGCGCGTACGGCGTCGCCTTCCTCGCCAAGGCGGCGGGGCTGCCGATGATCGTCTCACTTCTGATGGGCCCGCTGCTCGGCCTGCTGGGGGCCGCGATCTTCGGCTTCTTCGCCGTGCAATTGACCGGCGTTTATTTCGCGATGCTGACCTTGGCCTTTGCGCAGATCGTCTGGTCGATCGCCTTCCAGTGGGTCACGGTGACCGGCGGCGACAACGGCATTTTGGGAGTTTGGCCCGAGAAATGGGCAGCGGGACCTGCGAGTTTCTACTGGCTGTCGCTCGGCATTGCCGCGATCGCGGTCGCCTTGCTCAGGGTGATCGTGTTCTCGCCGTTCGGCTTCGCGCTGCGCGCCACCCGTGACTCGCTGCTGCGCAGTGAAGCCATCGGTATCAACGGCAAGCGCGTGCAGTGGACCGCGTTCGTGATCGCCGGCACCGTCGCCGGCTTTGCCGGCGCACTGTTCGCGTATCTGAAGGGAAGTGTCTTTCCCGACAGCCTTGGCATCTCGCTGTCGGTCGATGCGCTGGTGATGGTGCTGCTCGGCGGCGTCGAGACCGTCTCGGGCGCTGTGGTCGGCGCCATCGTCTTCAAGGCGCTCAACATCTGGCTGGTGAGCCAGACCGATCTGTCCAAGCTGGTGCTCGGCGGTTTTGTCGTATTGATCGTGGTGGCGTTTCCCAAAGGCATCGTCGGGGTACTCGAGACGATCAGGAACCGCCGCAGATCCTCCTCCTCCAAATCATCCTCGCCCGATTCATCATTGGCCACGTCCCGGATCGAGACCGCCGAATGAGCATGGTCCCCACATTGTTGTCGGTCGAGAATTTGAGCAAATCCTATGGCGGGGTTCATGCCGTGCGCAGCGTCTCGTTTTCGCTGCGATCAGGCGAAATCCTGGCGCTCATCGGGCCCAATGGCGCGGGCAAGAGCACTTGTTTCGATATGCTCAACGGCCAGAACACGCCCGATAGCGGCCGCATCAAACTGCTGGGCGAGGACACCGTCGGCAAAAAGCCGCGGCAGGTCTGGCGGCTCGGCGTCGGCCGCACCTTCCAGATCACTGCGACGTTCCCGACCATGACCGTGCGCGAGAATGTACAGGTCGCGCTGGTGTCGTATGGGCGGCAATTGTTCAATCTCTTCGGCTCGACGGCCAACTACGCACGCGACGAGGCCGGCCGGCTGCTCGATCTCGTCGGCATGGGTGCTTATGCGGAGCGTCCCTGCGGCGAACTCGCCTATGGCGATCTCAAGCGGCTCGAGCTTGCCATCGCGCTCGCCAACCAGCCAAAACTCTTGTTGATGGACGAGCCGACGGCGGGCATGGCGCCGCGCGAGCGCGTCGAACTGATGCGGCTGACGGCTGAAATCGCCCGCGAAAAATCGATCGGTGTATTGTTCACCGAGCACGACATGGACGTGGTGTTCGAACATGCCGACCGCATCCTCGTGCTCAATCGCGGCAGCCTGATCGCGGAAGGGACGCCCGAGCAGGTCCGCGGCAATCCACAGGTGCGCGCCATCTATCTCGGCGAGGGCCTGGTCTACGACGCGCGGCACCGCGAGGGAGCCGGCGCATGAAGCTCAGCGTCGAGAACCTCAACTCCTATTACGGCCCGGCGCATATCCTGTTCGATATCGCGCTGGAAATCGGCGAGGGCGAGGTGGTCGCGCTGCTCGGTCGCAACGGCGCCGGCAAGTCGACGACCTTCCGTTCCATCGTCGGCCTCGTGCAGCAGCGCTCCGGCCGGATCACGTTCGAGGGCAGGGACGTTTCCGCCGAGCCGACGCATGCCATCGTGCGCGGCGGGCTCGGTTACGTGCCCGAGGAGCGGCGCATCTTCACGGATCTGACCGTCGAGGAAAATCTCGAGGTCGGCCGCCAGCCGAAGCGCCCCAACGCGCCGTACTGGACCCGCGAAAAGCTGTTCACGCTGTTTCCCAATCTCGGCGAGATGCGCGGCCGTCCCGGCGGGCGCATGAGCGGCGGTGAGCAGCAGATGCTGACGATCGCGCGAACCCTGATGGGCAATCCGTCGCTGGTGCTGCTGGACGAGCCCTCCGAAGGGCTGTCGCCGAAAATCGTCGAGCAGATGGTCGACGCCATCCTGGCGATGAAGAAGGAGGGCGTCAGCATCGTCGTCTCCGAACAGAATTTGCACTTTGCAAGACTGATCTCCGACCGCGCCTACATCATCGAGCGCGGCAAGATCTGCTACGGCGGTACGATGGCCGAACTCGACGCGCGTCCGGATATCCGCGACGCGCATCTGTCGCTGTGACCGGCGGCAAACCGAAAGAGAGAGCGCAGATGGGCAGGAGTGTTGCGCCGAAACGAAGCGTCAAGCCGCAGAAGCCGTCCTACATCCTCGATGAGCAGGTCGGCTTCATCCTGCGCCAGGTTTCGCAGCGCCATGCCACGATCTTCGCCCGCGAGATCGGCATCAATCTGACGCCGACGCAATGGGCCGCGCTCTCCAAACTGTCTGAAACCGGGCCGTGCTCGCAAAATCTGCTGGGCCGGCTGACCGCGATGGATGTCGCCACCATCAAGGGCGTGATCGACCGGCTCACCGCGCGCGGTCTCACCGAAACCAGCCCCGATCCCGAAGACGGCCGTCGTCTGCTGGTCAGTCTCTCGCGGGCAGGGCAACAGCTCGCCGAAAAAGCCGCGCCGAACGCGCTGGCGATCACCCGGGAGACGCTGGCGCCGCTCGACGCCAAGGAGCGCGAGACGCTGATGGCGCTGCTGAGCAAGCTGCGGTGAAAGCGGGATCAAACGAGGCCCGGAATGCCCCCCGGAGTCCGGGCCTCGCGATCAAACAACCCCTTGGACATCGGGTGACCGACGTCCATCCTCAGTCGTTCGCCGACGCTTTATAGGCAATGCCGCCCAGGGTGACTAACCCGGAGAACTACGGAGGATCAGCAACCGCCAACGTTCGTGAGGGCATGCTTGCGCCGTGCGCACCATACTATCGGGCGCGGGGGTTGATCGCTTCACCGTGTTCTTGCGTGGTCGCAGTTGGCAAGCCCTTTGCGATGGACGTGTCAGGTGTTCGGCATCCAGCACAAGATGTGCCGAACCAGGACATTGGGAGCCCGCAAATGAACATACATGCTCGTTTTGAGACAGGCCGCCAACGTGCCGAACGGGAGATCGCCGTCATTGCCAAGATACTGGCGGATCTTGTTCGCACCGTTCAACTGATCGAATCCGACATCGCCGCCGAAGAAGCCCGCGCCGGGATTTCCGACCGGTCCGACGTCAAGTATCCGATACTGGCACGGACACTGACCGAACGGCGCGACAATCTCAAAAGGACCATCGCCGGTCTCGAAGCGCGTTACGCCGAGCGAGCGCGGCAGGAGCAGATGGCAACCGCGGCGTAACGGCACGGATCGGGAGCCACATCGCTCGGTTACGAGGTCGGGCTCCCTAATGCCCCACCACGATCTCCGGCACCCGCGTCGCCGGCGGGGTGTTGCGGCTGCGCTGGGTGCGGACGATGCCGTCGATGATGGTCATGCCGATTCCGGGGAGGTCGCCGAGCTGCACGCTGTGCAGGAGGTTCTTGCCGGGCGAGTGCTGCGCCATGTCCATGATGACGAAATCGGCGGAGCGGCCGACCTCGATGATGCCGCAGTCGAGCGCGCGCATGCGGGCGGTGTTGCCGGTCGCAAGGCAGAAGGCGATCTCGGCCGGCAATTCGCCGAGCGAGGACAGCAGTGACACCATGCGCAAAATGCCGAGCGGCTGCACGCCGGAACCGGCCGGCGCGTCGGTGCCGAGGATGACGCGGTGCAGATCGCCCATCTCGCGCGCGGTGCGCAGCGTGAACAGCGCCGAGCGTTCATTGCCGTTGTGAACCAGCTCCAGCCCGCGCTTGCAGCCCTCACAGATGCAGCGGATCTGGTCGTCGGGCAGCGCGGTGTGGCCGCCATTGATATGGCCGACCACGTCGGTGTCGGCTTCCAGCACCACGTCCTTGTCGATCAGGCCGGAGCCGGGGATCGAGGGGCCGCCGGTGTGGATCGTGCTCTGGATGCCGTATTTGCGCGCCCAGCCCACCATCTTGCGCGCGGTCGGACCGTCCTTGACGCCGCCGAGCCCGACTTCGCCGAGCAGTTTGACCCCGGCCGCGGCCAATTCCTTGAAATCGTCCTCGACCATTTCGCTCTCGATCACGGGGGCGCCGGCATGGATCTTCACGCCGCCGGGCCGAAGATTCCAGAACGCGCGTTGCGCGAAAATCGCCATCGCCTTGACGCCGACGACATCGCGGGGCCGGCCGGGCATATGGACTTCGCCGGCTGATATCATCGTGGTGACGCCGCCATGCAGATAGCTGTCGATCCAGCCCATCTGGTTCTGCCGCGGCGTCCAGTCGCCAGCGACGGGGTGGACATGGCTGTCAATCAGGCCGGGGGCGACCGTGGTGCCGTTGGCGTTGACGACCGTCGTGGCGCCCTCGGTGTCGACGTCCTTGAGGCGGCCGATCGCTGATATCTTGCCGTTCTCGGCCACGATCGTGTCGGCGTCCAAGATCGGCTTTTCCAGCGCCCCCGACAGCAACAGCCCGATATTACGGATGACGAGCTTGCTCGGGCCGCTTGCCTGGGGTGCGTCGTGCGACATCGGATTTTCCTTGTTGTTCAATGCCTTCAGGGCGTCGCCGGCCATCTTGCCCGCGGCTTGACGGCGGGATCAAGAAGGATTATTCATTCGTACACGAATGATCGTATACGAATGAGTTTGACATCGCAATCTGCCTCCAAAAGCGGGATAAGATGAGCAATTTCAATCAGGAAAGCGTTCTCAGCGTCCATCACTGGACCGACACGCTGTTCAGCTTCACCACCACGCGCGATCCCTCGTTCCGTTTTCGGAACGGCGAGTTCACCATGATCGGCTTGAAGGTCGGCGAGAAGCCGCTGCTGCGCGCCTATAGCGTCGCGAGCGCCAATTATGAAGACCGGCTCGAATTCTTTTCGATCAAGGTGCCGGATGGGCCGCTGACCTCGCGCCTGCAGCACCTGAAGCAGGGTGACGAGATCATCGTCAGCCGCAAGGCCACCGGCACGCTGGTCATCGACAACCTGCAGGACGGCCGCAACCTCTATCTGATCGGCACCGGCACGGGCCTCGCGCCGTTTCTCAGCGTGATCAAGGATCCCGAAACGTATGAGCGCTTCGAGAAGGTGGTGCTGTTGCACGGCTGCCGCCGCGTCGCGGAACTGGCCTATGGCGAGATGATCACCAAGGAATTGCCAAACGATGAACTGATCGGCGACCTCGTGCGCAACCAGTTGATCTATTATCCGACCGTCACGCGCGACCCCTTCCGCAACCGCGGCCGTATCACCGACCTCATCAACTCAGGCAAGCTGTTCGGCGATATCGGTTTGGCTTCGCTCGAACCCGCGCACGATCGTGTCATGATCTGTGGCAGCCCGGCGCTGGTCGCCGATACCCGCACACTGCTGGGCGGCAAGGGCTTTGTCGAAGGCAACCACGGCGAGCCGGCCCAGTTCGTGGTCGAGAAGGCCTTCGCGGAGCGGTGATCGCAACACCCCATGGTGAGAGGTCGCACGTGCGCCGTCTCTGGACGATGCTTCGCATCGCCAGGCGAACCATGAGGCCACAGGCGGGTCTGCATCCTTCGAGACGCGGCGAAGACGCCGCTCCTCAGGATGAGGGATGGATTGCCAGGCCGCACAACTCCTAAGGCCGCACCGCCGGCGCTTCCATCGCCATGCCCTTCGCGCGCGACATCAGATACAATTCCAGCTCGACCAGTTCCGGCGCGCCGAAATCATAGGCCTGCGCGCGGATGCCGGTGATGCAGGCGCGCAGCCGCCGCTGCAGCGAACCCAGCGATTGCCATTCCAGCCGGTAGAGCGGATAGCCCGTCGGGTGGGCTTGCGTGATCGCCGATCCGGCGAGGCGCTTGTCCCAATTATCGTCATGGCAATTGGCGCAGCCGAGATTGAGCTGGCCCTGCCGCTGCATGAACAGTTCGCGGCCTTTGGCGATGAATGGCGCAAGCTGCGGATCGCTGCCGGTCTCGATTGCGGTACCGCGCGATTGTTGCGCGACCAAGGCGGTCAGCGCCAGCAGGTCGCGGCTCTCATAGGGAAACGGCGTCGCCTGCTGCTGATTGGCCCGGCACAGATTGATCCGCTGTTCGAGGTCGACCGGCCGGCCGAGCGCCTTGTCGAACGCGGGATAGCGTGCCGCAACGCCCTTCATGCTGGTGCGCGCGTCGTGGTGGCAATCGGCGCAGGCCTTATCCGCGCCGCCCGCCTTGCGCGCCCATAATTTCTCGCCGTCCAGCACCCAGAGCATGCCGGGATTGGTGGTGTCGTCATCCTGCATCGCCTTTGTGTCCGGCGTCATGAAGCTGTAGCCGGAGCGCCGTTCGGGCGGCGGGATTTCGGCGCCGACGGCGTCCGCCGTCAGCAGCACGGACAGCATGATGAGTCCGGCCAACCTCATTCGACGGATATCGAGGCCGATGCGATTTCCGAAAAGCCGTTGTCGCCGATCCATTCGAATTCGAACTTGCCACTCGCGGTCGCGGTGGTGAAGAAGGTGATGAACGGATTGGCGGCGATCGCCGGAAACAGGTCGGCGCGAAAGATCTCGGTGCCGTTATAGCGGCAGGTGAAACCCGTGATGAGGTCGCGCGGTATCACCTCGCCGGTTGCGGTATGACGAAAGCCGGTTTCCATGATGTGCGACATCAAGGTCTTGATCTCGATGATATCGCCACGCTTGGCCTTGGCGGGAACGTTGATCAATGCGGAGGGCATCAGATCACCTCCTCGGTGCAGGCCGCCAGCGTCACAATGACCTCGACGGTGGCCGACCAGAACGAGCCGTCGGACAGCCGCGCGATGGCGACGATCTTCTGGCTGTCGGCAAGACGAATCCGGGTCGAGACCTGGGCGCGGCCGGAATGCGGGCCGAGATAAAAATTGGCGATATTGGGTTGCGGATTCTTCTCGTTGAAGACGTGGATGCTCTTGACGTGATCCTCCGGCGCCATCGGATGCGAGACGCTCACCGTCATCGGCACGGTGTTGCCGTTCTCGACCAGCGGCGGCACGTCGAGTTTGACCTTGCCGGTCTTCACCGCAGCACCGCCGGTGACGTTGCGGATCGCGGAGGCAAGCTCTGCTGGCGTCGCCTCGACCGGCCGCACCGTGACGATCGGAACCGCGCCGAGCACGGCCACGCCGCCGGCGAGGCCAAGGAACTGGCGGCGGGTGGAATCCTGTTTTCGCATCATCTCTTCCTATTCACGCAGCGTTACCAGATACGCCACGATATCCTCGATCTGTTCGGCCGACAGGATCGGCTTGCCGCGCCATGCCGGGCCGACGCGGGTGAGACCGTCCACGCGATAATAGGACGGCATGATCGTCGCGCCATTGAGGCGGCTGCCGTCGACCAACCGAAGCCGAAGCTGTCCCTCCGACCAGCGGCTGCCGGCGCCCGCGAGGCTAGGCGCCAGATCGCCCTGGAACTTCTGTTCGGGAAATGGGCCGTTGTGGCAGAGGATGCAAGTGCTGGTGCGTTCGACCACCAGCGCGCGGCCGCGCGTCGCGTCTCCCGGCGCGGTAAGCGGTTCCGGAATGGCATCGCCGACGATCGCATACGGCCGCAACGCCTGCGCGCCGGCCGGGCAGGGGGCGAGCACCACCGCCGCGAATCCCATCGCTGCCAACTGGATCATCGATCTAGCCAAACGCATCCACCGTAATCGTCTTGAACCAGTCTGCCGCGCGCTCCGCCTCGCGCTGGCGTATCTCGCGCGGCGCATTGACCGGGCTTGTCGTGTTTTCGACCTCGGCGAACAGTCCATCCTTGGGCTGATATACGCCGGACTGCGAGAAGGCATAGCCCGGTGCGACCGTATTGTAGCAGGTCCCGGTCAGCCGCGGTGTATCGGGCGGCTTGCCAGACAGCATGTTGACGATCGCCGCCGCGCAGGCCTTGCCCTGCGCTTGTGCGGCCGAAGCCGATTTCGGAATGGCGCCCGCGATCGCGGCGTCTCCAATGACATGGATGTTGGGCACGAGTTTCGAGGCAAAGCTGACGGGATCGACCGGGCACCAGCCGGTGTTGTCGGCGGCGCCCGCAATCTCGGCAATATGTCCGGCCTTTTGCGGCGGGACTACGCTGGCGACCTGTGCGGTGTAATTGCCGAAATCGGTGATGATGGTGTTGGTCGATGGATCGACCGACGTCACGCGGCCGCCTTGCGACAGCGCGATGCGTTCGATCAGGCCTGGATAGAGGTCCTTCCAGGCAGCTTCAAACAGCCTTTGTTGCGAAAAACCATCCTTGGCGTCGAGGATCAGGATTTTCGAGCGCGGCTTTTTCGCCTTGAGATAATGCGCAATCAGGCTGGCGCGCTCGTAGGGCGCGGGCGGGCAGCGCAACGGTGCGGCCGGCACCGCAATCACGACCAGGCCGCCATCGTCCATGGCTTCGATCTGCTTGCGCAGCAGGATTGTCTGCTCGCCGGCCTTCCACGCATGCGGCATCTTCAAGGACGCGTCTTCATTGTAACCGGGCAGCGCATCGAAGCGCAGGTCGATGCCCGGCGCCAGGACCAGGCGGTCGTAACTGAGCGAACCGCCGTCGGCCAGGCCGACCGTGCGGGCATGCGGGTCGATTTTTGTGGCGGCTTGCAGAACGACGTTGACGCCTTCGGCAGCAATCCCGTCATAATGGAATTGCTGCGCCGTCAGTTCGCGCAAACCCGCGACGACTTCGTTGCTGAGCGGGCAGGCGGCAAAAATCCGGTTCGGCTCGATCAAGGTCACCTGCAATTTCGGGGCGATTTGCCGGAGCGCCCGCGCGCAACTGGCGCCGCCAAATCCGCCGCCGATCACGACGACTCGCGCCGCCGCTTGCGCCAGCGCAGGACGCGGCCATGCCGAAGCCGCTACCGACGCGGCGATGCCGCGAGCGACATCCCGTCGCGTCAGCGGGCGCGTGACGTCCGGTCGCTTGACGTCCATGGAACCATTTCCGAAAAAAGGCAGGCGGCGGCCGTGAAGCTGCCGCCCGCGATATCAGGCGAACGAGATGTTCTGGTCCTTCAGTGGCACCGAGCGGATACGCTTGCCGGTCGCCGCGAAGTAGGCGTTGAGCACCGCCGGACCCGCCACGCAGATGGTGGGTTCGCCGACGCCGCCCCAGAAGCCGCCGCTCGGCATCACGATCGATTCCACTTTCGGCATCTCGGCAATCCGCATCGAATTGTAGGTGTCGAAGTTGGTTTGCTCGATCGCGCCATCCTTCACGGTGCATCCGCCGTAGAACAATCCGGAAAGACCGTAGACGAACGAACCCGCGATCTGCCGCTCGATCTGCGCCGGGTTGACGGCGTAGCCGGGATCGGTGGAGGCGACGATGCGATGCACCTTGATCTTGTTGCCGTCGGTCACCGAGATTTCGGCCGCCGCCGCGACATAGCTGCCATAGCCCATATGCTGGGCGATGCCGCGGAACACGCCTTGCGGCGCCGGCTTGTCCCAGCCGATCTTCTCGGCGACGGCATTGAGCACAGCGAGATGCTTCGGATGCTTGCTCATCAGCTTGCGCCGGAACGCGACCGGATCCTGGCCGACTGACAGGGCCAGTTCGTCCATGAAACATTCCAGATAGATCGCATTCTGGTTGACGTTGACGCCGCGCCAGAAGCCGGGTGGAACGTGGGGATTGCGCATTGAATGCTCGACCAGGAGGTTCGGCACGCTATAGCCGATCGCCCAGTCGCCCGTCGGGCTGAGGCCCTGGAAAGCGGCGGGATCCTTGCCGTTTTCCAGTGCCGCGGGGCGAAGGCTGAACAGGATCGATTGCCCCGACAATCTGACATGCAACGCCGTCAGATTGTTGTCGGCGTCGAAGGCGCCGGTCAGCTTGCACTGCGTGATGGGGTGATAGGCGCCGTGCGCCATGTCCTCTTCGCGCGACCACAGCAGTTTCACCGGCGTGCCCGGCATCTGCTTGGCGATGGTCACCGCCTGCCGGACATAGTCGGTCATGCCACGACGGCCGAAACCGCCGCCGAGCATCTGCTTGTGCACCTCGCATTTGTCGGCCGGCAGCCCCGATACTTCGAGGACCGCGGCAAACGCCGCTTCGCCGTTCTGGGTGCCGCACCACACCTCGCATTTATCCGCGGTATAGAGCGCGGTGGCGTTGAGCGGCTCCATGCAGGCATGGTTCTGGTAGGGATAGCTGTAGACCGCCTCGACCTTCTTGGTGGCGCTCGCAAGCACAGCCTTGGCGTCGCCATTCTGGTTGCCGATCAACGCGGGCTGCGAATTGTCGAGACCCTCGGCCAGCCATTTGGCGATCGATTCGCTGGAGACCTTGGCGTTGGGGCCCTCGTCCCAGACGATGGGCAGCGCGTCGAGCGCGGTCTTGGCGTGCCACCAGGTATCGGCAACGACGGCGACCGCAGTCTCGCCGACCTTCACGACCTTCTTGACGCCCTTCATGCCCGTGATCTTGGCTTCGTCGTAGCTCTTCAGCTTGCCGCCGAACACTGGACAATCCTTGATCGCGGCGTTCAGCATGCCCGGCAGCTTGATGTCGGCGCCGTAGATCATCTGGCCGTTGGTCTTCTCGACGGTGTCGAGCCGCAGCACGCTCTTGCCGATGATCTTCCAGTCCTTGGGATCCTTCAGCTTGATCTCGGCGTCGGCGGGAGGCGTCAGTTTGGCGGCGGCTTCCACCACCTTGCCGTAGGTGGTCTTCTTGCTCGACGGCGTGTGGGTGATGGTGCTGTTGGCGGCGGTGCATTCCGACGCCGGCACCTTCCATTCATTGGCAGCGGCCTGCACCAGCATCATGCGCGCGGTGGCGCCGCCCTTCCGGACATAATCCTGGCTGGTGCGGATGCCGCGGCTGCCACCGGTCGAGAAATCGCCCCACGCGCGCTTGCGTGCGACACTTTGACCCGGGGTCGGATATTCGGTGGTGACCTTCGACCAGTCGCATTCGAGTTCTTCGGCGACGAGTTGGGCAAGGCCGGTCAGCGTGCCCTGACCCATTTCCGAGCGGGCGATTCGGATCACCACGGTGTCGTCGGGGCGGATCACCACCCAGACATTGACCTCAGGCGACCCGTCGGCGGCGCGGACCACGGTCGGGCCGCCGAACGGGATATCCATGCCGACCGAGAGGCCGGCGCCGGCGACGGCGGCGGTGCCGATGACGAAGGCGCGGCGATTGAGCGTGATGTGCTTGTTCATGACATCCCCCTCACGCGTTCGCAGCGGCGTGGATCGCCTCGCGGACCTGCTGGAAGGTTCCGCATCGGCAAATATTGGTGATGGCTTCGTTGATATCCTGGTCGGTCGGCTTCGGCTTTTCCTTCAGAAGCGCCACGACCGCCATGATCATGCCGCTCTGGCAATAGCCGCATTGCGGAACGTCCTTGGCGACCCAGGCCTGCTGCACCTTGTGCAGCGCGCCGTTGGCGGCGGCCAGTCCCTCGATCGTCGTGATTTGTTTGCCGACGGCCTCGCTCACCGAGATGCCGCAGGAGCGCATCGCGGCGCCGTCGATATGGACGGTGCAGGCCCCGCATTGTGCAATGCCGCAGCCGTATTTGGTGCCGGTCAGCCCGACGTTTTCCCTGATTGCCCAAAGCAGCGGGGTGTCGTCTTCGACGTCCACATTGATTGATTTGCCGTTGATAGTGAGGTTTGCCATCGCGTTTCCCCTGTTAGTCCAATTCATCAATTGAACCCGGCGGGGACACTGGACTGCAATCTGGAACAGTTCAAATCAAGAAAATGCGTTTGCAACGCGGAAGAAAATTGAAAGGCCGGGGTTCCCTGCCCGGTATGGCAGTCATGTGCGGCGCGTAGGCTACGGTTTGCGTGCCTTGTAGGCGTCGAGAATCTGAGCGCAGACGGGACCGGCCTTGCCGCACCAGGCGCGCTGCGCGGTCGCCGCCGCCGATTGCAGCGCCCCGATGATATCGGGCGCAGGCGCCGATTCGATCGTGACGCCATTCTGACGCATGCGCGCGTAGTTCTCCTGCAACCGGGTCGAGAGCGCGGTCCACAATTCGGCCTCGGTCTGCCGGGCGGCGGCGTCGACGGCCTCGCGCTGATCGGCGCTCAGGCCGTTATAGACCGCCTTGTTCACGGCAGCGACCGAGAACGGCAGCGAATAGGTGATCTCGGTGAAATTGGGCAGATACTCCCACAGCTTGCGGCCGGCCCCGCCGTCGCCGGACGACAGCACGGCGTTGAGACTGCCGTCGACCAGCTTCGGCATGGTGTCCGCAAAACTGATCGAGGCGGCCTTGGCGCCGACGCTTGCGAATACCTCGCTCGAGGTCTTGTCATAGGTGCGGATCGAAAGCGTCGACAGATCGGGCGCGGTCTTGAGCGCCGTCTTCGACCAGATGCCGGACGGCGGCCACGGCGTCAAATAGAGCAGCCGCAGGCCCTTCTTCTCGAGCACATCGGCAAGATGCGGCCGGGCGATATCGGAAAGCCGTTTTGCATCGGCGATCGACGTCACCAGGAACGGCAGCGAAGGCAACGCGAAGATCGGATCTTCGGCTTCGAGTGCGCCGGCGAACGCATCGCCGGCCGGCACCTTGCCCTCCGCGATCGCCGTCAGCATGCCGGCTGATTTGATGCCGGCTTTGGCATCGAAGCTCGGCCTGATCGCAAGCTTGCCCGCACTGAGCTCAGCGACATGCCTGGTGAAGGCCGCAACACCCACGCCCGGCATGGCATTTTCAGGATATTCCGTCGGCATATCCCAGACGGTCTGCGCGCGGGTCGTGGCGGGATGCAGCAGCAGAAATGAAGCGGCCAGCAGGCTGAGAATTCGCACAATCCCTCCATCAATCCCGCGCGGGGCTCACCACCAGGCGCAGGAAGCTCATCACGCATCCGAGTGCAGCAAAACCGGCGCCGAGTGCCAACGCAAGCGTCGCACCATCGTGGCCACCCAGCGCAAAACAAAGCGCTGCGAATGCGGCGCCGAGCGTTTGTCCGGTCAGCCGCGCGGTCGCGACGATGCTGCTGGCGCTGCCGCTGCGATGCGAGGGCGCGCTCGACATCAGCGCGCGCAAATTCGGCGTTTGAAAGAAGCCGAATCCAATGCCGCACAGCACCATGCGCCAGACGATGTTGGCCACACCGGGTTCCGCAGGCAACGTCGCGAGCAGCACCATGCCTGCGCACAGCAGTGCAAGGCCGATGCCGCCGAGAATGCCGACGGGATAGCGGTCGGACAGCCGGCCGCCGATCGCCGCCATGATCGCGACCACGAGGGGCCATGGCGTCATGAAGAAGCCGGTCTCGACCTGCGTCCGCATCAGCACGTCCTCGAAATAGAACGGCAGGGAGACGAAGGCGATGCCCTGAACGGCGAAGGTGCAAACCGATGTCGCGGCCGATAGCGCGAACATCGGCCGCCGGAACAAATCGATCGGCAGCATCGGCGCCGGATGATCCGCCTGCCGCCGCGTCATGATCCAGCCGAGGATAAGGGCGCCGGCAAGTTCAGCCGTAACCAGTGCCGGCGGCGCCTTGTGTGCCGCGCTGCCGATCCCGATGATGAAGAGGCCGAGGCAGCCCGTGGTCAACGCGGCGCTCGCAAAATCGAACGCATGCGTCGCGCGCGGCGTGTCCGGCAGCGTCTTCAGGCCGATACACACCGCGAGGATGCCGAACGGAATATTGATCGCGAACAACCATGGCCAGGGACCCAGCGCAAGGATACCGGACGCGATCGTCGGCCCGAGCGTGAAGGCGGTACCGACCACCAGCGCATTGTGGCCGAAGCCGCGGCCCATCATGTGGGTCGGATAGACGAAACGAACCAGCGCCGCATTGACGGCCATGATGCCGCTGGCGCCCAGCCCCTGCAGCGTTCGCGCCACCACGAGACTGGGCAGCGACCACGCGCAGGCGCAGCCGAGCGAGGCAATCGTGAACAGCAACAGGCCACCGACATAGATGCGCCGGTGGCCGACGATCTCGCCGAGCGCACCGAGCGGCAGCAACGTCGCGACCACGGCGATTTGATAGACATTGACCACCCAGACCACATCGGCCGGGCTGGCATGGAGGTCGGCGGCGATCGCGGGCAGCGCGATATTGGCAATCGCGGTATCCAGCGAGGCCAGCGCCAGGGCGGTAAAGATCGCCGCGACCGCCCAGCGCCTGAGTTCCGGAGGCAGGCCGTCGATGCCAGCTGGGGCAGGCGGCTTCGCGGTCGCATCTTCTGACATCCGGATCGGGCGCTCCATGGCGGGCGGGGGTGTGCCCACTGCGGCGTGTACTACGGACGTGAGGCAGGCCACAGGCACGCGGTTGCATGATGCGTATGCGAAGGCGTCGTCCGGAAACGAAGGAATCGCGCGGTTGTTGGCTGATTGCCCGCTTCCGCGGCATTTTGGGCCGCCGACTTTCTGCTACTTTCCGCCCGCCGTGCGATCGACTAGGGTTCACGCCCGGAGCGTGATCCGGACAAGCGGGGACCGGTTTTCCGAAAAGATCATGCTCAAAACATAATAAATAGAGCGGGATGACGAATCGAAGAGAAATCATCTCGATCTAACGGCTGCAAGATCCGAAAACGGACGGTCGCAGGCCAAGGGGAAACGTTTTGGACGGACAGGCGAACCGGCGCGGCGACGTCATGCGTGGCGCCAGTGAGGGGATGCGTCGGCGCGTGTGGGCCAACCTGTGGGTTGTGCTCCTGCTGGCTGTTCTCGGCTTTCTCGTCATCTATCCGATTCTGATGCTGCTGCTCGGTTCGCTGACCGACACCAACCCGGTGGTCGAAGGCATTAGCCTCCGTCATCTTTCGCTCGCGAATTTTCTCGTCGTGCTGTCGAACCCCAATGTCGGGGAGGCGCTGGTCAACACGCTGATCGCCTGTGGCGGCGGCACCGCGATCGCGGTCGTGATCGGGCTGCTGTTCTCCTGGATCGTGGTCCGCACCAACACGCCGTTCAAGGGATTTATCGCCGCCGCCAGTATCCTGCCGCTGTTTGCGCCGCCGCTGGTCGCCGGCGTGGCATGGGCGATCCTCGGTTCACCCAAGACCGGCCTGATCAACACCATGTTCAAATGGGTCGGGCTCGACTGGCGCGTCGATTTTTATTCGCTGTGGGGCCTGGTGTTCGTGTTCGGTATCTACTACGCGCCCTATGTCTACATGTTCACCTCCTCGGCGCTGCGCAACATGGATCCGAGCCTGGAGGAGGCTGCCGAGATATCCGGCGCCAGCGCGTTCGCAACCCTGTTCTCGGTGACGTTCCCGCTGATCTTGCCGGCGATCATCTCGGGCATGCTGCTGTCGTTCATCGTGATGCTCGGCATCTACGGCATTCCGGCGGTGCTGGGCTCGTCGACCAATCTGGCGTTGCTGACCACCTATATCTTCAAGCTGACCAACTGGTCGCCGCCGCTCTACAACACCGCGGCGGCGGTTGCGATCATCCTCATGGTGGTCACCGGCGCGCTGGTGTTCCTGCAGAACAGGGTGATCAGTGGCCGCAGCTACACCACGGTCGCCGGCAAGGCGTTCCGCCCGCGCAGCCTCGATCTCGGCCGCTGGCGCTGGTTCACGTTCGGGATAGGCATCGTCTATCTGCTGATCGTGGTGGTGTTGCCGCTGTTCGCCCTGATCGTGGCGGCATTTCGAAAATTCATGTTCATTCGCGACGTCGCCAGCCTGTTCGACATGCGCCAGTATTCGATGGTGCATTTCAACAACATTTTCGACAATCCGCTGACGCTGCGCTCGATCTATAATGCCGTCGAGGTCGGCGTGGTCACAGCAGTCGTCGGCGGCGCGCTGGCGTTTGCGATCGGCTATACCATTCACCGCACGCAAGTGACGGGGCGGCGCTGGATCGACCTGATCTCGACGGTGCCGGTGGCGATTCCCGGCCTCGTGGTCGGCGTCGCCTATCTCTGGGCCTGGATCGGAATTCCCGGCGGGCTCTACGGCACGATCTGGATTCTGGCGCTGGCCTTCATCGCGCGCTTCATGCCCGATACGGTGAAGGCGTTGTCAACCTCGTTCCTGCAGATCCACCGTGAGCTGGAAGAGGCGGCCTGGGTGTGCGGCAAGGGCACGTTTGCCACCGTCCGGACCATCGTGCTGCCGCTGGCGCGGCCGGGCGTGATTGCATCCATGACGCTGCTGTTCGTGCTTGCGATCCGCGAACTGGGCTCGTCCCTGTTCCTCTACACCAGCAACACCATGGTGATGTCGGTGCTGCTGCTCGACTATTACGAAGGCGGAAATCTCGGCAAGACCGCCGCATTCAGCCTGGTGCAGACCGTTCTGCTCGGCGTTCTCATCGGCGGCGCCAATTGGCTGTCGCGCGAGGCGACGCAGAGCGGCGTTGCCCGCACCGGATAAAGGAGTGAGGGAGGATGGCGATGAATAAAAGGATCTTCACCAAATTGGCGCTAGCCGGCCTCGCCGGCCTCGCGCTGGCATGGACCCCGGCCGCCAAGGCGCAGGAATTCGGTTCGCCCGAGTTGATCGCCGCGGCCAAGAAGGAGGGCAGGCTGGTGTTCTACACGGCGAATTTCGCCGAGGTCGAGCAGCAGGTGATCAAGGAATTCCAGAAGCGCTTTCCCGAAATCAAGGTCGAGATGGTGCGTGCGCCGGGCGGGCAGCTCATCACCCGCGTCAAGACCGAGGCCGCCGCCGGCAAGCTGATCGCCGACGTGGTCGATCATTCCGACCGCGGCCTGATGCAGCCGCTGGCCGATCTGTTCCAGGATTACGCGCCGCCGAACGCCGCGGATTACAACCCCGATTCCCTGATCTCACCAAAGCTGTGGCCGCGCGCGACGCTGGTCTGGTCGATCGCCTACAACACCGAACTCGTCAAGAATCCGCCGAAGTCGTGGATGGATTTGACCAAGCCGGAATACGACAAGCTGACCGGACAGGTATTCGCCCGCTCCGGCGGCACCACCTGGACCCGCGTGATGTTCGAGCGCCAGGTGCTGGGTGAGGATTATTGGGCCAAGCAGGCGTCGACCCATCCGATCCTCTATCCGTCGGGCGCGCCGATGTCGGACTCGCTGGTGCGCGGCGAAGTCGCGATGGGGCCGTTGCTCTACAATGCGATCTATCCAAAGCAGAAGGACGGCGCGCCCATCAAGATTTTCTTCCCGCCCGAAGGTGCGCCGGTCAACCCTTACGCGTCAGGCATTCCGAAGACCGCCGCCAATCCCAATGCCGCAAAGCTGTTCCTGAACTGGTGCCTGTCGAAGGAAGGGCAAACCTTCATGATCAAGGAACTGGGCAATTTGACCTCGCTCAAGGTGGCGCCGGTCTACCCCGAAGGTTTCGATCCCAAGGTGGTCAAGGTCTGGTTCCCGAAGTTCGACGAATACATCAAGCTGCACGAACCATGGATAGCGGAATGGGACAAGACCTACGGCTACCGGCAGTGAGCGATGCCGGCATGATGCGGATCCGTTCATGACGGCAACGTTAGAGGTAACCGGCCTGCGCAAGCAGTTCTCGGTCGGCCGTCCGGCGATCGACGGCGTCAGTTTTGCCGTGCCGGCGGGCGAGATCGTCGTGCTGCTCGGGCCGTCCGGTTGCGGCAAGACCACGACGCTGCGCTGCGTCGCCGGGCTCGAACATCCGACCGATGGCGAGATCAGCATCGCCGGCCGGGTCGTGTCGTCGCCCGGGAGCGGCATTTTGGTGCCGCCGCGGCTGCGCGAACTCGGCATGGTGTTCCAGTCGTATGCGGTGTGGCCGCACATGACGGTGCGGCAGAACGTGGTCTACCCGCTGAAGCACCGCAAGCTGTCGCGCGCCGATGCCCGAAAGAAGGTCGATGAGGCGCTCGAACTGGTCGGCCTGTCGGAATATGCCGAGCGCCCGGTGGTGGCCCTGTCGGGCGGGCAGATGCAGCGCGTCGCGCTGGCGCGCAGCATCGTTTACCGGCCGCAATTGCTGCTGCTCGACGAGCCGCTGTCGAACCTCGACGCCAAGCTGCGCTTGCGGCTGCGTGATGATCTGCGCGTGATCCTCAAGCAGACCGGGATGACGGCGCTCTATGTCACCCACGACCAGGCCGAGGCCGTGGTGCTGGGTGACCGCATCGGCGTGATGCGCGACGGCAAATTGCTGCAGATGGACACGCCGGACGCGATCTATAACCGTCCCGCTGATCTGTTCGTCGCCAATTTCACCGGCGCCACCAACGAACTGCCGGGGACGCTGGTGTCGCGCAACGGCGATTATGGCACGGTCGATTTCGGCGAAGGCCACCGCGGCGAGGTGTCGTTGCTCCATTCGCTCGGCCCGGACGAGAAGGTGCGCATCGCGCTGCGGCCGGAGAACATCACGATCGGCCAGCGCGACGGCGCCAATATCTTCCCGGCCCGCGTGGTCGACCGCCGCTACCAGGGCACGCAGACCGCCTACGGCATCGAACTGTTCGGCCACCGGCTGGAAGTGGTCGAACTCGGCACCGCCGCGCGGCACCAGGTCGGCATCGAGACCGCGGTTTCGCTGCCGCGCGAAAGCTGCTGGGCGTATCGCGACACCGGACCGGTGTCACATGAGTAGCGGCAGCAAGAAGCAGCAAAGCGAAGGCTTCATGCGCGTCGAGGTTTATCGTCGCGTCGCCTGGGTTGGTTAACGCCAAGATAACCCTCAGTACCGACAATTTTATCGATTTGAACGTTCGTGCCTTTACGGCTCGGCGCTAGAATCCCCGGCGAATTGGGGATGGCGCGATGTTCTTCGGCAGATTTCAGTCTCGATCGGCGTCGATTTCCGATGCCATCTACCTCCAAATCATTGGCACGCTTTACGGCACGACCGTTCCGATCCTCGTTGCCGGCATCTGCCAGGCGATCGTGGGCGCGATTTCCGTCAGGGAGAGCGGGGATACCCTTACCGCCGTTCTGACTGTTCTTGGTGTTGTCGTCGCCATTGCCCGCATGATCGACGTATCGGCGTTTCGGCGACAGACCAGGCGAACGCCGTTGTCTGATCGGGCCGAGGCGATGCGCTGGGAGCGTCGCTATGCGGTCGGAACTGTCGTCACCGCGTTTATCTTGGGGCTGTTCGCCGCCCGCAGCCTGTTCGTCGCGGATGCGATCTGCCTGGTGATGGCGATCGGTATCGGGTTCGGGTTCTGCGCCGGCATCGTCGCGCGGCTGTCGCTGCTGCCTGCGCTTGCCATCCTCGATTTCATCGTGATCGGGCTGCCCGTCATCGCCGCGGCCCTCATCAAGCAATGGGACGTGGCCCACGTTGCGCTCGCCCTCATGTTTCTGGTGTTCATCGTCGTCGGCGTCGAGATGGTTCGCCTGTCCTATGCCGCGATGATGAACCAGATGACGCTGAAGCAAACATTCGAGAAACTCGCCCGTATCGATCCGATGACGGGGCTGCTCAACCGGTCGGTGCTGACGACGGACTTCGCCCGGTTGGTCGCGCAGAGCGGCAGCGCCACGGTTGCGGTTCATGCGATCGATCTCGACCACTTCAAGGCGGCCAACGACCGTTATGGCCATCCGGTCGGCGATGCCCTGCTCAAACAGGTCGCGTCGCGCCTGAAATCGCTCTCCAGTCCGGCCGATCTGATCGTTCGGATGGGCGGAGACGAATTCATCCTGGTGCAGGTTTCGGCAGCCTCGCGTAGCGACGCTGAATCGACGGCGCAGCGAATCTTCGAGGCGATCGGTGCGCCCTACCATGTGGACGGGCATGAGATCCGGATCGGCGCCAGCATCGGCATTGCGGTGTCGCCCGAGCACGGCAGAACTGTCGAGGCGCTGCTTTCGAGGTC
Organism: Hyphomicrobiales bacterium; assembly: GCA_017305715.1. GTDB lineage: Bacteria > Pseudomonadota > Alphaproteobacteria > Rhizobiales > Xanthobacteraceae > Bradyrhizobium. The sequence continues at coordinate 485,438 of JAFKKG010000008.1, read as the reverse complement.
GGACGCGGCCCTTTACCGGGCAAAGGAGCGTCGTGGCGGATATGTATTCGCAAGCGAAGCGGCCGCAACGGAAGAGTGCCGTCCGCGCGCGGCCTAGTCACCCGCTCCAAGCCCGAGGCTTGCATAGATACGCCGCGCATAGGCGCCGAATTCGTCCGTTGTCTTGATCGCCAGCCCGCGCGGGAACGCCAGCTCGATCGGGAAATACTCCGCCATCCGCGCCGGGCCTGAAGTCAGCACCGCGCAATGCGAGGCGAGGAACACGGCTTCCTGGATGCTGTGGGTGACGAAGATGATGGTCTTGCCGCTCTCGCGCCAGATCCGCAGCATTTCGAGGTTCATCTGTTCCCGCGTGAGGGCGTCCAGCGCGCCAAATGGCTCGTCCATCAGGATCAGCTTGGGATCGTGGATGAAGGCGCGCGCGATCGAGGTGCGCTGCTGCATGCCGCCGGAAAGTTGCTGCGGGTATTTGTCCTCATAACCAGCGAGGCCGACGAGGTTGAGCAGGTCGCGGGCGCGGTCGCGCGCGGCCTTGATCGGCAGGCCGACGATTTCGGCCGGCAGCAGCACGTTGTCGAGGATGGTACGCCATTTCAACAGCAACGCCTGCTGGAACACCATGCCGATGTCGCGCGCGGGATCGAACGGGGTCCTGGCGTTGCCGATCCTGACGGTGCCGCCGTCGGCTTCGTGCAGGCCGGCCAATATCTTCAGTACCGTGGTCTTGCCGCAGCCGGACGGGCCGACCAGGGACACCAACTCACCCTCACTGACGTCCATGGTAACGTCGGAGACGGCCAGAAATTCCGCGCCTTTCGACCGGTAGACCTTGCGGACGTTACGCAGGCTGATGAAAGGCTCTTCGGCCGTCATGCCAGCCATTTCTGCAAGTTCGCGGCGACGAAGGCGTCGTCGGACAGGTCGGCGTGCTCGCGGCAGACGCGGTCGATCTCCTGCATCTGGCCGGGGCTTAAGCCCTCCGCCGGATCGAGGCACCACAGGCCCTGCATCAGTCCCTGCCGCCGCAGGATCTCGTGGCAGCCGGCGATGCAGCCGTGGAAATTATGGGCGACATCAAAGAACGCGCTGTTGCAATCGGTCACGCGGGCATCGAGCGCCAGCAGGTCCGCGGGCACGGTGTCCTTGCCGCGCGCCGCCTTGCACATCTCGAACTGCTTGATCGCCGCCGCCGTCCACACCGACCAGTGGCCGAGCAGTCCGCCCTTGAAATAGGCCCGCGTGGTGACGCCCTTGTCGCGCAGGTCGAACGGCAGTGTGAGATCGAGCAGGATATGGTCGTCATTGCCGGTATAGAGTGACACGCGGTCGAGCGCACCGGCCGCGGCGACGCCGCGCAGGACGTCGAGGGTGCGATAGCGGTTGAACGGCGCGATCTTGATCGCGATGACGTTGTAGATCGCGGCAAACCGCCGCCAGAAATTGGCGCTCAGGATCACCCCGCCGACCGCGGGCTGCAGATAGAAGCCGACCAGCGGAATTTCGCCCGCCACCGCTTCGCAATGCGCGATGATCTCGTCTTCGGAAGCAGACTTCATCGCGGCAAGGCTGAGCAGCCCGGCATGATAGCCGAGGCCGCGCGCGATGTGTGCTTCGGCGATCGCCTGTCGCGTCGGGCCGGCGAGGCCTGCGACCATCGCAAGCGGCCGTCTGGTCCAGTCGGCCGCGGTCTGCGCCGCCAGTTCCAATACCGGCTTGTAGAGCCCGACGTCGCGGAGCGCGAATTGCGTGGTGTGAACGCCGACCGCGAGACCTCCGGCGCCGGCGTCGAGATAGTAGCGCGACAGTGCGCGCTGGTGCCTGGCATCGAGCTTGCGGTCGGCATCGAGCGCGAGCGGGTGCGCGGGGATCACCGTGCCCTCGGCGATCAGCTTTCGTATCTCGGATTTGATCTCGCTGTGGTGCATGAAAAATCCTATCCGAATTCCGGGCCGGCGACCGCGAAGGGCGGTTCGGCCGCGATCGTGGTGGGACGGCCGAACCGCATGCGCTGGAACGGCCGCTCGATGGTCCAGCCGCACTCGGTGAGCCCGCGCAGGAAATCCTCCTGCGAGTGGACCGCATCGAGCAGCCAGGGGCCTTGCTCGGATCGCACGATGCCGTCGACCAGCCGGAGCGCGCTTTGGTGCGTTTCCGCCAGGATCGGTCCGATATGGCGCGCCGTGCGGCCGTCACGGACCAGTGCCATGGCGCTTTCGAGCGCCACGATGCGGGAACCGGTGCGGCCGCCAAACTCGTTCAGCAACGCGCCGCGGTCGAACCCCATGGCTCTGACATCGCGCGCGACGAAATCGGCCGCGCTGCAGGCCGATAGTGATGGCGCAATGCGCACGCCTAGCGCGGCCCGCAGCCGCAATCGCCGCAATTGCAGCGTCGGCGTGAAGCCGAGCGGGCCGTATACGGTGGCGCCATCAGGCGTCGCATCGAGCCACGTCGTGAGGCCGCGTCTCGTTGCAGCGTTGAGGCAGGCATCGACCAGCTTCGTTGCAATTCCACGGCGGCGCCAGTTCGCGGTCACCAGCACCATGCTGATCCAGGCATTTCCGGACGCGTAGGGCAGCAGCGCCGCGGTCGCCACCAGTTGCCGGCCGGCACGCACGCCGAAAACGATTCCCCTGCTCAGGAAAAACCGCCAGTCGGCCTCGTTCTGGTTCCAGTGCGCCTCGGTCGAGAGCAAAAGCCCGGCCGGCGCATCACCGAGCCCGAGTTCGACGACGTTGACGTGCTCAGTATCGGCCATCGCGCACCTCATATTTGGTGGGCTTACCGAGGCTGGGCATCGACCGCGACACCCAGTCCGCGGTCCAGCGGATCAGCTGATCGGTGTCGACGATCGGCAGGCCGAACAGTTTGACGGCTAGCGACGTATCGGTCAGCCATGCGGTCGGTTCTTCCTCGCCGGTGATGACCGGCGCAATTCCAAACCGATGGCCGAATTTGGCGGCGAGATCGCGCACCGGCAGGATTTCGTGGCCACTGACATTGATCGGCGAGGTCGGCGTGTCGCAATGCGCCAGGCACCGCAGCGCCTGCGACGCAGCGTCGCCCTGCCAGATGAAATTGACATGGCCGAGGCTGACGTCGATCGGCTTGCCAGCCAAGACCTTGCTCGCAATGTCGTGCAGAACGCCGTAGCGCATGTCGATCGCGTAGTTGAGCCGGACCAGCCGGCCTGGCGTCGAATGCTTGCGCGAAAAATATTCGAACATGCGTTCGCGCGCGACGCAGGATTGTGCGTATTCGCCGGGCGGATTGGGCGCGAGCCCTTCATCGGCACCCTTGCCGTTCACGGACACAAAGGGATAGACGCAGCCGGTCGAGAACGCGACGATCCGCGAGCCGGCAAAGGCCTGCGCCACCAGCGCCGGGACGTGCGAATTCATCGCCCAGGTCAGCGACAGATCGCCCTCGGCGCCGAACTTGCGGCCGGCCATGAAGATGATGTTCGGGATTTTCGGCAACGCCTTGATCGCGGCTTCGTCCAGCAGGTCGCAATTGATGGTCTCGACGCCGCGGGCCTGCAGCCAATCCTTGACGCTGGCCTCACTGAAGCGGGCGACGCCGATCACGCGGCGGTCGGGCAGGGCGGCCTTGGCGAGTCCCGCCAGCGTCGGCCCCATCTTGCCGGCGACGCCCAACACCATGATGTCGCCATCGACCCTGCGGAGATCGTCGATCAGTGCCTTGCTCGGACGGCACAGCAGGTCGTCGAGCGCTGCGATATCGGGAATCGTTTCCGGCAGATGGTCTCGTGTCAGCAGCATGTGTATTTCCTGTTCTATTGCAGTCTGATATCGCGGACCACGAAGAGCCGTTCGAGGCCGAGCACCAGCCCGTACAGCGCGACGCCGAGCAAGGTCAGCAGGATGACGGCCATCACCATGGCCGGCGTGTCGAGCGAGGATTGCACCTGGATCATGAGGTAGCCGAGCCCGCGCTCGGAGGCGATGAACTCACCGACGATGGCGCCCGCGACCGCGAGGATGGCGCCGACCTTCATGCCGGAAAACACATAAGGCAGCGCGCCCGGCAACTGGATCTTCCGGAATAGCGTCCAGCGCGAGCCGCGCAGCGATTTCACCAGATCCAGCAGATCAGGCTCGACCTCGCTCAGCCCCCGCGCGGTGGTGAGGAGGATGGGGAAGAAGCAGATCGAAAATGCGATCAGGATGTTCGGAAAGATGCCGTAGGAGAACCAGACGATGAACAGCGGTCCCAGCGCCACTTTCGGGATCATGTTCAGCGTCACGAACAGCGGCAGCAACAGCAGGCTGACCAGTGGCGACCAGGTGAACATCACCGCCAGCATGACGCCGACCAGCGCGCCGAGGCAGAAGCCGCCGAGGATTTCAACGGCCGTCACCCAGAGGTTGGAGAGCCAGGCGTATTTGGCCGAGGTCAGGGTCGTGAGCGCTGACAGCGGCGAGGGCAGGATGAACTTTGGGACCTGGAAGGCATCGACCAGCACTTGCCAGAGCACGAGCACGGCCAGATGCATGATCAGGATGATCGCCGCCGTCCTTGCCGATCGGCCTGCATCGCCAGACAACTGTGTGCTCCCTGTTGGTCCCCGGCCGCGCGAGGCAGTCTATCGCGGGGTGGCCCAGCTTTCAACTATCTGGTTGATTAAGCCGCGATCGCCTGCTCCGACATTGCGGGCAACGCGAAGCAATCCATACCCATTGCCCCGCGGTCAAATGGATTGCTTCGCTTTGCAATGACGGGCGAGGGCGGCAGCATTCCTCACGGCCGCAACGACTGCATCACGAGATCGACCACGTGCTTGCGGCGGCCCGACCGCGCCACAGGGCTCGACAGGTCCTTGCCGAAGATCGCCGACAGCGTCGGCGTGTTCGAAAAGTAGAAGTAGCTCAAGCCAGCAATCGAAATGTAGAGATGCACCGCGTTGATCCCCTTGCGGAACACACCAGCGCGGACTCCCTCGCTGAGGATGGCCGAGACCATGCTGACCAGCGGCGAATGCATCGCCTCGAGCTTGCGGGAGCCGCGCACATGGCGGGCGCCGCCGCGGTTCTCGTCGTTCAGCAGCAGGATGAAGTCGGGATGGGCCGCGAGGTGGTCGAACGAGGCCTCGATCAGCCGCTTGATGGCCTGTTGCGGCGGCAGGCCTTCGAGGTTGAGCTTGCGTTCCTGGGCGCGGATCTCCTCATAGACCCACTCCAGCACCGCCAGGTACAGTGCGTCCTTGTCGCCGAAATAATGATAGACCAGCTGCTTGTTGACGCCGGCACGCGCCGCGATTTCGTCGACCCGGGCGCCGGCGAGGCCGCTCTCGGCGAATTCACGGCGTGCCGCGGTCAACAGCTTCTTCCGCGTCGCCGCCGGATCGCGCCGCTTCGGGCCGTTGCCATCAGTCCGTCTCTTGGGCATTTCCAACCAAACAGTTGACAATTCGCCTCGTCCTTGTTGCATTGGTAACGTCGCGGGCGCGCAACGACAAGGCCGTGATGACCCGGTATTGCCAATGCGCAAATGAGGGGAGTTGCGATGAAGGGCTTGAAGATTGCGTCGCTTGCGCTTGCGCTGATCGTCCAGGCAGCTCCGTCTCGTGCCGGCGAGGCCGTTAATCTGATCCTGAACTGGGCGCCGACGGCGGATCACTCGCCGTTCTATTACGCCAAGGCACAGGGCTGGTACGAGAAGGCCGGCATCGACCTCAGCATCGAGATCGGCAAGGGTTCGGGCGTCTCCTCGCTGAAGGTCGGCTCGGGCGGGTCGCCGTTCGGCATCGCCGATCTGGCCACCATGCTGGTGGCGCGCAGCAAGGGCGCCGACGTCGTGGCGTTGATGAGCATCTACGCCAATACCGGGCAGACCTTCTATTGGCTGAAGAGCTATGGCGTGCACGGCACCAAGGATTTTCCCGGCCGCAAGATCGGCAATCCGCCCGGCGATGCGTCGCGGGTGATGTGGCCGGCGTTTGCCAAGGCCGCCGGCATCGCGCCGGACGCGGTCAGTTTCGTCAATGTCGGGCCGACCGCCAAGATCGCGGCGCTGAAGAGCCATACCGTCGATATCATCAGCGACTTCTATAACGAGCATGATCTCAAGGTGATCGAGTTCGGCGCCGACCTCGGTTATGTCAACTGGAAGGACATCGGGCTCAACCCCTACGGCAACTCGCTGATCGTCAACGGCGCCTGGCTGGAGAAGAATCCGAAAATCGCCGATGCCTTCGTCAAGGTCAGCCAGAAGGCTTTTGCGGCGTGCGTCGCCGACGTGTCACCCTGCCTGAAGGCGCTGCTCGATGCCGTGTCGGGACTCGACAAGGAGAACCAGCAGCGCCAGTGGGAGCGCATCAAGTTCCTGATGACCGACGATTTCACCACCACCAAGGCGCTGGGCTGGATCGACGCCGAGCGGATGAAAAAGGATTACGAACTGGTGCAGACCTATCTCGGCATGGAAAAGCCGTTCGACGTCGGCACGGCCTTTTCCACCAGGATGCTTGATCCCGCGATCAAGATGGACGCGAGCAAGGTGAAGAAGTGAGGGACAGCGTCGTTCCGGGGCGCAAAGCGCGAACCCGGAATCTCGCGATTCCCCGATTCCAGCGAAGTGGATACCAATTTGCGCTCAGGAAAACGCGTCAAAACGAGAAGCTACGGCGCCAGCATGCCCGATGCCTTCACCACCGCCGTCAGTCTGTCATGGTCCGCCTTCATCAGTGCGGCCAGTTCAGCCAGCGACATCGGCTTGCCCGGAATATCGGCGATCGACAACTGGCGCTGGACCTCCGGATTGAGCAGCGCCTTGCTGATCGCCTGATTGATCTTTTCGGCGAGCGCATCCGGCGTCGCCGACGGCACATAGATGCCGTACCAGGAGACATAGGACGCACCGGGGTACCCGGCTTCCGCAATCGTCGGCACGTCAGGCAGATCCGCAATGCGCTTCTCGGTGAACACCGCCAGCGGCTTGATCGAACCCTGCTTGATGTGCGGTAGCGCCAGCGCCAGCGAGACGATCTCGAAATGCATCAGATTGGTCATCAGGTCGATCAGCGCCGGAGGCTGGCCCTTGTAGCCGACATTGGTCAGCTTGATGTTCGCGGTCTGAAACAGCTTTTGCGCCGTGAGGTCGATCGACGAACCGGTACCGGGGTTGCCGAAATTGAGTTCGCCGGGTTTCGTTCGCGCCAGCTCGACGAATTCGGCCAGCGTCCTGGCGGGGCTCGCCGGATTCACCACCGCGACGCTCTGGTTCCAGATCGCCAGGCCGACGCATTTCAGATCTTTCATCGCGTCCCAGCCGGCGTCCTTGTAGAGCGTCGGATTGACCAGCGCCGCAGGACCCGTCACCAGCCAGGTGTACCCATCGGGTTCGCTGCGCGCGACCGCCGCGGTGCCGATATTGCTGTTGCCGCCGGCCCGTGCCTCGACCACGACCGTCTGTTTCAGATCGCGGCCGACCTGTTCGGTGACGGTGCGGGCGACGATGTCGACAATACCGCCGGCAGGGTAGGGCACGATGATACGGATCGGCCGGTTCGGATAAGCGCTCTGCGCCTGCGCCGCGCCGCCGAGCAGCATCGTGACGCCAACGGCAAGCCGCAGCGCGGCTTTGATCCCGCCCATTGTTTCCCTCCCATCATGACCCCGCACCGTTCATGCGATGCGATGTTGCCCCGTCAGGGGTTTCAGCCGTTGGCGACCAATGAGCGGATGCTGCGTGCAAGCCCCAGGATACGGGGGCCGCATTCGCGCTCGATCTGCTCGGCGCTGAAACGAAATGAAGGAATACCGCAATTGACGGACAGGCGATCGCCGGTCGCCGTCCGGTACAGGGGCGCTGCGACGCCAAAAATCTCACGCCGCCATTCGCCGAGAGACACGGCAAAGCCGCGCTCCTTGCAAAGCTCGATGTCCGGCAGCGTCCGCGTCAGCACGTATTCGGCTTCTTCGGGGCGCTCCGCCTTCACGGTCGCGACGTAAGCTGCGAGCTCTTCCGGCGTGGAGAGCGAGTGCAAGGCGCGGCCAACCGCCGAGGTCGCCAGCGTTCCGGTAAAGCCGACGTCGGGGACATGCGGCACCGCATCGGTGGTGCGCAGCGTCTCGACATAGATGAAGTCGAGCCCGAACGGCATTGCGATCGAAACCGTGCCGCCGGCATAGGCCGCAAAATCGCGCATCAGCGGCCGCGCCAACTGCCGGACTTTCAGCGCCGACAGCACCGGATAGGCGACGGCGAGCGCCCCGAGCCCGAGTTCGAAACGTCCCTTGGCGTCGCGCTTGAGATAGCCGAGCCGCTCCAGCGTGTAGGTCAGCCGCGACACCGTCGGTCGCGACAGGCCGGTATGGAGCGCGAGGTCCCCGTTCGACAGCGAGCCGCTCTGGCTACGGAAGGCGGCCAATACATCGAGCCCATGCGCGAGTGTCGTTGCGAAGGAAGGGTCGCCTGCCTCCACCGCCGTCTTCGTCCGGGATGTCGGAGAGGGGTCGATGGTCGAGAGCGTTGCCATGCAATAATAGTGGTCAGAATTGAATAACCTGTCAATATATCAAAATAAAATTGTAATTCGTGTCGATATACGATTATCTGCCCGCAAAGCGGGAGGCGGCATGGATTTCGATCTTTCCAGTCGGTCGGAAGCCTGGCGGCGGAAGCTGCAGGCGTTCTTCGACAAGGAGGTGCTGCCGCGCCATCGCGCGTGGCTCGACCATGTCGCGTCCAGCCGCGAAGCGCCGCCTTTCATGGCCGACCTGCAGGCCAAGGCCCGCGCTGCCGGCCTGTGGAATCTCGGCCTGCCCGAACTCAGCGCCGATGAGCCCGGCACGCGGCTGTCCAACCTCGAATACGCGCCGTTGGCCGAAATCATGGGCCGGCTGTTCTGGGCGCCGGAAGTGTTCAATTGCCAGGCGCCCGACGTGCCCAACATGATCGCGCTGCAGAACTGCGCGACACCTGAGCAGAAGGCGCGCTGGTTGCAGCCGCTGCTCGAGGCCAAGACCCGTTCCGCCTTTGGCATGACCGAGCCGGACGTTGCCTCGTCGGACGCCACCAACATCGCGACCCGGATGGTGCGCGACGGCGATGACTACATCATCAATGGCCGAAAGTGGTTCATCACCGGCGCGGCGCATCCGAATTGCAGTTTCCTGATCGTGATGGGCGTCACCGATGGCGGTGCCGACCGCACGCGCCGGCATTCCTGCATCATGGTGCCCATGGATGCGCCGGGCGTTCGCCTGGTGCGGCGGCTGCGCTGGATGGGCTGCGAGGATCACACCGCCCCGATCGGCGAACTCACTTTTGACAATGTCCGCGTGCCCCGCGCCAACCTGCTCGGCGCGGAGGGTGAAGGTTTCAAGGTTGCTCAGGTTCGCCTCGGGCCGGCGCGCATTCATCACTGCATGCGTTCGATCGGGCTGTGCGAGCTGTTGATTGAACTGATGATGGTGCGATCGTCGGAGCGCACTGCCTTCGGCCGCACCGTGATCCAGTACGACACGGTGCAGCGCTGGATCGCGGAAGCCCGTGTCGAGCTCGAACAGGCGCGCTTGCTGGCCTATCGCTGCGCGTGGCGGCTCGACCAGACCGGGCATGATGCCGCCTGGCGCGACGTGTCACTGATCAAGGTGGCCGTGCCCGCGATGCTGCAGCGGACCGCCGATCGCGCGATGCAGGTGTTCGGCGCGATGGGCGGCTCGGACGATACGCCGATCCATCAGGCGCTGGCGTGGGGGCGTCTGCTCCGTATCGGCGACGGCCCCGACGAGGTACATTTGCGCCAGATATTCCGGATGGAGCCGATGCCGGCGTGGTCGATTGCGGACTCGCCTTATTTATCGGCCCATCCTACCTGAGAGGCGCCTTCGGATGACGATGACCGACCAACCGCAACAGATCGACAAGGAACGGCTGCGGCAGAAATACGCGGAAGAGCGCAACAAGCGGCTGCGCGCCGACGGCAACGATCAGTATGTCGAGGTCAAGGGACAGCTCGCGCATTACCTCGACGATCCCTACACGCCGATCACGCCGCGCGATGCGAAAACCGACCACGTCACCTTTGCCTTCATCGGCGGCGGCTTTGCCGGGCTCGCCACCGCCGCGCGGCTGACGGAGGCCGGAATCAAGGATGTCCGCATCATCGAAAAGGGCGGCGATTTCGGCGGCACCTGGTACTGGAACCGCTATCCCGGCGCGCAATGCGATACGGCCTCGATGGTCTACATGCCGCTGCTCGAGGAAACCGGGCACATGCCATCCGAGAAATATGCGCATGCGCCGGAGATCCTCGCGCATTGCCGGCGCATCGGAAAGCAATACGGCCTCTACGACAATGCGCTGTTTCACACCCAGGTTTCCGACCTTAGATGGGACGACGCCAATTCGCGCTGGATCATCACCTCCAACCGCGGCGACTTCTTCACTGCGCAGTTCGTCGGCATGGGCACCGGGCCGCTGCACGTGCCGAAACTGCCGGGCATAGAAGGCATCGAAACCTTCAAGGGACATTCGTTCCACACCAGCCGGTGGGATTACGACTACACCGGCGGCGATCCTTCGGGCGCGCGTCTGGAAAAACTCGCCGACAAGCGCGTCGGCATCATCGGCACCGGTGCCACGTCCGTGCAATGCGTGCCGCACCTCGCCCGCGCGTGCAAAGAACTCTATGTCTTCCAGCGTACGCCGTCTTCCGTCGATGTCCGTGCCAACGCGCCGATCGATCCCGACTGGTTTGCGGGCATCGCATCATCAGGCTGGCAGCAGCGCTGGCTGGAGAATTTCACCGCGAACCAGGCCGGCGGCAACGCCGAGGAGGATCTGGTGCAGGACGGCTGGACCGATCTGTCGCGGCGCATCCGCGCAAAAATCCTGCAATTGCCGCGCGAGCAGCGGACCGTGCCGAACATGCGGGCCGCGTTCGAGGATTCCGATTTCGAGAAGATGCAGGAAATTCGCGACCGGGTCGACGCGATCGTCGACGATCCCAAAACGGCGGAAAAGCTCAAGGCCTGGTATGGCCAGCTCTGCAAACGGCCGTGCTTCCACGATTCGTACCTGCAGGCGTTCAACACGCCGGGCACGCATTTGATCGATACCGACGGCAAGGGCGTCGAGAAGATTACCGAACGCGGCATCGTCGTCGCCGGCAAGGAATATCCGCTCGACTGCATCATCTATGCGTCGGGCTTTGAGGTCGGCACCGAATACAGGCGTCGCGCCGGTTTCGACATGGCGGGCAGGCGCGGCGTCAAGCTGTCAGAGCATTGGGCCGGGGGCATGCGCACCAAGCACGGTATCCATGTCCATGGCTTTCCGAACGCCTTCTTCGTGCAGCCGACGCAGGGCGCCAATTTGATTTCCAATGTGCCGCATAACCTGACCGAAGCCGCCAAGACCATCGCGGTCATGGTCAGGCACGCGCAGCAAAACGGTTTTGCGCGGATCGAAGTCACCAAAGAGGCCGAGGACAAATGGGTTGAACTGCTGTTGACCGGTGTTGGCCGCATGATCGGCGGACCCGATTGCACCCCCGGTTACTACAACAATGAGGGGCGCGAGCCCGGTCCGGCGGCCAGGCTGAATGTCGGTCATCCTTCGGGTGCGATGGCCTATTTCAAATATATCGACGAATGGCGCCGTAGCGGCGAGTTCGAGGGGCTGCGGTTCAGCTGAACCCGGCTGTGCAGTTTTGAGTTTTTTTCCGAGGGAGTGAACGAGTATGACGCAAACAGCAGCGGAAGCACCAAAGGAAACTCCCAAGCAAGCTTCGGCACCTGTGATGGCCCGGCACGCGGCGACGCTGGAGGCGTTGCCGTTTTCGGACACGTGCGATTTCGACGACGCCAAGCGGGGCTTCCTCGGCACCATCGAGAATGCGCGGATCGCCAACCCGCAGGGGCGGGTGGTCTGGAGCCTCGAACCTTATGGCTTCCTCGCGGCCGAAGAAGCACCCGCCACCGTCGATCCCAGCCTGTGGCGGCAATCGCGCCTCAACATGCATCACGGCCTGTTCGAGGTGGTGCCTGGCGTCTACCAGGTGCGCGGCCTCGACATTGCCAACATGACGCTGATCGAGGGCGACAGCGGCGTGATCGTGGTGGATACCCTGACCTCGATCGAGGGCGCCCGCGCCGCGATGGAATTGTACTTCCAGCACCGCGGCAATCGCCCGGTCGTGGCCGTGATCTTCACCCACACCCACACCGACCATTGGGGCGGCGCGCGCGGCGTGCTCGACGACGACACGCTGGCAAGCGGCCGGGTGCCGATATTGGCGCCGAATTTCTTCATGGAGCACGCGGTCTCCGAAAACATCATCGCGGGCCCGGCGATGCTGCGGCGCGCGCAATATCAGTTCGGCCCGCTGCTCGCCAAGGGGGCGCGTGGGCAGGTCGATTGCGGCCTCGGCAAGTCGATGGCAGCAGGTTCGGTGGCACTGCTGCGCCCGACCGATTTGATCATCGCGACCGGCGACACGCGCACCATCGACGGCGTCGAATTCGAGTTCCAGATGGCGCCGAACTCCGAAGCGCCGGCGGAGATGCATTTCTTCATTCCGCGCTACAAGCTCTTGAATCTGGCCGAGAACTGCACGCATAATTTCCACAATCTGCTGCCGTTCCGCGGCGCCGACGTGCGCGACGCGCTGGCGTGGTCAAAATATCTCGGCGAAGCCTTGCAGATGTGGAGCGGCAAGGCCCACGCGATGTGCGGCCAGCACCATTGGCCGGTGTGGGGCCAAGAGCGCATCGATACCATGATCCGCCAGCAGCGCGATCTCTATAAATTCGCGCATGACCAGACCATCCGCCTGATGAACCACGGCCTCACCGCGGCTGAAATCGCGGAGACGATCAAGTTGCCGGCGAGCCTCGACGGCGCCTGGCATGGCCGCGGTTACTACGGCCATATCAGGCACAATGTGAAGGCGATCTACCAGAAATATCTCGGCTGGTACGACGCCAATCCGGTCAATCTCGATCCGCTGCCGCCGGTCGAATCCGGCAAAAAGTATGTCGAGTATATGGGCGGTGCGGAGGCGATCCTCGCGCGGGCGGCAAAAGACTTCGCCAGGGGCGAGTTCCGTTTCGTGGCGCAGGCGGTCAGCCATCTGGTGTTCGCCGATCCCGACAATCAGGCGGCGCGCGCGATGCTGGCCGATACGTTCGAGCAACTCGGCTACGCCTCGGAAAGTTCGACCTGGCGCAACGCCTATCTGTTCGGCGCGCAGGAACTGCGGCAGGGCATGCCGAAGGTGCCGCCGCGCTCGCCGATGCCGCGCGAAACGCTGGCAGCGCTGCGCACCGAGCAGCTCTGGGACGTGCTCGGCGTGCGCCTCAACGGCCCCAAGGCCGAAGGCAAGCGCATCGTGCTGAACTGGCATTTTACCGACACCAACGAAACCTTCGTGCTCAATCTGGAAAATTCCGCGCTGACCTATGTCGCCGGCAGCCGCGCCTCCAGCGCCGATGCCAGCTTTAAATTGGCGCGCAGCGTGCTCGACGAGGTCATCGCCAAGCTGACGACGTTCCCGGAAGCCGTCGGCAGCGGCAGGATCGAGGTCAGCGGCAACCCGATGCGGCTCGGCGAACTGATGATGCTGATGGATGAATTCCCGCGCATGTTCGAGATTGTGGAGCCGAAGCGGATGGCGGTGAGTTGAGATCCAATCTCTCCGCCGTCCCGGCCCAAGGCCAGGGCGACGCGCCATCACGCCGCCTGCGACCCCACCGTCTTCCGGTACAGCGCGCTGTAGAGCGACGCTGAAAGGTCCCAGCTGAACGACCGCGCCATCGCGCTGCGCCGCATCGAGTCGAGGCGGTCCTTGGCGCGGAACGCATCGAAGGCGCGGCGGACGCCGCCGAGGAAGGATTCGGCGGATGGTTGCGGGAACAGGAAGCCGGTCTCGCCGTCCATGATGGTCTCCGCCAGCCCGCCGGTCTGGTGACCGATCGGCAGCGATCCGAAGCGCTGCGCATACATCTGGCTCAGCCCGCATGGTTCGAACCGCGACGGCATCAGGGTAAAGTCGCTGCCGGCGAAAATCCGCCGCGCCTGTCCGTCGTTGAAACCGATCACGACGCCGATCGCGTCCGGCCTGCGGCGGTGGGCGTCGACCAGCGCCTGTTCGATATGCGGCTCGCCGCTGCCGGTGACGACAATCTGTCCGCCGGACTCGATGATCTCGTCGGCCGCGGACAGCACGAGGTCGATGCCCTTCTGGTGCACGAGCCGGGCGACCAGGCCGAAAATCGGACCGCGCGATACCGCAAGACCGAACTGCCGCCGGACGTAATCGGCGTTCGCCTGCTTGCCTTCCCAGTCGCCGGCGCCGAATGGCTGCGCCAATTGCGCGCAGGCGCGCGGGTCCCAGCTCTCGTCGATGCCGTTCAGGATACCGGTCAGTTGTGAAGCGTCCGATCGCTTGCGCAACAGACCCTCTAGTCCGCAGCCAAGCTCGCGTGTCGTGATCTCTCTCGCGTAGGTCGCGCTGACCGTGGTCAGATGCGAGGCGTAGACGATGCCGCCCTTGAGGAACGACATCTGATCGTAGAATTCGAGGCCGTCGATGTGGAACGAAGCCTCGGGCGCCCCGATCCGGCGCAGCGAGTCGCGCGGGAACAGCCCCTGATAGGCTAGGTTATGGATGGTCAGGATCGAGGGGATGCGGGAGCCTTTCCAGGAAAGGTAGGCCGGTGCGAGCGCTGCCTGCCAGTCGTTGGCATGGAGCAGGTCGGCTGCCCAATTCTTGTCCAGACTGCCTGTCGCGAGTTCGGCTGCGGCCGACGCAAACCTTCCAAAGCGAACGTCGTTGTCCGGCCAGTCGCGCCCGGATTCGTCGCCGTAGGGATTGCCCGGCCGGTCGTAAAGTTGTGGACACAACAGCACATAAACCGGCAGACCGTCCCGCGTCGACGCCCTGCCCAGCGAACATGCCGGCATGTCCGCCAGTGGCGCGCATTGCCCAACGATTTCAATATGGGTGAACTGCTCGACGACGTCCCGGTAACCCGGCAACATGATCCGGACATCGCTCCATGGGCGCAATGCCCGGGGCAGGGCGGCGGAGACGGCAGCCAGACCGCCCACCCTGACGAAATCATCCATTTCCGTGGTTACGAACAAGACCCTCAAGAAACGCCCTCGTACCAGCCCTGACTATGACTTATGCAAGAATAGGTCCAATTCAATTCTCTGGTACGACAATGCGCCTGCCGGGAAGTCGTTCCGATAGCGTTTTCGTGTGAAGTGGAGCCTGGTTCGTGTGAAGAAAACGCGTCAAACCAAAAGACCAGAGAACACTTCCCTGCCGTGCCTGCACAAATTAGGGTCGCACCGTGCCAGAAAACCAAGAGCCGAATGGCCAAGGTAAGCTTGAAGGGAGTTTTGAGAATGACGATAGCCGGTAACGACGAGGGGAATTTGTCGGGGAGTTTTGCCGGCCTGCGCGTCATCGATTTTTCGACAACGATTGCCGGACCTCACTGCGCCCGGATGCTCGCCGACATGGGCGCCGAGGTCATCAAGATCGAGACTTCCGAAGGCGAGACGATGCGGACCCGTCCGCCGGTCCGGAACAATTGCAGCACCGCCTTCGGACAGCTCAATGTCGGCAAGAACAGCCTGGTGCTGGATCTGAAGTCGCCCGCGGGCGTGGAGGCCGTTCGCCGGCTGGTTGTCAACGCGGACGTGCTGGTGGAGAATTTTCGTCCCGGCGTGATGCGGCGGCTGAAGCTCGATTACGGCTCGCTCGGCGCGATCAATCCGAAACTGGTCTATTGCTCGATCTCCGGCTACGGCCAGACCGGGCCGTCCGCGGAACTGCCGGCCTATGCGCCGGTGATCCATGCGGCCTCCGGCTATGAGATGGCGCATCTGGCCTATCAGCCCGGGCGTACCCGGCCGGACTATTGCGGCATCTATCACGCCGACGTGCTGACCGGCGTCTACGCGTTCGGCGCCATCTCGGCGGCGCTGTATCAACGCACTGCAAGCGGGAAGGGGCAGCATATCGACGTCTCGATGCTCGAATCGATGCTGAGCCTGACCTTGAACGAAGTGCAATGGTCGCAATTCGAAGTGAAGGCGACGCAGCGGCCGATGTTCGGACCGATCGAAACTTCCGACGGCTATGTCATGGTCGCGGTCGCCAGCGAGAAGACCTTCCAGAGCCTGATGAAGGTGATCGGTCGTCCGGAGTGGGTGGACGATCCGCGTTTTGCCCGATATGTCGACCGCCGCGAAAACTGGGGCAGCCTGATGGAAGGCGTCGAGGCGTGGTCGCGCTCGGTGACGACGCAGCAATGTCTTGCGGCGCTCAATGAATACGGCGTGCCGTCATCGGCATACCGGACGGTCGCCGAAGCGCTGCGGGATCCGCAGATTGCCCACCGCGGCGCGCTGGCCGACGTTCAGGACGGCGGCGGCAGCTTCAAGGTGCTCAATTTGCCGTTCCGCATGTCGGGCGCGAAGGTCTCGGCCGCAAAGCGTATGTCGACGCTCGGCGAACACACCCGCGCCTATTTGAAGGAGACCGGCCTGTCGGAGGATGAAATCGCAGCCTTCGCCGGCAAGCCACAGGTTGCCGCGCGCGGCTGAGCAATCGCGTTGCGGTGCAAGGCGTTAGTCCTGCGGCTTTTCATCCGCGGCGCGCGAACGGCCTTGCCCGCGACGAAAATTCCAGACAATCTTACCGTCGGCCATCAAGCGATCCGGAATACCGGACGAACGACACTTTGAGAGGGAGCATCCATGATAGCGGCGGTTCGTTCGAGCGCGGTTGCGCGGATATTTCTTGTGGCGGGATTTGCGATCTCGCTCTCCGCGATCCCCGCCAGCGCCCAGAAGAAGGGCGGCAGTGTCACGATGGGGCTCGAGCTCGACATTCCCGGTTTCGATCCGCTGCAGGTCGGCGTTTACGACACAGCAGCATTGTCTGCGTCATCCGCCCTCTTCGACACGCTCACCTATCTCGACGCCGGCGGCAAGCCGCAGCCCAAGCTCGCACTGTCATGGTCAGCTTCGGAGGATTTCAAGACCTGGACCTTCAAGCTGCGACCCGGAGTCAAGTTTCATGACGGCACGCCTTTCAACGCAGAAGCCGCCAAGGCGAACTTCGACCGTCAGAAGGATCCTGCGAACAAGTGCCGTTGCGCCTTCTATATCTCCAACATCAACAACGTCCAGGCACCCGATGAACTGACGTTGGTCTATCATCTCAACGACCCTTCGGTGAACTTCCCTGCACTTGTCTCTTCTTATGCGAACCAGAACGCCGCGGTTCACTCTCCGACGGCGTGGAAGGCCAAGGGCGATGACTACAACCGCAATCCCGTCGGCACCGGACCTTTTGTCCTGAAATCATGGACGGCGGGCGACCGCATGGTCCTGGAACGGAATCCGGATTACTGGGACAAGGACCGCATCTACCTCGATCGCATTGTCCTGAAGCCGTTGCCGGATGCGCAGTCGCGCTTTGCCAGCCTGCAGTCGGGCGAGGCCGACGTCATCTGGGACGACGAGGCCGACGCGGACAATATTCAGAAAGCCCAGAAGGATCCCAAGCTCACGGTACATACCTATGCCGGGTCCGGTGCCGCGGTCTACGCATTCAACACCAAGGTAGCCCCCTTCGACGACGTGCGGGTGCGCCAGGCATTGGTGATGGCGCTCGACCGCAAGAAGATGTCGCAGGCGCTCAGCAACGGTCTCTCCCGCCCGGCAAGCAATCCCTATGGTGATGGCTCCTGGGTCAAATGCAAGGACGACGGCGCGTTGCCCGAAGACGCCGAGAAGGCCAAGGCGCTGATCAAGGAATACGGCAAGCCGGTCGAGTTCAAGATGCTCGTCACGGCGACGCCGCGCGGGCGCGCCGTCGGTCAGGTGCTGCAACAGTTCTGGAAGCGGGTCGGCGCCAACATGGAAATCGAGCAGGTCGATCAGGCCACGATTCCGCCACGTGCCTTCATGCGCCAGTTCCAGCTGACGCCATGGCGGATCGTCGATCTCGCCGATCCCGACATCCAGATGTACTCCAATTTCCGGTCCGGCAGCCCGGTCGCACTGGCCAATTATTCGAACCCTGAACTCGATCAATTGCTGGAGCGTGCACGGGTCACCGCCGACCAGGACAAGCGCAACGAGGACTACTGCGCCATCAGCCGGCTGATCAACAAGGAAGCGATCTGGTTCTGGACCTTCCAGAACACCTATTACGCGATGTCGAGCGCCAAGGTGAAGGGTTTGCCGAAGATGTATAGCGGCGTGATCGACCTGTCCCGCGTCTGGCTGGAATAGTCCTTTCATGCTGACCTTTGTCGCGCGAAGGCTCCTGTATCTCGTGCCGGTGCTGATCGCGGTCTCGCTGCTGACCTTTCTGATCGCGTCGCTGCTGCCGGGCGATCTCGCCTACACGATCCTCGGCGATCAGGCGACGCCGGAGAAGGTCGCGGCTTTGCGCGCCGACATGGGGCTGGACCAGCCGATCTGGGTTCGTTACTTCGGCTGGCTCGGCAATATCATGCAGGGCGACTTCGGGCGCTCGTTCCGCACCGGGCAAACCGTGTTGCAGGCAGTCACCGAGCGCCTTCCGATTTCGCTGGAACTGATGTTCCTGGCGCAAATCGCGGCGCTGGCGATCGGCGTTCCGCTGGCGATCATCTGTGCGGCGCGCAGCGGCGGGCCGTTCGACCGCTTCATGACCGGCACCGCCTTCGGCATGCTGTCGGTGCCGACTTTCCTTTCGGCGATCCTGCTGATCTATCTGTTCGCGGTGGAGCTGCGCTGGCTGCCGGCGACCGGCTACGTGCCGTTCAGCGAGGACCCCGCCAGGAATTTGCGGTTCATGGTGCTCCCGGCGCTGACGCTGGCGCTGGCGGAATGGCCCGGGATCATGCGCGTGCTGCGTTCCGACATGATCGCAACCCTGCAGGAGGACTATATCGCGCTGGCCAAGGCCAAGGGCCTGAAGGCATCGCGCATCCTGTTCGTGCATGCGCTGAAGCCGTCATCGCTGACGCTCGTCACCATCACCGGAATCAATATCGGGCGATTGATCGGCGGCGCCGTCATCGTCGAGACGGTCTTCGCGCTGCCGGGGATCGGCCGGCTCCTGGTCGGCGCGATCACCACGCGCGACCTCATCATCCTGCAGGGCGTGGTGTTGCTGGTCGGTGCCGGCTTCGTCTTGCTGAACTTCATCGTCGACATGCTCTACGCCATGCTCGATCCAAGGATCCGCCATGGCCACGCTTGACCTCGGGATCGACGCGTCAGTCGCGGAAGCTCCGGCACGGCGAGGCCGCCGGGCCGGACCGCTGTTCTGGATGGCGATCATCTGGATGATTTTCGTGTTTGCGGTGGCGATCTTCGCCGACGTGCTGCCGCTACCGAGCCCGACCGACATGGACATGCTGGAGAAGCGCGCGCCGTTTTCGGCGCAGCATTGGCTCGGCACCGACGGCCTCGGCCGCGACGAGCTCGCCCGCGTGATCTACGGCGCGCGGATATCGCTGACCGTCGGCCTGTGCGCGCCGATCATCGGGCTTACCTTCGGCGGTGCGCTCGGCCTGCTGGCGGGCTATTTCCGCGGCCGCTTCGAATCGGTAGTGGTCGGCAGCATGGACGTGCTGCTGGCGTTTCCGCCGCTGATCCTGGCGCTTGCCGTGACCGCCTATCTCGGCCAGTCGATCCTGCATCTGACCTTCATTCTCGGCCTGCTCGGCGTTCCCGCCTTCATGCGGGTGGCGCGGGCGGCGACGCTGACCCTGGCGCGCCGCGAATTCGTCATCGCGGCGCAGGCGCTCGGGGCGACGCATGCGCGCATCCTGCTGCGCGAATTGCTGCCCAATGTCATGCTGCCGTTGTTCGCCTTCTTCCTGCTCGGCGTCGCCGTCACCATCGTGGCCGAAGGTTCGCTGTCGTTCCTCGGCCTCGGCGTGCCGCCGCCGATCTCGAGCTGGGGCAGCATGATCGGGGAGGGGCGCGAAAGCCTCGAAATGGCGCCGAGGCTGGCTTTCATTCCCGCGATCGCGATGTTCCTGACTGTGTTGTCCTTTAACCTGGTCGGCGACACGCTGAGGGCGCTCACCGATCCCCGTCAGGGCGCGCTGTGACAGAGGCCCCGCTGCTTTCCGTCGAGGACGTCACCGTCAATCTGCCGACGCCGCGCGGCAATCTGCGCGCGGTCGACCATGTCGACCTCACCGTCGGCGCCGGGCGGACGCTCGGCGTCGTCGGCGAGTCCGGTTGCGGCAAGACCATGCTGTCGCGGGCGATCCTGCAATTGCTGCCCAAGAAGGCAAAACTCTCCGGCCGCGTGATGTTCGACGGGCAGGATCTGCTGCAATTGTCGCCGGAAAAGCTGCGCAAGCTGCGCGGCCGGTCGCTGGCGGTGGTGTTCCAGGACCCGATGACCTCGCTCAATCCGGTGCTGACTATCGGCACCCAGTTGATCGAGACGCTGCAGGAGCATCTCGAACTCGATATGGCGGCGGCGACCAGGCGCAGCGTCGAGCTGCTCGCCGCCGTCGGCATTCCCGCGCCGGAGCAGCGGCTGATGCAATACCCGCATCAATTGTCCGGCGGCATGCGGCAGCGGGTGGCGATCGCGATCGCGCTGTCGTGCGAGCCGAAATTGCTGATCGCCGATGAGCCGACCACCGCGCTCGATGTGACCATCCAGGCGCAGATCCTGGATTTGCTGGCGCGCGAGCAGCGCCGCCGCCACATGGCGATGGTGCTGATCACCCATGATCTCGGCGTCGTCGCCGGCCGCACCGACGAAGTGGCCGTCATGTATGCCGGCCGCGTGGTGGAGCGCGCGCCGACGCCGGCTTTGTTCAAGAAAATGCGGATGCCGTATACCGAGGCGTTGCTCGCCGCGCTCCCCAAGATCGATGCCGCGCCGCATACGCCGCTGCCGGCGATTTCGGGGCGGCCGCCCGATCCGACCCGGCCCCTGAAAGGCTGCTCGTTCTCGCCGCGCTGCCGCTATGCCGCCGGGCAATGCCACACCGAAAAGCCCGGCCTGGCGGAAGCCGAATCCCCGGCGCATCTCTACGCCTGCTTCCACCCGATCGAAGCCGGTGCGGGTATCAGCGCATGATGCAGCAACCCTCGCCCGCAAACGGTCCGCTGCTCGACGTCAACGACCTCGTCGTGGAATATCCCGTCGGCAACAAGATCGTGCACGCGGTGTCCAGCGTGTCCTTGCAGATCGCCCGCGGCGAAACGCTCGGGCTGGTCGGTGAATCCGGTTGCGGCAAGTCGACGCTCGGCCGCGCGGTGCTGCAATTGCGCCGGCCGGTGTCGGGCCGGGTGTTGTTCGACGGCCAGGATCTCACGGCGATGCAGGGCGATGCGCTGCGCCGGATGCGCCAGCGCGTGCAGTTGATCTTCCAGGACCCGATTGCGTCGCTGAATCCGCGGCGGCGGATCGGCGACATCGTCGCCGAACCGCTGATCATTGCCGGCGTCAAGGACCCGGCCAAACGCAAGCAACTCGTCGACGATGTGCTCAGCGCCGTCGGACTCGACCCCGCGCTGGTGGTCGGACGGCTACCGCATGAATTCTCCGGCGGGCAATGCCAGCGCATCTGCATTGCACGCGCGCTGGTGCTCAATCCGGAATTCATCGTCTGCGACGAGCCGGTCTCCGCGCTGGACGTGTCGATTCGCGCCCAGATCCTCAATCTGCTGGAAGAGATGAAGGCGCGCTACGGTTTGACGCTGCTGTTCATCGCGCATGATCTTGCCGTCGTGAAGTCGGTGAGCGACCGCGTCGCGGTGATGTATCTCGGGCGGCTGTGCGAGGTCGGTCCTTCCGAGCAATTGTTCGCCAGGCCGGCGCATCCCTATACCGCGCTCCTGATCCAGGCGATTCCGATGCCCGATCCGGACGTGCGTCCGGCCGAAACCGTGCCGGTCGGCGAGCCGCCGTCGCCCATCTCGCCGCCTTCCGGTTGCCGTTTTCGCACCCGCTGTCCCCGGGCAGATCAGCAATGCAGCGATGAGGTGCCGGAACTTCGTACCGTGGCGCCGGGCCAGTTCGTGGCTTGCCATCATCCGCTGATCTGAATATCGAGAAGGCGCGTTTGTCTCGACCGGGTGAACGTGGCAATGTCGGCTCGAAAAATGCCTGCTCAAGAACAAGAATGACGGGAGAGAAGCGATGAAGAGTTTTCAGGTCGCCGAGTTCAACGCCCCCTTGAAGGAAGTCGATCATCCGACGCCGGAGCCCACGGGGTCGCAGGTGCTGCTCAAGGTGAAGGCGGCCGGCGTTTGCCACAGCGATCTGCACATCTGGGAAGGCGGCTATGATCTCGGCCATGGCCGCAAGCCGCTGTCATTGAAGGACCGCGGCGTCTCGCTGCCGCGCACGATGGGCCATGAGACCGTCGGCGAAATCGTCGCTTTCGGGCCGGACGCCAAGGCCGCGACCGGCGGCCTCAAGGTCGGCGACGTCACGCTGGTCTATCCCTGGCTCGGCTGCGGCAAATGCGAGATCTGCGTCGGAGGCGACGAGAACATGTGCGTGGTCAAGCCGAACTCGATCGGAGTCTATTGCGACGGCGGCTATGCCGATCACGTGACCGTGCCGCACCCGAAATATTTGCTCAACCTCAACGGCCTCGATCCCGTCACGGCAGCGCCCTATGCGTGCTCCGGTGTCACCACCTACAGCGCGCTGAAGAAGGTCGAGAACGTCCTGCACACCCCGATCGTGATCTTCGGCGCCGGCGGCCTTGGCCTGATGGCGCTGTCATTGCTGAAGGCGATGGGCGGCAAGGGCGCGATCATGGTCGACATCGACGCACGCAAGCGCGAGGCGGCGGAGGCGGCCGGTGCGCTCGCAAGCGTCGACGGCAAGGCGCCGGATGCGCTTGAGCAATTGCAGAAAAAGGCTGGCGGACCGATCCGCGCGGTGATCGATCTGGTCGGCAACGCCCAGACCACGCAGCTCGGGTTCGATTGCCTCACCAAAGGCGGCAAGCTCGTGATCGTCGGCCTGTTCGGTGGTGGCGCGACCTTCGCGCTGCCGCTGATTCCGATCAAGGCGGTGACGATCCAGGGCAGCTATGTCGGCAATCTGCGGGAGACCCAGGAACTGCTCGACCTGGTCCGCACCAAGAAGATCGCGCCGATCCCGGTGACGACGATGCCGCTGGCGAAAGCCAACGAGGCGCTCAGCGATTTGCACAAGGGCAAACTGGTCGGCCGCGCGGTGCTGACGCCGTAGCCCTGTCATTCCGGGGCGATGCGAAGCATCGAACCCGGAATCTCGAGATTCCGGGTTCGCTTCGCGCCCCGGAATGACGGCCCTAATTTGAGGGAAACCCGATGTCCGCCAACAACGCGCTCCATATCGCCGTACTCGGCGGCGACGGCATCGGCCCGGAGGTGATGGCGCCAGCGCTCGAAGTCTTGCGCAGGATCGAAGCGACGACGGATCTGAAATTCCGCTTCACCGACGCGCCGGCCGGGGCCAACAATTATCTCGCCACCGGAAAATCGATGCCGGAGAGCACTGTGCGGCTGTGCGAGGAGGCGGACGCCATCCTGCTCGGCGCCTGCGGCCTGCCGAGCGTGCGCTACCCCGACAACACCGAGATCGCGCCGCAAATCGAACTGCGCATGCATTTCGATCTCTATGCCGGCGTGCGGCCGGCCCGTCTGATCCCGGGCGTGCCAAGCCCGATCGTCGGCGCTGACCAGAAGGGCATCGACCTCGTCCTGATCCGGGAATCCACCGAAGGGCTGTTCGCGTCGATGGGCAAGGGCGTCGTGACGGAGACCGAGGCGCGCGAGACGCTGGTCGTCACGCGCAAGACCTCGGAGCGGCTGTTCGAGTTTTCGTTCCGCCTCGCCGAGCGCCGCAAGGCGCGCGGACGGGCGAATGGCGGCTTGACCTGTGTCGACAAGGCCAACGTGTTCCGGGCGTTCGCGTTCTTTCGCGGGCTATTCGATGAGGCCGCCCAACGCCATCCCGATGTCAGGACCGAACGGGTCTATGTCGATGCCTGCTCGCTGATGATGGTGAAGCGGCCCTGGGATTTCGACGTCATGGTGACCGAGAACATGTTCGGCGATATCCTCTCCGACCTCGCCGCCGGCCTGATCGGGGGCCTCGGCATGGCGCCATCCGCCGATATCGGCGACCGCCACGCAATCTTCCAGCCCTGCCACGGCACCGCGCCCGATATCACCGGGCAGGGCAAGGCCAATCCAACCGCGATGATCCTGTCGGCGGCGATGATGCTGGACTGGCTCGCCGACAAGCACGGGCTGGAGAGCGCCGCCGAAGCCGGCGAGCGCGTCGAACGCGCGGTCGACAAGGCCTATGCGGATGGCATCAAGCCGATGGAATTCGGCGGCCGCAACGGCACGGCGGATATTACCAAGGCGGTGCTGGCGGCGCTTTAGGGAAGGCGAGAGCGACAACCCAAGCTGTCGTCCCGGCGAAGGCCGGGACCCATAATCCCGGTCGCCGATTGTTGCAGAAGGTATCTCGCAGCAGCCTTTAACCGAGAGGCCGCGGCGTATGGGTCCCGAGTCAAATCACCCGCTTCGCCTTCATTCCTGCGATCGCCTCGGCATCATAACCCAGCGATTGCAAAATCTCGTCATTGTGTTCGCCGAGATCGGGCGTCGCCGATCGTATCGCGCGATCAAACCCGGTGATCTCGCAAGCCTGCGCGATCAGGTCGATCTCACCGAGCCGGGGATGCGTGACGGGCCGGGTGATCCGCAGCGCCTCGACCTGCGGGTCGGCGAACACATCCTTGATGTTGTAGACGGGACCGCAGGGCAGGCCGGCCTCCACCATCATTTCAAACCATTCGCGGCTGGTTTTGGTGCGCAATGCGGTGGCGATCAGTTCGTTCAGCGCTTCCTTGTTGCGCCGGCGCAAGACGGTCGAGGCGAAGCGCGGGTCGGTCGCCATCTTCGCGCGGCCTATCAGGTTGCAGAAGGTCTGGAAATTCTTGTTGCCGGTGGCGGAAAGATTGAGAAAGCCGTCGGCCGTCGGGTAGAGCCCCATCGGCACGTTGGTCGGATGGTAATTGCCTTCCTGTGGCGGCACCTTCTTGTCCATGGTCCAGCGCGTCGCCTGGAAATCGAGCAGATTGATGCCGGCCTCGATCAGCGAGGTCTGCACCCAGCGGCCTTCGCCGGAAACCTCGCGGTCGAGCAGCGCGATCAGGATGCCCTGCGCGAGGAATGCGCCGGCCATGATGTCGGTGACGGCAACACCGACGCGGACCGGACCCTGGCCGGGCATGCCGGTCACCGACATGATACCGCTCATGCCCTGCGCGATCTGGTCGATCGAGGGCCGCGCGTGATAGGGGCCGTACTGGCCGAAGCCGGAAATGCTGCCATAGACGATGCGCGGATTGCGCTTCTTCACGGCTTCGAAATCGACGCCGAGGCGCCGGGTGACGCCGGGCCGCATGTTCTCGACGATGACGTCGGCCTGCTCGGCCAGCCGCATCAGGATCTCGCGGCCTTCATCGGACTTCAGGTTCAGCGTGATCGCCCGCTTGTTGCGGTGCAGGTTCTGGAAGTCCGAGCCGTCGCGTCGTCCGACCAGTTCACTCGCCTCGGCATCATCAGGCGGTGGCTCGACCCGGATCACATCCGCACCCCAGTCCGCCAGCGTGCGGACGCAGGACGGACCGGCGCGCGCCAGCGTCAGGTCGATCACCTTGAACCGCGACAATGGCAGCCGCGGTGTTTCGGTGGGGGCGCCGGCAGCGTGCGAGGTTTCGACGGGCTTGTGCATGCTGATTGCCCCGGTCTATTTGCCTTTGAATTGCGGCTTGCGCTTTTCCATGAATGCGGTGCGGCCTTCGCGAAAATCCTCACTGTCCATGCAGGCGGTGCCAACAGCCTTGATCGCGGCCATGTCGCGCTTGCTTTCGTCCTTCAGAACTTCGGCGATCGTGATCTTGGCGGCCTTGATCGCAAGCGGTGCATTGCCGGAGATGGTGCGCGCGATCTCCATGGTCGCCTCCCATAATCCGGCATCCGGCAGCACGCGGTCGACCAGCCCGATCCGGACCGCCTCCGCAGCATCGATCTTCATGCCCGTATACATGATCAGCCGCGCCCAGGACGGGCCGACGAGCGAGACCAGGTGGCGCAAGCCGTCATAGCCATAGGCAATGCCAAGCTTGGCGGCGGGAATACCGAACTGGCTGTTGTCGCTGGCGATGCGGATATCAGCCGCCATCGCGACCTGCATGCCGCCGCCGAGGCAAAAGCCCCTGATGCACGCAATGATAGGTTTCGGATAGTTCGCCAGCAGCGCGCGCTGCGCTTCGCTTTTTTTGGAATATTCTTCCGACGCCGCCGCATTGTGGCGGACCTTCTCGAACTGGCTGATGTCGGCGCCCGAGACGAAGGCCTTGTCGCCGGCACCGGTCAGGATGACCACGCGCACATCGGGGTTGTCGCGCAATTCGACCAGGGCGCTGCCCAGCCCCTCCCACATATCCAGCGACATCGCGTTGCGCTTGGTCGGATTATTGAAAGTGATGACTCCGACGCCGTCGGTTACGCGTTGGAGGATCTTGCCATCCGCATGGGATTTTTCGGTGTTGGTGGGAACGTCAAGCATAGGGGCTGCTTTCGGTGTTGAGGGGACGCAATCGGTGGTTCAGACGGTGGTGACAAAGGGATCGAATTTTGCGCGTTCGAAAGCCGGTCGCGCCTGTATCTTAGTCCACCATTCGCTCACCCGGGGATGTTTCTTTGCGCTGACTTCGTCGGGCGCAATCTCCTCGTCAAGGCGCTTGACGAATGGCACCGCGGCGATGTCGGCTATGGAATAGGCAGGGCCGACCATCCAGCCGGAGTGCTGCAACGCGACTTCCATCCTGCCAAGTAACTGCGTGACCAGTTTGGTCCGCGCGGCATCGCGCTCTTCCTCGGTGTAGGGTTTTCGCGCCGCCCGCAGCCACGCCTCCTGGCGCTCCCTGCTCGGAATGTTCTTGAGCTTTTCGGCCAGTTCCGCATCGGTCCATTGCGACGCCGTCTTGGCCAGATGATGCCGCCAGTTGAAGATGATGAGGTTGCCGATCAGCCCGTCGATATGCCGGATCCAGTTCCGCATCTCGGCGCGCTGGTAGGGCGTCTGCGGCCGCAGCGGCGGATCGGGAAAGGTCTCGTCGAGATATTCGCAGATCGTGCCGCTCTCATGCAGCGGCTGGCCGTCATGGATCAGGGTCGGGATCACGCCGAGCGGGTTGATCTTCAGATATTCCGGCGAATGATGTTCCATGGCCGCCATGTCGATGACGTGGCCTTGATAGGCAAGGCCCTTCTCTTCGAGGCACAGCCGCACCCGGCGCGAGGCGCTCGATCGCCAGCCGTGGTGCAGGATCATCATGGTCGCCTCCCGAAAACCCGACTTGTTTTTGGCTGTCGTGCCACGGTTCGCGCATCGCGGGCAAGGTCCGGAATCAAGGCCAATCCAGCCATGCGTTTTCGCTGTGGCGTGCTATGCTCGGGCGCCGAGCCCGGATAACAAGAAACCTTCAAACCAATCGCTCGAGAAATCTCCCCATGAATGACACCAATGTGCTGATCGTTGGCGCCGGACCCGTCGGGCTGACGCTTGCGATCGATCTCGCGTGGCGGGGAATCGACGTGACGGTGGTGGAAACACGGGCGCCGGCGGCGCCGCCGGAGCCGAAATGCAATCACGTCGCCGCGCGCACCATGGAAACCTTCCGAAGGCTGGGCCTCGCCGAAAAGGTCCGCCAAGCCGGATTGCCGGCGGATTATCCGCACGACATCAGCTACCGCACCTCGTTCACCGGGCAGGAACTGACGCGGATCCGCATTCCCTGTCGGCGCGACCGCTTCACGGCGACCGATGGTCCCGACTGCAACTGGCCGACACCGGAGCCGCCGCACCGCATCAACCAGATCTTCCTTGAGCCGATCCTGTTCGAACATGCGGCGGCGCAGCCGCGCATCCGCATCATCAGCCGGACCTCGGTTGAAGATCTCGTGGTGGAAGATACCGGCGCGCGCGCAAATCTGCGCGACCTCGACAGCGGCGCCGTCAGTACCGTGAACTGCCGCTATCTGATCGGCTGCGACGGCGCGCGCTCGATCGTCCGCAAGGCGATCGGGGCGGAATTGTCGGGCGATGCCGTGGTCCAGCGCGTGCAGTCGACCTACATCCGCGCCCCCGGACTGATCGGCCGACAGCAGAGCGAACGCGCGTGGGGCACCGGCGCCATCAACCCGCGCCGCTCCGGCATGGTGTACGCGATCGATGGCAGCGAGCGCTGGCTGGTGCACAACTACTTGAAGCCGGACGAGGGCGGTTTCGATGAAGTCGACCGCGATGCCTGCCTGCGCACCATCCTCGGCGTGGACAATGATTTCAGCTACGAGATCATCTCGAAGGAAGACTGGTACGGCCGCCGCCTGATCGCCAGCAAGTTTCGCGATCGCTGTGCCTTCATTGCCGGCGATGCCGCGCATATCTGGGTGCCCTATGCCGGCTTCGGCATGAATGCAGGGATTGCGGATGCCATGAATCTTTCGTGGCTGCTGGCGGCCCATCTCAATGGCTGGGCGCCGGCTGCCGTTCTCGACGCCTATGAGGCGGAGCGCTGGCCGATCACCAGCCAGGTATCGCGGTTCGCGATGTCGCACGCGGAAGCCGAGATTCGCCGCCGCGGCGCGGTGCCGCCCGATATCGAGGACGCTGGGCCGCAAGGGGCGCGCGCGAGAGATGAAGTCGGCAGGCTCACCTATGAGATCAACGTCCAGCAATATGCCTGCGCCGGACTCAATTTCGGCACCTATTACGACCGCTCGCCGATCATCGCCTATGACGGCGCCGAACATCCGGCCTACACGATGAGCCTCTATACGGCATCGACGGTCCCGGGCTGCCGCACGCCGCATTTCCGGCGCCGCGACGGTGGCTCGCTTTACGATGCGATGGGACCGGAATTCACGTTGTTGCGGTTCGATCCGGACGCTGACATTGCAGCCCTCGAGGCGGCGGCTCGCATCCGGGGCGTGCCGTTCGTCGTGCTCGATGTCGAACGACCGGACATGGCGGCTTACGAAGATTGCGGCCTGGTGTTGTCGCGGCCTGATCAGCACGTGGCCTGGCGGGGTGCCCGGCCGCCGGACGATCCGCTGGCGCTGATCGACCGTGTTCGCGGCGCCGCGCGTTAAGCCCGTTCGGTTCTGATGCCATCAGAACCGGGCTTGGTGTGTTTTCTTCGCGCGAACCGGCCCCAGTTCGCGCGAGAAAGCCATGCAATGGATCAGTCTTCGTTCGCTGCGATCGATTCCATCAGAGACACCAGCTGACGCTGGACGGTCTGGTCCTTGATCTTGCTGTAGGCACGTAACAATCGCAGGCTGAACGCGCTGTCCAGGAACAGGAGGCTCTCGACCTCCCGGGCCTTGCCATCGCCATCGTAGAAGAAGGTGACGGGCACATCGAGCGCTGTAGCGATTTGCTGAAGGCGAGCTGCGCCGACACGGTTGACGCCCTTCTCGTACTTCTGGACCTGCTGGAAGCTGACGCCGAGTTTGTCGCCGAGTTCCGCTTGCGAGATCTTCTGCTCCACACGCCGCAGGCGAATCCGCTTGCCCAATTCAATGTCGGGCTTGCCGGCACTGCGCTGCTTCATCTTCTTTGCTGCTGATCTGTTCATTCTGGTTTTACCGTCCTTCGATCGGGAAGCCTGTGGGCGCGATTAGGTCAGGGCTTCTTCCGCATTTTCCGTTTCAAGTTCGTCAGGATCGTTAGTTCGTCGTAAGAACCGCGTGTTATCGAGCGATTTGCAAGATGGTACCCAAACGCATCCGCGTATTGGAAGTACCTTGGTACCGGCGCTTTCGACGACTTCGGGCCGTTGGCGCCCAGGGCTTTTTTGGAAAACCCCATGCTCCTACATGTGGCAAATTATTCGCCGGACCACAACCACCGCGAGTTAGATGGCCACAGTTTCTGAAAGCATACTTACCGTCTAGCGCCCGTAGAATGGGTACTTCTACGGACTCTGCCGACCCGTCCGGCGAGGTGTCAAATCACGCTTCGTTGGCGGTCCGACAACCTCCGGGAGCTTGCACGCGTGCGCATCTCAAGCGTCATATCCGCAAGGAACAGCGCATTGCGATGCGATTCCCAGTCGGATAGCGGCGCTGGACAATTGCCCAAAAGTTCTGGATCATCAGCGCAGGCTCTCACACGGTCTATTGCGTGTAGCAGCCGAGTTATTTTAGTGCCTTCGTGGAGGGGCTCATGAAAAAACGGACCGGACCGCCTCCGATCTACCTTGCAAGCTCGGGGACTGAAAACATGCCGGCAGCTCATTCAGATGAACGTTTGCTGTCGCTGCTCGCGACGCTCGAGGAATGCAGGGCGTTCCTGATGGATAAAGGCAATTCGGAAACGGCAAGATTGCTGTCGTTGGCCATCCTCGAGCTTCGGATGGAACTGCATCACGTCACCGATGCCGAGCTCAAGGCGCTATGTGATCTGATGGTGGAGGGCCAGGCGGCGCAGGACGCCAGGGCCGACTTCGGCCAACGGATGCCGTCTTATCTGAAGCTGGTCAAATAGAGCTGCTGGCTTCCAGCCCGTTTTTTTTGTGGAGGAACCCGCCGCGGGACTCGGATTGCCCGCTTGGGGGTGCGACCGCTTGTCGCTTGTTGTCCCGCCGTAGCACCCGGAGCCGTTTCCGTTCCGATGGAATCGGAACGGGGCTCTAGATTCTTGATTTGACGCGTTTTCTTGACGCGAACCGGTATCCACTTCGCTCGAACACGCTCTAGCCGGCGGTGACGTCGACGAGTTCCGCCCCATCGAGGACGCGCCGTGCCTTGTCGCGGTCGAGATCGCCTTCCCAGGCCGCAACGACGACGGTCGCAACGCAATTGCCGATCAAATTGCCGAGCGCCCGCGCCATGCCGATGAACCAGTCGACCGACAGCACCAGTACGAGGCCGATGGCCGGGATGCTCGGCACCGCATTCAGCGTCGCGGCGAGGATCACGATGGCCGAGCCCGGCACGCCATGCGCGCCCTTTGACGTGATCAGCGACACGCCGAGCACGAGCAGGAGGTCGCCGAGCGACAGCGGCGTGTTGGTCGCCTGTGCGATGAACACCACCGCCAGCGTCAGGTAGATCGAGAAGGCGTCGAGGTTGAAGGAATAGCCGGTCGGAATGACGAGGCCGACCACCGACTTCTTGACGCCGAGCGCTTCCAGTTTCTTCATGATCTGCGGCAGCACGGCATCGGAGGAGGCGGTCGCCAGAACGATGGTCAGTTCCTCGCGGAGATAAGCCAGGAACTTGAGAATGTTCAGCCCGGCCAGCGCCATCACGCCGCCGAGCACGCCGAGAATGAAGATCGCGACCGAGACGTAGAACAGCGCGACCAGCGAGAGCAGTTGCTTGAGCGACCCGACGCCGTATTTGCCGACCGTATAGGCCACCGCCCCCATGACGCCGAGCGGCGCAACGCGCACGATCAAGCCCATGGCGCGGAACAGCACGGTCGACACCGCATCGATGAACGAGGTGATTTTCTCGCCCTTTTCGCCGCCGACCAGCGCCAGGCTGGTGCCGAAGATCAGCGCGAAGAACAACACCTGCAGCACGTCGTTGCGCGACAGCGCGTCGAACGAGGTGGTCGGGATGATGTTGACCAGGAAGGCGCCGATGCCGCCCCCCGAGAGCTTGTGGGCGTTGTCGGCGTAGGTGTTGAGCGCCTTGGTATCCAGCGTCGAGGGATCGATGTTCATGCCATGGCCGGGCCCGAACAGATAGGCGAGCAGGAGGCCGACCACGAGAGCGACCGTGGTCATGACTTCAAAATAGACCAGCGCCTTGACGCCGACCCGTCCGACCTTCTTGAGGTCGCCGGCGCCGGCAATGCCGTGCACCACGACGCAGAACACGATCGGCGCCACGATCATCGAGATCAGCTTCAGGAACGCGTCGCTGAAGATCTTAAGCCCGACGGCAAAATCGGGTGCGGCCATCCCCAGCACGACGCCGAGCAGGAGAGCGACCAGCACCTGGACGAAGAGGGACGAATAGAGCGGCTTGGGCGTGTCGGCTGCGGCGGTGATGGTCGACATGGCTGGCTCCCCGGTTTGATCCGGCCATGTTAGAGCAACTTATGTGCCAAAAGGTCGCACAATCCGCGCCGCGCGGAGTTTTGCAGAATCGGCGGCGCAAGCCCCTCAGATCGCCCAAGCCATTCCAGGACTTGCGGAATTTCGCTCAGCTCTCGTTTTCGAGCGCGGAGGTGATCGTGTAGACGACGCCGTGGGGCAGGAAGTCCACGGTAGCCTCGCCGCCGAGCTGGTCGCGCGCGCTGCGTTCGATCAGGCGCGAGCCGAAACCGCGCTGCACCGGCGCCGAAACGTGCGGCCCGCCGGCCTCGGTCCAGATCATCCGGAGTTTGCGGCCGTCGCCCTCCTCGAGGACCTCCCAATCCAGCGCGACGGTCCCGTTGTCGTTCGACAGTGCGCCGTATTTGGCGGCATTGGTCGCGATCTCGTGCACGATCATCGACAGCACCACGGCCAGCCGGGGCGATAGCGGCACCTTCGGTCCGAACATCCGCACCCGCTGCGGATTGTTCAAGAGATAGGGCTTGAGAACCCGGGCGATGACGTCCTGCAAATCCGAACCCTGCCACTTCTCCTGGCTGAGCAGATTATGCGCTTCGGCGAGCGCGCCGAGCCGGCCCTCGAACTTCTCGCGTTCGGCCCGGCTGGCGCTGCGAAAGGTTTGCGTGGCGATCGACTGCATGATCGCGAGCGTGTTCTTGACGCGGTGGTTGAGCTCGTCGATCAGGAGATCGTGCAGCATCTCGCCGCGGGCAATCGCCGTCGCCATCCGTACCGCAAAGGCGAGGCCGACCAGCAGCAATACGCCCCCGATCAGGCTGGTGATCGCAACGCTCCGCCAGAGCGGGGCGACCAGCGAGCCTTGGGCAATCCCCGCGGCAACGGTCCAGCCGGTCAGAGGGGAACGCGCGATGCTGGTCATCAGCGGCACGCCTTCGAGCGAGACGGTGGCAAAGGTCGCTTCGGGCTTGCGGAACATCTCCGCATAGAGTGAGGGCGATGCGCGCTGGCCGATGGTGCTTTGCGGGTTCGGCACGCGCGCGAAATTGACGCCTTCGCCGTCGAAGATCGAGATCGTCCAGTCCTTGCCCGGAAGTTGCTGCTCGATGATGGTCTGGAAAATCTCGATCGGCGGGCTGAAGGAGATGACGTAGATCACCTCGCCGTCGCGCATGACGGGCACCTCGACCGTCACGATCAGGTTTTTCTTGACCACGCCGACGAACAGGTTCGAGTAATGCGGTCGCTTGGTCGAGAACACCTTTTCGACGATATCGCGGTTGTTGCGCAGCGGAAGCTCCGCGGCGTCCGATGTTACCGAGGAAAACAATTGCCGGCCGTCGCGAGCGGCCACCAGCACGACGCCGTTCTTGCCGTATTGTTCGAGGAAGCCCGCCGCGATGCGGCGGAAACCGTCGAAGTCGCCGCTGCGCAACGAATTGGTCAGCGACAACACCTGGAGTCCGCTGGTCATGCGCTGCACTTCGGCGTCGAGGACGAGGCGGATATTGCGCACGGTTTCGAGCAGGCGCAGCGTGGCGTCCCTGCGGTCCTGTTCGTAATTGTTGACGACGATGCCGACCGCGAAAATGATCAGCGGCAGCATGGTTCCCGCCACCAGAAGGACGAGACGCATTGAAAGTGAAAGTTTTCGCAACGCCAGTCCCGGGTCGGCACCCAACTGCCGCAAGCATAGGAGAAGCGGCCGGAATCCGCCAATGATTTCAGCCGGGTTTCGCCTTCGTGACCGGCGCCGCAAAGGCTATGTGCACCGCAGAATCAGGCTCATTGACGAGAATGTTGCGATGGCAGCGGTGCGGCGGCGCGCCGCAGCCCGATCGTGCGCGATCCGCGTATTCAGCTTCCATCCCTGCGCGCTTTTGCATACGCTTTGAAGTTGCAGCCGCAAAAGTCGGCAGAGCCCACGACCCGGTACAGGGGCGGGGCACAGGGAGGGAAAACCCATGAAGCGTAGAACGGTACTCGCCGGGCTCGGCGCGACAACGGCCGCCGGCGTCCTTGGATTGCCGTCGATCCTGAGGGCACAGGCGCCTATCGCGCTGAACGGGGCCGTGCAGTTCAACGATGACCACGCGTTCACCAAGGCGTTGGTCCGGTTCGAAGAGCTGGTCAAGAAATATTATGGCAAGCCGGTCAATTTCACGCTGCACAAGAATTCGTCGCTCGGGCTGGAGAAACAGTATTTCGAGTACATGTCGCAGGGCAAGGCCGTCGATTACGGCATCGTCTCGCCGGCCCACATGTCGACCTTCGCCAAGGCCGCCCCCTTCATCGACGCGCCCTTTGTGTTCAAGGGCATCGACCACATGAACAAGGTCGTCGAGGCGAATATCCTGGCGCCGGTCGCCGACGAAGTCGCGGCCAAGGCCGAGGTGGTGCTGATCGGCTATGCCGGCGGTGGCATTCGCAATATCTTCGCGAACAAGCCGTGCAGAAATCTAGCCGAGCTCAAGGGCCTCAAGGTACGCGTGCAGGGCGCGCCGATCTGGTCGAAGACATTCGCCGCCGTCGGCATGAGCCCGACCGTCATCGCCTACAACGAGATCTACAACGCGATCCAGAATGGTGTGATCGGGGCGGGCGAGAACGAGGCGGCCGGCGTCGAGGCGATGAAGTTCTACGAAGTTGCCCCCCACCTCAACCTGACGCAGCATGCGGTCTCCATCCGCCCCATTTGCTTCTCGGTGAAAACGCTGAAAGCCCTGCCCAAGGACTTGCAGGACGCCATCATGAAGGCGGGCAAGGAGGCGGGCGATTTCGGCCGCCAGCTCGAGTCCAGCGAGGAAGTCACCAAGCTCGACGCGCTGGAAAAGGCGGGCAAGCTCAAGCGCGTGCCGTTCGAGGAACGCGACGCCATGAAGAAGCTCGCCGATCCCGTGATGGCCACCTATGCCAAGGAAATCGGCGCCGAGGGCATCTTCGAGAAAATCAACATCGCTTAGGCCTGCGCATCGCAGGCCGGAGTTTCGGGGCAGGCTTCAGCGCTTGCCCCGTTTGATGAGTGTTGCCGCGCGGGGGCGCCGATGACCGAACTACCGATTGAGACCAGTCCGTCGCCGTGGCGGCGCGTAACGGCCGCCTATGCGAAGTTGCTGGAAATCCTGCTGGCCGCCTGCGTCGGCATCCTGGTCATTCCCGTGACGCTGCAGATCGTCTCGCGCTACACGCCCTTCATTCCGTCCTACATCTGGACCGAGGAGATGGCGCGATTCCTGTTCGTCTGGACCATCATGATCGGAGCCATGGTCGGCGTCAGGGAGGCGCAGCATTTCGAAGTCGACATCTGGCCCGATCTGTCGCGGCGGTCCGAGGCCGCTGTGCGGATCTTGGCGCGCCTTGGCATCCTGGCGCTGGCGCTGGTGTTCGTGTGGGCCGGTATCGAATTCACGCGGTTTGCCTGGAACCGGACGTCGGAGCTCGCCGACCTGCCGCTCTGGCTGATTCATGTCGCATGGCCGGTGGCGGGAGTGACGTGGATCGTGTTCGCCGGCGAGCAGATCGTCGATGAAGCGCGCGTTCTCCTGGGGAACAAGCCATGACCGGCACCGTCCTCTCCGCCGGCCAGGCCGCCATGATCCTGTTCGGTGTCTTCGTCGGCCTCTTGATCATCCGCGTGCCCGTCGCCTTCGCGCTCGGGCTTGCCTGCCTGCCGATCCTGCTGATCGAACCGCGGCTCTCGGCGATGATGCTCGCGCAGGAAACCTTCAACGCCTACAATTCCTTCATTCTGCTCGCGGTGCCGTTCTTTCTGCTGACCGCCAACCTGATGGGTATTGGCGGCATTACGGACCGGCTGGTCGCGTTGTCCCGCGCCATGGTCGGGCACTGGCCGGGCTCGCTGGCGCAGATCAACGTCGTGCTGTCGGTGTTCTTCGCCGGCATCTCCGGTTCTTCGACCGCCGATGCGGCGAGCCAGTCGAAGATCTTCATCGATGCCCAGACCAAGGAGGGCTACGACCTCTCGTTCTCGATCGCCATCACGGCGGTATCGGCGGTGCTTGCGGTCATCATTCCGCCGTCGATCCTGATGATCGTGTGGGGCGGTCTGATCTCGACATCGATCGCGGCGATGTATCTCGCCGGCATCGTGCCGGGAATCTTGATCGCGGGCGCGCAGATGGCGACCGTGCATATCTATGCGGTTCGTCGTGGCTATCCGACCTATCCGAAGGCCACATGGGTGGAGATGCGCTGCTCGATGTGGCGCTCGATCCCGGCGCTGATCACGCCGTTCATTATCGTCGGCGGCATTCTGCTTGGCTGGTTCACCGCCACCGAGTCCGCTTGCGTGGCTGTGCTCTATTCCGTGGTGCTCTCGACCTTCTTCTACCGGGAAACCGGCATCAAGGAGCTCTACAAGGCGTTGCTCGACACCGGGCGTCTTGCGGGGGTTGCGCTGTTCTGCGTCGGCACCGCCAGCGCGTTCGGCTGGCTGCTCGCCTACTACAAGATTCCCGAGGCGTTGCTTGCCAATGTCTCGACCTGGGGCATGGGGCCCATTGCGGCTGGCTTCTTCATCTCCTTCTGTTTCCTGGTCGTCGGCTGCTTCCTCGACGCCATTCCGGCGATCGTGATCGTCGGCACCGTGCTGGAGCCGCTGGCGCGGTCGGTCGATCTGCACCCGGTGCAGTTCGCGATCATCTCGATCGTCTCGCTGGCGTTCGGGCTGGTGACGCCGCCTTACGGCCTCTGCCTGATGATCGCCTGCTCGATCGCGGGGGTGCGGCTGCGCTATGCGCTTAAGGACACCGTGATCATGCTGATCCCGATGCTGCTGGTGCTGGCGGCGCTGATCGTCTGGCCGAACGTGTCGCTGTTCCTGCCGCGCCTGATCGTGCCGGAGATGCTGAAATAATCCTCCCCCGCGGCGACGGCGCGCGCCGCGGGGTCGGTTTCCGGTTTCACAGATTGCTCTCGGTGATCGCCGAATACACCATGGTGCGCAATTCGCGGCGCAGCGGGTAGGCGCTCGACGGCAGCACCTGCGTCATGAAGATCGTGATCAGCTCTTCGGCCGGATCGATGAAGAATGACGTCGTCGCCGCACCGCCCCAGTTGAATTCGCCGGGGCTGCCGGGGATCAGCGTCTGCGCCGGATGCATCGTGACGGCAAAGCCGAGGCCGAAGCCGATGCCGTTATAGGCGGCTTCGCTGAACAGCGACCGCGACATCGCCGGCAGATCGACGCCGCCGGGCAGGTGGTTCGACGTCATCAACTTCAGCGTCTTTGGCCCCAGCAGCCTGACGCCGCCGAGCTCGCCGCCGCCCAGCAGCGCCCGGCAGAAGGTCAGATAGTCGGCCGCGGTCGAACATAGTCCGCCGCCGCCGGAGATGAACGAGGGCGGCGACAGGAACGAACTCGTCGCCGGATCGTCCTGCAAGGTCAGCGTGCCCTTGCGATCGGCGGCAAGCGGGTTGAAGCCGCCGCCGGGATCGGCGGAGTAACACGCCGCGAAACGATGCGCCTTGTCCGATGGCACGAAGAAGTCGGTGTCGTTCATGCCGAGCGGATTGAAGATGCGCTCCTTCAAAAACTGTTCGAACGGCATGCCGCTGATCTTGCCGATGAGATAGCCGAGCACGTCGGTGGCGACCGAATAGTTCCAGCCCTCGCCCGGCGAAAATTCCAGCGGGATTTTTGCGAGGTCTTCGATCATGGTCTGCAGCGTGCCGGCTTTTTCAACTTCGCCGACCTTCTTCTCGCGGTAGGCGGCGTCGACGTTGGAGCGCTGCTGGAAACCATAGGTAAGACCCGAGGTGTGCCGCAACAGGTCCACGATCAGCATCGGCCGGGTCGGTGGCCGGGTCAGGAACGCGGGAAAGGTGCCGGCCAGGAACACGCCGAGATTCTTCCATTCCGGAATGTATTTATGGACGGGCTCGTCGAGCGCGACGCGGCCTTCCTCGAACAGCATCATGAAGGCCACGCTGGTGATCGGCTTGGTCATCGAGTAGATGCGGAAGATGGTGTCGTCCTTGACCGGGACCTTGCGCTCAAGGTCGGCGTAACCCTGGACGGCCGAGTGCACGACCTTGCCGCGGCGGTAGATCAGGACCTGCGTTCCCGGGAAGCGGCCGGCGTCGACGTAGCGCTGCTTCAGGTGGTTTTCGAGGCGGTCGAGCGCCGTTTTCGACATTCCGGCGGATTCGGGCGAGGCGGGGGTGGGGGCTAACATCGGGGGCTGATCTCCGGCTGGCGAGGGCCACCTTGATAGCCGAAAAGTGTGGGCCGTTCCAACCGCCTGCGCTTACCCCGCACGGAAGGGTAGTGTACGCTCGGGCCAGCCACCGTGCAGCCTGCAGGACAGCCAAAATGCCCCAATTCAACGAAACCGAACTGACCGCCGCCGTGATCCGCAGCTTTGACGACACGCCAAACCCGCGGGCGAAATTCCTCCTGCAGGAACTGGTGAAGTCGCTGCACGAATACGTCAGCAAGACCGATCTCACCTTCGAGGAATGGGAATATGCCATCGATTTCCTGACCCGGACCGGTCAGAAGTGCACGCCGATCCGCCAGGAGTTCATCCTGCTCTCCGACGTGCTCGGGGTCTCAATGCTGGTCGACGCCGTCAACCACAGGGAACGCGAGGGGGCCACCGAAACCACGGTGCTCGGGCCGTTCTATGTCGGCGAACACAAGGTGATGCCGCACGGCACCGACGTGTCGGCCAATTTGCCGGGCGAGCGGATGTTCGTGGCCAGCCGCGTTACCGATCTTGCGGGCAAGCCGCTGGCGAATGTACCGGTCGATATCTGGCACGCCGACGATGAAGGCTACTACGATTCACAGCGGCCGACTTATGCGACCGAAGGGCCGTCGTCGCGGGCGCGCTTCGTCACCGATGCCGATGGCCGGTTCTACTTCCGCACCATCCTGCCGTGCAGCTATCCGATCCCGACCGACGGTCCGGTCGGCGAGATGATCATCCAGACCCGGCGCCATGCGATGCGGCCGGCGCATGTGCACTTCCTGGTCGCGGCGCCCGGTTACGAGCCGTTGATCACGCATGTGTTTATGGAAGGCGACAAATACATCGATTCCGACGTGGTGTTCGGCGTCAAGGACGAACTGATCGCGAAAATCGAAAAGCGCACCGACGCCACCATGCCGGATGGCAAGCCGGCGGACGGGCCTTGGCACCTGATGAGCTACGAATTCAGGATGAAACCCGGCGGTGGCGCCGCTCCCAAACCGATGATGGCCAAAGCCACGGAAGACGCCTGAGCTGAAAATGCGATTTGTTCTCGTCGTCGCCGCGTTGATCCTGTTCGCCGCGGCGGCCAAGGCGGAGAAGGTCAAGATTCCCTGGAAAGGCGATTACGCGCACAATTCCGAGGACAATTATTCGCCAGAGAATAAATACAAGTCCGGGCGGTCGAAATCCTTCAGCAATGGCGCGCCGGAAGAAGGCGGCCGGATCCAGCGCGATGGTTTTCTCGAAGCCGAATTGATGAAGCCGAGAGGCGTCTCGGGCGCCGTGCCTTACGTGATCCTGATGCACGGCTGCTCGGGCTTGTCGCCGCCGGTGGTCAGGTGGGCCCGGGAAAAGGCGCAGCTATTTCTCGATCAGGGCTATGGCGTGCTGATCCTGGACAGTTTTAGGACGCGCAACGTCAAGGAAGTCTGCGGGTCAGCGAATTATCATTGGGGCTGGCGGCGCGCGGAAGATGCCTATTCGGCGCTCGACTATCTGATCGACCGGAAACTGGCGAAACCGGACGACGTCTTCGTCATGGGCCGCAGCAATGGCGGCACCGCCGCCGTGATGATCGCCGACGCCTCCCAGGTGCGCGGCCATCCAAACCGGTTCGCGGCGATCTTCGCGGTTTCGCCCGGTTGCGCCGGGCTGACCAAATCGCGCGCCGGCATTCCGCTCGTGATGTTCGTGGGCGAGAAGGACAACGCCAACGATCCCAAGGTCTGCAAGGAGATCGACACTGCATCGAACGCCCCCGTGCAGATCGTCGAGTTCAAGGGCATGTATCACGGCTATGAGGACAAGGGCCCGGCTTACACCTTCCATGGCTGGCACATGGAGCACAACGCCGGCGCCGACAAGGAGACGATGGACCGGGCCCTGGCGCTGATCAAATCGAGGAATTTTCAGCGCGGAATCGAATACAGGTGAGCCGCTGCTTGGGGTCGAACGCGGCGCGCAAAATCGCCCTGCCCAATTCTTGTGCGGCGCACAAGAATTGAGCGAATCGCAAATTTAGAATGCGAACAGCAGTTCTTCAGTGACACCTCGCTGAATAGGCAACCTATTGAAATAACTAATTTTTACGGATCGGAAAGGCTTGGCACGAAGCTTGAATAGTGTGTGCTGACGCCATTGATGCCGTCCCTCGAGACCAATCATCCGACTTGCACCGCCGCCATTCCGGGCCTCCCCGGAACGCGCCTTTCTGCGCCTGGCGCGGCGGCACCAAACGGACGGCCCGTTCCAGACGCAAAGGACAGCGATACAAATGACGAAGCCTGCCCATCCGACCTCGCGTGGCGTTAGCCGCCGCCAAATCCTCAAGGCGACCGCTGGCACGGCGGCATTGCTCGCCGCCGCCAAGCTGAATTTTCCCGCCGGCGCCTTTGCGCAGGGTGCGGGCCCGGAAGTGAAGGCTGCCAAGCTTGGCTTCATCGCGCTGACCGACGCCTCGCCGCTATTCGTCGCCAAGGAGAAGGGCATCTTCGCCAAATACGGCATGTCCGATGTCGAGGTGCAGAAGCAGGCCTCGTGGGGCACCACGCGCGACAACCTCGTGCTGGGATCGGAAGGCAACGGCATCGACGGCGCGCATATCCTGACCCCGATGCCCTACCTGATCTCGGCCGGCAAGGTGACGCAGAACAACCAGCCGACGCCGATGTACGTCCTGGCGCGGCTCAACCTGAACGGTCAGTGCATTTCGGTCGCCAAGGAATATGCCGATCTCAAGATCGGCGTCGATACCGCGCCGTTCAAGGTTGCGCTTGAGAAGAAGAAGGCTTCCGGAAAGGCGATCAAGGCCGCAATGACCTTCCCGGGCGG
Organism: Hyphomicrobiales bacterium; assembly: GCA_017305715.1. Classification (GTDB taxonomy): domain Bacteria; phylum Pseudomonadota; class Alphaproteobacteria; order Rhizobiales; family Xanthobacteraceae; genus Bradyrhizobium. Next base: position 444,268 of record JAFKKG010000008.1, on the reverse strand, counting down.
CACCCATGACCTGTGGATTCGCTACTGGCTCGCCGCCGGCGGCATCGATCCGGACAAGGACATCGAGACCATCGTCGTGCCGCCGGCGCAGATGGTTGCCAACATGAAGGTCGGGACCATGGACGCGTTCTGCGTGTGCGAGCCGTGGAACCTGCAGCTGATTCACCAGAACATCGGCTACACCGCGCTCACCACGGGCGAACTCTGGGACAAGCATCCGGAGAAATCCTTCGGCATGCGCGCCGCCTATGTCGACAAATATCCGAAGGCCGCCAAGGCGCTGCTGATGGCGGTCATGGAAGCCCAGCAGTGGTGCGAAAAGATGGAGAACCGCGAAGAGACTGCGGCGATCTGCGCCAAGCGCCAGTGGATCAACGTGCCGGTCGAAGACGTCACCGACCGCATGAAGGGCAAGTTCGACTACGGCACCGGCCGCGTCGTTGAGAATAGCCCGCAGCAAATGCGCTTCTGGAAGGACAACGCTTCGTATCCGTTCCAGAGCCATGACCTCTGGTTCATCACCGAAGATATCCGTTGGGGCAAATATGAGGCGGGCTACGACGGCAAGGCGTTGATCGCCAAGGTCAACCGCGAGGATCTCTGGAAAGAGGCCGCCAAGGAACTCGGGGTTGCCGCTGCCGACATCCCGACCTCGACCTCGCGCGGCAAAGAGACCTTCTTCGACGGCAAGGTGTTCGATCCGGAAAACCCGGCCGCGTATCTGAAATCCCTGTCCATCAAGCGTGTTGAAGTCTGATCGAGACGAGGCCGCGCGTTCGCGCGCGGCCTGCCATTTTGAGCACGGAGACCCGTTTCCAATGAACATGCCTGCATTCAAGACCGACGCCGCTACCGCCGTTGCGACGCCCGCTGCGGCTTCGGTCGCCGCTCCGGTCGTGACCATGACGCCGAACCGTCCGCCGCGCGCCGAGAAATACGTCAAGATGGCAAAGGAGGCCGCGGTGCGGGTCGTGCCGCCGCTCATCGTGCTCGTGCTTCTGATGGTGTTCTGGGAGCTGGTCTGCCGGCGCGCCGGTTCGACCCTGCCGCCGCCTTCGAAGGTGTTCAAGGACACCAAGGAACTGATCTTCGATCCCTTCTTCGACCGCGGCGGTATCGACAAGGGCCTGTTCTGGCATTTGTCCGCCAGCCTTCAGCGCGTCGCGCTTGGTTATTCGCTGGCCGCGATTGTCGGCGTGGCGCTCGGCACGCTGGTCGGACAATCGGTCTGGGCGATGCGCGGGCTCGATCCGCTGTTTCAGGTGTTGCGCACCATCCCGCCGCTCGCATGGCTGCCGCTGGCGCTGGCTGCGTTCCGTGACGGCCAGCCTTCGGCGATCTTCGTGATCTTCATCACCTCGATCTGGCCGATCATCATCAACACCGCGGTCGGCATCCGCAACATCCCGCAGGACTACCGCAACGTCGCGGCCGTGGTGCAGCTCAATCCGCTGGAGTTCTTCGGCAAGATCATGATTCCGGCCGCGGCCCCCTACATCTTCACCGGCCTGCGCATCGGCATCGGCCTGTCCTGGCTCGCCATCATCGCGGCGGAAATGCTGATCGGCGGTGTCGGCATCGGCTTCTTCATCTGGGATGCCTGGAATTCCTCGCATATCAGCGAAATCATCCTGGCGCTGTTCTATGTCGGCATCATCGGCTTCGTGCTCGATCGCCTGATCGCGGGCCTCGGCAAGATCGTGACCCGCGGCACGTCCGCAGGCTGAAGGGAACATATCATGCAGGCCTATCTCAAGCTCGACCACATCGACAAGACCTTCACCCGCGGCAACGCCACGACCGAGGTGCTGAAGGAGATCAACCTGACGATCGACAAGGGCGAATACGTCTCGATCATCGGCCATTCCGGTTGCGGCAAGTCCACGCTGCTCAACATCGTGGCCGGTCTGACCAATTGCACGACCGGCTGCGTGCTCTTGGAAAACCGCGAGGTCAATTCGCCGGGACCGGATCGTGCAGTGGTGTTCCAGAACCACAGCCTGCTGCCCTGGCTCACCGTCTATGAAAACGTCAGACTCGGCGTCGACAAGGTGTTCGCCTCGAGCAAGACCCGTAGCGAGCGCGACGCCTGGGTGATGCACAATCTCAACCTCGTGCAGATGGCCCATGCCAAGGACAAGCGGCCCTCGGAAATCTCCGGCGGCATGAAGCAGCGCGTCGGTATCGCGCGGGCGCTGGCGATGGAGCCGAAGGTCTTGCTGCTCGACGAACCCTTCGGCGCGCTCGACGCGCTGACCCGCGCCCATCTGCAGGACTCGGTGATGGCGCTGCATCAGAAGCTCGGCAACACCATCCTGATGATCACCCATGACGTCGACGAGGCGGTGCTGCTGTCGGACCGCATCGTGATGATGACCAACGGGCCGAGTGCACGGATCGGCGAAGTGCTGGAAGTGCCGCTGGCGCGTCCGCGCAAGCGGCTCGAACTGGCCACCAACCCCGGTTACCTCAAGTGCCGGCAGCGGGTGCTCGAATTCCTCTACGAGCGGCATCGCTTCGTCGAAGCGGCATGACGTTTGCTTTTTCGTCATTGCCGGGCTCGACCCGGCAATCCATCGAAAAGGCAAAGCATTTTTGGGATGGATGCGCGGGTCAAGCCCGCGCGTGACAAGTGTGGAGGAGCAAGTGACGCCAGAACAAGTCAACCTCGTGCAGCAAAGTTTCGCCAAGGTCGCGCCGATCTCCGAGCAGGCGGCGGTTCTGTTTTACGGCCGCCTGTTCGAAGTGGCGCCCGCGGTCCGGGCGATGTTTCCGGACGACATGACCGAGCAGCGCAAGAAATTGATGGCGACGCTCGCCGTCGTGGTGGGCGGGCTGACAAACCTCGAAGCCATTCTGCCTGCCGCGAGCGCGCTCGCCAGGCGTCATGTCGGCTACGGCGCCAAGCCCGAGCACTATCCCGTCGTCGGGAGTGCCTTGCTGTGGACCCTGGAAAAGGGACTCGGCGAGCACTGGACGCCGGAGACCGCTGCGGCCTGGACCGCTGCCTACGCCACGCTGTCCGGCTACATGATTTCGGAAGCCTATGGCAGCGCAGAAGCCGCCGAGTAGGCGGGCGCCAAGGGAAACGTCATGAGCGAGCCGCTGGTGATTGTCGGCAATGGAATGGCCGCCGCGCGTCTGGTCGACGAGCTGGCCAAGGTGGCGCTCGGGCGTTACGCGATCGCCGTGATCGGCGACGAGCCGCGGCTTGCCTATAATCGCGTGCTGCTGTCGTCGGTTCTCGCCGGCGAGACCGCCTCGCATGACATCGAGCTGCGCCCCGCTGCATGGTGGCGCGACCGCGGTGTCACCCTGAAATACGGTTGCATGGCCACCGAAGTCGACGTCGGCCGGCGCGAGGTCAAGATTGAAAATGAGGAGAGCATCCCGTTTTCAAAGCTGATCCTGACCACGGGTTCGTCGCCGTTGCGGCTCAACGTGCCCGGCGCCGATCTGGCTGGCGTGCACACGTTTCGCGACAGCCGCGATGTCGATCTGCTGCTGACCCTGGCGGCGCAGAAGAAGCGCGTGGTGGTGGTCGGAGGCGGGCTGCTCGGACTTGAGGCGGCCTATGGGCTCGCCAAGGCCGGCGCGCCGGTGACGCTGGTCCATCTGATGGACCGGCTGATGGAGCGCCAGCTCGATGCGCCCGCGGCGGAACTGTTGAAATCGCTCGTCGAACGCAAGGGCATCGAGATCCTGCTCAACGCCAACACCGCGCGCATCCATGGTGTGACGCGGGTCGAGGGCGTCGAACTGGCGGATGGCCGCCACCTCGACGCCGAGGCGGTGATCTTTGCCGCCGGCATCCGGCCCAACATCGCCCTGGCCAGGGAGGCCGGCATTGCCGTCAACCGCGGCATCGTCGTCGACGATTGTCTGCAGACCAGCGCGCCGGATATTTTTGCGGTCGGCGAATGCGCCGAGCACCGCGGCATCTGTTACGGGCTGGTCGAGCCGGCCTATGAGCAGGCGCGCGTGCTGGCGCGGCATCTTGCAGGCCGTGACGCCCGTTACGGCGGCAGCGTGGTAGCGACCAACCTGAAGGTCTCCGGCGTCAGCGTGTTCTCCGCAGGCGATTTCATCGGCGCCGCCGGCACCGAGACCATCGTGCTCAGCGATCTCAATTTCGGCACCTACAAGAAGCTCGTGATATCGGAGGGCCGTCTGACCGGCGCGGTGCTGATCGGCGACGTCAGCGATGCGCTCTGGTATCTCGAACTGATCCGCAGCCGCCAGCCGACGCTGCGCATTCGCGCCGACATGATGTTCGGCCGTTCACTCGCAGAGGCGGCATGAGCCGGTTGCTCGCATGACCGCCGTCGATCCCCATCTGCGCGTCACCAGGACCACCTGCGCCTATTGCGGCGTCGGCTGCGGCGTGCTCGCGACACCCGACGGCCGCGGCGGGGCGGCGATCTCGGGGGATCCCGAACACCCCGCCAATTTCGGCCGGCTGTGCTCGAAGGGTTCGGCGCTCGGCGAGACGCTGGGCCTCGAGAACCGCCTACTGCATCCGATGATCCGCTGCGACAAGGGCTCCATGGAGCGGGTGGCCTGGAGCGACGCGCTCGACCATGTCGCGCGCCGGTTTCAGCATATCATCGCGCGCGACGGCCCCGGCGCGGTGGCGTTCTATCTCTCCGGCCAGTTGCTGACCGAGGATTATTATGTCGCCAACAAGCTGATGAAGGGCTTTGTCGGCAGCGCCAATGTCGATACTAATTCGCGGCTGTGCATGGCCTCGTCGGTCGCCGGCCACCGCCGCGCCTTCGGCGCCGATACGGTGCCGGGGTGTTACGAGGACCTCGACGAGGCCGATTTGCTGGTGCTGGTCGGCTCCAATGCGGCCTGGTGCCATCCGGTGCTGTACCAGCGCATGCTGGTCAATAAACAACAACGCGGCGCTCGCATCGTGGTGATCGATCCGCGCCGCACCGACACGGTCGGCGAGGACGATCTGTTTCTGGGGTTGAAGCCCGGCACCGACGCGGCGCTGTTCAGCGGTCTGCTGGTGTATCTTGCCGACAATGGCGCGCTCGACCGCGACTATATCGAGCGCCACACGTCTGGTTTCGAGGATGCGATCGCGCGGGCCCGCAGTATGGCCGGCAGTGCCGGTGCCACCGCGCTCGCGACCGGCCTGTCCGAGCAGGACGTCCTCGCCTTCTTCCAGATGTTTGCCAATACGCCTCGCGTCGTCACGATGTATTCGCAGGGCGTCAACCAGTCCGCGCAGGGCACCGACAAGGTCAACGCTATCCTCAACTGCCATCTCGCCACCGGCCGGATCGGCAAGGTGGGCGCATCGCCGTTCTCGCTGACCGGACAGCCCAATGCGATGGGCGGCCGCGAGGTCGGCGGGCTCGCCAACCAGCTCGCGGCCCATATGGCCTTCACGCCGCCGGATATCGACTGCGTGCGCCGGTTCTGGAAGGCGCCGCGGATCGCCACCCATGAAGGGCTGAAGGCGGTCCAGATGTTCGAGGCGATCGGTCGCGGCGAGATCAAGGCGCTGTGGGTGATCGGCACCAATCCGGCGGTGTCCCTGCCCAATGCCGACGCGGCCCGCGCGGCGCTCAGGAAACTCGAACTGTTCGTGGTTTCCGAGAACGTGACCTCCAACGATACCGTCGATGCCGGCGCCCATGTGCTGTTCCCGGCGCAGGCCTGGGGCGAGAAGTCCGGCACCGTCACCAATTCGGAACGCCGCATCTCGCGGCAGCGCGCGTTCCTGTCTTCGCCCGGTGAGGCGCGGCCGGACTGGTGGATCATTGGCGAGATTGCAAAACGCCTCGGCTTTGGCGCGGCGTTCAATTTCACCTCGGCCGCCGACATTTTTCGCGAGCATGCCGCGCTCTCGGCGTTCGAGAATGACGGCAACCGCGACTTCGATATCGGCGGGCTGAAGGCGGTATCGGACGAAGGCTTTGATGCGATGGCGCCGGTGCAATGGCCGATCCGGCTCAATGCGCAGCCGCAGGCGCGTTTCTTTGCCGAGGGCGGCTTCTTCGCCAACGAAAGGAAGGCCCGTTTCGTTGCGCCGGAAATTCCCGCGCTGCGCACCGAGACCACGGCGGCGCGTCCATTGCGGCTGAACACCGGCCGCATCAGGGATCAATGGCACACCATGACCCGCTCCGGAATGAGCCCGCGGCTCGGCCAGCATCTGCCGGAGCCGTTCATCGAGGTGCACCCGGACGACGCCGCGCGGCACGGCGTCGCCGACGGCGATTTTGCGAGGGTTGCGACCGATTACGGGCAATGCACGCTGCGGGTGGTTGTCAGCGAGCGCCAGCAGCGCGGCATGCTGTTCGCGCCGATCCACTGGAGTGCGGTCACGGCAACCGGCGCACGCGTCGGATCGCTGGTGGCCCCGCACACCGATCCATTTTCCGGCCAGCCCGAGAACAAGGCGACGCCGGCCTCGATCGCGCCCTACGAATATGTGTTCCGCGGCTTTGCCCTGTCGCGCGCGCCGCTCGAACTGCCTGATCATGTCTGGTGGGCGCGCGTCGCCGTCAACGGCGGCCATGGCTATCTGCTCGCGGGCAATGCCGATCTCAGGGATTGGCAATCCTGGCTCCGATCGACCGCCGGCGATGATCTCGCCGAATATACGGATTTTGGCGGCGGCGTTTTTCGCGCGGCATCGTTTGCCGGGGACCGCATCGAAACCTGCCTGTTCATCGGACCGGCGCGCGACGCCGGCGACTGGAACGTCGTCAAGGGGCTGTTTGCCGCCGATGCGCTCAGCAACGATCAGCGCCGCATGCTGCTGTCGGGCAAATCGACCGACGGCCTTGCCAATGCCGGTCCGATCGTCTGCGCCTGCTTTGGGGTGGGCCGCACAACCATCTGCGACAGCATTGCCGCCGGCGCCCGCTCCGCCGCCGAGATCGGCGCCAGGCTGAAGGCGGGCACCAATTGCGGCTCCTGCATTCCGGAGCTGAAGCGGCTGATCGCGCAGACCGCGCCGAATGCCGTGCCGCAGCAATTGGCCGTGGCGAATTAGGTCATCGCATCAGTCAGCATTGCCGGTCTCCGCCGGCCCAACGAAAAATCCTCTTGTAACCGGGGTAGAGCGTTCGCAGGGAAACGCGGGATCCTGAAGCCACCCTTTCGATTTTCACTGAAACGTAGTAGTTTGAGTATACTACTCCGATCGCAACAAAACGAACCTCTCCAAAGCCAAGCTCCTTACGGAGGTCGGCTTCAACCGCCATCGTCAAAGCTGGGGTACCCGGACCTGCAAAACAGCGCCTGGCTGTGTCGGCAATGCGCTGATAGATCTCCTCATAGTTGTTGGCGTAGTTCTCGACTATGGCGTCGGATTTAGCTTCCAGGGCCTCCGGCGTCGTCGAGCATCCAGCAAGTAGCACAAGCAACGCGACCGCAGTCGGCACTGCGATAAAAGGCGCTTTAGTCCCCATAACACTCCCCAAGTGACGATCGCATCCGACCCCAATGATGTTGGTGGTCTACCGTTCACCATGCCCGCGCAGCCGTTTATCAAAAGACCATTACTTCGGGAAGGGACTAAGGCCTACCATTCGGCCACTCGCCATGATGCGACGGACTGTTTCGTCACTCCGCTCCTTTGCAATGACGAAGAGAGCGTCAATCGACTGCTCGGAAGATGTCGTTTAAGGTCCACCCGTTGTCCCATCACGGTGAACCAAGAAAATGATGTATCTGGAAACGCCGCCTCGATTGATCAAGACCGAAATCTTCTCAGCGATGCCCGACGAATTCCGCCGCAAGGTGCGGACCGAATGGGCTGACGCCAACCGGCCGGGCGCGATGACGGACTGTTTCATCGAAGGTCCGTCCTTTGACGCTGATGGCAACCTCTACATCGTCGACATACCCTTCGGGCGCATCTTCAGGATATCGCCGGACAGGAAATGGTCGCTGGTCGCGGAATATGACGGCTGGCCCAATGGCCTCAAGATCAGCCGCGACGGGCGCATCCTCGTCGCCGACTATCGCCATGGCATCATGGAACTCGATGCGCGGACCGGACGGATGCAAAAAATCCTGACCTCGCGCAACTCCGAATCCTTCAAGGGCTGCAACGACCTGCATCTCGCCAGCAATGGCGACATCTATTTCACCGACCAGGGACAGACCGGCCTGCACGATCCGACCGGGCGGGTGTACCGCCTCGCGGCCAGCGGCGGGCTCGATTGCCTGATCGATACCGGCGTCAGCCCCAACGGGCTGGTGCTCGATCCCGCGGAAGCCGTGCTGTTCGTCGCCATGACCCGCGACAATGCGGTGTGGCGCATGCCGTTCATGAAGGACGGCAGCGTCTCCAAGGTCGGCCGCTTCTGCTCGCTGTTCGGCCCAAGCGGCCCCGACGGCATGACGATGGACAAAGCCGGCCGGCTGTTCGTCGCCCATGCTTCGCTCGGACACGTGTTCGTGTTCGCGCCGAACGGCGAATGCATCGCCCGCATCAAGTCCTGCGCCGGCCCAAGCTGCACCAATGTCGCGATCGGCGGCGCCAACAGCGATCGTCTCTACATCACGGAGTCGGTGACGGGCACGGTGTTGGTGGCTGACATCGGCGGACTGGATCGATAGTTCGGTCGGGGCACGCGCAGCTGGACGTTGTCATAGGATAAGATATCTTTGGCGCGGCTTTTCATATCGAGATCGTCTGGACCGTCCCGATGGATCTACAGCGTTTGCGCTATTTCGTGGCCGTCGCAGAAGAGCGTCACATCACGCGTGCCGCCGCGCGGCTCGGCATGGCGCAGCCGCCGCTGAGCCAGCAGATCCGGATCCTCGAAGCCGAACTCGACACAAGGCTGTTTGACCGCTTGCCCAAGGGCGTCGAGTTGACGCCGGCCGGCGCGGCGCTGCTGGAAGACGCGCGCGCATTGCTGGACGCTGCCGATCGCGCGGGTCGTCGGGCGCGGCGGGTCGGGGCCGGGGAGGAGGGCGAGTTGGTGGGAGGCCTTACCACTTCCGCGGCGCTTCATCCATTGGTGCCGCGCCTGCTACGTGCCTTCCACGAGGTGCATCCGGCCATCTCGTATGACCTGCACGAAAGCAATGCTGCGGAACTGACCGAGGCCGTACTGGCCGATCGTCTGTCCTTTGGCATCATGCGTGCTCCGGTGGCGCGACCGCCGATATTGTCCATGGTCGACCTCGGCAGCGAACGGCTGTTGGCCGCACTTCCTGCCAATCATCGCCTTCCCGTGCGCAAGGGGCGCGGCGGTCTGGCAAAGATCGCCATGACCGCGCTGGTGGATCAGAATTTTATCCTGGTGCGCCGTCGTGCCGCCCCGGGAATATATGCCAACATCATCGAAGCCTGCCGCCTCAGCGGCTTTGAGCCGCGTGTGATCGCTGAAGTGGGCCGCATGTTGACCAATTTGAACCTGGTCGCCGCGGGCATCGGGGTGTCCTGCGTCCCGGAATCGATGCGTCAGATCGGCAATCATGGTGTTGTCTACGCCACGCTGGAGGCGCCGGCTGCGGCGCAAGGCCTGTTGCGCGCTCCCATGACCCTGATGCACCGCGCCGATGAATCACGGCCTGCCGTCCTTGCCTTCATCGCGGTGGCGCGCCGCCTTGCGGCAACCTGATTGCAAATGCCTGCTTCAGAGGAGGGCACTTTTGCGCGCCATCAGACAGCGGAAAGACCGCCCATAGGCGGCCTCTCCGATCGGATGCCATTCGTTCAGGCCGGAAGCTGGACCAGGCCTTTGCGACGGCGATACGCCATGCAGCCAATTCCCGCGAAACCCAGGATCATCATCGCCCAGGTGGATGGCTCGGGCGCGGCGGCGGCGGGCCCACCCGCGAGTAAAGTGTCCTCCGCCGCGATGGCGAGCGCCATGGCGATATCGGGGGAGATGCCGAGCGCCTGCGACGCGGAGGCTGAATACAGCGGATTGTTTGGATCCCACTCGGCCAGAAGCGTCTCCGGGTTCACACCGGTGATCTGCCCGAACAGCACCAGCGCGTTGAGAAAATCACCGTACTGGCTCGAATGATAACCGATCGGTACGGTGCAACAGGCCAATAGCGGATCGCTGTCCCACAAGTCGATCTGGCCTGCCGGCTGGTTCGCCAGGAACGGGTTGAACTGCGCGAGTCCCTTGTTGATTGCCGTGACCCAGGCGTCCCCCGCCAGCGCAACGTTGACATGGCTCAGGGTCGGATTGGCGGCGTTGAAGGCCGCCGCCTCGGCCGTGTATGCATTGTGCAGATCGGACGCCATGGCGGCAATGGGATTGGCATCGCCGACATAGGGCGCGTAGGCCTTGTTGCCGTTCTGCTGTGCGACCGTGCTGGAGCCGAAGATCGGCGCGTTCGGGTTGTTGCTGGTAAAGCCGAAGGCGGCGATCGGCGGCGTTTGATACAGCGTGATCGCAGCGTTCGGCTTCCCGGCCGCCTTGTCCGCCGCATCGATCCCCGTGATCAATCGGTTGACGCCGGACTGGAAACTGGTCGGGTTGCCCCGTGTCGGGACCGTCTGTCCATTGACCTGGATCGTGGTCGGCAGCGGCTGAAAGCTTTGGTCCTGCAGGACGACCTGGTTGTATTTCGAATTCGTGATCAGCGGCAAAAGGCCAAGTTCACTGCCGGTGTTATTCGCATACCCCGTCAGGGTGGCGCTGCTGACCGTAAGCGACGAAACATTATAGTTCAGGCCGGCATCCTTGGTGAACTGCAGGAAAATGCCCGCGACCCCGGCGCGCGGCCCCACCTCGTTGTATTGCGAGCCTGGATTGGATTGCAGATAATTGAGCTGCCCGCTCAGGGTTCCGCCTGGCGTGTTCGCGGTGGTCGGTGTCACCTGCGGACCGGCTTCGACACCCCCGCAGGGCGCGCTCGGGCAAAGCAAATCGTGAACGACATCGTTGCCGGGCGCGTTGGCCGGGCCGGCATTGTAATTCAGCACCGGATTGTATCGCCCGTGCGTGTAGCTGTTTCCGACGAACAGGATGTCGACCTCGTCGGCGTGTGCCTGGCCTGCGATGCCCAGCAGCAAAGCCGATGCAGCAAGCGTGCGCGGCAACAGCGCCGCTGAAAACAATTTGTTCCACGCCAACATTCGTCCCCCCGAATAACCATTTTTGCGCTGTTGTTCACCGGTCGATGAGACCGTGCGCAGGTCTACAAATCCGCGCCTCGCACTTTTAAGTCAAATATCGAAAACAGCTGGTTCCCAGACGATTTTCGTATGCGGTGGGTTCCAGCGGGACATCGCGATCCGCTTCGTCTAAAGTCGGCGTCGCGGCTTGGGCGAGGAACGAGGCGATCTTGCGAAAACAGAAATTCGGCGTCAAAGGCCCGGAAATATCCGTGATCGGGCAGGGCACCTGGTACATCGATCGCGGCGACCGCAAGCGCGCGGTCGAGGCGCTGCGCCGCGGCATCGAGCTCGGCATGACCCATATCGATACCGCCGAGATGTATGGCGATGCGGAGTTGGTGATCGCGGATGCGATCGCGGGCGGCAAGCGCGACAATCTCTATCTCGTCTCCAAGGTGCTGCCCAGCAACGCGTCGCGGCGCGGCACCATCACGGCCTGCGAGCGATCCCTGAAGCGGCTGAAGACCGAAGCGCTCGACTGCTACCTGCTGCACTGGCGCGGCTCGTATCCGCTGGAAGAAACGGTCGCGGCATTCGATCAGTTGATATCGGCCGGAAAGATCCGCTCGTGGGGCGTCAGCAATTTCGATGCCGGCGATCTCGACGAGCTGCTTTCGGTCGCGGGCGAGGGCGCCATCGCCTGCAATCAGGTGCTCTATCATCTGCAGGAGCGCGCGATCGAGCACGCGGTGATCCCGTGGTGCGAGCGGCATGGTGTCGCCGTCGTCGCCTATTCACCGTTCGGTCACAATGATTTTCCGTCGCCGAACAGCCGGGAAGGCAAGGCGTTGCAGGCGATCGCGGATGCGCGCGGCGTCTCCACGCGCCAGGTCGCGCTCGCGTTCCTGACCCGCATACCGGCCGTGTTCGCGATTCCGAAAGCCGGGAATGCGGAGCATGCCGCCGACAATGCGGCGGCGGGCAAGCTGACGCTGAGCGTGAGCGAGATCGAAGCGCTCGACAACGCCTTTCCGCGCGGCCCGAAGCCGCGCAGCCTGCCGATGCTGTAGGGGACGCTGTTTCCTCATGGTGAGGAGCCCGTCTTCGCGCGTCTCGAACCATGAGGCCACAGACGGGCTGCATCCTTCGAGACGCGGCGAAGAAGCCGCCCCTCAGGATGAGGAGCCACAACACAGTTCCTAACAAAATGTTTCAATCGCGCGCCGCTGCGGCCCTTCTGGGCTGCCGCGCGCCCTCAGCGCATATCCGCATCCCGCTATCGGACCTTGTTGTTCTCAGCCAAATGGCGTTTTTTAGAGCCTCGCCCGATTCGATCATTACTGCCTTCGAGATTGCCGTGACACCGCCCCCCGCCGCAGCCGCCAGGCTGGACAGCGCGCCCTTGCCGTTGCCCGAGAAGAAGTCTTCCCTTCCCAAAGCGCCTGCCCGTGCCGATCGTCCGTTCAAGGGCATCGCGCTGATCCTGGCGTCGACGGTCTTCCTCGGCATCTCGGACGTGACGGCGAAATATCTGTCGGCGACGCTGCCCTCGATCGAGATTGCGTGGATCCGGTTCGTGGTGTTCGCGATGATCATGACGCCGGCGATGCTGCCGTTCTCGCCGCTATATGCGCTGCCCACCAAACGTCCCGGCCTGCAATTGATGCGCGGCGTGACGGTGCTGGCCTCGTCGCTGTTCTTCATCTCCGGTTTGCGTTTCCTCCCGATCGCGGAAGCCTCCGCCACCGGCTTCGTCGCGCCGCTGCTGGTCACCGCGCTGGCGATGGTGTTTCTGGGCGAGAGGGTCGGCCTGCGGCGCTGGATCGCGACCGGCGTCGGCCTGATCGGCGTCATCATCATCCTGCGGCCGGGCACCGGTGCGTTTCACCCCGCAGCGTTCTTTCCGCTGGTCTCGGCGCTGGCCTGGGCCTGCACGCTGATCATGACGCGGATGATGAGCGGCACCGAGCGCGCCATCACCGTGATGACCTATTCGTCGATCGCCGGCGTCTGCATTCTCTCTGCGCTGGTGCCGTTCGTCTGGGTGACGCCGACCTGGCACGACATCGCCTTCGGCATTTTCATCGGCGTCGCCTCGACCGCGGGGCAGTGGATCGTGGTGCTGGCGTTCCGCTACGCCGACGCTTCCGTGCTGGCGCCGTTCTCCTATACGCAATTGCTGTGGGTCTCGATCCTCGGCTTCCTGGTCTTCGGCGAAGTGCCTGACGTCTTCACCGTGACGGGGGCGGGCTTCATCGTCGCCAGCGGGCTCTACACCGCCCATCGCGAGCGGGTGCGACGGTCGCAGCTATTGTCGGTGGCAGCGGAATCGTCGCCGAACGCCTGATCCGCATCATGCATTACGGCGCTGTTCCAGACGATCCCCGGCGCCACCTTCCTGGTCAGCGGCGCGGCGCCGGCGCCTGGCGCCGCGCTGACCAGCGCTTCGGCCGAAATGAATGGCAGAACGGCTGGTCCGCCGCCGCCACTTTCGAGGGCGAGTTCTCCGACATCACGCGCGCCTACGCCGGCAAGGGCGTCGTCCGCTGCACCTGGTAGTGGTGTCGCTTTCGGGGGTGAGCCGCCGCCTGTTTTCGTCCTTTCCTTCCGCAGCGGGCTGTGGGAGGAAAAGACAACGAAAAACAGGAGGACGCCGATGCGCGCAGCCATCTTCCGGAACGGCGAGATCGTCGTCGACCAGATGCCCGAGCCCAAGCCCGGGCCCGGCATGGTGCTGGTCAAATCTTTGGCCTGCGGCATCTGCGGCTCGGACCTGCACGCGCGCAAGCACGCCCACCGCATGGTCGAACTGGCAAAGCATTTTCCCGGCCGCAAGCCGATGGATCTTGCGCGGGACGTCGTGTTCGGCCACGAATTCTGCTGCGAGATTCTCGATTACGGTCCGGGCACCACGCGAAAACTCAAGACCGGCACGCGAGTCTGTTCGCTGCCGGCGCTGCTGACCGCCGAGGGCCCGCAGGGCATCGGCTATTCCAACGACAATGTCGGCGCCTATGCCGAGCGCATGCTGCTCAGCGAAGCGTTGCTGCTGGAAGTCCCGAACGGATTGGCGGCCGAGCACGCGGCGCTGACCGAGCCGCTCGCGGTCGGGGTTCACGCGGTCGCCAAGGCCAACATCACGGGCAACGAAGTGCCGCTGGTGATCGGCTGCGGTCCGGTCGGGCTCGCCGTGATCGCAGCGCTCAAGATCAAGGGGCTGCATCCGATCGTGGCCGCGGATTATTCGCCGGCGCGCCGGGCGCTGGCCGAAAAACTCGGCGCCGATATCGTCGTCGACCCCGCCCGCACCCAGCCCTATGCGACCTGGGCCGAACATGCCGCGATGTCGCCGGAGGAGAAGGCCGCGCGGCCGCCGTTGCAGGCCCTGCTGCCGGCGCTCAAGCCCGCGCTGATCTTCGAATGCGTCGGCGTCCCCGGCCTGATCCAGCAGGTGTTCGAGGGCGCACCGCGCGATGGGCGCATCGTCGTGGTCGGCGTGTGCATGGAGACCGACCGTTCCGAACCGATGCTCGGCATCATGAAGGAACTCAAGGTTCAATATGTGCTCGGCTACACGCCCGACGAATTTGCCTACTCGCTGCGCCTGATCGCGGAGGGCGAGGTCGATGCGGCCTCGCTGGTGACCGCCAGCGTCGGCATCGACGGCGTCGCGCAGGCGTTTGCCGATTTGGCCAATCCGGAGCGGCACACCAAGATTATTGTCGAGCCGTGGCGGTAAATCCCGTCGTCCCGGCGTTGAGCCGGGACCCACACGCCGCGGCGGAAATTATTGAGCACACCGGCGGCCGACTTTTTCAACAACAGATGACCGGGATTATGGGTCCCGGCTCAAGGCCGGGACGACGAACGATTTAGCTGGGGGGAAACAAAATGATCACGCTGACCGCAAAAGACGTCCTGCCGCAAGACGGCGCCCACGGCACGCTGGTGGGGCGGGTCTGGGTGCCTGATTTCGCAGGCCCGGCCGTCGTTGCGGTTCGCCCTGACGGCGTGTTCGACGTCAGCGCGGGGTTTTCCACCGTGAGCGCGCTCTGCGAACAGGCCCATCCGGCGGAAGCGCTACGCGGCGTCACGGGAACGCGGATCGGCGATCTCGACAGTATTGTCGCCAACACGCCGCCGGATCGCCGCGACCGCACAAAACCCTGGCTGTTGGCGCCGCTCGATCTGCAGGTCCTCAAAGCCGCCGGCGTCACCTTTGCGATCTCGATGCTGGAGCGCGTGATCGAGGAGCGGGCGCGCGGCAATCCAGCTTCCGCAGAAGCGATCCGTAAAGAGGTGGTGCGGCTGGTCGGCGACGACCTGTCAAAACTCAAGCCCGGCTCGGCGGAAGCGATGAAGCTGAAGCAGGTTTTGATCGATCAGAACGCCTGGAGCCAGTATCTGGAAGTCGGCATCGGGCCCGACGCCGAAGTGTTCACCAAGGCGCCGACGATGTCCTCGGTCGGATCGGGCATGGATGCCGGCCTGCATCCCAAATCGACCTGGAATAACCCGGAGCCGGAAGTCGTGCTGGTCGTGTCGAGCCGCGGCGCGATCGTCGGCGCGATGCTCGGCAATGACGTCAATCTGCGCGACTTCGAGGGGCGTTCGGCGCTGCTGCTGTCGAAAGCCAAGGACAACAACGCCTCCTGCGCCGTCGGCCCGCTGCTGCGGCTGTTCGACAACAGTTTCTCGCTCGATGACGTGCGCAAGATGGATGTCGGCCTGACCGTGAAGGGCCAGGACGGGTTCGTGCTCGAGGGCCATTCCTCGATCAGCAAGATCAGCCGCGATCCCACCGACCTCGTGGCGCAAACCATCGGGCCGGTGCATCAATACCCCGACGGATTTGCGCTGTTCCTCGGCACCATGTTCGCACCCGTCAAGGACCGCGATGCGCCGGGCGAGGGGTTTACCCACAAGCGCGACGACATCGTCACCATCTCCGCGCCCCAGCTCGGCAAGCTGGTCAACCGCATGCGCACCAGCGACGAATGCGAGCCCTGGACGTTCGGCATTGGCGAATTGATGGGGAATCTGGCGAAGCGGAAGGTGCTGTAGGCCCGTTACGGCATCACGAGGGTAATGACGCCATCCTCGACGGTTCCCGTCTTGATGCCGTCGCGCGCCATCTCCTCGATGGCGGGCCATTTTTCCCGGAACAGCACCGACGCCTCCTGCATGCTTGGCGCGTCGACCCTGACGCAACAGGCGCGCCGTTCCCCGGCATTCGCGATCTGGAAGAAGAAGCTGTAGCCGCCCGGCCGCCCGTCATCATCCGGCTGCCCTCGTTGTTGTCGCATTCAGTCGTCCCCCGATTTGCGCGATCGGAGACAGGGTTCGTTTTCAATTTGGATTTTCATGCGGCGCGATTGTGTCGCCGGAAATTTTCGTTGGCAGTGTTGCAAACATCAGACAATTGGAACAACGGGCGGTTGTGGAAGCCTCTGACGCGACCGTGTTTCCGGCCACCGCGTAGCGCCGGCGCGCCTGGAGCTCGGTGGTTGTCAGCGCCGATGCGACGGGAAGCCGCGTCCAAACTCCCGATCATCGCTCCCTCATTCCTGCTTTGTTCGCCATGCCGGCACGACAGAGGCCCGGCCGCTTGGCCAGCGCCGGTTGCGAAAGGGATGAGACGGCATGTTCTTGCCGCGACGCCGGCGATGGGTGCTTGGCAACGGCGCAATTTTGATAAACTCTAGCAATCCCAAAAACGGAGAAATATGTCGTCGCCACCGCGTGGCGTGTTACCAAGAAAAAAATAATCAACCTGGGGAGAAACAACCATGATGAGATCAATCACGCGGCTGGGCGTTGCGGCCGTGGCCGCTGCGCTTCTGGCGCTTCCTGCGCAGGCTCAGGACAAGCCCAAGGAACTCAAGATCGGCATCGCCACCTTCCTGTCGGGCCCGGCATCGGTATTCGGCGTTCCGGCCAAGGCCGCGGCCGAGATGATCGCCGAAGATCTCAACAAGAAGGGCGGCATCGGTGGTGTCCCGGTAAGCGTCAGCTTCATCGACGAGGGCGCCGGCGGCGAGGCGCTGGTGTCGAATTATCGCCGGATGGTGCAGGACGAAAAGGTCGACGTGACCTTCGCCGCCATTTCTTCGGGAAGCTGCGGTCAGATTGCCCCGCTCGCCGAAGATCTCAAAATGCTGAACCTGATGTGGGACTGCGGCGCTTCCTCGATTCTCGAAGCCAAGAAGTACCGCTACAATTTTCGCTCGCAGGCCAACGGCACGCCCGAGATGCTCGCAGTGCTGGTCTATCTGCTGAAGACCAAGCCGGACTTCAAGACCATCGCCGTCGTCAATCAGGATTACGCCTGGGGCCGCGAAAGCTGGGAGATTTTCTCGACCGCGCTCAAGGTCATGAAGCCCGACGTCAAGGTCGTCGCCGAGTTGTTCCCGAAGTTCGGCGCCCCGGATTTCTCGACGGAAGTTTCCCGCCTGCTGGCGCTGAAGCCGGACGTGGTGCTGACCACGAGCTGGGGCGGCGACCTCGATACGCTGGTGCGGCAAGCCGGGCAACGCGGCCTGCTGCAGCAGAGCGCTTTCGTGCTCGGCATCGGTGAATCCTCGATGCAGCGCTTGGGCAAGGACCTCCCGGATGGCCTGATCATCGGCGCCCGCGGCGATCACTGGTTCCTGCATCCTGAAATGAAGAACGACGCGGCTTTCAAGGCCTTCAATGAGGCCTTCAAGGCGAAGACCGGCAGCTGGCCGATCTATTCGGTCTATCACATGCAGCAGGCCTTCTCGGCCTATCAGGGCGCCGTCGAAAAGGCGCTCAAGGCCAATGGCGGCAAGTGGCCGACCCGCGAGCAGGTGATCGACGCCGCCGAAGGCCTTGAGTTCAAGGGCTGGGGCCGCGGCGTGTCGTTGCGTCCGGAAGATCACCAGGGCCTCGAGTCCCAACTCGTCGGCGTGTCCAAGACCGCGCCCGGTTACGATTTCAAGGTGCTGGACGACATGATGATCTTCGAGCCGAAGTCGATCACGACTCCGGCCGGGATGAAGTCGGTGGATTGGCTGAAAACCCTGTCGCCTGATTTCGTCAAGATGAACGTGCCGACCTTCAAGCACGGCGGCTGACATCGTCCGTCATCGCTGGCGTGGAGACCTTGCGTCTCCACGCCCAATGTCTTGACGCTTGATGTCTTGACGCCTGATGTCTTGCGTCGTTGAAGGTACTCCGCATGGATTCCACCATCGTCATTCTGGCGATATGTGACGGCATCAGTTATGCCGCGCTGGTTTTTCTCGTATCGGTGGGCCTCAGCCTGATCTTCGGGGTTCTGCGCATCGTCAACGTCGCGCATGGATCGCTCTACGCCTATGGCGCCTATATGGCGGCGACGCTGAGCCTGCTGGTCGCGCCGATTTCACCCTGGCTGACATTTCCGGCGCTGCTGGTGGCCTCCGTGCTGGTCGGTGCGATCGTCGGCGGATTGATGGAGCGGTTCCTGCTGCGGCCGGTCTATCATCTTGAGGAAGTGCTCCAGCTTCTGATCACCTTCGCGGTGTTCATGATCATGGACAATTTGCAGCGCATGATCTGGGGCGTGCAGCCGATCTTCGCCGCCGAGCCGGTCAAGCTGTTGCCCAACATCTCCATCCTCGGGGTGAACTACACCAGCTACCAGGTATTGCTGTTGCCTCTGGTGGCGGTGATCACCCTGTTCGGTCTGCGCTACTTTCTGCGTTATACGCTGGCCGGCTCCATCATCATGGCGGTCACGGAGGATCGCGAGGCGGCGACCGCGATCGGCATCGATGCCAGGCGCGTGTTCCTGATCACCTTCATCATTGGCGCCAGTCTCGCGGCCCTTGGGGGCGCCTTGGCATCGCCAACCACGTCACTGGTGCCGGGCATGGGCACCGACATGATCGTGCTGTCCTTTGCCGTTGCCGCGACCGCCGGCCTTGGACAGATCGAAGGCGCCGCGGTGACGGCCCTGATGATCGGCCTGGCGCGCGCCTTCATCATCTACATCCAGCCGGAGCTGGAGGTCCTCGTGCCCTATCTGATCATGATGCTGGTGCTGCTGATCCGGCCGATGGGGCTGTTCGGCGTCAATCGCGTGAGGAAGATCTGATGTCCGGGCGTCTGGTGTCCAGGTTGATTATCGCAGCCGCCATCGTGGTCGCCGCCGTTCTGCCCATTATCCTCCCGAGCTGGGCGACGCTGACGACCCTGATCCTGGCCAAGGGCATTGTCGTGCTCGGCATCATCATCCTGCTGCAAGCCGGGCAGGTGTCCTTTGGCCACGCCATGTTCTTCGGCGTCGGCGCTTACACGATCGCGTTCTGGGGCCGCTATGTCGGTCCGGGCGATCTGCTGCTGTTCCTGCTCCTCGGCCCCCTCATCGCGATGGCGTTCGGCCTGCTGATCGGCCTGTTCGTGGTTCGCTACCGGGAGATCTTCTTCGGGATGCTCAACCTGGCGTTTTCGATGGTGATGTGGTCGCTGCTCGAAAAGCTCTATGCGTTCACCAACGGCGCCGACGGCATCCGTGTTGCCCGGCCGACCCTGGCCGGCATCGCCTTCACGCCGGAAGCCTTTCAATACGTGTTGCTGTATCTGACGCTCGGCCTCGTGCTCGTCGTCAGCTACGGCGTGCAGCGTTATCTCGACAGTCCGCTCGGCCATATGCTGAGGGCCATCAAGGGCAACGAAACGCGGCTGGAGTATCTCGGTGTTTCGGCACGAAAGATCCTGCTGATCGGCTATGTCATCTCGGCCTTCCTCGGCGGGCTCGGCGGCGTTCTGGTCGCGACCGCGCAGCAGATCGCAACACCGGAATTCGCCTATTGGACCAAATCCGGCGAATTCGTCTTCATCGCCATCCTAGGGGGAATCGCCAACGCCGCCGGGGCCTTTGCAGGCGCCGCGGTGTTCGAGACCGTCCGGTTCTTCGCGTCGGCGCAACTCGCCAATGCCTGGCAGCTCATTCTCGGCGTGGTGCTCATCGTGATCATCATGTTCGCGCCGAACGGATTGATCGGCCTGCGCAACCGCCGCAAGGCCCAGGCCGAGGTGCGGCCATGAGCAGGGTCCTCATTTCGGCGCGCGGGCTCAAGATCCGCTTCGGCGGCGTCATCGCTGCCGACGGCATCGATCTTGATGTGCTCGAGGGAGAAAACCTCGCGATCATCGGTCCCAACGGTGCCGGCAAGACCACCTTCCTCAACATGGCGACGGGATATCTCCGGCCGCAGGCCGGGACGGTGAGTTTCCTCGGACAGGACATCACCGCGCTGCCGCCGCGCACCATCACCAAGCTCGGGATCGCGCGGGCGTTCCAGATTCCCCAGCTGTTCCTCGATCAGACCGTGCTCGAAAACATGATGATCGCGGCCGCAGCTCACGCCGGATCGATGTCGGCTTTCCGCCATCTGCTCGACCTGCCCGAGCGCAAGGAGGTCGAGGACCTGCTCGACCTCGTGGGCGTTCGTGCGTTCGCGAACCGCAAGGCCTTCGAGCTGCCCGAAGGACAACGCAAGCTGGTCGACATCGCGCTGGCGCTGGCGCTAAAGCCGACCGTGCTGCTGATGGACGAGCCGACCTCGGGCGTTGCGTCGGGCGAGAAGCTCGGTCTGATGGACATCCTGACATCGGCGCTGGCCAGGCAAAAAGTCAGTTCGGTCTTCGTCGAGCATGACATGGACATGGTCGAGCGCTACGCGCATCGCGTCGCGGTCTGGAGTTCGGGCAAAATCCAGGTGGTTGGTCCGCCGGCGGAGGTCCTCAAGAATACCGAGGTCCGCGAACACGTGATCGGAATCTGACCATGCTTGTCTTTGACAAGATCAACGTTTCGATCGCCGGCGTTCATGTCCTGCGCAACGTGTCGTTCGACCTGCCGGCAGGTTCGACCTGTGCGCTGGTCGGTCACAATGGCGCGGGAAAGACCACGACGGTGCGGACCATCATGGGTTTCACGACGTCGAGGGGTGTCATTCGGCTGGCGGGCGAGGATATCTCGCCGGTCGAGCCGCACCGCCGGCCGGCTCTCGGCATCGGATATGCGCCGGAGGACAGGCGGCTGTTTTCGGCGTTCACGGTCGAGGAAAACCTCCTGCTGCCCGCCCGCGTGGCAAAATTATCGAAGGATGAAACCGCCCGGCGGCTGGAGCGCGCCTATTGGGTGATGCCGGAGCTGAAGGAATTGGCGGGCCGCCCGGCGGGTTCTGTTTCCGGCGGGCAGGGCAAGATGGTGGCGCTCGGCCGCGCGCTGATGCTCGGAACACGGCTCGTCATCCTCGATGAGCCGTTTCAGGGACTCGCTCCCGTTCTCGCCCAGCGCTACGCCGAAGCGCTCGGGCGGCTGCGCGCCAACGACAAGGACATCACGCTGCTGATCACCGAATCCAACCCCAAGCTGGTGGCCGCTTTTGCCGATATCACGCTCACGATCGAACGCGGCGAAATTCAGTAGATATTTCAGGGCGGGATAACTCGATTCTGCTTTTCGGAAGTCGTGTCCAGCCCCAGAATAAAAAATATTTCTGTTTTCAAGAATGGCAAATCACTGGCACATATTTGACCATCCCGTCCTGGTCAGAAGGGCGTCGGCCGTCGTCACGGACGTTGGGCGGGGAGCGATGGACGCGGAGGTTGTCGCCTGACGAGCGCGGCTGAAGCGTACGGCAAAGACGTGTGGTCCTGACGCCGCGTTGCTGGCGTCCATGCTCCTGGGGGCGTTCGACTTCCCAGGGCGCAACGGAGGCAAAAGAGCCGTTCTCCGGGGAGAGCACGTTATAAGCCGTAAAGCCATCGCGCAGGGAATGTCGGATGTTCTCCGCTGCCCTGTATGCTCGTGTGCAGCATTCTTAGTGCAAACCGCACACGGGACCGCGGGTGCAGCGCGCATCCGGCATTCCCTGCGCCCTCAATTTGGAGAGGGCGGGAAGTTTCTGGCAAGGCTCGGGCGCAACGCGTCGCGAGGAGGCCAAACTGCGCCTCATTGGCTGTTTGAAATTTGAATCCGGAATGCGACCGCACGAACGGTCGGCTCCCTCCCCCCTTGCGGGGGAGGGCGGGGGAGAGGGGTCCACACGGGCAGTCCCGATGACATCACCCCTCTCCCTAGCCCTCCCCCGCAAGGGGGGAGGGAACGCAGATGCGCCCGCCGCGCGACCAGATCGATCCCCTTACACCGGCAGTGCGATCGAATACTTCACCTGGCTCAGCGCAAAACTCGATTCGATCGAGGCGATCCCATCCAGCCGCGTCAGCTTGTTTTTCAAGAACGCCTCATAGGACGACAGATCAGCGGCGACGACGCGCAACAGATAATCGCGATTGCCCGTCATCAGATAGCACTCCAGCACCTCGTCCCATTTCGAGATCGCCTTGGCGAAGCGGTTGAGGTCTTCCTCCTTCTGCCGCGCCAGCTTGATCGATATGAAGACGCTGACATGCAAGCCCAGCGATTTCTGGTCGACGGTTGCGATGTAACGCGTGATGACCCCGCGCTCCTCCAGCAATTTGACCCGGCGGTGGCACGGCGACACCGACAACCCGACCTTGTCGGCGAGTTCCTGCATGGTCATGCGGCTGTCCGATTGCAGCAGGCCGAGGATTTTGCGGTCGATGGCGTCGAGGGCGTGCATTGGAATGAACTCTGTATAATGGGGCGTGGATTGGGATTTTATCCCAATTTTGGCCGGTATGTCGCGGGGATTTGAGATTTTTGCGGTCCCGATGCTCGCTAGAATTTGGCCCTGAACCCTGAGTCCGGAGCACCGCCATGCCCATCGAGCCCGCACGCCTGGAGTTGCTGTCCGCGCTGTCGCGAAAAGTGCTCTGGCTGTCGTCGTGGACCATCCACCACGCCAATCATATCAGGCCCAATGTCGACGGCCTGAAGGTCGGCGGCCATCAGGCTTCCTCGGCGTCGCTCGCCAACATCATGTCGGCGCTGTATTTCTCGGTGCTGCGGCCGCAGGACCGCGTCGCGGTGAAGCCGCATGCGAGCCCGGTGTTCCACGCCATCCAGTATCTGTTCGGCCACCAGACCCGCGAGAAGCTGGAAAATTTCCGCGGTTTTAAAGGCGCGCAATCCTATCCGTCGCGCACCAAGGATGCCGACGACGTCGATTTCTCGACCGGATCGGTTGGCCTCGGCGTGGCGCAAACCCTGTTCTCCTCGCTGGTGCAGGACTACGTCACCTCGCATGGCTGGATGAAGGATCGTCCCGAAGGGCGGATGATCGCGCTGGTCGGCGACGCCGAAATGGACGAGGGCAACATCTTCGAGGCGTTGCTGGAGGGATGGAAGCACGGGCTGCGCAACACCTGGTGGGTCGTCGACTACAACCGTCAGAGCCTCGATGCCGTCGTGCGCGAAGGCCTGTGGGCAAAATTCGAATCCATGTTCCGCAATTTCGGCTGGGAAGTGGTGATCGTCAAATACGGCACGCTGATGCAGGCGGCATTCGCCGAGCCCGGCGGCGAGGCGCTGCGGCGCTGGATCGATAATTGTCCGAACCAGATGTACGCCGCGCTGTGCTTCCAGGGCGGCGCCGCCTTCCGAAAGCATCTGCACGACGATATCGGCGATCAGGGGCCGGTCACGCAACTGATCGACCGGCGCAGCGACGAGGAATTGCTGGCGCTGATGTCCAATCTGGGCGGACACGACATGGCCAGCATGATCGATGCGTTCGAGTCGATCGACCATGATCGTCCGGTTTGCTTCATCGCCTACACCATCAAGGGCGTCGGCCTGCCGATGCAGGGCCACAAGGACAACCACGCCGGCCTGATGACGGTCGCCCAGATGGAGAAGTGGCGGGCATCGCAGAACATCCGCCCCGGCCATGAATGGGAGAAGTTCGAGGGATTGCCGCAGGAAGCGGCTGATCTCGAAGCGTTCCTGGCGGATGCGCCGTTCAACGCCGAGGGGCGTCGCCGCCTGACCGCGCCCGTCATCGACGTGCCCGAACGGCTCACCTTCAAGCCGGCGGCGCAGATGTCGACCCAGCAGGGTTTTGGCCTCATCCTCAACGAACTGGCGCGCGGCGACACCGAATTGGCTTCGCGCATCGTCACCACGTCGCCCGACGTGACGGTGTCGACCAATCTCGGCGCCTGGGTCAACCGCCGCGGGCTGTTTGCCAAGGCGGAAAACCACGATCTGTTCCGGCAAGAAAAAATCCCCTCGACCTTCAATTGGGATTTCTCGCCGAAGGGTCAGCACCTCGAACTCGGCATCGCCGAGATGAACCTGTTCATCATGCTCTCGGCGCTGGGCCTGTCGCACCAGATCAACGGTGAGCGGCTGCTGCCGGTCGGCACGCTGTACGACCCCTTCATCCAGCGCGGCCTCGATGCGATGAACTATGCCTGCTACCAGGACGCCCGCTTCATGGTGGCGGCGACGCCGTCAGGCATTACGCTGGCGCCGGAAGGCGGCGCGCACCAGTCGATCGCAACGCCCCTGATCGGCATCGCACAGGACGGCCTGGCCTCGTTCGAGCCGGCCTTTGTCGATGAACTCTCCGTGATCATGGGCTGGGGCTTCCAGCACATGCAGCGCGAGAGCGGCGAGGGTGGGTCCGTCTATTTGCGGTTGTCGACGCGGACGATCGATCAGCCGCAGCGGATCATGACGCCGGATTTGCAGCGCGACATCGCGGGCGGCGCCTATTGGCTGCGCAAGCCGGGCGCCAATTGCGACGTCGTGATCGCCTACACCGGCGCGGTCGCGCCCGAGGCGATCGAGGCTGTCGGCTTCATCGGCGAAAGCCACCGCGACGTCGGGCTGTTGGCGGTGACCTCGGCGGACCGGCTGCATGCGGGCTGGACATCGGCGCGCAGCATGCGGCGCGACCGCCGCGCCGTGGCGCATCTCAGCCATATCGAGCAATTGCTGGCGCCGCTGCCGCGCGATTGCGGCCTTGTCACCGTCATTGACGGCCATCCGGCCGCACTCGGCTGGCTCGGCAGCGTGCGCGGCCACCGGGTCGAGGCGCTCGGCGTCGAACAGTTCGGCCAGACCGGCACCATCGCCGACCTCTATCGCCACCACGGCATGGACGCCAATTCCATCATCGATGCGGCAGAAAGCCTCACGGTCGGGGCGCCGATCCGGCATCGGAAAATGGCGGTGTGACTCGTCGCCCCGGCCTTGAGCCGGGGCCTATATCCCGCAGCAATTATTGGGTTAGAAGGTATCGGCGCCGCAATGAGGGTTCGTGGCGTGGGTCGCAGCTCGAGGGCGTTGTCCGCCTTGCATCCGCTACGCCCCTGACCTTATATCCAGCGCCTGCCGCGACGCGGCATCCCGCATATGGCGGGTTCAATTGCCGGGAGTTTCGTGCAAGGATGCCTGCCGAACGCCCGCCGTTCCCTACTCCTTCCGCCCTGTGAAATAACGAGGTTTCCGATGGTCAATCGCATGCAATTCTACATCGACGGCGCCTGGGTTGATCCCGCCGTCAAGAAGTCCACGCCCGTGGTCAATCCGGCGACCGAAGAGCCGATGTATGAGATTGCGCTGGGCTCCAAGGCCGATCTCGACAAGGCCGTCGCTGCCGCCAAGCGCGCCTTCGTGACCTATTCGCAGACCAGCCGCGAGGAACGCATCGCGCTCCTGGAGAAGATCATCGAGATCTACAAGGGCCGCATGAAGGAAATCGGCGCTGCCGTATCCGACGAAATGGGTGCGCCGCTGCCGATGGCGGAGCGCCTGCAGGCCGGCGCCGGCCTCGGTCACATCGCTTCCACTTTGGAAGTTCTCAAAAACTACCACTTCGAAGAGACCGTCGGCACCGCCGTCGTGATCCGTGAACCGGTCGGCGTCATCGGCATGATCACGCCGTGGAACTGGCCGCTGAACCAGATCGCCTGCAAGGTCGCGCCCGCGCTCGCCGCCGGTTGCACCATGATCCTCAAGCCGTCGGAATTCACCCCGACCTCGGCCCTGATCTTCGCGGAAATCCTCCACGAAGCCGGCGTGCCGAAGGGCGTGTTCAACCTTGTCAACGGCCTCGGCCCGGAGGTCGGTGCCGCGATGAGCGAACATCCGGATATCGACATGATCTCGTTCACCGGCTCGACCCGCGCCGGCGTCGACGTTGCCAAGCGCGCCGCGCCGACCGTGAAGCGCGTCAGCCAGGAGCTCGGCGGCAAGTCGCCGAACGTCATCCTGGAAGGCGCTGATCTGACCAAGGCCGTCACCGGCGGCGTCATGCACATGTTCAACAACTCCGGACAATCGTGCAACGCGCCGTCGCGCATGATCGTGCCGCTGTCGAAGATGAAGGAAGTCGCCGCCATCGCCAAGGGCGTCGCCGACAAGACCAAGGCGGGCGATCCGCGCGCCGAAGGCACCACCATCGGCCCGGTCGTGTCCCGCATCCAGTGGGACAAGATCCAGGCGTTGATCAAGAAGGGCATCGACGAGGGCGCGACGCTGGTTGCGGGCGGTCCTGGTCTGCCCGAGGGCGTCAACAAGGGCTTCTACGTTCGCCCGACCATCTTCGCCGACGTCACCAACGACATGACCATCGCGCGCGAGGAAATCTTCGGGCCGGTGCTCACGATCCTCGGCGCCAAGGACGAAGCCGAAGCGATCAAGATCGCCAACGACACGCCGTATGGCCTCGCCGGTTACGTCACCGGTGACACCGTGGAAAGCGCGCGCCGCGTCGCCAAGCAGATCCGCGCCGGCAACGTCAATCTGCAGGGCGTTCCGAACGACCGCACCGCGCCGTTCGGCGGCTACAAGCAGTCCGGCAACGGCCGCGAGTGGGGCAAATACGGCCTGGAAGAATATCTCGAAGTGAAGGCGGTCGCCGGCTACAACGCCGCGTAACCGAAAGCGCGAGATCAAACGTTCAAACGCCGGAGCAGGCAACTGCTCCGGCGTTTGCGTTTATCCCCCGAGCGCGCCCTGCGTATTCACATACAGCGCATAGATCGACTGGCTCGCCGCCACGAACAGCCGGTTGCGCTTCAAGCCGCCGAAGCACACGTTGGCGCAGCGCTCGGGCAGCGCGATGCGTCCGATCATGACGCCGTCGGGCGCGAACACCACGACGCCGTCGAGTTCGGGATCGCCCATGCCCCAGCCGCACCACAGATTGCCGTCGATGTCGACGCGGAAGCCGTCCGGCGTGCCGGCGCCGGCATCGACGAAGACGCGCTTGTTCGACAGCTTGTCGCCGGAAGGCGAGACGTCATAGGCGAGGATCTTGCGAGTCGGCACGCCGCGGGACTCGATGACGTAAAGAATCTTCTCGTCCGGCGAGAAGGCAAGGCCGTTCGGCCCCAATACGCCCTCGGCGACGATGGTCGCCTTGCCGGTGGCGGGATCGAGACGGTAGACGTTCATGTCGATTTCGGGCTCGGCCTTGTAGCCCTCGTAATTGCCGAGCAGGCCGAAGATCGGATCGGTGAACCAGATCGAACCGTCGGATTTCACCACCACGTCATTCGGGGAGTTCAGCCGCTTGCCATCAAAGGAATCGATCAGCACCGTGATCGATCCGTCATATTCGGTGCGGGTAACGCGGCGGCCGCCATGCTCGCAGGTGATCAGACGGCCCTGGCGGTCGCGGGTGTGGCCGTTGGCGAAATTCGACGGCTTGCGAAAGTGGCTTACCGCGCCGGTCTCCTCTTCCCATTTGATGATGCGGTTGTTGGGAATGTCGCTGCACAACAGATAGCGCCCGTCGCCGAACCACACCGGGCCTTCGGCCCAGCGCAGCCCGGTGGTCAGCCGTTCCACCGCCGACAGCTTCAGCCAGTATTTCTCGAAGCGCGGGTCGAGCGCATGGATCGCCGGATCGGGATAATAGGTCGCCGGCTGCCAGCCGGCGCGGGATGTTGCCTCGGACATTTGCTGTTCTCGTTGCTGTTGCGTTTCCTCGCGGTTTGGTTTGCTATCATTGTCGGCCAGCGACCGCAAATCGATCGCAACGAAGAGGGATGAAATGCCACGCATATTGATGACCGGCGCGGCCGGAGGAATCGGTACCAGCCTGCGCAAACTGTTGCCGCCGATCTATCCGGATTTGCTGCTGAGCGACCTTGTGAAGCCCGCCGATCTCGGCGCCAACGAGAAATTCAAGGCGGCCGATCTTGCCGATCCCGCGCAGGTCGAGGCGGTCTGCGATGGCGTCGACGGCATCCTGCATTTCGGCGGCTATTCGGTCGAAGGTCCCTGGGACTCGATCCTGCAATCCAACATCATCGGTTGCTACAATCTGTTCGAGGCGGCGCGCAAGAAGGGCGTCAAGCGCGTGGTGTTTGCTTCATCCAACCATGCGGTCGGCTTCTACCCGCGCCACCACCGGATCGGCACCGATGTCACCGCGCGCCCGGACAGCCGCTACGGCGTCAGCAAGGTGTTTGGCGAGGCGGTCGGCGCCCTCTACGCCGACAAGCATGGGCTTGGAGTGACGTGCCTGCGCATCGGTAATTTCGGCGAGAAGCCGCTGGACCACCGCCGGCTCGCGATCTGGCTGAAACCGGAAGATCTGGTGCAACTGTGCCGGATCGGGCTCGATCATCCCGACATCCATTTCGAAATTTTCTACGGCGCGTCCTACAACGAGCGTTCCTGGTGGGACAATCACCGCGCCTACGATCTCGGCTACCGCCCGACCGGCCGCGGCGAAGATCATCGCGAGCATGCGATGGCCGAGCAGGCCAAGCTCAAGCCCGATCCCGTCAGCGATTTCTACCAGGGCGGCAGTTTCTGCGGCATGGAGTTTGACGGCGACAGGAGCAGGATCGTGGACTGGAAATGATAGTCCGCTAATCCTCCGCCGCATCCCCCGCGATGCGCGCAAGATAATCCGACTTGCTGAACTGCACGTGATCGACGCAGAGTTGCGCCAGCGCCCAGCTGTCGCGGCCTTTCAGGAGTTCGATCATCAGTTCGTGCTGGCGGCGGGACAGCGCCAGCCCCTCTCGGTCGGCCAGATTCTTGGCGCGCATCGGCAACGTCAGGTTCATGTAATCCTGCAGCGACTGCACCAGATAGGGATTGCCGCAGGCGGAGAACAGCGCGACGTGAAAGGCGTCATTGGTCTCATGGATGCCGCGCAGATCCTGCGCGTCGGCCCTGGCGCAATAGTGCAGCTGCAATTCGCTCAACTGCTCGATCAGGCTGGCGGGGGCGGGGAGCGCGATCATCAGTGCGGCCTGCCGCGTCAGCATTTCCCGCACCTCGTAGATTTGCCGCACTTCCTCGGCCGAGTAGAACCGCACCGTGGCGCCGATATTCTTCTCGCGCAGCACGATGCCTTGGCGTTCGAGCTGGAACAGACCCTGGCGCACGAAATGCCGGCTGGCGCGATAGCGCGTCATCAGCGTGTCTTCGACCAGCCGCGAGCCCGGGGCGAAGCGGCCGAAGATGATGTCCTCCTCCAGCCGGCGGATCACTTCCGCCTGCTCCTCCTCGCGTGTCAGTGCGGAAACTTCGCCTACCTGCTCCTGCGGCTTCATTGCAAAGCCTCCCAGCCTGACAGCCGATGGCAATCCTCGACCAGCCGCAACGTTTCGAGATTGTCCTGCGGCGCGGTTTCGAACGGCGTGTTGTCCCGCAACGATTGCACGAAGTGCGCAATCATTGCGAATTCTATTGCACGCTGCGCGGCCTTGTCGGTCGAGGGATCGGCGACCGCAACAACGCGCGCCCGATCTGCTATATTGGCCCAGGCGATCAGATGATCGCGGCTCACCATGCCGGCTCCGACAAGGCCAACGCGCAGCGGCTTGTTCATGGATGCTTGCTTCCGGTCATCGCTGGAAATCAGCACGCACGGGTTTTATTGTCAATAATGCCGGCTGTACGGTGGCAAAATGGCGCAGTTTCGGCGTGGAATTTGAAATATTGACAATAATTGCGCGGGCTCCTTTAGTGCAGGCCCACCGTGACAAGGAAGAACAAGATGGCTGACGACGGACTTCGCAAGGGACTGGCAAGTTATGGCGATGCTGGTTTCTCGCTGTTCCTGCGCAAGGCCTTCATCAAGGCAATGGGTTATTCTGACGACGCGCTCAATCGGCCGATCGTCGGCATCACCAATACCTACAGCGACTACAATCCCTGCCACGGCAACGTGCCGCAGATCATCGAGGCGGTGAAGCGCGGCGTGATGCTGACCGGCGCGATGCCGATGGTGTTCCCGACCATCTCGATCGCTGAAAGTTTTTCGCATCCGACCTCGATGTATCTGCGCAATCTGATGGCGATGGATACCGAGGAGATGATCCGCGCCCAGCCGATGGACGCCATTGTCGTGATCGGCGGTTGCGACAAGACACTGCCCGCGCAGATCATGGCTGCGGTCAGTGCCGATCTGCCGACTGTCGTCATTCCGGTCGGCCCCATGGTGGTCGGGCATCACAAGGGCGAAGTGCTTGGCGCCTGCACCGACTGCCGGCGGCTGTGGGGAAAATACCGCGCCGGTGAAATCGACGATGTCGAGATCGAAGCGGTCAACGGCCGGCTCGCACCGTCGGTCGGCACCTGCATGGTGATGGGTACGGCATCCACGATGGCCTGCATCACCGAAGCGCTGGGCCTGTCGCTGCCGATGAGTGCGACGATCCCGGCGCCGCATGCCGAACGTTTTCGCTCCGCGGAAGCCAGCGGCAAGGTCGCCGCCGCGATGGCCAAGGCGAAGGGGCCGAAGCCGAGTGAATTCCTGACCGCTTCCTCGTTCCGGAACGCGCAGGTGGTGTTGCAGGCGATCGGTGGATCGACCAACGGCCTGATTCACTTGACCGCGATTGCCAACCGCACCAAACACCGCATCGATCTCGAAGGTTTTGACAAGCTCGGCCGCGAAGTGCCTGTCCTGATCGACCTCAAACCGTCGGGCGAGCATTACATGGAGCACTTCCATCATGCTGGCGGCCTGCCGAAACTGATGGCGCAGCTCGGCGATCTCATTGATCTCGATGCCAAGACCATCACCGGTGCGACTTTGCGCGATGTCGTCGCCAATGCCGAGGAAGTGCCGGGGCAGGACGCGATCCGCCCCCGCAGCAATCCGATCACGGCGGAGGGGGGACTGGCGATCCTCCACGGCAATCTCGCGCCACGCGGCGCTGTCATCAAGCAATCGGCGGCAAATCCAAAACTGCTGCAGCATACCGGCCGCGCCGTGGTGTTCGAGTCGGTGGAAGACATGACGTTGCGGGTCGACGATCCCGCGCTCGACGTGAACGCCGACGATGTGCTGGTGCTGCGCAACGCCGGCCCCAAGGGTGCGCCGGGCATGCCGGAAGCGGGCTATCTGCCGATTCCGAAGAAACTCGGTCGCGCCGGCGTCAAGGATATGGTCCGGATCTCCGACGCGCGCATGAGCGGGACCGCATTCGGAACCATCGTGCTGCACATCACGCCTGAATCCGCCGTCGGCGGACCGCTGGCGCTGGTCAAGAACGGCGACATGATCCGGCTCGATGTCGCCAAGCGCAGCATCGATCTGCTGGTCGATCATGCCGAACTCGAAAAACGCCGCGCCGCTTTGGCGCCGCCGGCTACGCCGGATTGGGCCAAGCGCGGCTACGCCCATTTGTTCAATGAGACCATCCTGCAGGCCGACGAAGGCTGCGATTTCGACTTCATGCGCCGCGAGGGGAAGGGTTAGGGGCTGCAGGTCATAATTGTCGATAATTCTGTGCTGCAGAGCGATAAATTGACAGGCTACATGAAAGATCGGGATGTTTTATTGACAATCTGATGATCCCGATGGTTTGATCCCCCAAAGCAAAACAGGGGGAGCGTCATGCCAAGCGTGGGAAAGTTCATCGGCCCGGCGATCATCGCCATGGTGCTGACGTTCAGCGCAGGCGCCGGGGCACAGGATGCGAAGCATTACCGTTTTGCCTATGATCAGCCGCGCAACACCGGCTATTCGATCGCGGGCGATCTGTTCGGCGACAAGCTCAAGGAATTGAGCAAGGGCACCATGATCGTCGATCAGTATCCGGGCGCGCAGCTCGGGCAAGAGCCGCAGCTCCTGCAACTGGTCAAGGCCGGCGACATCGATTTCGCGATCATCTCCTCGGCCAACACGGCGACAATCTCGCCGCAGGCCGGTGTGATGTCGCTGCACTTCCTGTTTCGCGACGAAGCTCACGTGATCAAGGGGTTGGCCGATCCCAAGGTCTTCGAAGCGCTCAAGACCATGATCGACGAGACCACGCAGGGCCTGCATGTCATTGCGACGGGATCGCAGGGCGTGCGGCACATGTACTCCAAGAAGGAAATCCGCAACGTCGGCGATATCAAGGGCCTGAAGGTTCGCGTGCAGGCGACCGCCACCGAGGACTTGATGTTTCCCCTTTACGGCGCCCAGACCGTCCACATGCCGTTCGGCAGCGTTTACACTTCGCTGCAGACCGGCGTGGTCGACGTCGCCGAAAACAGCATCAACGTCTACCTCGTCAACAAGCATTATGAAGTGGCGCCGGTGCTCAACATCACCGAGCATGAAGCCAACAACGCGCTGGTGTTCGTCAGCGACAAGGCGTGGCAGGGCTTCTCCGCCGAACAGAAGCAGTGGGTGCTGAAAGCCGCCGACGAAGTCAGCCAGAAGGAGCCGGCCAAGGCCTTTGAACTGGAGAAGACCGCCGCGGCGAAACTGAAGTCGATCGGGGTCAAGGTCGTCACCGATGTCGACAAGAAGAGCTTTACGGCGATTGCCGACCCCTATCTCGACAAGCTCGCCAAGGACCTCGGGCCGCACGCCGAGAAGATCAAGAACCTGATCCGGGCCGTCAATTAGATCGCGCACGCTCCGCGTGTCGTCCCGGCGAAGGCCGGGACCCCTACGCGGCGGCCTGTCGGTGGGGCGATCCGGCAACCGCTCTCCTGCAATCAATTCGCGCCGGTGGCTATGGATCCCGGCGTTCGCCGGGATGAGACTATTAAGCCGGACAAGGGGCGGTTGACGAATGTCCATCTCCGACAGACTGGTCCTGCAGCGGCAGCATCACCTGAAATGGCCGGCGTTCGACAAGCTCGAACTGGTGCTGATGATCATCTGCGGCGTGCTGTGCTTTGGCTTTTCGCTGTCGGTGACGGCCGACATCGTCACCCGGACCATCGGGCACCCCTGGCTGTGGCTGCAGGAAGTCACCTCGACGCTCTTCATCTACGCCATCTTCATCGGCGCCGCGGTTGCCACCCGGCGCAATGATCATCTGTATCTGACTGCGATTTCAGAGGCGATGCACGGCACGCCGCGCCTGATCGTCGAGATCATCATTCGCATCGTGGTGCTCGGCGTCGCATTTTGCCTGATCTGGTTCGGTTATCTCAACTATCTCAGGGGCTTTGGCAGCTTCCGCTTGCCATCGGGCACGCCGATCGCCTCGCTGTATGCGATCATTCCCTTGTCAGGCATCCTGATCGCGCTGTTCACCGTCGAACAATTGGTCAACGGCATCCGCAACGGATTCGATCACCCCGAACCACCGGAAATGGACCGCGACATGCCGCCGGCCGATACGAGGGCCGGCCGGTGAGCGCGCCCATCATCCTCGGACTGATGACGTTCTGCTTCCTGTTCTTCGGTTATCTCGGCGTGCCCGTGCCTTTTTCGCTGCTGGCCGGCGTCTTCATCGGCGCGA
Organism: Hyphomicrobiales bacterium; assembly: GCA_017305715.1. Lineage (GTDB taxonomy): Bacteria > Pseudomonadota > Alphaproteobacteria > Rhizobiales > Xanthobacteraceae > Bradyrhizobium. Next base: position 410,595 of record JAFKKG010000008.1, on the reverse strand, counting down.
TCCTGGCCGACGTCTCGCTCGCGGCGATCATCCAGAAAGTGTTCGACGGCGTCGATTCCGAAGCGCTGCTGGCGATACCGTTTTTCCTGCTGGTCGGCGAACTCATGAGTTCGGCCAATGTGGTGGTGCGAATAGCCAATCTGTCGCTGTCGCTGGTCGGTCATATCAGGGGCGGGCTGTCGCAGGTCGTCGTGGTGTTTTCGATGTTCTTCTCGGAAATGTCGGGATCGACCACCGCCGACGTCGCGGTGATGAGCCGCGCGCTGGGCGGGCCGATGAAGAAGGAGGGCTATAGCCCCGCCTTCATCGCCGCGATCATCGCGTCGGCCTCGACCATCGCCGCTCTGGTGCCGCCGAGCATCACCGCGGTGGTCTATGGCGCGGTCGGTAACGTCTCGATCGCCGGGCTGTTCATGGCCGGCGTTGTGCCGGGCATGATGATCGGCTTCGGCCTGATGATCTATTGCTACTTCTTCGGGCCTGCCGGCATGCGCAAGCCGCGCGCGCCGCTGCGCCAAATCGTGTTTGCGGCCGGCGATGCGGCGCTGCCGCTGATGATTCCGGTGATCCTGCTCGGCGGCATCCTCACCGGCTATTTCACGCCGACCGAAGCCGGCGTCGTCGCGGTGATCTGGATCATCGTCGTGGTGATCCCGGCGCTCAACCGCGGCCACATCAAGAATATCCCGTACGATTTCTGTCTGGCCGGATTGATCTTCTCGCTGCCGCTGATCACGATCGGCGCCGCGAACGCCTTTGGCTGGATGCTGGCCTATCTGCATGGCGCCTCCGTGATCGCGGAGTGGATCACCTCGCTCGCCGGCAACGATCCGCATCTGATGATGCTGCTTCTGGTGCTGCTGTTCACCGTGGTCGGCGATTTCATCGAGCCGGTGCCGACCATCATCATCTTCATGCCGCTGGTGAACACGCTGACGCAGGCCGGCGACATCAACGGCGTGCATATGGGCGTGGTGCTGATCGCGACGTTGGCGTTCGGCCTGATCACGCCGCCTTACGGGCTGGTGCTGCTGATGGCCTCGAAGTTCGTCGGCGCCAGTTTTGCCAAGGCGTTGCGCGCGGCGCTGCCGATCTATGTGGTGTTCCTGGTCACGATCTGTTTCACGATCTATTTCCCGAAGGTCGTGCTCTGGCTGCCGAAGCAGGTGATCCCGGAGTCCGTGGGGTGCTTCAAGGCACCCGGCGGGACCGGGTATATCTGTCCGAACTGAGGCCCGCGCCAGCACGACAGAGGGTCACTTGCCCTTGCTGGTGAATTTCTTCACCGCGGCGTGGAAGTCATCGGTGTTCATGGCCTCGATGATCCTCTTTTCCTCGGCGTCGAGCTGCTGCCGGACCGGCGTTGCCGCCGCCTGGTAGACCAGCGACTTCGTGCCGCTGATTGCTGCCGGCGGGTTCTGCGCCAGCCGCTCGGCGAATTTTTGCGTCGCGACTTTCAGTTCTGCGGCCGGAACCACCCGGGCGACCAGACCCCACTCGTAGGCCTGCTGCGCCGAAAAATGGTCTTCGGCGAGAAACAGCTGCAGCGCGCGGCGGGTACCGACGGTGCCGACCATGCCGACCGTGCTGCCGCCATCCGGCGAGACGCCGATCTTGGCGTAGGCCGGCGTGAAGCGGGCGTCTTCGGCCGCGATGCAAAGATCAGTCACGAAGGCGAGCCCCATGCCGGCGCCGGCCGCCGAGCCGTGAACGCTCGACAGCACGATCTTGGGCATCCGCCGCAGGGTCTCGATGAAGGCGTGATAGTGCTTCAGGAGTTCCCCGACTACGGGGGCAACGGTGCCGGCGGCCGCCGCAGCGCCGATGGTCTGCAGATCGCCCCCGGCGCTGAAGGCGCGGCCTTCGCCCTGGATCACCAGCACCCTGATCGCGTCATTGGCCTCGACCTCGGCGCCAAGCTGTTCCAGCTTCCTGGCGATCGACAGGTCAATCGAGTTGAACGCGGCGGGCCGGTTCAATGTGATAGTCGCGATCGGTCCTTCGATCGTGAGCCGCGCCGGCTCGCTGGATGGGGCGGTATGATCTTGTGTCGTCATCGGAAAACCTCGGATCGGGACGGGGGCCGGGCATTTAGACAGCAGAAGGCTGAAGGTGACAATCCCGGGGCCGGATCCGCGGGGCGCGCCGTGGCCTCCGTTCCAGGGTCCGGCACCCTTGCATGATCGCAAACCTTTGGGCTTAATGGGCGGGCCCATCGGGACGCGGACACGAGCGCCGCTCTCACGAGGCGAAAGCCAACATCGGCAGTGAGAGGAGACGACGTGGGTAATTCCTGTGCGCCTGCAATTGGGTTGTCGCGATGACGCAAGGACCTGTTGTGATCGTGGGCGCCGGCCATGCCGGCTTTCAGGTCGCAGCGTCGCTGCGCCAGCACGGCTTTGCCGGGCGCATCGCGCTTCTGAACGATGAGGGCCATCTGCCGTATCAGCGGCCGCCTCTGTCCAAGGCCTATCTGAAGGGCACCGGCGGGCCCGACAGCCTGATGTTCCGGCCGGAAAAATTCTTTTCCGATCAGAAGATCGACCTGATTTCCGATCGCGCGGTGTCGATCGACCGCGGCGCCCACAAACTGCTGCTCGGCTCCGGCTCCTTCCTCGATTACGGCCATCTGGTGCTGGCGACCGGCGCGCGCAACCGCTTGCTCGATATTCCCAACGCCAACCTGGAGGGCGTGCGCTACCTGCGGACGCTCGACGAAAGCGAGGCGTTGCGGCACCGGATCGGGGCCGGTCAGCGCGTCGTCGTGATCGGTGCCGGTTTCATCGGGCTGGAATTTGCCGCGACCGCCCGGGGCAAGGGCCTCGAGGTCGACGTGGTCGAACTCGGCACGCGGGTGATGGCGCGCGCGGTGACCGCGGAAATTTCCGAATTCTTTCAGTCGAGCCACACCGCGGCCGGTATCCGCATTCATTTGGGCGTGCAGGTCACGAGCATCGAGAGCGACGGCGCCAAGGTCACCGGCGTCAGCCTCAGCGATGGCCGGCATATGCCCGCCGATCTCGTGGTGGTCGGCGTCGGGGTCCTGCCAAACGTCGAACTGGCGGCCGAAGCGGGGCTGCCGGTGGCGGCCGGCATCGTCGTCGATGAGCATCTGCTGACAGCCGATCCGGATATTTCGGCGGTCGGCGATTGCGCGCTCTATGCCAGCCCGCGTTTTGGCGGGTCCTTGCGGCTCGAATCCGTGCAGAACGCCACCGATCACGCGCGCTGTGTCGCGGCACGGCTCACCGGCGATGCCAAACCCTATGACGGATTGCCGTGGTTCTGGAGCGACCAGGGTCCGCACAAGCTGCAGATCGCGGGTTTGACGACCGGCTATGACCAGGTGGTGGTGCGCGGCGATCGCGCGGGGGCGGCATTCTCCGCCTTCTGCTACAAGGCCGGACACCTCGTCGGCATCGAATCGGTCAACCGCGCCGGCGACCATATGTTCGGGCGGCGCCTGCTGGCCGCCAACGGCTCGATCACCCCGCAGCAGGCCGCCGATAGCAGCTTCGACCTGAAGAGCGCCCTGACTTAAGTTTGGGTGACTCGGTCTCCAGCCTGCTTGCATCCGCCGCGCGATTCGGCAAATTTGCTGCAGCAGCGGGCCGACCAGAGCCTTGCGGCAGTCAGGGAGGGGAGCATGTCCGCGTGGACACGCTGTCTCACACTCAGCAGCACCGTGATCCTTGCCCTGGTCATGGCCGGTACAGCCTCGGCGCAGACCAAGCTGCGATGGGCGCATGTCTATGAGGTCACCGAACCCTACCATTCCGAAGCGCTGTGGGCGGCGAGCGAGATCAAAAAACGTTCCAACGGCAAGTTCGACATCGAGGTGTTTCCGGCTTCCCGGCTCGGCAACGAGAATCAGCTCAACGAGGGGCTCGGACACGGCACCGTCGACATCGTCTATGTCGGCATCAGCTTCGCGGCGGCGGCCTACAAGCCGCTCGGCATCACCGGCGCGCCGTTCATGCTGCGCGATTTCGATCATTGGAAAGCTTATCGCGCCAGCAAGCTGTTTGCCGATCTTTCGAAGGGGTACGAGGACAAGACGCGGCACAAGATCGTCGCATTGACCTATTACGGGCAGCGTCATGTCACCGCCAACAAGCCGATCGTGAAGCCCGAGGACATGAAAGGCATGAAGCTGCGCGTGCCGCCGGCGCCGCTCAATTTGATGTTCGCGAAATCCGTCGGCGCCAGCGCCACGCCGGTCGCGTTTTCCGACGTCTACAATGCGCTCCGGCAGGGTCTGGTCGACGGTCAGGAAAATCCGCTGCCGACGGTCATGGCCAAGAAATTCTACGAGGTGCAGAGCCATATCGTGCTGACCGGCCACATCTCGGAATCGATGGTGACGGTGATCGGCCATCATGTCTGGAACAGGCTGACGCCGGACGAGCAGAAGCTGTTTGCGGATACGATGAAGGAGGCCGCCTCGAAAGCGACCGAGGCGATCGAGGCCTCCGAGCGGGTCTTGACGGTACAGCTCAAGGATCTCGGCATGACCGTCATCGAGCCGGATCGCGAGGCCTTCCGCAACGCCGCGTTGCCGCTGCACAACGATGCCTCGGCCGGCGCCGGGTGGACCAGGGCGCAATATGACGAGTTGCAGGCGTTGAAGTGACGCATCGACCGGGCGCGGCTTTCCGCGTCATGCCTTCAGCACGATCGGCGTGAACGCCTGCAACCTGGCGATGGCCTGCCAGTCCCAGGCGATGCCGATGCCGGGGGCCGACGGCGGCTTTGCCTTGCCGTCCTCGATCGCAAGGCGGCTGGTGGTGATGGTATCGAGCTGCGGAATCCACTCCACCCAGGCCGCATTCGGCACGGCCGCGCACAGCGAGACGTGCAATTCCATCAGGAAATGCGGGCAGATCGGAACGTTGAAGGTTTCCGCGAGGTGGGCGACCTTGAGCCACGGCGTGATGCCGCCGATCCGCGCGACGTCGGCCTGCACGATCGAACAGGCGTCGCGCTGCAGATACTCGCGAAAATGGCTGGGGTGATAGATCGACTCGCCGACCGCGATCGGCAGCGAGGTCGAGGCCGCGAGGCGAATATGGCCGCCGAGGTCTTCCGCCGGCAGCGGTTCTTCGAACCAGGCAAGATCGATCGGTTCATAGAGGCGCGCGCGGCGGATCGCTTCGCTGACGGTAAAAGCCTGATTGGCGTCGACCATGATCTCGAAACCGGGCCCGACCGCCTCGCGCACCGCCGCGAGGCGCGCGATGTCTTCGCTGACATGGGGCCGGCCCACCTTGATCTTGGCCCCGCCAAAGCCTTGCGCGCGCACCGCGAGCGCGTCGTCGACCAGCGCCTGCGGTTCGACATGCAGCCAGCCGCCCTCGGTGGAGTAGACCGGCACCGCCGCCTGCGCGCCGCCGGCCTCCTTCCAGAGCGGCCGTCCGGCGGCCAGGCATTTGACGTCCCACAGTGCGGTATCGATCGCGGCGAGGGCGAGGCTGGTGATGGCGCCGACGGCGGTCGCGTGGGTGGCGAAGAACAGGCTCTTCCAGATCGCTTCGATGTCAAGCGGATCGCGGCCGATCAGGCGCGGCGCCAGATGGTCCCGGAGCAGGCCGACCACCGACGAACCGCCGGTGCCGATCGTGTAGGAGTAGCCGGTGCCGACGATGCCGTCGCTGGTGTGGATACGCACCATCGGGGTTTCCTGCGTCGCGAACGACTGGATCGCGTCGGTGCGCACCGTCTTCGGTGCCAGATCGACCTGCAGGATTTCGACGCGCTCGATTGTGGCCATGTTGTTCCTTCTTGCTGCGTTAGCTGATGGCCGCGACTTCGGCGGCCGTCGGCATCGAGGGGGCCGCCCCCATCCGTTGCACGCAAATCGAGGCGGCGGCGTTGGCATAGGCGAGCGCGTCGTGGATCGGTTTTCCGCGGGCGAGTTGCGCGGCGAGCGCGCCGACCAGGCAATCGCCGGCACCGGTGGTGTCCACCGCTTTCACCTTGCGGCCGGCAACGATCGATGTGTTGCCGTCGATAACAGCCAGCACGCCGCGGCTGCCCAGCGTCACGCAAACGATTTGTTTTTCGCGCGACGGCAGCGCTCGCACGGCTGCGACGAAGCGCTCGTCGGTGTCGGTATCGCGAAGTTCGGTCCCGGCGAGAAGTCCAAGTTCGGTTTCATTGAGGACGAGGATATCGACGAGGCCGAGCAGCTCCGGCCCGAATCGCGTCGCGGGCGCGGGGTTGAGGATCGTGGTCGCGCCGGCGGCGCGGGCGCGCTGGAAGAATGCGACGATCGTGGGCAGCGGGATTTCGAACTGGCTGACCGCGACGTCGCCGTTGGCGAGAACCGGCGCGCCGACATCCTCGGCGCTCACGAGCCCGTTGGCGCCGGCCACGACGACGATGGTGTTGTCGGTATTGGCGATGGTGATGAGCGCCGTTCCGGTGTGGGCGTCGGCGTCTGTGACGAACGCAAGGTCGACGCCCTGCGCGGCGAGGAACGTCCGCAATTGCTGTCCGAACGCGTCGGTGCCGAGCCGGCCGATCAACTTGGTGGATACCCCGAGCCTGGCCGCCGCGACCGCCTGGTTGGCGCCCTTGCCGCCCGGAAAATACAGCACCGCCTTGCCGGCGACCGTCTCGCCGACCAGCGGGTGCCGGTCGGCGGTCGCCACCACATCCATGTTGATGCTGCCGGCGACGAAAACGCGCCCCATGCCTGTCCCCACTTCAATCCGGTCACGGGCTGGCCGCGAACGCCATCTTGACCACTTCGATATCCGTCAGGGTCGGCAGCCCCGCCTCGTTGCCGAGCCGCTGGATCTTGAAGGTCGAGGCGGCGCGCGCAAAGACGAAATGGTCATGCCAGCTTTTGCCGGGGTTGCTCAGATAGGAGTAGACATAGGCGCCGTGGAAGACGTCGCCCGCGCCGTTGGTGTCGATCACGCGCTCGCGCGGGATGGGCAGCGCGGGCAGGTTGTGAACCGCGCCGGTCTCGTCGTACCACAGCAGGCCCTTTTCGCCGAGCGTGACGCCGCCGACCCGGCAGCCCCGCTCCTTGAGGTAGTCCAGCATGGTCTCCGGGGTCTTGCCCATCTGTTCGCACAGCCGCTCCGCGACGATGGCGACGTCGATGAATTCCAGGAGTTCATGGGTATTGCTGCGCAGGCCACCGCCGTCGAGCGAGGTCAGGATGCCGGCCTCGCGGCACAGTTTGGCGTAATGGATGGCGGCGTCCGGCTGGTGGCCGTCGATATGCAGCGCGCGGCAGCCCTTGATGTTGAGGATCGGAAAGGGATGGATGTGTTCATCGTCGCGGCACCGCACGATGGCGCGCTTGCCGTCCTTCGGCATGATGAAGGACAGCGAGGAGGCGTTGACCTTGCGTGGATGGATCGAGATGCCGTATTTCGCGCTCATGTCCCAGAACATGCGGCCGAGCCAGTCGTTGGCCACGGTCGCGATCAGGTCCGGCACGATGCCGAGCTTGGCGCAGCAGAATGCCGCGGTGACGGCGTTGCCGCCAAAGGAGACCGCGTAGGCCGAGGCCACATGTTTTTCGTCGCCGGTCGGCATGTGGTCGGTGATGAAGGTGACGTCGATATAGGTCTGTCCGATGAAGAGGGCCTGCATTCGATTTCCGTCATTGTACTTCAGAGTTTTGGGCTGAAGGGTGGGTCCGGCCCGGCGGGCCTACACTAGCACCGCTTGTCGGATGCATTCGCTGAAAATATTCGCAACCGTGCCGTGTTTGCGGCTTGAGATGGACATCTCGGGGGATTACGACCCTTGCCGGAATTGCCAATGCCGGCCGATAACGGCGGATCGCTGCCTGCGGTTCCCGGTGCGACAAAAGGGGAGGGCCATGATTACCGGTCTCGATCACGTCGTCGTCCTCACCGGCGACATCGCCGCCGCGGAGGCGGCGTACCAGTCGCTGTTTGCGCGGACGCCGTCCTGGCGCAACAGCGGCGACGGCGCCGAGCGGGTGCTGTTCACGCTCGACAACGTCACGCTGGAATTGATGGCACCGAGCGGCGATGGCCAGGCAGCGGAACGTATTCGCGCCGTGCTCGCGGCGCAGGGCGAGGGGATTGCGAGCCTTTGCTTTCGCACCAGCGACATCGCGAAAATGCATCGCCGGCTCGACCGGCTCGCCTTGAAGCCGGAGCCGGTCGCCGAGGTCGAAAGCCGCGATGCGGTCACCGAGGCCACGCTGTCGTGGAAACGCACCCGCGCCGCGACCGATGCGACGCGCGGCGTGCGGCTGTTCTTCCTCGAACTGGGCAAGGAGCGTCCGCTGTCGGTGCGAACCGGACCGGCATCGATCACCGCGATGGACCATGTCGTGGTCTCGACGCCGGATCCCGAGCGGGCCGCCGCGCTCTATGGCGCGCGGCTCGCACTCGACATGGCGCTCGATCGTTCGCATCCCGACTGGGGCCGGCTGATGTTCTTCCGCTGCGGCGACCTCATCGTCGAGGTTACGCACCGGCCGGGCAAGCCGGCAGACGGGACGCAGGACAGGCTTCGCGGCATATGCTGGCGCGTGGCCGATATGGATGCCACCCATGCGCGGCTGACTTCTGCCGGTGTCGACGTGTCCGAAATCCGCAACGGCCGCAAGCCGGGAACGCGGGTCGCAACCGTGCGCAGCGGCACCTGCGGCGTGCCGACGCTCCTGGTGCAGCCGTCGGTGAAGCCGAAAGGTGAGGGCCTCTAGGGTGGGCAAAGGCGCGCTTGCGCCGTGCCCGCCATCTTCATCCAGCAAGTGAAGGTGGGCACGCTGTCGCTTTGCGCACCCTACATGCTGGGCGCGCCCGATCGATCCACCGTCATTGCGAGCGAAGCGAAGCAATCCATGCCGCCCGAGGGGAGATATGGATTGGTTCGTCGCTAACGCTCCTCGCAATGACGAGAATAGCGTGCTAAATCCCGACCGTGTGATCATCGGGCGATTGAATTGGCCAAGGCAAAACGGGTTCTGAAATGGCAGCGCGACCCCGAAGGGATGCGGATCCGCATTCTCGAGGCCGCCAAGCAGGAATTCTCCGCCCATGGCCTCGCCGGTGCGCGGGTTGACCGCATCGCGGCCAATGCCGGCGCCAACAAGCGCATGCTGTATTATCACGTCGGTAACAAGGAAGATCTCTACCTGGAAGTGCTCGAGGGCGCCTATGAGCAGATCCGCGCCGAGGAGCGCGGGCTCGATCTCGAACATCTCGATCCGCCCAAGGCGATCGAGCGGCTGATCGATTTCACCTGGAACTATTTCTTGCGCAATCCGGAATTCCTGGCGCTGCTCAACACCGAGAATCTTGCCAAAGCACGGCATCTGAAGCGGTCCACCAAGGTCAAATCGATGCATTCGCCGTTCGTCGAGATGATCCGCACCGTGGTCAACCGCGGCGTCGAAAGCGGCGATTTTCGCGTCGCCGTCGATCCGGTGCAGCTCTATATCTCGATCGCCGGCCTGTGCTTCTTCTATCTGTCGAACAGCGCGACGCTCAGCGTGATCTTCGGCCGCGACCTCCTGAAAAAGGAGGCGAGGGACGAGCGCCTCGCGCATATGGTGGCGCTGGTGCTGGCCGCCCTGACCGGAAAATCCACCGCGGATTTCGGCAAGGCAAAGCCGACGGGATTGCGGGCGGCGGCGCATCAAGCGGTGTGAATAACCCTTGCGTCGTCCCGGCGCGCTCAGATGCGCATCTGCGCTCAAGGCCGCAACGACGGCGGTGTCTGTAGTTGCGCCATCATCCAAACGCACGTCCGCCTTCTCGCGGCGCTTGGCGCCCGAGCTTTGCTGTTATTTCCCGCCCTCTTCGAATGGAGGGCGCAGGGAATGCCGGATGCGCGCTGCACCCGCGGTCTCATGTGCAATGTGCACAGGAAAGTGCGCACATGAGCATACAGGGCAGCGGAGAACATCCGACATTCCCTGCGCGATGGCTTTACGGCTTATGGCGTGCTCTCCCCGGAGAACGGCTCTTTTGCCTCCGTTGCGCCCTGGGAAGTCAGACGCCTCCAGGTGCATGGACGCCAGCAACGCGGCGTCAGGACCACACGCTTTTGCCGTACGCCCGAGCTGCACGCGTCAAGCGCAACCCTTGCGTCCACCGCTCCCCGCCCAACGTCCGTGACGACGGCCGACGCCCTTCTGACCAGGACGGGATGGGCAAGGTCGTAGCCCTGATTTGCCGTTTCGGAAAAGCGAAATATTTTTCGTTTTGGGGCTTGACAACGATTCTGAAAATCCTAAGCGGAGGTTTGATCCCCCGGGTTCGCGGGCCAAGGCGGACCAGCCGCGCGCCCCCAGACGCGCATTGCGCATCGGGAGATGGCCGGGAAAGGAGGCCCAAAATGTCACAGGAGACCCACTGGACAGTATTTATCTAACGAGTTAATTTCTCGCCAAACAGAACCGGATCAGGGAGCGAGAATTGGCCGAACAGAAGGGCCCCAGCGCGGTTTCGAAGGCGCTGAACGCGGCGTGGGTGCGGCCGTTTTTGTTCCTTACTTTCATCGTGGTAGCCTGGGATCTGACCATCCGGGTGTTCGCCATTCCGGCCTACCAGATTCCGGCGCCCGGCGATGTGGTGGCGGTATTGTGGAGCGACTGGCCGGAATTGCTGCGGCAGGCCTGGCCCACCACCTACGCCACCATCTGCGGCTTCCTGCTCTCGGCCCTGTTCGGCATTCCCGTCGCCATGCTGATCGCGGGATCGAAGACGGTGGAAAGCTACATCTATCCGCTGCTGGTGTTCTCGCAGTCGGTGCCGAAGATCGCGATCGCGCCGCTGTTCGTGGTGTGGTTCGGCTTCGGCATCATCCCGAAAGTGATCTCGGCGTTCTTGCTGGGATTTTTCCCGGTCGTGGTGTCGGCGGTGCAGGGTTTCAAGTCGGTCGATCCTGACATGGTCGATCTGGCGCGCGCGATGCAGGGCAGCCGCTTTCGGGTGTTCTGCGCCGTCAATCTGCCGCATGCGATGCCTGCGATCTTCTCGGGCCTGAAGGTCTCGATCACGCTCGCGGTGGTCGGCGCGGTGGTCGGCGAATTCGTCGGCTCCAATTCCGGCATCGGCTATGTGTTGCAGCGCTCGATCGGCACCTTCGACCTGCCGACGATGTTCGCAGCCCTCGTCATTCTCGCGCTGCTCGGCGTGGTCCTGTTCTGGATCGTCGACCGGATCGAAAGTCTCGTCATTCCCTGGCATGTCAGCCAGCGCGAGGACATCATCTTTGCTTCTTGAGGTTTGCTACACGAAAACAACAATACTGGAACGTCATTGCGAGCGCAGCGAAGCAATCCATCGCGCCGCAAGTCGAGAAATGGATTGCTTCGCTTCGCTCGCAATCACGAGGCAAAACGGGAGAAAACAATGAAACGAACGATAGCGGCGGTCTCCGCCGCCTTGATCTGGACCGCGCTTTCGGTGCTTCCCGCATCCGCCGCCGACAAGGTGGTGCTGATGCTGAACTGGTACGTCTATGGCGAGCACGCGCCGTTCTACTACGGCAAGGCCAAGGGCATCTATGCCGCCGAGGGCATCGATCTCGAAATCCAGGAAGGCCGCGGGTCGGCGGCGACCACGCAGGCAGTGGCGGCCAAGACCGCGAATTTCGGCTATGTCGACGTGCCCACGATGATGCGCGCGGCGGTCAAGGGCGCGCCGATCGTCGCCACCGGCGTGCTGCTGCAGACCAGCCCGATGTCGGCGATGGGTTTCGTCGAGAAGAACATCAAGAAGCCCGAGGACATCAAGGGCAAGACGGTGGCGATCACGCCCGCCGATTCCATGACCCAGATCTGGCCACTGTTCCTGAAGAAGACCGGCCTGAAGGAAAGCGATTTCCAGACGGTGGCCGGCGACGGCCAGACCAAGCTCAACGCCGTGATCAACGGCCAGGCTGATCTCCTGCTCGGCTACGTCATGGACCAGTCGATGAAGATCAAGGACGCCACCGGCAAGGACGTCAACGCCATAAAATTCGCCGACTACGGCATCAACATGGTCTGTTCGGGCATCGTCGCCAACACCGAGTTCGTCAAGGCCAATTCCGACCTCGTCAAGCGCTTCATGTCGGCATCGACCAAGGCGGTCGAAGCGGCCGAAAAGGACCCGAAGGGCGCGGCGCAGTCGATCCTCGATGCCAACCCGAAGGGCGGCAGGATCGAAACGCTGACGCAGGGCTTTGAGCTGACGATCCCGCTCTATCGCACGGCGGAAACCAGGACCAAGCGGCCGTTCGAAGTGACCGACCAGAACATGACCGACAGCGTCAATCTGATGGTCGAGTATGGTGGGCTCGAAGCCAAGGCCAAGGACAATCCGAAGGCGTTTTACACCAATGATTATCTGCCGAAGGGCGGGTCGTAAGAGCACTGACTCTCCTCGTCATTGCGAGGAGCGCAGCGACGAAGCAATCCATTCTTTCTTTGCGTGGTGAGATGGATTGCTTCGCTTCGCTCGCAATGACGGACGGCTATCACGGCTTTCGAACGGAACATACTGAATGAGCGCAGCAACCAAACCAGCCGACTATCCCGGCGCGCATTTGCGCCTGGTGTCCGACCGTGCGGCCGGTGGTTCGTCGGGGATCACGCTGTCGGGCGTATCGAAGACCTATCGGTCGCGCGATGGCGACGTGCCGTCGCTGAAGCCGTTGGACTTTCACATCAACGAGGGCGAGTTCTTTGTCGTGGTGGGGCCGTCCGGCTGCGGCAAGTCCACGCTGCTGAAGATGATCTCGGGCCTGCTGGCGCCGTCGACCGGTGAAATCCTGGTCGATGGCGAGCCGGTGACAAAGCCGCACGGCAATGTCGGCATCGTGTTCCAGAACGCGCTGCTGCTGCCGTGGCGGAATATCCTCGGCAATGTGATGTTGCCGATCGACATGAAAAAGCTGCCGCGCGCGGAATTTCTGGTGCGGGCGAAGGCGCTGTTGAAGCTGGTCGGGCTCGAAGGGTTTGAGAAGAAGCTGCCCTGGCAACTATCCGGCGGCATGCAGCAGCGTGCCTCGATCTGCCGGGCGCTGGTGCATGATCCCAAGATCATGCTGATGGACGAGCCGTTCGGTGCGCTCGACGCCATGACGCGCGAGAAGATGAATGTCGAGCTGATGCGGATCCAGCGCGAGACCGGCAAGACGGTGCTGCTGATCACGCATTCGATTCCCGAGGCGGTGTTCCTTGCCGACCGTGTGCTGGTCATGACCGAACGTCCCGGCGCCATCGCCGCGATCTACGACGTGCCGCTGCCGCGGCCGCGCTCGCTGGATTCGATGGCCGACCCCGCCTTCACCGACCTGGTGCAGCGGATCCGGAAGCACTTCTTCACCCAAAGCGCGCTGGATTAGAGGCATGAGATCGAGGCGAACCCATGCGGCAACGAAGGTACGCCCCCTCTCCCGTGGGGAGAAGGTTGGGGTGAGGGGGTACGGTCTTTCGTTGAAGCTGCGGCCCCTCACCCGATTTGCTGCGCAAATCGACCTCTCCCCAACGGGGAGAGGTGAGTCGAGTTCGCGGGTGCACTGGTCGCAACAATTGATTTCGATGGAAGGCAGGTAACGCCATGCCGCCTCGTCTCCGTGTGCGGGACATCTCTTTCTTCGAACGGCCGATCCCGTTCGCAAAGCCGTTCCGGTTCGGCAGCGTGGTGATCACCTCGTCGGTGCAGGTTTTCGTGCGTGCGGAAATCGAGATCGAGGGCAAGGGGACGTCGGTCGGCGCCAGCGCCGAAATGATGGCTTCAAAATGGTTCGACAAGCGCGCCCATCTGTCGCCGCAACAGACCGTCGACGGGTTGCGCCGCACGCTGTCAATCGCGCGCGAGCTCTATCTGGCGCGATCCGGCTTTGATACGTCGTTCGGCCACCACGCGGCCGTCATCGCGGCCCAGGTCGAGGCCTGCGCGAAGGAGGACATCCCGCCGCTGGCCGCGGGCTTTGGGCCGGCCGAGATCGACAAGGCGATCCTGGATGCGCTGCTGCGCGGGACCGGCGTCAATTTCTTCGACGGCATGGCCGCCAACGTCGCCGGAATCGATGCGCGGCTGTCGCCGGCTCTGGCCGATGACGCCGTCGCGCAATTTCTCGCCGGCCGCCGGCGGCTGGAGCGGGTCGCGATCCGCCATACCGTCGGCATGGACGACAAGGTCGAAGGCGAGGGCGGCGTTGCCGATGCCCGCGAGAATGCCGGCGCCCGCTACTTCAAGCTCAAGCTCAACGGGGACCCCGCGCATGATGCGGAGCGCCTGATCCGGATCGGCCGGGAATTGGCCACGCTGCCGCACGACTATCAGGTCACGCTGGATGCCAATGAGCAATATGCCGACCTCTCAGCGCTCGGCGCGCTGGTCGAGCGGCTCGACCGCGATGCCGCACTGAAGCCGATTACTTCGAAGCTGCTGTATATCGAGCAGCCGATGCCGCGCGATATCACCAAGGCTTCGCCGCTCGGCGCGCTCACGGGTCACGATTTCATCATCGACGAGGCCGATGATTCCTATGACGCGTTCCCGGCGGCGCGCGCGCTCGGCTATCGCGGCATCTCGTCCAAATCCTGCAAGGGCATCTACAAATCGGTCATCAATGCGACCCGCGCGGCCCAATGGAGTGCGGACGGCGGGCGATATTTCATCTCCGGCGAGGACCTGACCTGCCAGGCCGGCCTTGCCGTCCAGCAGGATCTCGCGCTCGGCGCGCTGATCGGCGTCACCCATGCCGAGCGCAACGGTCACCATTATGTCGACGGCTTTGCCGATACGCCGGCCGTCGAAGCGGACGCGTTCCTGTCAGCGCATCCCGATCTTTATGTCCGCGACGGGCGCAAGGTGCGCCTCGCGATTCATGACGGCGATCTCCTGACGGGATCGCTGACGCAGCCCGGCCTTGCAGTCTCGGTCCACCCGGACTGGTCCACGATGTCGCCGCTGGCGCAGCCAACGCAAGAAATTCCAATGGAGCACGTACGATGACGACCAAACGCCTCGGCATGATCATGAACGGTGTGACCGGCCGGATGGGGCTCAACCAGCATCTGGTCCGCTCCATCATCGCGATCCGCGACCAGGGTGGCGTGGTGCTCGCCAATGGCGACCGCATGCTGCCCGACCCGATCCTGATCGGCCGGGATGCCGACAAGGTGGAGCGGCTGGCCAAGCGCTTCAACGTCGAGCGCTGGTCGACCGACCTCGACAAGGCGCTGGCCGCGAAGGACGACACCATTTTCTTCGATGCCGCGACCACGCAGGCGCGGCCGTCGCTGCTGACCAAGGCGATCAACGCCGGCAAGCATGTCTATTGCGAGAAGCCGATCGCGACCAACCTCGATGAAGCGGTCGCGGTGCTGCGGCTGGCGGCCTCCCGGGGCGTCAAACACGGCACCGTGCAGGACAAGCTCTTTCTGCCCGGGCTGAAGAAGCTCGCCTTCCTGCGCGATTCCGGCTTCTTCGGCCGCATGCTCTCGGTGCGCGGCGAGTTCGGCTATTGGGTGTTCGAGGGCGGCTGGCAGGAGGCGCAGCGGCCGTCGTGGAATTACCGCAGCGAGGACGGCGGCGGCATCATTCTGGATATGGTCTGCCACTGGCGCTATGTGCTCGACAATCTCTTTGGCGAAGTCGAGAGCGTGAGCTGCACCGGCACCACGGATATTCCGGAGCGCTTCGACGAGAAGAACAAGAAGTACACCGCGACCGCGGATGATTCCGCCTATGCCACCTTCCGCCTCAAAGGCGGCGTGATCGCGCATATCAACATGAGCTGGGTGACGCGGGTCTATCGCGACGACCTCGTCACCTTCCAGGTCGACGGCACCCACGGCTCGGCGGTGGCGGGCCTGACCGATTGCGTGATCCAGGCGCGGCAGGCGACGCCGCGGCCGGTGTGGAATCCCGACGAGAAGCGTACCCATGATTTCTACGCCGACTGGCAGAAACTTCCGGAGAACGTCGTCTATGACAACGGTTTCAAGGAGCAGTGGGAAATGTTCATCCGCCATGTCTGCGAGGATGCGCCGTACAAGTATACGCTGCTGGAAGGCGCCAAGGGCGTGCAACTGGCCGAATGTGCACTTCAAAGCTGGCGCGAACGGCGCTGGATCGACGTCGCTCCGATCAAGGTATGAGGTGAAGCCATGAACAAGCCGGTCATGCCCGTCTCGTCGCTGTCGCTCAAGCTGCCGACCGCGGGCGGAAAAGTCGAAAGCTATCGCCTGGCGGCGTCGCGGGTTTTCCCCGCGCGGCTCGAAGGTACGCTGAACCGCGTGGCGTTCTCCGCGGCGCATGTGGTGGCCGATCCCCTGGCCGACAACGATCCGTGGCTGACGGCGGCGATCGACTGGGACAAGACCATCGCGTTCCGCGAACATATCTGGGACCTCGGCCTAGGCGTCGCCGAATCGATGGACACCGCCCAGCGCGGCATGGGGCTGGACTGGCCGACATCGCTGGAGTTGATCCAGCGCTCGGTGAAGGCGGCCAAGGCGCGGGGCAACGCGCTGGTGTTTTCCGGCGCCGGCACCGACCATCTCGCGGTGGAGGATGCGAAATCCGTCGACGACGTGATCCGCGCCTACGAGGAACAGATCGCGGCGGTCGAGAAGGCCGGCGGTCGCATCATCCTGATGGCGTCGCGCGCACAGGCAAAGATCGGCCGCAACGCGGATGATTATGCAAAGGTCTATAACCGCGTGCTGTCGCAGGTGCGCGAACCCGTGATCATCCATTGGCTCGGCGACATGTTCGATCCGGCGCTGGCGAATTACTGGGGCACGGCCGATCTCGACAAGGCGATGGATACGGCGGTTGCGATCATCAATGCCAATGCGGCGAAGGTTGACGGCGTAAAAGTCTCGCTGCTCGACAAGCAGCGCGAGATCGACATGCGCCGCCGGCTCGACAAGAATGTGAAGATGTATACCGGCGATGACTTCAATTACGCCGAACTGATCGCCGGCGACGACAAGGGTTTTTCGCACGCGCTGCTCGGCATCTTCGATGCGATCGCGCCCGCCGCGTCCTATGCGCTGTCGCGGCTGGCGGCCGGCGACGAGGCCGGCTTTCACGACGTGCTCGGGCCGACGGTGCCGCTGTCGCGCCATATCTTCCGGGCGCCGACGCGGTTCTACAAGACCGGCATTGTGTTCATGGCCTACCTCAATGGTCACCAGGATCATTTCACCATGGTCGGCGGGCAGGAGAGCACGCGTTCGACGCTGCATCTGGCGGAACTGTTCAGATTGGCCGATCAGGCCGGCTTGCTCGCCAATCCGGAACTGGCGACACGACGGATGAAGACGGTGCTGGCTGTGCGTGGCGTCGAGCCCTGATGCGCGATTTTTCGAACGATCATCGCTGGCTGTCGCTGAACACGGCGACGGTGCGCAAGCAGGGCGATCTCATCGCGATCATTGACGCCTGCGCGCGGCATGGCATCCGCGCCATCGACCCCTGGCGCGATCAGGTCGCTGCCGTCGGCCTCGAACGCGCCGCACGGGCGGTACGCGATGCCGGGCTGGACCTCACGGGCTATTGCCGCGGCGGCATGTTCACGTCGGATGCCGCGCATCGCACCGAGGCGCGCGACGACAACCGCCGCGCCGTCGACGAGGCCAAGGCGCTGGGCGCGCCCTGCATCGTGCTGGTCGTGGGCGGATTGCCGCAATATTCGCGACCGGGCAGTGCGGCCTCAAAGGATATCGTGACGGCGCGCAGCCAGGTGCACGACGGCATCGCCGAGATGCTGGAATATGCGCGAAGCGCAAACATGCCGCTGGCAATCGAGCCGCTGCATCCGGCCTATGCCGGCGACCGCGCCTGCGTCAACACCACCAAGCACGCGCTGGATCTGTGCGACGCGCTCGACCCGAAGCGATCAGGCGCGCTCGGGGTCGCGCTCGACGTCTATCACATCTGGTGGGATCCGGAATTGCTGCCGCAGATCGCGCGGGCGGGCAAGGATCGTCTGTTGGCGTTCCACGTCTGCGACTGGCTGGTGCCGACCAAGGACATACTCAACGACCGCGGCATGATGGGCGACGGCGTCATCGACATCAGACGGTTGCGCGCTGCCGTCGAGGCGCAGGGTTTTGCCGGTTATTCGGAGATCGAGATCTTTTCGGACGACTGGTGGAGCAGGCCGATGGACGAGGTCTTGCGAACCTGCATCGAACGGCACCGGTCGGTGGTGTAGGGGTCTAACCGCTCAGACCAGCCGCTTGCGGATCATGTCTTCGATGGCCGCGAGTTCCCGGTTGGCTTTGAGAAGCTGGGCCTCGGCCGCCTGCGCGCGGAACTCGGCGGCAAGCGCGTGATCTTCGGCGGCCACGATCCGCTTTTCGGCCCGCTGCATGGCTTTTCCCATCTGCTCGAGCCTGGCGTTGAAGTCGTTGATCAATTGGCGCCGGGCCTGCTCGGAAGCGTCGCGCTGCTTTTCGGCCAGCCGCAGCCGCTCGGTCGCGCTTTTGCACAGCGACTGGGCGCGGGCTTCGGTCTCGCGCGCCTGATTCTCCATGCCCTCGAACATGTCGGCGGCCTGCTGCATCAGGCTGAGTACGGTGGTGCCGGGAGCCTTCGCGGGTTGCCGGGTAAAACTGACGACCTTGTCGTCGTCATCGGGCAAGGAACCAAGCGGCGAACTGGGCCCGGAGGGGTAGCGGTAGTCCCAGATGTCCTCACGAAGCTGCTGATTTGCACGGTACGCCATACGTGAAGCCCTTTTTCGAAACGCCGGTTCCAAAAAGGGTACGCAAACATGGTAAACCGCAGGTTAATTCGAAGGCCCAGGGAGCGGCAGGGCGGCGGGGAAGCACGTCACGCGCGCACAGCCGTCCGTGGCCTGGGAAGGTCAGATGACCTGCCCAATTCGCTACCGGTCAGAGCAGCCTGACGGCTTATTTCTTTTTGCCCGAGCCAAACTCCGACTGCAGGTTCCCGACGCCCTTCTGGCTCGGGGCTGCCGCGATGGTCTTGATCTTGTCCTTCTTCGGCTTCTTGGCTTCCCGATTGCTGCGTTGCTCGCCCTTGGCCATGACGGCCTCCTTTGGGTTTGATGCTTGCCGATTTCTTCGAGCGCACCGAACGCCGCGAGCGTAGCAACTTGGCAAGGGATAGATACGGCCGATCGGGGATAAGCGGATTTTAATTTCACATCATCGCGCCTGCCATGCCGTAAGGTCGGGGCGGCGATTCCCCGGCAGAGCCGGTCGCGGCAACAACAGGGCGAGCGATTCATGAGCGACCGGCTGGACAATCTGAAGAAGGCGAGAGATCGCATGCTCGAAGACCGCGATGCCCATGCCAAGGTGCTCGCGGCGCCGTTCGACCGCGACAAGGCGGAGCGCGCGCGGGCCAAGTTCCTGGAGATGCAGGTGCTGATCGATGCGATCGACCGCGCGATCGCCGGAGAGCAGCCGACCTCCTAGCGGTGCGCGGCGCGACCGGCAACGCGACAAATTTCTTCAGCATCGCAATCGATGTGCGACCGCTGACGCGCGGCAAATGCCGGCTGCGTTTGGCACTGGCACCGGCGGCGCGGCGATGCCGGTTCCAGATTTAACTTTTTGGAGGCCTATTTAGATTAACAAGCGGTTAACGTTGCATCTGCGCGAGCCCGGGAGCTACATCGCGGCACAGGGAATATTTCGTAAGACAGGCAACAAAAGATGAAGACCCTTTTTGCAATTGCCGCGATCGCTCTGCTGCCGATGTCGATGTCGCCGACCTCGGCGCAGGCGTGGGAGCTCGTCGAACGATGTACCTACAGCAAGTTCTTCGGCAAGACGTGCAGAACGACCTTCTACGAGGACGAGGCGCGTAATCCGGCCCAGGAGCTCGAAGACCAAAGGGCAAGGCGCGCCAGCATCGAAAAGTGGGAAGGCTTCTGCAGGCCGCAGCGCACCTATGACAATCTGGGCGTCACGCGTCTGGTTTATGCGCACAAAGGCTGCGAGTTCGGCCGCAGCGAGTAACCGCCTTCAGCCGCCGCGCATCCGAATACGGATCGCTAAAATTTTACGGACCAAATTGCCGAGCGGTTAGTCGGACCGCTTTACATCATTGCAATCGTTGTCGATCAGAAAATTGATCGGCTGCTCTCTGAAGAGGCAATTGCAATGCGCATCCTTGTTGTCGCGATCTCGATTCTCGTCGCTTCGATCTCAACGGCGTCGGCCCAGTTTGCCATGGATCACGGGAACGCCGCGGCTGCCGCTCAGGCGGCGAGGGATGCGAGAGCCGCGGCCGACGCCAAGGCGGCCGCCATCGCGCGCGGGGGCCCGCTTCTTCCCAGTCAGTCGACCAATTTCAGCGTCGGCAGTTCCAATACATTCAAGGTGGCGCCGCTCCGAACGCCCGAAGAACAGAAGGCCTTTGAGGCCGGCCAGGCCGCGTGGACCGCCCGGTGCAAGCCGACCGTGGTCGAAGATCGCGAGAAGCTGCGCAGGGTCAGATACGCTGAGCCGGACTGCGACCTTTCCGCCTACAACACCGCCGGCAAGGATTGACGCACCGCGCTCGCGCGGAACGGCAGGACTAGCCCGCCTCGCACGGCACGCTCAAAAATCCGCGGAAGCGGACCCGGCCGCCGCGCACCGCTTCACCGCTCAGCGCGTAATCCGGAAACCGCGCCAGGAAGCGCGAGACCGCGATCGCGCCCTCCAGCCGCGCCAGCGCCATGCCGGCGCATTGGTGCGCGCCGGTGCCGAAGGCGAGATGCCGGTTCGGCGTGCGGGCGATATCGAGATTTTCCGGATCGGTGAAGTGGGCGGGATCGCGGTTGGCGGCGCCGATGCACAGCGTCACCGGCGTGCCCGCCGGCATCGCGATGCCGCCGAGTTCGACCGCCTCGACGGTCATGCGGTTGCCGAGCTGGTTGGAGCTTTCGAACCGCAGCATCTCCTCGATCGCGGTCTTGATCAGCGCGGGATTGTCGATCAGCCGCGCCTTCTCGGCCGGGTGATGCAACAGCGCCACCAGGCCATTGCCGATCAGATTGGTGGTGGTTTCATGGCCGGCATTGAGCAGGAAGATGCAATTGTGCAGCAATTCCTTCGACGTCAGCCGCTCGCCGTTGTCCTCCCCCTGGATCAACCGCGTCAGTACGTCGCGCTCGGGGTTGCCGGGTTTGGCGCGCCGCCGCGCGACGAGGATTTCGAGATAGCCGAGAAAATCGGTCACCGCGCGGTTGCCGCGATCGAACACTTCCGCCGAGATCACGGGCTCCAGCGCGCCGAGGATCGCCAGCGACCAGCCGCGTAACGGCTCGCGCTCGTCATGGGGCACGTCGAGCAAATTGCCGATCACTTCGATCGGGATCGCGGCGGCAAAATCGTCGATCAGGTCGAACTTGTGCCTGGCCGCGAGGCGGTCGAGCAGGCCGTCCACCAGGCGGATCAAATCGGGCTCCATCGCTGATATCGCCCGCGGCGACAGCGCGCCCATGATCAGCCGCCGCACCCGGGTGTGGGCGGGCGGATCGTTGAAGACGAGGCTGGTGGTGTGGTGCTCGTAGAGGGGGCTGTCGCCATATTTCGGCGCAAACTCCTTCTTCTTGTCGGAGGAGAACACTTTTGTGGCCTTGTAGGCCGCGACCAGATCGTCATAGCGGGTCAGGAAATAGGAGCCGTTCCGCATGCGCTTGACGGGCTCGTTCTCCCGCAATGCACGATAGGTCGGGTAAGGGTTGGCATAGAATTCAGGGGTCAGCGTCTCGAGGTCGAAATTCGCCGAAAGCTCCCGTGCATCCGAATTCATGGCTCGTCCCGTTCCGACAAGGCAGTGCGACCAAATTAGTCGCATCTGCAACTATCTTAAACGCCGTCCCGGCTCAAGCGTCAACTCAAATGGGGAGGGCCATGCGGTTTTTGCGCTTTCGTTGGACGGCGTGCCGTCTACAGTCCTGCCCGGACCGTCCCCAACTGGAAATGCAAATGCACGCCCGTACTGACACATCGGAACAACAGACAGCCGTCTGGCCGGAAGAAATCTATGCTGTGCTGCAGCGCTACGATGTGCGGCAGGTGCCCTATGTGCCGGATGCCGGGCATTCCAGGCTGATCGAGCGCGTGCTCGGCTCCGACACCATGCGCGGCATTCCCCTGACGACGGAAGAAGAGGGCGTGGCGCTGGTCGCCGGTGCCTGGGCCGGCGGGCAGCGCTGTGCGCTGTTGATGCAGTCGAGCGGCGTCGGCAATTGCATCAACATGTTCTCGCTGATCCCGCTGTTTCGGCTGCCGTTCTTCACCATCGTGACCATGCGCGGCGAATGGGGCGAGTTCAATCATTGGCAGGTACCGATGGGCTCGACCACGCAGGCCGTGTTCGAACTGTCGGGCATCCGCGTGATGCGCGCCCACCATGCCGGTGAAGTGCGCGAAGTCGTCGAGGCCGGCGCGGCGCAAGCCTACAACGCCTGCACGCCCACCGCCGTCCTGCTGTCGCAGCGCCTGATCGGCGCAAAGGTATTCGTGAAATGAGCCAGACCAGTCTTCTCGCCAATCTTCTCGATCGCCGCGCCGTCGTCTCCACCATGCTGAGGGATCGCAAGGGTATTGTCGCCATAGGCGGCCTTGGCGCGTCCACCAATGACATGGCCGCGGCGGGCGACCACGACCGCAACCTCTATCTCTGGGGCGCCATGGGCGGCGCCGTCATGATGGGGCTGGGGCTCGCGCTGGCGCAACCGGATGTTCCCGTGGTCGTCATCACCGGCGATGGCGAGATGTTGATGGGCATCGGTTCGCTTGCCACCGTCGGCATGCAGAAGCCCGGCAACCTCTCCATCGTCGTGCTCGACAATGAGCGCTATGGCGAGACCGGCGGCCAGACCAGCCACACCTCGGTCGCCGCTGATCTCGTCGGCGTGGCCAAAGCCTGCGGCATCGCCGACAGCCAGGCGATCACCACCATGGCGGAGGTCGAAGGACTGGTTCCGAAGCTGCACGAGCTCAAAAGCGGTCCGCGATTTGCCAACATCAAGATCGACGGCGCCAATGTGGACCGGATCCTGCCGATGCGGGACGGCACCTTTATCGTGAACCGCATCCGAGGTTCGCTCGGATTCGCGCCCTTGTAGCGATGCGGAACGTTGGGATTCCAGTCGATCTGGAGTTGCCGAGGCATACGCGCCGGCCGGTTGCGGCGCCTTGCCCCTCGCCCTCGTGCCGCTTGCGATCCGTCGCGCCATTCGCGGATTGAACGACATCGCTTCACGCGATCGCAGCTCGGGTTCTGACGGGATTACGGCAAGCGCCATCGGCAACCCGCCGCGCGTCAGTCGCGCGATACGGACAGTCCTGCGAGAAGCGGCGCGTACGCGGCGAGCCTGCGGGACAGGAACTCCGTGAAGAGCCGCACGCGTTTCGTCTTGCGTGTCTCCCCGTGGGTGAGAAGCCAGAGCGTTCCGTACATGTGCAGGTCGGTGCCCGGCACGCTCACCAGCAGCGGGTCGGCATCTCCGATAAAGCACGGCAGTGTCGTCATCCCGATCCCTTGCCTTGCCGCAACGATCTGCGCCTCGGCGTCCGTGGTCCTGAACGGAACCTCCGCGGCGCCAACCTCACCCGCGCTGGCCCAATCCGGAATTCCATGAATGCTTATGACGATCCACCGGATGGGATCGGACGCGCCCGCGCGCCATGCGGCCAGTCGATCGCGAGACATGTAGACGCCGCCGAACACCTCCGGTCCTTTCAGTCCGTGAAGATTGAGCGGCAGGTTCTTGCGGTCGTAGACGACGCGGATCGCGACATCGGCCTCCCGGTTGGTGAGATTTGCGAGGTCGCCGGATGACAGGATTTCCATCTCGATGTCCGGATGCAGACGCGCGAAATCGGCGAGGTCCGGCATGAGCAGGTGTGTCGCGAGGGGCGGCGCCAGCGTCACCCGAAGTAGCCCGCGCACGCTCTGGTCCCGACCCAAGACGCGCGTTTCCAGCCTGTGCGACGACGCTTCCATCTGCTTCGCGAGCTCGAGGACCTCCTCGCCCGCAGCGGTCAGGCGGTAGCCCGCAGGCAGCTTTTCGAACATGAGCGCGCCGAGGCGTTCCTCAAGCTGGGCGATGCGTCGCAGCACGGTCGCGTGGTTCACACCAAGGCTTTTGGCGGCAGCCCGCACCGAGCCTCCGCGCGCCACGGCGAGAAAATAGCGAATGTCATCCCAGTCGCTCATGGTGCAATCCAGCACCACGCGGGCGCCTTCAAAATCCGTATCTGGGACATCCTATAGAAATACTGGCGGAATCATAGGTTGCGCCCACGAGGCCGGATCGTTTTCGCACCACCGATGTGCGCGTTTCCGCACTCAAAGCCCGACCCCGGCGGAGCTATGTCGGGGTTCTCGGGGGCGTCCCCAAACGATCAGAGGCGGAAGCCTGGAAGGAAAAGTCATGGGAAAGCTAGAAGGCAAGGTTGCAGTCATCACGGGTGGATCGAGCGGCATGGCGCTGGCGAGCGCCCAGCGGTTCGTTGAAGAAGGCGCCTATGTTTTCATCACGGGCCGGAGACAGCAGGCGCTGGACGAGGCCGTCAAGCTGATCGGCCGGAACGTGACCGGCGTGCGCGGCGACGCGGCCAATCTCGACGACCTCGACCGTCTGTTCGACACGGTTAAGCGGGAAAAGGGCAGGATCGACATTCTGTATGCGAGCGCCGGCACGGGCGAAGCCGTCCCGCTGGGCGAGATTACCGAGCGGCATTTCGATGCGACCTTCGGCCTGAATACGCGCGGCACGCTGTTTACGGTCCAGAAGGCGTTGCCGCTGTTCAACGACGGCGGATCGATCTTCATGACCGGGTCAGTTGCTTCGATCAAAGGTTTTCCTGGTTACAGCGTCTATGCGGCGAGCAAGGCGGCGCTGCACGCATTCGCACGCGGCTGGCTCAACGAACTCAAGGCCAGGAACATCCGGGTGAACGTGCTGCACCCAGGGCCGATTGCCACACCGATGCAGGACCAGGTTCTCACAGACGAAGCGAAGCAGATGTTCGAATCCCTGATCCCGCGGGGAAAGATGGGGCGTCCCGAGGAAATTGCGGCAGCCGCGCTGTTTCTTGCTTCGGACGATTCGAGCTTCGTGAATGGGGTGGAATTGTCTGTCGACGGCGGCTTCTCGGCCATCTGAATTCGCGCCGCATCGCCGGAACTGGCTGACCGTCCGGCCGCGCCGAAGTCGTTCGCGGACGTCGACGCGACGGTCGTCACACAGCGGAGCGGATAACCCAGCGCCGTTGAAGGCCGGGGATTCAATATCAACACGGATAGGAGAAACGTTATGAGCTATGCGATTGTAGGATTCGGTAAGATAGGCCAGGCACTCGCTCACGCCTTCGCCCGCAAGAACATCAAGGTGGCCGTCGCGAGCCGCCGGCCGCCCGAGGCGTTGGCGCCGCAGGCCCGGGCGATCGGACCCACGGTCGTCGCCAAGTCGCTGCGGGATGCGCTCGAGGCCGACATAATCATCCTGGCGGTCCCGTTCGGGGAACATCGCGAGGTTGCGAAGGCCCTGCCGAACTGGAAAGGCAAGACGGTCATCGACGCGATGAACGCGTTTCCGCCCCCAGAAGAACTGGACGGCCTTCCGTCCTCCGCGTTCGTCGCGAAGGCGTTCACCGGCGCCAGGCTCGTCAAAGGATTCAATCACCTGGTTGCGGCCACACTGGCTGCCGATCCGACCGTCGAGGGGGGCCACCGGGTCGTCTTTCTGTCAAGCGACGACGAGGATGCGATCGCTCCGGTGGCGGATTTGGCCAAACAACTCGGCTTCGCGCCCGTCAAGCTGGGAAAACTCAACGAGGGTGGCGCGCTGGTGCACGCGCGCGGCCGCACCTGGGGCCAGCTCATCTTCCAGGATTTGTTCAAGAAGGAGCCGTAATCGATCCACGACCGTATGATCGACGCCGAGCACTGGTTGCGCGCGATAATTTCGTCGAGCGGCGTGGCCGATGATGTGAAGGCCACGAAGTCGCGCAGGTCGGGATGGCCGTGGCGGCCAATTTGGAGCCGGAATCGGCCGAAACGGACCTATTGCGCTGCAATATATCCTTGACTTGGTCAAGGTGAGTGATTACTCACGCGCCCATGTCCAGCCTACGCATGACGAGTGACTTGCGGCGTCAATTGATATTGAGCGCCGCCAAGCGGTGCTTTGCCCGCAATGGCTTTGCCGGCACCACGACCAAAAGCGTGGCGGCGGCGGCTGCCATTTCGGAAGGGCTGCTGTTCAAGCACTTTCCGTCCAAGGCCGCGCTCTACGCGGAAATCCTGGCGGAAGAGTGCGAGGCCGACCCCGATCTGACACATCTGCTGGGTCTGGCGCCGTCGACCGCGACGCTGGTCGAACTGATCAAGGGCATGGTCGGCCACTTCATGCAGGTCTCCGACGGCCCGGATGAGGAAGAGGCGCAGCGGCTGCGGCTGATGACGACGAGCCATCTCGATGACGGCGAGTTCGCGCGGCTGCTTTACGCCAAGGTGAGCGATTTGATCGGGGCGGTGTTCACTGAATCGCTCGCAAGCGCCGTTGCGGCGGGCGATGCGTCGAAGATCGGCGAGAAGCCGCTCAACCTGTTCTGGTTTGCCCATCACACCGTCCTGATGGCGGCGCTGTCGCGGCTGCCGGTCGTGCCCTGTCTCGACTACGGCAATGCCGCCGACGTCGAACGGCAGCTTTGTCAATTCATCCTGCGCGGTATCGGACTTACCGAAGCCGCAATTGCTTCTCATTTGGAACACGAGCCGTCGCCGAATTCGGGACAATCGGTAACAGCAGAAAGTGCATAACATGAACATCCAAACCGAAAGCCATCTCAAGGGTCAGCCGATCGGCGACAAGGCGCACAAGCGGCCGGTCCGGATGGTGCGCTGGTTCATGATCGTCGGGACCGTGCTCGCAGCGCTGGTCGGTGCGCTCGGGTTCTTTAAATTTGTCTTCTTGCCGAACCTGTTCAAGGAGATTTTCAGCAAGCCGCCGCCGCCCATCAGCGTCAACGTCGCCACGGCGAAGTCCGAAACCGTTCCCAATCTCCTGGCTGCGGTCGGCGATCTTGCCGCCGTGCATCAGGTCAATGTCACGTCGGACGTCAACGGACGCATTACCGAGATCATGTTCACCGCGGGTTCGAGCGTTAAAGAAGGTACGCCCCTGGTGCAGTTGTTCGACGGCCCCGAACAGGGTGACCTCGCCAGCTTCAAGGCGCAGGCGACGGTGGCGCAGATTTCGCTCGATCGCGCCAAGCAACTGGCCGCGCGCCAGTTCGGACCGCAGGCGACCGTCGATCAGGCCCAGTCGGCGTTCGACCAGGCCAATGCCGGCATCGCCAAAACCCAGGCCATCATCTCGCAGAAGCTGGTGAAAGCGCCGTTCGACGGCGAACTCGGCGTGCGCAGGGTCGAGGTCGGGCAATATCTGACGGCGGGAACGCAGATCGTCTCGCTGACCGATCTGTCGCAGCTCTATGCCAACTTCACCGTGACGGAAAAGGACTCGGGCGCGCTCAAGGTCGGACAGACCGTCCGTATCGCGGTCGACGCCTACCCCGGCCGCCAATTCGAGGGCAAGATCACGACGATCGAACCGCAGATCGCCACCGACACGCGCAACATTCGCGTGCAGGCGACGATCGCCAATCCGGAACGCATCCTCAAGCCCGGCATGTTCGCGACCACCAGCGTGGTGCTGCCGGACAAGCCGCCGGTCGTCACCATTCCGGAAACCGCGGTCGATTACACGCTCTATGGCGACTCCGTCTATCTCATCACCGAGAAGAAATCGGATGACGGCAAGACCAGCCTGACGGCGGTGCGCACCTTCGTGCAGACCGGCAACCGCATCAATGGACGTGCTGAAATCCTGAAAGGATTGAAGCCCGGCGATCGCGTGGTCGCGGTGGGGCAGCTCAAGCTGCAATCGGGAGCGGCCGTGACGATCTCGGACGATCCGACGCCGCCGATTCCGGCGACACCGCCGCGCTACTAGGACGGAGCGCGGCCGGAAGACCGCGTTCGCAAAAATCAGGCATCGGTCCCGCGAAGGGACCGTGCCGGTCGTTTTTACTTACCGGGATAACCAGCAATGGCCTTAACCGATATCTTCATCAAGCGTCCGGTCCTGTCGGTCGTCGTCAGCCTGCTGATTCTCCTGCTTGGCCTGCGGGCTGCCAGCGTGTTGCCGATCCGGCAGTATCCGAAGCTGTCGAACACGGTGATCAACGTCACCACCGTCTATCCGGGCGCGTCGGCCGATTTGATTCAGGGCTTCATCACCACGCCGATCGAGCAGGCGATCGCTTCCGCCGAAGGCGTCGACTACATCACGTCCTCGTCCGTGCAGGGCACCAGCACGATTCAGGTCTACATCAAGCTGAATTTCGACCCGAACCAGGCGCTGACCGAAGTGCTCGCCAAGACGAATTCGGTCAAATATCTGATCCCGAAGGAATCCAACGATCCGATCGTGACCAAGACGACCGGGTCGACCACGGCCGTGATGTATCTCGGCTTTTCCAGCGACGAATTGTCCGGTTCGGCGATCTCGGACTATCTGACGCGCGTGGTTCAGCCGGTGCTGTCGACCGTCGACGGCGTGGCGTCGGCCGATATTCTGGGCGGACAGACGTTCGCGATGCGGCTGTGGCTTGATCCGGTCAAGATGGCCGGGCGCGGCGTATCACCGGGCGATGTCCAGGCGGCGATCCAGGCCAACAACTTCCAGGCCGCGGCCGGCCAGGCCAAGGGCTATTTCATCGTCTCAAACATTCAGACGAACACGGATCTGCGGAACCTCGATCAGTTCAAGAGGATGATCGTCAAGTCCAAGGACGGCGGTTTCGTGCGGATAGAGGATGTCGCAACTGTCGAACTCGCAGCCCAGAGCACGGATGCGAGCGTCGCTTTCAGCGGTGAGCGTGCGATCTTCATCGGCGTGCAGGCGACCCCGCAAGGCAATCCGCTGACGCTGGTCAAAGGGGTGCGCGCGCTGTTTCCGGAGCTGGAACGCAATTTGCCTCCCTCGATGAAAATGAAGGTGGCCTACGATTCCACCAAGTTCATTCAGTCGTCGATCGACGAGGTGAAGAACACGCTGATCGAGGCGGTGGGAATCGTCGTGGTCGTGATCTTCCTGTTCCTGGCGTCCTTCCGCTCGGTCATCATTCCCGTCGTCACGATTCCGCTATCGCTGGTCGGCGTCTGCAGCATGATGCTGGCGCTGGGCTTCAGCTTCAATCTGCTGACGCTGCTGGCGATGGTGCTCGCGATCGGACTCGTGGTCGACGACGCCATCGTCGTGGTGGAAAACATCCATCGCCATCTGGAAGAGGGCAAGACGCCGGTACAGGCGTCACTGCAGGGCGCGCGCGAAATCGTCGGTCCCGTGATCTCGATGACGATCACGCTGGCGGCCGTCTACGCGCCGATCGGCTTTCTCGGTGGCCTGACCGGCTCGCTGTTCCGCGAATTCGCCTTCACGCTCGCGGGCTCGGTGATCGTATCCGGCGTGATTGCGCTGACGCTGTCGCCGATGATGTGCTCGGTCCTGCTCAAGAGCACGGAAGAGGGGCGCTTCGCCAAGATCGTCAACCGGGTGTTCGGGGCGATGACGCGCTGGTACGGACGTCAGCTCGATCGCTCGCTCGACTATCGTCCGGTTACCGCACTGTTCGCATTGACGATGCTTGGTCTGGTTGGATTCCTCTATCTGAACACGGCCAAGGAACTCGCGCCCGAAGAGGACCAGGGTATCGTGTTCTCGGTGACCAAGGCGCCGAAATACGCCAACATCGACTATGTCGATTTCTACGGCGAAAAGCTCGACAAGGTATTTGCCAAATTTCCCGAGACCGACCTCCGCTTCGTCCTGAACGGCATCAACGGGCCGCAGGGCGGCATCGCCGGCATGCTGCTGAAGCCGTGGGACGAGCGCAAGCGTTCCTCGATCGCATTGAAGCCGCTGGTGCAGGCGGAGCTCAGCAAGATCGAAGGCGTCCAGGCGTTCGCGTTCAACCTGCCGCCGTTGCCGGGCGGTCCCGGCGGCTTGCCGGTGCAGATGGTCATCAATTCGACCGCCGGCTTCCAGGCCGTCTATGAACAGATGATCAAGCTGAAGGACGCCGCGCGCAAGAGCGGCCTGTTCATCGTCTCCGACAGCGATCTCGACTTCAACCAGCCAGTGGTACGCGTCAACATCGACCGCTCCAAGGCAAGTGACCTCGGCATCAACATGGCTCAGGTCGGCACCACGCTGCAGACGCTGTTGGGCGGCAATTACGTCAACCGCTTCAACCTCGAGGGGCGCTCGTATCAGGTGATCCCGCAGGTGCCGCGTAGCATGCGGCTGTCGCCGGAATCGCTTGGCGGTTACTATGTCCCGACCAACACCGGGCAACTGGTGCCGCTGTCGACCATCGTGACGATCGAGACCGCGACCGATCCGAATGCGCTGACGCATTACAACCAGCTCAATTCCGCGACCTTCCAGGCGGTGCCGATGCCGGGCGTGACGGTGGGGCATGCGGTGGACTTCCTCGAAGGCGAAGCCAAGAAGCTGCCGGCCGGCTTCAGTCACGACTACCTGGCCGATTCCCGCCAATATGTGCAGGAAGGCAACCAGCTTGCGATCACCTTCGGCTTCGCGCTGATCATCATCTTCCTGGTGCTGGCGGCGCAGTTCGAAAGCCTGCGCGATCCGCTGGTGATCATGATCAGCGTCCCGATGGCGATCGTCGGTGCGCTGATCCCGCTGTTCTTCGGCGTGGCGACGATCAACATCTATACCCAGGTCGGGCTGCTGACCCTGGTCGGCCTGATCACCAAGCACGGCATCCTGATGGTGGAATTCGCCAACGAATTGCAGCTCAAGGAAGGCCTCGACAAGCGCTCCGCGATCGAGATGGCGGCCCGGATCCGGTTGCGCCCGATCCTGATGACGACGGCGGCGATGGTTACCGGCCTGATCCCGCTGCTGACCGCGACGGGTGCGGGGGCGGCGAGCCGTTTCTCGATCGG
This sequence comes from Hyphomicrobiales bacterium, assembly GCA_017305715.1. GTDB lineage: Bacteria > Pseudomonadota > Alphaproteobacteria > Rhizobiales > Xanthobacteraceae > Bradyrhizobium. The sequence goes on along the minus strand of JAFKKG010000008.1, from coordinate 379,621 downwards.
TCTCGTCGTGGTCTCGGGCATGTCGATCGGCACGCTGTTCACGCTGTTCGTGCTGCCGGCGGTCTATGTCTTCATGGCCACGGACCACCAGGCCAATGCCAGCTCGCAGCGGACCAAGGAGATCGCCGATTTCGATCTGGCGACGTCGGGGCTCAAGCCGGGCTGATATTCAAAGATCATTCCAGCGCAGACAGGCGGCAACGGCTTTTAGCGTTGCCGCCTTTTCGTTGGGCCGCGCGCATGGGCTTTGCCGCACTGCGGCAAGAGACAAGCCAAAAGCTTCTTGGTAACGTGCCGGGGAATGAGCATTTCCCTCCATCCGGACACGCCCGAGGGGCGCACGCTGGCAGCTTCGCCAGCGGCGGATGCTTTGCCGGGTGTTCCTCAATCTGATCTCGAACGGCTTCTATGCCGCGACCAAGCGCCAGGAGACCGGCGCGGAAGGTTTCGAGCCCGACTTCGCGGTCGCGACGAAAAGCCTCGGAAACAAGGTGGAAATCCGGATCCGCGACAATGGCACGGGTATCCCCTTGGAAGCGAATGAGAAAATATTCAAGCCCGCGGGCGAGGGCACCGGGCTCGGATTATCGATGAGCCACGACACCGTGGTGAAACAGCATGGCGGCACAATCGACGTACGGACCGAGCCTGAGATTTTCACCGAATTCATTATTACGCTGCCGCGGACTGGGGCCGCGAAGGCACGGTTTTCCGATAGGATCAGCCGAAAGGCACTGGAGGCGAAAAATTGAGCGTTTACATACTCGTCGTCGATGACGAGCCGGATGTCGAAGCCCTGTTCCGTCAGCAATTCCGTCGCGATCTGAAATCCGGGCGCTTCACGATGGAGTTTGCGCCCTCGGCGTCCGCGGCGCTGGAGCGCGCTGCGGAAATCCGCGATCCATCGCTGATCCTGATCCTTTCCGACATCAACATGCCCGGGATGAGCGGGCTCGAAATGCTGCCGGTGGTGCGCGCCGAGCGGCCCGACGTTCCCGTGATCATGATCACCGCCTATGGCGATGCCGAGACGCGCCGCAAGGCGATCGAGCGCGGCGCGGTCGGGCTGTTGACCAAGCCGATCGATTTCGCGCTGCTGCGCCAGGAGATCGACACCAGACTCGGGCAAGCCGCATGACCGCCACCATTCTCGTCGTCGATGACGAGCCGGATCTGGAGGCCCTGGTGCTGCAGAAATTCCGCCGCCAGATCCGCGACCGGACGGCGGCCTTCGTGTTCGCCCGCGACGGGCTCGAGGCGCTGGCTTCGATCGAGCAGAACCCGCATATCGATATGGTGGTATCCGACATCAACATGCCGCGCATGGACGGGCTGTCCCTGCTGTCGAAGCTGCAGGAGGCCGAAGACAAGAAATCCACCGTCATCGTCTCCGCCTATGGCGACATGAGCAATATCCGCACCGCGATGAACCGCGGCGCGTTCGATTTTTTGACCAAGCCGATCGATTTCGGCGACCTGGAAGCGACCATCGACAAGACCATCCGCCATGTCGAGATGATGCGCGAGGCGCGCCGCCGCCAAGCCGAGGCCGAACGCGCCCACGCCTCGCTGTCGCGGTATTTCTCGCCGCAGATCGCAAGCCGTCTTGCGGCGATCGGCGACAGCGACGGCATGGAAGTGCACTGGCGTGAGGTCGCCGTCATCTTTACCGACATCACCGGTTTCACCACGCTGGTGGAGACCGCGGCGCCCGACGTGCTGGGTACGCTGCTCGGCGAATATGTGGGCGGCATGACCGACGTCGTTTTCGCCCATGAGGGGACGGTCGCCAAAATCATCGGCGATGCGATCCAGGTGCTGTTCAACGCGCCGGGGGATCAGCCGGATTACGCCCGGCGCGCGATCGCCTGCGCCCACGATCTCGACATCTGGGCACAGGCGTTTCGCCAGCGCTGGACCGAAAAGGGCGTGAATTTCGGGACCACGCGCGTCGGCGTTCACGCCGGTCCCGCGCTGGTCGGCAATTTCGGCGGCAGCCGGTTTTTCGACTACACCGCCTATGGCGACACCATCAACACCGCAGCAAGGCTGGAGGCCGCCAACAAGCACCTCGGCACCCGGATTTGCGTCAGCGCCGTCGTTGCCGATGGTGCCGGCGATTTCTTTGGCCGGCCGGTCGGCGATATCGTGCTGCGCGGGCGCAGCGAGCCGCTGCGCGCCTACGAGCCGCTGGCGGCGGCGGCGTTCGCAGGCGCGGCGACGGCGCAATATGCCGAAGCTTTTGCCAAGCTGGAGGCCGGGGACGCCGCCGCGATGCCGGCCTTTGCGGCGCTGGTCGGCGCGCATGCCGACGATGCGCTTGCCGGCTTTCATCTGAAGCGGCTGCTCAACGGCGCCAAGGGCGTCCGCATGCAGCTCGAATAACAGGAAACGGAGAGGACAAACATGACGAGCGACTTTGCAGCGGGCAATTACCGGTTCATCCCGGCGGTGTTTCAGTATTCGGCCGGCGCTGCGGCCAATCCCGGGTTCGAGGTCGAGCGGGTGCGTTTCGACCGGCCGGTGGCGCTGGCGGAAGGTTTTGCGCAGATCGCAAAATACATCCACGCCGCGGGCCGGCCGTTGACGTCGTTCTGCGCCTGCGAGCTGCGCTCGCCGGCCGCCTTTACCGATGAGGGATTCCGGAACTTCAATCTGCACTACGTCAAGACGCTTGGCGAGTGGGGCATCTATGACGGCACCACCAACCCGGTGGCGCGCAGCAATGTCTGTCCCGAGATCGACCCGCCCGCCGAACCGTCCTTCTACGCCTTCTCGTTCACCCGCGCGAGCCAGAGCACGGCACCAAGCTTTGTCATCGCGGGCAGCGGTGAATCGCTCGAAGGCGGCGCCACCTATGCCGAGCGCACGGTGCGTTACCGCGACCTCAGCCCGGAAGGGATGAAGGACAAGATCCGCCATGTCGTCGCCACCATGGAAAAGCGCATGGGCGCATTCGGCTTCGGCTGGAAGGATGCGACGGCGGCGCAGACCTATACCGTGCACGACTTCTATCCGTTCTTCGCCGAGGAACTGGTCCGTCACGGCGCGGCGCGGTCCGGCCTGACCTGGCATTTTGCCAGGCCGCCCGTGATCGACCTCGAATACGAGATGGATTGCCGCAGGGTGTTGCGGGAGATCGTGATTTGAGCTGAGGGCTTGGCCTCGTGGTTCGAGACGCGTGAAGACGCGCTCCTCACCATGAGGATCTAAACCTCATCCTGAGGGGCGCGCTCTTGCGCGCGTCTCGAAGGATGAAAGCCACCACTTACCGCTCCCGCGGGTCCAGCGCGTCGCGCAGGCCGTCGCCGACGAGGTTGAACGACAGCACCACCAGGAAGATCGCAAGGCCCGGCCAGATCGCCATCCAGGGCGCGTTGGTCAGGAAGCGCTGCGCGGCGTTGAGCATGCTGCCCCAGGACGGCGAGGGCGGCTGCTGGCCGAGGCCGAGGAACGACAGCGCGGCTTCGGCGATGATGGCGGCGGCGATCGACAGCGTCGCCTGCACCAGCAGTGCCGGCATGATGTTCGGCAGGATATGGAACAGCGCGATGCGCCAGCGCGGATTGCCCATCGCGCGCGCGGCCTCGACGTAATCCTCGACCTTGACGCTCATCACCTGGCCACGGGTCAGCCGCACGAAGATCGGCGTCGCCGAGATGCCGATCGCGATCATGGCATTGCCGAGGCTCGGTCCGAGAAACGCCGCCAGCGCAATGGCGAGGATCAGGAACGGGCAGGCCAGCATCGCATCGGTGATGCGGCTGATCAGGGCGTCGATGAAGCCGCCGCGATAGCCTGACAGCAAGCCGAGCGGCACGCCGATGCCAAGCGCAATTCCGACCGAGATCGCACCGGCCATCAGCGAAGCCCGCGCGCCATAGACCACGCGGGCGAGAATGTCGCGGCCGAGATCGTCGGTGCCGAACCAATGCTGCCAGGTCGGCGGCTTGCGCACCAGCGACCAGCTCGTCGCGATCGGGTCGTAGGGCACGATCAGCGGCGCGAATATTGCGAGCAGCAGGAACAGCGAGATCACGATGAGGCCGACCACCGCACCCTTGCGCTTGAACAGCCGCCGCAGCGCGCGGCGCGCCGGGCTCTCCAGTTCGTCGGAGATGACCTTTGGAAGGGCGCCAAGGACGGCATCGGTCATGCGTCAGGCCCTCAGCCGCGGGTTGACGAGGATATAGGCGATATCGGCGACGAGATTCAGCGTGATGTAGATCGTCGCCGTCACCAGCACGACGCCTTGCACGACGGCGTAGTCGCGGTTGAAGACCGCGTCGACGATCAATTTTCCAAAACCCGGGATCGAAAAAATCTGCTCGGTCAGCACCGCGCCCGACAAGAGCGTGCCGAGTTCGAGTGCTCCGAGCGTGATCACCGGCGTCAGCGCGTTGCGCATCGCGTGCTTGAGGATGACGGAGCGTTCGGAAAGGCCCTTGGCGCGCGCGGTGCGGACATAATCGCTCTCCAGCACCTGCAGCATGGCGCTGCGGGTATGCCGCATCAGGATCGCGGCGATCGCGTTGCCGAGCACGAAGGCGGGCATGATGGTGACGGCGAGGCTGGCGCGCCAGTTTTCCGACAGCGGCACATAGCCGGACGCGGGAAGCCAGCCGAGTTCGATCGAGAACAGGAAGATCAGCATGATGCCGAGCCAGAAATTCGGCGTTGAGATGCCCCATAGTGCGAACAGATTGGCGCCGTAGTCCCACGCCGTGCCTTTCTTGACCGCGGAGACGATGCCGGCGGGGATGCCGATCAGGAAGGCGATCACGATCGCCATCGAGCCGAGCTGGAGCGTCACCGGCAGTTTCTGCGCGATCAGGCTGAGCACCGGCACCTTGATGCGCAAGGACTCGCCGAAGTCACCCGACAGCACGCCCTTGACCCAATAGACGTACTGCACCGGGATCGGCTGATCGAGTCGGTAATGCGCGCGGATTTGCGCGATCACTTCGGGATCGCGCTCTTCGCCGGCCATGACAAGCGCCGGATCGCCCGGCAACAGATGCTGCAGCGAGAAGATCAGCACCGACACGAAGAACAATGTCGGGATCAGTTGCAGGATGCGATGGCCGAGGAAGTTCAGCATGGCGGAGGCATGATTTGATGCGCGGGGAAACTAGATTGGACGATCGGTATCCACCACATCGTTCCCTCTCCCCTTGCGGGGGAGGGACAGGGAGAGGGGTGGCCCCGGGCGAGAAGGTCATGATCGACCATTGCTGCTCGCAATTCACCAGCATCACCGCTGTGGTACCCCTCTCCCCAACCCTCCCCCGCAAGGGGGGAGGGAGCGCACCGGGCAAGCGCTATGATCGCTCTCACTTCAGCGTCAACCCGGTCACGCGCACCAGCCCGTCCGGCATCTGCTTGTAGCCCTCGAGCCGGTTGGTATGCGCGATCAGGATCCTGCGGTGGTAGATGTAGAGCAGCGGCTCTTCCTCCAGCGCGAGTTTTGTGAGCTTCTGGTAGATCGCCTTGCGTTGTCCCTGGTCGGTAACGAGGCGGGCATCGTCGAGCGCCTTGTCCGCATCGGGATTGGACCAGGCGCTGTAATTCTGCGGTGCGCCTGTTTTCAGGAAGACGTAGGAGTTGCCGTCGGGATCGATCCGCCCGCTCCAGGCCAGCATGTAGGCCTGGTAGTCGCCGGCTTCGGCCAGCTTCAGCGAGGTCGCAAATTCCGTGACCCTGATCTTCATGTCGAAGCCGGCCTCGGAGGCCATCGACTGGATCACCTGCGCCACGGCTTCGGTTTCCGCGCCTTTCGGCACCATGAAATCGACGCTGACGGGGGCGGTGACGCCGGCTTCCTTCAGCAGCGCCTTGGCCTTGGCGATGTCACGGCCGCGGACCGGAAAAGCCTTCTGGTAATAGGGATGATCCGGATTGACCCACTGGTTGCCCGGTTTGAACTCGCCGTTGAACACCACCTGGTTGATGGCCTCGCGATCGATCGACAGGTCAAGCGCCTGGCGCACTTTTGCGGACTGGCTGAGCGGCCCCTTGGCCTTGTCCTTGCCGACGTTCAGCGTCACGCCCTGATAGCCGAGCTCGATGGCGCTGGATAGTTTCAGCTTGGAATCGGCCTGCACCGCCTTGATGTCGGTGGCGAGCAGGCGCTCGATCAGATCGAGGCCGCCGGATTTCAGATTGGCGAGCCGCACCGTGGCATCCACCAGCGGCAGATAGACGATGCGGTCGATCTTGATCTTGTCCTTGTCCCAATAGTCGGCGAATTTCTCGAACACGATGCGGTCCTGCTGCACGCGCTCGACGAATTTGTAGGGACCGGCGCAGACCGGCTTCAATCCGAACTTGTCGCCTTCGGCCTTGGCCGCCTTCGGCGACACCATCATCCCGGCGCGGTCGGTAAGCTGGGCGATCAGCGGCGAGAACGGCGTCTTCAGGACCAGCTTGATGGTGAGGGGATCGACTACATCGACATGGTCGAGCTGCGCCAGTTCCGGTTTGCGGAACGAGGTCGGCATCGTGATGTGGCGATCCAGCGAGAATTTCGCGGCCTCGGCGTCGAACGGTTCGCCGTCGTGGAATTTGACGCCCGGCCGCAGCTTGATCGTGACTTCCTTGCCGTCGGCTGAGGTCTCATGCGACAGCGCGAGTTGCGGCACGATGTTGATCTTCTCGTCGATGTCGAACAGCTTGTCGCAGAACGAGGCGAACACGATGCGACCGACATAGGTGCGCCCGAGCGTCGGGTCGAGGATATCCGGATCCTCCGCCAGCCCGATGCGCAGCGTGGTCTGGGCCTGAACGTCAGCCTCGAACGACAGCAGAAGCGCCGCCGCGGTCACCGCCAAACGCATAATTTTCATCGCATCCATCCCCTTCGATGATACTCCCGCCGGTTATGTCCCGGCTATATTAACCCCGGTACGATCAGGAGCTTCCGCACCGCCGCTAAAAGCGGCGACCAATTTTTCCAGCACCGGCGTGAAGCCGCCATCGCTGGGCACGATGCTGTCAGGCGGCGGCAGTTCCGCCGTCCGGTGACAGGCCGTTGCATGCCCGGTGTCGTCGGCGACGAGCTGCGGCACTTCGCTGCGGCAGCGTTCCACCACGTAGGGACAGCGGGTGTGGAAGCGGCAGCCCGACGGCGGATCGAGCGCGCTCGGCATTTCGCCCTGCAGCACGATGCGGCTGCGTTTGGCCTGCGGCTTCGGCACCGGAATGGCCGACAACAGGGCGCGGCTATAGGGATGCCGGGGCGCGGCGAACAGCGCCTGCGCGTCCGCGGTCTCGACGACGACACCGAGATTCATCACGGCGACCCGGTCGGCGATGTGCTTGACGACCGCCAGATCATGCGAAACGAAGATGTAGGCGAGCCCAAGCCGGCTTTGCAGGTCGCGCAGCAAATTGAGGATTTGCGAGCGGATCGAGACATCGAGCGCGGACACCGGCTCGTCGCAGATGATCAGCTTCGGTTCTACCGCCAGCGCGCGGGCGATCGCGATGCGCTGGCGCTGGCCGCCGGAGAATTCGTGCGGATAGCGGCGCGCAAAACGCGGCTCCAGCCCGACCAGCCGCAGCAATTCCTCGACCCGTTCGCGGCGGCGCGGGGCGGGCACGAGATCATGCAGCGCCAGCGGCTCGGTCAGGATCTGGTTCACCGTCATGCGCGGATTGAGCGAGGCGTAGGGGTCCTGGAAGATGATCTGCGCGTCGCGGCGGAAGTGGCGCAGCGCATTGGCGTCCAGCGCCAGGAGATCGCGGCCCTCGAAGCGGACGCTGCCGGCATCGGGCTCGATCAGCCGCAGCACCAGCCGGCTCACCGTCGACTTGCCACAACCGGACTCGCCGACCAGCGCCAGCGTCCTGCCGGCCTCGACCGTGAAGCTGACGCCATCGACGGCTTTGACGAAGGCGGTGGCGCGGCCGAACAGCGAACGTCCCGCGACGAAATGCTTGACCAGGCCTTCGACCTCGAGCAGCGCGGTCATGATACCAGGCGCTCCAGCGGCGCCTTGATGCAGCGTGAGGCGTGGCCGGGGCTGACCATCGCCAGCGGCGGCGGCGCCGAGACGCAGATGTCTCCGGCAAACGGACAGCGCGCCGCAAAACGGCAGCCGGGCGGCGGGTTCGCCATGTTCGGCACCATGCCTTCGATGGTCGCCAGATGCGCGGCGCGGCGGTCGAGCCGCGGGATCGAGCCGAGCAGACCAACGGTGTAGGGGTGCTGCGGATGGGCGAACAGCTCATTGACCGTCGCGCGCTCGACGATTTCGCCGGCATACATCACGGCGACCTCGTCGCAGACTTCGGCGACGACGCCGAGATCGTGCGTGATCAGGATGATCGCAGCGCCACTGGCGGCCTTCAGCTCGCGCATCAGATCGAGGATCTGCGCCTGCAGCGTGACGTCGAGCGCGGTGGTCGGCTCGTCCGCGATCAGGAGGCGCGGATCGCAGGCCAGCGCCATCGCGATCATCACGCGCTGGCGCATGCCGCCGGAGAGCTTGTGCGGATATTCGTCGATGCGCTTGTCGGGCGAGGGGATGTGGACGCGGCGCAGCAGCTCGATGGCGCGCTCGCGCGCTTGCCGCTTCGATCCGCCGCGATGGCGCAGGATGGTCTCGATGATCTGGTCGCCGATGGTAAAACTCGGATTGAGCGAGGTCATCGGCTCCTGAAAGATCATCGCCAGCCGGTTGCCGCGCAGGTCGCGCAACGTTTCGTCGGGGACGTCGAGCAGGTCAAGGCCGTCGAAGCGGATCGAGCCGGACACTTGCGCCGAATGTTTTGACAGCAGCCCCATGATGGCGAGCGATGTCACGCTCTTGCCGCAGCCGGATTCGCCGACCAGTCCGAGCGTCGCGCCATTGGCGATGCTGAGATCGACGGCGTCGACCGCATGGGTGGTGCGGCCATCATCGCCATGGAACACGACGCGCAGGCCCTCGATTTCGATCAGCGGGCCGGCCGTCATGTTTTGCCCGCGGCCGCCGCTTGGATGCTGGCCTCGATGCTTGCTTCGATTCCTGCATCAATCGTCGCGCGATCGGTGATCCCGGCGGGATTTTTGCGCGTCGGCATGAATTGGCGGAAATGCACCCAGCGCTCGCGGCTCACCTCCTCCAGCCGCGCGAGCTCGCGCAGCGGATCGGCATGGTCGTCGACGCGCAAACTGAGCTCTGACCATTCCTCCTCGCCATGGATCAGCAGCGCCGCGGATTGCTTGCCGCGCTTGTCGCCGCCGGCGGCTTCGCCGGCATGCATCGCCGCGATCAGCCGCCGGGAAAGGGGGAGGCCGACATTGGCAGCGTAGGCTTTCGCGGTGTCATCGAGCACGGCGGCACCGGCCAGCATGTTGCCGGCGATCGAAAAGCCGTCGCCCTGGATATGTCCGCACCAGTCGATGCAGTCGCGGCCGGTATGCGCCGCGATGCGGCCCCTGGCATCCATGATGTGCAACTGACGGCTTTCGCGGCCGTCGTCGCCGGCGAGCAGGGTTTTGAGGATGTCGTTCGGCGCAAGCCCCTGGCCCAACAGCTTGACGCCGTCGATGCCGTAATAGGGATTGACCAGCGCCTGGGTCGCGATACCGCCGATTCCGGCGACGATATGCGGCACGCGCGCACCGACCGCAAAGAACTTGGTCGCGACCGCGATGCCGAACTGGCCGGTCTGGGAATCGCGGGCGATGATCGACCAAGTCATCTTAGTCCCTACAAGTCATCTGAAGCCCTTTACCGTCCGGCCGCGTAGCCCTGCATGCCCCTCGGGTTGGCGGCGGCGCGGCGGCGGCGCCCCAGTTTGGAGGCGGCGGTGAGGCGGCCCTCCGACCAGTCGGGGCCGATCTCGACGACATGGCCGCGGCTCTTCAAGGTGTCGACCGTCGCTTTCGGCACGCGGTTTTCGACCACGAGCACCCCGGGGCGCGCGGTGCGCGGCCAGAACGAGATCGGGAAATGTTCGGAGTGCCAGGCCGGCGCGTCGATCGCTTCCTGCAGGTTCAGCTTGGCATGGACGTGGCGGAGGAAGAATTGCGTGGTCCATTGATCCTGCTGGTCACCGCCGGGCGAACCCCAGGCCATGTATGGCTCGCCGTCGCGATAGCACATGGTCGGCGAGAGCGTGGTGCGCGGGCGCTTGCCCGGCGCCAGGGCCGCGGGATGATCCTCCTCGAGCCAGAACATCTGGGCGCGGCTGCCAAGGCAGAAGCCGAGTTCGGGAATGACAGGCGAGGATTGCAGCCAGCCGCCGGACGGCGTCGCCGAAATCATGTTGCCGGCCTGGTCGATGATGTCGAAATGCACGGTGTCGCCGCGCACTTCGCCGAAGCGGCCGACCGTCGGCTCGCCTGCGCCCATGGCGCCGACCGCCTCGCGATGGCCCTCGGCGCGGCGCAGTTTGACGACCGAGCCAAAACCTTCGACCGAGCCGGGCACGAAATCAAGCGAGGCCGTGTCCTTTGAGATCAGCTTGCGGCGTTCGTCATTGTAGGCATCCGACAGCAAGGTCGCGATCGGGATGTCGGTGAATTTGGGATCGCCGTAGAATTTCTCACGATCGGCAAAGGCGAGTTTGGCGCATTCGGTCTGCAGATGGATGAATTCGGGGCCGGCGGGATCGAGCCCATCGAGTTCGAAACCTTTCAGCAGCGCGAGTTGCTGCAGCATGACCGGGCCCTGGCTCCAGACACCGGGCTTGCACACGGTGTAGCGGCCGTAATCATAGGTCAGCGGCGCCTCGACGGTGGGCTGCCAGCGCGCCATGTCGTCGGCGCGGAGCACGCCGCGATGCGGCGAGCCGCTGACGTCCATCACATCCTGGGTGCGGCAGAATTTGTCGATCGCCTCGGCGACAAAACCATGCGACCAGGCTTTTCGCGCGGCTTCGATCTGGGCTACGCGATCGCCGCCCGCGCTCTCGGCTTCCTTCAGGATACGGGCGTAGGTTTCCGAGAGTTGCTTGTTGGTGAACAGCGTGCCGGGTTTTGGCACTTCATTATTCGGCAGGTAGACCGCGGCCGACGTCTTCCAGTGATTGCGGAACAGCTTCTCGACGATCTGGATCGTCGCCGCGGCCCGCTCGACCAGCGGATAGCCGTCGCGCGCATAGGCGATCGCGGGTTCCAGCACGTCGCGCAGCCGCATCGTGCCGTAATCGCGCAATAACAACATCCAGGATTCGAACGTGCCGGGCACGCAGGCCGCGAGCAGTCCGGTGCCGGGCACCATTTCCAGCCCTTCGCTCTTGTAATGCGCGATGGTGGCACCGGCGGGCGCCGGGCCCTGGCCGCAGATCACCTCGGTGCGGCCGCGTTTGGTGTCATGCACGATGATGGGCACGTCGCCGCCCGGGCCGTTCAAATGCGGCTCGACCACCTGCAGCGTGAAGGCGGTGGCGACGCCGGCATCAAACGCATTGCCGCCCTTTTCCAGGATGCCCATCCCGACCGCGGTGGCGATCCAGTGGGTCGAGGTCACAACCCCGAACGTGCCTTCGATTTCCGGCCTGGTCGTGAACGGATCGGGATTGATGTTGCTCATGGGATTCCGGTGCTGGGCTGGTATTTGGTGCGCCACTTGACCACAGGCGAGGCCCGCTGCCAACCGCTCGGTTGACTGGGATGGCTCCCATGCGCGTGACCCCGCGCTCACAGCTCCGTTAGACAGGTCCGGGGGGCGCGCGTTGGTGGGTAAAACCTTCGGAGTAGATGTGCTCCACGGAGGCGCCCCGGTCGATGAAACTCAATTTCGCATCGAAGATCATCGCGGGTGACCCGCACAAATAGATGGCATGCTCCGAGAGGTCGTCAAAATCGAGGGTAACCGCTTGCTGGACGTGGCCCCGGCGTCCGTCCCAGGCCGCATCGGCGCGCGACAGCACGGGCACGAAATCGAACTCAAATAGCCGTTCGCCCCATCCTTGGATTTCGTCGAGCAGGAACAGGTCCGTAGCCGTGCGCCCGCCCCAATACAGGCTCACCGGCGGGCAATCCGGATCATCCATCAGCGATTCCAGCATCGCCTTGATCGGTGCGATCCCCGTGCCGGTGGCAACCATCAGCAGCGGCCGATCGTCCTCGGTATGAAGGTGAAAACCGCCAAGGGGCAGGTCGACCTCCAACCGGTCGCCTTGCTGCATGCGTTGCAGTATGCCCTGGGTGAAGCATCCCCCATCGATTTGCCGGATCTGGAAATCGACCCGATTGTCACGCGGGATCGACGCCATCGAGAAGCTGCGCGTGCTGCCGTCAGGCAGGATGATGTTCATATATTGCCCTGGTCGGTAGTTCAGGAGCGTGACCCCCGGAACCTCCAACGCAAGATGCGTGACGCGCGCGCTGACGGGTCGAACGGCGGTGACCACGGCGTGGTGACGCGCGGCCGGTGGCATCTCCGTGAAGCCGCGGGCCGGGCTGATAACGAGATTGCCAGCCGGCATCGCCTGGCAGGCGAGGGCGTACCCCTGGCTTGCTTCGTCCGGCGTCAGCGCCAGCGGGAACTCGCTGTAGGCGACCGAGCCTTCCACCAGCCGGATCCGGCAGGTTCCACAGCCCCCCAGCGTGCAATCGTGCGGCAGTTCGACGTTCGCACGCAGCGCCGCGGCGAGAATGGTTTCGTCAGCCGCCGCCTCGAACACCTGTTCCGTCTCGGCCACGCATACCCGATAGACCATGTGATCCCGTCACATCTTGATTTCGGTCTGGACCAGCACGCGATGGTTCTTCGGGGCGAGCAACTCCTGCAGGGCCTGCAGGGCCGCCAGGCCGCAGGCGGTATCCTGCTCGCCATTGCCGCCGCTGAGACCGATGCCACCGACGACCTCGTCATCGACCACGATCGGAAAGCCGCCGACGAACACGGCGAACTTGCCCTCGAAACTCCACTGGATGCCGAACGCCTCGTTACCGGGAAGCGCGGGCCCGTTCGGCGCCTGATTGAACAGGTGGGTCGAACGTTTGTGGCCGGCCGCCGTGAAGGCCTTATTCCAGGCGATCTGCGGTCCGGTCACCCTGGCGCGGTCCATCCGTTCCAATGCCAGCGGATAGCCGCCTTCATCAGCGATGCAGACCGTCTCCAGCACGCCGATCTCGCTGGATTTGCGGATCGCCGCGGCGATCATGTGACGCGCCTCGGCAAGTTCAAGTTTGAATGCATTTCTCATTTGGTTGTCCCGGCGTTCCGATGGAAGCGTTGTGTCGAAATTCGATCAACAGCCGCGATAGACGGTCTTGATCTGTGTATAGAACTCCAGTCCCGCGCGACCCGACTCGCGAAACGTCGACGTGCTGGACCGCTTCAATCCGCCAAACGGTGCATTGATCAGATTGCCGGTCGTCGTGCGATTGATCTTGACGGTCCCCGCTTCGATGTCGTTGGCGAAGTCATGAATGTAGCGTGGATTGCTGGTGGCAATCGCGGCTGCCAGGCCGTATTCGGTGTCATTGGCCTTTGCGAGCGCGTCCGCATAGCTCGTTACCTCGATGATGGCGATCACGGGCCCGAATATCTCCTCGCGCGCGATCCGCATGTCCTGCGTGACGTCGGTGAAGATCGCGGGCGACACGTAATAGCCGTGGTCATACGTCGCGCCGCTCAGGCGTTCGCCGCCGCATAGCAGCGTGGCCTCCCGCTTGCCGATCTCGATGTAGCGCAGCACGGTTTCCAGTTGCCGCGCGGTCGCCAGCGGGCCGATGTCGTTGCCCGCGACCAGGCCGCTGCCGACCTTCAGCGCCTTCACCCGCGATACGAGCTTCTCGGTGAACGCCGTCTTGATCTGTTGCATCACCAGCACGCGGCTGGTCCCGGTGCAGGCTTGTCCACTCAACGACAGGCCGCCCCTGATGGTCAGATCCACGGCTTTGTCGATATCCGCATCCTCCATCACGATCAGCGGGTTCTTGCCGCCGAGTTCCATCTGGGTACGCGTGGTGAAGGCGACGGAGCGGTGGATCTGCTCGCCGGCAGAGGTGGATCCGGTAAAGGAAATGGCGCGCACCACCGGCGGCACGCAAATCGCCGGACCGACATCGCCGGCGCCCCCGGTGATGAAATTGAGTACACCCTTTGGAATTCCTGCGGCGACGAAGGCCTCCGTGAGACGATAGCCGCTGAGCGGCGCATCGGAGGACGGCTTGAATACGACGGTGTTGCCGGCGATCAGGGCCGGGGCAATTTTCCGCGCCGGAATCGATACCGGAAAATTCCAGGGGGTGATGACCGATACCACGCCGAGCGGCTCGCGCTGGGAATAGACGACCATGCCGGCGTCGTCGTTGGGGTAGGTCTCGCCCGCGAACGATTGGCCTTCGACGGCATAAAAACGCAGCGTTTGCGCCGAGCGCAGGATCTCGTCCTTGCTCAGGTTCCGCGCCTTGCCTTGCTCCCGCGTCAATTCTTCCGCGAAGCGATCGGCATGTGTCTCCAGATAGGAGGCGGCGCCGTTGAGTATTTTCGCGCGCGCGGTAACCGGGGTTTTTCTCCAGCTCGCAAAGGCTGCGCAAGCCGCACTTACGGCAGCTTCGGCGTCGGACGCAGCGGAAGCCGGAAAGCGGCCGACGATGTCGGACGTATCGGCGGGGTTAACGTCGTCGAAATACGCGCCCGTCCGGCCGGCCTGCCATTCGCCATCGATATAGTTACGGAATTTCTCGATTCCGTCGCACGCCGGCGCGGCGCGCTCCACAGATAAAGCGGCGTCATTCATGACCTGGTTTGCCTTTCGCTAGCTCCACAACATCACCGCGCACAACGTCGATACGCCAAGTCCGACCAGCACCGGAACCAGCACCGAATTCACGATCTGGAACACCGGCACCCGCGCAAATCCGGCAACAGCGATCAGCGACGACCACGCGATCAGGGTGCCGCCACCGGTCCATACCGCGCCCATCTGACCGACCGCGGCCAGTGTCGCCGGATCGAGCCCGGCGCCCGGCGCCAGCGCACCGGACAGCGACCCCGTCAGCGGCAGACCGGCAAAGCCGGAGCCGTCGATCCCGGTGATCATTCCGACCACCAGGACGCCGAACGCCACCATGACGTGGTTGTTGGGGATCCAGCCTTGCGCGCTCTGGATCAGCTCGAACAGCAGGCTCGGCGCTTGCGCGACCGGGACGTTGAGGATCGAGGCCGCCAGATCGCCTCCGGCGCCGAGGAAGAAGAAGCCGGCGATCGGCAGCACCGATCCCATGGCGCGGAAGGCAAAAACGAAACCTTCGGTGATGTGGCCGGCGCTCGAATCCAGTGCCTTGCGCAGCCCTTCGGTGGCAAACGCCGCGCACACCATCAGCAGCGCGGCAACACCGCCGACCAGCGCCGCGGCTTCGCCACCTTTCAAATCGTGGCCGTAGCCCAGTTTGGACATCATCATCAGCGCGATGACGCACAAGAAGGCCAGCGGCGTTGCGATGGCGAAGAACTTCGACCATCCGACCGATTTGCGGGCGGCCATCGACAGTTCCTTGCAGACCTGTGCATCGCTGACCAGCGGTTCCCGGCTCTCATATCCGGTGCCGCGCGCGATCTCGGCCTTGTCGAAGGTCCCCTCCGCTTCGATCCGGGCAAGCTCGCCATTGCTGGACTGCGCCTGCCAGCGCTCGAGCAGGGAGTTGCTGGGAGGCAAGACCGACTTGCGGATCGAGATGTAAGCCAGCAGCAGCGCGATGGAGCCGGTGATGAGCGACAATACCAGCGCCCGGTCGGCCAGCACGGCAATATTGACCGCAGCGCCGGCGGCCTTGGCGCTGATGCCGGGCGCGACGCCGATCACGTAGTCGGACGACAGCGCCATGCCCTGACCGGCGATGGCGATCGCCATCGCGCCGGCGATCGGCGGCAGCCCGGCGGCAATCGCGGCCGGCAACAGCACGGCGGAGACCAGCGGCACCGCGGGCGTCGGCCAGAAGAACAGGGAGATCACGTAGGTGATCGCCGCCAGCACGAAGTAGGCGGCGTGTCCGTTTTTCATGACCGCGCGAAACGGCTCGACCATCCGGATGTCGGAACGCAGCACCTTCAGGGCGTTCAACAGCGCCGTCATCATCGCGATCACGAGGAAGATGTTGAAGAGCTCCTTGGCCGCGGTGAAGCTCGCATTGAAAACGCTGCCGACTGCCGTCACCGGGTTGTGCGTCCAGGCCAGCGTCACCAGGAGGGTCGCGACCACGGACGGCACCACGACATTGGCGCGCAGGATCATGGTCACGACGATGATGGCGACCCCGGCGAGATAGACCCAGTGCGCCGCGCTGATGGTTATGTGGCTTGTCATGGCTCCCCCCAGAGACCGGCAAAGCGGATTGCTTCCGCGATATGTTTAATGGCGTCATTATTGTATACTGTATTCCAAATTACAACAAGAAATTACGGCCCTAGGCCCGGATCGTCCTGCGCGGGCCCTCGTGCGAGCATGATTGATTGGTGTCGAACATGCAAGTTATTGCGGATTTTCGCCTCTGTTTTGCAAGGAGCTCTGCTGTCGGGGTCAATGGCCGGCGCGTGCGTCCGCGGTCTTGACGGGCGTTCAATTTTGTATACAATATTCAATTACTGGTCGTGCAACGGGAGCCGGCGGATCAACCAATCCGCGACAAGGGAGAGCGAAAAATGCCCGAATTGATGAACCATGTGGAATTCCGGACCGCCCTGGAGAATGCGATCAAGGGCAAAAGCGCCAACAAGGCGCCGTTCAGCATCGCGTGGGCGAGTGGCAAGCTCAGCCGCGCGCACCTCGCAAGATGGGCTGAAAACCACTACCACTATGTCGGACCGTTCGCCGACTATCTGGCTTGTATCTATTCGCGGATGCCGGACCGCTTCACGGAAGCCAAGGATTTCCTGCTCGCCAATATGTATGAGGAGGAGATCGGCGGCGACCGCCATACCGACCTGCTGATCCGTTTCGCCGAAGCCTGCGGTACCACTCGCGAGCGGGTCGTCGATCCCGACAACATGACCGCAACGACGCGCGGCCTGCAGAGCTGGTGTTATGCCGTTGCGATGCGCGAGGATCCGATCGTCGCCGTCGCCGGCCTGGTGGTCGGGCTGGAATCGCAGGTGCCGTCGATCTATCGCAAGCAAACCCCGACACTGCGCGAGAAGTACAAATTCAGCGACGAGGAAGTCGAGTTCTTCGATCTCCACATCGTGTCGGACGAAATCCACGGTGAGCGCGGCTACCAGATCGTGCTCGAGCACGCCGATACCGTCGAGCTGCAGCAGCGCTGCCTGAAGATTTGCGAAGTCGGCGCGCAGATGCGGCTGCTCTACACCACGGCGCTGTATTGGGACTATGTCGCGCAGGAGGTGCCGATGAGCGAACTCGAAGCCGTCGAGCGCAAGGTCCCGCAGGACGAGCGCCAGCTACTGCAGGCGTGATCAGGTGCCAACCGTCATCTTGCATCGCGACGGCGCGACCCACCAGGGCGAGATCGCCGAAAACACCAATCTGGTGGTCCGGGCCGGCATCAAGCAATTTCCTTTCCCGCATCTGCGCTACGGATGCGGGATGGGGAAGTGCGCGAAATGCGCCTGCCGTGTCCTGAAGGGCGCCGAGCAATTGCCGGCGCCGAACTGGAAGGAAAGAAAGCAACTCGGCCCCCGGCTCGACGATGGCTACCGCCTGATTTGCCAGTTGTGGCTCAACCACGACGTCGAGCTGGCCCAGGACAAGAACCCCATCGAGCCCTTGGGAGCCGCCCCGCAGGGGAGCGGCGGTAATGACCGGCCTCGCGCCGCCGATACCGCTCAGGGATGATCATGGCGATAGCTTTGGAGGAGTACCCATGTATGTGATCCTGACCAGCAAGCCCGGACAGTTCAGAACCGAAGCGGTCGCCGGTTTGCGGCCGCTGCAGGCCTATGACTACCGGTTTTACGGACACACCAAGGCGCATTTCGTGATCGCGGAGCTGCTGGAAGAGAGCACCAAGATCCGCGTGATCGAGGACGGCACCGCGATCATCAACGATGTGCCGTCAAAGTTTCTTGAAAAGTTCGAAACCACCGCGCTGGCGCTCAAGGAACTCGAGCACCTGACGACATTCGGTCATATGCAGACCGAGCTCTGCAGGATGCCGTTGCCCGCAAGCAAGCATGCGTCCGCCGCGTCATGATTCAAGTTACGTTCCTGACCAACAGCGGCAAGGTGGCGAGCGCGCCGGCGAACAGCAATCTGCTGCGGGTTTCGCTGCGCGAGCAGGGCGGCATCCCTTTCAAGTGCGGCGGCGGCCTATGCGGCACGTGCAAATGCAGGATCGAGGCCGGGCTCGAGCACACCGATGCCGTGAAACCCAAGGAACGCAAGCATCTGACCGACGACGACCTCAAGGCCGGCTATCGAATGGCGTGCCAGACGTTCCTGAACGGTGACGTCAGCGTGTCCTGGGTGCCCTTGGCGGAACGGCGCGCGCCCGTCCGGCCAGCCGTGCCGGCGGCGGCCATTGAGACGCCGCAGCCCGGCGAGCCAAAGCAATAGGCGGCGGGGCTTTCCGGCATCGCGATCCACGCCTCAGGTAGCTGCGTGTGTTCAGGAAAACGTGCGGTCGCGCATCGGCGGATTTCAGGCCACGGGATGGCATCTCCACGCGACTCCGCTAAACTGGCGCCGGGCTGGTTGCCTCGCAAGCGCCGGTCGAATCGACAGCCTGCGTCATATCAACTCGCAGGCTTGCTGGGTCTTGAGATTAGGTGAACGACATGGTGCTCAGCATTGGGGTTCCGAAGCGCCGGCTTGGCGAGGATCATTCTTCGCTTCACGACCGTGTCGTCACCGAGCTTCGTCAGGCGATTTTGTCCGGACGATTGAGGCCGGGCGAACGGCTGGTCGAGGGCCGGCTGGCCGATGAACTGGGGGTGTCTCGCAACCCGGTGCGGGAGGCGATTCGCGCGTTGGCGTCGGAGGGCCTGATCGAGGTCACCGCCCGGCGTGGGGCGGCGGTTGCGACCATGACGGAGCAGGAAGCGCGGGAGACCATCGAAGTACGCGCGCTGCTGGAGGGGCACAATGCGCGGCTGGCGGCGCGCCGTCAGGACAAGCAGATCATCAAACGAATCGAAGCCGTCCTGAACAAGGGCACGGCGGCGGTTGCGGCCAAGCGCTTCGAGCAGTTGTTCGATCTGAACCAGGCGTTCCACCGCGAACTCGCCGCGGCAGGCCAGAATACGGTGCTGGGCGACATGATGCAGCGCTTGCGCGAAAGAACCGCCATGCTGTTCTCGCCGATGAACCCGGCCCGGCAGGCGCGCAATTGGGAAGAGCACGCCGCGATATTGCGGGCCATCATCGAGGGAGACGAGCGTTCGGCGGCGACGCTGGCTTCCGAGCACGTGATGCATGCCGGAATGGACTTTCTGGTCGGGCTCAATGCGGCAGGAGATATTCCGCTTCTTTCGCTTGCCGAAGCAGGGAACAGCAAACCACGATAAGTCACGCTTCAGCGCCGGCCTCGGCCCGATTGTTGACGGCGTGGCAGGCGACGCCGCCGATCAGCGCCGGAGCCTGCTCGCGGCAGAGATCATAGGCTAGCGGACACCGCGGGTTGAAAGCACAGCCGGGCGGCGGATCGATCGGATTGGGAATCTCGCCCTTGACCGGAATCCGCTGGCGCCCGGACATCGCCAAATCCGGAACCGCGCCCAGCAGCATTTTGGTGTAGGGCATCCGCGGATTGTTGAAGAGTTCGCGCCCCTCGGCGATCTCGACGATGCGGCCGAGATACATCACGCCGATGCGGCTCGCCATATGCCGCACCACCGCGAGGTTATGGCTGATGAAGAGATATGTCAGGCCGAACTTGTCCTGCAAATCGCGCATCAGATTGAGGATCTGCGCCTGCACGGAAACGTCGAGCGCCGAGGTCGGCTCGTCGCAGACGATGAATTCGGCTTCGGACGCCAGCGCGCGGGCAATGGCGATGCGCTGGCGCTGGCCGCCGGAAAATTCATGCGGGAATTTCAGGCCGTCATCGGCATGCAGGCCGACGAGGCCCAACAATTCGCCGACGCGCGCGGCGATGTCGCGCTCGCCCTGGATCAGGTCGAAGGCGCGGATCGGTTCGGAGACGATGGCGTCGACCCGGAAGCGCGGATTGAGGCTCGCATAGGGGTCCTGAAAGATCATCTGAATGCGGCGGCGCAGCTTTTGCCGCACTTGCGCCTGCCTCGCGTCGGTCATCGACACACCGTCGATGAGGACTTCGCCGGAACTCGGTGGCAGTAGCCCCACCACCATCCGCGCCACGGTCGTCTTGCCCGATCCGGATTCGCCGACAAGGGCAAAGGTTTCGCCCTTCCTGATGTCGAAGGTGACGCCGTCGACCGCTTTCAGGAATTCCAGATGGCCGCCTTCGAGCACACGGTTGAGCCACGGTTTTGAAACGTCGAACACGCGGCGCAAATTCCTGACGTCGATGAAGCCTGCCGAACTCATGCCGCGGTCTCCTTGGCGACGTCATTCGGGGCGGCATCGTAGAGATGACAGGCGACGGCCTGCCGGCCGCGCACGACCGGTTCCGGCCGCTCGACGCGGCACCGGTCGAACACGAAGCCGCAACGCGGGTTGAACGGGCACCCCTGCGGGATCGCCGACAGCCGCGGCATCGAGCCCGGGATCTGCACCAGCCGCTTGTCTTCCCCCGCCAGCGTCGGAATCGCGCCCATCAGGCCCTTGGCATAGGGGTGCAGCGGGTTCTGCACGACGTCCTGCACCGGGCCGATTTCGGCGATCCGTCCCGAATACATCACCGCCACGCGGTCGGAGGTCTCGGCGATCACGCCCATGTCGTGGGTGACCAGCATGACGGCGGTGCCGTGATCGCGGCCGAGGCGCTTGATGAGCGAGATGATCTGCGCCTGCACGGAAACGTCGAGCGCGGTGGTCGGCTCATCGGCGATGATCAATTCGGGCTCGGCGCAGATCGCCAGCGCGATCACGACACGCTGGCGCATGCCGCCGGAGAACTCATGCGGATAGGCGTCGATGCGCTTCTCGGGTGCGGGAATGCCGACCTCGGCCAACAGATCGATGGCGCGCTTGCGCGCCGCGGTCTCGGTCAGGTTGGTATGGGTGCGGATGGTCTCGACGATCTGGTCGCCGATCCGGTAGAGCGGATTGAGGCTGGTCAGCGGATCCTGGAAGATCATCCCGATCCGTTTTCCCCGGATGCGGCGGATTTCCTCCGGCGGCAGATGATCGATCCGCATGCCCGACAGATGGATTTCACCGCCCGCGATGCGTCCGGGTGGATCGAGCAGGCCGATGACCGCAAGGCCGGTCACGGACTTGCCCGCGCCGGATTCGCCGACCACGCCGAGCACTTCGCCCTTGGCGATGTCGAAGGAGATGCCGTTGATGGCGTGCAGGACGCTGCGGCGGGTGTGGAATTCCACCTCGAGATTGCGCACGGAGAGAACAGGGGGCGTCATCGGAGCTTTGGATTGAGCGCGTCGCGCAGCCAGTCGCCGAGCAGGTTGATGGAGAGGATCAATCCAGCCAGCGCAAAGCCGGGGAAGGCCACGATCCACCATTCGCCGGCGAACAGATAATTGTTGCCGATCCGGATCAGCGTGCCGAGCGACGGCATGGTGTCGGGCAGGCCGACACCGAGGAACGACAGCGTCGCCTCGGTGATGATGGCCAGCGCCAGGTTGATGGTGGCGATCACCAGGATCGGCCCCATCGTGTTCGGCAGCACGTGGCGAAGCATGATGATGGGCGCGGGGAGTCCGATCAACTGTGCCGCTGCGACATAATCCCGGTTCTTCTCGACCATCACCGAGCCGCGCACGGTGCGGGCATATTGCACCCAGAAACTCAATCCGATCGCGACCACCAGCACGACGAGCGTGCTCATGGCGTCCAGCTTGTTGCCGAACACCGATTTGGCGACGCCATTGACCAAGAGCGCAATCAGGATGGCCGGGAAGGTGAGCTGCACGTCGGCGATGCGCATGATCAGGCCGTCGACCGCGCCGCCGACATAGCCCGCGATCAGCCCGAGCGTGATGCCGAGTGCGCCGGCGAGGACGACGCCGAGCACGCCGACCAGGAGCGAAACCCTCAAGCCGTAGAGAATGGCGGAACAGACATCGCGGCCCTGCTCGTCGGTGCCGAGCAGAAACGGGCTCTGGCCGTCGGCGGTCCACAGCGGCGAGATGCGCGAATTCATCAATTGCAACTGCGCCGGATCGAACGGGTTCTGGACGGAGAGGAACGGGGCGAAGATCGCCAGCAGGAAAAACAGGATCGTGACGATCCCCGCCGCCATTGTCAGTTTGGAGCGGCGGAACGAGTAGAAGATGTCGCTGTCGAGCGCGCGCCGGACCCAGCCTACGCCGCCACGCGCCGGCACTGCGCTCGGCTCGGGACGGTGGGGGACGACGGCATCGGACATGGATGATCTCGCTTATGCCGGACGGCTGATGGTCGAGCGCAGGCGCGGATCGACGATGGTGTAGAGCAGGTCGACCACCAGATTGATGGTGACGAAGATCAGCGACACCATCAGCAGATAGGCCGCCATGATCGGGATATCGACATTTTGCACCGCCTGCACGAACAACAACCCCATGCCGGGCCACTGGAACACGGTCTCGGTGATGATCGCAAATGCAATAACCGAGCCAAATTGCAGGCCGGCCACGGTGATGACGGGAACCAGCGTGTTCTTCAGCGCGTGGCCGAAATGGATCGCGCGGGTGGTCAGTCCCCGCGCGCGGGCAAAACGGATGTAGTCGGTGCGCAGCACTTCCAGCATCTCGGCGCGCACCAGCCGCATGATCAGGGTCAGTTGGAACAGGCCGAGCGTGATCGATGGCAGGATCAGCGCCTTGAGGCCGGACAGCGTCAGCAGGCCCGTGGTCCACCAGCCGAGCCGCACGACGTCGCCGCGTCCGAACGATGGCAGCCAGCCCAGCGTCACCGAGAACAGATAGATCAGGAGAATGCCGATCAGGAAAGTCGGCAGCGAAATCCCGATCAGCGACACCGCCTGGAACAGCTTGGCGAGCGCAGACTCGCGTCGCAGCGCCGAATAGACCCCCATCAGGATGCCGAACACCATCGCGAAAATGGTGGCGCAGATCGCAAGCTCCAAGGTGGCCGGCATCCGGTCCGCCAGGAGATTGGAGACCGGCTGGCGGAATTGATAGGAGACGCCGAATTTGAACTGGGCCGCGTTGCCGAAATAGCGTGCGAACTGCACCACCACGGGATCGTCGAGGCCGAGCGACTTGCGCACCGCTTCGCGTTCGGCTGCCGAAGTATCGATCGAGACGATCTGGTTGACGGGATCGCCGGCGAACCGGAACATCGAAAACGAGATGATCCCGACCGCGATCAAGACGCCGATGGCTTGGATGGCGCGGCGAAGAGTGAAAGCGAGCATGTATTCCTTTCACTTTCCCTGGTGTTCGTGGCGGACATCGCTGCCGCCAAAAAAGCGAAGGTCCCGGAAGCGTGAGCCGCCGGGACCCGGAGCGAAGCCGTCTAGTCCTGTTTGGTCGCCCAGTACAACAGGACCTGATTGTCGGCACGTTGCGTCATCTTGACCTTCTTGGACACACCCCACGCCAGCGCCTGCTGGTGCAGCGGGATATAACCCCAATCCTTGGCGGCGATCTCGAACGCTTCCTTGATCAGCAGGTCGCGCTTGCCGGTATCGGTCTCGAGCAGTATTCTGTCGGTGAGTTCGTCGACCTTCTTGTTGCAGTAACCGCCGAGATTGGCTTCGCCGCGCGACGATTTCGGATCGTCGCGGCATCCCATGATGTCATAGAGGACGTTCTGCGAGTCCGAGGTCGCGGGCGTCCAGCCCAGCATGTAGAACGAGGTCTGGAAGCCGCCGGGCTTCAGCACCTTGGCGAAATACTGCGCCTTGGGCTGCGCCAGCAGGTTTACCTTGACGCCGATGCGGGCCAGCATGCCGACCACCGCCTGGCAGATCGCAGCGTCGTTGACGTAGCGATCATTCGGGCAATCCATCGTCACTTCGAAGCCGTCGGGGTAACCCGCCTCGGTGAGCAGCTTCTTGGCGCCGTCGGGATCGAATTTCGGCCGGGTGAAGTCGCCGGACAGCTTGAACAGCTGCGGGGCGATCATCAGCGCCGACGGCGTCGACAGGCCACGCATGACCCGGGTCTTGATCAGTTCGACGTCCACGGCCTTGTAGAAGGCTTCACGGACCCGGACATCCTTGAACGGATTCTTGCCCTTGACGTTTGAATACAGCAATTCGTCGCGGGTCTGGTCCATGCCGATGAAGATGGTGCGCAGCTCGGGGCCCTTGAGCACCTGGGCGTTCGGCGACGAATCCACCCGTCCGATGTCCTGGATCGGAACCGGCTCGATGACGTCGACCTCGCCGGACAGCAGCGCGGCGACGCGCGTGGCGTCCGAACCGATCGGCGTAAAGATGATCTCCTTGAGATTATGCTCCGGCTTGCGCCACCAGTTCGGGTTGGCCTTGAACACCGTCTTGACGCCGGGCTGGTGGCTTTCGATCATGAAAGCGCCGGTGCCATTGGCGTTGAGCGAGGCGAAGCTCGGGGTGGTGGCCGAAGCCGGCGTCGGTGCGACGGTGTTGTTATCCGTGCACCATTTCTTGTCCATGATGTACCAGCCGTCCCATTGCGAAATGAGAATCGGGTTCGGCGAGTCCAGCGTCACGTCGACCGTATAATCGTCGATCTTGATGAATTTGGCGTCGGGCGGAACGTTGGTGAGGAAGTTCGAACCCTTGGCACGAACGCGCTCCGCGGAAAACAGCACGTCATCGGCCGTAAAGGGATCGCCATTGTGGAATTTCACGCCCTTGCGCAGGTGAAAGCGCCAACGGGTCGGTTCCGGCGTTTCCCAGCTTTCGGCCAGCGCCGGAATGATCTTGAGATCCTTGTCGCGCGTGACGAGGCCTTCATAGACATGCCCGTGATGGGCGATCGTCGTGGTTTCCTTCAGCGTATAGGGATCGAGCGATTTGAGGTCGCCCTGGTTGGCGTAGCGCAGGGTCTGGGCCGATGCCGGCGCGCTCGCAAAGGCGAGAATGGAAGCCGTAGCCGCTGCAAACAAACTCTGACGTACCGACATGTAGTGGATTTCCCCCGCTCTGATCAGCCCAATTCCGCAACAGCGGCGGATATTGCCGATCCATGTGACCAAAGTCCAGCCGCCGCACCGGCGCGATTTTCCGCATTCCAGCGGGCGGTTTGCACCGCGATGCGGCAATGGTTAGCTTCACCCTAGGCTGTGGACGCGACCGCGTTACATTGAACTTTCGGAGTGCCGGATGGCGGAACTGAAGGCCGACGTTCTTGTGTTGGGCGCGGGCATGGTCGGCGTCGGCGCGGCCCTCCATTTGCAGCGCAAGGGCCGCGACACGGTCCTGATCGACCGGCACGAACTCGCGGGCGAGGAGACCAGCTACGGCAATGGCGGGCTGATCGAATGTGCGTCGGTGTTTCCCTACATGTTTCCGCGGGATCTGCGCCAGATCCTGCACTATGCGACCAACCGCACGCCGCAACTGCGTTATCATTTCGGGGATCTGCCATCGTTCCTGCCCTGGCTGGTGCGCTACTTCCTGGCCTCTTCGCCAGAGCGTGCGCTGCACAGTGCGATGGCCGAACTGCCGCTGATCCAGCGCAGCCTGGTCGAACACGAGGCGCTGATCGCGGAAGCCAAGGTGCCGGAGCTGCTCCGCCGGACCGGCTGGATCAAGCTGTTCCGTTCCGATGCGACGCTGGCGAAGGCGTTGCACGAGCTCGAGCGCGCCAAGCAATATGGCGTCGCCGGCGACATCCTCGATGCCGCCGATATCGCGGCGCGCGAGCCGAATTTGACCGGCGATTTCGCCGGTGCCGTGCATTTTCCCGATCCCGGTTTCGTGCCCGATCCCGGGGGCCTCACCAAGGCCTATGCGGCGCTGTTCGGCCGCAAGGGCGGCCGGTTTCTGGTCGGCGATGCACGGACGCTCGAACAATCCGGCGCCAGGTGGCGCGTGGCGACCCTCGAAGGGTCGATCACGGCGCGCGAAGTCGTGGTCGCGATGGGGCCGTGGTCCGATCAGATCTTCAGCCCGCTCGGCTATTCGATCCCGCTCAACGTCAAGCGCGGCTATCACATCCATCTGGCACCGCGCGGCAATGCCGTGCTCAACCACCCGGTGCTGGACACCGATCAGGGCTTTCTGCTGGCGCCGATGAATCGCGGCATTCGCCTGACCACCGGCGCCGAGATGGCCCGCCGCGACGCGCCGTCGACGCCGGTCCAGGTCGAGCGGGCGCTGCCGAAGGCGCATGGACTGTTTCCGCTCGGCGATCCCGTTGACGCCAAGCCTTGGAAGGGCGCGCGCCCCTGTCTGCCGGATATGCTGCCGGTGATCGGCAAGGCGCCCCGCCACCCCGGTTTGTGGTTCGATTTCGGCCACCAGCACCACGGTTTGACGCTCGGACCCGTCACCGGCCGCCTGCTGGCGGAAATGATGACCGGCGAGACCCCGTTTGCCGATACGGCCCCTTTTGCGGTCGAGCGATTTGGTTGACCATGTGCGACGAATGGGGGAACCCGGACTCTTGCGTGACTCGGCCAGTCACGGCGATACTGTGTTAAGCTGTCACGCGATCAGGAGCGGTCATGAAGATAAACGTCGAAGTAGATTGCACGCCGCTCGAGGCCCGGCAGTTTTTCGGGCTTCCCGACGTCGCGCCGATGCAGACCGCGGTCATGGACAAGTTGCAGCAGCAGATGATGGCCAACATCGACAAGGTCTCGCCGGAATCCTTGATGCAAAGCTGGTTCACCTTCGATCCCAAGATCGCCGAGCGGTTTCAGGACATGTTCGTGACCATGGCCGGCCTTGGCGGCATGACCAAAAAGGACAAGAAATAGTGGCCGTCGCGGAGGAGGCGCCGGCGGTGGAACGCAAGCTTCGTCCGCCGAGCCTGTTCCTGATGCTTGCCGAAGCGCGCAGCGTGTTCGAGCTGAATTCGAGCCTGCTGTTGTCGCCATTATTGATGCGCGCCCCGAAGGGCGACGGCCATCCGGTGCTGGCGTTGCCGGGATTTCTCGCCAGCGACCTCTCGATGGCGCCGATGCGGCGCTATTTGAAAGAACTCGGCTACGACACCTATGCCTGGAACATGGGCCGCAATCTCGGCGGCGTCGCCAGCAAGCGCGGCGCATTGCGCGACCTGCTCAAGCAAATCCACGAGACCACGGGCCGAAAGGTCAGCATCGTTGGCTGGAGTCTCGGCGGCATCTATGCACGGGACCTTGCGCTGCAATTGCCGGACATGGTGCGCTCCGTGATCACGCTCGGAAGCCCGTTTGCCAACGACATCACCGCGACCAACGCCACCCGGCTGTACGAAGCGCTGTCCGGCGAGGGCATCAACGACAATCCACAGATCAGGCAAGCCATCGCCGGCGACCTGCCGGTGCCCGTCACTTCGATCTATTCCCGTACCGATGGGATCGTGAACTGGCGGACCAGCCTGCTCCGTCCCTCCGATATCGCCGAGAATATCGAGGTCTATTTCGCAAGCCATATCGGCCTTGGCGTCAATCCGGCCGCCCTGTGGGCGGTGGCCGACCGCCTGGCGCAGCCGGAGGGCGAATTCAAGCAATTTGATCGTTCGGGGCCCTTTGGCATTGCATATGGCCCCCCGGGGAATGCACAATCCTGAATTAATGTCCGGAAGCCCAGCAACCGTCTTCGGGACTGTCTGAACGCCAGAAGCGCCACCAAGGCGCCGCGTGATCTCTGCGGGAGGAACACATGACTGACGCCAAGAAGCTGTCTTCGATGGACGCGTCGTTTCTGTATCTGGAAACGCCTGAAATGCCGATGCATGTCGGAAGCATGGCGATCTTCCGCCTGCCCGAGAATTACAACGGCAACTTCTTCGAAGATTTCAAGGCGATGATCGGTTCGCGGCTGCACCTCGCGCCGATCCTCAAGGCGCGCCTGGAAAAGGCGCCGCTCGACATCGACCATCCGTCCTGGGTCGAGGACGACCAGTTCGACATCGACCGTCATATTTTCCGCGGCAGCCTGCCGGCGCCGTACGATCGCGCGACGCTGGAGCGCATCGTCGGCTGGATGCATGCCAAGCTGCTCAACCGCGCCCGCCCGCTCTGGGAGTTCTATGTCTTCGAGGGCATGAAGGACAACGAGATCGGGCTCTATTCCAAGATGCACCACGCCTGCATCGATGGCGGCGCAGGGGCCGCGCTGACCAACATGATCTACGATCTGACGCCGGTGCCGCGCCAGGTCGAGCCGCCCACGGCGCGCAAGGTCGCCCAGGAGCCGCGCGATATCGCGGCCAATCTGATCGATTCCTATCAGCAGCTCTGGCGCCAGCCGTTCGATTCCTCCGCGGCGCCGAAGAGCCTGGAACTGCCGCGCTCCGGCAAGAGCGATCTCGGATCGATCCTGTTCGACAACGCCATGTTCCAGATCGAGAGCGCGGTGAAATTCGCCGCCAGCGTGCCGACGATGCTCAAGAGCGTTTCCGAAGTGGTCGGCAAGATTTCCGATCCGAAGTCGCGCGACAGCATCGCCAGCATGGTCTCGCCGCCGACCATCCTGAACAAGGCGATCTCGTCGGAGCGCAGCTTCGCCGGCACCTCGATCTCGCTGTCGCGCGCCAAGGCACTGGCGAAGGCGTCCGGCGGCAAGTTGAATGACGTGGTACTGGCGCTCTCTTCCGGCGTGGTCCGGCGCTATCTCATCCAGCAGGGTGCGCTGCCGACCAAGTCGCTGACCGCGGCGGTGCCGATCTCGCTGCGCGAGGAGGGCAACACCGAGGCCAACAACCAGGTGTTCGGCATGATCTGCTCGATCGCCACGAACCTCGAAGACCCCAAGGCCCGGCTGGAGGCGATCATCGCGCAATCCACCAAGTCCAAGGAGATGTCGCATCCGTTGCGCGCACTGATGCCGCAGGTCTCCAACATCTCGATGCTGGGCGCGCCGATCGTGGTGCAGATCCTGGCGCTGCTCTACAGCCGCTCCAACCTCTCCGACGTGCTGCCGCCGGCGGCGAACATCACGGTGTCCAACGTGCCGGGGCCGCGGCAGACCTTGTATGCAGCGGGCGCGGAATTGCTGCACATCTTCCCGGTGTCGATCTCGACCCACGGGCTCGCGCTCAACATCACGGTGCAGAGCTATCGCGACCAGCTCGATTTCGGCTTCATCGCCGGCGCCAACATCATTCCGCATGTCCAGGTTTTGTGCGACATGCTTCCGCTGGAGTTTGAAGCGCTGGAAGCGGCCTACGCGCCGCCGCCGTCCAAGATGACCAGCGCGGCTGAATAGGGTTTTGCAATGATTGAAATGCCGCCGCTGCAGTTCGCCCAGACGAACGGTATTCGCATGGGCTATTACGATGCGGGACCGAAGACCGACACGCCGCCTTTGGTCCTTTGCCACGGCTGGCCGGAGATGGCGTTTTCCTGGCGCCACCAGATCAAGGCGCTGAGCGAGGCCGGAATCCGGGTGATCGCGCCGGACCAGCGCGGCTATGGCGCGACCGACCGGCCCGAGCCGGTCGAAGCCTATGACATGGAGCATCTCACCGGCGACCTCGTCGGGCTGCTCGACCATCTCAAGATCGACAAGGCGATCTTCGTCGGCCACGACTGGGGCGGCTTCATCGTCTGGCAGATGCCGCTCCGCCACATCGAGCGCGTCGCCGGCGTGATCGGCGTCAATACGCCGCATTACGATCGCCTGCCGGCCGACCCGATCGAGCTGTTCCGTAAGCGGTTCGGCGACAGCATGTACATCGTGCAGTTTCAGGACCCCGCCCGCGAGCCGGACAAGATTTTCGGCAGCCGCGTCGAGCAGACGTTTGACGCCTTCATGCGCAAGCCGTTGCCGCGCAAGGACGACGCGCCCGCGGCGCCGTCGACGGCGGGTGTCGGTGCTTCGGCCAAGACCAACCTCGCGTTTCCGCAGATGATTGCGGCCTATGACGCGAAATTCGATCCGCGGACGCCGATTCTGTCGCCGGAAGAAAAGAAGGT
The DNA here is from genome assembly GCA_017305715.1 of Hyphomicrobiales bacterium. Taxonomy (GTDB): domain Bacteria; phylum Pseudomonadota; class Alphaproteobacteria; order Rhizobiales; family Xanthobacteraceae; genus Bradyrhizobium. The sequence continues at coordinate 349,609 of JAFKKG010000008.1, read as the reverse complement.
GTTCGTCGATGCCTTCACCCGGACCGGCTTCACCGGCGGCATCAACTGGTACCGCAATTTCACCCGCAACTGGCAACGCTCCGAAGGGCTCGACCATACGGTCCGCGTGCCCTCGCTGATGATCATGGCCGAGAATGACGCGGTGCTGCCGCCGTCGGCCGCCGACGGCATGGAGAAGATCATCCCCGATCTGGAGAAATATCTGGTGCGCGACAGCGGCCATTGGACGCAGCAGGAAAAGCCGGACGAGGTCAGCGCCAAGCTGATCGAATGGCGTAGAAAACGGTTTGGCTAGGGCACGTGACGCAACTCGACTTGTCATTCCGGGTCTGGTCCTTCGGACCATCCCGGAATGACGAAGAGAGCCATGACGGGGTGAGAGCGGCGCTCATCATTCAGGACAATTGAGGCAGGGGCAATTCCACAATGGCGTCACCGAACAAACTCGATCCGATCCCGCATCCGCCGAAAAAGCCCGTCGTCGGCAATATGCTGTCGCTGGATTCGAACGCGCCGGTGCAGGATCTGGTGCGGCTGAGCAAGGAGCTCGGGCCGATCTTCTGGCTCGACATGATGGGCGCGCCGCTGGTGATCGTCTCCGGTCATGATCTGGTCGACGAACTCTCGGACGAAAAACGGTTCGACAAGGCGGTGCGCGGTTCGCTGCGCCGGGTGCGCGCGGTCGGCGGTGACGGCCTGTTCACGGCCGACACCAATGAACCGAACTGGAGCAAGGCGCACAACATCCTGCTGCAGCCGTTCGGCAACCGCGCGATGACGTCCTACCATCCGAGCATGGTCGATATCGCCGAGCAACTCGTCAAGAAATGGGAGCGGCTCAACGGCGACGAGGAGATTGACGTCGTCCACGACATGACCGCGCTGACGCTGGATACGATCGGCCTCTGCGGCTTCGACTACCGCTTCAATTCGTTCTACCGCCGCGACTATCATCCGTTCGTGGAATCGCTGGTGCGCTCGCTCGAGACCATCATGATGACCCGCGGCATCCCGCTGGAAGGCATTTGGCTGCAGAAACGCCGCAAGGATCTGGCGCAGGACGTGGCCTTCATGAACAAGATGGTCGACGAGATCATCGCCGAGCGCCGCGGCAACGCGGCCGCCGCCGAAGGCAAGAAGGACATGCTCGGCGCCATGATGACCGGCGTCGACCGCGCCACCGGCGAACAGCTCGACGACGTCAACATCCGTTACCAGATCAACACCTTCCTGATCGCGGGCCACGAGACCACCAGCGGTCTTCTATCCTGCACGCTCTATGCGCTGCTCAAGCATCCCGACGTGCTGAAAAAGGCCTATGAGGAAGTCGACCGGGTACTTGGCCCCGATATCGACGCGCGGCCGACCTATCAGCAGGTCACGCAGCTCACTTACATCACGCAGATTTTGAAGGAGGCGTTGCGGCTGTGGCCGCCGGCGCCGGCCTATGGCATCGCGCCGCTGCAGGACGAGACCATCGGCGGCAAATACAGACTGAAGAAGAACACCTTCATCACTGTGCTGGTGATGGCGCTGCACCGCGATCCCAGCGTCTGGGGACCCAACCCGGACAAGTTCGACCCGGAGAATTTCAGCCGCGAGGCCGAAGCCGCGCGGCCCGTTAACGCCTGGAAGCCGTTCGGCAACGGCCAGCGCGCCTGCATCGGGCGTGGCTTTGCCATGCACGAGGCGGCGCTGGCGATCGGCATGATCCTGCAGCGTTTCAAGCTGATCGACATCAACCGCTATCAGATGCATCTCAAGGAGACGCTGACGATCAAGCCCGATGGATTCAAGATCAAGGTGCGGCCGCGCGAGGACAGGGACCGCGGCGCCTTCGCCGGCCGGGCAGCCGCTGCGGTCGCGGCCTCGAACACGGCGGCGCCCCAGGCGCGGACGCGTCCGGGGCACAACACGCCATTGCTGGTGCTCTATGGATCCAACCTCGGCACCGCCGAAGAACTCGCCACCCGCGTCGCCGATCTCGCCGAGGTCAACGGCTTTGCGACCAAACTCGCGGCGCTGGATGATTTCGTCGGCAAGCTGCCGGACCAGGGCGGCGTCCTGATCTTCTGCGCCTCCTACAATGGTGCCGCGCCCGACAACGCCACCCAATTCGTCAAATGGCTGGGCGGCGATCTGCCCAAGGATGCCTTTGCAAACGTCCGCTATGCGGTGTTCGGCTGCGGCAACAGCGACTGGGCCGCCACCTATCAGTCGGTGCCGCGCATCATCGACGAACAAATGGCCGCCCACGGCGCGCGCAGCGTGTTTGCCCGCGGCGAGGGCGATGCCCGCAGCGACCTCGATGGCCAGTTCGAGAAATGGTTCGCGTTGCTTGGGCCCGCCGCGGCCAAGGAATTCGGTCTCACCTCGAACATCACCCGCAGCGCCGATGATGCGCCGCTGTACCGGATCGAGCCGGTGGCGCCGACCGCGGTCAATACAATCGTGGCGCAGGGCGGCGTTTCGCCGATGAAGGTGCTGGCCAACTCCGAACTGCAGAACAAAACCGGCGCCAATCCGTCGGACCGTTCGACGCGCCATATCGAGGTGCAACTGCCGCCGGGCGTTTCCTACCGTGTCGGCGATCACCTCAGCGTGGTGCCGCGCAACGATCCGGCGCTGGTGGATTCGGTTGCGCGCCGTTTCGGCTTCCTGCCCGCCGACCAGATCCGGCTTGCGGTCGCCGAAGGCCGCCGCGCGCAACTGCCGGTCGGCGACGTCGTCTCGGTCGGGCGGCTGCTCACCGAATTCGTCGAGTTGCAGCAGATCGCAACCCGCAAGCAGATCCAGATCATGTCGGAACAGACGCGCTGTCCGATGACCAAACCAAAACTGCTGGCCTATGTCGGCGACGATGCCGCCTCGACCGAGCTTTACCGGAACGACGTGCTGGCCAAGCGCAAATCGGTGTTCGACCTCTTGGAGGAATATCCGGCCTGCGAACTGCCGTTCCACGCCTATCTCGAAATGCTGTCGTTGCTGGCGCCGCGTTATTATTCGATCTCGTCGTCGCCGGCGGGCGATGCCTCGCGTTGCAGCGTCACCGTCGGCGTGGTCGAGGCGCCCGCCAGTTCAGGCCGCGGCGTCTACAAGGGCGTCTGCTCCAATTATCTCGCCGGCCGCCGCGCCGGCGACACCATCCACGCCACGGTACGCGAAACCAAGGCCGGCTTCCGCCTGCCGGAGGATCCGTCGGTGCCGATCATCATGATCGGACCGGGCACGGGTCTGGCGCCATTCCGCGGCTTCCTGCAGGAACGCGCCGACCGCAAGGCCAAGGGCGCTAGCTTGGGCGCTGCGATGCTGTTCTTTGGCTGCCGCAATCCCGAGCAGGACTATCTCTACGCCGACGAGCTCAAGGCGTTCGCCGCCAACGGCATCACCGAACTGCACACCGCGTTCTCGCGGGGCGATGGACCGAAGACCTACGTCCAGCACCAGGTCGCCGCACAGAAGGAGCGGGTCTGGAACCTGATCGAGAAGGGCGCGATCGTCTATGTCTGCGGCGACGGCGGCAAGATGGAACCGGACGTCAAGGCCGCCCTGGTGTCGATCTATCGCGAACGCACCGGCGCGGATGCCGACGCCGGCTTGCGCTGGGTCGACGAGATGGGCACCAAGAACCGCTACGTGCTGGACGTGTGGGCGGGGGGATGACGCCGTCGTCCCGGCCTCGAGCCGGGACCCAGAGCCACAAATGTGCGTTGTTGGAATTCGCTGTGGCTCCAGCCCGGCGCGACAATTGACGCCTGTGGTTATGAGTCCCGGATCGCGCTTCGCTTGTCCGGGACGAGGAAAAAATCGTGCTACAAGCCCCCGCATGATTCCCTGGGAAAAACTCGACACCGCGCGCATTCCCGGCACCGAGGATGAACTCCGCCTGATGAAGCGCGGCAAGGAGTTCTCCATCATGCTCGGCACCAACGAGCTGATGAACAGCCGCCTCTCGGGTTCCGAAGCCGCGCTCGCCACGCTTGCTGCGAAGAAGCTGGAGGCCAACAAGAAGCCGCATTTGCTGATCGGCGGGTTGGGCATGGGCTTTACGCTGCGCGCCGCGCTCGCGGTGCTCGGGGCGGGTGCCCGCATCGTGGTCGCCGAACTGGTGCCGGCCGTCGTCGCGTGGGGGCGAGGTCCGATGGCGGAGATTTTTGGCGGCAGCTTGAGTGATCCCCGCGTCAGCATTCAGCAAGTGGATGTCAGCGAAATCATCCGGTCCTCGCGATCCAAGTTCGATGCGATTCTGCTCGACGTCGACAACGGCCCCGAAGGCCTGACCCGGAAGGCCAATGACGGGCTCTACAGTTCGGCCGGATTGGGCGCGGCACACACCGCGCTGCGGCCCGGCGGCGTCCTCGCGGTCTGGTCGTCAGGACCTAATGCGCCGTTCGCGAAGCGTTTGCGCGCGGCCGGCTACGACGTCAATGAAGTTGCCGTGCGCGCGACGGGGCGAGGCGGCGGCGCGCGCCATGTGATCTGGATCGCGACACGCGATTAGAACATCGTGTTGCTGTTGGCGGAATTTTCGGGGATCGGCTGGGTGACGTCCCAGTGCTCGACGATCTTGCCCTTCTCGAGCTTGAAGATGTCGATGATGGCATTACCGCGCGTGCCGGGCTCGCGAACGGCGTGGACGTGGACGATGACGTAATCGCCGTCGACGAACGAGCGCTTGATCTCGCTGCGGGAGTTCGGGAATTTCTCGCGCAGGAATCCAATGAATTTGCGGAAGCCCTCGGGGCCATCGGCGGCATTTGGATTGTGCTGGACGTAGCGGTCGCCCATATAGGCGATCGCGGCATCGGCGTCCTTCTGGTTGATGCCCTTCTCGTAGAATTCGAGCACGGCTTTGCGATTGGCTTCCTGCTGCGCCTCGGAGGCGGCGAAGGCACCGGAAGAAGCAAGAGCCAGCAGGATGGCGGCGGCCAGCGCCGCGCGTGGCCGGAAAACAGAATCCATGTTCGGGCTCCCTATGGCGACATCCATGCGTCTATAGGCCCCGGCGTTGCCCGCCGGAAGAGGTCACCCGACGCTCACGAAGTTACCCCGAAGTAACCCCGATCACGCCGCCTTCGCCGCCGCGCCATGGGCGTGCTTGTCGATGGCGTCGATGATCTGCGGCCACATCGGGATCGGCAGCGCGTGGCCCATGCCCTCGATCATCAGCAGCTTTGCGCCGGGAATTGAGGCCGCGGTGTCCTTGCCGCCCTCAGGGCGCACCAAGGGATCGACGGTGCCGTGAATGACGAGCGTCGGCGCCTTCACGCCGCTGAGCCGTTCCTTGCGGCTGCCGGAGGCGAGCACCGCGCGCAGTTGCCGGCCGACGCCGGCCGGATTGAGCCCGCGCTCATAGGTGCGTTTGGCGCGCGAGCGGTCCTTGGCCTCGTCTTCCGGGAACGAGCCGACCCGCAGGATTTTCCAGGTTTTCGCGAACCGCTCGAAATACTCTTCCTTGGTGGACGGCGGGGGCGCCATCAGCATGGCGGCGGCCTCCCGGGTCGGCGGCGGCACTTTGGGGTTGCCCGTCGTCGACATGATCGAGGTCAGCGAGCGTACCCGCGCCGGGAACGAGATCGCGACTTCCTGGGCGATCATCCCGCCCATGGATGCGCCGACCAGATGCGCGGATTTGATGCCGAGCGCATCCATCAGGCCGACGGTATCCTTGGCCATGTCGATCAGGCGATAGGGCGCGGCGACCGGGATTTTCAGGAATTTTAGCTTGAGCAGTTCGAGTGCCGTCAGGCGCTTGCCGCCGGTCATGCGCGTGGACTTGCCGATGTCGCGGTTGTCGAAACGGATGACGCGAAAACCGCGCGCGGCAAGCTGCTGGCAGAACTCATCATCCCAATGGATCATCTGGGCGCCCAGCCCCATGATCAGGAGCAGCGGTTCGGCGCCGGCGTCGCCGAAGATTTCGTAGCAGATGTCGATGCCGTTGGCGTGGGCGATCTGCGGCGGCTGATGGGCAAGCGTCACGGTGCGGTCCTTTGGTGGTATCCGGATGGAAACTGTATGCCACGGTTTTCTGCATCGCAGAAGGCTTTGCTGTTGCTGTCAACCCCATCGCCCGGTTGACCGGCGCGCCGCAACGGTGTCGTATGGGTGGATAATATTCGAGGCGTGGCAAAGCGCTCGTATTCACATGGAGGGCGCCTATGGCCGACAAAGGCAATGATCCTGCCGTGATCTGGCAGACCATGATCGGGGAGATGGAGAAGGGGTTCAACTCCTTTGCCAGTCAGGCGATGGCTTCGCCGGAATTCTCCAAAGTGATGAATCAGGTGGGCGGCGTCACGGCGGGCGCGCAGAAGCAGCTCGGCGAGCTGATGGAGAAATATCTCGTCAGCATGAACCTGCCGAGCCGCGCGCAAATGGTCGGTATGGCCGAGCGCATCCAGGCGATCGAGGGCCAGCTCAACGAGATCAAGGCGATGCTGCAACAGGTGCATCATAATTCGCTGACGCCGGAAAGCGGCCGTGGCATGCCGCGGCCGCCGCGCACCAGGCAACCTCCATCGGCCGACGGAGAGAAGAAATGACCGCGAGCGCTGGCCTGAAATCTCCAGGCCTCGACCTGACCAGCATCCCCGAGCGAATCCAGTCCGAAGTACAGCGCGCCATCCAGCGCAGCATCAAGGGCGTCGAATACATCGCATCGTCAGGGCCGTCGCTGGGATCGACGCCAAAGGACGTGCTGCTCAGCCGCGGCACGCTGAACCTCTATCATTACCGCCCGATGGCCGACGAGATCTACCGCGTGCCGATCCTGATCGTGATGGCGACCACCAATCGCGGCTATATCCTCGACCTGGTCCCGGGCCAGAGTTTTGTCGAGTTTCTGCTGAAGCGCGGCTACGACGTCTACATGATGGACTGGACCGCGCCGAAGCCGGAGGAAAAATCGCTGCGGATGGAGGACTACGTCCTCGACTTCATTCCGGACTGCATCCGCCGCGTGCAGCAGGATTCCGGCGAGCAGGACGTCTCCGTGATCGGCTATTGCTTCGGCGGCGTGCTGTCGCTGCTGTACGGATCGATCCACAATGACGGGCCGATGAAGAATTTGATCTGCTTCACCACGCCGATCGATTTCCGCGAGATGAAGCTGTTCTCGAATTTCTCCGACCGCCGCTATTTCGACGTCGACAGGCTGGTGGACAGTGTCGGCAACGTGCCGGGCGACATGATCATGACGTCCTTCGACATGCTGCGGCCGGCGTCGCGCGCGTTCAGCCAGGTGCAGTTGTGGGACAACATCTGGAACGACGAATACGTCAAGGGCTACCGGATGATGGACCGCTGGGGTTCCGACACCTTGCCGCTGGCCGGCGAATACTTCCGCGCGATCACCAAGGATTTGATGTGGGACAACAAGCTCTACAACGACACCATGACGGTCGGCGGGCGGGCGGCCAATATCGCCGAGATCAAGGTGCCGATCCTGCACGCGGTCGCCGAGCATGACCACATCGTGCCCTATGATGCGGCCAAACATCTGATCACCAAGGTCGGCTCATCGGACAAGGAAGAGGTGATGCTCAAGGGCGGTCACGTCAGCCTCGTCGCCGGCGCCAATGCGATCAAGCGGCTATGGCCGAAACTGGACAACTGGTTAGGTAAGAGATCAACATGAGCGAAGCACGTTCCTATCCCCGCCACGTCAAGACCGACGCCGGCGAGATCGAATTCCGCCTGATGGCTCGCGCCGACGAGGCCGCGGTGCTGGCCTTCGCGCAAAAACTGCCGACGCATGATCTGCTGTTCCTGCCGCGCAATATCAGCCAGCCCAAGGTGCTCTCCGCCTGGGTCAACGAGATCGACCGCGGCCAGATCACGAGCCTGTTGGCGGTGAAGGGCAATACCGTGGTCGGTTGCGGCACCGTGGTGCGCGACCCGCATTCCTGGTCGCCGCATGTCGGCGAGATCCGGATGGTGGTGTCGCAGGACGTGCGCGGGCAGGGCGTCGGCCGGGCGCTGTCGCAGGAGACGTTTGCGCTGGCGCTGGGGGCCGGGCTGGAAAAGCTCTCGGTGCAGATGACGGTGGACCAGCAGGCGGCGATCGCGCTGTTCGAGAGCCTCGGCTTCAAGGCCGAGGCCCTGCTGCGCGACCATGTCCGGGACGTCGATGGCAGGAAACACGACATCGTCGTGCTCGGGCATAATGTGGCGCAGGTCCGGGCCCAGCTGGAGGCGTTCGGGGTTCCGGGCGCCGTCCAGCATTAGCGCAAAAAATCGAAGCAACCCCATGTAGGGGCGCCGGGTGCCGGCGCCTTCTGGCGTGCGTTCCGGCATTAGACGAAAGTGGAACTTTTGCCGGTTCCCTGAGCAGGTCGCCCATCATTAGGGCCAATCACGGATTCGTGATATCGCGATGCAACATTGATGTTGCGCCGCACAATTAACTATGGCACAACGATCTCGCCCCGGGCCGAACCGGACGGGGTGAGCCCATAGCTCAAACCCGAGGATGGAGAGACCCCATGACCACCGAAACCACTTCCGTGCTGAACACCGTCAAGGAAGCCTTTGCGCCCGTCACCGAGGCGTTCACCAAGCTCCAGAACCTGGAAGTTCCGGAAGCCGCCCGTGAGTTCGTGAAGAAGCAGGCCGAGACCGCCAAGGTTCGCGCCGCCGACTTCCACGCCGGCTCCGAGAAGGTGACCGCCGCGATCGAGACCGCCGCTGCCGGTTCGGTCTCCGAGGCCGCCAAGATCAGCCGCAACATCCAGCAGGCGCTCTATCAGGACGCGGAAGCGTTCTTCGCCGGCATCGACAAGCTCGCTTCGGCCAAGTCGCTGAGCGAAGCCGCCCAGATCCAGTCGGACCTGGTCCGTGCGCGTGGCGAACTGTTCGTCTCGCGGGCGAAGGCCACCACCGAGTATCTCGGCAAGCTCGTCGCCGACAGCGCCAAGACCGCGCAGGACAACTTCTCGAAGGTCTACTCCAAGACCGCCTGATCGCGATCAGCCAACTGCCCTTCTGGAGGCCCGCTTAGGCGGGCCTTCTTTTTGTCGGGTATCCACCTAGATCAGCCAGACCCTCATGGTGAGGAGGCGCACTTGCGCCGTCGCGAACCATGAGGCCACGATGGGGCCTGCATCCTTCGAGACGCGGCGAAGACGCCGCTCCTCAGGATGAGAGTCTGCGTTCATCTGAAAGCCGTTATGACGCTCCCCGCAACCTTCGTGATCGAGACTCCCGGCGACGCCGCGCGCGCCGCCGAGCTGCGCCGCGTCAAGCTGCTGGCGACGCTGGTGCTGGCGGCAACGTTCGCGATCTTCATTGCGGCCAAGATGCTGGTGCCGGTCCATCCGGCGTTCGGCTTCGTCGCGGCCTTTGCGGAAGCGGCCACCATCGGCGGCCTGGCGGACTGGTATGCGGTGGTTGCCTTGTTTCGCAGGCCTTTGGGGTTGCCGATCCCGCACACCGCGATCATCCAGGGCAACCAGCACCGCATCGCCGACAAGCTCGGCGAGTTCATCGAGCAGCACTTTCTGGAAGCGGCCCCGGTCGAGGCAAAGCTGCGCCAGATCGATTTCGGCGCCTTCATCGCCGACTGGCTGCGCGACCGCAAGCGCAGCGAGGACCTCGCGCGCTTCGCGCTGCGGCTGCTGCCCGAAGCCGTGGCGGCCACGCAAAACTCCGGCCTGATGACCTTCGTCAGCCGCCGCATCACCTCGCAATTGATGTCGATCGATCTGGCGCCGCTTGCCGCCGGCACGCTGCGCACGTTTGTGAAGGAAGGCCGGCACCAGGGGCTGCTCGATGATCTCCTGCGCGGCGTGCATCAGACCATGACGCAGGCCGAGACCATGGCCATGATCCGCGAGAAGATCCGCGCCGAATTGCCGACGCTGCTGAAACTCTACCGCGCCGACAAGTTTCTGGTGAACAAGATCGTGGCGTCGGCGACCGCGTTCTTCGATGAAGTCCGCAGCGATCCCCAGCATCCGTTCCGCGGCGAGTTCGACCGCATGGTGCTGACCTTCGTCGATCGGCTCGGCACCGATCCGGTCTATGCCGAGCGTATCCAGGGGCTGAAGCGCGATCTCCTGGCGCGCCCCGAACTGACCAGCCTCGCGCAACACATCTGGGAGAATGCGCGGTCATTCTTCGAGCGCAGTGCGTCGGGCGAGACGCAGGTGCTTGAGCAATATCTCGTGCGGATGTTCGTAACGGCCGGCGAGGCGCTGGCCGCCGATGGCGAAATGCGCGCCGAGATCAACCAGGGTCTGGTCGCGGTGCTGCGCAGCGTCGTTGCAGAACAGAAGAGCGGGGTGTCGACCTTCATCTCCGACCAGGTCAAATCCTGGGATATGGGGCAGCTGATTTCGCTGATCGAAATCAATATCGGCCGCGACCTGCAATACATCCGCTTCAACGGCTCGCTGATCGGCGGTCTTGCAGGATTGGCGCTTTACACGCTCGAATATTTGCTGCGGCTCGTGTGACTAATTAATCACGTCAATGCTTTTAGTTGTCACAAGTGTGAAGTGGGCCGTTGAAATAAGAAATCTGCTTCCTTAGCTTTTTAGGAAACAATGTTGCGTTGCGGAACGATTCCACCAGGTTGCATGTTCCATTGAACCGGGGCCGGTCGCCGAGACGCCAGGGACCGAAGCCTAAAAGGAGATAAGATGTCCGTTGCCACGCAGACGCTTCGCCCGCCGTCCAGGACTCTGATGTTTCTGGAGGGGCGCGCGATTTCCGAGTTGGGCGCTTTCCTCGGTGCCTTGCCGCTCCTGAGTCTGGCGCCGAAGGGCGACGGGCATCCGGTGCTGGTATTGCCCGGCCTCGTTGCGTCCGACACCTCGACGCGTCCGCTGCGCAGCTTCCTGCAAAGCCGCGGCTATGCCGTCAGCGGCTGGCGCCAGGGGCGCAATCTCGGTCTGCGCCAGGGCGTGCAGCATGCGATGGTCGATCTCGTCCACGAGCTCAACGACAAGCATGGCCGCAAGGTCAGCCTGGTCGGCTGGAGCCTCGGCGGCCTCTATGCGCGTCAGCTCGCCAAGATGATGCCGGAGCGTGTGCGCTCGGTGATCACGCTCGGCAGCCCGTTTGCATCGGGCCCGAAGGCGACCAACGCCTGGCGCGTCTACGAGATGGCCAGCGGCCGCCGCGCCGACGAAGAAGACGCCCGTTTCGGCGGATCGCTGGCGGCCACCCCGCCGGTGCCGACCACCGCGATCTTCAGCCGTACCGACGGCATCTGCGCCTGGCAGGGCTGCATGGAGCAGACCACCGCGACCTCGGAAAGCATCGAGGTCGAGAGCAGCCATTGCGGCATGGGTCATCACCCCGCCGTCGTCTACGCGGTCGCCGACCGTCTGGCGCAGCCGGAAGGCAAATGGACCCCGTTCGACCGCAGCGGCTGGCGCAGTTTGATGTACCCGAACCCGAACAGGTAAGGGCGCGCTAAGACCTCGGCCGCATGGTTCGAGACGCGCGCAAGAGCGCGCTCCTCACCATGAGGGTCTGGGACCGCGTGTTGATCCGCCCGACCTCATCCTGAGCAGCGCGCTCTGCGCGCGTCTCGAAGGATGCAGCCACACGCTCACCGGCATTTTCGTGAATCCAAAAACGCGGTATGCCTTGGCGCATGCCGCAGCCGCTTGCCCGCATCGTCGAACAGCTCAAGCGCGAACCCTCGCGCACCGGATCGATCGTCATCACCGTGTTCGGCGACGCCATCGTGCCGCGCGGCGGCTCGGTCTGGCTCGGCACGCTGCTGGAGTTTTTCCAAACGCTCGACATCGACAGCGGCGTGGTGCGCACCGCGATGTCGCGGCTGGCGAGCGACGGCTGGCTGGAGCGCAACAAGGTCGGCCGCAACAGTTTCTACCGGCTGAACAAGAAGGGGCGGCAGACCTTCGATACCGCCACCAAGCACATCTATGATCCGCCGCTGTCGGACTGGACCGGGCGGTTCGAGCTGCTGCTGATCGGCAATGGCGGGGATCGCGACGCATCGCGCGATGCGCTGGAGAATGCAGGCTTCGGCAGTCCGTTGCCGGGCGTGTGGGTGGCCCCGTCGGGCGTGCCTGTTCCGCAGGAGGCGTCAGGCGCGATCCGCCTGGAAGTCTCCGCCGAGGACGACAACGGCCGGCGTCTGCTCAGCGAGAGCTGGCCGCTCGAGCGTACCGCCGACGCCTATCTGAAATTCATGAAGACGTTCGAACCGGTGCAAGCCTTGCTCCGTCGCGGCGAATCTCTTTCCGACGCCGACGCCTTCACCGCGCGGATCCTTTTGATCCACCATTACCGCCGCGTGGTGCTGCGCGACCCGCTGCTGCCGACGCCGCTGCTGCCGCGCGACTGGCCGGGCAGGGCGGCCAGACGGCTCTGCGGCGAAATTTACCGCGGCCTGCTTCCAGCGTCGGAACAATGGCTTGACGACCATGCGACCAACGAAAACGGGCCGTTGCCGAAGCCGGGAGGGGCGCTGGCGCGCCGGTTCGACGGGGCGTAAAATATGTTACAAAAATAACTTGCATTCCTGTATTTTTGTTATATGTTGGCTCCAACAACATACGGCAAGATCATGTGGGAGGTCGGCCATGTACACGCAGGCGCTCAATACGTCCGACGGCGATATCAGCCATATCGAGGACGCCGCCCGCTCCGCGCAATTTCAGGCCCGCATCGATGTCGACGAGCGCATCGAGCCGAATGACTGGATGCCGGCGGCCTACCGCAAGACGCTGACGCGGCAGATTTCCCAGCACGCCCATTCCGAAATCGTCGGCATGCTGCCCGAGGGCAACTGGATCACCCGCGCGCCGTCGCTGCGCCGCAAGGCGGCGCTGCTGGCGAAGGTGCAGGACGAATGCGGCCACGGGCTCTATCTCTACGCCGCCGCCGAAACGCTCGGCACCTCGCGCGAAGAACTGGTCGACCTGATGCTGGCGGGGAAGGCAAAATATTCCTCGATCTTCAATTATCCGACGCTGACCTGGGCCGACATCGGCGCGATCGGCTGGCTGGTCGATGGTGCGGCGATCATGAACCAGATTCCGTTGTGCCGCTGTTCCTACGGTCCCTATGCGCGCGCGATGATCCGCGTCTGCAAGGAAGAATCCTTCCACCAGCGTCAGGGCTTTGAGATCATGGTGACGCTGTCGAAGGGCAGCGCAGAGCAGAAGGCGATGGCGCAGAGCGCGCTCGATCGCTGGTGGTGGCCGGTGCTGATGATGTTCGGGCCGCCCGACAAGGCCAGCCAGCATTCCGACACCTCGACCAAATGGAAGATCAAGCGCTTCTCCAATGACGAGCTGCGCCAGAAATTCGTCGACGCCACGGTGCCGCAGGCGCAGTTCCTCGGCCTCACCATTCCCGATCCCGGCATGAAGCAGAATGCCAACGGTAACTGGGAATACAGCGCGATCGACTGGGAAGAATTCAACCAGGTGCTGGCCGGCAACGGCCCCTGCAACCGCGACCGGCTGGCGGCGCGGCGCAAGGCGCACGATGACGGCGCCTGGGTGCGCGAGGCGGCGATGGCCCACGCCGAGAAGCGCAAGCAGCGCGCGCACGCGCAAGCCGCGGAATAGGGAGATCGCCATGGCCACGCCGAACATGCCGCTCTGGGAAGTCTTCATCCGCAGCCGCAACGGTCTTGCCCACAAGCATGTCGGCTCGCTGCACGCCGCCGACCCCACGCTGGCGCTGCAGGCTGCGCGCGACATCTACACCCGCCGCGGCGAGGGGCTCTCGATCTGGGTGGTGCCGTCGAACGCGATCACGGCGTCCGATCCGTCTGAAAAGGGCATGATGTTCGAGCCCGCGGAATCCAAGATCTACCGGCACCCGACGTTTTACGACGTGCCGGACGAAGTCGGACATATGTGAACTTAGCTCCTCGTGGTTGAGGAGGCGCTTCTTCAGCGCCGTCTCGAACCGTGAGGCCCCCGAGGGTGCCAGTGGTCCATCCTTCGAGACGCGCAACGGCGCGCTCCTCAGGATGAGGTCGGAGTAAATGAGCAAGGGACGTTCAAATGGCAGTAGCTTCCATCTCGGTCTCCGAGACCCCGCTGGTGCTCTACACGCTGCGCCGCGCCGATGACGCGCTGATTCTCGGCCATCGGCTGTCGGAATGGTGCGGCCATGCGCCGATGCTGGAAGAGGACATGGCGCTCGCCAATATGGGCCTCGATCTGCTCGGCCAGGCGCGCGAACTCTATTCTTACGCCGCCAGGGTCGAAGGCCTCGGCAATGACGAGGACAAGTTCGCCTATCTGCGCGACGTCCGGCAGTACCGCAATCTCTTGCTGCTGGAACAGCCGAACGGCGATTTCGCGCGCACCATGGTGCGGCAGTTCTTCTATGCGGCCTTTGCCGATCTGTATTGGCGCGCGATGATGCAATCCAGCGATCCGACGCTGGCCGCGATCGCCGCCAAGTCGGAAAAGGAAAGCGCCTATCACTTGAGGCATTCGTCGGAGTGGATGGTGCGGCTCGGCGACGGCACCGAGGAAAGCCATCGCCGCGCGCAAAACGCCATCGACGATCTCTGGGCCTATACCGGCGAGATGTTTCGCGTCGACGACAGCGAACGCGGCCTGATTGACAAGGGTGTAGCGGTCGATCCCGCAAAGCTGCATGCAGCCTGGCTCAAGACGGTGTCCGGTGTCGTCCATGAGGCGACGCTGAGGTTGCCTGACAACAAGTGGATGCAGCAGGGTGGCCGCGACGGCCGGCACAGCGAGCATCTCGGCCATCTCCTCAGCGAGTTGCAATCGTTGCAGCGCACCTTCCCGGGGGCAACATGGTAACGGTCATGCTCAGCGACGCCGATCTGCGCCGGCGCGCTTGGGATGCGGCCGCGCAAGTGGTCGATCCCGAAATTCCGGTACTGACCATCGCCGACCTCGGCGTGCTGCGCGAGGTCGTCGTCAGCGATGGCCATGTCGAGGTTGCGATCACGCCGACCTATTCCGGGTGCCCGGCGATGAACATGATCGCGCTCGAAATCGAACTGGCGCTGGAACGCGCCGGCATGCACGGTGCGAAAGTCCGCACCGTGTTGTCACCGGCCTGGACCACCGACTGGATGAGCGAGGACGGCCGCCGCAAGCTGAGGGAATACGGCATCGCGCCGCCGCAGGCGTCGAGCTCGCGCCGGGCGCTGTTCGGCGAGCAACAGGTGTCATGCCCGCAATGCGGCTCCGCCAATACCGAAGTGTTGTCCGAGTTCGGTTCGACCTCCTGCAAGGCGCTGTGGCGCTGCAAGAGCTGCCGTGAACCGTTCGACTATTTCAAGTGTCATTGATCATGTCCCTGACCCCACGCTTCCACCGTCTCGCCGTCAACGATCTGCGCCGTGAGGCGCCGGATGCGGTGTCGCTGACCTTTGCGATCCCCGCCGAATTGACTGACGATTACAATTTTGCGCCCGGTCAATATCTGACCCTGCGCACGACCATGGACGGCGAGGAAGTGCGTCGCTCCTATTCGATCTGCTCCGGTCCCGACGACGGCGAATTGCGGATCGCGGTGAAGAAGGTCGATGGCGGCGCGTTTTCGAGCTGGGCGGCGGACGAACTCAAGGCTGGCGACGAACTCGACGTCATGACGCCGACCGGCCGCTTCGGTATTGCGCATGCGCCCGATCAGGCGCGGGTCTATGTCGGATTCGCCGCAGGAAGCGGCATCACGCCGATCCTCTCGATCGTCAAGGGCGTGCTGGCGCGTGAGCCGAACAGCCGCTTCTTCCTGTTCTACGGCAACCGCTCGACATCAAGCATGCTGTTTCTCGAAGAGCTGGAGGAATTGAAGGATCGCTTCATGCAGCGGTTCTCGCTGTTCCACGTCATTTCGGGCGAAGAGCAGGACATTCCGATCCTGCACGGCCGTCTCGACGGCGACAAAGTGCGGGTGTTGTTACGCTCATTGGTGCCGGCGTCGAGTGTCGACCACGTCTTCATCTGCGGTCCCCTTGGCATGAGCGAGGACATCGAGACGACGTGCCGCGACATCGGCATTGCAGAGGACCGCATCCACGTCGAGCGCTTCGTTTCGGAGTTCGGCGGCAAGCCGCGCGCCAGGAAGGTCGTCGCGGCATCGGCGCCGCCGAAGGCGCTGGCCTCGCTCGTCATCGACGGCAAGCGCCGCGAGGTGCCGGTGGCCGAAGACGAATCCATTCTCGATGCCGCGCTGCGCGCCGGCATGGACCTGCCGTTTGCCTGCAAGGGCGGCATGTGCTCGACCTGCCGCGCCAAGCTGGTCGAGGGCGATGCACAGATGGAGGTGAATTATTCGCTGGAGCCGTGGGAGCTGAAGGCGGGGTTCATCCTGACCTGTCAGGCGCGGCCAGTATCGGACAGGGTCGTGGTGGACTACGATCATGTCTAGCCGTCATTCCGGGGCGATGCGAAAGCATCGAACCCGGAATCTCGAGATTCCGGGTCTGATCCTACGGACCATCCCGGAATGACGGTGTAGTCGGAGACAGGGAGACCACAGTGAACGTCAATGCCGCGCTTTCGCCCGACGACCTCGCCCGCGCCTGTGCGGATGCGATGTGGAAGGAGGACGACGCCAGCAAGGGCCTCGGCATGCAGATCGTCGAGATCGGGCCGGGGCGGGCGACGCTTTCGATGACGGTCCGGCCGGAAATGGTCAATGGCCAGCGCATCGCCCATGGCGGCTTCATCTTTACGCTGGCGGATTCGACGTTCGCCTTTGCCTGCAACACCCATAATGAACGCGCCGTGGCGGCGCAGTGCCATGTCACTTTCATCCGGCCGGGGAAGCTCGGTGACATGCTGGTGGCGTCGGCGCGGGAAATATCCCGCAGCGGCCGGTCGGGGATCTACGATGTGCGGGTCACCGCCAATGATGTGGTGATTGCGGAGTTCCGCGGGCATTCCCGCACCATCGGTGGCACGTGGCTGCCGGGTACGACGGTCAAGTAAAAGCAAAACAAATTTTGAGGAAACGCGCGATGGCTTCGATCAATTTTCAATCCCATGCCGGCGGTTACCGCGCCGAATTGGACGAGGTAGAGCGCGCCTCGCGCGACGAGATCGTGGCGCTGCAGACAAAACGCCTCGCCTGGTCGCTGGCGCATGCCTATGACAATGTCGGCCATTACAAGCGGGCTTTTGACACGGCCGGCGTACACCCGCACGACTTCAAGCAGCTTTCCGATCTCGCCAAATTTCCGTTCACGGTCAAAGCCGACCTGCGCGACAATTACCCGTTCAACATGTTCGCGGTGCCGCGCGAAAAAATGGTGCGCGTTCACGCGTCTTCCGGCACCACCGGAAAGCCGATCGTGGTCGGCTATACGAAAGCCGACATCGACATGTGGTCCGATGTGATGGCGCGCTCGATCCGCGCCGCCGGCGGCCGCACCGGCATGATCATGCATAACGCCTATGGCTACGGCCTGTTCACCGGCGGAATCGGCGCGCATTACGGCGCGGAAAAACTCGGCTGCACCGTGGTGCCGGTGTCGGGTGGGATGACCGAACGGCAGGTGCAACTGATCAACGATTTCAAGCCCGACATCATCACGGTGACGCCGAGCTACATGCTGGCGATATCAGATGAATTCAAGAAGCAGAAGCTCGACCCACGGAAATCCTCGCTCAAGTTCGGCATTTTTGGTGCCGAGCCCTGGACCAACGCGATGCGTGTCGAGATCGAACAGACGTTCGACATGGACGCGACCGATATTTACGGGCTGTCTGAGGTGATCGGCCCCGGCGTCGCGCAGGAATGCGTGGAGACCAAGGACGGCCTGCATATCTGGGAGGATCACTTCTATCCCGAGGTGATCGACCCCGAGACCGGCGCGGTGCTGCCGGATGGCGAGAAGGGCGAGCTGGTGTTCACCTCGCTGACCAAGGAAGCCTTTCCGATCATTCGCTACCGCACCCGCGACCTGACGCGGCTGCTGCCGGGCACCGCGCGGCCGGGCATGCGGCGGATGGAGAAGGTGACGGGGCGTTCCGACGACATGATCATCCTGCGCGGGGTCAACGTGTTCCCGACCCAGATCGAGGAAGCCTTGCTCGCGACAGACTGGTGCGGTGGCCATTTCATCATCGAATTGACACGGGACGGCCGCATGGACGAGATGACCGTGCTGGCCGAAGCCCGCCCCGAACATTGGGACGGCAGCGGGCTGACGACACACACCGAAAGAGTCGCCACCTTCATCAAGAACACCATCGGCATATCAGCCCGCATCAAGGCCGTTGCTCCCGAAACGCTGGAACGCTCGCTCGGCAAGGCAAAACGTGTTTACGACAAGCGCCCGAAGGGGTAACTGCTGATCCGCATGGCGCGCGGTCGCGCGGGATCAGGATTTCAATAGATGCCGGTTGCCGGAAAATCAGACGTCCAGGCGCGCTGCGTGCGCCTTTCGGAAAAGGTGGCCGATGCCGCCTCGCTCGCGCCCGTGATCGAGACCCAGACGCTGACCCGCGGCGCGAGCGATCTGCTGATCGAGGTCAGGGCGGCGGCCGTCAATCCGTCCGATGTGAAGGCTGCCACCGGCCTGATGCCGTATGCGGTGTTCCCGCGCACGCCGGGCCGTGACTATGCGGGTGTCGTGATCGATGGCCCGGCGGGGTGGATCGGTCGGGACGTGTTCGGCTCGTCCGGCGATCTCGGTATCCGGCGCGACGGCACCCATGCCACGCATCTTGTGGTCGAGGCAGACGCGGTGGTGGAGAAGCCAAGCAGCATTTCCTGGGAGGAAGCCGCCGGCATCGGCGTTCCCTTCGTCACGGCGATGGAGGGCCTGCGTCGTGCCGGCATTCCGAAGGCCGGCGAGACCGTGCTGGTGATGGGCGTCAACGGCAAGGTCGGGCAGGCGGCGGTGCAGATTGCAAGCTGGCACGGCGCGCGCGTAATCGGTGTCGTCCGCAAGGATGAGCCCTATGAAGGGCACGCCAATTCGAAGGTCGACGTCATCAATGCGTCGGTGACCGATGTCGCGGCGCGCGTGCGCGAATTGACCGGCGGCAAGGGCGCCGACATCGTCTTCAACACCGTCGGCGATCCCTATTTCCAGGCCGCGCACAAATCGCTGGCGCTGCGCGGGCGCCAGATCCTGATCGCCGCGGTCGACCGCATCGTGCAGTTCAACATCCTGGAATTCTATCGCGGCCAGCACACCTATGTCGGCATCGATACGCTCGGCCTGTCGTCGATTGCGACCGGCGCGGTGCTCAAGGAAATCGGCCCCGGCTTCGCCAGCGGCCACTTGAAGCCGTTTCCGATCAAGGAGAGCGCGATCTATCCGCTGGAACGGGCCAGGGCCGCGTTCATCGCGGTGGCCGGCTCGTCGCGCGACCGCGTGATCCTGCGTCCGGCGTAAATCCCGCTCCGACAGATATTTTCCTCTTCGTCGCGGGAACGAAACCATTCGTATTCCGGTTGGAATCGACGGTTTTATTCTCCCGTCATCGGGCCTTGCGAAAGCTTCATTCTTTGTTCTTCGCGGCCGTGGACGCGCCCATGCAAGCACCGCTATAGCAGGGTGGAATTTGTAGCATATTTATGCTGTCGCGGCGGTTTTCGCCGATGGCTTTAGGAGAAAACCACCGTGCAGGGCACTGCGAACATCATTGTGTTGAGCGGGCTTCTGATCGGCCTGGTTTATGGTGCGGTCGGGCTGTTGAGCGGGTTCTGCATGCTCTCCAGCCTGCGCGGCTGGTGGGCGGAAGGCGACGGCCGTTTGGTGCGCACCTATGCGCTGGCGATCGGCGTCGCGGTGGCGTCGACCCAATTGCTCGCGGCGGCCGGTCTCGTCGATCTCGGCAAGTCGATCTATCTGCAACCGTCATTCTCGGCGCCGCTGATGTTTGTCGGCGGGCTGTTGTTCGGTTACGGCATGGTGCTGTCGAACGGCTGCGGCTCGCGTGCGCTGGTGCTGCTCGGGCGCGGCAATCTGCGCTCCTTCGTGGTGGTGATCGTGCTCGGCATTTTTGCGATGATGACGCTGAAGGGCCTGATCGCGCCGGCCCGCATCGCGCTGCTGCAGGCGTCACAAACCACGGCGTCGGCGAATTCGGTGCCCGCCTTGTTGTCGGCGCTCGGATTGAGTGACGTCACGGCGCGCATGGTGGCCGCTTCCGTCATCAGCGCGGCGCTGATCATCTTTGCGTTCGCGCATGCGCCGTTCCGGCGGTCATGGGGCCAGGTCGCCGCCGGCCTCGTGATCGGTGGGCTCGTGGCCGGAGGCTGGTTCGCCAGCGGCTATCTCGGCGCCGACGACTTTAACCCGACGCCGGTGGTGTCGCTGACCTTCGTAGCCCCGATCGCGGATGCGTTGCAGTACGCGATGCTGTCGACGGGCTCGACGCTGAATTTCGGCATCGCCACCGTCGGCGGCGTGCTCGCGGGCAGCCTGATCACGGCGCTGGCGACCGGCCGCTTTGAACTGGAAGGTTATCATTCGCCGCGGCACATGCTGCGCTCGGCCGGTGGTGCGGCGCTGATGGGCGCCGGCGGCGTGATGGCGTTCGGCTGCTCGGTCGGGCAGGGCCTGACGGGCTTTTCGACGCTGGCGCTGGCCTCGTTCATTGCGGTCGCCGGCATCCTGGTCGGCACGGCGTTGGGCTTGCGCGGCGCTCTGCGCGTCCGCCCGCTGGCAACGGCCTAATCGCCGATCACTCCGCAGCTTTCGTCACGATCCGGATTTCCGACGTCAGCGTCCGGTGCACCGGACATTTGTCGGCGATCTCCATCAGCCGCTTGCGCTGATCGGCGTCGAGCGCGCCCTCGATCGATATCACGCGGTCGATCTGGTCGAGCATGCCTTCGCGGGTCTCGCATTCGGCGCAATCTTCCGCGTGGATCTTCTTGTGGTTGAGCGTCACGGTGATGCGCTCGAGCGGCAGCGCTTTGCGGTCGGCATACATCCGCATCGTCATCGACGTGCAGGCGCCGAGGCCCGCCAGCACGAAATCATACGGGCCAGGGCCGCTATCCTGGCCGCCGACGGCGACGGGTTCGTCGGCCAGCATCTGGTGCGGGCCGGTCGTGACGGTCTGCTGGAATTTGCTGGCGCGAGTCTCGCGCACCACGACATTGCGCGGCGTTTCGGTTGCGGCGGCTGGCTGAGCCGGCAGCGGCTCGACATAGCGTTCCGCCCAGGCGGCGATGACGTCGGCGACGTAGATGGAATCGCGCCGGTTGCCGAGCAGATGATCGGCGCCTGACAGCGACACGAAACTCTTGGGATGCTTTGCCGCCACGAAGATGTTCGTGGCGTTGTCGATCCCGACGGTGTCGTCGGTCGGCGAATGCATCACCAGCAGCGCCTTGTGCAGCTTTGCGACATGCGCCATCAGATTGTGTTCGGCGACGTCATCGAGGAATTCTCGCTTGATTTCGAAGGGGCGTCCGGCGAGCTGGACCGACAGTTTCCCCTGCGTTCGAATATCTTCGATCCGATCCTTGAAGAGATGCGTGACGTGGCCGGGATCGGAGGGAGCCGCAATGGTAACGACCGCCTTGGCATCCGGAATCTGCCCGGCGGCGGCGAGGATCGCCGCGCCGCCAAGGCTGTGCCCGATCAGGATGGTGGGCGCCTGCCGGTTCTCGCGCAGATAGTCGGCGGCGTGGACGAGGTCGGCGACATTCGAGGAAAAGGTCGAGTTGGCGAATTCACCCTCGCTGTTGCCAAGCCCTGTAAAATCGAACCGCAGCACCGCGATGCCCCGCGCGGTCAGCGCGATGGCGATGCGTTTCGCCGCCAGTACGTCCTTGCCGCAGGTAAAGCAATGCGCAAACAGCGCGTAGGCCTGGATCGCGCCATCGGGCATGTCGAGTGCTGCGGCGAGCTGATGGCCGCCCTCACCGGTGAATTGAAAGCGTTCGGTCGGCATGATTGGTCTCCGCTTGGCTTTTGACCTCTCCCATCGAAAGAGGTCGGCGCGCAGCGCCGGGTGAGGGGGTACGCTCCATCGATAGACCTTAACCCCTCACCCTGATTTCTCGCTACGCTCAAAATCCGACCTCTCCCGATGGGAGAGGTGAAGCGCAAGCAGCCTCATTCAGTCGCTATCGTAGCGCTGTTCGGCCCAGGGGTCACCGCGGTTGTGGTAGCCGCGGACTTCCCAATAGCCCGGTGCATCCCTATCGAGGAATTCGATGCGCTGCAGCCATTTGGCGCTCTTCCAGAAATAGAGATGCGGCACCACCAGCCGCACCGGGCCGCCATGGTCCTGCTCCAGCGGCTGGCCGGACCAGCTATGGGCGAGCAGCGCGTCCTCGGCGGCGAAATCCTCCAGCGCAAGGTTGGTGGTGTAGCCGTCGTGCGAATGCAGCACCACGAAGGCGGCCTCGTCGCGCGGCCGGCAGGCCGTCAAGAGGTCGCGGGTCGAAAGCCCCTCCCACTGGTTGTCGTAGCGCGACCATGTGGTGACGCAGTGGATGTCGGAGACGAATTGCGTCTGCGGCTGTGCGGTGAATTCTGCAAAATTCCAGAAGAGCGGGTTTTCGACGGCGCCGTAGACGTCGAGCCGCCAGCGCTCGCGCGAAATGTTCGGCGACAGGCCGAGATCGAGCACCGGCCAGTCCCGCGTGAGATGCTGGCCCGGCGGCAGCCGCTGGTCTCCGGGCCGGGCGATCCTGCCGGTGAGGAATTTCCCCTCGCGCGCCCAGCGCTGCTTGCTGCGCGTCAGCTTGCTTTCCGGCGGCGGCGCGGGGTCTTCGGTCATGTCAGGGCTCACTCGTGCCGGTGCATCGCCGATTCATGCTTGGTGTCGCGCATGGTCGAATAGATGATCAGCGAGAGAAAGATCATGCCACTGAGATAGTAATAGAACCAGTCCTCATGCCCGAGGCTCTTGAAGTAAAGCGCGACCGCCGGCGCGGTGCCGCCGAACACGGAGACCGTGATCGCATAGGGCAGGCCGACGCCGAGCGCGCGGACATTGGTCGGAAACAGTTCGGCCTTGACGATCGCGTTGATCGAGGTGTAGCCGGCGACGAAGATCCAGGCCGCGCAGATCAGCAGGAACGCCGTGAACGGCGACTTGGTCTGCTTCAGCGTGGTCAGGATCGGGATCGTCGCCAGCGTGCCGGCGACGCCGAAGAAGATCAGCAGCGGCTTGCGGCCGATGCGGTCGGACAGCGCGCCATAGATCGGCTGCAGCAGGGTCGCGAAGATCAGCGAGCCGAAGATCACGAACGTGGTCTGGTCCTCGGTGAGCCCGACCGACAGTTTCACGAAGGTCTGCATGTAAGTGGTGAAGGTGTAGAACGCCGCGGTGCCGCCGGCGGTGAGGCCGACCACCAGCAACAATTCGCGCGGATATTTTAGCAGGCCGCGGATCGAACCGGTCGGCTTGCTGACCTTCTTGGCTTCCTCGAAGGCTTCGGTTTCGTGCAGGTTACGCCGCATCACGGCGGCAAAGATCGCGAGCAGGGCGCCGATCACGAAGGGAATCCGCCAGCCCCAGTCCTTCAGTTCTTCCGGGGTGAGAAACACCTTCTGCAGCAGGAGCAGCACGATGATGGCGGTGAGCTGGCCGCCGATCAGGGTGACGTATTGAAAGCTTGAATAAAACCCGCGATGCCTGGGGTCGGCGACTTCGCTGAGATAGGTGGCGCTGGCGCCGTATTCGCCGCCGAGGCTAAGGCCCTCGATGATGCGCGCCAGGGCGAGGATGCAGGGGGCCAGGATGCCGATCGAGGCATAGGTCGGCGTCACAGCGATGATCAGCGATCCAAAACACATGCAGACCACCGACAGCGTCAGCGACAGCCGCCGGCCGTAGCGGTCGGCAACATAGCCGAACAGCCAGCCGCCGAGCGGCCGCATCAGGAACGTCGCGGCGAACAGCACGGCGACGTTGAGCTGTTGCACCACGGGATCGCTGTTCGGGAAGAAGGCCGGCGCGAAATACAGCGCAAAAGCCGTGTAGGCGTAGAAATCGTACCATTCGACGAGATTGCCGATCGAGCCGATGAAGATCGCCTTGATCCGCCGTTCGACGTCGGCGACGTCGAGATGATCG
The DNA here is from genome assembly GCA_017305715.1 of Hyphomicrobiales bacterium. Classification (GTDB taxonomy): domain Bacteria; phylum Pseudomonadota; class Alphaproteobacteria; order Rhizobiales; family Xanthobacteraceae; genus Bradyrhizobium. The sequence continues at coordinate 325,622 of JAFKKG010000008.1, read as the reverse complement.
CCTGTGGGCTGGATGGCTTGATCCGTCATGTCTGGCCTCCCATGAGCGATTTGCAATCCCGGCTATCCCGGGAACCGGTAACGGCCGGCGGCCGCACACGGTTCCCGCCGCAGCGCCCAAACTCGTCAGACGGCGCCTCGCGCCTCCTCACCATGAGGAGAGACATGTTACTTCGGCGCCCGCGGCTCGATCGGCGTGGTACCGCGCACACCCAGAATGTCTTCCAGCACCTTGGCGCCGGCCAGGAGCTGTGCCTCGCCGCGCGGCTTGGCCACCATCTGCAGGCCGACCGGCAGGCCCGACGCCGTGAAGCCGCAGGGCAGCGACAGCGCCGGGCAACAGACCAGCGTGATAGCGTACACGATACCGAGCCATTCGACATAATTGTCGAACTTTTTCCCGGCGCATTCGGCGACATAGCGGTTCTCGACCGGGAACGGCGCCACGATGGTCGCGGGCGCCAGCAGCAGGTCGTAGGTGTCGAAGAATTCCAGCGTGCGCGCGGTCATGGCGACGCGCTGCGCCTCCGCGCGCTCGAGTTGCTCGACGGTCAGCTTGAGACCTTCCTCGATATTCCAGATCACTTCGGGCTTGAGCTGGTCGCGCTTGGTGCGCAGCAATTGCGCCTTGCTCAGCGCGAAGTCGAACGCGCGCAGCACGTGGAAACATTCATGGGCTTCGCGCAGATCCGGATGGGCTTCCTCGACGATGACGCCAGCCTCGGCAAAGCGTTGCGCCGCCTTGCGGGTGACGGCGGCCACTTCGGGGTCGACCGGCGTGATGCCGAGATCGGGCGAATAGGCGACGCGCTTCGGTTTTGTTCCGGCGCGCACGGCTGAAAGGAACGAGTTCGGCAGCACCGGCAGCGACAGGGGATCGCCGGGATGTTCACCGCTCATGGCGTCGAGCAGCAGCGCGCAATCCTCGACGTTGCGCGCCATCGGGCCCTGGACCCCAAGATTGCGATCGATCGCGGCCGCAATCGTGTGTGCGACGCGGCCGATGCTCGGCCGCAGGCCGACGATGCCGCAGAAGCTCGCCGGGTTGCGCAAGCTGCCGCCCATGTCGGAGCCGTGTGCGAGCCAGGCGGTGCCGGAGGCAAGCGCCGCCGCCGCGCCGCCCGAGGAGCCGGCCGCGGAGCGCGACGTGTCCCAGGGATTGCGGGTGGGGCCGAACACTTCATTGAAAGTGTTGGCGCCGGCGCCGAATTCCGGCGTGTTGGATTTTGCGTAGATCACGCCGCCATTGTGTTCGAGATGTTCGACCAGGATGTCCGATTTCGGCGGGATGGTGTCCTTGTAGATCGGCGAGCCCTGCGTCGTCCGCACGCCCTCGACGGCCGTGAGGTCCTTGATCGGGATCGGCAGGCCTGCCAGCAGGCCGCGCTCACTCGCAGGCTTTTGCATCAAGGCCTTGGCGCGATCGCGGGCGCGATCAAAACACAGCGTCGGCAGCGCGTTGACGGGGCCGTCGACTTCGGCAATGCGCTTTTCCAGCACGTCGAGCAGGTCGAGTGGGGTGACTTCGCCCGATTTCAGCTTGCCGACAACCGCACACGCCGTTTCCCGCACCAGACCCTGATCCGCCACCAGCTCTCTCCCGTCGTTTCCCCGAGCACCGATGGTGCTGTAGAACATTTTCCGGCAAAGTGGAAACGCGCCCGCGTCGTGGCTGCACTGGAGATTTGGAATGTCGGCATTGTTCTCTGCGCTGGACTGGCGGGCGATGAGCCGCCAGGAGCTGGACCGGGGTCTTAACAATGGCGAGGCTGTCAAAGGCAGTAGCGAGATGGTCGCCGGCTGGGAGCGGCGCTCCGGCGAGATGCGCAAGCGCCTCCCGGACCATATCGAGCTGCGCTACGGCCCGCGCGAGCGCAACCGGATCGATTTCCTGAAAGCCGCCGACCGGGCACCAACGCTGCTGTTCATCCATGGCGGCTACTGGCAGGCCCGCGCCAAGGAGGTCTTTACAATTGTCGCCGAAGGCCCGATGGCGCATGGCATCAATGTCGCGCTGATCGGCTACACGCTGGCCCCGGATGCAACGCTCGACGAGATCGTCGCCGAAATCCATGCCGGGATCGATTTTCTCACCGGACAATTGCCCACCCTCGGAGCCGCGGCCGAAGGCCTTGTCGTGTCGGGCTGGTCGGCCGGCGGCCATCTTACGTCGATGGCGCTGTCGCATCCCAAGGTCAGGGCCGGGATGGCGATATCAGGGATCTATGATCTGGAGCCGGTCCGGCACAGCTATCTCAACGAGAAACTGCAAGCCGACGAGGCGATCTCGCGCCGCAACTCGCCGATGATGATGGCGGGCGGACCGTCAAAGCCGCTGTCGCTGGTGGTGGGCAGCGCCGAGCTGCCGCTGCTGCGCAAGCAGACCGCCGACTTCGCCGGCCACCGCGCCAGACATGGACTGCCGGTGACGTATGAAGAAATCCCCGGCGCGGATCATTTCACGATTCTGCATGAGATGATGTCGACGCAGGGCAGGATCACGACGCTGATCCGGCAGTTGTTTGAAAGGACTGTCTAGCCCCTCATTGCGAAGAGCGAAACGACGAAGCAATCCATCTTTCCGCGGATGCATGAATTGCTTGGCTTCGCTCGCAATCACGGTAGCAGTCAGACCGCCTAGCCCCACCCCGCGCTGATCCCGCCATCCACCGTATAGATCACGCCCGACGTATACCCTGAGCGATCCGACGCCAGGAACGCCATCAGGTCGCCGATCTCGCGCGCATGGGCGGGTCGGCCGAGCGGCAGGCCTTTCTGGAATTCCTTGTAGCGGTTCTCGTCGCCGAACTGGCTTTTCGCGCGTGTCTTCAGCAGCGTGACGTGGCGGTCGGTGCCGACGGGGCCGGGATTGATGCCGACCACGCGGATATTGTCGGCGAGGCTCTTGCCGCCGAGCGCGCGGGTAAAGGCCATCAGCGCGGCATTGCCGGCGCTGCCGCAGATGTAATTGGCGTCGAATTTTTCACCGGCGGCGCCGATGTCGTTGACGATCACGCCGTGGCCGCGCGCCTTCATCTGCGCGTAGACCGCGCGGGTGAGGTTGATGTAGCCGAACACTTTCAATTCCCAGGCGTGGCGCCATGTCGCCTCGTCGATCTTGTCGATCGAGCCGCCCGGGATATCGCCGGCATTGTTGACGAGGATGTCGATGTCGGAGGCATTCTTTGCCAATTTTGCCAGGTCCTCCGGCTTGCGCAGGTCGACCACATGTGTGGTGGCGTCGATCTGGTGGGCGGAACGCAGCCGGTCGGCGAGCGTCTTCAATTGCTCGCCGTTGCGGGCGGCCAGAAGCAGGTCACAGCCTTCTTCCGCAAAGGCTTCGGCGGCGGCGGCGCCAATGCCCTTGGAGGCGCCGGTGATCAGAACGCGCTTGCCGCGCAAATGCAGATCCATGGGAATTCTCGCTGGTTGGGAGGGGTCTCGGGAAGGTCGGCGAAATTGGTAGGCGGTCGGGCCATCAGCGGTCAACATTGCACTGCAGCGTTGCACCCGCCCGCTGTTTGGTCCATTGCAGGGCAGATCAACAGGCCGTGTCTGGGGCATGGCACACGACCCAAAACAAGCCACCCAAGGAATTTCAGGATGAGCAAGAAAACCTATCGGATCGCGGTCATTCCCGGCGACGGCATCGGCAAGGAAGTAGTCCCGGAGGGACTGCGCGTGCTGGAGGCGGCTGCGAAAAAGCATGGCGTCGCCGTGCATTTCGACCATTTCGATTTCGCGTCCTGGGATTATTACGAGAAGCACGGCGAGATGATGCCGGAGGACTGGAAAGCGAAAATCGGCAAGCACGATGCGATCTATTTCGGCGCGGTGGGCTGGCCGGCCAAGATCCCCGATCACATTTCCTTGTGGGGTTCGCTGATCAAATTCCGCCGGGAGTTCGACCAGTACGTGAATCTCCGTCCGGTGCGCCTGATGCCCGGCGTGCCGTCGCCGCTCGCGGGCCGCAAGCCCGGCGATATCGATTTCTGGGTGGTGCGCGAAAACACCGAAGGTGAATATTCCTCCGTCGGCGGCCGCATGTTCCCGGATACCGACCGCGAATTCGTCACCCAGCAGACGGTGATGACGCGCGTCGGCGTCGACCGTATTCTGAAGTTCGCGTTCGACCTCGCGGCGTCACGGCCGAAGCAGCATCTGACCTCGGCGACCAAATCCAACGGCATCTCGATCACCATGCCTTATTGGGACGAGCGCGTGGAGGCGATGGCGAAGAATTATCCCAAGGTGAAGTGGGACAAGTACCACATCGATATCCTCACCGCGAATTTCGTGCTGCATCCGGACTGGTTCGACGTCGTGGTCGGCTCCAACCTGTTCGGCGACATCCTCTCCGATCTCGGCCCGGCCTGCACCGGCACCATCGGCATCGCGCCGTCGGGTAACATCAATCCTCCCGGGCTTTTCCCCTCGGTGTTCGAGCCGGTGCACGGCTCGGCGCCTGACATTGCCGGACAGGGGATAGCCAACCCGATCGGGATGATCTGGTCGGGTGCGATGATGCTGGAGCATCTCGGCGAGAAGGAAGCCGCGGCCTCGATCGTCGGCGCGATCGAGCGCACGCTCGGCGAACGCACCCTGCGCACCCGCGACCTCGGCGGCAACGCGGATACGACCGCGTGCGGCAAGGCGGTCGCGGATATGGTGGATTAGGGCTCTTCTTCCCTTCTCCCCTTGTTGGAGAAGGTACCGAAGCGAAGCATAGGCGGATGAGGGGTTCTCTCCTCACTGCACAGTTCGGGATGAGGATAGAGACCCCTTATCCGGCGCTCCGCGCCACCTTATCCCACAAGCGGAGAAAGTGCAGGATGGCGCGGCGAAACGGTTGCACAATCTACGCGGGTATGCCTAATTGAGCCCTTGGGGGACGAGGCAACAGCGAGGCGATTGTCAGCCGTTCGTTATTTGCCGTCGATTTGGACTGGGCGCTTTCGAGACGGGACATATGAGGTCGAAATTCGGGGCGCTGCCCCTTTTGCTTGTCGGATTTTTACTGGCGAGTTGCGCCAGTCCACGCGGACTCGATGAACCGCCGTTGCAGCTCCCGCCATTGAAGCCGGGTCTCGGCCGTGTCTTCTTCACCCGGCCGGGCGAATTTTCGGGGTCGGCTGTTCAGCCCGAGATTCGGATGAACAATGAAGTCGTCGGCAGGTCTGTGCCCGGCGGGTTCTCTTATGTAGACCGCCCCCCGGGAAAATACGCCGTAACAACAGCAACCGAGGTCGAAAATGCGGTCACGTTCCAATTGGCCGCGGGCGAGACGAAGTACATCAAGACAGCAGTGACACCCGGCATCCTCGTCGGCCACGTCACGCCGACGCTCGAATTCCCCGAGCAAGGGCAATCCGACATAAACCGCCTCAGGTACGTCGGCCCAGCGTTCTGATTCCTGGCATGGGACCAGTCACGCTGCGTTACTTTCGCACGATCCGCCGGCAGTGCTCCCACGCCGCGCCGATCAGATTCTCGCTCGCCTCGGGCGTGCGGAAGGCGGAATGCGCCGACAATGTCACGTTCGGCAGCTTTGTCAGCGGATGATCCGCCGGCAGCGGCTCGATGTTGAAGACGTCGAGGCCGGCATGGCGGATCTGGCCTGATTTCAGCGCCTCGATCATCGCGTCCTCATCGACGATGGCGCCGCGCGCGGTGTTGACGAGGATGACGCCGGGCTTCATCGCCTCGATGCAGGCGGCCGACACCAGCCCGCGGGTCTCGTCGTTGAGCAGCAGATGAATCGAAACCACGTCGCTTTCGGTCAGGAGCTCATCGAGCTCGACGAACTCGACCTTCGGGTGCTTCTTGGGTGACCGGTTCCAGGCGATCACGCGCATGCCGCTGCCGAGCGCGATCCGCGCCACTTCCGCTGCAATGCCGCCGAAGCCGATCAGGCCGAGCGTTTTGCCGGTCAGTTGCATGGCATCGTCGCGCAGCCAGTTACCGGCGCGGATGCCGCGATCCATTTTGGCAAGCCCGCGTGCGCCCTCCCACATCAGCGCGATGGCGCATTCGGCCACCGCCGTATCGCCATAACCCTTGATCAGGTGCACGTGGATGCCGATCTCGGCGAGTTCTTCGGGGTTCATGTAGCTGCGCGCGCCGGTGCCGAGGAACACCACGTGCTTCAGCCCGGCGCACTTCCTGGCGATGTCCGTCGGCAATGCGGTGTGATCGACGATCGCGATCTCGGCGCCGTCGAGAATGGCCGGATATTGCTCCGGCGTGATGTCGGGATCGCGGTGGACGCGAACCTTGGGATCTCCGGGCTTCTCCAGCCGCTCGAAGATCACGGCCAGCGATTCATTGGCATCGACAAAAACACCGCGCACGGCAGTCCTCCAGTTTTGATTATTTTATGATGCCACGCCGGCAAGCGCCAGCACGGTATGCATCAGCACGTTGGCGCCGGCGGTGCAGTCGGCCTGCGTGGCGTCTTCCAGCTCATTGTGGCTGATGCCGTCTTTGCAGGGCACGAACACCATCGCCGCCGGCATCACGGTGTTGAGGTTGCAGGCGTCGTGGCCGGCGCCGGAGGTGATGCGGCGATGCGAATAGCCGAGCGCGGTAGCCGCGTGCTCGACGGCATCGACGAGCTTGGGATCGAAATGGGTCGGCGGCTTGCGCCAGACCAGATCGAGCTTGACGTCGACCTTGCGGCGGGTCGCGATCTCCGCAATCGCGGTGCGCAAATCCTTGTCCAGCGCGTCCATGATGGCGGCGTCGGCGCTGCGGCAATCCATGGTGAAGGCGATTTCGCCGGGAATCACGTTGCGGGAAGGGTTGGCGATCACCGCTTCGCCGATGGTGCCGACCGCCTTCGGGCCGTGTTTTTTGGCGGTTGCTTCCATCGCCAGCACGATTTCCGACAATGTGGCCAGCGCATCGCGGCGCAGCGGCATCGGCGTCGAGCCGGCGTGGCTTTCGAAACCGGTGATCTTGCCGTCATACCACAGCACGCCCTGGCCGGAATCGACCACGCCGATCGTCTTGTTCTCGGCTTCGAGGATCGGGCCCTGTTCGATGTGCAGTTCGACGAAGCTGGAGAATTTCTGCCGGCCGACCGGGCTCTCGCCGCGGTAGCCGATGCTGTCCAGCGCCTCCGCCACGGTGACGCCCTCGGCGTCCTTCCGCGACAAAATGTCGTCGGTGGTGAAATCCCCGACATAGGCGGCGGACGCCATCATCGCCGGCGCAAAACGCGAGCCTTCCTCATTGGTCCAGTTGCAGATGCAGATCGGCGTCTCGGTTTCGATCCCGGCGTCGTTGAGCGTCCGCACCAGCTCCAGCGCGGCGAGCGTACCAAGCACGCCGTCGAATTTGCCGCCGGTCGGTTGGGTGTCGAGGTGGGAGCCGACCCCGATCGGCGCCTTCGACATGTCGCGGCCCTTGCGCAGGCCGAACATCGAGCCGAGCGCGTCGACATGAACTTCCAGGCCGGCGGCTTCGCAGGCCTTGCGGAACCAGTCGCGCACCTGCTTGTCCTCAGGCCCGAGCGTCAACCGCCGCACGCCGCCTTTTGGCGTGGCACCGAATTTGGCGGTTTCGTGAATGGTGTCCCATAGCCGGGCGGAATCGATTTGCAGATTGGATGCGTTTCTGGACATTCGGCCGTTCCGGTCCTGGTTGAGGCTCACCGACCCGTTTCAATGACGCGCCCGCAGCGGCGCGTCAACAACGACGCCACCTTGCGCGAGCGAGGCCGCTAGTTCGGCGACACGTTCGATCGCAACCGTGTCGGGGGAGGTGAGCCAGCTCGCCGAAAACGTCAATTGCGGGATCTGCAGGTTGGTCGACAGCAATTGCAGCCGTCCGTCCGCCATTTCGTTTTCGACGATCGCGGTCGGTATCACGGCAATGCCGAGCCCATCGATCGCCATATGGATCACCGTGCCCAATGAGGCGCTGGCATGCAGCCGTATCGGCGGCAGGTCGGGCCGGTTGAACAGCGCGCGCACGATTTCATAAGGCGGCGTCTTGCGCGGGAAGGTGATGATCGGAAACTTCGCCAGATCGTGCACCGTCAATCGTTCCTTGCCAAGACCGAGCGAGGGGCTGGCCAGGAAGCCGACCGAATAGTCGCACAGCACCCGGTTGCTGATGGTCGGTGCCGCCACGGGGCCGAGCATGAAGGCGAGTTCGATTTCCTGCGCCAGCAGCCGCGTTCGCAAATTCGAGGTGATGTCGACCTCGATTTCGATCGAGAGGTTGGGGTAGGTGTGATTGACGCTCTTGATCAGCTTGGTCAGGAAGGTGTGGACGATGGTCTCGGCGACGCCGAGCCGCAGCACGCCGCGCATCGCCGAGTGGTCGCCGACCACGGCCAGCATTTCCGAGCGCAGCCCGACCAGTTTCTCCGCATAGACCAGCAATTGCCGGCCGCTTGGCGTCGGCAGCACCATGCGCCGGTCGCGCTGCAGCAGTTTTACCCCGACCTCGCGTTCGAGCTGGGCGATCCGCTGCGAGATCGCGGGCTGGGTGGTATTGAGTTTGTGGGCGGCGCCGCGGAAGCTGCCGAGCGTCACCACCCACATGAAGGTCTCAATTGCCTTGAAATCAGCCATGCTTCACTGGTCCGCAGATCGATAAATTAGATTTATCGATCTTGATTAAAAATGAAGATTAGACATTATCATAGCCATATGCGGGATTAGATGTCGACCTAATTGGAGCTGTTGCAACGATGACCAGCTTGGCAAGAACGGAACGACCCGATCTCGATACGGCGAATTTATCGCCCAGCGTTGCCGCCCGGCACGCCTGCCGCAACGGCATGGACGCCACTACCGCCGGGGTCGCCAACGGCTTCGTCCAGGGCAACCTCGTAATCCTGCCGGAGAAACTCGCCGGCGCATTTCACCGCTTCTGCCAGCTCAATCCCAAACCGTGCCCGATCATCGGCATGTCCGACGTCGGCAATCCCCGCATTCCCTCGCTCGGCCTCGACCTCGACATCCGCACCGACCTGCCGCGTTACCGCGTCTGGCGCGACGGCGAAGTCGTGGAGGAGCCCACCGATATCATGGCGCGCTGGCGCGACGACCTCGTCGCCTTCGTGATCGGGTGTTCGTATTCCTTTGAGGAGGCGTTGCTGGCGGACGGCCTGCCGATCCGCCACATCGAGCGCAAGCTGCGCGTGCCGATGTACCGCACCAACATCGCCTGCGGCGCGGCGGGCCCGTTCGCAGGACCGATGGTGGTGTCGATGCGGCCGTTCAAGCCGGCGGATGCGATCCGTGCGGTGCAGATCACCACGCGCTTTCCGAGCGTCCATGGCGCACCCGTTCATCTCGGTCATCCCCACGCGATCGGCATCGCCGACATCGACAACCCGGATTATGGCGATGCGGTGCCGGTCGGGGCGGATGAGCTTCCGGTGTTCTGGGCCTGCGGTGTCACTCCGCAATCGGTGATCGCAGCGGCCAAGGTTCCGTTCGCGATCACGCATGCGCCGGGATTGATGCTGGTCACCGATCTGCAGAACAAGTCGCTTGCCGTGCTTTGATGCAATGCGTGCCACTCATTGAGGCTTTACCGTAACCGTCAATCGTTTCATCGATAACCGCTGCAACAGGGGATTTTGCAATGACGATCACTCGCCGCAACGTATTGCTTGGAGCCACCGCGACAGCCGCCCTCGCACCCTTTGCGGCACGCGCGCAAAGTTCCGAAGTGGTGATCGGCGTCACCTATCCGCTGTCAGGCTCCAGCGCGCAGATCGGCGTCGATGCGCAGCACGCCTATGCGACCGCAACCGACATCATCAACAACAAGCATGATTTCGATCTGCCGCTGGCAAAGGACGCCGGATTGCCGGGCCTCGGCGGCGCCAAGATTCGCCTCGTGTTTGCCGACCATCAGGGCGATCCGCAGAAGGGGCGCGCCGAGACCGAGCGGCTGATCACGCAGGAGAAGGTCTGCGCGATCCTCGGCAGCTACCAGAGTTCGGTGGCGGTCACCGTCAGCCAGACCTGCGAGCGCTATCAGATCCCGTTCGTCTCCGCCGACAATTCCTCGCCGAGCCTGCATACCCGCGGCCTGAAATTCTTCTTCCGCGCGGCGCCCCATGACGAGATGTTCACCAAGGCGATGTTCGACTTCTATGACGCCATGAAGAAGAAGGGCACCAAGATCGAGACCCTGGCGCTGTTCCACGAAGACATCATCTTCGGAACCGACTCCGCCAACGCGCAGACCAAGCTTGCCAAGGAATTCGGCTACAAGATCGTCGCCGACATCAAGTACCGCGCCAACTCGCCGTCGCTGACGGCCGAGGTCCAGCAGCTCAAGGCGGCGAATGCCGACGTGCTGATGCCCTCGAGCTACACCACCGACGGCATCCTGCTGGTCAAGACCATGGGCGAACTCGGCTACAAACCGAAAGCCATCGTGGCGCAGGCGGCGGGCTTTTCCGAGAAGGCGCTGTATGACGCGGTCGGCGACAAGCTCGAAGGCGTCATCACCCGCGGCAGCTTCTCGCTGGATCTCGCGGCCAAGCGGCCGATGGTCGGCAAGATCAACGATCTATTCAAGGCGAAATCGAACAAGGACCTGAACGACAACACGTCGCGCGAGTTCATGGGCCTGATCGTGCTGGCAGATGCCATCAACCGTGCCAAGTCGACCGACGGCGAAAAGATCCGCGCCGCGCTGGCTGCGACCGACATCCCGGGCGAGCAGACCATCATGCCGTGGAAGCGGGTCAAGTTCGACGAGATGGGCCAGAACAACGACGCCGATCCCGTGCTGCTGCAATATATCGGCGGCAAGTTCGTCACCATCTCCCCGCCGCAAGGTGCCGTTGCCGAGGCTGTCTGGCCGATGAAGTAACGGCCGGCGTTTGGGGGGCGGGGGCCATGACAGCAGAGACCATTATCCAGAGCCTGGCGAGCGGCCTCCTGATGGGGCTGCTCTACGGGTTGATCGCGGTCGGCCTCGCGCTGATCTTCGGCCTGATGGACGTCGTGAATTTCGCCCACGGCGAATTCCTGATGATCGCGATGTACATCACCTTCTTCCTGTTCGCGTTCTTCGCGATCGATCCCTTGCTGTCGGCACCGCTGGTCGCAGCCGCCTTGTTCGTCTTTGGCGCCTTGGTCTACCTTCTGATCGTGCGCTTTGCGGTGCGCGCCAAGGCCAACGCCGGCATGGTGCAGATCTTCTCGACCTTCGGGCTGGCGATCGTGATGCGCGGCGTGGCGCAGTTCTTCTTCACGCCGGATTACCGCAGCGTCACCCATTCCTGGCTCGGCGGCAAAACCGTCTCGATCGGCGGCATCTTCCTGCCGCAGCCGCAACTGATCGGTGCTGCGGTCGCGATCGCGGCGTTCGGCGGGCTCTATTTCTTCATCCACCGCACGGACTTTGGCCGCGCGCTGGAAGCGACCCGTGAGGACGCCGGGGCGGTGGCGCTGGTCGGTATCGACAAGAACCGCGTGTTCGCGCTGGGCTGGGGTCTCGGCGCGGCGCTGGTGGGCCTCGCCGGCGCCATCATGTCGATCTTCTTCTACATCTACCCTGATGTCGGCGCGTCGTTTGCGCTGATCGCCTATGTCACGGTGGCACTGGGCGGCTTCGGCAGCGTGTTCGGCGCCTTTGCCGGCGGCATCATCGTCGGCCTGGTCGAGGCCTCCACCGCGCTGCTGCTGCCGCCGTCGCTGAAATCGGTCGGCATCTATGCGGTCTATCTCCTGGTCGTGTTCGTGCGGCCGCGCGGCCTGTTCGGATCGATATGATGGATACGGATTTCGCGAACCGCCGCCGCCGCGACCTGATCGTCGCCTTCTGCCTCGCCGCGATCGCCGCCATCGTGCCGCTGTTCGTCAAGGACGTCTACGTCCAGAACATCATGGTGCTGACGCTGATGTGGGGCGCGCTGTCGCAGAGCTGGAATATCCTGTCCGGCTATTGCGGGCAGATTTCGCTCGGCCATGCGCTCTATTTCGGGCTCGGCGCCTACACCACGACGCTTCTCTTCACCAAGTTCGGCGTGCTGCCGTGGTTCGGCATGCTCGGCGGCGGCGTGATCTCCGCCGTGATCGCGATGGGGCTGGGTTATCCCTGCTTCCGCCTGCGCGGGCATTACTTCGCCATCGCCACCATCGTCATTGCCGAGATCGGGCTGCTGCTGTTCCATAACTGGGATTGGGCGGGAGCTGCGCTCGGCATCACCATCCCGATGAGCGGCGATAGCTGGCTCAAATTCCAGTTCGCGCGCAGCAAGCTGCCATACTTTTACTTCGCGCTCGCCTTGGCCTGCGTTGCCTGGTTCGTCACCTGGTGGCTGGAGGATTCCAAATGGGGCTATTGGTGGCGCGCGGTAAAGGACAATCCCGAAGCCGCTGAAAGCCTCGGCGTCGTCGTGTTCAATTCCAAGATGGGCGCTGCGGCGGTATCGGCCTTTCTCGTCGCCGTCGGCGGCGGCTTCTATGCGCAATTCGTCTCCTACATCGATCCCGAAAGCGTCATGGGCTTCCAGTTCTCGCTGCTGATGGCGCTGCCCGCCGTACTCGGCGGCATCGGCACATTGTGGGGGCCGATGCTGGGCGCCGTGATCCTGATCCCGGTCACGGAATTGACCCGCTCCTTCATCGGCGGCTCCGGCCGCGGCGTCGACCTGATCGTCTATGGCGGCCTGATCATCGCGATCTCGCTGGCGCGGCCGCAAGGCCTGGTCGGGTTGTTCTCGCCCAAGCGCAAGGAGGCCGTGCGATGACCGCACCCTTGCTGGAAACCCGCGGCGTCTGGCAGCGTTTTGGTGGCCTCGTCGCCAACAGCGATGTCTCGATTTCGATCGGGCGCGGCGAAATCGTCGGCCTCATTGGACCTAACGGCGCCGGCAAATCGACGCTCTTCAACCTGATCGCGGGCGTGCTGCCGCCGACCCAAGGTTCGATCTGGTTCGACGGCGAGGATGTTACGGCGCTGCCGGCGGCCGAGCGTTGCGTGCGCGGCGTCGGGCGGACGTTCCAGGTCGTGAAAAGCTTCGAGACCATGAGCGTGATCGACAACGTCATCGTCGGTGCGTTGGTGCGCAACACCGTGATGCGCATCGCGCGGCGCAAGGCGCATGAGGTGCTGGAGTTCTGCGGCCTGGGCGCGCGCGTCAACGTGCTCGCCAGCGATCTGGTGCCGTCGGAAAAGCGCCGCCTCGAAGTGGCGCGGGCGCTCGCGACCGAACCGAAATTGTTGCTGCTCGATGAGGTGCTCACCGGCCTGACTCCGATCGAAGCCCAGACCGGCGTCGAACTGGTGCGCAAGGTGCGCGCGTCAGGCGTCACCGTGCTGATGGTCGAGCATGTCATGGAAATCGTCATGCCGCTGGTCGACCGCGCCATCGTGCTCGATCTCGGCAAGGTGCTGGTCGAGGGCAAACCCGGCGACGTCGTGCGCGATCCGAAAGTCATCACCGCCTATCTGGGGGATCGTCATGCTGTCGGTGCATGAAGTCACCACCGCCTATCAGGGGCTGGTCGCGATCTCGGCGGTTTCGATCGAAGTCGCCAAGGGCGAGGTGGTCTGCGTTGCCGGCGCCAACGGGGCCGGCAAGTCGACGCTGCTCAAATCGATCGCGGGCGCCGAGCGGCCGCGTTCCGGCACCGTGACCTTCGATGGCGCACGGATCGACGGCCTGGCGCAGCACGTCATCACCGCGCGCGGCATCGCCTATGTGCCGGAAAACCGCCGGCTGTTTCCACGGCTTTCGGTGCGCGACAACTTACGGCTCGGCAGCTACCTCTATCGCGGCGAAGCCGATCGCGAGGCGCCGCTCAAATTGGTGTTCCAGCTGTTCCCGCGATTGCAGGAGCGGCTGGACCAGCGCGCCGAAACGCTAAGCGGCGGCGAGCAGCAGATGCTGGCGATCGGCCGCGCGCTGATGACGCGGCCGCGGCTGTTGATGCTGGATGAGCCGTCGCAGGGCATCATGCCGAAGCTGGTCGATGAAATCTTCCAGGCGGTCAAACGCATCCGCGACACCGGGATGACGGTCCTGATCGTCGAGCAGCGGATGGCCGAGTGCCTCGAAATCGCCGATCGCGCCTACATCCTGCAAACCGGCCGCGTGCTGATGCAGGGGACGGCGGCGGAGATCAGCACCAATCCGGATGTCAGGAAGGCGTATCTGGGGCTATAGGTTCCTCCGTCAAGCCCGGCCATGACGATGTTGAGCTACTCGTGCCCATGCTCCGGCAACGTCAGCCCAAACGTCTTCGTCAAATCCGCCACCTGCTCCTGCGACAGATACCGCGGGTTCAGCCCGCGCAGCAGCAGATACAGTTTCGCCGTTTCTTCCAGTTCCTCGATCGCGAACACGGCCGCTTCCAGCGTATCGCCTGATACCACCGGGCCGTGATTGGCGAGCAGCACGGATGAATATTTTCCGGCCAAACCCTTGATCGCGTCGGCCACCGCGGGATCGCCGGGCCGATAATAGGGCACCAGCGCGGTGTGGCCGCATTTCATCAAATAATAGGGCGTCATCGGCGGCAATGCGGCGCGGGGATCGATCTCCGGCAGCATCGACAGCGCCACCGAATGGGTCGAGTGCAGGTGCACCACCGCGCGTGCGGCGCTACGGGTCTGATAAAGGGCGGTGTGCAGCGGCACTTCCTTGGTCGGGGCGTCGCCGGACATCAGCTTGCCGTCGGGGCCGAGCCGTGACATCCGCGCCGGGTCGAGCGAGCCGAGCGAGGCGTTGGTCGGCGTCACCAGCCAGCCGCCATCGTCGAGCTTGACGCTGATATTGCCCGAGGAGCCCGGGGTCAGGCCGCGCTCGAACAGCGAACGGCCGAGGCGGCAGATTTCCTCGCGAATTCTGGTTTCGCTCATGCGCACACCCCTGTTTCCGGCGTTTTCTCACGCTTTGGCAGCGCGGCCAAGCCGTGATACCCAGAAGGCAAAGCCGCACGCCGGCATCTCGCAGGGAAACAAGGGAACGCCGCATGCCTGAATCCGCCAAACCGCGCGTCGCCGTCATCGGGCTGGGCTCGATGGGTTTTGGCATGGCCACCTCGCTGCGCCGCGCCGGATTGGAGGTGACCGGCTGCGACGTTTCGGCGGAAGCCGTGGCGCGGTTCGTGGCCGATGGCGGCCACGGCGCCAAGACCCCGGCGGAAGCCGCCAAGGCGGCCGATATCGTGGTCAGCGTCGTCGTCAACGCGGCGCAGACCGAAACCATCCTGTTCGGCGCCGGCGGCGTCGCGGAAACCCTGGCCAAGGGCGCGGTGTTCATTTCCTCCGCCACCATGGATCCCGATGTCGCGCGGCGACTTGCAACGCAGCTAGAAGCCACCGGGCGGCTTTATCTGGATGCGCCGATCTCCGGCGGCGCGCAGCGGGCGGCGCAGGGCGAACTCACCATTCTGGCTTCGGGAAGTGCTGCCGCGTTCGCCAGGGCGCGTCCGGCGCTCGACGCGATGGCGGCCAAGCTTTATGAACTCGGCGATGCCGCAGGCCAGGGCGCCGCGTTCAAGATGATCAACCAGTTGCTGGCCGGCGTGCATATCGCCGCGGCTTCGGAGGCGATCACGTTCGCGGCCAAGCAGGGCCTCGACATCAGGAAAGTCTATGAAGTGATCACGGCCTCCGCAGGCAATTCCTGGATGTTCGAGAACCGCATGCCGCACGTGCTCGATGGCGATTACGCGCCGCGCAGCGCGGTGGAAATTTTCGTGAAAGACCTCGGCATCATCCAGGACATGGCGCGCACGGCGAAATTCCCGGTGCCGGTCGCCGCCGCCGCATTGCAGATGTTCCTGATGACGGCGGCCTCCGGCATGGGCCGCGACGACGACGCTTCGGTGGCGCGGATGTATGCGAAGGTCACCGGCACGCATCTGCCGGGTGAGCCGAAATAAAGACGAGCCGAAATCACGGAAGAGGACAGAATATGCCCCGCTTTGCCGCCAACCTCTCGATGATGTTCAACGAGGTGCCGTTCCTCGACCGCTTCGACGCCGCCGCGAAAGCCGGCTTCACAGCCGTCGAATTCTTGTTTCCCTATGACCATCCGGCCGAAGAAATCGGAAAACGGCTCAAGGGCGCCGGCCTGACGCAGGCGCTGTTCAACCTGCCGCCGGGCGACTGGAACGCCGGCGAAAAAGGTTTTGCCGCATTGCCGGCCCGGTTCGACGATCTCAAGAAGAGCCTGGACACCGCGCTGCCTTACGCGCAGGCCACCGGCGTCAAGCGGCTGCACCTGATGGCGGGGATCGCCGAGCGCGGCGACCGCAAGGCGGTGGAGGCGTTTTACAAATCGGTGGCGTGGGCGGCGGAATTCTTCGCGCCCCATGGCCTCGACGTCGTGATCGAGCCGATCAACCCGCGCAACGTGCCGGGATACTTCCTCAATGATTTCCTGTTCGCGCGCGACCTGATCAACGAGCTCAGGATTCCGAACCTGAAACTGCAGTTCGACATCTATCACTGCCAGATCATCCATGGCGACGTCACCATGCGGCTGCGCGAGATGATGCCGATCACCGGCCACATCCAGATCGCCAGCATTCCCTCGCGCAACGAACCCGACGGCGAGGAACTGAACTATCCGTTCCTGTTCGCCGAGCTCGACCGGCTCGGTTACGGCGGCTTCGTCGGGTGCGAGTACAATCCGCGGGGCAAGACCACGGACGGCCTCGGCTGGTTCAAACCCTATGCCGGAGCAAAGCCGTGAAGCTGGCTCTTGGCTGTATCGCCGACGATTACACCGGCGCCTCGGATCTCGCCAACACGCTGACGCGGCAGGGGCTGCGCACGGTGCAGACCATCGGCGTTCCTTCCGACGATCTGGCGCTGCCCGAGGTCGATGCGGTGGTGGTGTCGCTGAAGAGCCGTTCGATCGAGGCGGGCCTCGCCGTGAGCCGCTCGCGGGCGGCGGAGAAATGGCTGCGCGGCCGCGGCGCCGGCCATGTGCTGTTCAAGATCTGCTCGACCTTCGATTCCACCGACGCCGGCAATATCGGTCCCGTGATGGACGCGCTGCGCGCCGATTCCGGCGACGCCATCGTGCTGGTGACGCCGGCCTTTCCGGAAACCGGGCGCACCATCTATCAGGGCCATCTGTTCGTAGGCCCGGTGCCGCTGAACGAGAGCCCGCTGAAGGACCATCCGCTCAACCCGATGCACGATTCCAATCTGGTGCGGGTGCTGGCACGGCAGAGCAAGACGAAGGTCGGGCTGGTCGACCTTGCAACTCTCGCGCGAGGAGAAGCTTCTGTGCGCGCGCGCCTCGCCGAACTCGCCGGCAAGGGCATTGGCGCTGCCATCATCGACGCCGTGTTCGACCGCGATCTCGAAACCATCGGCACCGTCGCGCTGGATCATCGCTTGTCGGTCGGCGCCTCCGGCATCGGGCTCGGCCTCGCGCGGGCGATGGTGGCGGCCGGTAAAGTCAGGTCGAATGTGACACATGCGATGGCCGACGTGGCGGTCGGGGGGCCGGCCGCGTGCCTCGCCGGCAGTTGCTCCCAGGCAACCCTGCAGCAGATCGCCAATGCCGAAAAGGCGATGCCGGTGCTGCATCTCGACCCCGACCGCGTCATCGCCGGTCCCGAGGAGGCACGCCGCGCGCTGGCGTGGGCGAAAGAGCGAATCAGTGACGGGCCGGTCCTGATCGCTAGCAGCTCGACGCCGGATCAGGTCGCAGCCCTGCAATCCCGGCATGGCCGCGATGCAGCCGGACATGCCATCGAGCAGGCGATGGCCGATATCGCCGGCGGCCTGGTACAGTCCGGCGTCCGCCGGCTGGTCGTCGCGGGTGGTGAAACTTCAGGCGCCGTGGTCGATCGCCTGGGGCTCCCCGGCTTCCTCGTGGGCGCGGAAATCGCTGCAGGCGTGCCGGTTTTGCGCGCGGTGGGTACAAAGAGCGGCGAGATGTTGCTTGCACTGAAATCGGGCAATTTCGGCGGGCCGGGGTTTTTCTCCGACGCCCTCAAGCTGATGCGCTGACGGTTTCACTTCCCTCTGCCTGTCAGCGGCTTTTGTGGCGAGCCGTAATTTTACGGGATGACAAATTAACGCAACTTGAAAACGTCTCTGGCTTGATGCCGAGGTCGGCCCTGTATCCCACCCACCGCCTTGTCAGAAATCGGCGCATGCCCCGCGCCCAAGCAGAGATTCCCACCATGTTCGCGAAGTACTCGATCCGCACCAAAATCATCTCCGTTGTTGCCTTCCTGCTCGTCGCGATGACGGGCATGGGCCTGCTGGCCGTCCGCAACATGCGTGCGATCAACGCCAACACCGTGGATATCACGACCAACTGGCTGCCGAGCGTCCGCGTGCTGGGCGAGTTGCGCGCGGGCATCATCACCTACCGCAACGTGATCCGCGAACACATGCTGGCCGAGACGCTGGAATTGAAGCAGGCGCAGGAAAAGACCCTGGCGACCGTGGTCGAGAGCAATGCCAAGCTCCGGGCGGCCTATGAACCGATGATCACCTCACCGGAAGAGCGTGCGCTCTACAAGGAGTGGAGCGCCATTTGGGACAAATACAAGCAGGGCACTGAGGAAGTGATGGCGCTGTCGCGCAAGGCCGCCGGCAAGGTGCCGCTCGAGGCGCATGAATTGAACTCCAGCACGGTCAACAAGATCGGGCTCGAAGCCGACGCCATCCTGCGCAAGGACATCGATCTCAACACCGCGGGCGGTGACAAGGCGGCCGCGGACGCCGCCGACAGCTACGCCACCGCGTTCATGATGCTGGCCGTGATCCTCGGCGCCGCCGTCATCATCGGCATCGGCGTCAGCTTCTATCTGGTTCGCGACGTTTCGACCGGCATTGCCTCGATCGTCACCCCGATGCAGGCTCTCGGCAAAGGCGATCTGAGCGCGGAAGTGCCGCATCAAGGCGAGAAAACCGAAATCGGCGCGATGGCCGATACGCTGCAGGTGTTCAAGGAAGCACTGATCGCCAAGAAGGCGGCCGACGAGGCCGCGGCGCTTGACGCCGAGGCCAAGATCGAGCGCGGCCGCCGGGTCGACGGCATCACCCGCAATTTCGAATCGCTGATCGGCGAGATCGTCCAGACCGTCTCGTCCGCGTCGACGCAACTCGAAGCTTCGGCTGGCACGCTGTCGAAGACCGCCGAGCGTTCGCAATCGCTGACGACGGCGGTGGCGGCGGCTTCCGAGGAAGCTTCCACCAACGTGCAGTCGGTGGCGTCCGCCACGGAAGAACTGTCCTCGTCGGTCAACGAGATCAGCCGTCAGGTGCAGGAATCGGCGCGGATGGCGACCGATGCCGTCGGCCAGGCCCGCGTCACCAACGATCGGGTCAGCGAATTGTCGAAGGCGGCAAGCCGCATCGGCGACGTCGTCGAACTCATCAACACCATCGCGGGCCAGACCAATCTGCTGGCGCTGAACGCCACCATCGAGGCGGCGCGGGCCGGCGAGGCCGGCCGCGGCTTCGCGGTCGTGGCCTCCGAAGTGAAGGCGCTGGCCGAACAGACGGCCAAGGCCACCGGCGAGATCGGCCAGCAGATCGCCGGCATCCAGGCCGCGACCCAGGACTCGGTGACTGCGATCAAGGAAATCAGCGGCACCATCGAAAAGCTGTCGGAGATATCCTCGACCATCGCCGCGGCGGTGGAAGAGCAGGGCGCGGCGACGCAGGAAATTTCCCGCAACGTGCAGCAGGCCGCCCAAGGCACCCAGCAGGTCTCCTCCAACATCACCGACGTGCAGCGCGGCGCGACCGAGACCGGCTCGGCCTCCTCGCAGGTGCTGTCCGCGGCGCAAATGCTGTCGGGCGACAGCACCCGCCTCAAGGTCGAAGTGGCCAAGTTCCTGGACTCGGTTCGGGCTGCCTGACATCGGTCTGACGACCAGCGACAAGCCCGGCTCTCCAAAGGAGCCGGGTTTTTGTTTTCTGGCGTGGCTGCGGCAATTCGGCAGGGCCGGCCGCACGTGCCACAGAGTCAAAATTAACCAGTGCTGCTTACAACAATGCCTATCTTTTGGGGTGTGCACGCGCTGGTTGCCGGCCTCGGCCTGCCTTCGCCAATAGCGCGTTCGGGAAAAGCTGGGGCTCGCTGACATGATCAAGCTCAATCGCATCGGGTACAAGCTGGGGCTGGCCGGCGCGCTCGGCATCGTGCTGGCGGGCGGCATGGTGGCCAACCAGATGATGTCGGAATCGGCGATCGAAGCGGCGAACAGCCGTGCCGCCCGGTCGCAGCGGGTCATCGACGCCGCCATCGCGGCGAATTTGAACGGCCGGCAGATCGAACTTGTCGCGCGCAACATCCGCCTGGCGACGAAGGTCGCCGAGGTCGAAAAGAACGTCGCGGACCTCAAGCGCTTCCACGCCGCGGAATCCAAGGCGCTGGATGATGCGCAGGCGGTCGCGGCGATGCCCGATACCAAACAGCGGCTGGCGAAAATCAAGTCCCTGATGGGTTCCTATGCGGCCGGCGTCGATGAACTGGCGAAGACGCAGGTCAATCTGCTCGCGGTGATCGACAAGCGCTCGGCGATTTCGGCCGAATGGACCAAGGCGATCGAGACCCAGCTGACCTCACCTGCGCTGGCCAAGCTCGACAACAAGCTCGAAATCGAAAAGCTGCTGCATATGGCCGACGCCAAGGTCAATACGTTGCGGGCATTGGTCTGGCGGCTCGGCGCAACCGGCGACACCAGCCTGATAGCCCAGATCACGAAGACTCAGGCCGCGCTCAAGGCCAATTTCAATCTGTTGCGGGGCGAGGCCGACGATCGCGAATTGCTTGTCGTGATCAGCTCGCTGGATTCGATCGTCAAGCGTTTCCTCGCCGCCAATGATGAAGCGGTCAAGATCGAGGAGTTGAAGGCGGACATTATCGCCAACCGCACCGTCAGGTTTGCCGAGGAGGCAGGCACGCTGATGGATAGCCAGGTCGAAATATCGCGAAAGAACTACGCGACGTCGAAGGAGGAAGTGGCCGCCCAGACCGAGCGCGCCAGCCATGTCAGCCTCGGAATGGGCATCGTGGTGATTATCGCGTTGTTCGCGTCGATGGTGTTCTCCTTCCTCGGGATTTCCCGCCCGATGATGCGGCTGAACGGCGCGCTGGGCGAGATGGCCGGTGGCAATCTCGATGTGAAGATCCCCGGAGCCACCCGCGGCGACGAAATCGGCGACCTCGCCAAGACGGTCACGATCATCAGGGAGAATGCCGAGCAGAAGGCGCGTGACGAGGCCGAGGCCAAGGTCAGGCAGGACCAGGTCGCCGCCCAGCAGCGCAAGGCCGATATGATCAAGCTCGCCGATACGTTCGAGACCGCGGTCGGCGAGATCGTCGAGACCGTATCGTCGGCCTCGACCGAACTGGAAGCTTCCGCCGGCACGCTGACTTCGAATGCCGAGCGCTCCCAGGAACTGACCACGATGGTGGCCGCAGCTTCGGAAGAGGCCTCCACCAATGTGCAGTCGGTGGCTTCGGCGACCGAGCAACTGTCGTCGTCGGTCAACGAGATCAGCCGCCAGGTGCAGGAATCGGCGCGGATGGCCAATGAAGCCGTCGCTCAGGCCCGCACCACCAACGACCGGGTCAGCCAATTGTCGAAGGCGGCGGGCCGCATCGGCGACGTCGTCGAGCTGATCAACACCATTGCCGAACAAACCAACCTGCTGGCACTGAACGCCACCATCGAAGCGGCGCGGGCCGGTCAGGCCGGCCGCGGTTTTGCGGTCGTGGCGTCGGAAGTGAAGGCGCTCGCCGAGCAGACCTCCAAGGCGACCGGCGAGATCGGCCAGCAGATCTCGGGCATCCAGGCCGCGACCCAGGATTCGGTGAACGCGATCAAGGAGATCAGCGGCACCATCGAAAAGCTGTCGGAGATCTCCTCGACCATTGCCGCGGCGGTGGAGGAACAGGGCGCTGCGACCCAGGAAATCTCCCGCAACGTGCAGCAGGCCGCCCACGGCACGCAGCAAGTCTCCTCCAACATCACCGACGTGCAGCGCGGTGCCAGCGAAACCGGCTCGGCGTCCACCCAGGTTCTCTCGGCCGCACAATCGCTGTCCGGCGACAGCAACCGCCTCAAGCTTGAGGTCGGCAAGTTCCTGGACTCGGTACGCGCGGCTTGATGACTACGGGATGACAATACGAAGGCCCGGCCTCTGTTGCGGTCGGGCTTTTTCTTTTTCGTCTTGCGTTGTTCTTCAGCGTGGTGTCGAGCCGTAAATCTACGGTGCGTCGCTTTGTTACGCGTATTTTAACGGCCCGGTTTTTTAACCAATCTCACTACCAGCCGCGATATTTCTTTTGGTGCACGCGATTGTGTGCTGGCTGGCGCATGTCATTGCAAGTTCGCCGGTCGGTCTGGATTTTCAGAAAGATCGGGGGATTTGCCAAATGCTTGGACTCAACAATTTCAAGATCGCATTCAAGGTCAGCCTGGTGGTCGTGTTGATGGCCATCGTCACGATCGGAGTCGTCGCCTTCTCCACCTACGAAATGAGCGCATCGAACGGCGCCTATTCCGATCTCGTCTCGCGTGTTGACAAATCAACCACGCTGGCGGTCCGCGCCGGCCGCCGCGCGGAAAACTATCTCTCCGCAGCCTTCCAATTGGCCGCGGAAACCACTGATGCGGGCAACGCCAAGTACCTGGCGCAAGCCGTCGACAGCCGAAAGGCCTTCGAAACCCACATAGCGAAAGTCCTGAAGGATTTGCCGGAGAAGGCAACGGTCATTCAGGCGACGATCGCCGGCTTTCAGAAAGCCTTTGCGGCGTGCGAACCCGGCATCAAATATGCTGCGTCGACAAGCACACCGGAGGACAATTTGAAGGCGGCCGCGCGCCTGAAGACCGAGTGCGTCCCGCCGATAGAGCTGGCGATCGAGCAGCAAGTGAAGCTGGCCAATGAGCTGATAGAAAATGTCGGAAAGGTTTCCGACGATCTGACCGGCAAAGCCAACTCGGCGATCCGCACGGTGTGGATCGCTGCAAGTTTCGGTCTGGTGGTCGCCCTGGCGATGGCGCTGTGGATCGGGATCAAGGGACTGTCGACGCCGATCGGGCAACTGAAGGCGACGATGGCCGCCTTTGCGCAGAACGATCTGAAGGCCGAGGTTCCCGGTCTCCAGCGCCGCGACGAATTGGGCGAAATGGCGCGCACCGTGGAAGTCTTCAAGAAGAACGCACTTGAAGTCGAACGCATGAGAGCTGACCAGAAGGAAGCCGAACTCCGCGCCGCGCAACGGCGCAAGGCCGACATGGTCAAGCTCGCCAACGAATTCGAGGGCGCCGTCGGCGAGATCGTCGAGACCGTATCGTCGGCTTCGACCGAACTCGAAGCATCGGCGGGGACGCTGACCAGCACCGCGGAGCGGGCGCAGGAAGTCACCACGACGGTTGCGGCTGCTTCGGAGGAAGCTTCCGCCAACGTGCAGTCGGTGGCCTCGGCCACCGAGGAGCTGTCCTCCTCCGTGAACGAGATCAGTCGCCAGGTGCAGGAATCGGCGCGGATGGCCGGTGATGCCGTCGATCAGGCCCGCAGCACCAACGAGCGGGTCAGCGAATTGTCCAAAGCCGCAGCCCGCATCGGCGACGTCGTTGAGTTGATCAACACGATCGCGGGACAGACCAATTTGCTCGCGCTCAATGCCACCATCGAGGCGGCGCGTGCCGGCGAGGCTGGCCGTGGCTTTGCGGTCGTGGCTTCCGAGGTGAAGGCACTGGCCGAGCAGACCGCGAAGGCCACCGGCGAGATCGGCCAGCAGATCACCGGCATCCAGGCCGCGACCCGGGAATCGGTGAGTGCCATCCGGGAGATCAGCGGCACCATCGAGCGCCTGTCGGAAATCTCCTCGACGATCGCCGCGGCGGTGGAAGAGCAGGGTGCCGCAACGCAGGAAATCTCGCGCAATGTGCAGCAGGCTGCCGAAGGCACCCGGACGGTGTCCTCCAACATCACGGATGTTCAGCGCGGCGCCGGCGAGACCGGCGCGGCATCCGCACAGGTGCTCTCGGCGGCGCAATCGCTGTCCCGCGACAGCAACCGCCTCAAGCTCGAGGTCGGCAAGTTCCTCGACACCGTCCGGGCGGCCTGAGCAGGCTGGCCGCCGGCCATCCAGCCCAGCCGGCGGCCCGTTCAGCTATGCCGCGGAAGTGAAGGACAATTGCCCTGACCTGATTGGCCTTTTGGTCCTTTTTCGGGTAAATCAGCGCCCGGCGAAAGGGGCCTTGCAGGGGCGCCAATCTTCGTCTCTCCGTGGCAATTGGGAATGCCTTCTAGATGATCGCACTGGTCCGTATTGCGCTGCGTCGGCCTTATACTTTCGTCGTGCTAGCGCTGCTGCTGCTGATCATCGGACCCCTGGCCGCGCTGCGCACACCGACCGACATTTTCCCGGACATCCGTATCCCCGTCATCGGCGTGGTCTGGAATTACACCGGCCTGCCGCCGGACCAGATGTCGGGGCGCATCATCCTGCCGTTCCAGCGGGCATTGACGACGACGGTCAACGACATCGAGCACATCGTCGCCAATTCCTATAACGGCATCGGCATCGTCAAGATCTTCTTCCAGCCCAACGTCGACATCCGCACCGCCAACGCCCAGGTGACGGCGATTTCGCAGACGCTGCTGAAGCAGATGCCCCCGGGGGCGACCCCGCCGCTTGTCCTCAACTACAGCGCCTCCACCGTTCCCATCATCCAGGTGGCGCTTTCGGGCGAGGGGCTGACCGAACAGAACCTCGCCGATATCGGCATCAACCAGTTGCGCACGCCGCTGGTCACCGTGCCGGGCGCCGCCATTCCCTATCCGTTCGGCGGCAAGCAGCGCCAGGTCCAGATCGACCTCGTCCCCGCCGCGCTGCAGGCGCGCGGGCTGTCCGGGCAGGACGTCGCCAATGCGCTTGCCGCGCAGAATCTGATTACCCCGGTCGGCACCCAGAAGATCGGCCAGTTCGAATACAACATCCAGCTCAACAACTCGCCGCTCAAGATGGAAGAGCTCGGCGACCTGCCGATCAAGACCGTCAACGGCGCGATGGTCTATGTCCGCGACGTCGCCAGCGTTCGCGACGGCAATCCGCCGCAAACCAATATCGTTCACGTCGACGGCAACCGGTCGGTGCTGATGATGGTGCTGAAGGCGGGCGCCACCTCGACGCTCGACATCATCGCCGGCATCAAGCAGAAGGTGGTCGAGGTCAAGGACCAGATGCCGGACGCGCTCAAGATCGGCTTCATCGGCGACCAGTCGGTGTTCGTGCGCGGCGCCATCCAGGGCGTCGCCGTCGAAGGCGTCATCGCGGCGCTCCTGACCAGCGTCATGATCCTCTTGTTCCTCGGAAGCTGGCGGTCGACCGTGATCATCGCGGTCTCGATCCCGCTGTCGGTGCTGGGCGCCATCATCATGCTGTCCCTGATCGGCGAGACGCTCAACATCATGACGCTCGGCGGGCTGGCGCTCGCGGTCGGCATCCTCGTCGACGACGCCACGGTTACCATCGAAAACATCAATTACCATCTGGAGCAGGGCAAGCCGGTCGAGCAGTCGATCCTGGACGGCGCCAATCAGATCGTGACGCCGGCCTTCGTGTCGCTGCTCTGCATCTGCATCGTGTTCGTGCCGATGTTCTTCCTGCAAGGCGTCGCGCGCTTCCTGTTCGTGCCGATGGCCGAAGCGGTGATGTTCGCGATGATCTGGTCGTTCATCCTGTCGCGCACGCTGGTGCCGACGATGGCGAAATACCTGCTGCAGCCGCATGTCCACCATGACGGCGCGCCGCCGAAGACGCGCAATCCGCTGGTGCTGTTCCAGCGCGGTTTCGAAGCGCGGTTCGAGCGCATTCGCGGCACCTATCGCGAGCTGTTGTCGATGGCGCTGGGGCGGCGGCCGCTGTTCGTCACCGGCTTCCTCGCCGTGGTCGCGCTCTCGTTCCTGCTGGTGCCGTATCTTGGCCGCAACTTCTTCCCCGCGGTCGATGCCGGCAACATCCTGATGCATGTCCGCACCCAGGTCGGCACCCGTGTCGAGGAGACCGCCAACCAACTCGCCGACGTGCAGAAGGCGATCCGCAAGATCCTGCCGCCCGGCGAGATCGAGACCATGACCGACAATATCGGCATGCCGATCTCCGGCATCAACATGACCTACAACAACACCGGCGTGATCGGCCCGGCGGACGGCGACATCCAGATCAAGCTCAAGGAGGGCCATCGGCCGACCGACGAGCACGTGCAATTGCTGCGCGAGCAGTTGCCGCGGCAGTTTCCCGGCATGAGCTTCTCGTTCCTGCCCGCCGACATCGTCAGCCAGATCCTGAATTTCGGCGCGCCGGCACCGATCGACCTGCAGATCCGTGGACCCAATTCGGAAGGCAATTTCGCCTACGCCAACAAGCTGCTGAGCCGCATCAAGAAGATTCCCGGCATTGCCGATGCGCGGATCCAGCAATCGCCCAATGCACCGACCTTCAATATCGAGGTCGACCGCACGAGGGCGCAATATGTCGGCCTGACCGAACGCGACGTCACCAACAGCCTCGTGGTCAATCTGGCCGGCAGTGCGCAGGTCGCGCCCACTTATTATCTCAACCCGGACAACGGCGTGTCCTATTCGATCGTGATGCAGACGCCGCAATACAAGATGGATTCGCTCAGTGCGCTGCAGGCGCTGCCGATCACCGCGACGGGCAACCCACAGGCGCCGATCCTGGGCGGCATTGCGGACCTGAAGCGCGCGACATCCAGTGCGGTGGTGTCGCAATACGACATCCAGCCGCTGGTGCAGATCTTCGCGACGCCGCAGGGCCGCGATCTCGGCGCGGTCGCCGCCGACGTGCGGACCGCGATGGCGGACACGGCCAAGGACGTGCCGAAGGGCTCATCGGTGGTGCTGCTCGGCCAGGTGCAGACCATGAACAGCTCGTTCTCCGGCCTGCTGTTCGGCCTGCTCGCCGCCGTGGTGCTGATCTATTTCCTGATCGTGGTGAACTTCCAGTCCTGGTCCGATCCGTTCGTGATCATCACGGCGCTGCCGGCGGCCCTTGCCGGCATTATCTGGATGCTGTTCACGACCCATACCACGCTGTCGGTGCCGGCGCTGACCGGCGCCATCATGTGCATGGGCGTGGCGACCGCCAACAGCGTGCTGGTCATCAGCTTCGCCCGCGAGCGCTACGAGGAACTCGGCGATCCCGTCGCCGCCGCGCTGGAAGCCGGTTTCGTCCGCTTCCGCCCGGTGCTGATGACGGCGCTCGCGATGATCATCGGCATGGCCCCGATGGCGCTGGGGCTCGGCGAGGGCGGCGAGCAGAACGCCCCGCTCGGGCGCGCGGTGATCGGTGGCTTGATCTTTGCAACAATCGCCACGCTGATGTTTGTTCCCGTGGTATTCAGTATGGTACACAAGAAACAGGGCGTCATCGCCGACGCCGCACCGGAGAAGCCGCATGGCCACTGAACAACGCCCGCCGGTATCGCACCGGAAACTGGGCCTATTCGGGGTCGTGGCGCTGATCGGGGCGGGGCTGATCGTCGCCACCGGCATACGGGCCCGCGAGGATTCCAGCGCGAAGCTGAAGGAATGGACCGACGCACAGGCGATTCCGACAGTCGCCGTCGCGCCGCCCACGGCCCGTGCGCTCAATCCGACCATCGACCTTCCGGGCCGGCTGGAGGCCTATTCCCGCGCGCCGATCTTCGCCCGCGTCAGCGGCTATCTGAAGAGCTGGAGCGCCGATATCGGCGCCAGGGTCCAGGCCGGCCAGGTGATCGCCGAGATCGAGGCGCCGGACCTCGACCAGCAATTGCTGCAGGCCAGAGCCGATCTCGTCAGCCAGCAGGCCAGCGCGCGGCTGTCGGAGGCGACGCTGAACCGGCGCAAGACGCTGGTCGCCTCGAACTTCGTCTCGGCGCAGGAGATCGACGAGCGCACCGCCGACCTCGCCAACAAGAAGGCCGCCGTCAATTCCGGCCAGGCCAATGTCGAACGGCTGGAGGCGCTGGCGGGCTACAAGAAGATCACGGTGCCGTTCGACGGCATCGTCACCGCGCGCGAGACCGATGTCGGCGCGCTGATCAATGCCGGCGGCGGCACCGGACCTGCGATGTTCGTGGTCTCCGACATCACCAAGCTGCGCGTCTATGTCAACGTGCCCCAGAGCTACGTTCCTGCGGTCAGGATCGGCGCGAAAGCCGTGCTGACGATGCCGGAATATCCGAACCGGACCTTTGCGGCGACGGTGGAAGCCTCCTCGCAATCGGTCGATGTCGGGTCGGGGACGACGCGCATGCAACTGGCGCTCGACAATGCGCGCGGCGAACTGATGCCCGGCGCTTTCGCCAATGTCCGTCTGCCGCTGGAACGCGACGCCGTGCCGCTGCACATTCCCGCCAGCGCCCTCATCTTCAACAAGGACGGCTTGCGGGTCGCGACCGTCGGTGCTGACGACAAGGTGCTGTTCAAGACCGTGACGATCGCCCGCGATCTCGGCCGCGACGTCGAAATCGCCTCGGGCCTCGGCGCCGAAGACCGCATCATCACCGCGCCGCCGGACGGCATCGCCGACGGCGACCAGGTCCGCGTCGTCGGCACCGGCGCCAAGGGCAAGCCGACGGCGTCGGAAAAGCAGGACGTCAAGGGGTAGGGGTTTCGTGCTCCGGACGCTACGCACGTAGGGTGGCAAAGGCGCCCTTGCGCCGTGCCCACCATCTATCTTTGAGCCGCAATACTTGATGGTGGGCACGCTTCGCTTTGCCCACCCTACGAGTTTACCCCACCCGCCACTCCAGCACGCCATCGCCGGCCGTGGCGATATCGCCGAGCGAACCCACCGGCGTGCGGTCCATGTTGCGCAGATGCGCCAGCGTCGCGCTGTCGCTCGACGGCACCCGCGCCAAGGCACGCGCGTCGTTCGCCGTGCGCAGCATCACCACGCCGTGCTCGACATCGCCCTTGCCGCCATAGATCACCGTAAAACTTTCGACCTTGCCCTTGCCTGAGGCTTCCGTGACGAACTCGGGCACAGTGCCCTTGGCCCGGTCGGCTTCGGCCTGCACGCTGGTGTCCTGCGCCAGCGCCGCCTTCGGCGCTTCGCGCGACAGCACCAGGCCATGATGCTTGGTGACGAACCCGCCCTGGCCGTAGAGCAGGCCGAGCGTGCCGCGCTCGCGCAAGCGTCGCACCATCGCGCAGGCCGCATGCGTCATGTAGGTGTTGAGCGGCGCGCCGAAGAACGTCAGTCCGCCGGTGACGGTGGGTTTGACGTCGGGGCCGAGGCCCAGCGTCCGCCGCGCCATCTTCGGCACGCAGGGAAAGCAGCTGTACAATTCGATCGCGTCGAATTTCTTGCCGTCACCTCCCACGAGATCCATCACCGCTTTCAGCACGGCGTTCTGCGGATGGCTTTCGAAGAACTGGTCGCGCTGCAGATAATCGCGCGGTTCTTCCGCCGAGGCGCCGCCGAGCGGATAGATCAACCTGTCTTCGGGCACGCCTGCGGCGCGGGCCTTGGCCAGCGACGTCATCAGGATGGCGCCGCCCATGTTGACGGTCGGGTTGGCCACCATCAGTTTTGTATACGGCCAGGCGATCAGCCGGTTCTCCGGCGTCGGCGTCGTGATCTCGTCCGGCGTGAAATTCTTCTTCAGCCAGGCGTTCGGATTCTCCGAGGCCACGCTGGCAAAAGTCGACCACAATTGGCCGGATTCGGCGAGCGCCTCGCGCGGCGTCTGGCCCCAATGCGCCGAGGTGGCGGATTCATAGAGCGGATACACGGTGATCGGGCGGAACACGCCGAGCGTCACCGCCATCGGCTTCTGGAACGCCGCGCCCCGTTTCGGCTCCTCGACATCATGGGCAAACGGCGTCCATGGCAGCTCGATACTGGCCCTTTGCGCCTTGGTGGCGGTCGACTGCGCCTCGGCGCCGCACACCGCCGCCACGCTGCATTCGCCGCGCGCGATGCGTTTTGCCGCTTCGTGCAGATATCGGATCGGGCTCTCGCCGCCGACCGGGCCGTAATAGCAATGCGCCGGTTTGGCGCCGAGCCGTTCCGCAAGCAGCTTTTCGGGATCGCGGTAACGCCAGCTCAGAAAATTAACGACGTCGAGCGAGCCGAGTTCGCTTAGGAATTTGCCGCCACTGTCGGCCTCGGCGCGCCGGAGCGCCTGTTCCAATAGCGTGAGCGGCTCGAGCCCGGCGGCGATGTCCTTGGGCCGGTCGACGATTTCGCCGACGCCGACGATGACGGGAATGCGGTCTTCGGGGAGGGGTGTCGGCATTTCTTCTTGCTTTGCTTTTCGTTGATACGAACTCCGAACCTCATCCTGAGGAGCGGCGTCTTCGCCGCGTCTCGAAGGATGCAGGCCCGTCTGTGGCCTCATGGTTCGCCCGGCGATGCGCAGCATCGTCCGGAGACGCGCTTCGCGCTCCTCACCATGAGGGGAAATATTCACTCCTCAATCAACGCATTCATGTGCTCCACCGCGTCGACAAAATCTTCCTTGAATTCCTGCACCACGGCGCCGGCGGATTTGACGCTGTCGATCAGGCCGACGCCCTGGCCGACGAAATAGCTGACGAGGTCGCGCGCCTGAATGTTGCCGGCGGCTGCGGCGCGGTCGATCGAGTTGAAGGCGTCGCGGCTGATGATGCTCTGCAGCGGCATCGGCAGCGCGCCGGGGCTGTCCGGTCCGCGATCCCACGCGTCGGTCCAGACCGAGCGCAGCTGCCGCGCGGGCTTGCCGGTGCGGCCCCTGGAGCGGATGGCGTCGCGCGACGACGCCGCGATCATCTTCTCGCGAAAGATTTCCGAGGTCTCGGACTCGACGGTCGCCAGCCACACCGAACCGGTCCAGGCGCCGGCCGCGCCCATCGCCATGCAGGCCGCCATCTGGTGCCCGTTCATGATGCCGCCCGCGGCGAGCACCGGGACATTGCGGATCGGCTTGATCGCCTTGATCACCTCGGGCACCAGCACCATGGTGGACACTTCGCCGCAATGGCCGCCGGCCTCGGTGCCCTGGGCCACCAGGATGTCGACGCCGGCCGCGACCTGCCGCAGCGCGTGCTCCTTGGAGCCAACGAGGGCGGCGACCGGCACGCCGTGCTGGCGGCCCTTGTCGATCATCGCCTTTGGCGGCACGCCGAGCGCGTTCGCGATCAGCTTGATCGGGTGGCGGAACGAGACGTCGAGCAATTGCAGCGCGATCTCGGCGTCAAACGGCTGCGGCTGGTTGTCGGCGATACTCTCCGTCGTGAGTTCGATATTGTATTTCTTCAGGAGGTTGCGGGTGAAATCCCGGTGCTGCTGCGAAACCCGCTTCTCCAGGCTTTTCCAGGTGACGTTCTTCTCGCCGGCGGTCGAGATGTTTTCCGGGATCAGCACATCGATGCCGTAGGGTTTGCCGTCGACGTGATCGTCGATCCATTTCAGTTCCTGCTCCAGCGTCTCCGGCAGGTAACGCGTGGCGCCGAACACGCCAAATCCCCCGGCGCGGCTAACCGCCGCCACCACGTCGCGGCAATGGCTGAAGGCCAGCAGCGGAAATTCAATTCCCAGCATGTCGCAGATCGGGGATTTCATGGCCGTATCCGTTCCCTGTGGCGGCTTATGGCGCCGCTTGTTGTGACGCTAGCCCATCATGGGCTGGGATGCCAAGCGTGTTAGCAACACGGGATGATCTCACCATGAGGAGTGACAACATTCCACGCTGCAAAATATGCAAAGCATGGCCGCCGATTTGTGTCTTGCGCTTTGGCGCTATCGAGAGAATGCTGGATGCCAAATCAAGAATTCCAAAAGGGAGTTTCCATGTCCGCGTTGCCATCCAACCAGGCTTCCGGGAGCTATGACGTCGTCGTGGTCGGCGCGGGCTTTGCCGGCATGTACATGCTGCACAGGCTGCGCGGGCAGGGGTTCTCGGTACGGGTTTATGAGCAGGGCGATGGCGTCGGCGGCACCTGGTACTGGAACCGATATCCCGGCGCGCGCTGCGACGTCGAGAGCATGCAATATTCCTATTCGTTCTCCGACGAATTGCAGCAGGAATGGGACTGGAGCGAACGCTATGCGCCGCAGCCCGAAATCCTGAAATACGCCAACCACGTCGCGGATCGGTTTAACCTTCGCCCCGACATCCAGTTCAGCACGTCTGTCGAACGCGCTGAATTCAACGAGAGCCGCAATCTCTGGTCGGTCGCGACCTCCGACGGCAAGACCGTGACGGCAAAATTCGTCGTGCTGGCCACCGGCTGCCTGTCGAATGCGCGGATGCCCGAGATCAAGGGCCTCGATCGTTTCAAGGGCAAGGTCTATCACACCGGCCACTGGCCGCATGAGACGGTCGACTTCACCGGCCAGCGCGTCGGCGTCATCGGCACGGGATCGTCGGGCATCCAGTCGGTGCCGGTGATTGCCGAACAGGCGAGCCACCTCACGGTGTTCCAGCGCACCGCGAATTTCTCTATTCCCGCCCGCAACGCCGCGCTGACCGAAGAAGAACGGCAGGCGTTTCGCGCGAAGTATCCGGAAGTCAGGCATTTCGCGCGCACCGTGTCGCGCAACGGCATCTATACCGACATGCCCGATCGCGGCGCACTCGACGACGGCGATAACGAGCGCCGCTCGAATTACGAGGCGCGCTGGACCCGCGGCGGGCTCACCTTCATGATGGCTTACAACAATCTCGCGCTGGACCAGGCCGCCAACGACACCGCCGCTAATTTCGTCCGCGAGAAGATCGCTGAAATCGTCAAGGATCCGCAGACCGCACAATTGCTGCAGCCGAACAATCATCCGATAGGCTCGAAACGCATCTGCATCGACACCGACTATTTTGCGACCTTCAACCGTCCGAACGTGACGCTGGTCGACATCAAGTCGAATCCGATCGAGGAGATCACGGAGAGCGCGGTGCGCACCGGTGGCAAGGACTATGAGGTCGACGCGCTCGTGCTGGCGACCGGCTTCGATGCCATGACCGGGTCGGTCGCGAAGATCGATATTCGTGGCCGCGGCGGGCACACGCTGAACCAGAAATGGGCCGCGGGCCCGCGGACTTATCTCGGCCTGATGAGCGCCGGCTTTCCAAACCTGTTCATCATCACCGGTCCCGGCAGCCCGTCGGTGCTATCAAACATGATCGTTTCGATCGAGCAGCATGTCGATTGGATCACCGACTGCGTCAGCTACATGCGCGACCATGGCTTTGAGGCCATGGAAGCCAACCCGGACGCCGAGGACAAATGGGTCGCCCACGTCAACGAGGTGGCCGCCACCACGCTCTATCCGCAGGCCAATTCCTGGTACATGGGCGCCAACGTCCCCGGCAAGCCTCGGATCTTCATGCCCTATATCGGCGGCGTCGGCCCGTACCGGCAGATCTGCAACGATGTCGCGGCGAAGGGGTATGAGGGCTTTGCGATGACAGGTGGGGAGCAGTTGCGTAGGGTGGGCAAAGCGTAGCGTGCCCACCACTTCCAGCGCCACACGATAGATGGTGGGCACGGCGCAAGTGCGCCTTTGCCCACCCTACGAGCGCAACCGCCGCGCCAACACCTCGACAAACCGATCCACATCCACCTCGTCATTATACACATGCGGCGAGATCCGCATCCGCCCGAGACGCGGCGCGACGTGGACGCCTTCGCTGGCCAGTCCCTCGACGAGACCCGCCGGCAGCCCGCCCTTGAAGGCGAGGCTCAGAATATGTGGCGCCCGCAGGCGCGCGTCCGGCACGCTGACGCCGAGGCCGCGCACGCCTTCGGCAATCCGTTCGTTCAGCATCGCGATGCGCTGTACCACCGCTGCGGCCCCCCATTCGGCCAGCATTTCCATGCCGATCGACGCCATCTCCATCGAGATGAAATAGTCGCGCTCGCCCATGTCGAAGCGGCGCGCGTCGGGCAGATATTGCAGGTCCGTGAAATAGACCGCGTTCTCGGCGCGCACGTCGCGGCGGCCGTAAGACGTCTGCTCCAGCGGAATGCCGCCTTGATGGCGTTTTGCAATGTAAAGAAACGCGCGGCCGTAAGGCCCAAGCACCCATTTGTAGGTCGGGAACAGCACGAAATCCGGATCGAGGCGTTTCACATCCATCGCCAGCACGCCGACGGCTTGCGTCGCGTCGACCAGGAACATCGCGCCGCGGCTCTTGAGCGCCGCGCTCACGCGATCGACATCGATCAGCCCGCCGTCCGACCAGTGCACCGAGGAGATCGAGGCGAGGCTGACCGGCGCGGCACCGGATCGTTCGATCACAGCCAGCACCGCCGACGTCCAGTCGCCGTCGCCGGGCTGTCGAACGGTCTCGACCGAAAATCCTTGCGCCTCGGCCCGCGCGTGCCATTCCAGCACCGGGGAGGAATGATCGCTTTCCAGCACGATCACGCGCGTGTTGCGGGGAATGGTCAAAAGCTTCGCCGCGGTTGCGACGCCGTAGCTGATCGATGGCGTCAGCGCGACATCGGAGGCGTCCGCGTTGATCAGCCGGGCAGCCGCAGCACGCGCGCGTTCATTCTGCTCATTGGCGAAAGAAGCGGGAAGTTTCCACGGCATGCCCTTGCGCCCAACAGCCGCGCGGGCGGCTTCCTGGGTCCGGATCGGCAGAGGGCTGTAGGACGCGGCGTTGAGGTAACAAATCTCGCGCGGGATTTCGAAGAGGGTACGCTGCGAAGCAAGCATTTGGATGGTCTCTTGGTAGCGACGCATCCACTATGGCGCATCTCGACGGCGCCAGCCACAAAAGCATTGCTCCGAGTA
The DNA here is from genome assembly GCA_017305715.1 of Hyphomicrobiales bacterium. Lineage (GTDB taxonomy): Bacteria > Pseudomonadota > Alphaproteobacteria > Rhizobiales > Xanthobacteraceae > Bradyrhizobium. The sequence goes on along the minus strand of JAFKKG010000008.1, from coordinate 290,897 downwards.
CGCTCGCCGCGCCTTGATCGCCGGAGGTTGCGCATTGCGCCAAAACGAGGCGAGGCCGCCCGTCGGGGCGGCCTCTTGCGCTTGGGTTATTTCGGCGTCTCGTAGAGCGGCTTCCCCTTGTCCACGACATGAACCGTCAAGAGCTTGAGCGTCTTGTCGCCGACAATCTTGAATCCGCCATGTGCGACCTCGCGAACGTTGATGTTAGCCGAGCCTGTCGCAAGCGATATTTGTTTGCCGTCCGGCAATTCGGCCGTCGCGCCTTCGAGCACGTAAAGCGCCTCTTCGCCGTGATGGAGGTGTCGCGCGAGCGTCTCGCCCGGCTTGGTCTCGGAAACACTGACGACGACCTCCATATTGGTCCCGGTCAGATCACTTCGTTTCAGCTCCTTGCGGCCAGCCGAATCCTGCGCATGAGCGACACAAATCAAAGCACCGGCGGCAGCGATTGCAGCAATCCATTTGGTCATAATAAACATCAGCCACTCCCAGTTGTCAGGTGAGCCATCCTGGGACCTGGGGAACTTGCGGTCAAATGCGATTGGCGCACTGAACGGGCAGCCGGCGCCTTGCGCGTCGCTCTCCCCTAGACCTCCAGCCACTCCTTGCGCACGCCGGCATTGGCGGCCAGCTCGGCCGGGGTGCCCTCGAACACGATGCGGCCGTGGCCCATCACGTAGAGCCGGCGGGAGATTTTCAGCGCGATCGTGAGCTTCTGCTCCACCAGCAAGATCGCGGTGCCGCGGCGGGCGATCTCGTCGAGCAGGGTGCCGACCTGTTCGACCAGCTTTGGCGCGAGCCCCTCGGTCGGCTCGTCGATGATGACCAGATCAGGATCGCCCATCAGCGTGCGGCACATCGTCAGCATCTGTTGCTCGCCGCCCGACAGCACGCCGGCGGGGTTGTCCTGCCGCGCCCCGAGATTGGGAAACAGCGAAAACACGTCCTCGAATTTCCAGCTTCCGACGACGCCGGCGCGCTTCATGCCGAGTTCGAGATTCTGCCGCACCGTGAGCCCGGGAAAGACCTGGCGGTCCTCGGGCACATAGCCGATGCCGAGATGCGCGATCTGGTCGGGCCGCAGGCCGGCGATCGAGTGGCCCTTGAAATGGATCTGGCCGACCGGCGGCACCAGCCCCATCACGGTCTTGCAGGCGGTGGAGCGGCCGACGCCGTTGCGGCCGAGCAGGCTGACGATCTCGCCCTGGTCGACGGAGAGGTCGACGCCCTGCAGGATATGGCTCTTGCCGTAATAGGCGTGGAGATCGCGGACCTCGAGCATCATGCCGCCACCGTGCCGAGATAGGCTTCCTGCACGGCGGCATTGCCGCGGATCGCAGTCGGCGCGTCGGAGGCGATCACCTCGCCATAGACGAGCACCGTGATGCGGTCGGCGATTCCGAACACCACGCTCATGTCGTGCTCGACCATGATCAGCGTCTTGCCTTCCGACACCGACCGGATCAGCGCCACCGCGCTCTCGGTCTCGCTGTGGCTCATGCCGGCGGTCGGCTCGTCGAGCAGGATGATTTCGGCGCCGCCGGCGATGGTGATGCCGATTTCCAGCGCACGCTGTTCGGCGTAGGAGAGCAGCCCCGCCTGAAGGTCGCGCCGATCGGACAATTTCAGCCGTTCGAGCAATTGGTCGGCCGCGTCATTCAGCGCCTTCTGCCGGCCCAGCAGGTTCCAGAACGAGTAGCCGTATCCATGCGACCACAACAAGCCGCAGCGGATGTTCTCGAACACGCTCATCCGGGGAAAGATCGAGGTGATCTGAAAACTGCGCGACAGGCCGAGCCGGTTGATTTCCTGCGGCGCGAGATCGGCGGTCGATCGGCCGTTGACCGTGATCGAACCCGAGCTGATCGGGAAGCGGCCGGAGATCAGGTTGAACAGCGTGGTCTTGCCGGCGCCGTTGGGGCCGATGATGGCGTGCCGCTCGCCGCGCGGAATGCTCAAGTTGACGCCACGGATGATTTCCGTGCGCCCGAAATTCTTGTGCACCTCGCGCAGTTCGACGGCAGGTGCGCTTGCGACGTCCGCGTTCACGACATCGCCTCCTGCGCCTTGCCGAGCGGGATCTTGGCGTCAGCCGACGTCTTTGCGCTGGCGACCTTGGCGCCTTCCATCAGCGCGTCCCAGCGCTCGCGGAAACCGCGTGCCTCGCGGCGCAGCCACAGCCCGCCGAGCACCAGCGCAGCGATGGCGATCACCCACGGCATTGGCGTCGTCGTGTCGATGGTATGGCCGGCGATCGAGAATTTCTTGCCTTGCGCGGCGCCGATGGTGGTGAAGGACGCCAGTTCCACCATCAACACGAAGCCGAGCAGGACCAAGAGCGCCGGCGGGAATGCCCGCGCATAGGGCAGCAGCAATTCGCGCATCCGCCCGGCACGCCAGATCGGCATGTGCATGAAGATCAGCCCGATCAGCCCGCCCGGCGCGTACATCACCATGACGATGAAGAGCACGCCGACATAGAGCAGCCAGGCATTGCTGAGCAGGCTGACGCCGCTCTGCAGCAGTACCACGACAATGGTGCCGAGGATCGGCCCGAAGAACCCGCCGGCGCCGCCGATATAGACGGCAAGCAGCGCATTGGCTGACTTGGCGGCGGACACCGTGTCGAAGGTGACGATCTCATAGATCAGCACATACAGGCCGCCGGCGATGCCGGCAAAAAAGCCGGCCAGCGCGAACTGGTAGAGCCGCACCATGCGCGGATCGTAGCCGACGAATTGGGCACGCTCGAAATTGTCGCGGGTGGCGTTGGCCATGCTGCCGAGCGGCGTCTGGGTTTGCAGCCGCATCAGGATCGCGGCGATGAACGCCCAGACCAGCACCAGGCAGTAGACCTGCCAGGGCGAGGAGTATTTGACGCCGACCAGGCTGGTGTCCATCACGCGATCGATCGGGATGCCGCCTTCGCCACCGAAGAAGCCCATGAACATCAGCGCCGCCGCCGAGACCAGTTCGCCGAGCCCCATCGTGATCATGGCGAAAGCGGTGGCGCGCTGCTTGGTCACCAGCCAGCCGAACACATAGCCGAAGAACAGCCCGCCGAGCCCGCCGGCCAGCGGCACCAGTTCGGTCGGCAGCCAGAAGGACCCGGCCTTCACCAGCAGGACGACATGGGCCGCGCAATAGGCGCCCATCCCGAGCAGCACGGCGTGCCCGAACGACAGCAGACCGGCCTGGCCCATCAGCATGTTGTAGGACAGCGCGAAGATCGCCATGACGCCGATCTCGCTCATCAGCGTCAGCACGAAGCCGGAATGGCGGCCCTTGCTCCAGTCATAGAACAGGAACGGAAAGGCGAGCAGGATGACGATCGCGAGCAGCCAGGGCCAATGTCGACGCAGCAGGGTCATGTGTCACGCGTCCCCATCAGCCCGCGCGGCCGGAACACCAGGATCAAGACCAGCATCAGGAACGGCAGCAGGGCGCCGACCCGGGGCAGCGTCACGTTGAGGACTTCGGCAAACGGCGTGCTCGACGTCACCACGAAGCCGAACTTGGCCAGCAGATCCGCCAGCGAGACGTCGAACACCACGGCAAAGGTCTGGATCAGCCCCATCAGGATCGAGGCGATGAAACAGCCGGTCAGCGAACCCAGTCCGCCGAACACGACCACGACGAACACGATCGGCCCCATGGTGAAGGCCATCGCCGGCTCCGTGACCTGGTAGTTTCCGCCGATCACGCCGGCGAGGCCCGCCAGCGCCGTGCCGGCGGCGAACACGAGGGTGAAGATGCGCGGCACGTTGTGCCCGAGCGCCGAGGCCATGTCGGGATGGGTCAGCGCCGCCTGGATCACGAGGCCGATGCGGGTGCGGGTCAGGCCGAGCCAGATCGCGCCGAACATCAGGGCCGAGATCGCCAGCATGAAGGCGCGGTAGGCCGGGAATTGCGTGCCGTAGACCTTGAACAGCGGGAAATCGAGCAGCTCCGGCACGCGATAGGGCACCGGCAGCAGGCCCCAGCTCATCTGCACCACCTTCTCGATGATCAGGGCCAGGCCGAAGGTGAACAGCAATTCGGCGATGTGGCCGTTGCGGTGGACGCGCCGCAGCCCCCACATCTCGATGGCCGCCCCGATCAGCCCGCAGAGCAGCGGGGCAATGATCAGGGCCGGCCAGAAGCCGATATAGAGGCTGATCGTGTAGGCGAAATAGGCGCCCAGCATGTAGGCGCTGGCATGGGCGAAGTTGAGCACGCCCATCATGCTGAGGATCAGCGTGAGTCCGCTCGCCAGCATGAACAGCAGCATGCCGTAGACGAGACCGTTCAGCAGGGAGACGACAAAGACTTCCATGTGACCTGACCACTCAAAGCGCGACGCCTGCCCCCCGGTGGGGAAGCAGGCGACTGTTGTCGGGTCAGGAAGCGCTCGGGCGCTTCATCTTGCAGGTGTTGGGCTGGTCGATGTCCTTGGCGAGGATCGTCGCCGAGGTCGCCCAGCCGAGCCCGGTGCCTTCGGCGTCGTATTTCACGCCTTTCTTGAAGGTGCCGACGAAGTATTCGCTGATGATCTGGTGGTCTTCCTTGCGCATCTTGGTGTCGAAGCCGAGGAAGTCCTTGACCTGCAAATCTTCCATCGCGGTTGCGATCTTCAAGGGATCGATCGAGCCCGCCTTGTTCACCGCGGCCTGCAGATATTCGAAGATGGTGCGGAAGCCGGCGGCGGAGAAGTCGAACTTGTGCTTCTGGCGGAAGCCTTCCGTGAAGGCTTCGGCTTCCTTGTTGCCGATCTCCGGCGCCACGTTCTCGCCGAACGACATCACCGCGAGCACGCGGTTGTCGCCGCCGGCGCCGATCGCGGTCGGGCCACCGGCGAGATGCGCATAGAAGGTGTAGTAGCGCAGATCAGCGCCGGCATCGACGCCGGACTTGATCAGGAGGTTCATGTCCGGGCCCCAATTGCCGGTCAGCAGGGCCTGGGCGCCCGAGGCCTTGATCTTGGTCATATAAGGCGAAAAGTCCTTGATCTTGCCGAGCGGGATCAACTCGTCACCCACGATCTGAATGTCGGGCCGCAGTTTGGTGATGTAGTTCCTCACCTCGCGCTGCACGGATTGACCGAACAGATAGTCCTGGTTGATCAGATAGACCTTTGTGGTTTCCTTCGGCAGCGCGCGGACCATCACTTCGGCCTTCATGCCGGCGTGCAGGTCGAAACGGAAATGCCAGAAGCTGCATTGCTCGTTGGTCAGCTCGGGGGCCACCGCGCCGCAATTCAGATAGATGATGCGGTTGTCGGGGTTACGGTCGTTGTGCTTGTTGACGCCGTCGATCAGGGCGGCGGCGATGTTGGAGCCGCTGCACTGCATGATGAAGGGCATGTTCTGGTCGGTCGCGCTTTTCAGCGCGATCAGCGCATCCGACGGCTGCGACTTGTTGTCGAACGGCACCAGTTCGAACTTCTTGCCGAGCGCGCCGCCCTTCGAATTGATGTAATCGATGATGTATTGCATCTGCTTCAGGTTGGCGTCGCCGACCTGGGCGAATGGGCCTGATAGCGGGTCGGTGTAGGCTACCTTGATGGTGCCCTGTGCCAGCGCGTGACCGCCGCAGGCGATCCCAAGCACAATCCCAATGAGCGCAGAAAACCACTTGCCTTGCAGCATGGTGCATTCCTCCCCTGAGAGGCCCGCATTTTTGTTTGTTTGCGGTGCCGATCGGAAACCGTAACATGGACCCCCTGCAACCCGCCACGGGAAATGTTGGGCATCGCCAACCAGCCCTTGCGCTTGGCGGCGGCAGCCCCAAGGTATACCAGCTGCCCGCATCTAATTCCGCGGCGCGGCAGATCGCCCCGAATGTGATACGGCCGAAAGAAGCCTGGAGCCAACACGAATGAACGACAGCGTAACCGACCCCACCGCCTATGTGCCGCCGAAAGTCTGGACCTGGAATAAGGAGAGCGGCGGCCGCTTCGCCAGCATCAACCGCCCGATCGCGGGCGCCACGCATGACAAGGAGCTGCCGGTCGGCCGCCACCCGTTCCAGCTCTATTCGCTGGCGACGCCGAACGGGGTGAAGGTCACGGTCATGTTCGAGGAGCTGTTGGCGGCCGGCCACAAGGCTGCGGAGTATGACGCCTGGCTGATCAAGATCGACGGCAACCAGTTCGGATCTGGCTTTGTCGCGGTCAATCCGAACTCCAAGATCCCGGCGCTGATGGACCGCAGCGGGCCGACGCCGATCCGGCTGTTCGAGTCCGGCGCGATCCTGATGCATCTGGCCGAAAAGTTCGGAGCCTTTCTGCCGGCCGGCGGGCAGGCACGGGCGGAGTGCCTGTCATGGCTGTTCTGGCAGATGGGCAGCGCGCCGTTTCTCGGCGGCGGCTTTGGGCATTTCTATGCCTACGCGCCGACCAAGATCGAATACGCCATCGACCGCTATGCCATGGAAGTGAAGCGTCAGCTCGACGTGCTCGACCGCCGCCTGGCCGACAACGAATATCTCGCCGGCAGCGACTACACCATCGCCGACATGGCGACCTGGCCATGGTACGGCGCGCTCGCAAAGGGTCTCGTCTATGGCGCCGGCGAATTCCTGTCGGTGCACGAATACAAGAACGTGCAGCGCTGGACCGACCAGATTGCCAAGCGTCCGGCGGTGAAGCGCGGGCGCATGGTCAACCGGATCTCGGGCGATCCGGCCAGCCAACTGCACGAGCGCCACGAGGCCAGCGATTTCGATACAAAAACGCAGGACAAGATCGGCGAGCCGACGAAGCCGTAAAAGCAAAAACAATCCGGGGAAACCACCATGCCGACTTTCGAAAAAGGCGCCGTCCGCATCCACTACGAGGAGGCCGGCGAAGGCTATCCATTGCTGCTGATCGCGGGCGGCGGATTGAACTCGACGATCGCGGGACTGTCCGGCAGCTACCCGCCATTCGATTCCTTCGAGGAATTCAAGGGCGAGTACCGCTGCATCGCCGCCGATCTGCGCAATGCCAATACCGGGCAATCCTCAGGCCCGCTCGAGATCGACCGGCCCTGGGATTCCCACACCGACGATCATCTCGCGCTGATGGATCACCTTCGCATCGACAAGTTCATGGTGCTCGGCTTCTGCATCGGCGGCCCCCTGATCTGGAACCTGCTCAAGCGCGCGCCCGATCGCGTCGTTGCGGGCGTGCTGGCGCAGCCGAGCGGTTCGCGCCCTGAAATGCGTGACCTGTTCTACGACAACAACACCAGGGGCTGGGCACCGGAACTGCTGAAGCAACGGCCCGACCTCACAATGGCGCAGGTCGATCAATTCCTGACCCGGATGTACCGCACCAATCCCGACTTCGTTTTCACGGTCACGCGCGATTTCGTGCGCCAGTGCCGGACGCCGGTGCTGATCCTGCCCGACGATGTCCCGGCGCACCCTTATGCGGTCGCGATGGAGAGTGCGATGCTGGCGCCGAACGCCGAAGTCAGCATGTTCCCGTGGAAGGAGCCGAAGGAGCGGATTCCGCTCGCCGTGCGCCAGATCCGCTCATTCCTGCGCGCGCACCGGCCGGGGTAGTGAGCTACGCCAGCAGATCGTTGTCTTCCGGATGCTTGCGCATAAAACCCTGAATGAACTTGCATTCCACCGTGAGCTTGCGTCCCTGCGCCCGCACCGCGTCGAGGGTGGCGCGCGCGAGCTTTGAGCCGATGCCTTTGCCGCCGAGTTCCGGCGGCACCACGGTATGCTCGAGCGTGATCGTATCAGGCGATTTGCGGTAGGTGACGAAGGCGATCGTGCCGTCGACGTCGAGTTCGAACCGGTTGCCGGCTTCGTTGTCGCGGAAATGTTCGGTCATGCGGACTCCTGTTCCAAGGTCATCACCCCGCTACTTCGCCGGCACTTCCGGCGCCGGCGGGAACACGACGCGGTCGTCGGTGCGGCAGTAGCGGTCGGCGAACATGCGGCCGATCGGGTGATAGCGTTCCATGTGCACGCGCATGGCATCAGGGTCCCACAATTCGTCGCGGATGTAGAAGTTGATGCCTTCGCCCATGATGAGGTGGCGGTTGTCCTTGACGTTCATGGTCTTCCAGACCTTGCACTCCATCGCCCAGGGCGCGTCGGCCAGCCGCGGCACCGCTACCCGCGTCGAGGGCGCAAGTTTTAAGCCGAGATAGCCGGGCTCGCCGACATCGGGCGGGAAGTCGCCGCTGGAATCGTGCATCGCGCGCGCCAGGGGCTCGTCGGTGAGGTTGACCACGAATTCGCCGCTGTGCTGCACGTTGATCAGGGTGTCCTTGACCCGGCCGTCGGGCCGCTGATTGACCGCGAACATGCAGAGCGGCGGATCTTCGGAGAACACGTTGAAGAAACTGAACGGCGCGGCATTGACCACGCCGGATGGACCGACCGTCGTGATCCAGGCGATCGGCCGCGGCAGCACGAAGCCGGCCAGTAGCTTGTAGCGCTCGCGCGGCTGGAGGTTTTCAGGCGCGTATTCCATGGGAGGGTTCCGTAGGGCGGGCGAAGCGAGCGGATATCACGACTCTTTCGTCATGGCCGGGCTTGTCCCGGCCATCCACGTCTTTCTTGCTTGCGTGGAGAAAAACGTGGATGCCCGGCACAAGGCCGGGCATGACGAAATCCCTGGAGCCTACGGCATGCTCAGTTCATGGCGGCCAACCACCATCCAGTGCACCTCATCCGGGCCGTCGGCGAAGCGCAGGTGGCGCACGTCCTGGTACATTTCGCCGAGCGGGCTCCAGTGCGAAATACCCGTCGCGCCGTGCATCTGGATCGCCTGGTCGATGATCTTGCAGGTCCGCTCCGGCACCATGGCCTTGACCATGCTGACCCAGATCCGCGCTTCCTTGTTGCCGAGCACGTCCATCGCCTTGGCCGCCTTCAGCACCATCAGCCGCATCGCCTCGATCTCGCAGCGTGCCTGCGCGATGATCTGCATGTTGCCGCCGAGATGGGCGATCTTCTTGCCGAAGGCTTCGCGGGTCAGGCCACGCTGCACCATCAAATCGAGCGCCTTCTCGGCCTTGCCGATGGTGCGCATGCAGTGGTGGATACGGCCCGGTCCGAGACGGACCTGCGAGATCTCGAAGCCGCGGCCTTCGCCGAGCAGCATGTTTTCCTTCGGCACCCGGCAATTGTTGAAGCGCAGATGCATGTGGCCGCGCGGCGCGTGGTCGTGGCCGAACACGTGCATCGGGCCCAGAATCTCCACGCCGGGGGTGTCGATCGGCACCAGGATCTGCGATTGCTGCTTGCTCGGCGGCGCGTCCGGATTGGTCTTCACCATCACGATCATGATCTTGCAGCGCGGGTCGCCGGCGCCGGAGATGTAATATTTCTCGCCGTTGATCACCCATTCGTCGCCGACCAGCTTGGCCGAGGTCGAGATGTTCTTGGCGTCGGAGGAGGCGACGTTCGGCTCGGTCATCGCATAGGCCGAGCGGATCTCGCCGGCCAGCAGCGGCTTCAGCCATTTTTCCTTCTGCGCCTTGGTGCCGACGCGTTCCAGCACTTCCATGTTGCCGGTGTCGGGCGCCGAGCAGTTCATGGTCTCCGACGCCATCGGATTCTTGGCGAGCTCGACCGCGATATAGGCGTAATCGAGGTTTTTCAGGCCCTGGCCGGTTTCGTCATCGGGCAGGAAGAAGTTCCACAGGCCCTCTTCCTTGGCCTTGTCCTTGGCCTTCTGCAGGCACGCCAGCTGTTCCGGCGTAAAGCTCCAGCGGTCGGTCTTCTTCTCGCCGAGCTTGATGAATTCAACCGACATCGGGTCGACGGTCTCGCGGATGAACTTCTTGACGTGCTCGTAGAGCGGACGAACCTCGTCCGACATGCGCAAATCGTTGAGTTCTTCGCCCGGATTGAGGTTGTAGGTCGTGGTTCGCGGGATATAGGCGTGTTTCATTCGTTGTTCTCCCTTGGGCGCAGGCGGTTGTTCGTTGGCGCGCAATCTAGACGCCCGACGGGTCCCGGCACAAGCGGGCGCCGCGTCGCGCGCGGCAGCCTTGCACGCGCGCATCAGGGTGAATTCAAACAGTGTTTGAAACCACCTCCGATGAGCCCGTTCAAGCCTCGCTTGGCTTGGGATTTATCGCCGGGTGGAAAATCCGCTCCAGCCGCGCGCCCTTGACCAGCGCGTAGATCGCGGGGATCACGATCAGCGTCAGCAGCGTCGAGGAGATCATGCCGCCGATCATCGGCACCGCGATGCGCTGCATGATCTCGGAGCCCGTGCCGGTGCTCCACATGATCGGCAGCAGGCCGGCCATGATCGCGACCACCGTCATCATCTTCGGCCGTACCCGCTCGACCGCGCCCTCCATGATCGCATCGTAAAGGTCCTGTTTTGTGAGTGCGCGACCTTCGGCCTCCCGGCGCAGGCGGACCTCGTCGAGGGCCTGGTTGAGATAGATCAGCATCACCACGCCGGTCTCGGCGGCAACACCGGCGAGCGCGATGAAGCCGACGACGACGGCGACCGACAGGTTGAATCCCAGCCACCACATCAGCCAGAGCCCGCCGACCAGCGCGAACGGCAGCGACAGCATCACGATCAGGGTTTCCGTCAGCGAGCGAAAGTTGAGATAGAGCAGCAGGAAGATGATGGTGAGCGTCACCGGCACCACGATCTTGAGCCTTGCCGTGGCGCGTTCGAGGTACTCGTACTGGCCGCTCCACATCACATAGGCGCCGGGCGGGAACGCGATGCTGGCCTTCACGGCCGCCTGCGCGTCCACGACATAGCCGCCGATATCGCGGTCGCGGATATCGACATAGATGTAGGCCGCGAGCTGGCCGTTTTCGGTACGGATCGAGGTCGGCCCGCGCGACGGCGCGACTTTTGCCACCTCGCCGAGCGGCACGGCGCCGCCGCCCGGCATCGGCACCAGCACGTCGCGGATGATCGCCTGCGTATCGCCGCGCAGATCGCGGGGATAACGCATGTTGACGCCAAAACGCTGGCGGCCCTCGATGGTCGTGGTGACGGTCTGGCCGCCGAGCGCGGTCGCGATCACGTCCTGGACGTCCTGCACCATGATGCCGTAGCGCGCCAGCGCCGCGCGATCGGGGACGATGTCGAGATAATAGCCGCCGATGCCACGCTCGGCATAGGCCGACGACGTACCGGGAACGGCCTTCAGTACCTGCTCGATCTGCTTTGCCAATTTGTCGATCTCGTTGAGATCGGTGCCGATCACCTTGACGCCAACAGGCGTCCGGATGCCGGTGGACAGCATGTCGATGCGCGCCTTGATCGGCTGGGTCCAGGCGTTGGAGACGCCGGGGAATTGCAGCGCCCGGTCCATCTCCGCGGTCAGGCTCTGCACGGTCACGCCCGGCCGCCATTCGGCCTTCGGTTTGAGGTTGATCACGGTCTCGAACATTTCCGACGGCGCCGGGTCGGTTGCCGTCAGCGCCCGGCCGGCCTTGCCGTAAACCGAAGCTACTTCCGGAAAGCTCCGGATGATCCGGTCCTGGGTCTGCAGCAATTCGCCGGCTTTTGTCACGGATATCCCCGGCAGTGTCGTCGGCATGTAGAGCAGCGTGCCTTCGTTCAGGTCAGGCATGAACTCGGTGCCGAGCTGGCGCGCCGGCCAGATCGTCACTGCGAGCACCGCCACCGCCACGAGGATCACCAGCACCTTGGCGCGCATCACCGCCTTGATCACGGGGCGGTAGATCCAGATCAGGAAGCGATTGATCGGGTTTCTGTGCTCCGGAATGATCTTGCCGCGCACGAAGATCACCATCAGCGCCGGCACCAGCGTCACCGACAACAGCGCCGCCGCCGCCATCGCAAACGTCTTGGTGAAGGCGAGCGGGCTGAACAGCCGGCCCTCCTGCGATTCCAGCGTAAAGATCGGCATGAACGACACCGTGATGATCAGCAGGCTGAAGAACAGCGCGGGCCCGACCTGCGAGGCCGCCTCGATCAGCACGTCCACGCGGGACCGGCCGGGTTCGGCGCGCTCCAGATGCTTGTGCGCGTTCTCGATCATCACGATCGCGGCATCCACCATGGCGCCGATCGCGATCGCGATGCCGCCCAGACTCATGATGTTGGAGCCGAGGCCGAGCAGCTTCATGGCGCCGAACGCCATCAGCACGCCGACCGGCAGCATCAGGATCGCGACCAGCGCGCTGCGGACATGCAGCAGGAAGACGATGCATACCAGCGCCACGATGATGCTTTCCTCGAACAGCGTGCGCTTGAGCGTGTCGATCGCCGCATTGATCAGGTTCGAACGGTCATAGACCGCCACGATGTCGACCGATTTCGGCAGGCTGCTGGCGATCTCGGAAATCCGCTTCTTGACGTTCTGGATCACGTCCAGCGCATTGACGCCGAAACGCTGCAGCACGATGCCGCTGGCGACTTCGCCTTCGCCGTTGAGTTCGGCGATGCCGCGCCGCTCGTCGGGTCCGAGTTCGACACGGGCGACGTCTTTCAGCAACACCGGCGTGCCGCCGCTGTTCTTGAGCACGATATTGCCGAGATCGTTGATGCTCTTGATATAGCCCTTGCCGCGAATGACGTGTTCGAACTCGGACAGTTCGACGGTACGACCGCCGACATCGGCATTGCTGGCCCGGATCGCGTCACGCATTTTTGGCATGGTGATACCGAGGTCGCGCATCCGCTGCGGATCGAGGATCACGTTGTATTGCCGCACAAAACCGCCGACGCTGGCGACTTCGGCGACGCCTTCGGCCTTGGCCAGCGCGAATTTCAGATTCCAGTCCTGGATCGCGCGGGTGTCGGAAAGGTTCAACTCCTTGGACATCACGGCGTATTGGTAGACCCAGCCGACGCCGGTGGCGTCCGGTCCCATCGTCGGCGTCACGCCCGCGGGCAGGCGGGAGGCCGCGCTGTTGAGGAATTCCAGCACGCGCGAGCGCGCCCAATAGATGTCGGTGCCGTCCTCGAAGATGACGTAGACGAACGACACGCCGAAGAACGAGAAGCCGCGCACCACTTTTGAGCGCGGCACCGTCAGCATGGCGGTCGTGAGCGGATAGGTGACCTGGTCCTCGATCACCTGCGGCGCCTGGCCAGAATACTCGGTGTAGACGATGACTTGTGTATCGGAGAGGTCAGGGATGGCGTCGAGCGGTAGATGCGCCAGCGCATAGAGGCCGGCGGCGGTGGCGAATCCGGCACCGAACAGCACCAGCAGCAGGTTGCGCGCGGACCAGGCGATCAGGCGGGCGATCATGGCTGCGCTCCGTCGGCAAAGCCCTTCAGGGCGGCTTTCAGATTGCTTTCCGCATCGATCAGGAAGTTGGCCGACACCACCACCGGTTCTCCGTCGCCGACGCCGTCGCGGACCTCGACATAGCCGTCGCCGCGATGGCCGAGCTTGACCTCGCGCGGCTCGAAGCGGCCATCACCCTTGTCGACGAACACGGCCTGCCGCCGGCCGGTGTCCATCACCGCGCTCTCGGGAATGCTCAGCACCGGTGCGCGGCTGCCGATATCGATTTCGGCATCGACATACATGTCGTGGATCAGCACCAGATCCGGATTGTTCAGCTCGATCCGCAGGCGCCCGGTGCGCGTCTCCTTGTTGATCTGCGGATAGATCACGTTGATCTTCCCGGTGAACGTGCGGCCGGGAAAGCCGCGAGCCTTGACGGTCGCCGGTTGCCCTGCCGCCAGCATTCCCATGTCGCGCTCGGCGACATCGATGAGGGCCCAGACCATCGAATGGTCGGCGATCCGGAACAGCACGTCGCCGGGCTGCGCGCGTGCGCCCTCGATGGCGTTGCGCTCGAGCACGATGCCGTCGCGCGGCGAGGTCCACTCGACGGCAATGGGAACCGTCCGGCTTTTCTCCATCGCCGTGATCGCGGCATCCGGCACGTCGAGATTCATCAGCCGCTGCCGCGACCCCTTGCCATAGGCCGCATCGTTCCCGATGGTTCTGGAGTTGATGGTTGAAATGTATTCGGCCGCGGCCGACGACACCGCCGGACTGTACACTTCCATCAACGGTTCGCCCTTGGCGACGTGGCTTCCCGTGGTGACGTTGGCGATTTTCTGGATGTAGCTTTCGGCGCGCATCGAGATGATGGAGACGCGGCGTTCGTCGAGCTGAATGGTGCCCGGCGCGTGGATCACGGTGCGGATCACGCGCGGCGCGGCCGGCTCCGACTTCACGCCGGTGCGCTGGATCTTCCCCGGCGACAGCTTGACCGAGCCGTCGTCGCTGTCCTCGCCCTCATAGACCGGGATGTAATCCATCCCCATCGAGTCCTTCTTGGGAGCAGGGGAGGTGTCCGGCAGCCCCATCGGGTTGCGGTAATATTTGATCTTGCGATCCGCCGGAGGCGTTGATGGCGCGGCCGTTCCGTGCGCGCTGTGGTCTTTGTGGTCGTTCATGTCGGCGGCGGCAAAGCCGGTCACGCCGACCACGGCCATGCCCAATATGCCCACGCCGATCAGCGCACCCAAAAGGGCGCGCGAATGCTGCATCGTCTTCATTGTCGAGTTCCCAAAATCTACTGGTCAGCCGCCTCAAGCGGCATCGATCACGGGCGCATCGAAGCGCCGCGCGACATCAGGCGTCAGGCCGAATGGACCAGGGATCGGGGAGGTCTTGGTGGGGGATGTTGGCCGAGGCTGTCGCCTTGCGGGTCGCTGCCGGGCGCCAGCATCCGCAGGGTCACGGGCCGAATTTCAATCATTCCGGCCGAGGACGGTGCGTGAAAACTCGTGACCATGCAAAGCGCCATCAGCGGGCACTGGTCGCAATCCATGGGCAGGGATTTGTCCGGGCAGCAGGGCATGTCGGCGGCGATGGAGGCCATCTCGGTCGACGCCATCGGCGCCCCCTTGCCCATGACCATGCCCGCCTTCGCCGGCGCTGAAAGCGGGGCGAATACGAGACCTGCGATCAAAAAGATCGCCAGTAGCCGGGCAAGGTGGAACGATATTTTCACCCGTGTAGTTTCTCACGATCCGGCCGCCAAGGGAACCTTGGCGAGATCACTAATTCGCCAGAATGCGGGAAATGGGCAACGCAACGTCGGTCGATGCAAAACTGTCATAACTCCCGCATACAACTTTTATGCAGTTCTGCTTTTTCTCGATCCGGGGCTTTTTGACCATGAAGAAATTTGGCGTAGCAGCTGTGCTGCTGGCTTTCGCGGCCGTGACGGCGACCGTTCCGGCAAAAGCCACAACCTATACGGCGACGATCGACACGTCGGGGTTGTTCGGCTCGACGGTGCAATTCGCGTGGGATCTGATCGGCAACGGCGCCCAATCGAACACGGTCGTGATTTCCAACTTTCAGACCGACGGCACTATCGGCCCCGCCACCAACACTGGCAACGTCACCGGAAGCATGCCCGGCAACGTTGCATTGAGTGATGCGGGCAGCTTTTTCAACGAGCACTTGATCAATCTGACGTTGGGAAACTTTCTCAAATTCAGCTTCACGCCCACCAATAATTTTACCGGTGTGCAGCCCACCGGATTCTCAGGTCTCTTCGTCGATCCAAATACCAACTTCCAGTTATTTCCCACCACCGATCCGAGCGGCGCCGACGTATTGTTCCTGCTCACCATCGACGGGATTACGCCGGGTGGACACCTCGATGTCTATTCCGCTGTCGGCAATGAAGTTACAATCGCGGTCGCTGTTCCCGAGCTCTCCACCTGGGCTATGATCATTGTTGGCTTCGGTGGTATCGGCTTTGCGGCCCTTCGCCGGAAGTCGAGCCTCGCCATGGTGGCTGTCTGACAGGCCATCGATCCGATTCCCGCGAAAAGCCGCCCGCTTCGGGCGGCTTTTTGCGTCGGATACGTCCCTCAGTCCGCTAGATTACATTTCGGTAATCCGTTGTGCACGGTTTCAACCAGCGCGGCGCCACGACGCACCACGGCTTCTTGAAGGGAAGCCGGCCGGCTCCCTACATCAGGAACGTCTGCCCCGGCACCAGGCCGTGGCGGCAGGGAGACAAACATGAGCTATTTCAAGACTGCCATTCTGTTGGCCGGTCTTACCGGCCTCTTCATGGGCGTCGGCTACCTCTTCGGCGGTGCGGGCGGCGCGATGATTGCGCTGGTGATCGCTGCGGCGACCAATCTGTTCGCCTACTGGAATTCGGACCGCATGGTGCTGTCGATGTACGGCGCCCACGAGGTCGATCAGCGCACCGCGCCGGACCTTTACAACCTCGTGGCCGAACTCGCCGGCCGCGCCGGCTTACCCATGCCGCGCGTGTTCCTGATGGACGAGGCGCAGCCCAACGCGTTCGCCACCGGCCGCAATCCGCAAAACGCCGCGGTTGCCGTGACCACGGGCCTGATGCAGTCGCTCAGCCGCGAGGAACTGGCCGGCGTCATCGCGCATGAACTTGCGCACATCAAAAATCACGACACGCTGCTGATGACGATCACCGCGACCATTGCCGGTGCCATCTCGATGGTGGCGCAGTTCGGCATGTTCTTCGGTAACCGCGGCAACAACCAGGGTCCCGGTATCATCGGCTCGATCGCGATGATGATCCTGGCGCCGCTCGGCGCCATGCTGGTGCAGATGGCGATCAGCCGGACGCGCGAATACGCCGCCGACGACCTCGGCGCGCGGATCTGCGGTCAGCCGATGTGGCTGGCCTCCGCGCTGGCGAAGATCGCGGGTGCCGCACATCAGGTGCCGAACATGGAGGCCGAGCGCAATCCGGCGACGGCGCACATGTTCATCATCAACCCGCTGTCGGGACACGGCGTCGACAACCTGTTCACGACGCATCCCGCGACCGAGAACCGCATCGCGGCGCTGCAACAGCTCGCCGCGCAAATGGGCGCGCGGGGCGGACCGGCTTCCATCGGCACCGGCAGCAACACGCCCCGCCGCGGTCCGTGGGGCCGGCCCTCGGCTCCGCGCGGGCCGTGGGGGTGAGCCTTGCAGAGTTTCCTCACGCCACGCGCTGAAACACGCTGAACTGAAATGGCTGATGCGAGCCCCAGGGTGTGGCGTGGTCGTTGCCGAGACTTTGCAGCAGCTTGAATCGGGCCCCGAGCGTCTGCCCGAGCCGCGCCGCATCGTAACGCATGATCGGCAGGCCGCTGCATTTCTCGGGGCCGTCCAGCGCAAAGGTGGCGATGATGGCGTGGCCGCCGATTTTCAAGCCGTGCTCGAGCCGTGCGATATAGGCCGCGCGGTCAAGCGCTTCGGTCAGAAAATGAAACGCCGCCCGGTCGTGCCAGATGTCATAGCTGCGTGACGGCTCCCATGTGGTGGCGTCGGCCACCAGCCACCGCGCGCGCCCGGCGCGTTCGCCGAGGCGGGCCTTTGGGGTTTCCAGTGCCGCGGCGGACAAATCCAGCACCGTGACGTCGAGAAACCCGCGATCAATGAGTTGATCGACCAGCCGTGAGGTGCCGCCGCCGATATCGATGATCGCAGACGAGGGGACCGCGCAGATCTCCGTGATCAGCGCCAGCGACGGGGCAGGGCTCTCCTGGAACCAGCTGACCTCGTTCTCGCCTTTGCTGGTGTAGACGCTTTCCCAGTGCGCCTGACGGCTTGCATCGCTCATGATCGATCCTTCACCGAGACCGCGCCGGCCTGACGCGGAGGGTGCATTGCGAGAATAGTCCGTAGTTCCGCAATAGTCATCGCTCAAAGAGCGAAGGGAGAAGCCGACCGGCAAATCACCTTCCGATTTTCGGAATCCATGTCAAGCCCTAAAATGAAAAATATTTCTGTTTACCAGAATTGCAAATCAGCTCATATCCCTGCCCATCCCGTCCTGGTCAGAAGGGCGTCGGCCGTCGTCACGGACGTTGGGCGGGGAGCGGTGGACGCGGAGGTTGTCGCCCGACGAGCGCGGCTGAAGCGTACGGCGAAGTCGTGTGGTCCCGACGCCGCGTTGCTGGCGTCCATGCTCCTGGAGGCGTTCGACTTCCCAGGGCGCGACGGAGGCAAAAGAGCCGTTCTCCGGGGAGAGCACGTTATAAGCCGTAAAGCCATCGCGCAGGGAAGGCCGGGTGTTCACCGCTGCCCTGTATGCTCGTGTGCAGCATTCTTAGTGCAAACCGCACACGGGACCGCGGGTGCAGCGCGCACCCGGTCTTCCCTGCGCCCTCCGTTTGGAGAGGGCGGGAAGTGTCTGGCAAAGCTCGGGCGCACTGCGTCGCGAGAAGGCGGGCACATATCTGCTCTTTGGAATTGAATCCGAAGTGCGAGCGACATAACCGGTCGGCTCCCTCCCCCCTTGCGGGGGAGGGCTGGGGAGAGGGGTAAGCCACGAGCACCGCCGTTGCCGCCACCCCTCTCCCTAACCCTCCCCCGCAAGGGGGGAGGGAACGCAGATGCGTTCGTGGCGACAGTTTGAGAATCTCAAAATGCCGTATACCCGCCGTCGATCACGAAGCAATCCGCCGTATGATACGACGACGCCTGGCTCATGATGTAGACGGCGATGCCGCCGAAATCGCTGGGCTCACCGAACCGGCGTACCGGAATGCGCGGCATCACATTGGCGACGAACTTGTCGTTCGCCATGATGCCCGCCGTCATGTCGCTCTTGATCCAGCCGGGCAGGATCGCATTCGCGGTGACGCCGTAACGCGCGAGCTCGACCGCGAGCGCGCGGCACAGCGCGTTGAGCGCCGCCTTGGTGCCGGCATAATGCTCGTTGCGCGCGGTGCCGAACAGCGAAGCCAGGCTCGATGTCGCCACCAAGCGTCCGAACTTGTCGCCGGCCTCGGCGCGTTCGGTCATGTGGCGCGCGGCGGCCTGGAACACGTGGAACACGCCGTCGAGATTGGTCGCGAACATTTTGCGCCATTCCTCCTCGGTGCGGTCGATGAAGGCGCGGCGTCCGCCGCCGCCGATGCCGGCATTGGCGAAGCAGCCGTCGACGCGGCCGAGCGCATCCAGCGTCGCCTTCATCGCGGCCTTGACGGAGGCGGGATCGCTGACGTCGCAAATCCTCGTATCGACCTTGCCGGGTCCCTTGGCGAGGCTTGCCGCGGCGCTCGCATTCTTGTCGGCGTTGCGGCCCCAGATCGAGACGGTGCAACCGGCCGCGTTCAGCGCCTGCGCGATGCCGAGGCCGATGCCGCCATTGCCGCCGGTGACAACGGCAACGCGGCCGGAGAGGTTGAAAATGCTCATGGATGTTTTCCTTGACGTTTTCCCTGGATGTTTCCGCAAGTCGTGCGCCCGGTGGCGGGCAGATGTTCACCTTCAACCATGGACAAGCCGATCAGGAAAATCAAATATGGGCCCATGAAATCCGCTCCGTTGCGCAAGCCAAATAGCGCGTAAACACAACTCGCGAGGAAACACATGCAGTTCAAGCACGTCACGCTCGATTTCGACGGCCCGGTGGCCATCATCAAGCTCGACCATCAGGAGGTCATGAACGCGGTCTCGATGGACATGCTGGGCGGGCTCAGCGATGCGCTCGATGAAATCGACGACCGGAAGGCGGATGTGCGCTGCGTCGTGCTGACCGGCGCCGGCCGCGCCTTCTGCACCGGCGCCAATCTGCAGGGCCGCAACAACCAGAAGCCGGGCAAGAGCAACGCCGGCGCTTCGCTGGAAGTCGGCTTCCATCCGTTCCTGCGGCGCATCCGCCGGCTGCATTGCCCGCTGGTGACCGCCGTCAACGGCCCCGCCGCCGGCGCCGGAATGAGCTTTGCCCTGATGGGCGACATGATCCTGTGCGCGCGCTCGTCCTATTTCCTGCAGGCGTTCCGCCGCATCGGCCTGGTGCCGGATTGCGGATCGACCTGGCTGCTGCCGCGCATGATCGGCAAGGCGCGCTCCGTCGAGCTGTCGCTGATGGGCGAACGGTTGCCGGCGGAAAAGGCGCTGGAATGGGGGCTCGTCAACCGCGTCCATGACGATGCCGACTTGATGCAAGAGACCATGAAGCTGGCGCTTGATCTCGCCAACGGTCCGACCATCGCACTGTCGCTGATCCGCAAACTCTATTGGGACAGCCCGGAAAATTCCTTCGAGGAGCAGCTCAATCTCGAATTCGAGTCGCAACGCATCGCGGGCGCGGCGGAAGATTTCAAGGAAGGCGTCACCGCGTTCCTGGAAAAACGCCCCGCCAAGTTCAGGGGCAAATGATCGAGGCCGAACTCGGACGCTGCGTCGCCGCCTGGTATTCTGGCGCGACCGGCGTCACTGGCGCCGCAAAACTCTCGGGCGGCGCCAGCCAGGAGACCTGGACGTTCGATATCGTTCACCCCGGCGGCAATGTCGGCGCGATCCTGCGCCGCGCGCCGCCGGGGTATGGCGCCTCGCCCGGCCGCGCCGCAGGGCTCGATGCGGAGGCTGTCCTGATGCAGCTCGCGCACGATGCGGGCCTGCCGTCGCCCCGCGTGATGCATGTGCTGGGGCCCGGGGATGGGCTCGGCACCGGCTTCATCATGCAGCGGATCGAGGGCGAGACCATCGCCCGCAAGATCCTGCGCGATGAAGAATTCGCGCGGGCGCGCCCGATACTGGCCCGGCAGCTCGGCGGCGTGATCGCCGGCATCCACGGACTGCCGCCGACAAAACTGCCAAAACTGCGCGAGATGACGGCGACAAAGGAAATCGCCGATCTCGAGCGCGAGTACCGGAGCTTCGGCTGGCCGCGCCCGGTGTTCGAACTGGCGCTGCGCTGGCTACGCGAGCGCGATCCGGGTCCGTCGAAAGAGGTGACGCTGGTGCACGGCGATTTCCGCCACGGCAATCTCATCATCGGTCCCGACGGCGTCCGCGCCGTGCTCGATTGGGAACTCGCGCATTTCGGCGACCCGATGGAGGATTTGGGATGGATCTGCGTCAACTCCTGGCGCTTTGGCGAGATCGACAAGCCGGTCGGCGGCTTTGGTTCACGCGAGGACCTGTTCGCCGGCTATGAAGCGGCGGGACGCAAGGTCGATGCGGATCGCGTGATGTTCTGGGAAGTGATGGGCACGCTGCGCTGGGGCATCATGTGCTGCGGCATGATGCAGCGCTTTCGCAAAGGTCCCGATCACTCGATGGAGCGCGCCATGATCGGGCGTCGTTCGTCGGAGACCGAAATTGATTTGTTGAGACTGCTGGCTCCGAGAGGGCGATGAAATGCAGGACGAACCGACACCCACCGAACTGATCAAGGCGGTCGCGGATTTTCTGCGCAACGAGATCACGCCCGCCATCAAGGGCCACAACGCCTTCAAGCTCCGCGTCGCCATCAACGGCCTCGATTTGGTGACGCGGCAATTGGCACTGGAAGGGGATAGCGATAGCGCGGAAGCCGTGCGACTCAAGCAACTGCTCCGCGTCGACGGCGCATTGCTCGATCTCAACCGCGCGCTGTCGGATAGAATCGCAAAGGGCGAGGTCGATTTGCAAACGCCAGGTCTGGCCGACCATCTCTGGCAGACCACGATGGACAAGCTCGCCGTCGATCAGCCGAACTACGCGTCGTACAAGCGGGAGTTGGGGAAGAAGTGATCGCCAACTCCGTCATTCCGGAATGGTGCGCCAGCACCAGACCCGGAATCCCGAGATTCCGGGTTCGATGCTACGCATCGCGCCGGAATGACGACTGTGTCGTCACTTCCCCAGCCATTTCGGCGCGCGCTTCTCTGAAAACGCCTTCGGCCCCTCGATGTAATCCTGCGAGGCGGCCATCGCCTTCACCGCCGGATATTCGCGCTGCTCGGCCATCGCCTGTTCGAGCGAAACCGCAAGCCCCTTCTGGATCGCCTGCTTGGAGGCGCGGATCGACATCGGCGAGTTCTTGGCAATGGTCTCGGCCCAGCGCTCGGCCGTTTCCATCAGCTGGTTGAGCGGGACGACCTCGTTGACGAAGCCGAGCTCGAGACCCTCCTTGGCCGAAACGTGGCGCGCGGTCAGGATCATGCCCATGGCGCGCTTCAGGCCGATCTGGCGCGGCAGCCGCTGCAGGCCGCCGGCCAGGGCGGCGAGGCCGACGCGGGGTTCGGGCAGCGCGAAGGTCGCATTGTCGGAGGCGATGATCAGGTCGCAGGCCAGCGCGATCTCGAACCCGCCGCCCATCGCGACGCCGTTGACGGCGGCGATGATCGGCTTGTCGCAGTCGAAGCGCGAGGTCAGGCCGCCAAAGCCGCCCTTGTCCCAGCCGCGTTTTCCACCGGCCGCCTGCCATTTCAGATCATTGCCCGCACAAAACGCCTTGTCGCCGGCGCCGGTGACGATCGCGACCCACTGGTCGGGATCGGCGGCGAAATCGTCGAACACCTTGTTGAGTTCGAAATGCGCGTCGATATGCAGCGCATTGTACACTTCGGGGCGGGACAAAGTGATGGTCGTGATCGGGCCCTTGCGCGTCACCTTGGAGAATTTCAGGTCCATGTTAGCTCCCGTGATTTTCTGTGGTGGGGAATATTAGCGCGATGCCAGCCGCCGGAACCCATTCAATTACGCAAGCGGGCCGCGCGCCACAAGCGATATTCGGTTGCTTGACTTGGGCCTGCTCTTCCAACCTTAATCGAACATGCGCCGCCTGGTCCGGCTAGCCACTAAACACAATAAACGACATTTTCGGGAGAGACCGCCGTGGATTTCAACTTACCCGCCGACCTCGTCGCCTATCTCGACGAACTCGACCGATTCATCGCACGCGAGATCAAGCCGCTGGAAGAGGCCGACGACAACATCCGCTTCTTCGACCATCGCCGCGAATGGGCGCGCACCGATTTCGACAAGGGCGGTCTGCCGCGGCATGAATGGGAGGCGTTGCTGCGCAAGGCGAAAAACCTCGCCGATGCCGCCGGCCATCTGCGCTTTGCGATCCCGAAGCGTTACGGTGGCAAGGACGGCTCCAACCTCTGGATGGCCGTGATCCGCGAGCATTTTGCGGCCAAGGGCCTTGGCCTGCACAACGATTTGCAGAATGAGCATTCGATCGTCGGCAATCTGCCGATCGTGACCATGCTCGACCGCTACGGCACCGACGAGCAGAAGGCGATGATCGACGGCTCGATCACCGGAAAGTACCGCATCACCTTTGGCCTCACCGAACCCGAGCACGGCTCGGATGCCACGCATATGGAAACCCGGGCGGTGCCGGCGACCCGCGACAACGTCAAGGGCTGGCTCATCAACGGCCAGAAGATGTGGACCACGGGCATGCATGTCGCGACGCATTGCGCGCTGTTCGCCCGAACCAGCGGCAATGACGGCGACGCGCGCGGCATCACCTGCCTGCTGGTGCCCGCCAAGAGCGAAGGCGTGAAGGTCGAGGAGTATATGTGGACCTTCAACATGCCGACCGATCACCCGCGCGTCAGCTTTACTGACGTATTCGTGCCGGATGACGCGCTGTTCGGCGAGGTCGGCCGCGGCCTGTCGCTGGCGCAATGCTTCGTGCACGAGAACCGGATCCGGCAGGCGGCGAGTTCGCTGGGGGCGGCGGTCTATTGCATCAACGAGAGTGTCAAATATGCCCGCGAGCGAAAGCCGTTCGGCAAGGCGCTGGCCGAGAACCAGGCGATCCAGTGGCCGCTGGTGGAACTGGCAACGCAGGCCGAGATGCTGCGGCTACTGATCCGCAAGACCGCGTGGGAGATGGACAAACTGACCCAGGCGGAAGTCGAGCACACGCTCTCGGACCGGGTCTCGATGTGCAATTTCTGGGCAAACCGCCTGTGCTGCGAAGCCGCTGACCGCGCCATGCAGGTCCATGGCGGCATGGGCTATTCCCGCCACAAGCCGTTCGAACACATCTACCGCCACCACCGCCGCTACCGCATCACCGAGGGCAGCGAAGAAATCCAGAAGCGCAAGGTGGCGGGATTCCTGTTCGGGTATATGGGGGCGGGGAAGCATTGAGGCTCCGCGCACCGAAATCGTAGGGTGGGCAAAGGCGCGTGTGCGCCGTGCCCACCATCTACATCGAGCAAGGAATGGTGGGCACGCTTGCGCTTTGCCCACCCTACGAAGCTGGAGGCGATCAATTCACCTGACGATCCTTCCCCGCCCAATACGGATCGCGCAAATTCCGCCGCAGGATCTTGCCCGACGGATTGCGCGGCAGCGCGTCCAGAAAATCGACCGACTTCGGCGTCTTGAAGCCGGCGATGCGCTCGCGGGTGAAGTTGATGATGTCGGCGGAAGTGGCTTGCTTGCCGGGCTTCATCACCACGATCGCCTTGACCGCTTCACCCCATTTGTCGTCGGGGATGCCGATCACGGCAGCTTCGGCCACATCAGGGTGATCGCAGATCGCGCTCTCAACCTCGGCGGGATAGATATTCTCGCCGCCGGAGATGATCATGTCCTTGATGCGGTCGTGGATATAGAGGTAGCCATCCTCATCTATGTAGCCGGCATCGCCGGTGCGCAGCCAGCCGTCGGCGCCCAGCGTCTTGGCGGTGGCTTCCGGCAGATTCCAGTAGCCGGCCATGTTGGAGCCCGACCGCGTCGCGATCTCGCCGACCTGGCGCGGCGGCAGCCGGTTGCCATCGGCGTCGAGGATCGCAAGCTCGATGCCGGCGAGTGCCTTGCCGGCCGAGCGCATCCGCTCCAGCCCCTCGACATGGTCTTCCGGCGGCAGTGCCACGATGGTGCCGGTCGTCTCGGTCATGCCGTACATCTGCACGAAGCCGCATTTGAATACCTCGATGCACTCCTTCAGCAGCGCCGCCGGTATCGGCGAGGCGCCGTAGAGCATGTATTTCAGCCGCGAGAAGTCGACCTGCCGCGCGCGCGGCTGGCGCACCACGAACTGCATCGCGGCCGGCACCATGAACAGCTTTGTAATTCCGGACTGTTCGAAGAAATCCAGCACCTTGGTCGGATCGAACTCGCGCGCGATCACGCCGCGGGCGCCGTGGTAGAGCCCCATCACGCCCCAGCCGGAGCCGCCGATGTGGAAGATCGGCATCGCCACCAGCGAGACGTCGTCGGTCGACCATCTGTTCCAGTCGGGCTTCTCGGCCTCATTGCCGGTCTGCACCAGATTGAGGAAATTGGCGTGCGACAGCATCGCGCCCTTGGGCTTGCCCGTGGTGCCCGACGTATAGAGCTGGATCGCGATGTCCTTGGGACTGATCGGCACCTTCGGATCGTCACCGCTTGCTGCATCCCGCCAGGCTGCAAAATCCTGCCATTCCGGCGCGCCGCCTTCGGTGGTGATGATGGTGCGCAGGTCGGGCAGTTGCGACCTGATGTTGCGCGCTTGCGTGATGAACTCCGGGCCTACGAACAGCACCGGCGCCTTGCAGTCGGCGACGATAAAGGCGACCTCGGGCCCGGCGAGCCGCCAGTTTACCGGCGCCATCACCACATTGGCCTTCATGGCGCCCATCAGCAGCTCGAAATAGAAGTCACTGTTCTTGCCGAGATAGGCGATGCGCTCGCCCGGCTTGACGCCGAGTCCGATCAGCGCGTTGGCAACGCGATTGGTTTTGATATCGAACTCGGCGAAGCTGGTCTGGCGCCCTTCGAATTCATAAGCCAGTGCATTGCCGCGGCTCCTGGCGCGGTCGCGCACCATCTCGGCAAGGTTTGCCGGCTGCTGTGTGGCGGACATGTCTCTCCCGTCGTGTCTTGTTTTCGTTGCACGGAGTTTGGCGGTATCCGGCAACAAAGACAATACGCGAGAGACCTATCCCCTTGCCGCGCGGTCTTTTTCGTTCTGCGACTTGATGGTATCGCGCGCCTTTTCCCAGTCGCTATCGCTCCAGTCGCGCAGCTCGTAGAAGTTTCCGCCGGTGGCCAGCGCCTGCGCGCCGTCCATGGCGATGGTCTCGCCGTTGATCCAGTCGCACCCGCCGGAAATCAGGAACACCGCGAGATTCTGCAGCTCTTCCATGGAGCCGACCCGGCCCATCGGATTTCTGGCGATGGTGCGGGCGCCGGGTTCGTCGTTGGGATTGAGACGCTTGCTCATGCCTTCGGTCGGAATCTCGCCCGGCGCAATCGTGTTGAGCCGGATGCCGTATTTGCCCCATTCCATCGCCAGCGACATCGTCATGGCGTGGATCGCGGACTTGCTCATCGCCGACGGCACCACGTAAGGCGAACCGTTGCGCACCCAGGTGACGGTGATCGATACCACATTGCCGGGCTGCTTGCCGGCGATCCAGCGCCGGCCGACCGCATGCGTCACATAAAACGTGCCGTGCATGACGATATTTGCAACCGCGTCGAAGCCGCGCGGCGTCAGGTCCTGCGTGCGCGATACGAAATTGCCCGCGGCGTTGTTGATGAGATCGGTGAGGGGGCCTGCGGTCCAGATCTGTTCGATCATCTCGTCGACAGCCATCGCGTTGCGGATGTCGACGCCGTGGCTGACCACCCGTCCACCGTGCTGGTCCATCAGTTCGGTTGCGGTCTCGTCGCACACGCTCTTGCGGCGGCCGCAGATATGGACCTCGGCGCCAAGCTGGAGAAATCGCGTCGCCATCGATTTGCCGAGGCCGGTACCGCCGCCGGTCACGAGAATGCGCCGCCCGGCAAGAAGCTGATCGTTGAACATCGGTTCCACCCAAAGGAATTGCAGTTAATTGGTCGATTGACTAAATCCGCACAACGCCGTTCTGTAAAGCGGTAACAAGCAATGGAGGAGAATTCTCATGGAGCAGCGCGTTTCGATATCGATTTCGGACGGTATTGCCGACGTCCGACTGGTGCGGGCGGACAAGATGAACGCGCTCGACGCCGCGATGTTCGAGGCGATTGTCGCTGCAACAGAACGACTTGCCCATGAAAAGGGAGTCCGGGCGGTAGTATTGTCCGGTGAGGGGCGGTCGTTCTGCGCGGGTCTCGATATGGGACGTTTCGCGGCGATGAAGGAAAAGGGCGGCAACGGGATCGCCGGGGGCGAGAAACGCGACCTTTCCGTGCGCACCCATGGCCTCGCCAATTTTCCCCAGCAGGCGGTGTGGGGTTGGCGGCAGCTTCCGGTGCCGGTGATTGCCGCGATCCAGGGCGTCGCGTTCGGCGGCGGCTTCCAGCTCGCGCTGGGTGCCGACATGCGCTTCCTGACGCCGGATGCGCGGATGTCGATCATGGAAATCAAATGGGGCCTGGTGCCCGACATGGCGGGCACGCCGATCCTCGCCAGTCTGGTGCGCGACGATATTTTGCGCGATCTGACCTATACCGGACGCATCTTCTCCGCGCAGGAGGCGATGAGCTATGGCCTTGCGACGCGGATCTGCGACGACCCGCGCGCCGCGGCCTTCGAGGTCGCGCGCGAAATCGCCGGCAAGAGCCCGGACGCGATCCGCGCCTGCAAGCGCATGCTCAACAATCTGTCCGTCGATCCCGGTCCGGCGCTGCTTGCCGAATCCGTCGAACAGATGAAGCTGATGGGCGGCCCCAACCAGCAGGAAGCCGTGCGCGCCAATCTGGAAAAGCGGGCGCCGAAGTTTGCGGATGTTGGATAGTTTGCAGCGTCATTCCGGGATGGTGCGTAAGCACCAGATCCGGAATCTCGAGATTCCGGGTTCGCACTTTGTGCGCCCCGGAATGACAGCCTACTTGAACCCGGCGAGAGATCGGAAACGACAATGACAACATCCCTCTTCCTCGGCATCATCAGCGGTCAGCGCCGGCGCGAGCACGCCGAAGTCGCCGATCGCGTCGACCGCATCGCCAGTGGATTGCATCAGCTCGGCGTCAAGCCCGGCGACAGCGTCTGCATGCTGATGCGCAACGACATCGCCTTCATCGAGGCCGCCTATGCCGCGATGCGGCTCGGCGCTTACGGCGTGCCCGTCAACTGGCACTTCAAGCCCGAAGAAATCAACTACGTGCTGAAAGATTCCGGCACCGCGGTGCTGATCGCGCATGCCGACATGCTGCATCAGTTGCGCGATGCCATACCGCCGGGGGTCACCGCGCTCAGCGTGCCGACGCCGCCGGAGATTCTGGCCAACTACAAGATCAACCCCGATCATCTGGCGACGCCGGATTTCGCGATCGATTTCGAATCCTGGCTCAAGCCGCAGCCGCGCTATGATGGGCCGGTGGTGCCGCAGCCGCAGAACATGATCTACACGTCGGGCACCACGGGCCATCCAAAGGGCGTGCGCCGCTTCGCGCCGACGCCAGAACAGATGGCGAATGCCGAAGCGATGCGGGCGATGATCTACGGCCTCAAGCCGGGCGCGCGCACGATCCTGCCGGGACCGCTCTATCATTCGGCGCCGAACTCGTTCGGCCTGCGCGCGGGACGGCTTGGCGGTGCGTTGATCCTGATGCCACGCTTCGAACCCGAGGAGTTTTTGCGGCTGATCGAGGAGCACACGGTCGACACCATCTTCATGGTGCCGACCATGTTCATCCGCTTGATGAAGCTGCCGGAAGAGGTGCGCAAGAAATACGATATGTCGTCGTTGCGTCACATCATCCACGCCGCGGCGCCCTGTCCGGCCGACGTCAAGCGCGCGATGATCGAATGGTGGGGGCCGGTGATCTATGAATTCTACGGCTCGACCGAGTCAGGCGCGGTGACCTTTGCCAATTCCGAGGACGCGCTGAAAAAGCCCGGCACCGTCGGCAAGATATCGCCCGGCGCCGAGCTCCGCTTCATCGGCGATGATGGGCGGGTGCTGCCGACCGGCGAGATCGGCGAAATCTATTCGCGCATCGCGGGAAATCCGGATTTCACCTACCACAACAAGCCGGAGAAGCGTTCGGAGATCGACCGCGAAGGCTTCATCACCTCCGGCGACGTCGGCTATATCGATGAAGACGGCTACGTCTTCATCTGCGACCGAAAGCGCGACATGGTGATTTCGGGCGGCGTCAACATCTACCCGGCCGAGATCGAGGCGGCGCTGCATGCCGTTCCCGGCGTCCATGATTGCGCGGTGTTCGGCATTCCCGACGAGGAGTTCGGCGAGGCGCTGATGGCCGTGGTGGAGCCGCAACCCGGCGTGACGCTCGATATCGCAGCCGTCCGCGCCCAGCTCAAGACCTCGCTGGCCGATTACAAGGTGCCCAAGCATGTCGAAATCCAGACCAATTTGCCACGCGAGGATTCCGGCAAGATCTTCAAGCGCCGCCTGCGCGATCCCTATTGGGAGCGGGCGGGGAGGAGGATTTAAGGGGCGGACGAAATTAGTCGTTCCTCATGGTGAGGAGCGCCAAAGGCGCGTCTCCAACCATGCACGCCCATGATGTGGCCATCCTTCGAGACGGCTGCGCCGCGGCCTCCGCATCCAGATGGGGTCCGTTGTATAGATTTTGCACCGCTCCATCTTTATCTTGCACTGCGGCAAAAAACTTGCACACTCTGGAACTTGCCGGGCAAGCCTCTGGAGTAGCCAGCCATGTCGCCCCAGACCATGCCGTCCGATCCCGAAGTCCGTGCCAATCGCGTCGAAGACGCCGAGGATGCGCGGTTGCGGACCGATATCAGGCTGCTGGGGCGTATTCTCGGCGATACCGTACGCGACCAGGAGGGGGCCGACGCGTTCGATCTGGTCGAGCGCATCCGGCAGACGTCGATCCGGTTCCACCGCGATGACGACAAACCGGCGCGGCGCGAGCTCGAACTGATCCTCGACAGCATGTCGATCAGCCAGACCGTGCGGATCGTCCGCGCCTTCAGCTATTTTTCGCATCTGGCCAACATTGCCGAGGACCAGAACAACATCCGCCAGATGCGCGCGCGGTCGACGGCCGGCGGCACGCCGCCTCCGGGCACGCTGTCACTGACGCTGGCGCATGCGAAGGCGGCGGGCATCAGCGCGGCCGACCTGCGCAAATTCTTCACCGACGCCCTGATCAGTCCGGTCCTGACCGCCCACCCCACCGAGGTCCGCCGCAAGAGCACGATCGACCGCGAAATGGAGATCGCGGCATTGCTCGACCGCCGCGAACGGGTGCAACTGACGCCCGAGGAAAGCGAAGCGAGCGACGAACAGCTGCGCCGCGCCGTATTGACGCTGTGGCAGACCAATTTGTTGCGCCGGACCAAGCTCACCGTGCTCGACGAGGTCGCCAACGGTCTCTCATTCTACGATTACACCTTCCTGCGCGAAGTGCCACGGCTGCACTGCGCGCTGGAAGACAAGTTGAACGAGGGTGACAGCGCGCGGGGCGAACTGGCGTCGTTCCTGCGCATGGGCAGCTGGATCGGCGGCGACCGCGACGGCAACCCGTTTGTCACGGCGGACGTGATGCGCGGAACGCTCGGGTTGCAATCGAGCCGGGTGCTGCGCTTCTATCTCGAGGAACTGCACGTGCTGGGTTCCGAATTGTCGCTGGCGGCGCATTTGGCCGACGTGTCGAAGGATTTGCGCGCGCTGGCCGAGCGTTCGCCCGACAAGTCGCCGCATCGGAGTGGCGAGCCGTACCGGCTGGCGGTATCCGGCATCTACGCCCGGCTCACCGCGACCGCACTGAAGCTGGATGTCGGGATTACCCGGCCGCCGGTCGGCGAAGCTGCGCCCTATGCCAATGTCGCGGAATTCAAGACCGATCTCGATATCCTCTATCGCTCATTGATTGCGAATAATTCGGGCGTGATCGCGCGCGGGCGGCTGCGGCTGCTCCGCCGGGCCGTGGATTGCTTCGGCTTCCACCTCGCCAGCCTCGACATCCGGCAAAACTCCGCCGTGCATGAACGCACCGTGGCGGAACTGATCGATGCCGCGATGCCCGGCATGTCCTATCTGGCGTTGAACGAGGAAGCCCGGATCGCGCTGCTCACCAGGGAACTGGGCAACGCGCGGCCGCTGACGTCGGCCTTCGTGAAATACAGCGAGGAAACCCAAGGCGAACTCGATCTGTTCCATGCCGCCGCGGAAGCCCATGCCAAGTTCGGCAGCCATGCCATCCCCCAGTGCATCATCTCGATGTGCAAGGGGATCTCCGACATGCTGGAGGTGGCGCTGCTGCTGAAGGAGGCCGGGCTCGTCCATCCCTCGGGCCGCAGCGCGATCAACATCGTGCCGCTGTTCGAGACCATCGAGGATTTGCAGGCTTCCAGCGGCATCATGGACCGCTTGTTGTCGATTCACGATTACCGCAAGCTGGTCGACAGCCGCGGTGCGGTCCAGGAAGTGATGCTGGGCTATTCCGACAGCAACAAGGATGGCGGTTTTGTCACGTCGGGCTGGGAGCTCTACAAGGCCGAGATCGGCCTGATCGAAGTGTTCGAGCGCCATCATGTGCGCCTCCGGCTGTTTCACGGCCGCGGCGGTTCGGTCGGCCGCGGCGGCGGCCCGAGCTATGACGCGATCATCGCGCAGCCGGGCGGCGCGGTGAACGGCCAGATCCGCATCACCGAGCAGGGCGAGATCATCTCCAGTAAATATTCCAACGCCGAAGTCGGCCGCAGCAATCTGGAAATTCTGGCGGCGGCGACGCTGGAAGCAAGTCTGCTGCAGCCCAAGCAGAGCGCGCCGCGTGCCGAATATCTCAAGGCGATGGAGGAATTGTCGGGGCTCGCCTTCAAGGCCTATCGCGGCCTGGTGTATGAAACCGAAGGCTTTGCCGACTATTTCTGGGGCTCGACCGTCATCAACGAGATCGCCACCCTCAACATCGGCAGCCGTCCGGCTTCACGCAAGAAGACCCGCGAGATCGAGGATCTGCGCGCCATTCCCTGGGTATTCAGCTGGGCGCAATGCCGCCTGATGTTGCCGGGCTGGTACGGCTTTGCCAGCGCGGTCGAGGCCTGGATCGCGGAACATCCCGAGCAGGGCATGCCGTTCCTGCAAGAGCTCTATCGCGAATGGCCGTTTTTCCGGATGCTGCTGTCGAACATGGACATGGTGCTGGCCAAGAGCTCGATCGCGATCGCCTCGCGCTATGCGGAACTGGTACCCGACGTGGCCTTGCGCGAAAAGATTTTCGGGCGCATCCGCCAGGAATGGCATGGCTGCATCGATCTATTGCTGAAGATCATGCAGCAGGAGCGCCTGCTGCAGAGCAACCCGCTGCTCGAACG
This sequence comes from Hyphomicrobiales bacterium, assembly GCA_017305715.1. Lineage (GTDB taxonomy): Bacteria > Pseudomonadota > Alphaproteobacteria > Rhizobiales > Xanthobacteraceae > Bradyrhizobium. The sequence goes on along the minus strand of JAFKKG010000008.1, from coordinate 259,022 downwards.
CTCGATCCGCAACCGCTTTCCCTATCTCGACCCGCTCAACCACGTGCAGGTCGAACTGTTGAAGGAGCACCGCGCGCAAAATCCCGACGAGCAGGTGCTGCGCGGAATTCAGATCACGATCAATGGTATTTCGGCGGGGTTGAGGAATAGCGGGTGAGAAGACGCGAATGGCGAATGGCGAATGGCGAGTAGGAAATCCCTATTCGCCATTCGCCACTCCCTATTCGCATCCTCAGATCGGATCCCACGTAAAAATATCCGCCGAGCGATCGAGCTTGGAGAATGATCCCTTCAGGGCCGGCATGCCGTGCTCGGCGAGCGTCTGTGGCGTCCAGCCTTCGCTGCGGTGAACCGAGCGCACCGGGCGATGCTGGCCGAACAGGAATATCTCGTTCATGCGCACGCCGAATATCTGCCCGGTGACGTCCTTGGCGGCGTCCGAGAGCAGATGCGCGCAGACCGGCGCGATCTTCTCCGGGCCCATCTGCTTGATCTTCTCGACGCGCGCCTTCTCGGCGTCGGTCTCGGTCGGGATGGTGCCGATCATGCGGGTCCAGGCGAACGGCGAGACGCAGTTGGAGCGCACGTTGAACCGGCCCATGTCGAGCGCGATCGACTTCGACAGGCCGACGATGCCGAGCTTGGCCGCCGCGTAATTGGCCTGGCCGAAATTGCCGATCAGCCCCGAGGTCGAGGTGAAGTGGACAAAGGCGCCGCTCTCCTGTTCGCGGAAGATACGCGCCGCGGCGTGGCTGACATAGAACGAACCCATCAGATGCACCTTGATCACGGATTCGAAGGCCTCCACGCTCATCTTGTGGAAGATCATGTCGCGCAGGATGCCGGCGTTGTTCACGACGCCGTCGAGCCGGCCGAAATGATCGGTTGCGGTCTTGACGATCTTGCTGGCGGGAATGGCTTCCGCCACCGACTCGAAATTGGCAACCGCCGTGCCGCCGCGCTTCTTGATCTCCTCGACCACTTCCTCGGCCGGCGCCGCGCTGGAGCCCGCGCCGTCGGCCGCGCCGCCGGGATCGTTGACCACAACCTTGGCGCCTTCGGCTGCGCAGAGCAGCGCGATCTCGCGGCCGATGCCGCGGCCCGCGCCGGTGACGATGATGACTTTGTCCTGCAGTGCCTTGGTCATGGTGGTTCTCCGCTTGAGTTTACCTCGCCCCGCTTGCGGGGAGAGGTCGGCGCGTAGCGCCGGGTGAGGGGGACTATCCGCGAGTCCGAATGCGTGGAGAGAGCCTCTCACCCCAACGCTCTCCCCGTGAAGAACGGGGAGAGGGAGAGGAGGTAGCTGTATCTCTCACAATACGCCTACTTCTCGTTCGTAAAGATGATCGTGCCACTCGCCGCGAACATGCCGCCGACGCCGTGACACACGGATATCTTGGCGTCCTTGACCTGCGCCGGGGCGATGCCGCGCATTTGCCGCACGCTTTCCTGCAATGCGTACATGCCGTACATGCCCGAATGCATGTAGCTCAAGCCGCCGCCATTGGTGTTGAGCGGCAGCTTGCCGCCGGGGCGGGTGTTGCCGTCGGCGATGAACTTGCCGGTCTCTTCGTGCGGCATGAAGCCGAGATCGCCGAGGCCGAACAGCGGCAGATGCGCAAAGGCGTCGTAGATCATCAGATGGTCGACATCCCCGTGCGAGATCCCGGCCTCCTTGAACGCGAGAGGTCCTGCGGTCTTGAAGGCGCGCGAGGAGTTGAACGTCTCCATCTGGCTGACCATCGGCGTTTCCACGCTTTCGCCGGTGCCGAGGATATAGACCGGCTTGTTCGGAAAGTCCTTGGCGCGGTCGGCCGAGGTGAGGATCAGCGCGCCGCCGCCGTCGGTGACGAGGCAGCATTGCAGGATGCGGAACGGATAGGCGATCATCTTCGAGTTCAGGACGTCCTCGACCGTGATCGGCGCCTTCATGGTGGCGCGTGGGTTCTTGGCGGCCCATTCGCGCTGCACGACGGCGACCATGGCGATCTGCTCGTGGGTGATGCCATGGGTCTTCATGTAGCGCAGCACGGGGATCGGGAACATGCTGGGCGGGCCGAACACGCCGAACGGAGATTCGAACTGGCCGTTGAGGCTGTCCGGCGGCGTCGAACGCGGCAGCTTGCCGATCATCGACTTGCCGCTCTCGGCGTGCGTGATCAGTACGGTCTTGCACAGGCCGGCCTCGATCGCGGCCGCGGCGTGGCGCACATGCAGCATGAACGAGCAGCCGCCGACCGAGGTGCCGTCGACCCAGGTCGGCTTGATGCCGAGGTAATGGGCGATCTGTTGCGGCGTTTCCACCGCGGTGGCGATGCCGTCGATATCGGACAGTTTGAGGCCGGCATCGGCGATGGCGTTGAGCGCCGCATCCGCGTGAAGCTGGATCTGCGACATGTTCGGGATGATGCCGAGTTCGGTGGTCTCGGCTGCGCCGACGACGGCGACCTGGTTTCTTCGCATGACCTTACCCCTTCGCCGGACGGAACTGGGGAAGGGTGATCTTGTCGTCGAGTTTTTCGAACGCGACTTCGAGCTTCATGTCGAGCACGAGCGCCTCGGGCGTCTGCGGGCAATCAAGGATGTTGCTCATCATGCGCGGGCCCTCGTCGAGTTCGACGACGGCGATGGCATAAGGCGGCGTGAAGCCGGGGGCGGCCGGGCGGTGGTTGATGACGTAGCTGTAGAGCTTGGCCTTGCCGCTGGCCTTGAACACGCTAACCTTGCGCGAGGCACAAGACGGGCAGAACGGGCGCGGCGGGAAATAGACATGGGCGCAGGCGTCGCAGCGCTGCAGCCGCAATTCGCCGGCCGCGGTGCCATCCCAGAAATGCTGGGTTTCCGGTGTCGGTTTCGGTTTAGCGCGCGCTGGCTCCGCCATCAGGCAATTCCTCCCTGCGAAACGGGCCTGCGCCCGCCTGTTTCAATCTTGATGCGACATTTGACCATTCCCCGTCAACGGTCCAGCCGCAGCGCCGCATGGCCGCATTCCGGCAAACCAAGGGCGCTTGTATGCCAGTGATTTCCCGCGCTAGGGTGCGCTTCATTGCGCCGTACGGAATGTGCGCGGTGACGACGGAGACGATGTGCGAACCATTCGAATAGGATCCGGTGCCGGCTATTCGGGCGATCGCATCGAGCCTGCGATCGAACTCGCCGAAAAAGGCGACATCCAGTACCTCGTCTTCGAGTGCCTCGGCGAGCGCACGGTGGCCTTGGCGCAGCAGGCGCGCATGAAAAACCCCGAAAGCGGCTACGATCCGCTGCTCGAGGAGCGGATGCGCGCGGTGCTGCCGTTGTGTGCCTCCAAAGGCATCAAGATCGTCACCAATATGGGCGCGGCCAATCCGGAAGCCGCTGCACGCCGGACCGCCGAGATCGCAAAATCGCTCGGGCTGTCCTCGCTGAAGATCGCGGCCGTCGTCGGCGACGACGTGCTCGATGCCTGCAAGGACGGCGATCTGCCGATCATGGAGTTCGACGGCACCATCAAGCAGCTTGGCAACCGCCTGCTGTCGGCGAATGCCTATCTCGGTGCCGCGCCAATGGCGGAGGCGCTCGCGTCAGGCGCGGATATCGTCATCACTGGACGCGCTTCCGATCCGGCGCTGTTCCTGGCGCCGATGATCCATGCCTTCGGCTGGGCGATGAACGACTGGAACCTGCTGGGGCAGGGCACCGTCGCCGGCCATTTGCTGGAATGCGCGGGGCAAATCACCGGCGGTTACTTCGCCGACCCCGGCTACAAGGATATTCCGGACCTTGCGCGGCTCGGTTTTCCGATCGGCGAGGTCGGCGAAGATGGCAGTCTCGTCATCACCAAGGTTGAGGGGTCCGGCGGCGCGGTGACGGCGCGGACCTGCAAGGAGCAATTGCTCTACGAGGTGCACGATCCCCGGCAGTATTTCCAGCCCGACGTGGTCGCGGATTTTTCGGAAGTGACCGTCGAGGAGATCGGGCCGGACCGTGTGCGCGTCAGCGGCGGCCGCGGCCACCAGCGAACCGATACGTTGAAAGTCTCGGTCGGTTATGTTGACAGCTATATCGGCGAAGGCCAGATTTCCTATGCCGGCCCCGGGGCGCTGGCGCGCGGCCGGCTCGCGCTGGAAATCGTGCGCGAGCGGTTGAAACTGACAGGCGTCGCATCCAGCGAATTGCGCTTCGAACTGCTCGGCGTCGATTCCCTGCACGGCGCGGAAATCGCCGCCAACGCGAACGAGCCCTATGAAGTGCGCGTTCGTGTCGCGGGGCGCACGGAGAGTTTGCGCGAGGCGGTCAGGATCGGCAACGAGGTCGAAACGCTCTATACCAATGGTCCGGCTGCCGGTGGCGGTGCGTGGAAATCGGCGCGCGATGTCGTCGCTGTCGCGTCGGTGTTGTTGCCGCGCGAATTGGCGAAACCGCAAATCCGTTTCGTGGGGGCGTGAGGTGAAGCTGCGCGAGATCGCCCATTCCCGCACCGGCGACAAGGGCAACACATCGAACATTTCCGTCATCGCCTACGACGCGAGGCATTTTGCGCTGCTGCGCGATCAGGTCACCAGCGAACGGGTGAAAGCGCATTTTGCCGGCGTCGTCGAAGGTGAGGTGGTGCGCTACGAACTGCCCAATCTGTCGGCCCTGAATTTCGTGATGACCCAGGCGCTCGGCGGCGGCGTCACCCGTTCCCTGGCGCTCGATGCCCACGGCAAATCCTTGAGCTCCGCACTGCTCGATCTCGACATTGAACCCGGACCGGACGACACGTAGCGCTGAGAACGCCAAGAGCTGAGAACGCCAAGAGAAGAGCGAAGAGAAACCCCATGCCGAACACATCAACACTCGCCTCACTCGCCGCCGATCTCGACAGCGGCGCGACCACCGCCCGCAAGCTGGTCGAGGAATGTCTTGCAAAGATCGCCGATGATTCCGGCGAGGGATCGCGCACCTTCATCCATGTCGACAAGGACGGCGCGCTCGGTGCAGCGGACGCCATGGACCGGCTGCGCAAGGCGCATGCCGCGCCGTCTCCGTTCGCCGGCATTCCGGTCTCGGTCAAGGATCTGTTCGATATCAAGGGGCAGGTGACCCGCGCCGGTTCACGGGCGCTGGAAGAGGATTGCTGCCCGGCGGAGGCCGATGCGCCTGTCGTGGCGCGGCTGCGCCGGGCCGGTTTCGTCGTGATCGGCCGCACCAACATGACCGAGTTCGCCTATTCCGGCATCGGCATCAATCCGCATTACGGCACGCCGAAAGGCGTCTGGAACCGCAGCGTCGGACATGTGCCGGGCGGCTCATCGTCAGGTGCTGCGGTATCCGTGGCCGACGGCATGGCGCATGGCGCGCTCGGCACCGACACCGGCGGTTCCTGCCGGATTCCGGCGGCCTTCAACGGCATTGTCGGCTTCAAGCCGACGCAGCGCCGCGTGCCGCTCGACGGCGGCGTGCCGTTGTCGTCCTCGCTGGACAGCTTTGGGCCGCTGGCGCGCACGGTTCAGTGCTGCGCGACGCTGGATGCCGTGCTGGCCGACGAAGCCGAACTGCCGGTATTGCAGCCCCGCCCGGTCAGGGGCATGAGGCTCGCGGTGCCGACCACGGTCGCGCTCGATGATCTCGATGACGAGGTCGCAAAAACCTTCGAGCGGGCGCTGGAGACGCTGTCACGTCATGGCGCGCTGATCGAACGGATCGAGGTGCCGGAATTCCTCGATGTCGGCGCGATGAATGCCAAGGGCGGCTTTGCGGCGTCGGAGAGCTACGCCTGGCACCGCTATCTGATCGTCAGCAAGGGCGACGTCTACGATCCCCGCGTGCATGTGCGCATCCTGCGCGGCGAAGGCATGAGCGCGGCCGACTATATCGACCTGCTCGGCGCAAGAAAATCGTTCATCGCGCACACCGAAGCGCGCATCGCGCCCTATGACGCGCTGGTCATGCCGACCACGGCGAATACGCCGCCGAAGATTGCCGATCTCGCCGACGACAAGGCGTTCGCCACGCAAAACCTGCGCGCGCTGCGCAACCCGACCCTGATCAACATGCTCGACGGCTGCGCGATTTCGCTGCCGGCGCACCGCGAGGGCGAGGTGCCGGTCGGGCTGATGCTGGCGGGCGCCGGCGGCAGGGATCGTTGCATCTTCGAACTCGCGGCCGGGATGGAGAGCATCATCCGTGGTTGAAGTTACCTTTACTGTTCAGGACAAGGGCGCGCCGACGCCGCTGACGCTCGCGATCGATCAGGCCGTTATTGCCGGCTGGACCGGCCGCGATCCGGTGGCGCGCGACAAGCACATTGCGGAGCTGGAAGCGATCGGCATCGCGCGGCCGGCCACGACGCCGATCTATTACCGCGTCTCCGCGTGCCGGATCACGACATCGGACAGCATCGAAGTCAGCGGCGGTGATTCCAGCGGCGAGGTGGAGTTCGTCCTGATCGGCTGGCAGGGCCGCATCTTCGTCGGCTGCGGCTCCGACCATACCGACCGCAAGGTCGAAGCCTACAGCGTCACCGTTTCAAAACAGATGTGCGACAAGCCGGTGGCCTCGACACTATGGGAACTCGAAGACGTCATCGGTCATTGGGACCGGATGATCCTGCGCTCCTGGGCCGTGATCGATGGCCAGAAGGTGCTCTACCAGGAAGGCACGCTCGACGGCATGCTGCCGGTCAAGGACCTGATCGAACGCGGCTTTGGGGCTAACGGCCTGCCGGACGGCTGCGCGATGTTCGGCGGCACCTTTGCCGCCAAGGGCGGCATCCGCCCGGCAAGCCGTTTCGAGTTCGAACTGGAGGATCCCGTGCTGAAGCGGAAGATCGGCCACGGGTATGATGTGGTCACCCTGCCGGTGCTGGGATGATTTGTCGTCCCCGCGAAGGCCGGGACCCATACCGCGTGATCTGCCGATAAGGTACGACGGCAGAGGCCTTTCGCATTATTTCCGCCGGTGGTTATGGGTGCCGGCCTTCGCCGGGACGACACCATTAACGGAAATCGGGTGGCTCAAGGCCAACCGGCTTGCGACACTGCCCGCCATGAAAGCCACCGCCAAAACCACCGATCACTACCCATCCCCCGACATCGCCGCCCGCGTCGAGGCCATCGACTGGACGCAGCTCACTGCCGATCTCGACGGGCAGGGCTGCGCCGTGCTGAAGGGGCTGCTGTCGCCCGACGAGTGCAACGCGATCGCCGGGCTCTATCCCGATGACACAAAATTCCGCAGCCGTATCGTGATGGGGCGTCACGGTTTTGGCCGGGGCGAGTACAAGTATTTTTCCTATCCGCTGCCCGACCTGATCGCGGAATTGCGGCCGGCGCTGTATGCGCGGCTGTGCGGGATCGCCAATCGATGGAACCAGACGATGGGGATCGATATCCGCTATCCCCTCGCGCATCAGACGTTCCTGAAGCGGTGCCATGACGCCGGACAGGCGCGGCCGACGCCGCTGCTGCTGCAATATGGCGCGGGCGATTATAATTGCCTGCATCAGGACCTCTATGGCGAGCATGTGTTTCCGCTGCAGGTCGCGATCCTGCTCTCGGAACCCGGCCGCGATTTCACCGGTGGCGAATTCGTGCTGACCGAGCAACGGCCACGGATGCAGTCACGGCCCGAAGTGGTGCCGCTCAGGCAGGGCGATGCCGTGGCATTTGCTGTGCATCACCGCCCGGTGCAGGGGACGCGCGGGTTCTATCGGGTTAATCTGCGCCATGGCGTCAGCCGGATCCGCTCCGGCCATCGTCACACCGTCGGCGTGATCTTTCACGATGCGAAGTGAGTGTTAGCTGAGTTGACCGCGGACCTGTTTGATACCATTGCCGATGCGCAGCCGTCGCGGGAAGCGATGGCCGAGGGCGCCGTGCTGCTGCGCGGCTTCGCACTGCGCTTTGAAGCCAATCTGATTCCGGCGCTACGCGAAATCGTGGCGCAGGCGCCGTTTCGTCATATGTCGACGCCCGGCGGCCATCAGATGTCGGTGGCGATGACCAATTGCGGCAATGCCGGCTGGGTCACCGATCGCACCGGCTATCGCTATGATGGCGTCGATCCCGAGTCCGGCCAGCCGTGGCCGGCAATGCCCGCGATATTGCGCGAGCTGGCAGGCGAAGCGGCGGCCGCGGGTGGTTTTGCAGGTTTTTCACCGGATGCCTGCCTGATCAACCGCTATCAGCCCGGCGCGCGCATGTCGCTGCATCAGGATAAGGACGAGCTGGATTTTGCCGCGCCGATCGTATCGGTGTCGCTCGGGATACCCGCGACATTCCTGTTCGGCGGATTGAAGCGCAGCGACAAGCCTGCCCGGTTTCGGCTGGTGCATGGCGACGTCGTGGTCTGGGGCGGCCCGTCGCGGCTGTTCTATCATGGCGTGGCGCCGCTGGCCGATAGCGAACATGCCGTACTGGGCCACCAGCGCATCAATCTGACGTTTCGAAAAGCGCGCTGAAGCAAGCTTACCAGCTTCCGGTCGGAGTTTCGTCTGGTCTATGCTCCCCGGCGGCGGGGAGCGAGACATGACCAGCACGGACGCGAAAGCCGACAGCGGCGCAGGCGCCAGCGGGACCGGCATTTACCTCGCCGTGCTGCAATTGCTGTTCACGCTGGGCTGGACCACCTACGTCATTTACTTGCCCAAGCTTGCCGCTCAGGTCGGGATCGCACCTGGCACGGTGATCTTCCTCCTGATGCTCGATCAGGCCATCTTCACCGTCAGCGACACCGCGATGGGAATCGCGGCCGACAGGATCGCACCGTTTGTCGGCCGGCTCGGTGTGTTCGTCGGCATCCTGACCGCGATCTCCTGCGCGGCTTTTGTCGCGCTGCCGTTCGTGGCCGGTACCGGCCCGGGCGCGCAAATTGGGTTCATCGGGCTGATCCTGATCTGGGTGGTGACCTCGTCGGCGTTGCGCGCGCCACCACTGACGCTGCTCGGCAAGCATCGCGCGCGGCCACAGATTCCGCTGCTGGCGGCGCTGGCGATGCTGGGGTACGGCCTGGCCGGCGCGGTGTCGCCCTATCTCGGCGTCGTGCTGCGCAACCAGGATCCGCGGATTCCGTTCCTGATTTCGGGCGTGGTCCTGCTGCTCACCACGCTGGCGCTGTCGAAGGTCGAACGCGCCGCTGCGCAGCAGGCACCCAGCTCAAGCGAAGCGGTGGTTCCGGTGAAGGCGCTGAGCTTCGTGCCGATGATCTTCATCGCGTCGATGCTGATCCTGTCGCTCGGCTATCAACTGCATTTCAGCCTCAACAGTTCGTCGTTCTTCCTGCGCTTCACCACGGCGGACCAATTGCAATGGCTGATGCCGGTATTCTGGATCGGTTTCAACATCGCGATGTTTCCGGCCAGCGTCGTGGTCAAGCACCGCGGCGGGCTGGTCGTGATGGGCGCGGCCGGCCTGTTCGGCGCACTGGCCGTGCTTGCCGCCGAGCTGTCCGGCAGCCTCAATATGCTGATCCCCGCGCAGTTCGTGGCGGGCGCGGCGTGGGGCTGCATGCTGATGAGCGCGGTGTCGGCGGCGCTGGCGATCGGCGAGACCGGCGCGGAAGGCAAGGTGATCGGGCTGGTATTTTCCGCGCTGGCGCTGGCGACCTTTGCGCGGATGGCGGCGGTCGCCGGCGGCCTGCAAAAGCTGCCGGAATACGCGCCTCTGCTGCACTGGGCGCCGGTCGCGTGCTGGGCGGTTGCCGGCGCAGGCCTGCTGGTGATCGCTGCATCGCGGGCGCAACGAAGCCTGCAGGCGAGAAGAATTTAGTTCGTCATTCCGGGATGGTCCGAAGGACCAGACCCGGAATCTCGAGATTCCGGGTTCGCGCTCTGCGCGCCCCGGAATGACGAAATTATCGCTTAGATGTTCTTCACGGGATGAATGAACGTCCAGGGGCTCACTTCGGAATCCGTCGGCACTTCCACCGAAATCACGTAAGGCCCGCCGTCGGCCAGCGCCTTTTCCAGCGCGGGGCGGAAGTGATCCGGCGAGGTGACGCGCGCGGCGCCGACGCCGAAGGATTCGGCGAGCTTGACGAAATCCGGGTTGACCAGATCTGACGCCACCACGCGGCCGTCGAAACGTTCGCGCTGGTCGCGCCGCACATTGCCATAGGCGTTGTTGTTGAAGATCAGCGTCACCACGCCGATCTTGAACTGAACAGCGGTCGAGAGCTCCTGCACGCCGAACATGAAGCCGCCGTCGCCGGTGATGGCGACCACCGGCCGGTCCGGATGCGCGACCTTGGCGCCGAGCGCGGTCGGAAAGCCCGAGCCGAGCGTGCCCTGATAGCCTGACGTGATGAAGGTGCGCGGCTCGTAGATCGGAAAGCCGTACCACGAGGCGAAGCCGACCTGCGACAATTCATCGGTGACGATGGCGTTCGGCGGCAGCACCTCGCGCAGGATTTTCAGGTAAGCCATCTGCGGCTGGATCTGCTGGATTTCTTCCTGCGCCGCGGCCGTGGCCTCGCGGATCGCAGAACGTCTGCCACTGGTCTTGCTGTAGCCGGCTTTTCGCACCGCGGCGACGAGATCGGCGGTGCCGGCCTTGGCGTCGGAGATCACGGCGGTATCCGGCGTGAAGCGGCGCATTTCCACCGGGTCGATGTCGATGCGGATCGATTTCAGGCCGTCGGGCCGATAGGGCCAGCGCGACATCGTCGGCAATTCCAGCCGCGTGCCGATGCCTATCATCAAATCCGTGGTCGGCCACAATTTGTAGGCCGCCGCCATCGTCAGCCCGAGTTCATGCGCGTTACTGACGATGCCGCGGCCGCTGCGGAACGCCACCACGGGCGCGTCGATCATCTCGGCGAGTTCGAGGATTTCCTCCCGCGCATGGATCGCGCCGCTGCCGACAAAGATCATCGGCCGCTTGCTGCCCGATATCAGCGCCGCCGCCGCCTTGACGCGATCAGGATCGGGTTGCGGGGCGGGGAAGGGATCGAACGGCGTGGAGCCCGCGACCTGCGTGCGTTGCGTGAACACGTCCCATGGCATTTCCAGCGATACCGGGCCGCGGCGTCCCGACAGCATTTCCTGAAACGCGCGCGATACCTTGGCCGGGGCATCGTCGGGATATTCGATCCGGTCGGCCCATTTCACGAAGGTACGCAGCGTCGCAAGCTGGTCCGGCATCTCGTGCAGATGGCCGCGGCCCTTGCCGAGAAACGCGGTCGGCACCTGTCCCGTGAGGCACAGCACCGGCTCGTTGGCGCCGAACGCGGTGAGAAGCGCCGCGCCGGCGTTGAGCACGCCGGGACCGGGCACCACGCTGAACACGCCGGGCCGGCCGCTCGCGCGTGCATAGCCGAAGGCCATGTAGCCGCAGGCCTGCTCGTGCCGCGCGCCGATCACTTTCAACTGCGCCTGATGGAAGGCGTCGAACAGGCCGTAGATCTGCGCGCCGGGCAGGCCGAACACGGTGTCGACACCATGCGCGACGAGGCCGTTGACGATCGCTTCGCCGCCGGATGTTGAGTTCATGTTACGGTTCCAATCACTGCGGGGGGATTGATCAGGCTTCGTCGGCCACGCCATTGCGCAATATGCCGACGCCTTCGGCCTCGACCTCGATGACGTCGCCGGGTTTGAGGTAACGCGGCGGATCGAACCGCGCGCCGGCCCCGGTCGGCGTACCCGTCACGATGACGTCACCGGGCACCAGTGTCGTGAAGGTCGAGATGTAGTGGAGCAGATAGCGGAAGCCGAAGATCAGCCGGCCGGTGCGGTCGTCCTGCCGCGTCTCGCCGTTGACCCGCGTGGTCAGCTGAATGTCGGCGATCTGCGATTCGGAGGTGTAGGGAACGAGCCATGGGCCGAGGCTGCCGGTCGAGTCGAAGTTCTTGCCCTGGGTCACATTGAATTTGGCGTGCCGCACCCAGTCGCGAATGGTGCCTTCATTGCAGAGCGTGACCGCGGCGACGTGGTCGAGCGCCTCGCTCTCCTTGATGTGGCGGCCGGTCTTGCCGATGATCAGCACCAGTTCGCCCTCGTAATCGAGCTGCGCGGAGGCGCGCGGGCGGATCAGCGGCGCATTGTGCCCGACAAAGGAACGCGGCGTGCGCATGAACATGCTGGGAAATTTCGGCGCATCCTGGCCGTCCTTGTATTCGGCGTTGCGATCCGGATAGTTCACCCCGATGCAGATGATCTTTTCCGGTGCGGGGATCGGCGGCTGCCAGGTTACGGCGTCGAGCGCATGGTCCGGCGGACGCCGCTCGGAATCCTCGATCAGCTTCCTGAGCGCGCCGGCGGCAATCACCTCCCGCAAGGTCGGGTATTGCTTGCCGAAATGGGCGGAAAGGTCGACGACCCCGCCTTTCACCACGGCGCCATACCGGGTCGAGCCGTCGATGGAGAACGTTGCGATGCGATGTTGAGCCATGAGATGTCCTGTCGGCAAGCGAATTGGGCACCGGTTCGCGTGAAGAAAACGCGTCCAAACAAGAATCCAGAGTTTCGGTTCTGATGGATCGGAACCGATACTCTAGTCCGCAATCGTGACGTCGGCGACAAAGGCGGGCTCGCGCACCGCCTGTCCGGTGAACGGCGAGCCCTGCTCGAACCAGGAGCGCGGCGCCGGCGCGCCCCACAGCGTTTGCCGGCGCGGGTCCTTCAGCGACCAGCGCAACGGTTCGTGGTCGTGATCCCCCGTAAAATAATCGCTGGTGTAGAGCTCAAGGCGATGGCCGTCGGGGTCCCGGACGTAGAGGAAGAAGGCATTCGAAATGCCGTGACGGCCGGGGCCGCGCTCGATGTTGTTCAGAAAACCGCTGGAGGCCATCACGTCGCAGAGATGCAGGATGTTCATCGCGGTCGGCACCCAGTAAGCAAAATGGTGCAGGCGCGGGCCCTTGCCGTTGGTGATGGCGAAATCATGCACATTGCCCTTGCGGTGCATCCAGGCCGCCGCGATGCGGCCGTTCGGCCCGTCCTCCTCGCCATATTCGGTCAGCCGGAAGCCGAGCCGCGCGTAGAAATCGACGGTGCCCTGAACCTCGGCGGCGAACACGTTGAAATGATCGAGCCGCTGCGGATGGCAGCCCTTATAGAGGTCGTAGCGCCGCAGCAGATGCGACCGCTTCTCCATCGCTGCATAGAGTTCGATCTGGAATCCGAAGGGATCCGTGAACTGCAGCGTGCGGCCCTGGAACGGCTGCTCGGCGAAGGCGTAGGTGATGCCGTTCTCGGAAAAGAAACTGGCCGCCTTGTCGAGATCGCCGTCATTGCCGACCTTGAAGCCGAGCCGGTTGCAGGCAGCCGTGGGCGCCTTGCGCAGCACCAGCGAGTGATGCTGATGCTCCTCGGCGCCGCGCAGATACACGGCCTTGTCGTCGCGGTCCTCGACATGGAGGCCGACGGTCTTTTCGTAGAAATCGCTGCTGGCGTTCAGATCGGTCACGTCGAGCACGGCGTGGCTGGAACGGATGATGTTGAACGGCGGATCGAAGACGTGTGTTGGTACCGGCATGTCACTTTCCCAGTTTTGCGGTATTGCCTCTCCTCATGGTGAGGAGGCGCCCTTGCGCCGTCTCGAACCATGAGGCCCGTAACCATCCTTCGAGACGCGCGCTGGCGCGCGCTCCTCAGGATGAGGTCGTGCCCAGTCTCTGAATCTTGTGTGTCCCGCGCGCCAGCGAGACGTGCTTGGTTTCCATGTAGAAGTCGAACGAATAGTCGCCGCCGTCACGGCCGATGCCGGATGATTTCATGCCGCCGAACGGCGTCGGCAAATGGCGGACGTTTTCGGAGTTGAGCCAGATCATGCCGGCTTCCAGTTCGTCCGCAACCCGCAGCGCGCGGGCCATGTCGCCGGTCCAGACGTAGCCGGCGAGGCCGTACCGCACGCCGTTGGCGATTTCGATCGCGTCCTTTTCGTCCTTGAAGGGGATCACGGTCAGGAACGGGCCGAACACTTCTTCCTGTGCGACGCGCATTTTCGCGTGCGCCCCGGTAACCAGCGTCGGTTGCACATAATGCCCGCCGCCGGGGCCGACATGCGGCTTGCCGCCGACGGCGATGGTGGCGCCATCCTTTTGTGCGACGTCGAAATAGCTGCAGACCTTTGCCAGGTGCCGCTCATGGATCAGGGGGCCGATCTCGGTTGCGGGATCGAGGGGATGGCCGACCTTCAGCGCCTTCACCCGCGCGGTGAGCTTTTCGATGAACTTTTCGGCGATGCCCTGCTGGACCAGGAGCCGGCTCGACGAGGTGCAGCGCTCGCCATTGAGCGAGTAGATCATGAAGACGACCGCATCGAGCGCGCGGTCCAGATCGGCGTCGTCGAACACGATCACGGGGTTCTTGCCGCCGAGTTCGAAATGCACGCGCTTCAGGGTCGGTGCGCCCTGCGCCATGATCGCCGCGCCCGTCGCGCTCTCGCCGACGAACCCGATTGCCTTGATCGCGGGATGTTCGGTCAAAGCCTTGCCGGCTTCCTCGCCGATGCCGTGCACGGTGTTGAGCACGCCATCGGGCACGCCGGCCTGTTTCACCAGTTTTGCCAACAGGTCCGCCGTCACCGGCGACCATTCGGCAGGCTTGTGCACGACCGTGCAGCCGGCGGCGAGCGCGGGCGCGATCTTCCAGGTCGACAGCATGAACGGCGTGTTCCACGGCGTGATGACGCCGACCGGGCCGATCGGCACCCGCGTCGAGACGTTCCAGTGTTCTTCGCTCGGGGTGTTGAGGCCGTCGCGGGCTTCGGTGCATCTGTCGGCGAAGAAGCGGAAATTTTCCGCGGCGCGGATCGCGGCCTTGGCCATGAAGCGGTGGGCCTGGCCGGTGTCGATGCATTCGAGCACGGCGATGTCGTCGGCGCGGTCTTCGATGGCGTCGGCAACCCGATGCAGCAGCTTCTTGCGCATCGCCGCCGGCATGTCGCGCCAGGATTTGAAGGCGAGCGACGCGGCCGTCGCGGCACGATCGATGTCCTCGGCACCGCCGCGCGCGACGGAAGCCAGCACCGCGCCATCGATTGGAGAGCTCGTCTCGAATGTTTGCCCTGAAATCGAAGGCACCACTTTGCCGTCGATGATGTGGCCGATGCCCCCGTCCTTCAACCTGGCGAGCAGGGGCGCTGCGCGGTCGCGGTTGGCCTGGAACACGTCTTTCGGTGTCGCCTTATCCATTGATCGTCTCCACCTTCAAAGATTCGTGGATGTTGTTGCGTTTCCAGCTGGTGTTCTTGTCGTTGATCTGCATGTCGAACGACAACGCGAATTTCGTCTCTTTGAATACCGGATCGAGATGGGCCGACAGGGCCTTGAAGATATGCTCGCCGGCGGTCTTGCGGGTGGCGAGGTCGCGGCCTTCGCCGAGCCGCAGCACCATGTCGAGGAAACCGTAATCGTGCTTGCCGTCGGCGATCGCGTAATGCTCGCATTTGATCGCGCGAACGCGGATGCCGCCGAGCGGGAAGATGCCGGTCTCAACCGCGGCCTTGCGCACCAGTTCCACCACCGCGCCCACGTCGACGCGGCGATCGAGGTTGGCGGAGTATTCGATCGTGAAATGCGGCATGTCCGTCTCCAGCAGTTCCCGAAGCGTCAAGCGAAGTAACAGCTCACCGAGCCGTAGGGGCCATAATCGGCCTGGATCGTGTCGCCTTTGCGGGTTTCGATCGGGCGAATGAACGATCCCGCCAGCACGATCTGGCCGGCTTCCAGCGCCAATCCGTTCGGCGCGATCTTGTTGGCAAGCCAGGCCACGGAGGTGGCGGGATGATTGAGCACGCCGGCGGCAAGGCCGGTCTCTTCCAACTGGCCGTTGCGGAAACACAGCGCGCCGATCCAGCGCAAATCGGCGTCCATCGGGCGAATCGGCCGGCCGCCGAGCACGATGCCGGCATTGGCGGCGTTGTCGGCGATGGTGTCGTAGATCTTGCGCGTCGATTTGGTCTGCGGATCGACGCGTTCGACGCGGGTGTCGAGAATTTCGAGCGCCGGCACCACGAAGTCCGTGGCGTTGAGCACGTCGAACATCGTGCAATCGGGGCCGGACAGCCGCGTCTTCATCACGAACGCCAGTTCGGCCTCGACGCGGGTGGCGATGAAGCGATCCGTCGGCACGAGGCCGCCATCGGCAAAGAACATGTCATCAAGCAGAATGCCGGAATCCGGTTCGTCGATGTTGAGCGCGCTCTGCATCGCCTTCGAGGTCAGGCCGATCTTGTGGCCCCTGACGACGCGGCCCTGCGCGACCTTCATCTCGACCCACGCCTGCTGAATCGCATAGGCATCGGCGATGGTGATGCCGGGGTGCTCGAGCGAAATCTGCCGGATCTGCGTGCGGGTCTTTTCCGCATGGTCCAGCCGTTCGGCGCAGCTGCGGATTTGTTCGCTGGAAAGGGTCATGTACGCTCGGCAGAAATGAGGTGCGGGGAGATGATTAACATGTTAAGTGAAATCGATCAAATCGAATTCACGCTTGCTGCACCGCAAAAATTTACTTCCTTTGATCAACATAGGTGATGGCGGACGATCGGCGGATGGCAGCCAAGAAATCGCAGACAGGATCCAGCTCGGAGGCGGCCGAGACGGCACGGCGTGCCCCGATGCGTGAGTTCTCGCGCTCGCTGCCGATGTCGCTGCTGCGGGCGCGCGAAGCCGTGATGCGTCAGTTCCGTCCCGCCCTGCGCAATCACGGCCTGACCGAACAGCAATGGCGCATCCTTCGCGCGCTGACCGCCGTGGACGCCATTGAGGTCACGGAATTGGCGCGTGTCGCATTCCTGCTCGGGCCGAGCCTGTCGCGCATCCTGCGCGACCTCGAAGCACGCCAGTTGATCGAGCGCCGCGCCGCGAAAGCCGATCTGCGCCGCGCGGTGGTGTCGATATCGGCCAAGGGAATGAAGCTGATCGAGGCGGTGGCGCCGACCTCGGAGGCCATCTACGCCGAGATCACCGGCCGTTTCGGCGCCCGCAAGCTCGCCGAATTGCAGGAGATGCTGGGCGTGCTGGAACGCAGCCTCGCGGCGATGGAAGTGGCCGGCGAGGAAAGCGGCAAGATCGAGGAGTAACGCAAATTTGCATGATGCTACCGGCGCCATGCATAGCGGACGGGCAAATGATTGCAATCATTGTCCGATTGCCGCCGAGGCCATAGACATGCGCGCGATTTTTCGTTCAAAGTGCCGGCCAAGCTGGTCGTGAAAACCGGCGCGGAAACTGCGGTCTGTTGCCGGCTAATGCGGCCGGGCCGGACGCTAAGGACAGGCTGAATTCCAGACATGGTCACGATCCAAGTCAGCAATCTGATCGATTTCGTTGCCGAGGTGTTTTCGCGTTCGAAATCCTCCGCCGAGGAAGCACGGCGCATCGCGACCTATCTGACCACAGCCAATCTCACCGGCCATGACAGCCACGGCGTGATCCGGGTGCCGCTATATGTCGGCTGGCAGAAGGCGGGTCGGGTCGTTCCCGACCAGATCGCCGAAGTGGTGGTCGATACGCCCTCGCTCGCGGTCGTCGACGGCAAGTTCGGTTACGGACAGACGGTGACGCCGCAGGCGGTGCGGATCGGCATCGAGAAATGCAGGAAGGCGGGGCTGGCTGCGATCGCGCTGCGCAACGCCGGCCATATCGGCCGGGTCGGCGACTGGGCGGAAATGGCCGCCGCCGAGGGCCTGGTGTCGGTGCATTTCGTCAATGCCGCCGGCTCGCTGCTGGTGGCGCCCTATGGCGGCGTCGAAAAGCGGCTCTCGACCGCACCCTATTGCGTCGGCATTCCGCGCAACGGCCAGGATCCGATCGTGCTCGATTTTGCGACCTCGGTCGTCGCCGAAGGCAAGGTGCTGGTCGCCAGCCGCGGCGGCAAGAAGTTGCCCAAGGGAGCACTGGTGGATGCCGACGGCACGCTGAGCGAGGATCCGGCGGTGCTGTACGGACCGCACAGCGCGGAAGGCCCGCGCGATCACACCAAGGGAAGCGGCGCAATCCGCGCGTTCGGCGAGCACAAGGGCTCAGGCCTCGCCTTCATCTGCGAATTGCTCGGCGGCGCGTTGACCGGAACCGGCGCGACGTCGGCGGACCGGCAATTCGCCAACGGCATGCTCGCGATCTATGTCGATCCCAAGGTGGTCGACACCAACAATTTCTTCGACGGCGAAATCTCGCGCTATGTCGACTTTATCCGGGCGACCAGGCCGGTGTCGGGCGTTGACAGCGTGCTGATCCCCGGCGATCCCGAGAGGAAAATGCGTGCCGACCGCACCAAGAATGGTGTGCCGCTGCCGGACGATACCTGGGCAGCGATCGTCAACACCGCCCGCGAGGTCGGCGTCAGCGAAGTCAGTATCCAGCGGGCGACAGCATGATTATTCGTCATTGCGAGCGAAGCGAAGCAATCCAGAAAGCCGCGCAGGAAGGCTGGATTGCTTCGTCGCGTTGCTCCTAGCAATGACGGCGGAGTTAGATCAACAGGAGGATTGAAGTGGCTACAAACAACGTCAAGAAAGTCTGGGCTTCGGGCAAGGCCGTGGTGAATGCCTGGCTGGCCATCCCGTCGGGGTTTTCGGCCGAAGTGATCGCGCAGTGCGGCTTCGACAGCGTCACCGTGGATATGCAGCACGGCGTGCAGGACTATCTGTCGATGGTGCAATGCTTCCAGGCGATGAACGGCCACCCGGTGACGCCGATGGTCCGCGTTCCCTGGAACGAGCCCGGCATCATCGGCAAGGTGCTCGACGGCGGCGCCTATGGCGTGATCTGCCCGATGATCAACACGCCGCAGGAAGCCAAGAACCTGGTTCAGTACGCAAAATATCCGCCGAAGGGCACGCGCTCGAACGGTCCGATCCGCTCCGGCATGTACGGCTCGGCGGGCACCTATCAGCAGACCGCCAACGACGAGATCGTGCTGCTGCCGATGATGGAGACCAAGACCGCGATCGAGAACATGGAATCGATCCTCGACGTCGAAGGCATCAACGGCGTCTATGTCGGTCCCTCCGACCTCCGCTTCTCCTACGGCCTGACGCCGAAGCTCGACGGCGACGAGCCGGAAATCCTCAAGATCTACGAGAAGATCGTCAAGGAATGCGGCAAGCGCGGGCTTCATCCCGGCATCCACTGCTCGGGCGCGGAAGGCGCGGCGCGCGCCATCAACATGGGCTTCAAGCTGGTGACGCTGTCGAACGAGAGCGGCCTGATGATGACCTACGCCAAGATGCAGGTGAACCAGACGCGGAAAGACTCAGCTGGAAAAGCTTAAGTAACGCGAATAGCGAGTAGCGAATGGCGAATAGGGTTTGATGGAGTAGCGAGGGGAGTAATACCATTCGCTACTCGCCATTCGCTATTCGCCACTTCTAGCCAGGAGACCTGCCATGGCCCCAGCCCCCGTCATCCGCCTGCACCCCGATGATGGCGTGCTGATCGCCCGCTCCAGCCTGCCGGCCGGCATGGTGGTGGCCGAGGGCGTCACCACGGTCGAGCGGATTCCCGCCGGCCACAAGGTGGCGATCACGCCGATCGCGGTGGGCGAGCCGGTGCGGCGCTACGGCCAGATCATCGGCTTTGCGACGGTGCCGATCGCCCCGGGGCAGCATGTCCATACCCAGAATTGCGGCATGGGCGATTTCGCCAAGGACTATGCATTCGGCGTCGACGTCACGCCGACGCCGAATTTCGATCTGCCGGCGACCTTCGAGGGCATTCGCCGTTCCGACGGGCGGGTCGCGACGCGCAACTATATCGGCATCCTCACCTCGGTGAATTGCAGCGCGCATGTCGCCGGCATCGTCGCCGACATGTTCAAGAAAAATCCGTTCACCGGCGACAATCCGCTGGCGGATTTTCCGAACGTCGACGGCGTGGTGGCGCTGACCCACAAGACCGGCTGCGGCATGACGCAGGACGAGCCGCTGGCGCTGCTCCGTCGCACGCTCGGCGGTTACGCACGGCATGCGAATTTCTCCGCCGTCATCGTGCTCGGCCTCGGCTGCGAGGTCAACCAGATCGGCGGCTTGATGCAGGAGCAGAAGCTCGCCGGCCGGCTGCGCGCGATGGACATCCAGGAAGTCGGCGGCACCCGCAAGACCGTCGAGGCCGGCGTCGCCTTCGTAAAGGAAGCGCTGACCGACGCGAACAAGGTGAAGCGTGAGCCGGTGCCGGCGAGCGAACTGACGGTGGCGCTGCAATGCGGTGGCTCGGACGGCTATTCCGGCGTCTCGGCCAACCCGGCGCTGGGTGCGGCGAGCGACTTGCTGGTGCGGCACGGCGGCACGGTAATCTTGTCCGAGACGCCCGAAACCTACGGCGCCGAACATCTCCTGACGCGCCGCGCGGTCAGCCGTGAGGTCGGCGAAAAACTCGTCGGCCTGATGCGCTGGTGGGAGGAATATACCGAGCGGGAAGGCGCCGAAATGAACGCCAATCCGAGCCCCGGCAACAAGGCCGGCGGGCTCACCACGATCCTGGAAAAATCATTGGGTGCGATGGCCAAGGCCGGCACCACCAATCTGGTCGACGTGTTGAACTATGCGGAGCCCGTCACCAAGAAGGGTTTTGTCTTCATGGATACGCCCGGCTACGATCCGGTCGCGGCCACCGGGCAGGTGGCGGGTGGTGCCAACCTCGTCTGCTTCACCACCGGCCGCGGCAGCGTGTTCGGCTGCAAGCCCGCGCCCTCGATCAAGCTGGCGACCAACACGCTGATGTACACCCGCATGGAAGACGACATGGACGTCAATTGCGGCACCATCCTCGACGGCGAGGAGACCGTGCAGCAATGCGGCCAGCGCATTTTTGAACTGATGCTGAAGACCGCATCGGGCCAGCCGACGAAGAGCGAGAGCTTTGACTTCGGCGGCGCTGAGTTCGCGCCCTGGGTGCTTGGGGCCACGATGTGAACTAGCTGCGACCTTGACGGAGGAAACATGCGCGCGCGTTGGTTCGGAATTGCTGGGTGCCTGACGCTTCTTGCCGCCTTCAGTCTCGGCGTTACCTCCGCTGACGCGGCAACCATCGTCGCCCTCGGTGCGAGCAATACCTACGGCAAGGGCGTGGCGCGGAATCAGGCTTACCCGGCGCAACTCGAAGCGATCTTGCGGGCGAAGGGATCGAACATCCGCGTGGTGAATGCCGGCATCAATGGCGACACCACGGAAGGAATGTTGCAACGCCTGGACCGGGCGGTTCCGAACGGAACCAGTGCGGTGATTCTGCAACCCGGCGGCAACGACCGGCGCAAGGGCAGCCCCGATCGCACGGCGGATATCCAAAGCCGCCTGAGCGCCCGCGGCATCGCGGTGATCATGCTTCCCAACGGCATGCTGCGCGGACTGCCCCATCAGCCCGATGGCCAGCATTTGACCCCCGAAGGCTATCACCGGCTGGCCGAGCAGCTTGCCTCGCAGGTATCAGGCGCGATCGGCCGCTAGCCGGCAAGGGTGACCTCACGCCAATGGCTGTCGTTGCGCGCGGACAATTCCTGGGCAACCGCTGCCCGTTGTTAGTGCTTGATGTCGACGGGAACCAGTGTTCTGCTTAAAAAAGCTGCTGGAGTGGCCCGTCCGTGTCGATCTTCGTCGCACTACATCATGTCACGCACTACAAATACGATCGACCGATCGATCTCGGCCCGCAAACCATACGGCTGCGGCCCGCGCCGCATACCCGCACGCCGATCCTGAGCTATTCGCTCAAGGTCACGCCCGCAAATCACTTCGTGAACTGGCAGCAGGATCCGCAAGGCAACTGGCTGGCGCGATTCGTCTTTCCGGAGAAGGCAAGCGAGCTGAAGATCGAGGTCGATTTCTCAACCGAGATGACCGTGGTCAATCCGTTCGACTTCTTCGTCGAGCCCTACGCCACCAGTTTCCCGTTTCAGTATAGCGCGGATCTGAAGACCGAACTCGCGCCCTATCTGGCGACATCGGACGAAGGCCCGCAGTTTGACGCCTACCTGAAGGGCATTCCGCGCCAGGCCGACAGCACCGTCAATTTCCTGGTCGACCTCAACGCGCAGCTACAGAAGAAAATCAGCTACGTCATCCGCATGGAGCCGGGCATCCAGACGCCGGAGGAGACACTGGCCTGCGGTTCCGGATCGTGCCGGGACTCCGCTTGGCTCCTGATCCAGATTTTTCGGCATCTCGGGCTCGCGGCGCGTTTCGTCTCTGGCTATCTCATTCAACTGCGCCCGGACATCGATCCGGTCGAAGGCCCGCGCGAAGTCGAGAGCGATTTCACCGATCTGCACGCCTGGGCGGAAGTCTACCTTCCGGGGGCGGGATGGATCGGGTTCGACGTCACCTCGGGCATGCTGACGGGCGAGGGGCACATTCCGGTTGCCGCGACGCCGCATTATCGCTCGGCGGCGCCGATCTCGGGCACGGCGGGCTTTGCCAATACCGAGTTCGGCTTCGAGATGAGCGTCAAGCGCATCCGCGAGGCGCCGCGGATCACGCGGCCGTTCTCCGACGAATCCTGGTCGCGGCTCGATGCATTGGGCGAAACCGTCGATGCCGATCTCAGGAAAGACGACGTGCGGCTGACGATGGGCGGCGAGCCGACGTTCGTCTCGGTCGACGATCTGGAATCGGCGGAATGGAATATCGCGGCGGTCGGACCGACCAAGCGCACCCTCGCGGACGATCTGATCCGCAAATTGCGCGCGCGTTTCGCGCCCGGCGGGCTGCTGCATTACGGGCAGGGCAAATGGTATCCGGGCGAAACCCTGCCACGCTGGGCGTTCGGGCTCTATTGGCGCAAGGACGGCGTGCCGATCTGGAAGAACGCCGATTTGATCGCGAGCATCGACAATGCGCGCAAGGCCGACATCGCGGAGGCCGAACGCTTTGCCAAAGGCATTGCGCAAAGGCTCGGGCTCGCTGCCGACTACGTGCTGCCCGCGTACGAAGACACCGCGCATTGGCTGCAGAAGGAGGCCGCGCTTCCGGTCAATGTCGATCCCAGCGATTCCAGACTGGCCGATCCCGAAGAGCGCTCACGGATGGCCCGGGTCTTTGATCAGGGACTGAACAGGCCCAAGGGTTACGTGCTGCCGATGCAGCGCTGGAACGAGGCGTTCAGGCACCCGCCCGGAAACTGGCGCAGCGAACACTGGAAGATCAGGCGCGGTCATTTGTTCCTGTTTCCCGGCGATTCTCCGCTCGGCCTGCGGCTGCCGATCGGCTCGCTCGAGCACATTCCGCCGGAAGAATATCCCTACATCGTCGAGCAGGATCCGATGGAGCCGCGCGACGATTTGCCCGCATCCGAGGCGAAGGACAAGACCGAGGACGCGAAGGTCAGGGAAAAACCGAAACTCGAACCCGTGCGCACCGCGATGTCGATCGAAATCCGCGATGGCATCCTCTGCGCCTTCATGCCGCCGGTCGAGAAGGTCGATGATTATCTGGAATTGATCACGGCGATCGAGGCGACCGCCGAAGAACTGCAAGTGCAGGTTCACGTCGAGGGCTATTCGCCGCCTTACGATCCGCGCGTCGAGGTGATCAAGGTGACGCCCGATCCCGGCGTGATCGAGATCAACATCCAGCCGGCGCAGAGCTGGCGCGAGGCGGTCGATATCACCTTCGGCCTCTACGAGGACGCCGCCAAGACGCGGCTCGGCGCCAACCGCTTCCTGGTCGACGGCCGCCACACCGGCACCGGTGGCGGCAATCACGTCGTGGTCGGCGGCAGCACGCCGCAGGATTCGCCGTTCCTGCGCCGGCCGGATCTGTTGAAGAGTCTGGTGCTGTACTGGCAGCGCCATCCCTCACTGTCCTATCTGTTTTCGGGCATGTTCATCGGCCCGACCAGCCAGGCGCCGCGCATCGACGAAGCCCGCCATGACGGGCTCTATGAACTCGAAATCGCGCTGGCGCATGTGCCGCCGCCCGGCATCGAGGCGCCGCTGTGGCTGGTCGACCGGCTGTTCCGGCATATCCTCGTCGATATCACCGGCAATACCCATCGCGCCGAAATCTGCATCGACAAGCTTTATTCCCCGGATGGACCGACCGGCCGGCTTGGTCTCGTCGAGTTTCGCGCGCTGGAAATGCCGCCCGATCCGCGCATGTCGCTGGCCCAGCAGTTGCTGATCCGGGCGCTGATAGCAAAAATGTGGCGCGAGCCGCAACAGGGCCAGTTCGTGCGCTGGGGCACCACGTTGCACGATCGCTTCATGCTGCCGCATTTCCTCTGGGAGGATTTTTTGGGCGTGCTCGAGGAGCTCAAGCCGTCCGGCTACGAATTCTCGCCGGAGTGGTATGCCGCCCAGCTCGAGTTTCGCTTTCCGGTGTTCGGCCGTGTCCATCATGGCGGCGTGTCGCTGGAACTGCGCCAGGCGCTGGAGCCCTGGCATGTGCTGGGCGAAGAAGGCTCGGCCGGCGGCACCGTGCGCTATGTCGATTCGTCGGTCGAGCGGTTGCAGGTCAAGGCGTCGGGCTTCGTCGAAGGCCGCCACGTCGTCACCTGCAACGGAAGGCGGATGCCGATGACGGCGACCGGCCGTTCCGGCGAAGCGGTCGCGGGCGTCCGGTTCAAGGCCTGGCAACCGGCGTCCGGCCTGCATCCGACCATTCCGGTCCACGCGCCGCTGACATTTGATTTAATTGATACCTGGAACGGCCGCTCGCTCGGCGGCTGCGTCTATCATGTCGCCCATCCCGGTGGCCGTTCCTATGACACCAAGCCGGTCAATTCCTATGAGGCCGAGGCGCGGCGGCTGGCCCGGTTTCAGGACCACGGCCACACCCCGGGCAAGATCGAGCCGCCGCCCGAGGAACGCACAATTGAATTTCCCTTGACGCTCGACTTGAGGACGCCGCTCCGGCACTAAAGGTGCGTCAATCGGAGAGTCGGATGACGGGGCAAGCCGGCAGTCAGGACCACAAGACCCGGCCGGGACAGCGCCGGATGGCGCAATGGACCCGCGATTATGCGCGGCTGCCCGGAATTCCCGACGAATATATCGGCCCGGACGGCGCGCCGCGGGCGGCCTGGGCCCGGTTTTTCGACGCCTTTGCCGCGCTCGCGCCCGCCGATATCGAGCGGCGATTCGCTTCGGCGGACCGTCATTTGCGGGAGGCCGGCGTCACCTACCGCGCGCCGGGCGAGACCGCCGACCGGCTATGGCCGCTCAGCCATTTGCCGCTCATCATCGACGAGACCGACTGGAAGCAACTGACCGCGGGCATCGCCCAGCGCGCGCAGTTGCTCGAAATGACGCTGCGCGACCTCTACGGCGAGGGCCGGCTGGTCGCCGACGGCGCGGTGCCGGCTGCGGCGATTGCCGGCAGCAACGAATATCTGCGCGCGGTGTGCGGCATGAAACCGCCGGGCGGGCGGTACCTGCATCTCTACGCCGCCGATGTCGGCCGCGGCCCCGATGGCCGCTGGTGGGTGCTCAGCGACCGCACGCAGGCCCCGTCGGGTGCCGGCTACGCGCTGGAGAACCGCCTGGTGCTGTCGCGCGCCTTCTCCAATCTCTACAAGTCGATGAATGTCGAACGCGTGGCGCCGTTCTTCGAGGCCTTCCGCGAGAGCTTGCGCGCCAGCGCCGATCGCGACGATCCGCGCATCGGGTTGCTGACACCGGGCGCCTTCAACGAGACCTATTTCGAGCATGCGACGATCGCGCGCTATCTCGGCTTCCTGCTGGTCGAGGGCGACGACCTCGCCGTCAGCGGCGACCGCATCCATATCCGTACCGTCGCCGGCCTGAAGCGGCTCGACGTGCTGCTGCGCCGCGTCGATTCCAATTTCCTCGATCCGCTCGAACTCGATGCGTCCTCGCATCTCGGCGTGCCCGGCCTGATCGACGTGATGCGCAAGCATGGCGTCGTGGTCGCCAACATGCCGGGCTCCGGCGTGCTGGAGGCGCGGGCGCTGCTGGGCTTCCTGCCCAATCTGTGCCGCTGCCTGCTCGGCGAGGACTTGCTGATGCCGCACATCGCGACCTGGTGGTGCGGCCAGAAATCGGCGCGCGAGGAGGTGCTGTCGCGGCTCGACGATTTCGCCATCGAAGGCGCCTATGGCCGGGCCGTGCCGGGCTTTCCGGGCCATGGACCGGTGCTCGCGGGCGAGTTGTCGCCGTCCGAGCGCGAGCGGCTTCGCAACGCGATCGCGGACCGCGGCATCGATTATGTCGGGCAGGAACTGGTGCGGTTGTCGACGACGCCGACCTGGGAACAGGGGCGGATCACGCCACGGCCGTTCGTGCTGCGGGTCTTTGCCGCCGCTACCCCGAATGGCTGGACCATCCTGCCCGGCGGTTTTTGCCGGATCGCCGACGAGCCCGATGCCCGCGCCGTATCGATGGGCGACGGCGCGCGGTCGGCCGACGTCTGGGTGGTCTCCGACAAGGCGATTCCGGTCTCGACGCTGCTGCCGGCGGTCGACACCGTGCGGATCAAGCGCATCGCCGGCGTGGTGCCGAGCCGCGCTGCCGACAATCTGTTCTGGCTCGGCCGCTATCTCGAACGCGCCGAGGCGACGCTGCGGCTGATCCGCGCGCTCGGCACCTCGGGGCGCGATCCGGGCAAGGGCATGTCGGCGGCCGCAGCGGGCGCATCGACGGCGCTGCATTCGGTCGAACGCATCCAGCGGCTCCTGGTGACCTGGGGCGCCGCCTCGCAGGCGAGCCGGACCAATTCGGCCAAGGTGGCCGCCGAGGCGCTGCAAAGTGCGGAAAAGTTCGGCTCGGCGCTGTCGCTGTTGCGGTCGGCACAGCGCACCGCGACCTCGTTGCGGGAGCGGCTGTCGCCCGATGCCTGGCAGGTCATCACCGAAATGGTCGATCGCATGGCACTGGCCGTGCATGACGATGACGGGGTCGTCAGCGCCGCCGAGCTGACGCTGCAGGAACTGGCGAGCTTTGCCGGGCTCGCGCAGGAGAACATGAACCGCGCCGCCGGCTGGCGCTTCCTTGAAATGGGCCGTCGCGCCGAGCGCGCCATCAACACCGCCCGGTTCGCCCGCCAGTTCGCTTACGACGAGGCCGGCGAAGAGGACCTCGACGTCCTCTTGACGCTGGTGGATTGCCAGATCACCTATCGTTCGCGCTATCTGGTCGGGCCGGCGCTGGCGCCGGTGCGGGATCTGGCGGTGCTCGATCCGTATAATCCGCGTTCGGTCGCGTTCCAGGTGGCGGCCCTCAACGAGCACATTGCGAGCCTGCCGAGCCTCAAGGAGCACGGCCTGATCGAGCGGCCGCAGCGGCTGGCGGTGGCCCTGCAGGCGACGCTGACGACGGCGGAGGCCTCGGCGCTCGACGTCAAGGCGCTGTTCGCGCTGGAGCAGGACCTGCTCAATCTCGCCGACGCCATCGGCCTGCATTACTTCCCGCACGGACCCAATGCGAGCCGGCCGGAGAAGCTGACGGGCCTCGCGTGATCTACGATATCCGTCACGTCACGACCTACAGCTATGAGAGCCCGGTGAGTTTTGCGCGCTGCTCGCTGCGGCTGGAGCCGCGCAGCGGCGACGGCCAGCAACTGGTCTCGCACGCCGTCGAGATCCGCCCCAAACCGGCGGAGCGGACGACACGGCGGGATTTCTTCGGTACCCATACCGAGAGCGTGCTGATCGAGGCCGCGCATCGCACCTTGCGGATCGATTCCCGCTCGCGGGTGTCGGTCTCGCGGCAGGCGCCAGGCCGCACCACACCCAGCCCGCCATGGGAGAGCGTCCGCGACATCGCCTTCGAAGCTTCGAGCCTCGGCCCGGCCTCGCCGGTCGGCTATGTCTTTGCCAGTTCGCTGGTGCCGGTGCTTGGGCCGGTCACGGCTTACGCCGGGCTAAGCTTTCCGAACGGGCAGGGCGTTCTCACAGGAGCCGTCGACCTGATGCACCGCATCCGCCGCGACTTCAGATATGATCCGAAGGCCACCGTGATTTCGACCCCGCTCAGGGAAGTGTTCGAGAAGCGCCACGGCGTTTGCCAGGATTTCGCCCATGTGATGATCGCAGGCCTGCGCGGCCTCGGGCTGCCGGCCGCCTATGTCAGCGGCTATCTGCGCACCTATCCGCCGGCGGGCCAGCCGCGCCTGCAGGGCGCCGACGCCACCCACGCCTGGGTCTCGGTGTGGTGCGGAGCCGGGATCGGCTGGATCGGGTTCGATCCGACCAACGACCTCCTGGTCGAGAACGACCACATCATTCTAGCGGTCGGGCGCGACTTCTCCGACGTCTCGCCGGTCGACGGCATCATCGTCGGCTCCCGCAAGCAGAAGCTCGCGGTGGCGGTGGACGTGGTGCCGGTCGAGTAGTCCGGGCACGCGGCATGTCACTTCAGTAACCGCGCGATACCTTCGCGGATACAAGCCAGGATCTCGTCTTGTCGCTCCTCGAGGCGAGATACCGGTCCGCCGACACCAAGGACGAGGTCGCGTCCGAAATCGCGCTTTGGCAGCAGGACGGCAATCACCCCTGCGTCCTGAACGACGACGTGCTTGGAGAACATGTAGCCGTCACGTCGGATGCCATTGATGATCTTCATCAGCGCATTCAGTTCGAAGTGTTCTTCCGGAGGACAGACGGCATTTATGCGGCGCAGCAGCCGGGCGATCTCGACGTCGGTGTGACCGCTGAGCAGCGTGCGGCCAATTCCACTGATCGCAAGCGGCCGGACTTCGCCGGGCTTTACTTCGAATCGCAGACGTTTGCCGGTTTGCAGGCAGTGAATGTATTGAGCATGCAGATCGGACTGCGTGCTGATGCTGACGAGTTCATCCAGCTTGCCATGGACAAAGTCGACAAGCGCAAGGATGGCGCTGTCGCCGAACAGGCCGGCATCCAGCCATCTGCCCATCTGGGCGATCCGCATCGTCGGCATGTAGGTGCGATTGTAGCTGTCGTAAAACAGGTATCCCAACATCGCCATGCTCTTCAGCAACGCCGCGGCGCTGGAGGTGGGATAGTCACATTTCGTCGCGACTTCCTTCAGCGAAATCGGCCGCTTCACATCCTCGAAATATTCGAGGACTTCGAAGATTCGTTTGGCTGTCTTGATGCTGACGTTTGTCATTTACATATATATGGAAGAAATTTCTCATAACCTAGCGCCGGCATTTGGTGCGTCAAACCAATAATCGTGGGATGGGTCAATTTCAGGCCGCTGATTTTAGCCTATATCTCGCCCCTTCCTAACTCCAAGGCTATTTTACATATATATAGAAATAGAAGCACATATAAGTAATCTAGTAGACTCCGAAAGACGGCGCGCTTAGTGTTTCTTCGAAGCCTGATGACAGGCGCGCGGTTATTGCACGATGAACTGGCCTTGCGGCCGTAGCGCGTAATTGCCGTTCAAAAAACAAAGAGCGCACCCGCACGGCGGGCGCGCGTGATTGCAGGGAGACGTCATGAAGTCGAGAATGAATTTTGCTGCCGCGACGGCCTGAAATCGCGCCATTCGACGAGCCGTCGCTCGGGCTCCCCGCTCAGTTAAACCGCCTTGCGACCATATGCGACATGCGGGCCGCTCGCCAACCGCGCAGACGCGCTTAGCGTCACGCCCATGACGAAGGCGCATCGCGCATCCAGCGCGCCTACCTCGGGCTCCAACCTTTAGAAAGCCGAACAGGAATTTGTTTGCATGGAATATCGTTTGCCCGAAGGCAGCTGTGATTGCCATTTCCATATCTACGGACCCTTTGATCGCTTTCCGGCCGGAAATGAGGGGCGCTTTACCGCTGCAAAGCCGTTCACGATCGAAGACGCCTTTGCCGTCTGGGACAAGCTCGGCATCACACGCGGGGTCATCGTCCATGCGGTGGGATCGGGAGAAGATAACGCGGTCACCTATGATGCCCTGCGTCGCTACCCTGACAGGCTTCGTGCCGTCGCGATCTTGCGACCCGACGTCTCCGATCGCCGGCTTGATGAGCTGACCGATGCCGGTTTCAAGGCGGTACGCGTCACCATGATCCGGCAGGATGGCAAGCCTGTCTCCACGCTCGGCACGAGCTACGACGATCTGGTCAAGCTCGCGCCACGCCTGGCGGAGCGCGGCTGGCATGCCCAGCTCTGGATCGAGAGCTCGGATCTGGCCACCGCGGCGGCCGAGCTCGAGAAGCTTCCCCTGAACTATGTGATCGACCACATGTCGCGGACCATGGCCGACAAGGGCCACGAACATCCCGACTTTCGCGCCTTCACGGAACGGCTGAAGACCGGTCGCTACTGGACCAAGATTTCCGGGGCAGACCGCAACACGCGTGTCGGCCGTCCCTATTCGGATACGGCGCCCTATATGCGCGCCATCGTTGAGGCTGCACCGGATCAGGTCGTGTGGGGCAGTGATTGGCCCCATGTCGGCCATAGCGCGGAGACGATTCCTGATCTCGGGGATCTGCTTCGTCTTCTGCACGAATGCGTCCCCGACGAATCCACCCGCCGCAAGATACTGATCGCCAATCCGGCGCGGCTCTACAATTTCTGACGATACCGAGGAAGCCTTGAACAATAACAAGAAGCTGCCGCTCGAAGGCGTCATCGTCATCGACCTCGGCCAGGTGTATCAGGGACCGTATGCAGGCTTCCTGATGGCGCAAGCCGGAGCGACCGTCATCAAGGTCGAGCCGCCGAACGGCGAGCCGGTGCGTCATCGCGCCCGCATCAGCAAGGGCAATGCCGTCCCTTTCGCGATGCTCAATGCCAACAAGCGCAACATCAGTCTGAACCTGAAGTCGCCGGACGGGGCCAAGGTCCTGAAAGAGCTCGCGGCAAAGGCCGATGTGCTGATCGAGAACTATGCGCCGGGGGTGCTTGATCGGTTGGGCGTCGGCTATTCCGTTCTCAGCGCCATCAATCCGCGGCTGATTTACGGCTCGGCTACGGGCTACGGGTTGTCGGGTCCCGATCGGGATAATCTGGCGATGGACCTGACCGTCCAGGCGGTGTCAGGCATCATGAGCGTGACCGGCTTTGCCGATGGTCCCCCGGTCAAGGCGGGTCCGGCGATCACCGACTTCATCAGCGGGGTGCATCTGTACGCCGGCATTCTCACTGCGCTGTACGATCGGGAAAAAAGCGGCCGCGGCCGGCTGGTCGAGATCGCGATGGTCGAGACCGTCTATCCGGCGATGGCTTCCAATCTGGCGGATGTCTTTAACCGCAAGGCGGCTGCGCCTCGCACGGGCAACCGTCACGGAGGGCTCGCGGAAGCGCCATACAATGTGTATCCGGCATCCGACGGCTATGTCGCCATCATCAGTGTCAATGAATCCCATTGGAGCGGATTGGTGCGCGCGATGGGGCGGCCGGACCTGGCCGAAGACCCGCGCTTCAAGACGGTGCTGGACCGGCTGAAGCACATCGACCTTACCGACCAGATCGTGTCGGAGTGGTCTTCGCGGCTGACGCGCCATGAGATCACCGAGCTTTGCCGTGCCAACAGAGTGCCTTGTGCAGCGGTTCGCGACTTGCTGGAGGTGACCGAAGACCATCACCTCCGCGCCCGGGGTATGTTGCGCGAAATCGAGCATCCGGAGTACGGCGACATTCTCGTTCACCGCAGCCCGCTGGTGCTCCACGATACTGTGACGCCGGAATACATCCCGTCTGCGCGTCTCGGCCAGCACAACAGCGAGATCCTTTCGCAATATCTCGGCCTGTCCAGCAGCGAGATCGATGCGTTGCGCCACTCCGGCGCCATTGCGCAAGCGTGACGGCGGCCCCCATGCGCGCCAATACGAATGTCGTCCCGCGAATTTCCCGGTCCGCCAGTTTCGAGGAAGATCAAGATGGTCAAGCTGTTTGAAAGCATTGCATTTCGCGGCGTGGAGCTCAGTAACCGGATCGTCGTCTCGCCGATGGGGATGTATTCGGCCGAGAACGGCTACGTCACGCCTTTCCATCTGGTTCACTATGGCAAGTTCGCAATGGGCGGAGCCGGGCTGGTGTTCGTCGAGCAGACCTCGATCAGCCGGAAGGGGCGGATCACCAACGGTGATCCGGGGCTATGGGAGGACGGTCAGATCGAAGGCATGCGCCGGATCGTTCATGTCATCAAATCGCATGGTGCAAAGGCGGCGATCCAGATCAATCACGGCGGACGAAAATCCAGCCAGCAGCGCGCGTTCAGGGGCAACAGCCATCTGACGGACCGCGATATCGAAATGGGAGAGGAAACCTGGGTGCCGACCGGCCCGTCGGATGTCCCGTTCTCCGACGGCTTCCAGACCCCCGTGCCCCTCACCAAGCAAGGTCTTTCCGGCGTGCGCGATGCATTCGTCGCGACGGCCCGCCGCGCCGTATTGGCGGGTTTCGACGTCATCGAGCTTCACATGGCTCACGGCTATCTGCTGCAATCATTCCTGTCGCCGCTCGCCAATTTCCGTAACGACGAATATGGCGGCAGCCTCGAAAACCGGATGCGGTTTCCGCTCGAAGTGACGCGCGCGGTGAGAGCCGCGCTCCCCTCGGCCACACCTCTGTTCGTGCGGATTTCGGCCACCGACTGGATCGACGGTGGCTGGGAAATCGAAGACAGCATCGTCTTCTCGCGCAAATTGAAGGAATTGGGCGTCGATCTGGTTGACTGTTCGACGGGCGGAAATCTGCGTGCCGGGTCGACCAATGCCAATCTTGGCCGCGGCCCGGGCTACCAGGTGCCGTTTGCCGAACGAATTCGCCACGAGGCCGGCATTGCAACGGGCGCCGTCGGCATGATCCGAACCCCGGATCTGGCGGAGCAGGTGCTGCAGGATGGCCGTGCGGACCTCATCTTCATGGCCCGCCAGATGCTGTTCAATCCGTTCTGGGCGCTCCACGCCGCAGAACATTTCGGGCTGACCGGCGATTTCGAAAAATGGCCCGAACAATATGGGTGGTGGCTCGCGAAGTGGGGCGGAGCCCTTCGCGCCAACGGCGAGAGCCTGGACGGGCTGGAGCGATATCGCGAGGCGGCCGAATAGATCCTGCCGGGCAGGGCCGTTGCAACATCAATCGTAACGTTTCGAGTGTCGATCAATTCCAATGGGAGAATGTAAAATGAAAAAAATGCTGACGTCGTTGGTTGTGCTGTTAGGTCTGACTTCGGTTCACGCGCAGACGGCGTCGAAGCCGGTCAAGCTCGGCGTGCTCAACGATCAGTCGGGTCAATATGCGGATGCCGCCGGCCCCGCGGCCGTCGAGGTCGCCAAAATGGCGATCGCCGACTTCGGCGGCAAGTTGCTGGGACAGCCGATTGAACTGATTTTCGCAGATCATCAGAACAAGGCGGATATCGCGTCCGGCATTGCCAGGCGGTGGATCGATACGGAGAACGTCGACGTCATTCTCGATATCGGAAACTCCGCGGTCGCGCTGGCGCTCTCCGATCTGGTTCGGGACAAGAACAAGATCATGATCGTGTCATCGGCGGGAGCGTCGACGATCTCGAACGAAAAGTGCTCATCGAACACCTTCCAGTGGACCTATAATACGGCCACGCTGGCGCGCAGCACGGCGAAGGCATTGCTGGGGCAGGGCGGCAACGAGTGGTTCTTCCTGACGGCCGATTATGCCTTCGGTCACGCATTCGAAGCTGATGCCTCGGCCGTGGTCAAGGCGTCGGGCGGCAAGGTTGTCGGTTCAGTACGCCACCCCTTCAACACCAGCGACTTCTCGTCGTTCCTGCTGCAGGCCCAGAGCTCCGGCGCCAATGTTCTCGCGCTCGCCAACGCCAGCGGTGACACCGCTAACTCGCTCATGCAGGCTCACGAGTTCGGCTTGCTCGGTCTGAAGAGCAAGATGAAGGTGGCCGCATTGCTGTTCCAGATCACGGACGCCAAGTCGGTCGGTCTGAAAAACCTGCAGGGCCTGTTCACGTCGGAGGCGTTCTACTGGGATCGAAACGACGCCTCGCGCGCGTTCGGCAAGAGGTTCTTCGACAAGGTTGGGCGCATGCCGACCATGGTTCAGGCCGGCATGTACTCGGCAACCCTGCATTATCTGAAGGCTGTGGAAGCTGCCGGAACGCTCGAAACAGGCGCCGTGCTCGCAAAATTCCGCTCAATGCCGGTCAATGATTTCTTCTCGGAGAAGGGCTATGTCCGCGAGGACGGCATGCACATCCATGATTACTATTTGCTGCGCGCAAAGACCGTGGAACAATCCAAGGGGCCCTGGGATTTCTATGACGTCGTCGCAACGGTGCCGGCCGACGACGCCAACATTCCGCGCGAACAAAGCAAGTGTCCGCTCATGAAGAAGTCTTGATCCTTCAGTCAGTCAGCGCAGACGGTCAGGCCATCCGCGGCCTGGCCGTCGGGCGTGCGTTCGAGGAATAGAATAGCGAATGCCGCCTGTTGGCCCTTGGCCGAATTGGGTCTCCTGAAAGCGCAGGCGCCCAACAGGACGTCCCGGGAAGGCGAGGTCTAAAGGCGAGGGATCCAGCCTGGACGGCTC
This sequence comes from Hyphomicrobiales bacterium, assembly GCA_017305715.1. Lineage (GTDB taxonomy): Bacteria > Pseudomonadota > Alphaproteobacteria > Rhizobiales > Xanthobacteraceae > Bradyrhizobium. The sequence goes on along the minus strand of JAFKKG010000008.1, from coordinate 224,708 downwards.
AACAGATATTCGACCATTCGCGGAGGAATGCTCAAAGCGCCGGCTATCTCGCGCTCGTCCTTCGGCAGTCCCGCAAGGATCGATGCTTCGCTCCTGCTGCGGACCTTGGCAAGCCACTCCGGATCAACCACCACGGCGCGTCCTACCGCAACGAGGTCAGCTCCCATTGCGATCGCTCCCTCGGCATCCTTGCACGTCTTGATCCCGCCGCTGGCCATGACCGCGCAGCGGCCCGCGATGACACGGGCAAATTCCGTGATGGGGCTTTCTGCCAGGCTATAAGACTTCTCGACTGGACCATTGTAGACGCGGGTCTCTCCCGTCGGTCGGTTCTTGCGGTAATCATCGAGCGAAACCGAGATGTAGTCGAGCCTTAGCCCGGCAAGTTCGTTGCAAAGCAGCTTGGCGTCCTCGAGCGTATAACCGTCCGCCTCGGCCTCAAACGGCGTGACGCGAAACCCTGCGATCAGCTTTGGACCGAGGGCGTCACGAACGGCCTGCGCGACGGCGAGCGGGAAGTTCATACGCTTTGCAAGCGTGCCGCCCCAATGATCGACGCGATGATTGGCCCGAGGTGAAAAGAATTGATGAACCGCGTAATGGTTGGCTCCGTGAACCTCAACGCCGTCGAAACCGGCTTTTCGAGCCAGCGAAGCCGCCTCTCGGAAGCTCGCAATCAGGCCTTCAACCTCTTCTGACGTCATCGCCCTCGGCGTCTTTGCTCCCGGCCGCAACGACGCAACCGCGGAAGCCGCCCGCAGACGGTGCTCGCCGATCAGCTCGGGCTTTGCGATGCGGCCACCGTCATAGATCTGGAGGATCGCAAGACTTCCGGCGGCACGCATCGCTTCAGCCAGCCGACGGAGACCAGGCAAGTGTCCATCATGGGTCGCACCGATTCCCTGCCAGGAGCGTCCGTCGTCTGCGACGTAGGTGGCGGAAGAAATGGTGACGCCGAATCCGCCGGCCGCACGCCGCCGGACAAATTCGATTTCCTCTTCCGTCACCCTCCCGTCGTCATGGGAGGAATCGGTCGTCAGCGGCGCGATCGCAAACCGATTCGCCGTTTCTTTTCCGCAGTTGAACCTGACAGGAGACCAAACAGTCATCGATCAAACCTCAGTGGAAGATGCGTCCGGAGTCGATCACGACGGTCTGGCCGGTCATGGTCTCGGTGCGGCACATCGCGACCACCATGTCGGCGCAGTCGTCCTTGTCGGCCGGCTTCTTCAGGAGCGAGCTCGAGGCGGAGCGCTCGACCTGCTCGGGCCGGAGATTGGCTGTCGCGCGGGTGCCGTCCAAAAGGCCCGGTGCCACGCAATTGACGAGCGTCTCCGGCGCCAGCGCCACCGCCATGCAACGCGTCAGATGAATGAGTCCCGCCTTCGACACGGCATAGGCGATCGAAGAGCCGGTCGGGCTGAGCCCTGCTACCGAGGCGATGTTGACGATGCGGCCTTGTCCCTGGGCTTTCATGACGGGGGCTACCGCCTTGGTCAGGCGCATCGGCCCCGTCAGGTTGATGGCCATGATCTTGTCCCATACCTCCAGCGTCAGATTGTCGAGGTCGCCGAACGGGATCGAGACGTTGTAGGCGGCGTCATTGATCAGAACATCAAGGCGGCCAAAGGCGCGGGTTACTTCGCCAATCAGGCGATCCACAGCCGCGTCGTCGGTTATGTCGCAGCCGAAAGCCTGAGCCTTGATCTGATAACGCGATGTCAGTTCGCCAGCGACGCTTTCCGCTTGGTCGCGGCTGCGCGCGTATACGACAGCCACATGCGCACCCTCCTGCGCGAGCGCGTGGCAGATGCGCTGCCCCAGCCCGCCATTGCCGCCTGTCACCAGTGCAACCGCGCTCTTCAGGTCCATCGCTTCCCTCCTTGCCAGCCTGCTCGATGACTTTTGTCCAGCAAGCCGATGTCGAAGGCAAGCTTTCATCACCTCGGCGAAGGGTCAATGTCGGACTTGGTTCGCACTTGTGCACCGGCGGTTGCGATGTCCATTTCAGCCGCCAAGGCCGCCATGGAATTCGCAAACGCGGCAGTCACGCGTATCAGCAGCGGCATTGCGAAATCACATGGCTCGCGCTGGCTAGGTGCCCGTGCGCTTGAAATCGTCGGCCGGATCGGCGCGCAGATTGCGGAAGAAGGTCTCGACCTCGCGCGAGAGCGTTTCGGCGGTCGCCGTCAGGTCGCTGGAGGCGGTGAGGACGGAGGCCGCGGCCGTGCTGGTCTTGCCCATGGCGTCGCTGAGCGAGCCGATATTGACCACCAGCGTGCCGTTGCCCTGCGCCGCCAGTTGCGCGTTCTGCGAAATTTCGCGGGTCGCCAGGTCCTGCTGTTCGATGGCGCCGGCAATCGCCGCGGTCACGTCGTTGATCTCGCGCACCGCGTTGCCGATTTCGCGGACCGCATCGACCGAGTTCTTGGTCGAGGCCTGGATCAGGCCGACATTCTGGCCGATCTCGGTGGTCGCCTTGGCGGTCTGCTCGGCGAGGGCCTTGACCTCGTGGGCGACGACCGCAAAACCGCGCCCGGCGTCGCCGGCCCGCGCGGCCTCGATCGTCGCGTTCAGTGCCAGCAGGTTGGTCTGCTCGGCGATGGCCTGGATCAGGCTGAGCACGCCGTCGATGCGCTGGGTGGCAGCGGCAAGCCCCTCGATTTCGGTGATGGATTTTTCCGTGCGCTGGCCGGCCTGCTCGACCGCGCTGGCGGACTGGCGAACCTGCCGGCCGATCTCCTCGACCGACGCGGACAGTTCTTCGGCCGCTCCTGCAACCGCCGACACGTTGCTGGAAGCCTGTTCGGTGGCGCCCGATGCGGCCACCGCGCGTCCGCTGGCGTCCGACGCCACGCTGGCGATGGTCTCGGCGGTGCCGCGCATCGACGTCGCATTGTCGGTCACCGCGCGCAACACGCCGCCGATCGCCTGGCGGAACGCGTCCACCGAGGCCTCGATTTGCCGGCCACGCTGCTCGCGGGCCCTGGAATCCGCGAGCACCTGCGAATTGAGGTTGCGGTTGCGGTCCATCGCCTCCTGGAAAATCTTGATGGCGCGCGCCAGCGCGCCGATCTCGTCGCCGCGATCGGTGTGCGGCACCTCGACGCCCTCAGTGCCGTCGGCTACGCGCCGGATGGTGTCGGTGATCACCGAGAGCGGACGAGCGACCGAACGGGAAATGATCAGCACGCCGATGATGACCACGACGATCGCGAGCACGCCGAGAGCGGTCAGGACAAAGGCCAGCGTATGGTTCGCGTCGGCCCGTGCGGCGAGCTTCTTGCTGCGGTCGGCATAGACCCTGGAAAGCGCTTCGAGGTCCTTGTTCAGGGCCGAGCGCACCTGGCGGTTGGCGTCATTGTCGCCCCATTCGCGGCCTGCGGCGGCATTGATTTCGACGCCGCGGCGGACCAGTTCCTTGCGGAAGTCGACGAATTGCTCGATGCGCTTCTTGAAGGTGGCGAACTGCTCGGCATCGTCGGCCTGGACCAGCGCCTCCCAGTTCTTGACGACGCCGAGGATGCTGTCGTTGAACTTGAGCAGGCCTTCGCCGTATTTCTTCACGACGGCCGGGTCCGTCGACATGTAGACGCCGCGGGACTCCATCACGACCGCATAGACCAGCGAATTGACCCGCTCGACGTTGAGCGCGGCCTGGCTCGCCGTCGCGACGGCCTCGGTGAGGGCGGTGTTCTGACGGGTGTTGTAGTCGGACAGCGCCGTGATGGCGGCGACCAGGACCGCGAACAACGCAAAGATCGAGTATAGCTTGGCGGCGAGCGACAGGCGGGACAGCATGGATCTACCCGGGCAAAGAGTTTTGGGATTTCATGATTTCGGTCATGGCGGCACTCCAATGGGGCCGGTGAGCACCGTTCGGCCGTCTATAAATTGTGCAGAATCTTCATGGATAATGTCTTAACGCGCGAAGTTTGCTGCATTGCAACTTTTAGGATTATTCTCCAATAAAATCAGTTAGTTATACTGTCGCATTTGGGGGTAGGAGTTCTACCTGCGACCCTAGCGCGCACTTGGCATGCCAGCCCGCTATTTGCGGTTGCAGGCGACGCCGAACCACCAGCCGGCGCGCGGCTTTCGCTCAACGCCAGCGGCGGGCCGCCAACCACCGAGAATGCGAATCAAGCTAGACAGTGAGCGCGGCGACGGAACGGTCCGGCTCGTCTCGCCCGGGCGAACGCGCCACGCCGGAAGCCATCGTCTGCAACCAGCATGCGCGCAGGAAACCTGCTGCGCCGTGACGTTCGATTGTGAGTGAGGACGAGGGCTGATGGCTCAAACCGCTGTCTTGACGGGCAATGCCGATCTCTATCTTCACATTCGCGTACTGGTCGCCATCATTCTCGGGCTCAGCGTCACCCGCCTGATCAGCGGCGTCGCGACATTGATCCAGCATCCCGGCCGCGCCCCGATCTGGTCGGTTCATCTGGGCTGGGTCGCCTGGGCTCTGCTGAACGTGGTCACGTTCTGGTGGTGGGAGTTCCGGCTGAGCTTTGTCCAGCAATGGACCTTTGGCCTCTACGCCTTCGTTTGCGTGTACGCGTCGATGTATTATTTCCTGAGCGCGCTGCTTTTCCCCCAGGACCTCGACGACTATCAGGGCTATCAGGACTATTTTCTCGACCGGCGCCGCTGGTTCTTCGGCCTGATTGCGCTGACCGAAGCGCTCGATGTGGTCGACACCTTGATCAAGGGCGAGCAACATCTCCGCTCGCTCGGCCCTGAATATCCGCTACGGATCGGCGCTTTCGTGGTGCTGTGCGCGGTGGCCGCGGTAACGCGCAATGCAGTATTTCATAAGCTGTTCGTGTTCGCCGCCATCGTTTATGAGATAAGCTTCTTCGGCCGCTATTACGGTACGCTGAACTAGTCGGGCGGCTGGCGGCGGCCATGACAGTGCGGCGAGAACAGGGGCCAGGAAATCAGCATGGTCTATCGCCAAGCCATCGATGCCACATCCTATGTCTTTGATGATTTGCGCGACCTGCTCGCCAAGGCGACGCCGCCCCGTTCCGGCGATCGCCTCGCCGGCATCGCCGCCGACAGCGCCGAGCAGATGATCGCGGCGCGGATGGCGCTTGCGAATGTTCCGCTCAGGCAGTTCCTCAATGAAACGGTGGTGCCCTACGAGGACGACGAGGTCACCCGCCTGATCGTCGATACCCATGATGGTGCCGCCTTCGGCGCCATCTCGTCGTTGACCGTGGGCGGTTTTCGCGACTGGCTGCTGTCCGACGCCGCCACCAGCGAGGTGCTGAAGAAGGCCGCGCGCGGAATCACGTCGGAAATGGCGGCCGCCGTATCAAAGCTGATGCGCAACCAGGATCTGATCCTGGTCGCGAAGAAATGCGCGGTCACAACGGCGTTCCGCAACACCATCGGTTTGAAGGGGCGGATGAGCGTCCGGTTGCAGCCCAATCATCCCTTTGACGATGTCAGGGGCATCACCGCGTCGATCCTCGACGGCATCCTGCTCGGATCCGGGGACGCCTGTATCGGCATCAATCCGGCCAGCGACGATCCGGCCGTGATCGGCGACCTCGTGCGCCTGCTCGATGGCGTCATTGCCAGGCTGCAGATACCGACCCAGGGCTGCGTGCTCACCCATGTCACGACCACGCTCGGGCTGATCGGGCAGGGCGCGCCCGTCGACCTCGTATTCCAGTCGATCGCGGGGACCGAGGCCGCCAACCGCAGTTTTGGCGTCGATCTGGCGCTGCTCCAGGAAGCGCGACAAGCCGGGCTGTCGCTGCGCCGCGGCACCGTCGGCGACAATGTGATGTATTTCGAGACCGGCCAGGGGTCGGCGCTGTCGGCGGGCGCCCACCACCATGTCGATCAGCAGACCCTGGAGGCGCGGGCCTATGCCGTCGCGCGCGCCTTCGATCCGCTGCTGGTCAACAGCGTGGTCGGCTTTATCGGCCCGGAATACCTGTACGACGGCAAGGAGATCATCCGCGCCGGGCTCGAAGATCACTTTTGCGGCAAGCTACTCGGCCTGCCGCTCGGCGTCGATGTCTGCTACACCAACCATGCCGAGGCCGATCAGGACGACATGGACAATCTCCTGACGCTGCTGGCCGCCGCCGGTGTCACCTTCATCATGGGGGTGCCGGGCGCGGACGACGTGATGCTGAACTACCAGTCCACCTCGTTCCACGACGCGCTTTACGTCAGGGACCTGTTCGGCCTGAAGCGGGCGCCCGAATTCGACGACTGGCTGGTTCGCACGGGTTTGGCCGGCGCCGATTTCCGCCTTGCGGGCGACGCGGGCCTGCTACCCGAATTTGCGTCGCGGCTCATCGCGTGAACCGCGCATGAGCCCGCTGCGACCAATTTGCCAGGCAACCATCAGGCGGCGAGTGAGTTGAAAGACGCCGCCACAATCTTGAAGAATTTCTGGCCCACCCTTCGATGTCGTGGTTAAATTTGCGCAAGACTTTGCCTGACAAGGCTTTGGCTGAGGAAGTTTGATGAGAGCTGAAGGCATTGAGACGGTGCGGCGCATTCTGTGCGTCTTCCCGCGATACACGTCTTCGTTTGGCACTTTCGAACATGCCTATCCCCTGACCGACGGCGTCCAGGCGTTCATGCCGCCGCAGGGGCTGCTGCTGATCGCAGCCTATCTGCCGGCCAACTGGCCGGTCCGGTTCGTCGATGAGAACATCCGCGCCGCCACGAGGGAAGATTTCGAATGGGCGGAAGCGGTGTTCGTCAGCGGCATGCACATCCAGCGCCAGCAGATGAACGACATCTGCCGCCGCGCCCATGCCTTCGACCTCGCGGTCGCGATCGGCGGGCCATCGGTCAGCGCGTGTCCGGATTACTATCCTTCGTTCGATTACCTGCATGTCGGCGAACTTGGTGACGCGACCAACGAGTTGATCGCGCGGCTGGCCCGCGATCCGTCGCGCCCCGAGGCGCAGGTGGTACTGAAGACCGTCGATCGCCTCGCGATGACCGAGTTCCCGATTCCGGCCTATGAGCTTGCCGAAGTCAAAAAATACTTTCTCGGCAGCATCCAGTATTCCAGCGGCTGTCCCTATCAGTGCGAGTTCTGCGACATCCCGGGTCTGTACGGCCGCAACCCGCGCCTCAAATCGCCGCAGCAGATCATCGCCGAACTCGACAAGCTCAGGGAATGCGGCGTCACCGGCTCGGTCTATTTCGTCGACGACAATTTCATCGGCAACCGCAAGGCGGCGCTCGACCTGCTGCCGCATCTCGTCGAGTGGCAGAAGCGGACCGGCTATGTGATGCGACTCGCCTGCGAAGCGACGCTGAACATCGCCAAGCGTCCCGAGATTCTGGAGAAGATGCGCGAGGCGTTCTTCGTCACCGTGTTCTGCGGCATCGAAACGCCCGATCCCGACGCGCTCAAGGCGATGCACAAGGACCATAACATGATGGTCCCGATCCTGGAGGGCATCCACACCATCAACTCCTACGGCATGGAAGTCGTCTCCGGCATCATCATGGGGCTGGACACCGACAAGCCGGAGACCGGCGATGCGTTGCTTTCCTTCGTCGAGGAGTCGCGAATTCCGCTATTGACCATCAACCTGCTGCAGGCGCTGCCCAAGACGCCGCTGTGGGACCGGCTCGAGCGCGAGGGACGCCTCATCGAGGATGACGACGGTCGCGATTCCAACGTCCAGTTCCTGTTGCCCTACGACGAGGTGGTCAACTCCTGGCGCAAATGCATGGAAGTCGCCTACACGCCGGAAAAATTGTTCGGACGCTACCAGTATCAGTGCGACTACACCTATTCGCTGCGGATCAAGGTGCCGGTCTCGCCGGAGCTAAAGAGCTGGCCGAACATCAAGCGCGCGCTGATCATGCTGCGAAACATCTTTTGGAAGGTCGGCGTGCTCGGCGACTACAAGAAGGTGTTCTGGAAATTTGCCCTCGGCCGGCTCCGGCACGGCGATATCGAGGGCCTGATCGGCTCGACCATGATCGCGCACCATCTCATCATGTTCGCGCGTGACGCCTCGGGCGGTCAGCAGAACGCATCGAACTACTCGATCAGGCTGCGCGAGGCCTCGGTTCCCGCCGAGTAAACATGGCGTTTTCAAGCGAACCGGATACCGGGTCGCGTGAAGAAAACGCGTCCAAAAGCAGGCTCCACGATGAAAACGCCGCCGTCCCGTTCGCTGGCCGATCTGCGGGAATTGACGCCGGCGCGCGTCGGGCTCGGCCGCGCCGGCGCCAGCATGCCGACCGATGCGCTGCTGGCCTTTACGCTCGACCATGCAAGGGCGCGCGATGCGGTTCACGGCACCTTCGACATGTCGCGTCTGGTCAAGGGCTTGACCGCGCTGAACGGTCTTCTAGGGCTCAAGCCGGTTTGCGTCTCCAGCCAGGCGCGCAATCGCCGCGACTATCTGCGCCGCCCCGATCTCGGGCGCATGCTCGATCCGGCCTCGCAGCGCGCGCTGGCCGATCGAAGCGGCAGTCCGTGCCCACTGGTCATCGTGATCGGTGACGGCCTGTCGCCGGCGGCGGTCAACGTCCATGCGATCGAACTGGTGGGTCATCTGGTTCCGTGCCTCACCGCAGCCAGCATTCAGATCGGCGGCACCGTGGTCGCATCGGGCGCGCGCGTAGCGCTCGGCGACGAGATCGGCGCCATGCTCGGCGCGCAGATGGTTCTGATGCTGATTGGCGAGCGGCCGGGCCTGTCCGCGCCCGACAGCCTCGGGGCCTACCTGACCTTCGCGCCGCGCATCGGCCTGAACGATGCGATGCGGAACTGCGTCTCCAACATCCGCGGCGCCGGGCTGGGCTATGATGAAGCCGCCTTCAAGATCGCCTGGCTGGTGCGCGAGGGGCTGACCCGGCAGGTCACGGGCGTCGCACTAAAAGATGAAAGCGGCGGCGGATTACCGGCGCGGATCGAGGACGGCGAAAGCCGGTGTGACAAATCAGAGACTTAGCGTTGGTTTTTGTAATCCGGGCGTGGATTTGTCCACCGTCGTGCGCTTGCCGGATGCGGTCCGGGCCTGTAAAACGGCGCCGGTTAATTTACCGCGTGATTTCAAGGGCTAGCGCCGATCAGAGATGGCTTGCTGAGCCGCATTCGCGCCCGGAACCCAAGCTACAATTTGAGTCGATGTGAGAACTGGACAGGGTATGCTCGAAAAGAACACCGAAAGTCAGGTTCACGTCGAAGAAATCGAAGAACCGCCGCCCCCGGGACAGAGCATCGCCTTCGGGATCGAGCGTCTCGGGCTGATCGCGATCAAGGCGCCGCTGCTGTCCTGCATCATCCTGGCCGGGCTGATGATCGCGGCGATCTTCGGCATCCAGCGCATCAAGATCGACGATTCGCTGAGCCAGTTGTTCCGCTCCGATTCGAAGGATTACAAGCAATACGAGGCGGTCACGAAACGCTTCCCGTCGACCGAATTCGACGTGCTGGTGGTGGTCGAGGGCAAGGCGCTGCTGGCGCGGCCCAATCTCGAAAAGATTCGCGACATGGTCACCGACCTGCAACTGGTCGAGGGCGTGCGCGGTCTGGTATCGCTGTTTTCGGCGCGTCAGGCGCCGGAGCGCGGCAAGCTCCCGGCGGCGCTGTTCCCCCCCGAACTGCCGGAAGGGGCGGCCTACGACAAGTTCATCGAGACCGTCAAAACCAACGAGATCATTCGCGGCAAGCTGTTGTCGGAGGATGGCACGCTGGCCCTGATGGTGCTGTCGCTCGAACCGTCGATCGTCGCCAGCAACAGCCTGTCCAAGGTCGTCGCCGATATCCGCAAGATCATGGCCGACGATCTCGGCGACAGCGGGCTCAATGCCCAGCTTTCCGGCGTTCCGGTCATGCAGCTCGAGATCCGCAACGCGGTCAAGCGCGACGGGTTGACCTACAACATCCTCGGCATTCTGGCCGGCTGCATCATCGCGATTATTTTCTTCCGCAAGATATCGTTCATGATCGTGGCGGCGTTCCCGCCGATCATCGCCATCCTGCTCGCGCTCGGCGGCCTCGGCTGGGCCGGATTCAATCTCAACATGTTCCTCAACGTGATGACGCCGCTCATCATGGTGATCAGCTTCTCCGATTCGATGCAGCTGACATTCGCGGCGCGCGACCGGCTGATCGCCGGGCAGGACAAATACACCGCTTTCAAGAACGCCGTGCTGGTGGTGGGCCCGGCCTGCGTGCTGACCCACGGCACCGCCGGCATATCGTTCATTGCCCTGCAATTCTCCGACTCCGAACTGATCCGCAAATTCGGCGAGGCGGGACTGGCCGCCACCATCATCGCGCTGATCGCGGTGCTCTCGCTGGTGCCCGCGTTCGGCGTGCTCCTGGTGCGCAACGAAAAGATCATGGCGGTGAAGTTCCAGGGCGCCGACGCCGGCGTTCAGGCGCTGCGCAATTTCTGCTACTGGATCGCTGTGCGCATGGTCGGCCGCCCCGGGCTGTTCAGCCTGATCGCGGTGCTGCTCGTCGCCGGCCTCGGCTATATCTACGCGACGCTGGAGCCGCGCTATCGCCTCGCCGATCAGGTGCCCGACAAGCGCCAGGCGGTGGCGGCGTCGGGCAGGCTCGACGCCAAGCTCACCGGCGCCAATCCGATCGACGTGCTGATCGAATTCCCCAAGGGCGCCTCGCTCTACGCGCCGGAAACCCTGAAGACGATCGCCGACGTCCATTCGATGGTGGAAACCGCGGCCGGTGTCGGCAACGTCTGGTCGCTGGAAACGCTGCGCCGCTGGCTCGCCGAAAAGGCCGGAAGTACCGACGTCGCGACGCTGAAGGAATATGTCAGCGTGATTCCCGAGCATCTGGTGCGGCGCTTCATCTCGGCCGATCAGGACGCCGTGGTGGTGTCCGGCCGCGTTCCGGATCTCGATTCGAGTGCCATTCTTCCCGTGGTCGACAAGCTCGATGAGTCGCTCAACAAGGTACGTGCCGAGCATCCTGGCTACGAGATCGCGGTGACGGGACTGTCGGCCATCGCGGCGCGCAACAGCGCCAACATGATCCAGAAGCTCAACCACGGCCTGACCATCGAGTTTCTGCTGGTGGCGGTCTTTATCGGCCTCGCGTTCCGCTCCGTCGTCGTGATGTTCTCCTGCATCCTGCCGGGCATTTTCCCGGTGGTGGCATCGGGCACCGTGCTGTGGCTGCTCGGGGAGGGGCTGCAATTTGCCAGCGTGGTGGCGCTGACGGTGTCGTTCGGCCTCGGCCTCAGCGCGACGATCCACTTCCTCAACCGGCTGCGGCTGGAGTCGAAGCCCGGCATCAGTCCGGAACTGGCGGTGGAGCGCGCCACCGTGCTGGTCGGTCCGGCGCTGATCCTGACCACGGTGGTGCTGGCCTGCGGCCTCGTCGTGACGGTGTTTTCCGATCTGCCGTCGCTGCGCCTGTTCGGCTGGCTCAGCGCGTTCTCGATGGTCGCAGCCCTGGTCGCGGATCTCTTCATCCTGCGGCCGACGTCGATGTTCCTGATCAATCTGTCGGACAGGATTCGCGGCTCCGGCGCTCACGCCAGGCCGGCGAAGTAGCAACGGAGCGTTTCAAGCGAAATGGATACCGGTTTGCGCAACAAAAACGCGTCAAACCAGAATTCAAGGTCTTCATGAGAAAAGAGCCAGGTCCTGAATCAACAGAACCTGGCTCTTGATGTCTGAGAGGGCCGTGGGATCAGGTCTTCGTCATCGTGATGCTGACGCCGCGGATTTCGCCCTTGGAACTGATCTGGACCACCTGCTTGTTACCGTTGGTGCGCAGGTTGAGGTTGGCGGCAAATCCGGATGCTTCGACGAACACGTCGATCTGCCCGCCGCCTGCGGTACCCTGAAGATTGCCAAAGATGTTGCGGCTTTTCTCGCTCCAATTGCCGGAAATGCGATCGCCCTGGCTGGTGACGTCGCTGGAGAGATCGAATTTGTAGCTGTCGCTGGCGCAGTGAAGATTCTGCTTGAGGCCGAGCCCGTTGGAGTTGACCTTGTAATCGGCCTTGCAGCGGATGTTTTCCGTGGTGCCGTTGGAGAGCGAAACCGTGCCCGCGCCCGACCAGTTTCCGGCGAAACCGGCAAACGGGCCACCTGCCTGCGTGTGGCCCGCAGAAACCGACAACATCAGCGCGGCGCCAACGCCGGCGGCCGTCAAAGCCTGGCCGATCAGACCGGAACCAAACATTTTCATTGTAATTTTCCCATCAAATAGACGTTCTTTCAAAGGCACGTCTCGCCCACGTCGAAGGTTTAGTGTCTCCGCCATATGTTAGGTTCAAATGCCAAAACGCCACTGCTGGCGATCGCGCTCCGGCGGGCGGCATTTTCACGCACTGAAATCAGCAACATCCCGGCGAAGCATCTGGTTCGCGGTGATGCGGTCCGCAATACCCCAGCGTGAAAAACGTTGCGTGGAAAATACGCTATATATTTCAATCGGTTGACGAGGGTGCGATGCCGCCGCAAATTTGGCCGCATTTACCAGCGCTTGTCCTCTGCTCATTGCTGCGTTACGCGGCGCCTGCCATCCTAACAAATCCGTCCCGGCGATGCCGAAGCGCAATTCGGGAACAGGATTTCTTGCTGCCGAAATGAAGGAATACGATGCGAAAACTTTTCCTGGCTCTCTTCTTGTTGTCATCAGCGGTGTCATCGGATGCCTTCGCCCAGCAGCGCAGCGGAACACCGGAGGAGCAAAAGGCTTGCTCCCGCGACGTGCAGCGCTTCTGCCGTCCGGTCATCGATCAGGGCGATTTCACCATCCTGGCCTGCCTGCAGCAAAATCGCCCCAAGATCTCGTCAGCCTGTGACCAGGTGCTGAAGAGCCACGGCCAATAAATTCGCATTCACGTCGGTTAACCGTCGCGCAAGGCCTGTTTTCGGCCCGATCGGCTGCGCGGCGGCATGCCTCGATACCCCAGATAGCATTGGTTTTGGCGGCGTATTCCCCTATATGGGGCTCGCGATCCCGTCGCATGCGCGTGAAGCATCGCGCGTGCCCATTTTGGACCAATGTAGCCAGTTCTTTTGATGACCAGCGCGAGCGAACTGCGATCCGGAAAGACCCACCGCGACGAGAATTTTCCGGTCGCGTCGTGGATCATTCATCCGCGTCACCGGGCGCTGATTCTCAGCTTCTACAATTTTGTCCGGACGGCCGATGACATCGCCGATCACGCGACGCTGCCTGCGGACGAAAAGCTGAGGCTACTCGACCTGCTTGAAGCAGAACTCCTGGGCCAGGGCGACACCCAGCAGGAAGCGGTTAGCCTGCGCAACGCGTTCGCCGCGCGCGCGATGCCACCGCGCCACGCGCTCGATGTGCTGGTCGCGTTCCGGATGGACGTCACCAAGCTTCGCTATGAAAACTGGGACGAGGTGATCCATTATTGCCGCTATTCGGCGATGCCGGTCGGCCGCTTCATGCTCGACGTGCATGGCGAGAGCACCTCGACCTGGGCCGCATCCGACGCGCTGTGCGCCGGCTTGCAGATCAACAACCATCTGCAGGACTGTGCCAAGGATTATCGCAATCTCAACCGCGTCTACCTGCCGCGCGACGCGCTCGCGGCCGCCGGCGCCACGGTCGAGATGCTGGGCGGGTCGAAATCGCCGCCGGCGCTGCTGAAGTGCTTGCAGGCGCTCGCGGTGCGGACCGAGATCCTGCTCAACGAAAGCAAATCGCTGGCTGCGGAGGTGAAGGACTTTCGCCTCGGTCTCGAAATTTCGGTGATCCAGGCCTTTGCCGACAAGATCGTCGGCATGCTCAAGGTGCGCGATCCGCTGGCCGAGCGCGTGCATCTCAGCCCGCTGGAATTGATGGCCCAGAGTCTTGGCGGCATTGCCGGCGAGATCGGGCGCCGCGCCGTTGGACGCCGGCCGGTGTCGAAACCCGCGGCCGGCGCATGACCGCAGAGACGGCGGCGGCCAACGCGAATTACGGCACCACCGCGTCCGGCAGCTCGTTCTATGCCGCGATGCGCATCCTGCCGCGCGCCCAGCGCGAGGCGATGTTCCAGATCTACAGTTTCTGCCGGCAGGTCGACGATATCGCCGATTCCGACGGTCCGCGGCCGGAACGGCTCGCCGCACTCCAGCAATGGCGCGAGGACATCGATGCGCTGTATCAGGGCCACCCGCCGGCACGGCTAAAGGATTACGTCGCCTCGGTGCGGACCTTCGGCCTGAAGCGCGAGGATTTCCTGGCCGTCGTCGATGGCATGGAGATGGACGTGCCGCAGGACATCCGTGCGCCGGATTTTGCGACGCTCGATCTTTACTGCGACCGCGTCGCCAGCGCCGTCGGCCGCCTGTCGGTGCGGGTGTTCGGCCTGCCGGAGAATGACGGGATTGAGCTCGCGCATCATCTCGGCCGCGCGCTGCAATTGACCAACATCCTGCGCGATATCGATGAGGACGCCGCCCTTGGTCGGCTCTATCTGCCGCGCGAGGCGCTGCTGCACGCCGGCATCACCGGCAACGATCCGCAGAAGGTGGTTGCCGAGCGCGCCTTGCCGAAGGTCTGCCTGCCGCTCGCCGAGCGGGGGAAAGCCTATTTCGAGAAGGCCGACGAGATCATGAAGCGCAATTCGCGGCGCAAGGTGCGTGCGCCCCGGATCATGTCGAAATACTACCGCGCGATCCTCGATCTGTTGCTGGCACGGGGGTTTGCCGCCCCGCGTGCGCCGGTCCGCGTCGACAAATGGACCAAGATCGGCATCCTCCTGCGTTACTCGATCATCTGATGCAAAAAACCGCCCACATCATCGGCGCCGGCATTTCCGGCCTCTCCGCGGCCGTCCGGCTGGCCAATGCCGGTTACCGGGTGTGCGTCCACGAGGCCACGCAAACCACCGGCGGCCGTTGCCGCTCCTATTTCGACGCCGCCACCAATCTGACGATCGACAACGGCAATCATCTGATGCTGTCCGGCAACAGCCACGCGCTGGCCTACGCGCGATCGATCGGCACCGAGGCAGGGCTGGTCGGACCGAAACGCGCGCAGTTTCCCTTCTGCGACGTCTCGACCGGCCAACGCTGGCAGCTCGATCTCGGCGACGGCCGGCTGCCGCTCTGGGTGTTCGACAAGGCCCGCCGCGTCCCCGACACCGGCGTGCGCGATTATCTCGCACTGATGCCGCTGATTTGGGCAGGGGCGGACAAACTGGTCGGCAAGACCATTCCCTGCGAAGGCACGCTGTACAAGCGGCTGGTGCAGCCGCTGCTGCTGGCGGCCCTCAATGTGGATCCGCCCGAGGGTTCGGCCGGTCTCGCCGGCGCGATCGTCCGCGAAACGCTGCTCGCGGGCGGGCAGGCCTGCCGGCCGCTGATCGCCCGCGACGGGCTGAGCTCGGTCTTGATCGAACCCGCGGTCAAGCTGCTGCAGGACAAGGGCGACACCGTCCAGCTCGGACATGAACTGCGTGAGTTGGTCATGAGCGGCGACAATGTCCGTGAATTGAAGTTCGGCGACGACACGATCTCGCTCGCGCCTGACGATGTCGTGGTGCTCGCCGTGCCGCCGCGTCCTGCCGCGGCGCTGCTGCCGGGCCTCAAAACGCCGACCAAATTCCGCGCCATCGTCAATGCGCATTTCCGCTTCGATCCGCCAAGGGATGCGCCGCCGATGCTGGGCGTCGTCGGCGGCCTCGTCGAATGGCTGTTCGCGTTCCCGCAGCGCCTGTCGGTCACCATCAGCAATGGCGACCGCCTGGTCGACATGCCGCGTGAGGAACTCGCGCAGGCGATCTGGCGCGATGTCTGCAAGGCCGCCGGCGTGCAGGGCGACCCTGCATTGCCTCCCTGGCAGATCGTGCGCGAACGCCGTGCTACCTTCGAGGCGACGCCCGAGCAGAACGCGCTGCGGCCGGGTCCCGTCACCGCTTTCAAAAACCTGTTTCTCGCCGGCGACTGGACTGATACGGGGTTGCCGGCAACCATCGAGGGATCGGTGCGGTCGGGCGACCGCGCGGCCGATCTGGTTCTGGCCAGCCGGCAAGCCTGACTGGACAAAGCGGACCGGCTCTACGGAGCGGAATCGCGAACAGAGGATGTCTGACGAAATGTCTTCCGTCGATCACAGCGTTGCACTCGGGCCCGTCGTGCCGGTCGACCCCGTCGCGTTGGAAAAATCGATCTCGTCGGCGACGCAGGCGCTGCTCGGCTATCGGCAGTCCGATGGACACTGGGTGTTCGAGCTGGAAGCCGACAGCACGATCCCGTCGGAATATGTGCTGCTCCGCCATTATCTCGCCGAGCCCGTCGACAGCGAACTCGAAGCCAAGATCGCCAATTATCTGCGCCGCACCCAGGGCGCCCATGGTGGCTGGCCGCTGGTGCAGGACGGCGCGTTCGACATGAGCGCCAGCGTAAAATCCTACTTCGCGCTGAAGATGATCGGCGATTCCGTCGATGCGCCGCACATGGTGCGGGCGCGCGAGGCGATCCGCTCGCGCGGTGGGGCCGCCAACGTCAACGTGTTCACCCGGTTTTTGCTGGCGTTCTACGGCGTGCTGACCTGGCGCGCGGTGCCGGTGCTGCCGATCGAGATCATGTTGCTGCCGATGTGGTCGCCGTTCCATATCAACAAGATTTCATACTGGGCGCGCACCACGATCGTGCCGCTGATGGTGATGGCGGCGCTCAAGCCGCTGGCCCGGAATCCGAAGGGCGTCGGCATCGACGAATTGTTCCTGCAGGATCCGAAATCGGTCGGCATGACGCCGAAGGCGCCGCATCAGAGCGCGGGTTGGTTTGCGCTGTTCAGTGCGCTCGACGTCGTCCTGCGCAAGATCGAGCCGCTTTTTCCGAAAAAGCTGCGGCAGCGCGCGATCGACGCCGCGCTCGCCTTCATCGAAGAGCGGCTGAACGGCGAAGACGGCATGGGCGCGATCTATCCGCCGATGGCCAACATCGTCATGATGTATGACGCGCTCGGCAAGGGACCGGAGTTTCCGCCGCGGGCGGTCACCCGCAAGGGCATCGACAAGCTCCTGGTGATCGGCGAGCACGAGGCCTATTGCCAGCCCTGCGTGTCGCCGGTGTGGGACACCGCGCTCACCTGTCACGCCCTGGCGGAGGCCGGCGGCGAAGAAACCCTGGCGAAGATGAAGCAGGGCCTCGACTGGCTGAAGCCGCGGCAGGTGCTCGACCTCAAGGGCGACTGGGCCGTGAAGGCGCCTGATGTGCGTCCGGGCGGCTGGGCGTTCCAGTACAACAACGCCCATTATCCCGATCTCGACGACACCGCTGTCGTCGTCATGGCGATGGACCGCGTGCGCCGGCAGTCCGGCAGCACCGAATATGATGTTGCCATCGCGCGGGCGCGCGAGTGGATCGAAGGCTTGCAGAGCCGCGATGGCGGCTGGGCCGCCTTCGACATCAACAACCTCGAATATTACCTGAACAACATCCCGTTCTCCGACCATGGCGCGCTGCTCGATCCGCCGACCGAGGACGTCACCGCGCGCTGTATTTCGATGCTGGCGCAACTCGGCGAGACCGCCGGGACCAGCAAGGCCGTCGCTGACGGCCTCGACTACCTGCGCCGCACCCAGCTTGCGGAAGGCTCCTGGTATGGCCGCTGGGGGCTGAATTACATCTACGGCACCTGGTCGGTGCTCTCCGCGCTAAATGCCGCAGGGGTCGACCACCAGGACCCAATGATTCGCAAGGCGGTTCAATGGCTGCTATCGATCCAGAACCGGGACGGCGGCTGGGGCGAAGATGCGGTCAGCTACCGCCTGGACTACCGGGGATTTGAGGCCGCGCCGTCGACGTCGTCGCAAACGGCATGGGCTTTGCTTGGTCTGATGGCGGCGGGCGAGGTCGGGAACCCGGCTGTTGCCCGCGGGGTTGAGTACCTAAAAACCACACAGACCGAAAAAGGACTCTGGGACGAGGCGCGCTACACGGCTACGGGGTTTCCGCGGGTGTTTTATTTGCGTTATCATGGCTACTCGAAGTTCTTTCCGCTCTGGGCGATGGCGCGGTATCGGAATTTGAGCAGCACCAACAGCAGGGTGGTAGGGGTCGGGATGTGACTTGGGGGGCGGGGGCCGCCGCGTTCGCGCAGAGCTCGATCGGGGACAATGCGATCGATCCGCGGCCGGTGTTAATCGTTACAGGCTTGGTACAGGAGGCCCGGATTGCGGCCGGTCCGGGCATGATCGTAATTTGCAGCAGCAGTGATCCGCAGCAATTGCGGTCGCTGCTCGCGACGCTGGATTCATCGACATTCAGGGGTGTGATCTCGTTTGGCGTTGCCGGCGGGCTCGATCCGTCGTTGAAATCGGGCGACATCGTGGTCGCGACCGAAGTGATGGCCGGCGACACCAGGTTCCTCGCCGGCCTCGCGCTCAACGAGGAAATGATTGCCAGCGCGGCGCTGCGCCGCCGCCGCGTGGTCCGCGGCGGTCTGGCCGGGGTGGAACAGGTGATTGCGGCGACCGCCTGCAAGGCCGCCCTGCATTCGGAGACGGGTGCGGCGGCGGTCGACATGGAGAGCCATATCGCGGCGGCCTATGCGGCCAACGCCGGATTGCCGTTCGCCGCGCTGCGCGTGATCTCCGATCCCGCCACCCGCGCGCTGCCGGCGCTGGCCAAGAGCGCGATCAAGCCGAACGGCGATATCGACCTGCGCAAGGTGCTGCGCGGCCTCGCGCGCAATCCGCGGACACTGCGTGCGCTGGTCTCCACCGGCATCGATTTCAACCGCGCGCTGCGCTCGCTGCGCGGCTGCCGCGGCTTTCTATCCAGCGGTGAGGGCCTGGTCGCGTCCGACGCCTGACCAACCCTCAACCGCCTGCTGCAACGAAAAATGCCGTCGCCAAGCGACGGCATTTTGGTTTTGAACGGCCTTCAGCGACGCGGGCAGGCCGCGTTGCGCTCGGCCCTCAGGCGGCCGTGGAGGCCTTTTGCTGCTGCTTGGCGGCTGCGGCGGCCGCCTCGTCCTTGCGGATCTCCGACAGGCGCTTCTGCACTTCCGCCGAGAAGATGTACTGGGCGGGGCGCTGCTTATCGAGGCTGATCTCGGGCGCCATCGGACCTGTCGTCCGGATGCCGCGCAGCGCCACCCACATCGCCTTCAACGGATTGACCAGCGCGGCGTTGGCGGCGGTCGGCTCATAGCCGCAATGGGCCATGCAGTCGGCGCACTTCTCGTACTTGCCGGTGCCGTAGGTCTCCCAATCGGTGGTCTCCATCAATTCCTTGAAGGTCTTGGTGTAGCCTTCGCCCAGCAGGTAGCAGGGCTTCTGCCAGCCGAAAATGTTGCGTGCCGGCATACCCCACGGGGTGCATTCATAGCTCTGGTTTCCGGCGAGGAAGTCGAGGAACAGGCCGGAATGCATGAAGTTCCACTTCTTGCCCTTGCCGAGCGCGAACACGTCGCGGAACAGCTTCTTGGTCTTGGTGCGGTTGAGGAAGTGCTCCTGGTCCGGCGCGCGCTCATAGGCGTAGCCGGGCGACATCGAGACGCCGACACCGAGTTCGGTGGTGAAGTCGAGGAATTTTGCGATGTCTTCCGCGGCGTGACCGTCGAAGATCGTGGCGTTGACGTTGACGGTGAAGCCGCGCGCCTTCGCAGCCTTGATCGCGGACACCGCGCGGTCGAACACGCCCTTCTGCGACACCGCCTTGTCGTGGTGGTCCTTGAGGCCGTCCAGATGCACCGAGAAGAACAGATAGGGCGAGGGCTCGAACAGATCGAGCTTCTTTTCCAGCAGCAGCGCGTTGGTGCAGAGCGACACGAATTTCTTGCGCGCCACGAGGCCGCGCACGATCTCGCCGATCTCCTTGTGGATCAGCGGTTCGCCGCCGGGGATCGCCACCATCGGCGCGCCGCATTCGTCGGCCGCATCCCAGCACTCCTGCGCCGACATGCGGCGGTTGAGGATCGCGTCGGGATAGTCGATCTTGCCGCAGCCGACGCAGGCGAGGTTGCAACGAAACAGCGGTTCGAGCATCAGCACCAGCGGATAACGCTTGCGGCCGAGCAGCTTCTGCTTGATCAGATAGCCGCCGATACGCATTTCCTTGAAGAACGGTATTGCCATTACAGGATTTCTTTCTGGACTTGATGAGTCATGAGTGGATCAGCCCGCAGTCAGTTCGGCTGGAAGCCTGAATTCGATATTTTCTTCCCTCCCAGGAAGCACCGACACCGTGACGGGTCCGATACGCCTCAAAGCCTCGATCACGTCGTCGACCAGAACTTCGGGCGCCGATGCGCCCGCGGTAATGCCGACGGCCTCTGCATCCTTCAGCCAATCAGGGTTCAATTCGCTGCCATCGGCAATGAGATAACTCGCGACGCCGACCTCGGTGCCGATTTCGCGCAGCCTGTTTGAGTTGGAACTATTGGCGGCCCCCACCACCAAAATGACGTCCACCAGCTTGCTTAGGTCCCTTACCGCAGATTGGCGGTTCTGTGTCGCATAGCAGATATCCCGGATGTCGGGGCCTTGAATATCTGTAAAACGGGCCTGAAGGGCCGCGATTATGTCTTTTGTGTCGTCAACGCTGAGGGTGGTCTGGGTGATATAGGCCAGCGGGGTGTCGGTGGGCAGCTTCAGGGCCGCCACGTCGTCGACGTTCTGGACCAGCAGGACCGGTCCGGGAACCTGGCCCATGGTGCCCTCGACCTCGGGGTGGCCGGCATGGCCGATCAGGACCAGGGCCCGGCCCTTCGACATGTACCGTTTGCCCTGATTGTGGACCTTGGTGACGAGCGGGCAGGTGGCGTTGAGCACCGGAAGGGAGCGCGCTGCTGCCTCCTCCTCGACGCTCCGGGCCACGCCATGGGCGCTGAACACGGTGACCGCGAGGGGAGGAACTTCCGACAGATCCTCGACGAAAATGGCGCCCTTGTTCTTCAGGCTCTCGACCACGTGCTTGTTGTGCACGATCTCGTGACGGACATAGACCGGCGGGCCGTATTTCTGGAGCGCACGCTCCACAATCTCGATCGCACGCACGACGCCCGCACAAAATCCGCGGGGCTGCGCAAGATACACTTCCATGGGACGTCCATTACGCAAGTTGCACCAAATTCATTCAAATAGCTCCGCGCACCGGGGTCCTGGCGGACGCCTGCCCGGATACAGCAATAACCGCACCAAAGGGTTTCCTCAGTGATCCCCCACACAAACACATGGAAGCACAGGGCTTTGTGTCAAAAAATGAGCGTCTGGAAAAGTCGGATCTAAAAATGGGGGCGTGCGGCAAAGCGCGTTTTAGGTATCATGGTATAGCATGTTGCCGACTCCTCACCGTTTCGTCACTTTCTCGCCCCCTCTGGGGGGCTATATGACGCCACTCGATGCCGTTTCAGCCGGTTTTGGCGGTTTCTCGGCGGGCCATTGGAAGTAACCAAAACGACAATAGCTCGACCCATGTAGATCGCCCGGTGGAACTCCGCTAGACAGCGGGCGTTTCCGGCAAGCTCCCAGACCTAGAAAGAAATGATGTGCTGACCAGCCTGGTTGTCTCGATTGTTAGAAATTGCACGCGCTTTGCCCCCCTTGTCGTCATTTTCTCGCTGATCCTTGCGATCGGGGCGGGCGTTTACACGGCCCACAATTTCTCGATCAACACCGATATCAACAAGCTGATCTCTCCGGATCTCGACTGGCGCAAGCGCGACAACCAGTTCGAAAAGGCGTTTGACCGCGAACGACTGATCCTGGCCGTGGTCGAGGGGCCGACGCCCGAACTGACCAGCGCGGCGGCCAAGGCGCTTGCTGCCAAGCTGGCGGGCGACACCAACAATTTCGAGTCCGTCCAGCCGCTCGGTTCCGGCGAATTCTTCGAGAGGAACGGACTGTTGTTCCTGCCGGCGGAAGAGGTCGGCAAGGTGACCGGGCAGCTCCAGGCCGCGGCACCCCTGATCGAAATCATGGCCGGCGATCCCTCGATCCGCGGTTTGACCGGCGCGCTGGAAACCGGCCTTGCCGGCATCAAGCGCGGCCAGGTCAAGCTCGACAGCACGGAACGCCCCTTCAACCTGATTTCGCAGACGGTCGAGGACGTCCTGAACAAGGGATCGGCGACGTTCTCCTGGCGCGAACTCGTCAGCGACAAGCCGCTGACCGATTCCGACAAGCGGGCCTTCATCGAGTTCAAGCCGAAGCTCGATTTCAACGCGCTCGAGCCCGGCAAGGATGCCACCGATGCGATCCGCGAGGCGGCCAAGGCGCTCAATTTTGCCGGAGAGTACGGCGCGCGCGTGCGGCTGACCGGTCCGGTTCCGATCGCCAACGAGGAATACGCCACCGTGCAGGACGGCGCCATCGTCAACGGCATCGGCACCGTCCTCATCGTTCTGGTGATTCTGTGGATGGCGCTGCACTCGGCGAAGATCATCTTCGCGGTGTTCGTGAATCTGTTCGTCGGCCTTGCCATCACCACGGCGATCGGCCTGATGATGGTCGGATCGCTCAATCTGCTGTCGGTCGCGTTCGCCGTGCTGTTCGTCGGCCTCGGCGTGGATTTCGGCATCCAGTTCAGCGTCCGCTACCGTTCGGAGCGCTTCAAGAACGACGATCTCAGGCTGGCGCTGGAGAGCGCGGCCAACCGCTCGGCGGTGCCGCTGTCGCTGGCGGCGATGGCGACCGCCGCGGGTTTCCTGTGCTTCCTGCCGACCGACTATCAGGGCATTTCCGAACTCGGCAAGATCGCCGGCGCCGGCATGCTGGTGGCGTTCCTCACCAGCATCACGACGTTGCCGGCGCTGTTGACGCTGCTCAATCCTCCCGGTGAAAGCGACGCGGTCGGCTACGCGTTCCTGGCGCCGGTCGATGATTTCCTGGAGCGGCATCGCGTCATCATCATCGTCGGCACGCTCCTGATCGCGGTAGCCGGCCTGCCGCTGCTCTATTTCATGAAGTTCGACTTCAACCCGATCAATCTGCGCAATTCGAAGGTGGAGTCGATCGCGACCTTCCTCGACCTGCGCAAGGATCCGAACACCGGCGCCAACGCCATCAATGTGATGACGAATTCCGAAGCTGACGCCAAGAAGATCGAGGCGAAGCTGGAGAAGGTGCCGGAAGTGCTTCGCGTGATGTCGCTCGACAGTTTCGTGCCGGAGGATCAGCCGGCGAAACTGAAGCTGATCGCGCAGGCCGCCAAGGTGGTTGGTCCCGCGCTCAATCCGGACTCCGTCGATGCGGCGCCGACCGATGCGGAGAACGTCGATGCGCTGAAGAGTTCCGTCGATAGCCTGCGCAAGAGCGCCGGCGACGGCAAGAGTCCGGGCGCCGTCGCGGCGCGGCGGCTGGCGGACGCGCTGTCGAAGCTTGCCGAATCGACGCAAGCCGTTCGCGACAAGGCGCAGGGCATTTTCGTCGTACCGCTCAAGATAACCTTCGACCAGCTCAAGAACACGATGCAGGCCCAGCCCGTCACCCTGAAGACGCTGCCGCCCGAACTCGTCGACGGCTGGAAAACCAAGGACGGCCTGATGCGCGTCGAGGCGCTGCCGAAGGGCGATCCCAACGACAACGACAATCTCCGCAGGTTTGCCGATGCCGTGCTGGCGGCCGAGCCGAATGCGATCGGCGGCCCGATTTCGATTCTGAAATCCGGTGACGTCGTCGTGCGGGCCTTCATCCATGCCGGCATCTGGGCGCTGATCGTGATCAGCGTCTTGCTATGGCTGGCGCTGCGGCGGATCACCGACGTGCTGCTGACGCTGGTGCCGCTGCTGGTGGCCGGCGCCGTGACGATGGAGATCTGCGTGCTGATCGGGCTGCCGCTGAATTTCGCCAATATCGTCGCGTGGCCGCTGATGCTCGGCATCGGCGTCGCCTTCAAGATCTATTATGTGACCGCATGGCGCTCGGGCAGAACGAATCTGCTGCAGACCAGCCTGACGCGCGCGATCTTTTTCAGCGCATTGACGACTGCCACGGCTTTCGGAAGCCTGTGGCTGTCCAGTCATCCCGGTACCGCCAGCATGGGCAAATTGCTGGCGCTGTCGCTGGTCACCACATTGGCCGCGGTGCTGCTGTTCCAACCTGCGCTAATGGGCAAACCGCGCGACATCGGGGAGTAGGCAGATATCGCCGATGGAATCGGCGGCTGCCTGTTTCTGGCCGGCGGCAGGCTTCTGCGCCGGGGGCACCGTGGTCTTCGCCGCGCCAGCCGCTGTCGGCGCGCCCGGCGCCGGCGTCAGACCCGGCGCGGTCGCCGAGGCGCCCGCCTTCGGTGCTGGCGGATTTTTGGCTGCACCCTTGGCCGTGCTGTTGGCCATGCTGTTGGACGGGCTGGTGGGGATCGGCGGTCCGACACGGGTCCAGGTCTCGCCGCCGCAGAGGAAGCCGAGCACGCAGCCTTGAATCTCGAGCTGGTCGGTACCAATTGGCTTGATGGTCGAGCTATAGAGCTGTCCATCCTTGGCGTTGTAGACTTGGCCTTCCCACGCATCGACGCCGGGCTTCTTCTTCATGTCGATCAGGATCGCCATGCCGATCGTCGGTCGGCTCTTCTTGGAAGGATCAGGATTATTCGTATCCCGGCCACCCGGTGTCTTCTCCCAGGCCACGGCACCCCACATGTTGCCGTTGCACTGGGCGACGCGAATGTTGGCCACGCCGTCGGCCACTTTCCAGTCACCGGTAGGGTCCGCAGCCAGCGCGGAGGAGGTAACACCTGTGGCCAAAATGAATCCCGAAATAACTATTCTGCGCGCGACAGTTTTTGGGCAGTGCAACATGGTTCAAACCTATGCTTAAGTAGACGATCCAAGCGGGGGTCAAAACGCCGCATTGGGCGTTTTCAGTTGACGAAATGGCCATCAATCGACGTATGTAACGGATGCTAAGTTCAAATCTAGACGTTTCCGAGATGTTTGCGGAGCGCCAGGCGCAACGCAGTTCCTTGCATGCGCGCCATTTGAACGAGCAGCTCGTCCGCGTGCTGAAGACCATTGGCTACGATGTCGGCTTTCAGAAGGGTCAAGGTCAATACCTGTTCGATCGTGATGGAGCCCGTTATCTCGATCTACTGAGCGGATTTGGCGTTTTTGCGATTGGCCGTAATCACCCGGCATTGCGCCACGCCCTGAAGAGCGTGCTCGACAGCGATTTTCCGAATCTGGTGCAACTGGATGTCTCCACGCTGGCGGGCGTGCTGGCCGAACGCCTGCTCGAACATGTGCCATATCTGGACAAGGTGTTTTTTGCCAATTCCGGCGCCGAAACCGTCGAGGCTGCGATCAAATTCGCCCGTGGCGCTACCGGCCGGCCGGGGATCGTCTCCTGCTCGCATTCCTTTCACGGACTGTCCTACGGCGCCTTGTCGCTGATGGACGATTCGAACTTCCGCAGTGGTTTCGAACCGCTGTTGCCGGGATGTACCCAGATCCCGTTCAACGATCTGGCCGCGCTCGAGCGGGCGCTGTCATCGCGTCAGGTCGCCGCCTTCATCGTCGAACCGATTCAGGGCAAGGGCGTCAACCTGCCCACCGACGAATTTCTGCCGGGCGCGGCGGCGCTGTGCCGCAAATACGGCACGCTGTTCATCGCCGATGAAATCCAGACCGGATTGGGCCGCACCGGCAAGTTCCTGGCGGTCGAGCACTGGAACGTCGAACCTGACATGGTGCTGCTGGCGAAGGCGCTGTCGGGCGGACATGTGCCGGTCGGCGCGCTGCTGACGCGCAAGAGCATCTTCGACAAGATCTTCAATCAGATGGATCGCGCCGTCGTGCACGGCTCGACCTTTGCCAAGAACGACCTGGCGATGGCGGCAGGTATCGCCACGCTCGAAGTGATGAAGGCCGAAAAGCTGGTCGAGCAGGCCGCCAAACGCGGCGCCGAACTTCGTCTGGCGCTGACCCGCATGGTGCCCGGCTACGAGCTGCTCAAGGAAGTGCGCGGCAAGGGGCTGATGATCGGAATCGAGTTCGGGCCGCCGAAATCGTTGCGGCTGAAAGCCTCCTGGAACGTGCTGGAAACCGCCAACAAGGGCCTGTTCTGCCAGCTCATCACCGTGCCGCTGTTCAAGGATCACAAGATCCTCACCCAGGTGTCCGGTCACGGCAGCCACACCATCAAGCTGCTGCCGCCGCTCGTGATCACCGAAGAAGACTGTAGCTGGATCGAAAAGGCGTTCGACACCGTGATCGCCTCCAGCCACAAGGTGCCCGGCGCGATCTGGTCGCTCGGCAAGACGCTGGTCGACAACGCCGTGCGGAAGTCGGCTTAAGCGCCGGCGTACCACGCGCAGCCGTCATCATACCGAACCGCTCCGCAACGCGCCTTCGGAATTCTGCGCAGTCCAAAATGCGCTTATGCCGCAGTTTCGGCTGATCCCTGCGCTGATAATCTCGGCCGTACAAATCATCAGGAGCAGGGCGATGCGTATTACCGGCGGCTGTCATTGCGGCGCGATCCGCTATCAGGTGGAAGGCGATCTGATCGTGCACGCGCTGTGTCATTGCGCGGATTGCCGGCGGCACGCCGGCGCGCCGATGGTGGGTTGGGCGATGTACGCCGAAGATGCCGTCAAGGTGACGCAGGGCGAGCCCAAGGTCTACGCGTCGTCCGAACACGGGCGGCGGCATTTTTGCGCCAATTGCGGCACCGGTTTGTTTTACATCAACGCGAACATGCTGCCGGGAATCATCGACGTGCAAAGCGGCACGTATGACGACCCCGATGTGATCCCGGTCATGGCGCATATCCAGGTCGCCGAGCGCGTCGGCTGGATGGAGAAGGCACACGAATTGCCGGTGTTCGACCGCTACCCGCCGCAGGCATAGTCGCGAGCGGCCAGGGAGCAAAACGCCTCAGGCATCCGCCTTTGTGTCGACAGCAAGCGCTTCGCCGATACGTTCGGCGGCGGCAGCGCTCAGACTGCCGCGGGCGAGCCCGAGCGGAATGTTGCGTTTGGCGAGCGCGCGATAGAGCTGACCGGCATCGGGATCGTGCCCGTCCAGCGCCGTCAGGTGTTTGCGCACCGTTCCGATGTCGCCCCGGGCGACACAGCCACCCATGCCCTGGGCGAGACCGCCATCGCGGACCGCGGAAAGCGTGCCCGCCAGCAGCGGCAGCATGGCATCGAGCGCCTGTTTCTCGCTCGCCCCGAACTTGCGCCACAGATTGGCGCCCTCGGCGAGCAATGCGATCAGGAACGGGCCGACATAATAGGCGGAGGCGTGATACAGCGCGCGCTGCCCTGATGGCACCTGCACCGGGACGCATCCGATGTCGGAGGCCATTTGCTGCAACGCTGCAAGCAATTCCGCTTCCGCCTCGACGCCGACGGTGCAACCGGGCAGGCCCTGCAGTGCGACGGCGGGATTGGTGAACATCTGCATCGGGTGGAAGCCGCCGATCGCGGCGCCGTGCCTGGCGGCATTCTGAAGCGCGCGGATCTCGGTCGCGCCGCTGCAATGAACGACCCGGTGCCGCCTCTGCCACGCGATGCCGTCCGCCACCGTGGCGATGGCATCGTCCGCCACGGTCAGCCAGACGAAGTCGCAGGCATCGGCAACCGCCTGCGCGCTCACCAGCGGCTGCAAGCCGGGCACTTCCTTGGCCATCAAATCCAGATCGGCGGCCTTGCGGCTCCAGGCGCCCGTCACCTGGTAACCGGCCTTCGCGAAGGCTTGCGCGAGCGTGCGGCCGACGCGGCCGCAGCCGATGAAGCCGTGTCCTTGTTCTTGCATCCTCAACTCCGGAAGGCGGGATCCATGCGATCGAGCTTGCGCAGCAAGGCGTCCCACTCCAGCCCGCCATAACCACCTGTGACACCGCGCGCGTCTTCATTGAGGGTGGGATTGGTCTCCGCCTCGTTCAGCAACGTGATTTCGGTGCCGGCAAAACAGGTCACCGTATTGTCGATCGCGGCGGCGGTCGGCTGATACAAGGGACGATTGCAGCTCAGCATGTCCACCTGGATGCGGCAGGCGTTCTCCAGCCAGTACATGGCGTTGAACGCCTGCGGGATGCTGCGGCCGCAGGCGAGCAGCCCGTGATTGCGCAGGATCAGGATGTCGTGGGGCCCAAGGTCGCTGGTGATGCGGTCGCATTCCGCCCCGCTGATCGCCGGTCCCTCGAAATCATGATAGCCGATGCGGCCGAAAAAACGCATCGCGGTCTGCGACAGCGGCAGCAGGCCCTCGCGCAATCCGCTGACCGCGGTGCCGGCGCGGCTGTGGGTGTGGATGATGCATTGCAGATCCGGACGGGCCTTGTGGATCGGCGCGTGCAGATAGAAGCCGGCGACGTTGACGTTGTAGCCGTGGTCCGGTTGCAGCAGGGTGGCGCCCTCGACGTCGATCTTGACGAGGCTCGAGGCCGTGATCTCCTCGTACAGCATGCCGTAGGGATTGATCAGATAATGCTCGGCCGCGCCGGGAATCCGCGCGCTGATGTGGTTGTAGATCAGGTCGGTCATGCCGTAGGCCGCCATCAGGCGGTAACACGCAGCGAGGTGAATGCGGGTTTGCCATTCTTCATTCGATACCGCGGCTTGAACCTTCGAGACTGCGATGACTTCCATCTTGCCCATAACGGATTCCTTAATTGGCGGTGACGGCGGCGCGCGCGACGATGTCGCCGAGGTCCGGACCGTTCGAAAGCGTACCGATCACGCCGGCATGGCGGTTTCCGAGCCGCGAGCTGACGAAGCGCTCTGCAACGCCGGCGGGGCTGTGCTTCAACATTTCGCTGGCCTGCAGGGCCAGCATCATGCGGGTGACGATCGCGCGGCCGTTGCCTTCGTCATTGACGCGGGCCCCGAGATCGTCGTTCAGGTCGGAGAGGAATTTTCCATGGGCCTGATCCACCGCGCCGGCGCCGGAAACCTCCGCCATGAACGCCTCCAGCGCGCCTTCCTCGCGGCTCAGCGCCCGCAGCACGTCCATGCACATCATGTTCGACGTGCCTTCCCAGATCGAGTTCAGCGGCGCTTCGCGATAGAGCCGCGCGACCGGGTTCTCCATGATAAATCCATTGCCACCGTGAACTTGCAGCGCTTCATAGACGAAGCTGGTGGCGCGCTGGCAGTTCCAGAATTTCACGACGGGGGTGGCGACGCGGGCGAGCAACCGTTCGCTCTCGCTGGCGTGCATGTGGTCGGTCGCGCGCGCGATCCGAAAGGCGGCAAGCGTCGCCGCCTCGCTTTCCAGCGCAAGGTCGGCCAGCACATTGGCCTGCATCGGCAAATCGGCCATCCGGTGACCGAAACCGTTGCGCGTCGAGGCGTGGTTGATCGCGAGCGTCAGCGCCTGGCGCATCAGCCCGGCGGAGCCGACCGCAAAATCGAGCCGGGTGAGGTGGGCGTGGGACAGGATCTCGCTGATGCCGCGGCCTTCCTCGCCGACCAGCATCGCAAGGGTGCGATCGAACTCGACTTCGCTCGATGCATTGGAGCGGTTGCCGCATTTGTCCTTGAGGCGCTGCACGAAAACGCGATTGCTGCGGCCGTCAGGCAGCAGGCGGGACACAAAGAAGCAACTGACGCCGGATTTGGTCCGCGCCAGCGTGTAAAAACCGTCGCAGGTCGGGACGGAGAAGAACCATTTGTGTCCGGTCAGCAGATAGTTCTGCGCGCCGTTTTCGCTGCCGGCAAACACGCCGGTGGTCTGCGTCTGCCGCAGATCCGAGCCGCCCTGTTTTTCGGTCATGGCGTAACCGATCACCGCGCCGGTCTTCTGCTCGATCGGCAGGCGCCTTGGATCGTACTGCGTGGACATCGTCTTCTCGCGCCACAGCGCGAATTCGGGCTTGCCGGCAAAACCCGCGGCGGCGGCGTAGGCCATGCCGGTCGGGCAGCCGACGCCGTTCTCGACCTGGTTCCAGAGATAGCTCAGCACCGCACGCGCGAAATGGCCCATCGGCTGGGCGGTGGTCCAGGCCAGGCTGTGAACGCCGTGGCCGAACGCCAGTCCCATCAGCTGATGCCAGGAGGGATGGAATTCGACCCAGTCGGTGCGGTTGCCGAAGCGGTCGTGGCTGCGCAACTGCGGGCCGTATTCGTTGGCCAGCTTTGCTGCTTCCTGAACCTGCGCGTCGCCCGCAAGCGCGCCGACAGCCGCGGCGTTTTCCGCGCTCCACGGCGCATGGCGCGCGACCATATCGCGCAGAACGACATCGCCGGTGAACGCGTTGTACCCGCTGCAGGGACTGGCCTGGTTCAGAACCTGATGGGTTTCCGAATGTACGGTCAGTGCCAAATGATCGGCGCGCGTGGCCTGGAGCGTCGCATTCATGGGGCTCTCCGGGTCTTCCTGATGCTGGTCAGTGTCGGCGTGGTGGCGCGCACCATGCGAACGCAGGCGATCGCGACCTGTTCGGCAAGCGCTTCGATCTCCTGCTTGCGCGGCCTTGTGGCGCGCGCCAGCGGCCGGATCAGCGGCTCCATCATGGCGCCGGTGACGCAGGTGGAGAGGACGTCACTCGGCATATCGATGAATTCGCCGCGGCGGATGCCGTCATCGATCAGCCGCGCGAACTGCTTGGCGAGCGCATCGCGGTATTGGAGTCTGGCTTCATCGAGCGCGGGTTCGCAGGGCTCGGCGATCAGGGCATAGGCCAGCCGCGGCTCGCGGGCGGCGCGGCGTACGAACGTCGCCACCGCGTCATGCATCCGCGAGGTGGCGTCGCCCTCGGAATCGATGATGCCGGCCGCGACCTCGGCCTCGCGCTTCGATACTTCCGACAGCACCTGCACGCACAGATCGACCTTGGAATCGAAGTAGCGATAGACCGAGCCGGTGGCGAGCCCGGCGCGGCTCGCAATCACGGAGATCTGCGCCGCGGACCATCCGCCCTCCGCGATCAGGTCGCGCGTCGCCTTGACGACGCTCTTGAGCGTGTCCTCGATCTGCTGCCGTCGGATCTGCGCCTGCGCCATGGTGAACTGAAATCCATGTAACATGAATTCTAAATCAGGAAACATGAACCTATATTCATTCAGAAGCCGAGTCAAATGCACTTCGCGCCCATGCCGCATGATCACGAACGCGCGACCGCAACGCGGCTTCAGCGGTTTCGGGTCAGGGGCGAGGCGGGCAGAACAGAAAAGAAAACTCTTTCGAAGCGCGACGGCAGCGTCGCGATTCTATCGGGGATGTTGCCGGCAGACGATAATATCCCCGCTTCACGGCGGCGTGCGGATTTGTCAATTCGCAGTGAAAACAACGACGTGTTCGCGTGCTCGTACCCACATGGCTGATGTCTCTTCAAAAGGATATTCACCCATGACCAAGACCATCCCAGCTCTGGCAGCCGCATTCCTGATGACCGCCGTCGCAACCCCGGTATTCGCGCAGGCCGCGATCCAGGAGCCCGGCGCTTACGCCTTCTATCATCCCAACGCCGACGTGCTGAACCCCGGACGGGGTGCGGTTCGCCCCTACGATGCCAACGCCTATTACGGTGAAGGCGTGGTCGCGCGCGAGACGCAGCCAGGTAGCAGGCCGGTGGCCGCGAGGCGTCATCGCAGGTAGCTGCCGCCGGGTCCGCTGCGCCTGACCAACCTGTCGGAAATCTGTCGGCTGCACGATCCTGTCTTGCGCCTGTCAGCAAAGTGTCAGCTGACGGGCGTAAACCGGCCAGACTCCTCACCACCAGCCGGAGAGCCTCATGAGCAAGCACGCCGTCGAACATCACCAGAAGGCCGCTGAACATCACGAGCATGCCGCCAGACATCATCGCGAAGCCGCCAGGCACCATGATGCCGGCGACCACGAGAAGGCCGCCCACCACGCCCATACCGCGCATGGCCATGCCAGCCACGCAGAAGAACATCATCATGAAGCGAGCCGTCATCACGCCGAGCATCACGGCGCGCACTGATACTTCCGGTACCGCGTAGCGTCGCGTCATGCCGTCCCCGCCAGGGGGCGGCATTTTTGTGACCGAAAATCACCCTGTGACATTTTCGTGAAGACGGTCCGGTCAATCAGCTTCGGCTGCGAACGCCGTGAGCGCCCGGAGCACCCGTTCGGGCGCTTCCTGCGCCACGGTGTGACCGACGCCTTCGAAATGCCATTGGCTTGCGGCCGGAAGCAGCGCCACCGCGCGTGACGCCATCTCCTTATAGACCGGCCAGGATTGCTCGGTGACGGCCACGCGCACCGGACATTGGATCTCGGACAACGACGCGAACGGATTGCCGCGCGCGTCGCCGCGATAGACCTGCTCGATGGCCTCGAAGATCGGAAGCAGCACCGCCGATTCGATCTCGGGCGTGCACAGCAGCCGCACCCGGCCGTCGTCCTGCTGCGCGAAGCCGTGTTTGATGTAGGCCCGCAGCGAAATCTCCGTCCATTTGGCAAAGGCCGGTGCGGCGCGATAGCGCTGAAATGCGACGTCGGCGCTTTCGAATTCGGCCTGGCGGCGCAGCACGCCCTGCACGGCGCTTTTGCCGAAGTCGCTCAAGCCATCGGGCCGCGCCGCGCGCGGATCCATCACGGTCGGCTCGATCACGAACAGGCGTGCAAAGCGCCGAGGCATCAGTTTCGCCGCAAGCAGCAGGTCGGTCGCGCCGGCGCTGTGTCCGATGCCGTAGATGCCGGTGAGGTCGAGCGCCTCGACCACCCGGCACACATCGTCAGCAAAATCCTGGAAGTGATAGCAGCTTGCTTCGGGCTTGTGGCTGTCGCCATGGCCGCGGCGGTCGAGCGCATAGACCGTGTAGTCCTGCGCGAGTTCGCGGGCGACATCGTCCCAGACCTCGGCGACGAAGCCGGTGCCGTGCAGCAACAGGGCCGGCGGCTTTCTCGAATCGTCCGCACCCCACCGCGCCAGCGCGATGCGCGCGTCGGGGTCGCCGATCGAAATCCGCTGCGAACCCGTCAAGCGCGGCCATCCGCTAAAATCATGGTCGCGCCCTTTTCGGCGATCATCGCGGTCGGGGTGTTGGTGTTGCCCGACGTGATCGTCGGCATGACGGATGCATCGGCGACCCGTAACCCACCAATGCCGTGAAAGCGCAGGCGCTCGTCGACGACGGCGGCGGCGTCGGAAGCTGCGCCCATCTTCGCGGTGCCGACGGGGTGGAAGATCGTGGTGCCGATATCGCCGGCGGCTTTTGCCAGCGACGCATCGTCGTCGCCGACGCTGGGACCGGGCAGATATTCCCGCGGACGATATTTCGCCAGCGCCTGCTGCTTCATCAAGCGCCGCGTGGTGCGGATGGCGTCGGCCGCGACCTGGCGGTCCTCGTCGGTCGACAGATAATTCGGTGCGATCGAAGGCGCCTGACTGGCCTCGGCGGAGCGCACGCGCACGGTGCCGCGCGAGGTCGGCTGCAGATTGCAGGCGCTGACCGTGATCGCGGGGAATCGGTGCAGGGGATCGCCGAACTTGTCGAGCGACAGCGGCTGCACGTGGAACTGGATGTTGGCGCGCTCGCGATGCGGATCGGAGCGCGTGAAGATGCCGAGTTGCGAAGGCGCCATCGTCAGCGGGCCGCGGCGGCGGAAGGCGTAATCGAGCCCCATCAGGCCGCGCCGGAACAGATTGTAGTAGGTCTCGTTCAGGGTCCGGACGCCCTCGACCTGGTAGATCGCGCGCTGTTGCAGATGATCCTGCAAATTGCGCCCCACGCCCTGGCGGTCGAGCGTGACGTCGATGCCGAGCGGCGACAGCCAGTCCGCGGGCCCGATGCCGGAACGGTGCAGCACCTGCGTCGATCCGATCGCGCCGGCGCAGAGGATGACCTCCCCTCTGGTGCGGGCCTCGATGAGGTCATTGCCTTGATGGAAACGCACGCCGACGGCGCGGCCGTTCTCGATCATCAGCCGGTCGACCAGCACGTTCTTTTCCAGCCGCAGATTTGGTCGGTTCAGCACCGGCTTCAGAAACCCCCGCGCCGAAGACCAGCGGCGGCCGCGCTTCTGGTTTACGTGGAAATAGCTGATGCCTTCATTGTCGCCGGTGTTGAAATCGGCGATGCGGCGGATGCCCATCTGCTCGGCGGCGTCGCCGACGGCGTCGAGCACCTCCCAGGACAGCCGCGGCGCCTCGATCCGCCAGCCGCCGCCGGTGCCGTGATGTTCGCTCTTGCCGAGGAAATGATCCTCCAGCGCCAGGAAGTGCGGCAGCACGTCGTCATAGCCCCAGCCGGTGAGGCCGAGCTGCCGCCAGTGATCGTAATCGGCGGCCTGGCCCCGCATCGAGATCATGGCGTTGATCGCCGACGAGCCGCCGATCACCTTGCCGCGCGGATAGGCCAGCGCGCGGCCGTTGAGGCCCGCCTCCGGCTCGGTCTTGAACATCCAGTCCGAGCGGGGATTACCGATCGCGAAGAGGTAGCCGACCGGGATGTGGAACCAGATCCAGTTGTCGTTGCCGCCGGCTTCCAGGATCAGGACGCGGTTTTTGGGGTCCGCCGACAGCCGGTTGGCCATGATGCAGCCGGCGGTGCCCGCACCGACGACGATATAATCGAAATCACCCTCAAGCCTGCCCGGCATTTTCGTTCGCTTCCACCCGTCCAATGGTCGTCATGCCCGGGCTAAAGCGCGAAGCGCGTCTTCGCGAGGTGTCCGGGGCATCCACGTCCTTTCATTCTTAATAGTCAGACGGGGATGACCGGGACAAGCCCGGCCATGACAGTGGGAGGGGCTCCGCCCGCAGGATGCTGGGTGGATCGCGTCTTGCATGCTAGACACGGCTTAGCGTCCAGAATTCAGAAAAACCGATCCTCCCATGCCCATCGTCAACCGCGTCGCCGATCTGCAACCCGACATTCAGGCCTGGCGCCGGGATATCCATCAACATCCCGAAATATTGTACGAGGTACACCGCACGGCGGCACTGGTGGCGGACCGGTTGCGGGAATTCGGCTGCGACGAGGTTGTGACCGGCCTCGGCCGCACCGGCGTGGTCGGTGTCATCAAGGGCAGCAAGCCTGCGGGCAAGGGGGAGGTGAAGGTGATCGGGCTGCGCGCCGACATGGATGCGCTGCCGATCGAGGAGGCGACCAATCTTCCCTATGCCTCCAGGAACCCGGGCCTGATGCACGCCTGCGGCCATGACGGCCACACCGCGATGCTGCTGGGGGCCGCGCGCTATCTCGCCGAGACGCGCAATTTCGCCGGCGATGCGGTCGTCATCTTCCAGCCGGCGGAGGAGGGCGGCGCCGGGGCCGTCGCGATGCTCAACGACGGGCTGATGGACCGCTTCGGCATCGAGCAGGTCTACGGCATGCATAATGGGCCCGGCATTCCGGTCGGCAGCTTCGCCATTCGCCCCGGCGCGATCATGGCCGGCGGCGATGCCGTCGTCATCAAGATCGTGGGGCGCGGCGGCCACGCGGCGCGCCCGCATAAAAGCATCGATTCCGTGCTGGTCGGCGCGCAACTGATCAATGCGCTGCAGTCGATCGTGTCGCGCAGCGTCGATCCGCTGGAATCCGCGGTCATTTCGATTTGCCAGTTTGACGCCGGCAATGCCCGCAACGTGATCCCGCACAGCGCCGAACTGAAAGGCACTGTTCGTACCCTGAACGGCGAGGTGCGGAAACTGGTCGAAAAGCGCGTCCGCGAGGTCGTGGCGGGCATCGCCCAAATCACCGGTGCGAAGATCGAACTGACCTACGACCGCGGCTATCCGGTGACGGTCAACCATGCCGCGCAGACCGATGTCGCGGTTCGGGCCGCCCGGGACATCGCCGGCGACGCCAATGTCGAGGAAATGGCGCCGCTGATGGCTGGGGAGGATTTTGCCTTTATGCTGGAGCAGCGGCCGGGGGCGCTGATCTTCTGCGGCAATGGCGACAGCGCCGGGCTCCATCACCCCGAATACAATTTCAACGACGAGGCGCTGGTGTTCGGCACCTCCTACTGGATCAAGCTGGTCGAGAACACGCTGGCGGCGTGAGGTCCTTCACGGGCATGTCCGTGAACCCGTTCGCGGGCACTTCCGTGAACCCGTTCACGGGCATTTCAACGAGGGGGATCTCACGGCCAATCGCGGCGCGGCCGGCTCCCTGCTATATTCCGTAAAAGGCGCGATTGGAGCAGACGCCATGGACGTCATCACC
The DNA here is from genome assembly GCA_017305715.1 of Hyphomicrobiales bacterium. GTDB lineage: Bacteria > Pseudomonadota > Alphaproteobacteria > Rhizobiales > Xanthobacteraceae > Bradyrhizobium. The sequence goes on along the minus strand of JAFKKG010000008.1, from coordinate 188,714 downwards.
CTGGTCGTTTTCGTCGTTTCGATCCATTTCGCGGGTCTGGTTGCCAGCCGCCGCGGACGCAGCTTCCGAAACTGGGGATGGGTTGCCGCGTTGATCGGACCGCTCGCGCTGCCGCTGCTGTTGCTGTTTCCGAACCTGCACCGCGACAATGGGGGCCATGCCTGACGGCCGCCGACGCGAGAAGCGTCAGGACGGGCCCGGGCCCCCCACTTTGGCAAGCATCCCGGCGGATAGCGCCCCTGCGGCAGAGTGCTGGGTGGAGCGCGTCTTGCATGCTAGACAGGGCAGGCGTTCAACCCGGTAGCAGAGAGTTTCAATGCCCATCGTCAACCGTGTCGCCGACCTCCAACCCGATATTCAGGCCTGGCGCCGCGATATCCACCAGCACCCCGAAATATTGTACGATGTACACCGCACTGCGGCATTCGTGGCGGACCGGTTGCGGGAATTCGGCTGCGACGAGGTCGCGACCGGCCTTGGCCAGACCGGCGTGGTCGGCGTCATCAAGGGCAAGAAGCCGGCCGGCAAGGGCGACATCAAGGTGATCGGGCTGCGCGCCGACATGGACGCGCTGCCGATTCAGGAGGCGACCAACCTGCCTTATGCGTCCAAGACGCCCGGCAAGATGCATGCCTGCGGCCATGACGGCCACACCGCGATGCTGCTCGGGGCGGCCCGCTATCTCGCCGAGACGCGCAATTTCGCCGGCGATGCGGTCGTGATCTTCCAGCCCGCCGAGGAGGGCGGCGCGGGGGCTGACGCGATGATCAAGGACGGCCTGATGGACCGTTTCGGCATCGAGCAGGTTTACGGCATGCACAATGGTCCGGGGATTCCGGTCGGCAGCTTCGCCATTCGCACCGGGCCGATCATGGCGGCCACCGACGAACTCGACATCAAGATCACCGGGCTCGGCGGCCACGCCGCGCGGCCGCATATCTGCATCGATTCCGTATTGGTCGGCGCCCAGGTGGTCACGGCGCTGCAATCCATCGTGTCGCGCAGCATCGATCCCTTGGAATCCGCCGTCATTTCGGTCTGCGAATTTCATGCCGGCAATGCCCGCAACGTGATCCCGCAAACCGCCGAATTACGCGGTACTATCCGTACTTTGACTCCGGAAGTTCGCGCATTGGTCGAGAAGCGGGTCCGCGAGGTTGTCGCCGGCGTGGCGCAGATATCAGGGGCGAAGATCGACCTCGTCTACAAGCGCGGTTATCCCGTCACGGTCAACCATGCATCCCAGACCGACTTCGCGACCCGGATCGCCAAGGAAATCGCCGGCGAGGCCAATGTGCACGAGACCCCGCCGCTGATGGGCGCGGAGGATTTTTCCTACATGCTGGAGGCGCGGCCGGGCGCGTTCATCTTCTGCGGCAACGGCGATACCGCGGGCCTGCATCACCCCGAATATAATTTCAACGATGAGGCGATCGTCCACGGCACGTCGTACTGGATCAAGCTGGTGGAGAACGCGCTGCCGGCATGACGGCCGAACGATACAGTTTCGCATGAACTTGAGACAACGCCTGCATGTCCATGCAGGCGTTGTGCTTTTGGATACCGGCGAGGTGGAGGCTCGAGCCTTTTCGTCACACCACCGGGCTTATGAGAAAGGCCCGCGCCGGTGGTGCGGGCCTTCTGTTGCGTTGCGGCGGAAAGGAGCCGCTGGTCTCTCGTGTCTCAGAAAATATGCGAGAACAGCACGTAGAGGCTGGCCGACAGCATGATCGCGCAGGGCAGCGTCAGCACCCAGGCCATCAGCAGGTTGCGGATGGTGGCAAGCTGCAGGCCAGAGCCGTTCGCCGCCATCGTTCCGGCGACGCCGGACGACAGCACGTGGGTGGTCGAGACCGGCAGGCCGAACACGTCGGCGGCGCCGATGGTGGCGGCGGCAACGAGTTCGGCAGAGGCGCCCTGCGCGTAGGTCAGATGGGTCTTGCCGATCTTCTCGCCGACGGTGATGACGATGCGCTTCCAGCCGATCATGGTGCCAAGGCCGAGCGCGATCGCAACCGCGATCTTGACCCAGGTCGGGATGAACTTGGTGGCCGAGTCGAGCGATTGCTTGTAGGCGTTCAGGGTCGCGACCTCTTCCTTCTTGAGGTCGTTCTCCTTGTCCTTCATCAGGAAACGGATCGCTTCGGAGGTCAGGTACATGTCGTTACGGGTGTTGCCTACGGCTTCGGCGGGCACCTTGTTGAGCGAGCCGTATTTCTGCACCTGGTCGCCGACATCCTTCACCAGCACGGCCAGCGATGGATAGGTGCCTTCGCTGATCTTGTGCGCCGCGACATACTGCGTCACCGCCGGACGGGGATCGCCGATGATGCTATGGCCGGCGCCCTTGGCCGCGATCACCTTGGCAGCGGCTTCCGAGCTCTTCTGGAACTGCGCGATCTGCGATTCCGGCAGCGCGCGGTTCAGCGCGTAGGCGGTCGGCACGGTGCCGATCAGGATCAGCATGATCAGGCCCATTCCCTTCTGGCCGTCGTTCGAACCATGCGCGAAGCTGACGCCGGTGCAGGTGGCGATCAGGATGCCGCGGATCCACAGCGGCGGCGGCTTGTCGGCTTCGGGGGCCGCGTACAGCGCCGGGTTGCGCACGATGAACTTCAGCACCAGCAGCAGGATAGCCGCCATGCAGAAGCCGAACAACGGCGACAACAGCAGGGCGTAGCCGATTTCGGTCGCCTTGCTCCAGTCGACGCCCGAGGTGCCGTCGCGGCCGCGCATCACGGCGTTGGCGATGCCGACGCCGATGATCGAACCGATCAGGGTGTGGGAGCTCGAGGCCGGCAGGCCCAGCCACCAGGTGCCGAGATTCCAGATGATCGCGGCGATCAGCAGCGCGAACACCATGGCAAAGCCGGCGCTGCTTCCGACCTGCAGGATCAGTTCCACCGGCAGCAGCGAAACGATGCCGAACGCCACCGCGCCCGAGGAGAGCAGCACGCCGAGGAAGTTGAAGAAGCCCGACCACATCACAGCGAATTCGGCCGGCAGCGAGTGGGTGTAGATCACGGTCGCGACCGCGTTGGCGGTGTCATGGAAGCCGTTGACGAACTCGAAGCCGAGCGCAATCACGAGCGCGATCAGCAGCAGGATGTAGGGCAAATAGGTCGTGACCTTGACGCCGGTGGCATCGACGTCGGCATAGATGCTGTACATCACGAACAGGAATCCGGCGGCGAGGATGCCGAAGAACAGGATCATCGTGAGCGGATTGAAACCCTTGTCGAGATTGGGCCTGGAAGCGGGCTGGATCGGCGCTCCCTCTGTCATCGAGGAATTGAGCGTCATATCGGTCATAACGAACCCCCTTGAAATACTAACGGCGGTTAATCTTTGACCGATGGAGTTGAAGGTTAGATGACAATGACAACGGTATCCGGGGCGACCGGATGGAGGCCAAGGGCCGATGCCGCTCGTCCCGCGGCGTCAGAGATGCGCGGTCCATTCCCGTCGGAGCATGGACATCAGGCGCATCGAGCGGAAGGTTCCATCGGCGTCCCGGTGCAGGTCACGAACCACGCCTTCCTCGGCAAATCCTGTTCTGAGGTACGTCCGATGGGCCCGTTCATTGTCAACGAATACAAGGAGTTCGACGCGATGGGCCGCCAGCTCCCCAAAGCAGATGTGCAGGACCGATCGCAGGAGGATCGATCCGACCCCGCGTCAGAGCGCGCACCAGGCACTGTTCAAGGAGGAGAAGCCGCATTTCGCGGAAGGGAGAAAGGTCGCGCGCTGTACAACACCGGGGCTAGAGGACGCCATACAGCGCGCGGACCTCATGGGAACGTCTTGGCGTGAACAGGACGCCCCAAACTTTGCCCCACTGAATGTGGACAGTATCAACTATCAATTGAAGGTTGTACATCTATTTGTCATTTTTTGAGGGGGCGGGAAGTGGAAAAGTTGCGGTTCCACTTTTCCCCGAACGTCAGGCCGCGCGCACCGATCTTCGCAGGTGCGCCGCCGCGATTTTGAGATCGTCGACAAAACGCTGATATTCCCGCGCCTTGGCGTCGGCGTCCGGCAATCGCAACAAGTATGACGGGTGCACGGTCACGAGGACCCGGGTACCGTCCTCGAGATCGATCAGGCGGCCGCGGCTTTTGTTGATCGGCGTGGTCTTGCCCAACACGCATTGCGCTGCGGTAGCGCCCATCGCCACCACCAGGGCAGGTTTGATCGCGGCGCGTTCGCGCTCGTACCATTGCCGGCAAGTCCTGATCTCGGATGTGTTGGGCTTCTGGTGCAGGCGGATTTTGCCGCGCGGCACAAACTTGAAGTGCTTCACGGCATTGGTGACGTAGACCTTCGACCGGTCGATGCCTGTCTCATCCAGCGCACGATCAAGCATCTGGCCGGCCGGACCGACGAACGGCTTGCCCGCAAGGTCTTCCTTGTCGCCGGGTTGTTCGCCGACCAGCATGATCTCTGCGGCTTGCGGGCCTTCGCCGAACACGGTCTGGGTGGCGTCTTTCCAGAGCGGGCATGCGCGGCAACCGGCGGCTTCGTCGCGCAGCGCTTCGATGTCGTCGGCCGCCTGTTTGCGAACCATGGGCGGTTCCTCCCGCTTCTGCGATTTATGCGGTTCGGTCGCAGCACCCGCGATCATCGCGCTCGCGGACCGCCCGGCGCTTTCGATCAAGGGCTTAATCAACGAAGCCTCCGGCAGGTTCCTCCAATATCGCTTCGGCATTTCGGTCTGCATGGCCTTCACCTTCAGCCGGGCGGGGTTGAAAATGCTGGCGTAGTAACGCCGCCAGGTTTCTTCCAGCCGGTCCTCGGTCGGCGCTTCGGCCTTGGCGACCCCCGGCGTGATCGAGACGGCATGGCCGTCCCAATGCGCGCAGGCATCCGGCGTCAGGATCGACCAGGGCATATCGGCGAAGCGGCGGGCGAAAAACGGCGCGGCGAGCTCGACGATATGATGCTCCGGCTCGAACCAGGCGACGTAATGCGCGTTCTGCTCGCGGCCGATTTCGCGGAAGCGGACAAAGGCGTGCATCTTGTGCTCGTCGTGATGCACGGCCCTTGCCATCGCCGCGACCTGGGCCACGTCCGGATCGGTCGCAACCATCAGCAGGTCGTGATGGCTGCGCAGCCGCCACAGCAGGCGATAGAGCAGGGCGAAACGTTCGTGGTTCCGATGCAGGATCGCCGCCTTCGCCAGTTCGACGAATTTGGCCGGGACGTTGAACGTGCCATTTGGCGGTTCCGGCGGGAGGGCCGTCGGTTCGAACAATTCAGGTGCGTCACCTTGCACGAGCCACGTTACATCGGACGGGCTCACATGGTTCAGCACCAGACTTCGTGCCGCTTTGCGCCAGCCGTCAAAATCAGTGTCGTGCTCGAGGATGATGTGGTGCATGCAGACACGGCCTCTATTTTTCGTCATGCCCGGGGCTTGTCCCGGGCATCCATGACGGCTGTGCTTAGAACCCAAACCCCAATTGCGTTGCTTTCGGCTTGAACCGCTCCGCCAATCGTGCGCCGTCGAGCAGATGTGGCTGCGGGCGGTGATCGCTGAGCACGATGAAGGGCAGTGCCTTGTTTCGCGGAATGTGCAACCGGGCGAGGTCGGCTGATCGGATCGATGTGACGCGGCGCGTGGCGATGATGCGATCGACCGCCTTGCGGCCGAAACCGGGCACACGCAGCAAATCTTCGCGGCTGGCGCGGTTGACGTCGAGCGGAAAGCGGTCGCGGTGCCGCAGCGCCCAGGCCAGTTTCGGGTCGATGTCGAGCGGCAGCATGCCGGCGGTCTCATCGACGATCTCGCCGGCCTCGAAACCATAAAACCGCATCAGCCAGTCGGCCTGGTAAAGCCGGTGCTCCCGGACCAACGGCGGGGCTGATAGCGGCAGCGCGCGGCTGGCATCCGGGATCGGGCTGAAGGCCGAATAATACACGCGCCTGAGTTTGTAGGAGCCATAGAGATTGACGCTGGTATGGAGAATGGTTTTGTCATCCGCCGCATCCGCGCCGATGATCATCTGCGTGCTCTGGCCGGCCGGCGCGAAGCGCGGCGGCTTTGCCTTGGTGACGTTCCTGGTGCTGTCCTGCGCTTCATCGAGCTTGAGCCGCAACCTTCCCATGGTGCGGCGGATCGCGCGCACGTTCTTTTCCGGCGCGAGCCTGGCAAGGCTTTCTTCCTCGGGCACTTCGATGTTGATGCTGAGCCGGTCGGCATATTTGCCGGCTTCGGTGATCAGCGCATCGTCGGCTTCCGGAATGGTCTTCAGGTGGATGTAGCCGCGGAAATGATGTTCCTCGCGCAGTTTTCGCGCGACAGACACCACTTGCTCCATGGTGTAGTCGGCGCTGCGGATGATGCCGGAGGAGAGAAACAATCCTTCGATGTAATTGCGCCGATAGAAGTCGATCGTCAGCTTCACCACTTCATCTGTCGTGAAGCGCGCCCGCGGCACGTTGCTGGAAGTGCGGTTGACGCAATAAAGGCAATCGTAATTGCAGGCGTTGGTAAGCAGGACTTTCAACAGCGAGATGCAGCGTCCGTCCGGCGCATAGGAATGACAGATGCCCATGCCCGGCGCAGTCGAGCCGAGGCCACGGCCGTCGCTGGAATCCCGCTTCTCGGTGCCGCTGGAGGCGCAGGACGCGTCGTATTTGGCGGCATCCGCCAGGATTTCCAGCTTGCGTTGTACGTCCATCATCCAATCCCTTTGATTCCGCTCATGAATCGCTCGAGTAGCAATCCCGATTGACTCCGCTGGCCCTGTTAGCTTTATACTAGAACATATCATGAACAAATGAGCCAGCTTCTGGTTCTCTCCAAAACCGAACTGGCCCACGATTTTCCAGGGAGCGGCGCGGATGAGCGCACGCATGAGCACGCTTGCGCAGTTGCGCGGCCGCATCGAGCGCCTCGAAGCGGGCGCGGATGCGCATGCGCTTCACCGGGTGGCGCTCGGCCATGCCGAGGCCGATGCGACGCTGTGCGGCGGGCTCGCCCGCGCCGCGGTGCATGAAGTGTTCGCCGAAGGACATCAGGGGGCGGCGGCGACGGGATTTATCGCAGGGCTTGCGGGACGGGTGACCTCGCGCCGGCCGCTGGTCTGGGTGCGGCAGGATTTTTCCGAAATCGAATCCGGCGCGGTGTCGATGAGCGGACTTGTTGAACTCGGGCTTGATCCGCGGCGGTTGGTCACCGTGCGCGCCGCCGATGTCGACGCGGCGCTCCGAACTGCCGCCGACGCGCTGGCCTGCGATGCGCTGGGCGCGGTGGTGCTGGAAGTCTGGGGCGAGCCGCGCCAGCTCGATCTCGTCGCCAGCCGCAAGCTGACTTTGGCAGCCCAGGCTTCCGGCGTCACCGCATTGCTGCTGCGCCTGGCGGCCGTGCCGCAGCCCTCGACGGCGGAGACCCGATGGATCGTCCGCGCGGCGCATTCACCGCCATCCGCGCCCTGGCATGCGTGGGGCGCGCCGAGGTTCGACGCCGAACTCGCTCGTAACCGTCATGGCCCGGTGGGGCGGTGGATCATGGAATGGAAATGTGATGCGTGCCTTTTCAGCGAACCGGCGAATTCTCAGCCTCTTTCTGCCACGCCTGCCCATCGACCGCATCAAGCGCAAGTTTTCAGACGAAGCGCGTGAAGCATGCTTTCACGACACGAACGGTGCGCTCCCTCCCCCCTTGCGGGGGAGGGTCGGGGAGAGGGGTGGCGGCAACGGTAGTGCGTGTGGCTTACCCCTCTCCCTAACCCTCCCCCGCAAGGGGGGAGGGAACATACCTGAGCCAGCCGATGGTTTGAGTACACCAAGTGACGCTCCCACCGTCGTCGTCGCCAAACAAAACAACGCGCTGCAGATCTATGCGCTCGACGATCTCGCGGCCCGTTCCGGTCTCGAGGTCGGCCTGCCGCTCGCCAATGCCCGCGCCATCTGCCCCGAGCTGACGGTGTTCGATGCCGATCCCGTCGCGGACGCCAAGACATTGAACGATATCGCCGACTGGTGCGATCGCTTCACGCCGCTGGTGGCGCTCGATCCACCGCATGGGCTCTATCTCGACATTACCGGCTGCGCCCATCTGTTCGGCGGCGAACGCGCGCTGCTGCAAAGCGTATGCGGCGCGCTGACGCGAAGAGGTTTTGTCGTCAGCGCCGCCATCGCCGGCACCTCGGTCTGCGCCCGCACCCTGACGCGCCATGCGTCGGGAAAGATCATTGCCGATGGCGAGGAGGCAGACGCCGTCGGCCCGCTGCCAGTCTCGGCGCTCGGCGCCGATGTCGCCATCATCAGTGGTCTTCGCCGTGCCGGATTGAAAACCATTGGCGATGTCGCCGCGCGCGCCCGCCACGAGATCACGGCACGGTTCGGCGCCGGTTTTACCACGCTGCTCGAACACGCGCTGGGGCAGGGCGATGCGCCGATCAGCCCCCGAAAACCGCTGCCGGATTACATCGTCGAGAAGCGCTTTCCCGAACCGGTCGCGACCGACCATGTGATCGCGGTCAATCTGTCGGCGCTCGCCAAAATGCTGGTCACGGCGATGGACAAGCAGGGCAAGGGCGCGCGGCGGCTGGAGGCGAGCTTCTTCCGCACCGACGGCGCGGTGCGCACGATCACGGTCGATACCGGCCGCCCCGTGACGAAGCCCGAAATGATCGACCGGCTGTTTCGCGAGCGGCTCGATGCCCTGAACGATCCGCTCGATCCCGGCTTCGGCTTCGATCTGATCCGTTTGTCCGCCAGCCGCACCGAGATCGTGGTGCAGCAGCAGCGCGATCTCGACGCCAACGTCCATGACAATGACGAACTGGCCGCCCTGATCGACCGCATCGCCGCGCGGATCGGCGGCAAGCGCGTCGTCGTGCATTTGCCGCAGGACACCCATATTCCCGAACGCGCGGTATTGGCCGCCTCGGCGCAGCATCATCTGGCCGCCGCGACGCAAGCGGCCTGGCCGATGCGGATCGAAGGCGAGCCGCCGTTGCGGCCGCTGCGGCTGTTCGAAAAGCCGGAGCCGATCAAGGTGCCGTTTGCATCCGTGCCGGACGGGCCGCCGCATCAATTCACCTGGCGGCGCGTCACCCATGCGGTGGTGCGGGTGGAAGGCCCCGAGCGCATCGCGATGGAATGGTGGAAGCAGAATGGCCAAGCGCTGACGCGGGATTATTTTCGCATCGAGGACACGCAAGGCCTGCGCTTCTGGATTTTTCGCGATGGGCTCTATGAAGGCGAACTCAAAAGCAACGACGAGGGTGAACCTGCTCTGCCGAAATGGTTCGTGCACGGGCTGTTCGCATGAACGACACGTCATATGCCGAGATCGGCATCACCACGAATTTCTCCTTCCTGCGCGGCGGCTCCGATCCGCGCGCCTATGTGCAGCAGGCGAGCAGGCTCCGGATCCCCGTGATCGGCATCGCCGACCACAACACGCTGGCCGGCGTGGTGCGCGCCTACAAGGAACTCGGCAACCCCGAGGTTCTGCACAAGCCAAAACTTCTGGTCGGCTCGCGCCTCGTCTTCATCGACGGCACGCCGGACATTTTTGTCTATCCGCGCGACCGCGCCGCCTATGGCCGTCTGTGCCAATTGCTCACCCGCGGCAAGCGCGGCGGCGATGCTGACAGGGTTGCCAAGGGTGAGTGTCACCTGAAACTCGGTGACCTCCTGGAATTTTCCGAAGGCCAGCTCCTGGTGCTGACGCTGCCGCACCGCTTCGCCTCAGTGGACGCCCTGAAAATCCTCGACCGTCTGAAGGACAGCCGCGCCGATGGCGTGTGGCTGGCCGCGAGCCTGTTGTACCGCGGCGACGACCGCCGCCGGCTGGCGCGGCTGCATTTGCTGTCGCTGACCTCAAAGGTGCCGCTATTGGCCACCAATGAAGTGCTCTATCACCACCCCGCGCGCCGTCCGCTGCAGGACGTGCTGACCTGCATCCGCGAGAAGACCACGATCGAGGCGGTCGGCAGGCGGCTGGAAGCCAATGCGGAGCGCTATCTCAAGCCGCCGGAGGAAATGGCGCGGCTGTTTCGCGATCTGCCGGACGCGATCGCGGAAACCATGCGATTTGCCGATCGCATCACCTTCTCGATGGATCAGCTCAGATATCAATATCCGGACGAGCCGGTGCCGCCCGGCAAGACCGCGCAGCGCCATCTGGAAGATCTGACGTGGACTGGCGCGCATACAAAGTTTCCGGTCAGGATTCCTCCGAGAACCAAAAAAACGCTTCACAAGGAATTGCGCCTGATCAGGAAGCTCCAATACGCGCATTATTTCCTCACCGTGCACGACATCGTCCATTACGCACGCAACCACAACATCCTCTGCCAGGGCCGGGGATCGGCGGCAAATTCGGCGGTCTGCTACGTGCTCGGCATCACCTCGGTCGATCCGACCAAGGTCGATCTGCTGTTCGAGCGGTTCATTTCCAAGGAGCGGCTGGAGCCGCCCGACATCGACGTCGATTTCGAACATTCGCGCCGCGAAGAGGTGATGCAGTATATCTACCGGCGCTATGGCCGCCACCGTGCCGCTGTCATCGCCACCGTCATCCACTACCGGCCGCGCAGCGCGATCCGCGATGTCGGCAAGGCGCTGGGGCTGACGGAGGACGTCACCGCGGCTTTGGCCGATACGGTGTGGGGGAGTTGGGGCAAGGGCCTCAACGAGATGCAGGTCCGGCAGGCCGGGCTCGATCCAAAGAATGCGATGATCGAGCTTGCGGTGGCGCTGGCCACCGAACTGATCGAATTCCCGCGGCATCTGTCGCAGCATGTCGGCGGCTATGTGCTGACCCAGGACCGGCTCGATACCTATGTGCCGATCGGCAACGCCGCGATGGACGACCGCACCTTCATTGAATGGGACAAGGACGATGTCGATGCCTTGCGCATGATGAAGGTCGACGTGCTGGCGCTGGGCATGCTGACCTGCATCCGCAAATGCTTTGACCTGATCGCCGATCACAAGGGCAAGCGCTACAGACTGGAGACGGTGCCGCAGGACGACGAGCCGGTTTACGACATGCTGTGCCGGGGTGAATCGCTCGGCGTGTTTCAGGTCGAAAGCCGCGCCCAGATGAACATGCTGCCGCGCTTGAAGCCGCGCACCTTCTACGATCTCGTCATCGAGGTCGCGATCGTGCGCCCCGGCCCGATCCAGGGCGATATGGTGCATCCCTATCTCAGGCGCCGAAACAAAATTGAGAAGGAGAGCTATCCGTCGCCGTCGCCCGAGCACGGTGACCCCGATGAATTGTACAAGGTGCTGCACAAGACGCTCGGCGTGCCGTTGTTCCAGGAACAGGCGATGCGGATCGCGATCGAGGCCGCGAAATTCACGTCCGAAGAAGCCAACGGCCTGCGCCGTTCGATGGCGACCTTTCGCAATGTCGGCACCATCGGCAAGTTCGAGGACAAGATGATCGGCAACATGATCGCGCGCGGCTACGCGCCGGAATTCGCCAAAAACTGTTTCGAGCAGATCAAGGGTTTTGGCTCCTATGGTTTCCCGGAAAGCCACGCCGCGAGCTTCGCGCAGCTCGTCTATATCTCGTCATGGCTCAAGCATTACCATCCCGATGCGTTCTGCTGCGGGCTGCTCAACTCGCAGCCGATGGGCTTTTATGCACCGGCGCAGATCGTCAGCGACGCCCGCAAGAACGGCGTCAAAGTCAGAGAGATCGATGTCTCCTACAGCTCCGCGCAGAATACGCTGGAGGAAAGGGATGGAGATTACCATGCGGTGCGGCTCGGCTTCCGGCAGATCGACGGGTTTCACTGGCTCGATGAGGATGAGGAAGGACTAAAGCGAATTCAGGCGTCATTTCGAGGCGAAGCGGCGCTGCGGTCCCGGACCACCTCTCCCCAACGGGGAGAGGTCGATTTGCGCAGCAAATCGGGTGAGGGGGCTCAGGTCCCACGAGAGACCGCGCCCCTCACCCGCGCCTTCGGCGCGACCTCTCCCTGTGGGAGAGGTGTAGCACTGCCGATGCCGCGGCATGGTGATGCAAAAGCGGAAGACTGGGCCGATCGCATCATCGCCGCCCGCAACCGCCGACCCTTCACCTCGCTGGAGGAATTCGCGCGCGACACCGCGCTGCCAAAACGCGCGCTGATTCAACTGGCCGATGCCGACGCGTTCCGTTCCCTCGGGCTCAATCGCCGCGCCGCGTTATGGGCGGTGCGCCGGCTGCCCGACGACGTGCCGCTGCCGCTGTTCAAGGCAGCGGTCGCGCGCGAGCAGCCCGATGAGGACGCAAAACCGTTGCCTGAGATGCCCCTGCCGGAGCAGGTGGTCGCCGACTATCAGACCATCCGGCTGTCGCTGAAGGGCCACCCGATGGAATTTTTGCGCGCGATGTTTTCGAAAGAACGCGTCGTGCCGTGCGAGCATATCGCGCATCGCAACGACCGGCGGCAGGTCCGCTGCGCCGGCGTGGTGCTGGTGCGGCAGCGTCCGGGCAGCGCCAAGGGCGTCGTCTTCATGACGCTGGAGGATGAAACCGGGATCGCCAACATCGTGGTATGGCCGGCGGTGATGGAGAAGTACCGCAAGGAGGTGATGGGCGCGCGCCTGATCCTGGTCGAGGGATACATCCAGAGCAGCCCGGAGCACGTGACGCATCTGGTGGCGCAGCGGATGTTCGACCGCTCGGACGATCTGATCAGCCTTGCCAACGATGCGCTGAGCCGCAAGCATCCGGTGCCGGCGGGACCTGCGCTGATCGAGCCGCTCAACGATGATCGCCGCGCTCATCCCGATGCGCCGGCGCAAAAGATCCGCCATCCGCGCAACGTCCGCATCCTGCCGCCGTCACGGGATTTTCACTGAAGCGGCGATCGTGCGCGAAATGAAAATGGCCGCTGGAATACTCCAGCGGCCGTTCCGGGAAAAATGGTTTGGTGTGAAATCCTCTAGCCCCCGGTTAGATCAGTACTATCCGAGGCATCACACGGCTTCGAGTCCAAACTGGCGCGCTGCGGCAAAAGCGATGGGTAACGTTACCTGCTGGTCTCACCCAAATGGGTGTAGCCGGCATCGTCACGGTACATCTCAATCGGCGCACGATCCTCCCTCACCGGTTTCGAAACGCGGGGCCGTTCGCCAATTCAACAGCCTGAACCACCTCCGAAAAACGTTTCCCGGTCCCTCCCATGAGCGCCAGGCCGCGTCTCATCTGAATAGATGTTTTCAGAGCCGGCCCTCATGGCTATCCTCGGCCCTGCTGACCTGTTCGGGGGATACGGGGGTTCTCCGGCCAGTTGAGAAGAGAAGTCCGGGGCAATGGCAGGCAAGGTGGACATTGAGCGGTTGCAGTCGATCAGCAACCGGCTGGGCGATGCGGTGATCGATCCTGCGATGTGGCCTGTCCTGATGCAGGACATTTGCAGCGCCAGCGGCGCGATGGGAGCGTGCCTGCTGCAAAGCGACGTCCGCACGCCCGACGTTCCCATGACGGAGTCCGCGCGGGAATATTTCAAATCCTATTTCGACGGTCACTATCATGAAGCCGACATCCGCGCGGCCCGCGCCGTGCCGTTGTTGTTGGCCGGGCGCCAGGTCGTCAGCGACCAGGACATCTTCACGTCCGAAAGCGAAATGCTCCGCGATCCGCTTTACGCGCATCTGAACGGCTACGGGCTGCGCTGGTTTGCGGCGGTCGGCTTTTTTGCAGGCCCGGCGCTCTGGGGTTTTTCCATTCAGCGCACGATCGGCGAGGGCGCTTTTGACGAATCTGAAAAGATCGCGCTCGCCAATCTGTCGCAACGGTTGACGGAGACCGCGACCCTGTCCACGTCGGTAGGAAGGGCGGTGTTATCCAACGTCACGAATGCGCTCGCCTTCATCCAGCGGCCCGCCATTGCGCTCGATCGTTTCGGATCGGTGCTCGACGTCAATCCGGTGGCGGAAGTCATCTTCGGTGACGATATCAGCCTGGCGGGTCAGCGCCTCGTCATCCGCGACAGGCGGGCGCAATCCGCCTTCAACGCATTCCTCGATCGCTTGCGAACGGCCACCGACCGCGACGCGCTTGCTGTGGCGCCCATCGTGATCCGCCGCGACGGCAAGCTGCCGGTCGTCGTGCGTGTTCTCCCGGTCGATGGCGCGGCGCGCAGCCCGTTTCTCGGCGCCCGGGCCATTCTGATCTTTTCCGGCTTTGACGAACGCGAGCCCGAGCAATTGACCATGCTGCGCCAGGCATTCCTGCTCACGCCTTCGGAAGCGCGGCTTGCGCTGTGTCTGGCCGGCGGTAAATCGCTCGAGCAAGCGGCGCAGGAAATGGCGATTGCGCAGGAAACGGCGCGATCGCATCTGAAGTCGGTATTCCGCAAGACCGCGACGCACCGGCAGGGCGAACTGATCGCCGTTGTCAGCCGCCTGCGATGAGCCGGACAGGATGGAGGCCGCCGACCGGAGCGAGCTCCATCGTTTCAATCTCTCGTTTGTTAGTGGAAGGTGCCGAGCGTGGGCTTGGTCCAGATGTCCTTCATGAACCATCCGCCAACTTCACCGGCCGCACGGAATTTGGCAAAATCATCCGCCTGGGTACCGCCCACAACGACATCGAGCTGTGCGTCGTCGATCAGGGCCGACTGGTCGTTGCGATCGAAATGCTTGAACTTGGTCATTGACGTCTCCCGTTATCGTTGGAGCGAGACCATTCCCGCCATCCGTGATGGCAGGGATACGACACGGGTCGGGTCGCCGCCGTGACTGACGTCACATAGCCGGCGAGGTGAAAGAGGCCACCGACCGGGTGGCCTCTTTCGCGGCGATTACCGCCTGCCGCCCGATCGGACGATGCTGGTGAAAGCACCCATGAAATCTCCCCATGTCATCGGCGCCGAGGGGCAGCCGCCGACATAAAGACCCTCCCTGGTGCCGGGAATGAAGCAGTAGGTGTAACCGCCCAGATTGGGCTTGCCGCCCGAAACTTCGTTCAGGTCGGTGTCCGTCAGGTTGCGTGTTGTTATGGTCATGATCTCAATCTTGCTGGCGATGAACACCATTGTTCACCGCGACGGAGAACATGCCGGACGGCGCCGCGCGCCGGCGTGACAGCGATCACGATGCCGGCGTTGCGGCGTGCGTCGCGTTGCCGCGTAAAACCACGCCTCAGAAATTCACGCGATTCGAGATCGCGCCGTCGACGATCAGGTTTGAGCCCGTCGTGAACGAGGATGCCGGGCTCGCCAGAAATACGGCGGCGTTGGCGATCTCCTGCGGCGTTGCCATGCGGCCGGTCGGGTTGCGCGCCAGCGTGTCCTGATAGCGCTTCGGCATGTTCTGCTCGACCATGTGCCAGACGCCGCCCTTGAAATAGACCGTGCCCGGCGACACCACGTTGACCCGGATCTTCTTTGCCGCGTATTGCCGCGCCAGTCCCTTGGCCATGTGCACCAGCGCAGCCTTGATCGGACCGTAGGAACTGGCGTTTTCGGCCTGTGCCGCCGAAACCGAGGAGATGATGACGAAGGCGGCATCGCCGCTCTTCTCGCCGCTGGCTTCGAGGAACGGCCGCGCCGCTTCGAACGCATTGACCGCGCCCAGCACGTCGAGCCGGAAATTCTGCTCCCAGGATGCGGGATCGCCGCCTTGCGCCATCGCGCCGGCGTTGGAGAACAGCATGTCGATGCTGCCGAGTTCGGCGGCGGCATGGCCGATCCATGATTTCAGCGCGGCCGCGTCGGTGATGTCGACCGGTGCGCCGGTGGCCTTCACGCCCCTTGCTTTCAGCTCGGCAACGGTGCCCGCGACCTGTTCGGCGTTGCGCGCGCAAACCGCGACGTTGCCGCCTTCGCCGGCCAGCGTATCAGCGATCGCCCTTCCGATGCCGCGCGTGCCGCCGAGCACGACGGCGCTTCTTCCCTTCAGACCCAGATCCATTTTGTTTTCCTTTGTTGTTTCGAGGCACTGTAGCAGATGGCGTGACGAAGCTCACAGACTAAATGACGCGAACCTCCTATGGCTCATGGTCGATCTCTCGGCGACTTGACGTGCAAATCAACGGAGAACCAGCATGACGGGGTACATCGCGGCTCAGAACGTCCCTATCCTCGGTGATAATGAACTCGATCAGGTCAGTGGCGGCAAGGTGCTCGAAGTCGGCATTGGGCCGGTGACGATCCAGATCAATCCCGACAGCGGTTGCTGGGCTATCTGGTACGGCAAGGAATTCGTCGGCGGCGCCTGCAGGAAATAGCGGGTAGAGCGCCGCGAATAGGACGTGCGCTTGCGACCAGATGGCCCGACGGGCAAATCACCTTCCGATTTACAGAAGTCGTGTCAAGGCCCAAAATAAAAAATATTTCGCTTTTCCGAAATGCCAAATCAGGGCTACGACTGTGCCCATCCCGTCCTGGTCAGAAGGGCGTCGGCCGTCGTCACGGACGTTGGGCGGGGAGCGGTGGACGCTGATGTGGCGCTTGACGCGCGCGACAAAGGCGTACGGCAAAAGCGTGTGGTCCCGACGTCGCGTTGCTGGCGTCAAAGCACCTGGGAGGCGTCTGACTTCCCAGGGCGCAACGGAGGCAAAAGAGCCGTTCTCCGGGGAGAGCACGTTATAAGCCGTAAAGCCATCGCGCAGGGAATGTCGGATGTTCTCCGCTGCCCTGTATGCTCATGTGCGCACTTCCTTGTGCACATTGCACATGAGACCGCGGGTGCAGCGCGCATCCGGCATTCCCTGCGCCCTCCATTTGAAGAGGGCGGAGAAGTTCTGGCAAAGCTCGGGCGCAATGCGCCGCGGGATCGTGAAACTATTTCCACGTCGTCCCGGCGAACGCCGGGAGCCATAACCACAGGAAGAAGTTTTGCGAACGGTCTCCGCTACCAAGTCTTCACCGAAAGATCGCGCGGTATGGGTCCGGCGTTCGCCGGGACGACGGTTGAGCATGTCGAACCTGACGCCGTCACTCCGGCGACGCGCCGACCGGCGGGCCACCCGGAGGCCGATGCAGGAACGTGATCGTCGCAAAGGCGCCGACCCACGAACCGACCGCCGCAAAAGCCACATAGATCCAGTTCTCGGTGTAGCTGATGACCGCGTAGGACGAGAGCAGATACCAGATGCTGCTCCAGGTCGCCGCCGGCACGCGCTTGCGCGCCACCACGGCCGAGGTGAACATGACATAGACCGCATCGGTGGCGGCGGTTGCGAGCAAGACCGCTCCGGCGGTCAGGGGGTCGACGGCGGCCATTGCAACTCCTTCGCGTTGAGGACCCTAGCCCGGATGAAGCGGAGCGAAACCCGGGTTAGGTCGATCTGTTTGACAGGATAGTCCCGGATTTCGCTCGCGCTCCATCCGGGCTACGGTAGCGGCAGCGTCAGGGAAGAATAACGCCCATGAAAAACACAAGAGAAATTCTCGGCGATATCTGGAGATCCGCTGGTGGCGACCCGGCGGCGCTCGGCGCCGTCAAGTTGACGGGTGACGAACCGCAATTGCCGTCGTCCTTTCGCCTCGCGGCCGCGGCGCAGGCCAGCGTCGCCGCGAGCGGCCTCGCCGCCGCCGAGATCTGGAAATTGCGCAGCGGGCAATCGCAGGAGGTTGCGGTCGACATGCGCCATGCGGTCGTTGAATGCCGTTCCGAGCGCTACCTGCGCGTCGACGACAAGCCGCCGCCGCCGGCCTGGGACGCGATCGCCGGCGTCTACAAGACGCGCGATGCGCGCTTCGTGCGGCTGCACACCAATTTCAGGCATCACCGCGACGCCGTCTGCAAGGTGTTGAACTGCAAGCCGGAGCGCGACGACGTCCAGGCCGCGCTGATGCAATGGGATGGCGAGGCGTTCGAGACCGCGGCCTATGCCGGCGGCTGTGTGGTGTCGATGATGCGTTCGCACGACGAGTGGTCGGCGACGCCGCACGCCAAGGCGCTCGCCGAACTGCCGTTGATCGTCATCGAGAAAATCGGCGACGCCGCGCCAAAACCGTGGCCGAAGGGCGGCCGGCCGCTCGCGGGCATCCGCGTGCTCGATTTGTCGCGCGTGATCGCAGGTCCCGTTGCGGGCCGCACGCTTGCCGCCCACGGCGCCGACGTGCTGCTGATTTCAGGGCCTGATCTCCCGGCGATCCCCTGGCTGACCATCGATACCGGGCGCGGCAAGCTGACGAGCTTTGTCGAACTCAAGAGCGCGCAGGGCCGCGAAATGTTTCGCGGTCTGTTGGCGGAGGCCGATATCCTTTCGCAGGGCTACCGTCCGAGCGCGATCGCCGGCCTCGGCTTCTCGGCAGAGGAGGCGGCCCGTATTTCTCCGGGTGTCGTCTATGTGACGCTGTCGGCCTATGGTCACGCCGGCCCCTGGGCGGCGCGCCGCGGCTTCGATTCGCTGGTGCAGACGTCCACGGGCTTCAATCACGCCGAAGGACAGGCGGCGGGCATCGACGGGCCGAAGGAATTACCGGCGCAAATGCTCGACCACGCCACCGGTTATTTCATGGCGTTCGGCGCCATGATGGCCAAAGCGCGGCAGGCGCGTGAAGGCGGCAGTTGGCACGTGCGGGTGTCGCTGGCGCAAACGGGCCGGTGGCTGTGGAATCTCGGTCGCATCGCCGACGGCATGAAAACCGAGGATTTGAAGGAGGAGACGGTGATGCCGTTGATCGAGGACGCGCCTTCCGGTTTTGGTGCATTGCGGTCGGTCCGGCATTCGGCGCTGTTGTCGAAGACTCCGGCATATTGGGCTCGCCCGGCGATGCCGCTCGGCAGTCATCCACCACAATGGCCGGTGCGAGATTAATCATTCAGCGGCCATTCAGGCCGACTCTTCCAAAGTTTAGCGGCTGTCATGGTTTTTTTGCTTGTTTGAAACTTCGATTGGGCACTATTAGCCCGGTGAGGCATATTACCGGTATTGCTGGTGTGATCGGATCGCATGAATAACGGATTTATTCAGAAAATTCAGTCGGTTAGCTACCGTCGAATGGCGATCGCCGTGGCCGTGCTCGCGCTCATTGGCGCGGGCGCTTACGGCTTCCCGCAATTTGGCGCCAGCAAGCCCGGGCATTCCGAGGTGTCGAGCCAGTCCCGCAAGGGAGGACAGCAGCACTACAAGCCATCGCAAGCCGAATGGAACAGCCTGACCATCGAGCCCTGCACCGAGCGGGGCTTCCGGGCCGAGCACATCACTGAAGGCAAGATCGCGATCGATGAGGATCGCTCGACGCCGGTGTTCTCGCCCTATGCCGGCCGTGTCACCAGGCTGCTGGTCCGGCCCGGCGACAACGTCGTCAAGGGCCAGCCGCTGTTCGTCATCGAGGCCGCCGACAACGTTCAGGCGCAAAATGATTTCATCGGCGCGATGACCGCGATGAACAAGGCGAAATCCGCGCTCGATCTGGCGCAGTTGCAGGGCCAGCGCGCCAAGGACCTGTACGAAGGCAAGGCCGTTCCGCTCAAGGACTATCAGCAGAGCCAGGCCACGCTGATCCAGGCACAGAACGACATGCGCTCGTCGCAGACGGCGCTGGAGGCGGCGCGCAACAAGCTGCGCATTCTCGGCCTCACCGATGAGGACATCGCGACCTTCCAGGAGAAGGGCCGCATCAATCCGGAAACCACCATCTTCGCGCCGATCGGCGGCACCGTGGTCCAGCGCAAGATCGGCCCCGGCCAATATGTCAATTCCGGCGCCAGCGATCCGGTCTATGTGATCGGCGATCTCTCGACGGTCTGGATGGTCGCCTTCGTGCGCGAGACCGATGCCGCCACCGTGGCGATCGGGCAGGACGTGACGTTCAAGGTGCTGGCCATGCCGAACCAGACGTTGTCGGCGCGCATCAATTACGTTTCCACCGCCATCGATCCGGCGTCGCGCCGGCTCCTGGTCCGCGCCACGATCGACAACAAGGATGGCATGCTCAAGCCGGAAATGTTCGCCAATGTCACGATCTATTCGCACAGCGATCATCCGGCGGTGGGCGTGCCGAAGACGGCGTTGATCTACGAGGGCGATCAGGTCCGGATCTGGGTCGCGCATGAGGACAAGACGATCGAACTGCGCCAGATCAAGGTCGGCCTCGCCAATGGCGATCTCGTCGAAGTGGTCGGCAATCTGAAGCCCCGCGAACTGATCGTGACCAAGGGGGCGCTGTTCATCGACCGGGCGGCGTCCGCCAGTTGATCTCTTCATAGCGTTTTCGAGCGAAGTGGACACCATTTCGCGTGAAGAAGGCGCGTCAAACAAACAACGGAAGTCCTGTTCTGATTCATCAGAACCGACAGGCCTCTCACTGAAAGCTTCGGTCTGAATGGATCGCCTCGTTGCTCTCGCCGTAAGCCGCCGTTATCTGATGGTAGGCATGTTCATCGTGGTGATGATCGGTGGCCTGCTTGCGTTCAAGCAGCTCAACATCGAGGCCTACCCCGATCCGACCCCGCCGATGGTCGATATCGTGACGCAAAGTCCGGGCCTGTCGGCGGAAGAGATCGAGCGCTACATCACCATTCCGATCGAGACCCAGGTCGCCGGCATCAAGAACCTGCGCACGATCCGCACCATCTCGCTGTACGGCCTGTCGGACGTCAAACTGCAGTTCTCGTTCGATTACACCTATGAAGAGGCGCTGCAACAGGTGTTGAACCGCCTGTCGCAGCTAGCGCCGCTGCCTGGCAACGTCCAGCCGACCATCTCGCCGCTCAGCCCGATCGGCGAGATTTTTCGTTACCGCCTCAAGGGCCCGCCGAATTACAGCGTGCTCGACCTCAAGACGCTGCAGGACTGGGTGCTGCAACGCCGCTTCCGCGCCGTGCCCGGCGTGATCGACGTCACCGGCTGGGGCGGCAAGACCAAAACCTATGAGCTGCAGGTCGATTTCAACAAGCTGGTCGCCAACGGGCTGACGCTGCCGCAGGTGTTACAGGCGGTCAGCAACGCCAACATCAATGTCGGCGGCAACACGGTGAACATCGGCGCGCAATCCGCCGTGGTGCGCGGCGTCGGGCTGATCCGCTCGATCGACGACCTCAACAACACCATGGTGTCGCAATCCGGCGGCAATCCGGTCCTGATCAGGGACATCGCCAATGTGACGATCGGCGAGAAGCCGCGGCTCGGCATCGCCGGCATCGACCAGGACGACGACATCGTGCAGGGCATCGTGCTGATGCGGCGCGGCGAGCAGAGTTCGCCCACGATTGCCCGCGTCGAGCAGCTCGTCCGCCAGATCAACAACTCCTCGATCCTGCCGCCCGGCGTGAAGATCGAGCGGATCTACGACCGCAAGGACCTGATCGACCTCACCACCCACACCGTGCTGCACAACATGGTGGTCGGCATCATCCTGATCGTGCTGCTGCAATGGATTTTCCTCGGCGACCTCCGCAGCGCGCTGATCGTCGGCGCGACGATCCCCTTCGCACTGTTTTTCGCCGTCATCATTCTGGTGCTGCGCGGCGAGTCCGCCAATCTGCTGTCGGTCGGCGCGATCGATTTCGGGCTGATCGTCGATGCCACCGTGATCATGGTGGAGGCGATCTTCCGGCGGCTGTCGCAGACCACGGCGCTGTCGGAGGCCGAGCAGAGCCACATCTCCTTCGACACCACGATGGGGATGAAAAGCCACGCCATCCTCTCTGCCGCCGCCGACGTGTCGCGCTCGATCTTCTTCGCCGCGGCCATCATCATCGCGGCCTTCCTGCCGCTGTTCACGCTGAGCGGCGTCGAGGGCAACATCTTCGGGCCGATGGCGCGGACCTATGCCTACGCCCTGGCGGGAGGACTGCTGGCGACCTTCACGATTACGCCGGCGCTGAGCGCGATCATTCTGCCCTCGCACATGGCGGAGGCCGAAACCTGGATCGTGAAGAAGCTCGATCGTCTCTACGTACCGGTGCTGAACTGGGCGCTTGCGAACCGCAAGCTGGTGATGACCGGCGCCGCCGGTCTCGTGGTGCTGACGATCGTGCTCGCACGGCTGCTCGGACTGGAATTCCTGCCCAAGCTGGAAGAGGGCAATCTGTGGATCCGCGCCACGTTGCCGCCCACCATCTCGCTGCAGGAGGGCAATGCCTATGTCAACGAGATGCGCAAGCTGATCCGCAGCCGTCCCGAGGTGGAATCGGTGGTGTCGCAGCACGGCCGCCCCGATGACGGCACCGACGCCGCCGGCCTCTTCAACGCCGAATTCTTCGCGCCCCTGAAGCCCAACAGCGAATGGCCGGGCACCAAGGACAAGGACGAACTGACCTCGGAGTTGCTGGGCCAGTTGCAGGACAAGTTCCCGGGCGTCGAATTCAATTTCTCGCAATATCTGCAGGACAACGTCTCGGAAGCGGTTTCGGGCGTCAAGGGCGAGAACTCGATCAAGCTCTACGGCAACGATCTGCAGGCGCTGACCGACACCGCCAACAAGATCAAGTCGGTGCTCGGCACCGTGCAGGGCGTCACCGATCTTGCGGTGTTCACCTCGCTCGGCCAGCCCACCATCCAGATCGACGTCGACCGCGCGCGCGCGGCGCGCTACGGTCTGTCGCCCGGCGACATCAACGCCACGATCAAGGTCGCGATCGGCGGCGACACCGCCGGCGACATCTACGAGCCCGGCAGCGACCGGCACTTCCCGATCATCGTCCGGCTGGCGCCCGAATACCGCAAGAGCGCGGAGGCTATCCAGAATTTGCGGATCGGGGTGGCCGGGCAGGGCGGCGCGATCACGCAGATACCGCTCAGCGAAGTCGCTTCGATCAACCTGATCTCGGGCGCCGCCTATATCTATCGTGAACAGCAGGAACGCTATCTGCCGATCAAGTTCTCGGTCCGCAACCGCGACCTCGGCAGCGCGATCCGGGAAGCCCAGGACAAGGTCGAAAGCCAGGTTCAGCTGCCGCCGGGATCGCGCGTCGAATGGGTCGGCGAATTTGGCAATCTGCAGGACGCCATCAAGCGGCTGTCGATCGTGGTGCCGATCAGTCTGGCGCTGATCGGGGTGCTGTTGTTCTTCAATTTCGGCTCGATGGTCGACACGATGCTTGCGATGAGCGTGATCCCGATGGCGATCTTCGGCGGCGTGCTCGGACTATTCCTTACGGGGATTCCGTTCAGCGTGTCGGCGGCGATCGGTTTCATCGCGCTGTTCGGCATTGCGGTGATGGACGGCATCATCATCCTGTCGCAGTACAACCAGCTGATCGACGAAGGTTACGAGCGAATGAAAGCCGTGGTCCGCACCGGCGAGCTGCAGTTGCGGCCGGTGCTGATGACCTGCATCGTCGCCGGCATCGGGCTGTTGCCGGCGGCGGTCTCGGAAGGGATCGGTTCGCAGGTGCAAAAGCCGCTGGCGATCGTGGTCGTCACCGGCATGATGCTGGCGCCGATCGTGATTCTGGTGACGCTGCCGGTGCTGATCTCGGTGTTCTCGCGAAAGACGCGCTAGAACCCGTAGAGCTGCGCCGGATTGGCGACCAGGATCTTCTGGCGCACACCGGCATCGGGCGACCACACCGCGAGCTGGTTGAGCAGCAGTCCGTCGTCGATCTGGAACAGCGGCGTCACGTCGCTGATCTGCTTGCCCGGCGGCGTCACCGAATCCGGATGCGGCCAATCGGTGCCCCAGACGATGCGGTCGGCATTGGCCGCAATCAAGGCCTGCGCCAGCGGGGTGACATCGGCAAAGTCCGGCCCGCGCTTGGAGGCGCGGTAAGCGCCGGAGATCTTCACATAGGCCTTGCCTGATTTCACCAGCTCGACCAGATCCGCAAAGCCGGGCTGGCCGACGCCGAGTTCAGCCTGCGCGCCGCCGAAATGGTCGAACACGACCGGCACCGGCGAGGCCGCGACCAGATCCTTGATCGCGGTGATCATGGCAAGGCTGGTGAACAGCTGCACATGCCAGCCGCGCGCCTTCATGCGCTCGATGGCGGCGGAAAACCGCGGCCGGCCGACGTTCGGATCGTTGACGCCGCCGGTGGCGAGGTTGAGCCGGATGCCGCGGATGCCCGCTTTGCCCATGGCGTCGAGGTCAGCTTCCGACGTCTTGTCGTCGATCACGGCGACTCCGCGCGCCGTGGCTCCCCGCGCGGCCATCCCGAACAGGGTGGCGGAGTTATCCGGGCCATAGATGCTCGGGGTGACGATCACCACGCGTTCCATCTTCAGCGCCTTGTGCAAGGCGGTCATCTCCTCGGGCGAGGCCAGTTCCGGCGTATAGACGCGGCCGGCGAAGAACGGGAATTTTGCGGGGTCCGGGTGGATGTGGGTATGGCAGTCGCAGGCGCCGGCGGGAACGTCGAAATTCACCGGAGTCGCCGGCTGGGATGCTTTGGCAGATGCGGTCCGGCTGTTCATGGCTACTCCGGCGGCGATGGAGGCAAGCATCATACTGCGTCGTGTCAGCATTGGTGTTCTCCCTGCGATGAGTATTGTTGATTGTCCGCTCCACGGAGCGCGTGGCGGATTGATCTCAGCGATAGCGTTTCCCCATTTGCGCCGGGCGTTATCCGCCGCGGTCGTGCGCGCCAGACTATCGAGATAACAGGCCATCGGGAAGGCCCGTGCCATGCGACATCGCAAGCACGGCCGGCCGTGCCCCAGGCCGGTCGGACGAAATTGGCCCAACTTGATCGGCGCGCTTATCGTTTCGGTAACGGCGCGCGGTCTATCGAACCAAAGCGGCCCTCATTTGACTAATGATCCACGCGCCACGACCATCCGATATCATCTGGAATCATTCCATGCGAAAATTCTCACAGAGATTCAAAACCGGCGCGTCGGTTGCTGCCGTGGTCGTGGTGCTGTTCGGCGTTTACGGCTACCGCAAACTGCAGGCGCTTGCCGCCGACCCCAGCGGCGAAAAGGATTGCGGGCCGCCGGTCGGGGGTGGAGAGCAGGCCAAAATCGATCTGGAGCGGATCAGGGCGATTGCGCCGCTGCAGGACGTGAAATGGTCGCAGCTCGGCGGCAGCATCAATGACGCCAGCTGCCTCAACAAGACCGAAATCTACGGCGTCGTCGAGGTGCGCAGCATCGACGACATCGCCAGGACATTAGCGTTTGCGCGCGACAACAAGCTCTCGATCACCACCGCCGGCGTGCGCCACAGCATGGGCGGACAGGCCTTTCGCAAGGGCGGCATCGTGCTCGACATGCGTGGGTTCAACAAGATCGCGCTCAACGAGAATGCGCGATCGATCACCGTACAGCCGGGTGCAACCTGGCACGACATCCAGAACGTGTTGCATCCGCGTTTTGCGGTTCGCGCCATGCAATCGACCGATATTTTCAGCGTCGGCGGTTCGATCTCGGTCAACGCTCATGGCATGGACCATCAGGCCGGCGCGCTGCGCAAATCGATCAAGTCGATGCGCGTGATGCTGGCCGATGGCTCGCTGCGCACGGTGTCGGCGACCGAGAACACGGATTTGTTCAACCTTGTGGTCGGCGGCTACGGCCTGTTCGGCGTCATCGTCGAAGCCGAACTCGATATCGCCGATAACCTGGTCTACCAGACCGGCCGGCGCGTGATGGACTACAAGGAATTCCCGGACCTGTTCGCCAAGGAGATCGAGAAGGACGCCAATATCGGCCTGATGTACGGCCACCTCTCGACGGCGCCCAGCAGCTTCCTCAGGGAATTGCTGCTCTATACCTACACCCGGGTCGACGGATCGGATTTCAAGCGCGGGCCGCTGGGCGAAGTTTCAGGCACCAAGCTGCGGCGGCTGACGATCAATCTGTCCAAACAAGGTCCGCTGTTCCAGGAAATGAAATGGCTGTCGGAGAAGCACATCGAACACCGGATGGAAAATTGTACGGTGACGCGGGCGCAGGCGATCGGCTCGGCGGAGGCGTGTCTGGTCAACCGCAACGACCCAATGCACGATTCGGTGCCGTATCTGCGCAATTCGCTGCCCAACGACACCGATATCCTGCACGAATATTTCATCCCGCGCAGCCAGTTCGTCTCCTTCGTCGACGGCATGCGCAAGGTACTGACCGACAACAAGACCAATCTGCTCAACGCGTCGGTACGCATCGTGCATCAGGAGGACAATTTCTTGACCTATTCGCCGGAGCCGGCCTTCTCGCTGGTGCTCTACATCAACCAGACCACGGACGATGAGGGCAACCAGCGGATGAAGAAGGCGACCGAAGAGCTGATCGATCTCACCATCGCGCACAAGGGCCGGTTTTTCCTGCCCTATCAGCTCTATTATTCGAAGGACCAGTTGCAGCGGTCCTATCCGCAGATCAACGATTTCTTCGCGGCCAAGAAGAAATACGATCCGGCGGAACTGTTCACGAATACGATGTATCAGAAGTACGCGTCATAGCTCCGCGATGCGTTTCGGCGGCAGGCCGCTGCAGCCGCCGGCTTGCTCGGCATCCAGCACCAACAGCGCGCCCGCCGCATAGAGGCGGGCGACGAAGCCGGCATCGTCGGAGCGCGCGAAGGTGACGAAGTCGTTCGCCGCGAGCACGCGGCCATTGGCCTTGGCGATCGCGGCGAGCGCCTGTGCTTGCGGGCCGATGATGGCCATCGATTTGCCCGGCGCCGATCCGAAGGTCAGCGCGATCACGACCGTCAGCCAGCCGCACGCCACGAGCGTGATCGCGCCCGCGATCCGGCGCAGCGGCCGCAGCCGGCTTTGATGTCGTGCGTCAGTAATCATAGAAATGCTCGATGCTCACGCCCTTGGCCTTGAGATCGCGGTTGATCTCGACAAGTTGGCCGATCCTAGCCTTCAGGCCGGCGCGGCGGAAGCCGGGTCTGGCATCAAGCTCCAGTGAAAACAGTTCCGTGGTTCCCTTGACGTCGAGCTTCGCTGCGTCAGGCGCGATCACGGTGATCAGGATGTCGTGGTTGCCGGCGATCTCGGCCAGGCCAAACCCCTGATCCAGCAGGCTCCGCAGGATTTCGGTCAGATCCTTGTAGCGCGGTGCTTGCACCAGTTGCCATTGCGGCGTCAGCGTGCGGATCGGTTTTAGGCGCGGCTCCCTTGCCAGCACGTCCGGCGGCAATGTCGCGACCACGAACATGATATCGCGCGGCTCGTCGTCGCCGGAGGCATCGAGCATTTTCCGGATCAGCGCGGCATAGCCGATTTTGACGTAATATTCGGTGCCGAGCGCAAACGTGCGCTCCCAGGTTCGCAAGGGACTTTCGGTCCGCGCCGTGATCGCCATCAAGCCGTCGAGCTTCTCGCGAAACGGAAATTTGAACCAGGGGACCGTGTAGAGAAACGCGGCATAGTCCTGCAGCACCTTGCGCGCATAGACGTCCTGCGGGGTCCGCTCCTCGCCCCTGATCCATTCGAAGACACGGCCGATGGTGTTTTCATAAAACCCCTTGATCGCATATTCGGCCGAATAGCTGATGCCGATGATGTAGATCATGGTCTTGACTTCGGTGAGCGATTCTCCGGTTCGAGGCACCGCCTGGTTGATGGTGCAGAAGCTGCGCCAGAACCCGAAAATATGCCCGAGATAGTTGAAATGGCTTTCGCTGGAGTGGTCGAGGAAGCGGCCGAAATCCTCGAACGAATAGACGATGTACCATTCGGGAAAGGTGAAGTACGTGTTGTTCTGCTTGCGCTGGTAGCGTGGCTCATTGATCGCGGGCAGCGTCACGGACGGCGCGGATGCCACGGAGGCCGATGAAGATGGGCGGCAGGTGCCCTCGATATAGGCCAGCGGCACAAGCACCGACGACGCGATCAGGATCGCGATGACGGCAAGAATGCGCCCCAGGCGCTTAAGCATGGACGGCGGCCCGGGTCCGCGGCGCCAGCAGATAGCCGATCAGGATGGCGACGCCGCCAAGGCCAAGATGCGGTGCATTGGTGAACACCCGCGTCATCAGCGGCAGGTCGCGGATGCCGTTGATGAGGATGCCGAAGTCGAGATAGCCCGAACCGGTGAGCAGGCCGAGCACGCCGTCGGCAAAGTAGAACACGCCGAACAGCTGGAAGAACAGTTCCGAAGCCCGGCGCGAGGTCAGCGCGGCCGCCAGCGCCCACAAGGCGGAAACCAGATGCAACCCGTCGGCATACCAGGTACGACGGAACAGGCCGAAGATCATGTCGTTCTGGTCGATGAAGGCGGGGATGTAACCGGTCAGGATCACGCAGCCGAGCAGCGCCGCATAGCCCCAAGCGCATAATCTGATGATATCCATGATGTCTTCGCCCTCGTCGAATCTGTCCCGAGTTTAAAGTTTTCCGAGCGCCTTGAGCAGGGCGTCGTTGAACAAAGCGGGGTCCTCTATTTGCGGAATGTGACCGAGACCGGGCAGCAAAACGAGGGCGGTCTCCGGCGGCAAACAGCGTTCGCAGATCGAGCGCCTGCTCGACCGGGGTCACGTTATCCTTGTCGCCCCACAGGATCGCGACGGGCAGTTTCACCCGCGCATAGGCCGAGCGGTCGGCGCTCGCAGCGTCGCGGTCGGCGCCGAGGAAGTAATACAGCCAGTCGGCGATATCGGAGGTGGTGCCCTGCTGCGTCGTCGGCCGCTGCAGGATGGCGACGAATTCGGGCAGCGCCCGTTCCTTTTTCGCGATCAGGGATTCGAGCAGCGTCTTCGTCGCCACCGGATTGGTGATGGTCAGCGATACCAGTATTTCGCGAATCCATTTCGGCCCGACGATCCATGGCGCGTCGGATGGCGCCGCGGTCAGTCCCAGCGCCGCATCCACCAGCACGAGCCCCCGCGCCCGGTCCGGATGGCGCATCACGAGTTCGGTCGCCGCGCCAAAGGAGTGACCGACGATGATCGCAGGCTTGGCCTTCAGATAAAGCAGCACGTCATTGATGCGCACCGCCTGGTCCTGCCGCGTATAGCTGCCGGGACGATCCGAAAATCCAAATGGCGGCAGGTCGAGCGCGATGACGTGAAAACCCGCCGCAGCCAGCGCGCTGCTGGTGTGCCGCCAGAGTTCGCTCCACGCCGCGGTGCCGTGAAACAGCACCACTGGAATTCCATCCGGCGGGCCTTGTTCCTGCACGAACACGCCGCCGGAGCGGGTCGGCACCAGATGGCCCGACGACGGCGCGAGGTCGGCGCGCGTGTGGGTTTCGCGGATCGATGCGGCCATCCGGAACGCTGCGATCACCAACACGATCAATATCAGGAGCGCCAGCAGCGTGTGGCCCGACCAGCGCAGAATGTTTGAGATCACGCGGCCTCGCAGATCAAAATCGGGAGCAAACACATCGTACCGGGTTCCAGGCTAGGGCAGACTCCGGACGACGGGAAATGGCGGACATGATCAGCGGCCGGTTAATAACCGCAGAAAATTTGCGAACTACTGTCCCGAGGGCGTGCGCAGGCCATGCCAGGCGTCGCGCACCTGATGGTAGTGCACCTCCGGCAGATAATCCGGGGTGTTGAGGGCCAGCGTCTTGACGTCGAGCCGGCCGATGGCGCTGAGCAGGGTGTAGGAGGCGATCACGCGGTCGCGCTGAGCGCCGATCAGGCGCGCCTTGGCCAGGATCAGATCCTGCTGCGAGTTCAGCACGTCGACCGTGGTGCGCTGGCCGCCCGCGGCCTCGCGCTGCACGCCCTGCAGGGCAATGGTCGCGGCGCGCACTTCGGATTCCGACGCGGACACCGCGACCTTGGCGCCTTCATTGGCCACCCAGGCGCCGACCGCGGCGGTGCGCGCCTGGTTGCGGACCTGATCGAGCACCAGCCGGCTTTGGGCGGAAACTTCCTTGGCCTGCCGGGTCTGCGAAGCCGCCATGCCGCCATCGTAGATCGGCTGGTTGAGCTGGCCGGCAATGGACGCCTGGTCGGTCCCGAACGTGCCGAGCGTGGAATCCGACTGCTTGCTGCGGCTGGCGGAACCTTGCAGCGTAATCGTCGGCATCAGGCTGCTTTCGGCGACGCGGATGCTGGTGAAGGCGACGTCGACGTCGAAGGCGGCCGCCATCACCGCCGGATGTTCCCGAAAGGCAAGGCCGGTGGCGTCATCGCGGCTGCGCGGCAGGTAGCGGTCCACGGTCTCGGCGGGGCTCAGCTGCGCGGGCGGGTTGCCGATCACCTGGGCATAGGTCGCCTGGCTGATCGCCAAGGCAACCTCGGCGGCGTTGAGGTCGGCAAGGCCACGGCTGAGGCGCGCCTCGGCCTGCGCGGTGTCGGTCGGCGTCACATCGCCGGCGTTGAGGCGCTTCTGGGTGATGGCGAGGGTCTCGCGCAGGAAGGCGACGTTGGAACGCTGCGCCGTGACCAGCGACTGATTGGCCAGCACGTTGGTGTAGACGGTGACGGCATCGAGCAACACGCCCTGGCCGACATTGCGCAGCGCCTCCCGGCCGGATGAGACCTGCAGTTCCGCGACGCGGACGCTGTTGGCGGTCTTGAATCCGTTGAACAGGGTCTGGGTCACCGTCACCCCGATCGTCCAGGGTTTCAGGGTCGCCGACTGGATGGTGTTGTCGGGCAGCAAATTGCGGACCGCCTGCAGGCCGGCGGTCAGGCTGGCGACGATCTGCGGCCGGTAGCCCGCCAGTGCCTGCGGCACGTTCTCGTCGGTAGCGCGCTGGCGCGCCCGTTCGGCATTCAGTTGCGGGTTGGTCTGATAGGCCTTGGCCAGTGCCTCCGGCAGGGTTTCGGCATGTGCGCTGGCGGTGAAAAGCGCGCAAATCATCGCACCAAGGCAGATGCCCGATCGAAGCACGCGCCCTGTCACGTGGCCAACAATAGCGGCACGCCCAACCATTTGATCCCGCAACTACTCAAGCCCCGTCCGCCCCCGCCGACGGCCATGTCACATCTACCTGTTTAGGGCGCGGGGCCGCCACTGGCAAACGGCCGCGCGACATCACCACAGGAATTCGGCGGCGGGCTGTTGCCGGTTCGTCACAGACGCGCCCATATGACAAATGAGTTATAGTTTTCAGTGGCCCGCTCCCGATTCCAGGCGGTTGGCTGTCCAGTGGTGCCCGGGTCCGCATTTTGATGCCAAAGCTGTTTTCCGACCCCGAAGCGATCGCGGAAGACATCATCCGCGATGTCGGAACCAACCTCGTGGTCGGGTTGCCACTCGGGCTTGGCAAGGCCAATCACATCATCAACGCGCTCTACGCCCGCGCCGCGGCCGATCGTTCGATCAACCTGACCTTGTTTTCCGCGCTGACGCTGGAAAAGCCGCGGCCCGGCAGTCTGCTGGAAAAGCGCTTCATCGGTCCGGTGATCGATCGGCTGTTCGGAGGCTATCCGGACCTCAACTACGCCACAGCCCTGCATGCAGGCGCGTTGCCGCCGAACATCCAGGTGATCGAATTCTTCTTCCTCGCCGGAAAGTGGCTGCGGGTGCCTTATGCGCAGCAGCATTATATCTCCGCGAATTACACCCACGCTGCGTCCTATCTTCTGGCGCGCGGGCTCAATGTCGTCACCCAATTGGTGGCCAGGCGCGTCGAGGGTGGCGTCGCGCGCTACAGCCTGAGCTGCAATACCGACACCACGCTGGATATTTTGCGCGCCCGCGCCGAGGGCCGGGCGTCGTTCAGGCTGGTTGGCCAGGTCAATTCCGAACTGCCGTTCATGCCCGGCTTGGGCGATCTTGCGGGCGATGAATTCAGCGCGGTGCTCCACAGCCCCGAGACGGATTTTCCGCTGTTCGCGCCGCCGGCCGAGCCGATCAGCGACACCAAATATGCCATCGGCCTCCACGCCGCGGGCCTCGTGCCCGATGGCGGCACGCTGCAGATCGGTATCGGACAGGTCGGCGACGCCCTGGCGCAGGGCCTGATCGTTCGCCACCGCGACAACGCCGAATTCCACGCCATCATGAAGCGGCTCGCGCCGGAACAACCGGTGCCGCAGACCGGCTCCTTCGAGAAGGGTCTCTACGGCGTCAGCGAAATGCTGTTCGAGGCGTTTCTGGGCCTGATCGACGCCGGCATCCTCACGCGCGAAGTCGATGGCGTGACGCTGCACGGCGCGTTTTTCCTCGGACCGAAAGCGTTCTATCGCAGCTTGCGCGAGATGTCGCCGCAACAGATCGCCCGCATCCAGATGATGCCGGTTTCGTTCACCAACCAGCTCTATGGCGACGAGGAGACCAAACGCCGCGCGCGGGTCGATGCCCGCTTCGTCAACAATGCGATGATGGCGACCCTGATGGGGGCAGCGATTTCCGACGGCCTCGAGAACGGTCAGATCGTGAGCGGCGTCGGCGGTCAGTATAATTTCGTGGCGCAGGCCTTCGCGCTGCAGGGCGCACGATCGATCCTGGCGCTGGAAGCAACGCGGCAGACCGGCGCCAAGCCGCAATCCAACATCCTCTGGAACTACGGCCACACCACCATTCCGCGGCATCTGCGCGACGTCTTCGTCACCGAATATGGCGTCGCCGACGTCAAGGGGAAATCCGACACCGAGACCATCGCGGCGATGCTTTCAATAGCGGACTCGCGTTTCCAGGCCGAACTGGCCAAGGTCGCCAAGGATGCCGGCAAATTGCCGAAGGATTTTGAGATCCCGCGCGCGCATCGCGAGAATTTTCCGGAAGCGATCGCGGCCGCGCTAAAGCCCGCGCGCGAGGCAGGCCTGCTGCCGTCATTCCCGTTCGGCAGCGATTTCACCGAGGTCGAACAGCGGCTGATCCCGGCCCTGCAATTGCTGCAGGCCACGCAGCGCACGCCGCTGCGATTGCCCGGGATGCTGTGGCAGGGAATGACGCAGCCGCCCGACCGCGCGGGTCTCGAATGCCTGGCGCGGCTCGGCCTCGACAAGCCAACAACGTTTGCCGAGCGCGCGTATCGCGCGCTGGTCAATGCGGCGTTGGTGCGGGGCAGAAAATCGTAGGGTGGGCAAAGGCGCGCTTGGGCCGTGCCCACCATCACGAGCAACGCAGGGAAGGGTGGGCACGCTGCGCTTTGCCCACCTACGAAGCTAGAACTCAATTGGATGAGGAAGAAGTCCTGCCAACTGCAGAACGAATACCACCAGAACAACTGGCCCCAGCTGCCCGATGATCAAGTGTAAGCACCCGATCTTCAAATATTCGGCCAGAGTGTGTGGGCGATCGAACCCCCTGCCTCGTAAGCGCCCCAGAGCAGAAGCAACTCGCATATCAGGAAACCGACGAGGTAGATCACAAGGACGATCTTCCATCGTCTTCTCGAATTGAATCCAAGCGGTTGTGACGACATGCACTCCGTAGCTACCTGTTCTTGTTCACCGGTTTGCGTTTCTCGATGAACGCGGCCATGCCTTCGGAACGGTCTTCCAGCGCGAAGGTCGAGTGGAACAGGTTGCGCTCGACATTCATGCCTTCCGACAGCGGCGTCTCGAACGCGCGGTTGACGGCTTCCTTGGCCATCGCGGCTGCGGGACGCGACATCGACGCGATCTTCTCCGCCGCCGCCAGCGCCTCTTCCATCAATTTGTCTGCCGGCACGATGCGGCTGACGAGGCCCGAGCGTTCGGCTTCGGCCGCGTCCATCATGCGGCCGGTGAGGCACAGATCCATCGCCTTGGATTTTCCGATCGCGCGCGTCAGCCGCTGGGTGCCGCCGATGCCGGGGATGGTGCCGAGGTTGATTTCCGGCTGGCCGAATTTGGCGGTGTCGGAGGCAATGATGATGTCGCACATCATCGCGAGTTCGCAGCCGCCGCCGAGCGCATAGCCGCTGACAGCCGCAATCGTCGGCTTGCGGCAGGTGGCGATCCGGTCACCGCCGATGGCGGTGAAATCGCTGGAAAACATATCGATGAAGGTCTTCGGCTGCATTTCCTTGATGTCGGCGCCGGCCGCAAAGGCCTTTTCGCTGCCGGTGACCAGGATGCATCCGATCGCGTCGTCGGCTTCGAGGTCATCGACGGCGGCGGCGATCTCGCGAAACACGCCGAACGACAGCGCGTTAAGCATTTTCGGACGGTTTAGCGTGATAATGCCAACCGCGCCTTTGCTTTCGACAATGATGTGTTCGAACGTAGCCATGGTCCACCCCGGTGTCTGATCTGGCAGGCAATGTGCCCGCTGGCGGGATGGGCTTCAAGTGGCTCAAAGCCGCGGCCCGGACGCTTTTCGCCGCGTCCGGCATCCGGCTTACTCAATTACGCCATGAACATGCGCGCGGCGGAGGCCATCGTCAGCAACGCGCCGAAGGCGATGAAAATCTTCCCGATCAGCGAGGTCTGATCCCAGGTCTTGCTGTCACTGCTGGAAGCCAGCACCGGCGCCGCCTGGGCTGGTTTGGCCGCGGCCGTCGCTACGGTCTGCGTGGCCGGGTTTTGCTGGAGGGCCCGGTCGACATCGTTGAGCTGATCGGAGGAGACCACCGTATCGGGCTGCGCTTCTCCCGGTTTGTCGGCTGCCGCCAGCAGGATGTTGGCCTTTGCCGTCATTGCCTGGGCGCTGCCGGGGGCGGGGGTGGCATCCGCAGACGCTAGCTGCGCATTGGCGTTGGCCACCGTCGCCGGGATCGCGAACGACCCATCGGTCGAAGCCGCATCCTTCTCAGCGGCTTTCTGGGTCTCGGCTGGCTTCGCCGTGGCCTTGCCTGATCGACGTGAATAACGTTTCCCGTGCCGTGTGCTTTGCCGGACGTTTTTCGCCGGCGTCGCGCTGTCCGAATTCGATGTGGCCGCGAGGGCCGACCGGGTAGCCGTTATCGGCGTCGGCCCCGCGAAATAGACGAAGAGTCCGGTTGCAAATATCAAGGCCGCGCGCCCGCTGGCTTTGATCGTCATGTGGCAGTCTCCCCGTTTGCCCGTCCCCACAGGCGAAATGAGACCCCGCCTCGTGTCCACAGCGGGGCAGAAAAAGGGAATCTTCGGGCAACACCCGGCAAAAACCGGGCAGCAGTGTTGCAACAGCCGGTTGGGCCCGTCGTATTCTCCGCAGGGCAATTTGGCGGGGACGGGAGCCCGCGGATGCGAGCGGCGGCGATCGATGGTATGAGCCAGCCGGCAAGGTACTGGCCATCCCGATTCCCGGACGAGAAGGCGTGAAGCGAATGTCAGGGGTAGTTGATCACGGTTTCGTGATCTCGGCGTCCTGACGTAACAATTTGAAAGAACGAACGAATTGCAAGGTGGGAGCGCGCGTGCGCGAACGTGAGGACGAATGGACCGGCCTGATGCGGTCGGCCATTGCCGGCGACGGTGCGGCGTATCATCGCCTGCTCAAGGCCGTCACGCCGGTGCTCCGGGCCGCGGCGCGCCGCGGGCTCGCGCGTGCAGGACAACCGGTCGATCAATCCGAGGACATCGTGCAGGACATTTTGCTGGCAGTCCATTTGAAGCGGCATACCTGGGACGCCAGCGCCCCGTTTGCCCCATGGCTGTTTGCGATCGCCCGCAACAAGCTGATTGACGCGTTGCGGCGCCGCGGCCGGCGGGTATTCGTCAATATCGAGGATTTCGTCGAGGTGCTGCCGGGCGAAGCCCCGGTCGAGACGGCGTCGGCAAGCGAGGTTGCCACGCAGTTGCAGTCGCTGCCGGCGCGCCAGCGCGATGTGTTGCAGTCGATTGCGGTCGAAAGCGCTTCGATCAAGGATACCGCGGCCAAGCTGGCGATGAGCGAAGGCGCGGTGCGGGTGGCGCTGCATCGGGGGTTGGCCGCCCTGACCGCCAAGTTACGGGAACAATGAGAATGGATACCGATCAGCTCATCAAGACCCTGGCGGCCGACAATACGCACCGTGCGCGCCCGGTCGGCTTTGCCTTGATGCTGGCGCTGGTGGCGGCAGCGCCGGTGTCGCTGTTGATGTTCTTCACCGAGCTTGGCATCCGGCCCGACGTGATGACCGCGATACGCAATCCGTTCTTCGACCTGAAATTCGCGGTGACGCTGGCGCTGGCGAGCGCGGCCATTGCCGTCAGCCTGCATTTGTCGCGGCCGGAGGCCTCGCTGCGTGGCTTCGGCTGGCTGTTGCTGATCCCGGCCGGGCTGCTGACCGCGGGCATCGGCGGCGAGATGATGATGCCGCAGCGGCTGCCGATGATGACGCGGCTGGTCGGCAATAATTCGCGGGTCTGCATGACCGCGATCCCGCTATTGTCGTTGCCGATCCTGGCTGGCGCGCTGATCGGGCTGCGTCACGGCGCGTCGGCGCGGCCGGCCCTCGCCGGCGGCATCGCCGGAATGTTGTCGGCGGGATTGGCCGCAACCCTGTACGCGTCGCATTGCACGGATGATTCGCCGCTGTTCGTGGCGACCTGGTACACGCTCTCAACCGCGCTGGTGGCGGCGATCGGCGCGCTCGCCGGATCGAAGCTGCTCAAATTCTAGCGCGGGGGCGCTGCGGGCGCGTTCTGCTGCATGCGGTGGAAGCGCAGCACCTGCTGGGCGGTCGACGGCCGCAGCCGTTCGTAGGTGTCCTTGCATGCCGCAAGATCGGTCGGCTCGCCGCCCGACAAGTTATCGCGCATGTCGATGATCGCGCGGACGGTGGACCATGAAAGGCTCGCCACTTTCGCCAGGATCATCACGCCTTCGGCGCGGGTTTCGATCATCATGTTCTCGGCGATCGCCACCGGCACGTTGGCGAGCGCCGCGACCGAAGCGTTGGCCTCGTCGAATTTGCCGGCCTCGGCAAATGACGCCACCTGGAATTCATCGAGCCGGCCGTCCTCGTAGAGGGATTTGACCAGCGCATGGGCGATCGCAGTGTTCTTGGTGATCGCCGACGGCGCCGCGCGCGCGCGCCGCGCCGCTTCCTTGACCGCGGTCGGCACCTCGGCCGCCTGCTGCGGGTTGGCCGTCTCCAGCCGTTGCCGCACCGTGTCCGACGCCTTGGCCAGCAGCTTCAGATAGAGATGCCGCGGAATGGTCGGGCGCAGGCCGACGCAGGTCGCGAGGTCGTCGTCGCCCTCGGCGCGACTGACCAGCCGCGTGAAACCGCGTTCGGTGAATTCGGCGCCCGGATTATTGACGGTGCTCTGGACCACCGCGTCATTGCCGCGCTGGACCAGCACGTCGGTGACCGCGCCGCTCAATACTTTTCGCGTCGAGATCGCCATCAGATGCGCCTGGCTCTTGCTGCGCGCATTCTCGATCAGGGTGTTGTCGTCGAGCCGCGCCGATTGCGACAGCACCGGTCCGGCAACCTCGATCACGTCGTCGAACGCGAGCGCCCGGATCGTCATCGGCGGCGCGATGTCGATCGGGGCGAGGCGATTGGCAAGCAACGTCCTGGCCGACGTTTCGATGTGCTCGATCAGGCACTGGAAAACATCGTCAAACAGGCCGACCTGTTCGTCCGAATAGTCCACCGCGCCATTGATGAAGAGGTCGGTCACGCGGCGCAGGGTCTCGACCCGGCGGGCGACGGTTCCGTGCGCGAGCGTTGCTTGCAACTCGTCGAGCAGGTTGATCGGGGCAATGGCGGATTTCGAACTCATATGACTCTGTCCTGGAGCAAAAGCCGGCAACGGATTCTCCGGTACCCTTATTGAAATGGCTGGATCAGGCACTGGCGATGCGATTGCGTCCCCGTGCCTTGGCTGCATAAAGCGCGCGATCGGCGCGCGCGAGGAATGTGTCCGGCGTTTCCTCCGCCTGCAGCGTTGCGACGCCGGCGGAAATCGTCACGCTCATGTCTGGCGAAAATGCGCTCCAGTCGAGCTCTGCAATGATCGCACGCAGCCGGTCGAGCGCGCGCACGGCGTTGTCGGTGCTCATGCCGGGCAGCACCAGCAGGAATTCCTCGCCGCCGTAGCGGCCGAAGCGGTCGATGCCGCGGATGTTGGCGAACATGGTGATGGCGAATGTGCGCAGCACCTCGTCGCCGGTCGGATGACCGAAAACGTCGTTGATGCGCTTGAACCAGTCGAGATCGATCAGCGCAATCGAGCAGGGCGCGCCATTGCGGCCGGCGCGGGCGATCTCTTCGTCCAGCATCCGCATGATGCAGCGGCGGTTGTGCGATCCCGTCAGTTCGTCGAGTTCGGCGAGCTCCTCGATCCGCCGGTAGGCTTCCCTGAGCTTCTGCCCGCTCTGATACAGCGATTGCTTCAGTGAGCTCGAGAACATCCCGAGGAACATGCAGCGCCCGAGGGTGAGGATGAACACCAGCAGGGTGGCAAAGCGCTCGAGGTGGCTGCCATGCGGCATCGAGATCGGCTTGTCGGTC
Source organism: Hyphomicrobiales bacterium (assembly GCA_017305715.1). Lineage (GTDB taxonomy): Bacteria > Pseudomonadota > Alphaproteobacteria > Rhizobiales > Xanthobacteraceae > Bradyrhizobium. Next base: position 150,697 of record JAFKKG010000008.1, on the reverse strand, counting down.
AAAAGGAACAGACCGGCGAGGCCGCTCGTCATCGCAGTCCAGATCATGATGGTCTGCGCCGGCGTCGAGCGCAGCGAGCTGAAGCTGAACACGATGAATAGGGTGCAGAGGAACATGCCGCCGACTTCCGGCGCGATATAGGTGAAGGCCAGCGCGATCAGCATGCAAACGGTCGCCTGCGGGGCGACCAGATAGTGATCCTTGAAGCGTTCGTTGAAGCCGAACTCCGAAAGGATGATGCTGAAGATCACCAGCGTCAGGCCGGACGCGGCGTAGGCCGGGGCGATCATCAGCGGGATCGAGCCGGCCTGCGCATAGAGCAACAGGACGGCAGCGTCGATCACGTAGCTGGCGCCGATCATGATCAGGATATGGCGGCGCTGCCGGGCGCGGCGCGCCAGCGCCTGCGCCGCCGGGAGGGAGCCGACGTCATCCAGATCGGCTGGATTCACGAATGAAGACGCCGCGGTGGCCATGGTCTCGCCGTTGGTGGAACGCCGCAAAAAATCTAAGTGGGAAAGCCTTTAGGTTTGGTATCTTTCGGTCGAATCTGATCCGCTAAAGCCCTGCCATTGCCCTGTTTCACAACGGGAATTCGTCGGCTTCGGACGACCGTAACCGTTGCATGGCAACCCGGGCTGCAAGCAGATGCTGCCTTGGGAACCAAGGCTTGGTATGGTGGCACCGGGTGGTGCGGCTTTTAAGAAAGTAATTCCGTATTATGATACCGATTTTGGGGTTTCGTTCATTCTCCCCGGTCGCGATGCCGGCTGGCGTTTGTCTGTGCGGCAGATCACGGACTGTGTGGGGTAGATCACATATGCGGCCCGGTCATTGCCGTAATGTGAAGAATCTTGCCCGCGGCGTCGAACCCTCCGCCACCTCCCTCAGACCAATCTTGCGAGACGGCAATTGAGCGCGACACAGGCGGCTTCAGACGAAATTCTGATCGCCCGGATCGCTCAAGGCGACCGGCTTGCCATGCAGGTGCTGTACGGACGGCACCATGTCAGGGTGTTCCGTTTCGGACTTCGGCTCGTCAGGGACGAACAGGTTGCGGAAGACCTCATCAGCGAGGTCTTTCTCGATGTATGGCGTCAGGCCGGCAAGTTCGAAGGCCGCTCTGCCGTTACCACCTGGCTGTTGGCGATTACACGGTTCAAGGCCCTGTCGGCACTGCGGCGCCGGAAGGACGTTGGGCTGGACGATGAGACCGCGAACGCGATCGAGGATACGTCCGATGATCCGGAAGTGGTGGTGCAGAAGAAAGATACCGGTGACGCGTTGCGCAAGTGCCTGACGTCACTTTCGCCTGAGCATCGGGAGATCGTCGATCTCGTCTACTACCACGAGAAGTCCGTGGAAGAAGTGGCGGAGATCGTCGGAATTCCCGAGAACACCGTCAAGACGCGCTTGTTTTATGCGCGCAAGAAATTGGCCGAACTGCTCAAGGCAGCCGGCATTGAACGAGGTTGGCCATGATGGCGATGAGCAAAAAAATGCTGGATCAAGAGCCCAGCGAAATCGAGATGCTGCTGCCATTCCATGCGGCCGGGACGCTGAATGCGCGCGATGCGCGCCGCGTCGATGAAGCGCTTGCCTCCGACCCCGCACTGGCCCGGCAATATGCCGTGATAAGGGAAGAATACGCCGAGACCATTCGCCTCAACGAGAGCCTGGGTGCGCCGTCCGTGCGCGCCATGCAGAAGCTGTTTGCTGCGATCGACGGAGAGCCCGTGCGCAAGCCATCGGTGTCGACCAATCTCTCGGCGCGGATCTCGGGCTTCTTCAGCAGGCTTTCGCCGCGGACGCTGGCCTGGTCGGCGAGCCTCGGCGCCGTGGCGTTGCTGTTGCAGGCCGGCGTGATCGGCGCGGTGCTGATGAAGAACCAGACCGCTTCGTTCCAGACCGCTTCGCTCGATGTGAGGGAGCGCAATGCGCCCCTTACCCGCGATCTCGGCGCGACAGTGCCGCCGCGCGCGCTGGTGCGGTTTACGCCGGAAGCGCGCATCTCCGACATCACCGCGCTCCTGGACAATTATCAGGCCTCGATCGTCGATGGCGCCAAGGGCGGCATGTTCCGCCTGCAGTTCGGCAACCGCGCGCTCGGCAAGGACGAAGTCGCGAGCCTGATGAGCAGATTGCAAGGCGAGAAGATCGTCAATCTTGCGGTGCCGACGCCGTAGGGCGCAGGTCGCAAGACTGACCGAGCCGAGGTCCCATGGTCCATATTGGCGTGAACTGGCGGAAAAGGACGCAGCGCGCGGCATGGGCATTGTCGGCGGTGGCGTTGCCGCTCGTGCTTCTCGGCGGATCTGTGGCTTACGCGCAAAGCATCATGCGCACGCCGAACCTGAACCTTGGTTCAAGGGTGCCGACTATCAATCAGAACGTGCGGGTCAATCCCGCGATCGGTGCCCGGGTCAATCCGGGGGCTGCCGGGCGGCTCAATGCGGTCAGGGTCAATCGGCCCATGATCGCGAACCGGCCGAACAATGTCGGCGACCGGCCGGCGACGATTGCGCGGATACCGAAGGGGGGAGCGATTTCGCGTGTCGGTGTGGGCACGCTTTACCCCCGCTATTCGCCCAATCTTTATCCGGTTTGCGAATACGCCAATCGCGGTCCGGACGGTGAATGTTTCGACCGTGCTGTTACCGTCGTCTCGACGGGCGGCGGGGGCAACGGTCCCGCGGCCCAAAATGGCAACACCAGTTCGCCTAGCAATGCATCCCCGCAGGCGGCGATCGATCTGCGCACGGTCCCGAATGAACTGGTGGCGGAGATCGACGGCGCGTTGTCGCCGGCGGATGCGGATGAATTGGCCCGGCGCCACGGCCTGGAGCGGATCGCGTCGCAGGAATTCCGTCTGATCGGCAGCACCATCGGCCTGTTCCGCATCGTCGATCAGCGCCCGGTGGACATCGTACGCCGCGAATTCGCGGCCGACGGCAGCGTGAAATCGGTCCAGCTCAATTTCCGCTATCTGCTGCAGGACCAGAAGGACCAGAAGCGGACGGTGACCGAGGGCGACGCCGCGCAATATGCGGTCGCCCAGCTTCGCCTGCCGCCGGCGCACAAATTGGTCCGCGGCATGAACGTCACCATTGCGGTGATCGATTCAGGCGTCGACGTCAAACATCCCGAACTCGTCAACTCGGTGGCCGACAGCTTCGATGCGCTCGGCAGCAAGGAAGGCCCGCATGTCCACGGCACCGGCATCGCCGGCGCGATCGCCGCGCATGGCAGACTGATGGGCAGCGCGCCGGAGGCGCGGCTGCTCGCGATCCGCGCATTCGGTGGCGGCGCCAACGGTGCGGGAAGCACCAGCTATGTGATCCTGAAAAGCCTGGATTATGCGACCGAGCACGGCGCGCAGATCATCAATATGAGTTTCGCCGGTCCGAAGGATCCCCTGATCGAGCGTGGCGTTGCCGCGACCGCATCCAGGGGCATTCTGATGGTGGCGGCCGTCGGCAATGGCGGCGCCAAATCGCCGCCGCTTTATCCCGCGGCCAATCCGAACGTCATTGCGGTGAGCGGAACCGACGCGCAGGAAAAGCTGTTCGCGGCATCGAACCGTGGCGCCCACATCTCCGTCGCGGCGCCCGGCGCCGATATCTTCCTGCCGGCGCCGGACGAGAAATACCAGATCACGTCGGGCACCTCGTTTTCCGCCGCCTATGTCAGCGGCGTTGCGGCCTTGATGCTGGAGCGCAATCCAGCGTTGAAGCCGAATGACCTGCGCCGGATTTTGGAGAAGACCGCCCGCGATCTCGGTGCACCCGGCCGCGACGATCAGTTCGGGGCCGGCGAGGCCGACGCCTACGCTGCGGTCACCGCCGCGACCGCTGCGCCTGCGGTGCCGCTCGCCGCGGTCTCGGGCAATCCGGCTTCGCCAAAAGCGCCGGCGCCGGATAACGCTTCCGTGAGCCGGGCGATGAACGACGCCGCCCCGGCGATGGCGTCGGACAAATCGGCCGCAAATGGCGTCAATCGCCCCACCGCGCAGTGATTTTCGGGCATCAAGGCCCCGAACAAAGCGTTAAAAAAATCGACCGACCTTTTGAACGTCCGGCGAAGCTGCTGCGACTAATCAATGTGGGAGCGGTTATCCCTCCCCATCGGCTGTATTCGGCGCGAGCGCCCATCCACCCCAAGCGCCCATATGGCTTGACCCGTCCGGTTGTCCCCCCGGACGGGTCTTTTCATTTCAGCATGCTTTTCCGGCAGTGGTTCGTGTGATTGAGGCGAGGGCGGGCGTTGCTTTGCCCGCTTCCGTTCTGGAAAGCGCCTGCAAGGCGGCCATGCGCCTTGGCGGCTTGACCGCGCGGGTGTGCAAATAACCCTTTGTTCATGCGGGTTTCTTGCGCCGCACGACGACCCGTAAAGTCACGTACTGGACAAGGAACAAGTTTTCCACAGAATATCATCCATCACGCCCAAGTGATTCGTCTCGGTTGCGTCTGCGTCCGTTCTCCTTTTTACGGGCAGGTTTATGACACATCACGCAGACGCACATGCGGACCTGGCACGCGGCCGCGAAATCGTTTCCCGCTGGTGCCATCTGGCCGAGCAACGCCTGGAATACCTCACCGAACTGTTCGAGAGCGGCCGCTGGCGCCGCTTTCACACCGAACAGGCCTTCCTCGAAAACATCCGGGAAGCCAAGGCCGCGGTCGAGCTCTGGCGCAGCCTGGAAACACGCGAAGCCTCGCTCGACAACAGCGCCGTCGATCTGTCCTGGCTCGGACGCCGCCAATCGACGGGAGCGGCGTTGTTGCGCGACCGGCTTCCGCCAGCGCCGGCGCCGGTCGTCGTCAGGCCGCCGCCGCGCGATGTCCCGGGCGACGTGCTGATCGCGCTTGAAGGCGTACTGGCCGATTCTGCCGCGGCGCCCACGGTGCCCGACGCACCGGTGCTGGACGATCCGGATCTGCCGTTACTCGATCTCGAAATCATGCAGGAACGCTACCCGTTGCTGCGCAACGCGCTGTAGAGCCGTTTTCAAGCGAAAGCCTGCCCCGGACTTGATCCGGGGTGGATTCCGGTTCGCGTCAATAAAACCCGTCGAACGAAAAACTATCGCCGCACCGCGTTATTCCCGATCACCACCTGCGCGTAGCGCTGGGCGCCCTCGGCGGACAGATCGGTCGTGATGGTGCGGGCGTGGTCGAGGCCGACCACCGCGCCGCGCGGGGTTTCGGAGATCATGTTGTTGTTGACCAGCGCCGTGCCCGCGCCCGGCACCACCGAGACACCGACGCCGACGAAGGCCTTGCGGATCACATTGCCGGTGATGGCGATGTCGCGCAGATACTTGCCCCAGCCGGCGATGATCCCGAACGAAGGGGCGTTCTCGATCACATTGCCGGTCACGGAACTGTCCGCCTCGACATAGATGCCGATGCCGGCATCATCGTCCGGAATGGTGCCGGCCGGACGCTTCGGCAACAGATTGCGGATGATGTTGCCCTGGACCACCGCGATGCGGCCACCCTCGTTGAAATTGCAGACGGAGACGCCGACGGCGGCGCCGTCGACGGTGTTGTTGGCGATCACGGCGCCCTCAAACGAGAATTCCGAATACAGCGCCACCTCGCGGACATTGCTAACGCTGTTGCCGGTTATCTGGATGTTGGACGCCGAATTGCCGCGCACCGCCGAATAATCGCAATTGCTGATGCGATTGCCGCGCACGATCACATTGCCGGCGCGGAACGCGTTGATGGCGTTGCCATATTGTCCGGAGCCGCCGGGCCCGGCCTTGATGTCCTCGATCCGGTTATCCGCCACCAGCGTGCCGTCGTCGCCGATCGCGGTGCGCAGGATCTCGATGCCGTTGTCGTTGGTGTCGATGATGGTGTTGCGCGAGACGATCAGGCCCTTTGCATCGAACGACACCACCGCCGTGGTCGCGATCTTGCTGAAGATATTGCCGCTGATATCGCCGGAGACCTGCTCGAGCCAGATGCCATTGCCGCCGCTGGCGGTGATTTCGCAGTCGGTGATGCGGACGTCGCGCCCGCCGAGGCAGTGAATCAAGCCGCGCCGCGCCGGCAGCGGAATCGCGCCGCCGTCGAATGTGATACCGGAGAGGCCGATGCTGCCGGCACCCTCGCTCTGCAGCATCGATGCGCCGCCATAGAAGACGAACCTGGTCGCGCCGCGCACGCCAACCAGTTGCGAGCCGTTTTGCAGGCGTAACATCCCGGTGCGGTAGACGCCCGGCGGCAGCGACAGCGGCATTTGCGCGCGCGCGGCTTCATCGATCGCGCGCTGCAACGCCTTGGTTTGATCGTCGGGGCTGCCGGGACGCACGCCATACTGGGTGGCGTCACGCCCGAACGCCGAGGCCGGCGGCGCAGCGCGCGCGCTGTCCGGCGACATCGCCATTGCGCCGGCGATACCGGCGGCGGAAACGCCCATGAACTGGCGGCGTTTGACGTCCATGATTTTGATGTCCTCGCGCCATGCAGGCCACGGCATTCGCAGGCGTAAAGGTAGCGCGAAAATGGGCCGTCGCACGGTGAACGCGACGGCGGAACAAGGCGATTGTTGGGGGTAGGGTTAATCCGGCTTTGACGGCTGGGCGGTTTCACGGACCGCCTGCCTCGCCAGCACCACTGTCTCCAGCAGCATCGCCTCGCCGGCGTCGACCAGTTCTTCCAGCGTGATCCGCGGGCTGCCCTTGCGCCGCGGTGCGCCGCCGCGCGCGAGCGGAGGAATGTGCACGAATGACACCAGCCGGAGTTGATCGTCTGACCTAACCGCCTCGATCGCGCGCCAGCTCAGATAATTGCAGAGATAGCTGCCGGCATCGCGCGACGGCCGCGCATCGATGCCGGTGCCGAGTGCGGCGCGCAACAGCCGCAGCGTATGCGGGCCGAACCGCATCGCATCGGGGCCGGGACCGATCGATCCCTTGCAAACACGCGTTTGCGCGGCATCGGGCCACAACATCGTGACCGCGTTGCGCGCACGGGTCTCGATGCGCAGATGAGCCGCGCGGCCCGCCAGGCCGAACATCAAGAGCGCCTGTGGCCGGTGTTGTGCCAGCGCTTGCGGCAATTCGCGGTCGACGGCCTTGTAGGTCACGGGAAAGATGTGGCTCGAAATATCCACGTCGCTGAAGGCCGGGCGGCGCAGCCGCATCAGCCGCTCGACCAGCGCCTGCGTCGGATTATAGGGCGCGCCCGGAAACGGGCCGAAGCCGGTGACGAGAATCCGAAGCCTGTCGCTCACCGCAGCATCTCCGCGATCTGCTCGGCGGCAACCGCTGGCGTGATGCGGCCATCGGCGACCTCCGCCTCGGTCTTTTTCACCCTGGCGCGGATCGCGGCGTCCGAGCGCAGCCGCGCCATCATCCGCTGCTCCAGCATCGACCACATCCATTTCACCTGCTGCTCGCGCCGCCGACCGGCGAATTCACCCGATGCATTCATCGCGGTGCGGTGATCCAGGATTTTCTGCCACAGCACATCCATGCCTTTGCCGGTCAGCGCCGAATAAGTCAGGACCGGCGGATGCCAGTGCTCCGAACGGGGTGTCAGGATATGCAGCGCGCCGCGATATTCGGCGGCCGCCAGATTGGCGCGCTTGATGTTGTCGCCGTCGGCCTTGTTGATCGCGATCATGTCGGCAAGTTCGACCAGGCCCTTCTTGATGCCTTGCAATTCGTCGCCGGCGCCGGGCAGCATCAAGGCCAGGAAGAAATCGGTCATGTCGCAGACCGCGGTCTCGGACTGGCCGATGCCGACCGTCTCCACCAGCACCACGTCGAAGCCGGCGGCCTCGCAGAGCAGCATCGCCTCGCGGGTTTTCGCGGCGACCCCGCCGAGCGTGCCTGACGCGGGCGAGGGCCGGATGAAGGCATCGTCGGAGGCCGACAGTCTTGCCATTCGCGTCTTGTCGCCGAGGATGGAACCGCCGGTGCGTGCCGACGATGGGTCCACCGCCAGCACCGCCACCTTGTGGCCGCGCTCGATCAGGAACATGCCGAGCGCATCGATGGTGGTCGACTTGCCGACCCCCGGCGAGCCGGTGATGCCGACGCGTACCGCCTTGCCGGTATCGGGCAGCAGCGCCTGCACCAGATCGCGCGCGGCGGCCTGGTGATCGGAGCGGCGGCTCTCGATCAGCGTGATCGCCCGCGCCAGCGCCGCGCGCTGGCCGGTGCGGAGGTTGTTGGCGAATTTGTCAATGTCGGGGGAAGAATCCGGCCGGGTCATGCCTTGGTTTACAACGCCTGCGCGGTACAGGCGAGGGGGCCGGAGCCCTGGCATCCCCATCTATTGGAGTGCCAAGCTGCGTGAGAGAAGAGCGGATCACGGCTACCCATCGTCATCATCGCCCTCCGGCCGCGCGCCGCCGAATATCTTGATCCCCTCCGGCGTCAGATAAGGCTTCAACGTCTCCCACGGCACGAAGGCGAGATACCCGCCTTCGGCATAGGAGCCGACCGCGTAGGGTGCGTAGTGAAAGGTCAGGCCGGAGCTCTTGCCTTCCTCGGTCGACGGCGCGAGCGAGACCGGCCCGATCTTCAGAAGCTTTGGCTCGATGCCTTCGATGGCGCCGGCATCCGCGCCTTCCGCGCCGCGCTTCTTTTTCTCGGCCTTGAGGGATGCAATGACGCCTTGCCGCATCGCTTTCAGCGTCGGACCGTTGTCGGCTGTTTCGATGAAGAACGGACGGATGCTGATGCGTTTGCGCGCTGACCTGTCCCACAGAATCGTGTCGGAGGAGCTGTTGGGGTGCGCGCCACCCGTATATTCGTAGTCGGCCCTGACGATGCTGACATAGCGGCCGTCGACCACCGAGCGCGTCTGGTATTTCCGCTCATACGACCACGCGTTGCGAAACAGGTCAGGGTCCTGCTTGCGTTCCTTGTCGGCATCGGCGCGGTTCTTGGCGGCCCACGCCTTGCCTTCGGCCAGGCAGTTCGCGGCCAGCAGCGGATCGGACTTGATCTTCGCGTCGAGGAAAACGCTGGCTTCGACCCATTTGGTCTTGATGGAAAAGTCGGGCTTGGGCTCGGCCGCAAACGCGGTGCCAAGCGGCACAGCGCATGCGATGACGCCCGTGAAAGCCAATGTCCGGGCGAATATGACGAATGCGATGCTGCGCAAGGACGATCCTCTGGAGTCGCGGGCCGCGGATTTACTCCGCCGCCTCGCTATGCCCGAGCCTGGCGTTGAGCTTGTGGATCAGCTCTTCGGCGGCGTCCGAAATCACGGTGCCCGGCGGGAAGATCGCTTCGGCGCCGGCCGCGTAGAGTGCCTCATAATCCTGCGGCGGTACCACGCCGCCGATGATGATCATGATGTCCTCGCGGCCCTGCTTCTTCAGTGCGGCTTTCAGTTCCGGCACCGCGGTGAGGTGGGCTGCCGCCAGCGACGAGACGCCGAGGATATGCACGTCGTTCTCGACCGCCTGCCGCGCCGCTTCATCGGCGGTGGCGAACAGCGGCCCGATATCGACGTCGAAGCCGACATCGGCGAAAGCCGACGCGATCACCTTCTGGCCGCGGTCGTGGCCGTCCTGGCCGATCTTGGCGACGAGAATGCGGGGCCGGCGGCCCTCGGCGTCCTCGAACGCATCGATCAGCGCCTGCACTTTTTCGACCCGGTTGGACATGGCGGAGGCCTCCCGCTTGTAGACGCCGGTGATGGATTTGATCTCGGCCCGGTGCCGCCCGAACACCTTCTCCATCGCGTCCGAAATCTCGCCGACGGTGGCTTTGGCGCGTGCCGCGTCGATCGCCAGCGCCAGCAAATTGCCGTTGCCTTCGCCGGCCGAACGCGTCAGCGCCGCCAGCGCCGCATCGACGTCCTTCTGGCTGCGTTCGGAGCGCAGCCGCTTGAGCTTGTCGATCTGCAGCCGCCGCACGGTGGAGTTCTCCACCTTCAGCACATCGATGGCGGCCTCATTGACCGGCTTGAACTTGTTGACGCCGATCACGGCCTGCCGTCCGGCATCGATCCGCGCCTGCGTCTTGGCTGACGCTTCCTCGATCCGCAATTTTGGCACGCCGGCCTCGATCGCCTTGGCCATGCCGCCGAGTTCTTCGACCTCCTGGATATGGCCCCAGGCCTTGGCGGCGAGATCGCGGGTCAGCCGCTCGACATAATAGGAGCCGCCCCAGGGATCGATGATGCGGTTGGTGCCGCTTTCCTGCTGCAGGAACAATTGCGTGTTGCGGGCGATGCGCGCCGAAAAATCGGTCGGCAATGCCAGCGCCTCGTCGAGCGCGTTGGTGTGCAGCGATTGGGTGTGGCCTTGCGTCGCCGCCATTGCCTCGATGGTGGTGCGCATCACATTGTTGAACACGTCCTGCGCGGTCAGCGACCAGCCCGACGTCTGGCAATGCGTGCGCAGCGACAGCGAGCGCGGATCCTTCGGGTTGAACTGCGTCAGCAGCTTGGCCCATAGCAGCCGCGCCGCGCGCATTTTTGCAACTTCCATGAAGAAGTTCATGCCGATGGCCCAGAAGAACGACAGCCTTGGGGCAAAGCGGTCGACGTCGAGCCCGGCCGCCAATCCGGCACGGAGATATTCGACGCCGTCCGCCAGCGTATAAGCGAGTTCGAGGTCCTGGGTCGCGCCGGCTTCCTGCATGTGATAGCCGGAAATCGAAATCGAATTGTACTTCGGCATCTTCTGCGAGGTGTAGGCAAAGATGTCGGAGATGATCCGCATCGAGGGCGTCGGCGGATAGATATAGGTGTTACGCACCATGAACTCTTTCAGAATGTCATTCTGAATGGTGCCCGACAGTTTTTCCGGCGGCACGCCCTGTTCCTCGGCGGCGGCCACGAACAGCGCCAGGATCGGCAGCACCGCGCCGTTCATGGTCATCGACACGCTCATCTGGTCGAGCGGAATGCCGGCGAACAGCGTGCGCATGTCGTAGATGGAATCGATGGCAACGCCCGCCATGCCCACGTCTCCGGACACGCGCGGATGGTCGCTGTCATAGCCGCGATGCGTCGCCAGATCGAACGCGACCGAAAGGCCCTTTTGCCCGGCGGCGAGGTTGCGGCGGTAGAACGCGTTGGAATCTTCCGCCGTGGAGAAGCCGGCATATTGCCGGATGGTCCAGGGCTGGTTGACATACATGGTCGGGTAGGGGCCGCGCAGATAGGGCGCAATCCCCGGCCAGGTGTCGAGGAAATCAATGCCCGCGAGATCGGCCTCGGTGTAGCCGGGTTTTACCAGGATTCCTTCCGGCGTCAGCCACGGCTCGGCGCCGCCGGCCGGATTTGCAGGGGCGGTCTTTTCAAACGCGATATTCGCGAAGTCAGGGATGCGGCTCATAGTGTCCAACATAGCACATGTGACGATTGGGGGGTGCTTCAATCATGGTCCGGATGCTGGTGGCTGACGATGCTGCCGAGCTTTTCCGGGCCGTAATTCTGCAATGTGGTCTGGCTTGGTAGATTGGCGATGCCGACAACCCAGCCGAGCCGGGATTCGGTGCCATACTGCCGCGTCGGCACGATGCGGTCGGGCCGGTCGAAGGTGCCGGTCATGATCTCGATCCGCGGGCCATCGATGAGGCGGTAGGTCAGCGGCGTACCGCATTCGGCGCAGAAATCCCGCATCGCGATCGAGGAGGATTTGAATGCGGCCGGCTTGCCGCGGGTCCAGCTGAAATTGGCATGTTCGACGTCGGCCAGCGAGGCGAACGGCGCGCCGGAAGCCTTCTGGCACATCCGGCAGTGACAGATGCTGATCTTGGCCGGCGGCGCCGACAGCGCAAAGCGGACCGCGCCACATTGGCAGCCGCCAGTCAGAACGGGCTTGGTCTCCGGTGCCATGCTCACTCCATCCGCTTCCAGGCGTCCTGCAACATCTTGAGCGCATCGCCGCCGGCAAAGACGAAGTCGCCGACACCGGCCGCTCGAAGGGCTGCTTCCTGCTCGCCGGGACGTCCTGCCAGATAGATATGCCCGGCGCCCGCCGCTTGAAGGGCCCGCGCGGCCGCTTCGGCATGGCCGCCGTAAACCTTGTCGGACGAGCAGAGGCACGCCATGGCCGCACCGGAGGCTTTGAACGCGGCACCAAGCGCGGCCGGGTCGACAAACCCCTGCGTATCAACGGCCTCGATGCCGCCGGTCTCGAAAAAGCTTTTTGCAAATGTCGCCCGCGCCGTGAAGTCGGCCGGCGTGCCGAGATTGGCGAGGAAGATTTTTGGCCGCGCGCCGGCGCCCTTGAGTTTGGCGTCTGATTTGTCGCGCAATGCTTCGAACGGGGCCGCCAGCCGCATCGGCGGCAGCGCATCGAACTTGATCCTGGCGTCGCCATAGGGCGCGAGCGCAATCGGCGTCGCATCCAGCACCGCAACCTCCGCCTCGTGCAGGTTCGGAAATTCGCTGGCGCCGGTCAGCACGTCGCGCCGTTTTGCAATATTGGCCTCGCGTACCGCCCGCGTGGCGGCGACCTTGCGCTGGATCAGGTTCTGTTCAAGGGACGCGAACAGACCCCCGGCTTTTTCGATCTCCTGGAACAGCGACCAAGCGGCTTCGCAAAGCTGCTTTGTCAGCGTCTCGATGCCGCCGGAGCCGGCGGCGGGATCGGACACCTTGGCGAGGTTGGATTCTTCCAGCAGCACCAGTTGGGTGTTGCGCGCGGCGCGGCGGGCGAACGGATCGGGCAGCCCCAGCGCCAGCGTATGCGGCAGCACGGTGATGGCGTTGGCGCCGCCGAGGCCGGCGGAGAAGGTCGCCATCGTCGCCCGCAGCATGTTCACGTAGGCGTCGCGCTGCGTCAGCATGCGCCAGGCGGTATCGGCCGCGACGAACAGCGGTTTTGGCGCGAGGCCGCAGGCCTGCTCGACCCTCGCCCACAACAGCCGCAGCGCGCGGAATTTTGCCAGCGTCAGGAACTGATCGGCATCGGCGGAAAGCCGCGCATAGACCATGCCTTGCGCATCTTCGAGCGGCACGCCGGCGGCCTCGATCGCACGCAGATAGGCGACGCCTGCGGCCAGGGTGAATGCCAGCTCCTGGACTTCCGATCCGCCGGCATCGTGGATGAGGCGCCCGTCGGCCGCCGCAAATGGCCCCTGGAAGCCGAGCGCGGCGAGGCCCTTGATGGCGCCGGTCACCGCCGGCACGATCTCGGCCCAGCCATAGGGGCTGGATCCCCACACCGCGACGGCCCCGAGCGGATCGAGACCGAAACGGATGTCGCAGGCGGCGGGATCAAATCCCTTGCGTTTGATATATTCCGCGATGTGGATCGCCGCCATCCGCGACTGCGGCCCGACCTGAAGTTCAATGCCGATACCGGCATCGAGATAGATACCGTCGAGGACCTGCGCGACGGCTTCCGGCGAGGGATCGAGCCCGAAGCCATGGGCGCCATTGGCGCCGGCGAACACCAGCGTGAGCCCGGTCGCGCCGTTCTCGAGATCGTGCAGCGCCTGCGCATTGGCGGCTTTGGCGTCCGGATGATCGGCCCGCTGCATGATCAGCCAGGGCGCAGCCGCGGGCCGGCCTGCCACCGCAGCCGCGCCTTGCGCGCGTGGGTAGATCGGATCGATCTTCAGCCCATCGGAGGTCTTGCCCACGAGTTTCTCGAACGGCGCGCCCTTCAGCACCCCGTCGACCAGCTTGCGCCAATCTTCGTAATTTGCGGGCGCAAAATCCGCCGCCAGTCGGAGGTCGTCAGTTGTCGTGGTCATCGAGAAAGTTGTTCCTTGAAGTTTTCCTGGGCGCCGCTTGATTTGGTCGGAAATTGCCACGGGGCGGCCGCCAAGCCAAACGGTAGTTTTCGGCCCATCCGGGTCAGCCGAGGTCGGGAAGTCGCAAAATACCGTCGGTCGAAAGCGCCGCCACGGCGTCCCCGACACGGCGTCCCGCAATGATACGGTCGGGCACGATCTCGGCGAGCGGCACCAGCACGAACGCGCGCTCGAACAGGCGCGGATGCGGCAGCGTCAGCTCCGGTTTGTCGATCTTGACGTCATCATAGGCGATCAGATCGAGGTCGAGGGTGCGTGGTCCCCAATGCTGCTCGATGGCGCGGTCGCGGCCGAACTTCTTCTCGATCTTGTGCAGCGTGAACAGCAGCGCATGCGGATCGAGGCTGGTGTCGATCTCGATGCAGGCGTTGACGAAGGGCGCCTGCGCCTCATTGCCCCAGGGCGGCGTGGTGTAGTCCGACGACCGCGCCAGCAACGCCGCCTGCGTCATGCCGCAGATATTGGAGATGGCCTTCCGAAACGTCGCGCGGACGTCGCCGACATTGCCGCCGAGCGCGATCAGCACGTCCGCCATGAAATATAATCCTTTCAGGGCGACTGCCGGGTGCGCGTCAACACCACGCCGACGTCGTCGAAGATCGCCGCGATCGGCGCGTGCGGTTTGTGGACGGTGACCTCGACCGCGTTGATGCGGGGGAACGCGGCCAGGATGGCATCGGCCACGGCGCCCGCCGCGCGTTCCAGCAGCTTGTAATTGGTGTTCTTGAACGCCGCGGTCGCGGTCGCGACCACGTTGGAATAGGACACGGTATCGGACAGGCGGTCGGTGCGCGAGGATTCCGACAGGTCGACCGAGAGCTCGAGATCGATCACGAAGCGCTGGCCGACTTCGGTCTCGTGTTCCATCACGCCGTGGCGGGCATGGATCACGATGCCGGAGATGAAGATCGTATCGGTCATTCGCATTCCCCGATGGCTGATGCGACACGCAGCGCCTGAACGTTTTCCGCGACATCATGGGCGCGGATGATGCGGGCGCCGCCCCTTGCGGCAATGAGATGGGCGGCAATCGAGCCGCCGAGGCGCTGATGCGGTTCCGACGGCGTCACCGTGCTGATGAAGCGCTTGCGCGAGGCGCCGACCAGCAGCGGCAGGCCGAACGATTGCAATTCATGCAGGCGCGCCAGGGCCGTCATGCTCTGCTCCGGCGTCTTGCCGAAGCCGATGCCGGGGTCGAGCACGATCTTGCCCGAGGCAATTCCGGCCCTGGCGGCGATGTCGAGCGAGCGCGCGAAAAAGGAACTGATATCCTTCATGATATCTATGGCCGCATCAGCGCTGTCGCGGTTGTGCATGATGATGACGGGCACCTGGCGTTCCGAGACGAGGCCCGCCATGCCGGCATCGCGCTGCAAGCCCCAGACGTCGTTGGCGATCACGGCGCCATGGTCGAGCGCCCAGGCCACCACGGCCGACTTCATGCTGTCGATCGAGACGGGAACTCCGAGCGAAACAACGTCCGGTAGCACCTGACGCAACCGGGCGAGTTCCTCATCCGCCGAAATCGGTTCCGATCCGTATGGCCTGGTCGATTCCGCACCGATGTCGATGATGTCGGCGCCCTCGGCGACCATCCGCCGCGCCTGCGCCAGCGCGCTTTCGGGGGCTGTGAACCGTCCGCCATCCGAAAATGAATCAGGCGTCAGGTTCAGCACGCCCATCACGGCCGGATAGGGCCGCGACAACAGCGCTGGCAGGTCGAATTGACCGGCCGGGCCGGCCGCCTTGTCCGGCTCCTTGGCGGGTCTGGACGTGGTTGCGATCATGCGGTCGCTTTGCGCGGTCCGCGCTGACGAGTCAAGCATGCGGGCGCGGCGGGGCCATGGCGTTTTCCAGCGAAGTGGACCCGGTTCGCGATCAGAAAACGCGTCCAAACAAGGGAATCGCGCGCCCGTTTCGATTCAATCGAAACGGAAAGGTTCAAGCCGGCAAGAGCCTTTTTTGGCTGATTTCAGTAGCTGATTTTCGGCGGCAGCTTGCGCGCCTGCGCGATCAGTTGCTCGACCGACTTCTCCGACGGCATGACGCGGACCAGCTTGCGCCGGATATTGACGTCTTTCATGTTCTGGGCGAGGCGGGCCGGGTTGCGGAGTGCGAGTTCGCGCACCGTCGGCACGCCGGCGGCGCGCACCAGCCCGACCTTTGCCTTGCCCATCCCGGGAATCCGCATGTAGTCGGAGAAATTGGCCCAATCGAGCAGTTGCTGTTCGCTGATCCCGGTCTTCGCGGCGAGCGCCTTGCGTCCCTTGACGGTGCGGGCGGCTTCGAGCAGCGCCTCGGTCGTGCGGATGCCGAGCGATTTGAGTTTCGAGGCGGAATAGGCGGTGAGGCCTTCGATCTCGGAGAGGGGATATGTCATGATACTCGATGTAAAAGAAGATACGCAGGCAGGGGGAGGGTGGTCTACGCGAACTGGCTCAGCCCCGGCGTCCCCGAAATGATCTCGCCCATTTTGTCCGCTCCGATTTTGTCGCGGCCGAACCGAAAAAGTTCACGCGCCACGTTCTGAATGTCGTTCATGCCCAGACCAAGCGCCATCAGCTTGGTGCCGAGCGCCATCAGTCCGCCGCCCATCAACCTGGAGAGGCCGCTGCTGCTGTTCGATGCCGCGATCGCAGCCTCGGCGCCTGGAATTTGGTCGATCAGAGCCTGGACCTTGTCGGCGGGACCCTCGTTACGGAGGAATCCCAGAACGATGCCGATGGTTTTTTCAGCGACAGCGCTATCGATGCCGGCCTTGGTGGCCAGCCGTCCAATCAGTTCGTCCATATGGCCCCGCCCTCAGCCGGTTTGTTACCGGGTCGTTCCTTGTGAATTTATCTTGAGCGTCCACGATTTGAAATACAAGCGATCCGCGCATGCGAGGACGATTTTCGCTCCAGATCGCCCGTCGAGTGTTGCAGCAATGCAAGAGTGATGGCCGGATTCAGGGTGTGTTGCCGCACCGCGGCCTCCGTTTTTGCCCGGTTGGAGAAAACCGCGACGCCGCGGTGTTGGCGGGATCAAGCTGCGAGCTCGTCCATAGATGGTTTCAATCGACCGGCAGGATGCGATATGATGGTGTCGTTTGGCGACCACCTTTCTCAGTGTACGCGAAGAGGCGATGTGATGGCGACCCCCGACAGCAAGACGACCGATACCGACGAGAAGATTTTCATCGGTAAGGGCGATCAGATGGCATGGCTGACGCTTGCGCTCGCCAATCGGCACGGCCTCGTCACCGGGGCGACCGGAACCGGCAAGACGGTGACGCTGCAGGTGATGGCGGAAGGGTTCGCGCGCGCCGGTGTTCCCGTCTTCGCATCCGATATCAAGGGCGACCTGTCCGGGATCTCCGAAGTCGGCGAGGCCAAGGACTTCATCCTCAAGCGGGCGGGCGAGATGGGACTGAAATTCCAGCCTGACCAGTTCTCGACCGTGTTCTGGGACGTGTTCGGCGAGCAGGGCCATCCGGTCCGCGCCACCGTTACCGAAATGGGACCGCTGCTGCTGTCCCGGATGCTCGATCTGAACGACGTCCAGGAGGGCGTGCTCAATGTCGCATTCCGTGTCGCGGATGAAAGCGGCCTGACGCTGATCGACATGAAGGATCTGCGCGCGCTGCTCGACGCGATCGTGCCGGCGACCGTCAAGAAGGGTCCCGACGCCGAGGAAGACCCGTTGGCCGATATCCGCAAGGCCGCGCAGGGTTTTGGCAACGTCTCCAAGGCGACGGTCGGAACCATCCAGCGCGCGCTTCTGGTGCTGGAGAACCAGGGCGGCGCGAAATTCTTCGGCGAACCGGCGCTGACGCTGAAGGATTTCATGAAGACCGACAGCGACGGCCGCGGCATGGTCAATATCCTGGTCGCGGACAAGCTGATGCAGAGCCCGCGCCTCTATGCGACCTTCCTGTTGTGGATGCTGTCGGAACTGTTCGAGGAATTGCCGGAAGCCGGCGACCTGCCGAAACCGAAACTGGTGTTCTTCTTCGACGAGGCGCATCTGTTGTTCAACGACGCGCCGAAGGCGCTGATGGACAAGATCGAGCAGGTGGTGCGCCTGATCCGTTCCAAGGGCGTCGGCGTTTATTTCGTCACGCAAAACCCGATCGACGTGCCGGACAAGGTGCTCGCCCAGCTCGGCAACCGCGTGCAGCATGCGCTGCGGGCGTTCACGCCGCGCGACCAGAAGGCGGTGCAGGCCGCGGCCCAGACCTTCCGCCCCAATCCCAAGCTCGACACCGCCCGTGTCATCATGGAACTCGGCAAGGGTGAAGCGCTGGTGTCCTTCCTCGAAGGCGGCGGCACGCCGGCCATGGTCGAACGCGTCATGGTCCGGCCGCCGACGGGGCGGATCGGCCCGATCACGCCGGAGGAGCGCAAGGCGATCATGGACAAGAGCCCGGTGAAGGGCAAATACGACACCGCGATCGACGCCGAATCCGCCTATGAGATGATTCAGAAGCGCATCTCGGGCACCGCGGCCCATGCCGATGCACCGGGCGCAGGCGATGGCGGTGGAATCTTCGGGCAGATCGGCGGCATTGTCGGATCGATCTTCGGCACCAACGTCAAGCGCGGCAAGATGTCGACCGGCCAGGTCATTGCGCGGGACGTGACACGGTCGGTCACCAACAAGGTGATCGGCGGCGTGGTGGCGGATCTCGGCAAATCGGTCGGCGGCTCGCTCGGCAGCTCGGTCGGCCGTGCGCTGGTGCGCGGCGCGCTCGGCGGATTGCTGCGGCGATGATGAGTGGTAGTTCTCCCTCGCCCCGCGCTTGCGGGGAGAGGGTTGGGGTGAGGGGCCTGTCCCCGAGCAAAGATTGTCGAAGGACCTGTAGCCCCTCACCCGACGCTTCGCGTCGACCTCTCCCCGCAAGCGGGGCGAGGTGGCGGGTGCGGCCGCACCCATTCAACTCGAAATCGTCATACTTTGATTCTTGGCGTGATCTCCCTCTGACTTCCGGAACGGGCGCGTGCTGAGATATCCGTCGTTGCGAGCGCCGCTCGATATCCTGTTCCTGCTCTGCTGCATCGCCTTGACCGCGGACGTGCTGGTCCCGGAAATCTGGGGCAACGGCAAGACCAAGGATTATCCGCTGTGGTTCTGGGCCGGCCAGCAGGTGCTGCAAGGCAAGAGCCTCTATCCCGACAATCCCGCCACCTATTTCGACTTCATCTATCCACCGCTGTCGGCGCTGCTGCTGGCGATCCCGAGTTACTTCGGCAAGATCCCGCTCTATCTCTGCCTGTCATTCCTCAACATCGTCGCGTGGTGGATGACGGCGCAGTACTCGCACGCGATGGCGGGGTCGGGACACAAGCCCGGTCCTTGGCTGGAAGCGCTACCGGGCTTCGTCACCGTCACCTTTGTGTTCGACATGTTCGATCTCGGGCAGCCGAATCTCGTTTTGCTGGCCCTGATGCTGTACGGCTTCTGGCTGCTGCGCGATCGGCGTGGCTGGATGGCGGGCGGCATGTTCGCGCTCGCGACCGCCATCAAGGTGTTTCCGGTCGCGGTGTTCCCCTATCTGATCTGGCGCCGGCAGTGGGCTTCTGCCGCCAGCATGCTGGTATTCCTCGTCGTGTTCCTGTTCGTGCTGCCGGCGCCGTTTCGCGGCTTTCAGCACAATGTCACGGAACTGAAGAACTGGTACCAGGGCATGGTCGGTTCGAGCTCGGAGAAAGGGTTCGGCCAGCGCGACGAGCAGAACTGGTGCTGGGTCAACCAGTCCATCATCGCGGTGACGCACCGCCTGACGCGGCCGGTGAATTACAATCAGGACGATCCGTCGAAACCCGTGCGCACCATGAATATCGTCGACGTCGATTTCAAGACGGCGAACCTGATCGTGCTCGCGGTGTCGCTCCTGATCGGCCTCGGCTATCTCGCGGTGATGCCGCCGGCCTCGCGCCGAACGGAAAAATCGGACGCCGAGGAAATCGGCATCCTGTTCTGCCTGATGACGGTGGCGTCGCCGCTGGCGCGCCAATATTATTTCCTGTGGCTGTTCTTCCCGATGACGGTCCTGATGCACCGCGCGGCCTATGATCCGCGGCCCGCGGTCAAGGCCGCCACCTGGGCGCTGCTGGCCGTTGCGGGTTTGCTGCTGTTGCTGTCGCTGCCGGTGTTTCCGAACGATTTGCAGGCCTATGGCAACAATCTCGCCGCGACCGCGCTGCTGACGGCGGGGCTGGTCTGGCACATCCTGGATCCGGCGCCGGCCGGTGCTGCCGCCGCTTTGCCTGAAGCCACAAGCGGGCTACAAATCCACGCCAACACCACCGCCCACAATTAGGGGAAACACGCGATGGCCAACGCAAATCTTCAGCCGGTCCTCGACCGCATCGATGCCGATTTCGACAATTCTCTCGAACGGCTGTTTGCCCTGTTGCGGATCAAGTCGATCTCGGCCGATCCGGCCTTCACCGGCGACTGCAAGGCCGCCGCCGATCATCTGGCCAGGGACATCGCGACGCTCGGCTTCACAGCGGAGGTGCGGCCGACGGCGGGTCATCCGGCCATCGTCGCCAAAGCCAATGGCGGCAGCGGCGGGCGGCCGCATGTGCTGTTCTACGGTCACTACGACGTGCAGCCGGTCGACCCGCTGAACCTGTGGCACCGTCCGCCGTTCGAACCCGCCGTGACCGACCATGCCGATGGCCGCAAGATCATCGTCGCGCGCGGCGCCGAGGACGACAAGGGGCAATTGATGACCTTCGTCGAGGCCTGCCGCGCGTGGAAATCGGTGACGGGATCGCTGCCGGTCGACATCACCATCGTGATCGAGGGCGAGGAGGAAGTCGGCTCGAAGAATTTCGTCCCCTTCCTCGAAAGCAACAAGTCCGACCTGAAGGCGGATTTTGCCCTCGTCTGCGACACCAGCATGTGGGACCAGAACACCCCGGCGATCACCACCGCGCTGCGCGGGCTCGTCTATGACGAGGTCAAGATCAAGGCCGCCAACCGCGATCTGCATTCCGGCATCTTCGGCGGCGGCGCGCAAAACCCGATCCGGGTGCTGACGCGGATTCTCGGTGGCCTGCACGACGACAACGGCCACATCACCATTCCCGGCTTCTATGACGGCGTGAAGGATCTGCCGCCGGAAATCCTGGCGCAGTGGAAGAATCTCAACCTCACGCCGGAATCATTCCTGAAACCGATCGGCCTTTCCATTCCGGCCGGTGAAAAGGACCGCCTGCTGATCGAGCAGGTGTCCTCGCGCCCGACCTGCGACATCAATGGCATCGTCGGCGGCTACACCGGCGAAGGCTCCAAGACGGTCATCGCGGCGGAGGCCTCGGCAAAAATCTCGTTCCGCCTGGTCGAGGGACAGGACCCGGAGAAAATCCGCAAGGCCTTTCGCGATTATGTGACGTCGCGGCTCCCCGGCGATTGCAAGGCCGAATTCGTCGATCACTCCAGCGCCCCGGCGATTGCGCTCGACTGGAACATGAAGCCGCTCGCCGCCGCCAAGCAGGCGCTGACCGATGAATGGGGCAAGGAAGCGCTCTTGATCGGCTCCGGTGCCTCGATCCCGATCGTGGCGGATTTCAAGCGCACGCTCGGGCTCGATACCGTGCTGGTCGGCTTCGGCCTCGACGACGACAACATCCACTCGCCGAACGAGAAGTATGACCTCAAGAGTTTTCACAAGGGCATCCGCTCCTGGGCGCGGATCCTGGCGGCATTCGCGGAGGCGCCGAAGTAGAGGGATGGCAAAGGCACGCTTGGGCCGCTCAGAGCCCGAGGGTGATCTCGGCCCATTTCAGCATGACGTCGCTGTTCAGGAACGCCAGCACGGCCGGCTCGACCGACGCAGGCGCGCCATGCTGCAGCAAGACCGTCGCCGCCACCATGTCGCACCGCTGGTTGTAGGCGAGCGAGATCGCGCTCTGGCTCTGGCCTGGAGCGCCGCTGACGCCATAGGCCCGGGCGCGGCCCTGCATGATGCCCACGGTGATCGGCCGGCCGGCGCCGATGGGTTTCGCCTGGCCGCCGATCATCGCCAGATCGCCCATTTGTTCGAGGTCCGTATCGTCGGCGATGCCGGTGGCGCAGTTGCAAAAGCCCAGCTTGGCGCGAACGTAAAGCTGGACTTCGCCGCCGCAATCGGCCGCCTTGCAGCGGAACGCCTTACCCTTGCCCCAGGGGTCAACAGGAAAGGGCCAGTTCGCTTCAGTCCACACGGGTTGGAACGCGCGCGGGGCGCTCTCGCTTGAACCATCGCTGGAGCGAACCGCCGCAACCGCGATCGCTGCTGCGCAAGCGAGCGCGGCGCTCACGACGATTGCAAAGGTTCTGCCCGTCAGGCGCATGTGCGCAACGCCTAATTCCTGGCCATGAAGGTCCGCGCCGCCGCGAGTTCCTGCCGGGATGGGTCGCCATTTCCAGCCAACTCGAGGACCTTGGCGTAATACTGCCGCGCCTTCGCCGGGTCGCCCGCTCTGTCGGCGGCCTGCGCGGCGCCGATGGTTGCACCAAAGCGGTTCGGCTCCTTGCGTAGCGTGGCCTCGAACGCGGCAAGCGCTTCGGTTGCCATGCCCCGTTCGAGCAGCATGGTGCCGTAAAGCTCGCGGGCAGGGGCGAGCGGTCCCGGCGTGACAACGGACTTCTCCGTCTTGTCTTCGGCGTCCGCTGCGGCGCGCATGGCATCCAGCGCTTCGGCATGCTTGCTCTGTGCGTTGAGCAGCCAGGCGGCAGCGACCTGCCGCTGGATGTCGACGATCTCGGCCCAATAGGCGTCCTTGTCCTGTCGCAGCCTGTCGCGCAATTCCGCAAGCTTTGCGATGTCGGCCTGCGCCGCATCGGGCTCGCCCGAGCGCGCCGCGCCAAGCGCGCGCGCAAAGTGGGTGATCGCGTCGACATAGGCGAACCTGGTTGGCTCGACCTTCAATGCGGCCGCGCCCGTCCAATCGCCGCGCTCGACCACATAGCGCGCCTGGCTCGCCGCTATCGCGTAGAAGCCGGTGCGGTAGTTCGCGGGATAGCCCTTGGTTGCGATCATGTCCTCGATAACCGCGCGGGCCTCCTTGTCCTGCGCCAGTTGAAGGAGGGCGTAGACCATGTAGTCCTCGGCATGCAGCTGCTCGTGGAACTCCTTGCCTTCTCGTGCGGCCTTTGCCGAACGGCTGTTCGCCGCGATCGATTCCTTCCAATAGCCGACGCGGGTGAAGATGTGCGAAGGCATATGCAGGGCGTGCGGCGCCGCGGGCGCGATCTCGGCGTATCGCATGGCGGCATCGAGGCCCTTTTCCGCGATCGGCGGGTAGTCGTAGAGGTGAATGAGGTAATGCGCGACGCCCGGATGACGCGGCTGCCGCTTGAAGATCGGCTCCAGGATGGCCGTTCCCTTGAGCTGGTTGGCATAGGTCTTGTCATTGGGTGATGCCGCGACATTCAGGGTGATGGCGTAGGCGATCTGCGCCTCGTCATCATCAGGATAGCGCGCTGCGACGGTTTCCGCGGCCTTGAGGTAGGCTTGAACGCGCTGGCCGAACGTCGTCTTCTCGTCGCCCGAGTAGAAAGCGAGCAGCGCGTCGATATAGTCGCGCTCGCGTTCGCTCTTGGCGCCGACCGTCTTGGCCTTTTGCAAGGCTGCCAGACCTTCGACGACGTTCTCCTTCGGTGCGGGGAAATGCGGATTCGACAGCAGGCTGAGGGCAATGCCCCAATAGGCGATCGCGCATTCCGGATCGGCCTTGAGCGTCTCTTCGAAGATCTCTCTCGCGGGTCCATACCAGAACGAGTGCTGATAGCGCATCCCGCGATCGAAGCGGCGTTGCGCCACCTCGTTGCACGATGTTTGGAAATGAACCTTGCCGAACTGCTCGTCGGTGCCGTCGTCGGCGCGCGCGGCGGGTCCGGTGAACAAACCCGCGGCCAGGGCGAAAAGTGAGACGGTCCTCAAGGCGAGTGCACGCATGGGCACCTCCGTAAAAGCTTCCATCGATCAAAAATGTTTTCCCGGAGGGCGGCCGGCAAAATCGGACCGCCGAGGTTCGGGCAGCGTCGCTATCAATTGCCTATCGGTTATAGCGTCAAGAATCCGCGCATTCGCAATCCCTGTCAAGGAGAATAGGATTGCCTGGCACAGGGTCGCGGCCTCAAGGACCTAGCCGCAGCAAGTGACGGAAAGAGCGGGGAAACGGCATGGTGCGCTCAAGCATGCGGGACGGGTTTTCGGTCAGACGTCGCCTGGTCCAGTGCGCAAAGGTCGATGGCCTGTTCCTTGCCCCGCAGCCGGATGAGGCCCAGTGGCCGCGCTATGACGTTGGGCGGGAGCTCAAGCTGGTCGAGCAGGCTGACCGAGGCGACGACGGATTCGCCGCTGTCGCGGCAGGCATCGACCAGACGTGCCGCGGTGTTGAGCGTATCCCCCAGCATCGCGATCTCCTTCTTGACCGATCCCATTTCGCCCACCACCACCGGCCCGCAATGCAGGCTGGCACGAACCTGCGCCGCCGCGCCGAACTCGCGCTCATATTCCGCGCCATGCTCGACCAGTCGCGCGAGCGCCATGAAGCAGGCGCGCACGCACGCCGCATTCTTTAGCCCTGTCGCAAGCGGCCAGGTCGCGATCAGTTCGTCGCCGACATATTTGTGTATCTCCCCCTCGCGCAACACGATCGGCCCGGTCAGATCGGACACCAGGCGATTGACCAGCCGATGAAAGTCAACCTCGCCCAATCGTTCGGCGGCCGCGGTCGAGTTTTTCATGTCCATGATCAGGAATACACGCTGCTCGACCTGAGGGCGGTGATATCGTCCGGTTACGAAAGACAGGAGTACGTTCGGACCCAGCAGGCTGTTCACCTCGAACAGGAAACTGACGACGATGGTGGCTCCGAAGCAAAACAGGATGTCGTCGCGAGAGATGTTCACGGCGCGGTCCAGCGGATGGTTGGGCACGATGAGTTGCCCGACGGCGATGGCCGCCAGGAAAATCACGAGATAGACGAGGGAGCGAACCGCGACGGTGACCATAAACGATGCCCGAGCGAGTCGCGCACCGGGCGCCTCCAGGACAAAGGCGACGAGCGAACTCACGGCGGCGCCAATGAGCGCACCGGTCAGGGCGCCGCGGACCAGGCCCCGCAGTCCGGCGGCAGTGGCAAACGACGTCTCATATCCGTAACCGGCTCCGATCGCCGCGCTGATCACGGCGAAGGCCAGGATTCTCGGGATCAGGAGGCGTATCCGCTCGTCAATGACCATGATGCATGTGTATCGAAATCGATTTGAAGGCACAAACGCGCTGCGGGAAGATCCGGGTCATTTTCAACGGATTCGGCGCGGGCCGTTTGGTTGATGTCCGGATGACGGTGCGGCTCATTTAATTGAGCCATCGTTAACTGAGCGGCACTGGCGCCGTAGTCCCAAAGTGAACCCGCCCTGCGCTGGCGGCACCGTAGTGGGGCGAGGGCGGCACGCTGGCCCGACGGGCAAATCATCACTTCCGATTTACGGAAGTCGTGTCAAGCCCCAAAATTAAAAATATTTTGCTTTTCAGAAATGGCAAATCAGGGCTACGACTTTGCCCATCCCGCCCTGGTCAGAAGGGCGTCGGCCGTCGTCACGGACGTTGGGCGGGGAGCGGTGGACGTGGAGGTTGTCGCCTGACGCGCGCGGCCAAAGCGTACGGCAAAGACGTGTGGTCCTGACGCCGCGTTGCTGGCGTCGATGCACCTGGGAGGCGTCTGACTTCCCAGGGCGCAACGGAGGCAAAAGAGCCGTTCTCCGGGGAGAGCACGTTATAAGCCGTAAAGCCATCGCGCAGGGAATGTCGGATGTTCTCCGCTGCCCTGTATGCTCATGTGCGCATTTCTTCGTGCACATTGCACATGAGACCGCGGGTGCAGCGCGCATCCGGCATTCCCTGCGCCCTCTGTTTAGGAGAGGGACAACGAAATGAAAAACTCCGGGCGCAATGCGTCGCGAGAACGCTGACTCGCATCCTCCCGGTGTTCGACCGCTGGATCCGATACCTTGCCCCGTCATTGCAAGCGCAGCGAAGCAATCCACGCCTCGGCAAGCGGATAGATGGATTGCTTCGCTGCGCTCGCAATGACGGGTGTTGAACTGAAATCGTTCTGTTGTTTGAAATTTGAATTGGAACGCATGAGGCGAGGGTGCCAAATAAAAACGCCGCCCGGAATTGGGCAGCGTTTTGATTCGGTCGTGCAGAGGTCGTTGCAGGAGAATTTACACGAAACGCCTTCAATTTTCAATTCAGAAGACGGGCGAATGCCGGCGCGGCGTTCACTCCAGCGGATAGGGGCCGTCGCGGAAAGTCCGGTCGTGATAGCCCTTGCTGCCGACGGCGCGCGCAAGCGGGCTGCGGATGTCGTCATCGGCCTGCAGCCGCGCCAGCAGGGCGCGGAAATCGTGGCGCGGCCGCCAGCCGAGCTCGGCGCGCGCTCGGTCGTTGACGTAAACCCGGTCGATGCCGGAGATCATGCGCCAGCCGCGCCGGGCATATTCCAGTTCAAAATCGGGCAGGTAGCGTCGCAGCACAAGCGTGACGCCGCGGCGCAATTCCGCGACGTCCCCATGCGAGAACGGCGTCGTGGCGCTGATGATGTATTTTGCAAAGCCCGCAGATGGCGCGTGGCTGATGGCGACGAGATGCGCGCTCACCACATCCTCGAGATCGACCCGGCGATAGAGAAACTCGTTGGCCTTGGTGTTGGCGTCCGCAAAACCTTCGCGGACGGCGCGATTGTCGTCCTCCTCGGGAAAAAAGCGCGAGGTGCGCAAGACGACCGCGGGCAGGGAACGGTTGCGCGAAAACAACTGGCACAGATCCTCGGCCGCCGCCTTGGTGACGCCGTAGATGTTTTTCGGCACCGGGACGACGTCCTCCGTCACCCAGGCAGCCGGCTCGTCCGGCGGCGGCACCAGCGCGTCGCCGAACACGCTGGTGGTGCTGGTGTAGACGAACGCGGTGACGCCGGCCGCGGCGGCCTCTTCGAGCAGGTTGAGCGTGCCGGTGATGTTGACGTCGACAAAATCCTGTCGGCTATGGGTCGCCACATGCGGCTTGTGCAGCGTCGCCGTATGCAGCACCGCGGTGACGTCTTTCATGCAATCCCGAACGAAGCGGCGGTCGGCGATCGAGCCGATCCGCTGCGTGAATGCGCCGGGACGAACGTCGATGCCGAGGCTGTCGCGCCGCTCAGACTGCAACGTACGGCGCAAAGCTTCGCCCAGATGGCCGGAACTGCCGGTCACCAGAATAGTCATGTCACTCAACCTTTCGCGGTGTTCGACCTCGTACGGGCGTCAGGTCCGATAGCTCGGATCGAGCCTGTCGAGTTTGCGGAGCAGCGGCGGCCACACGAGGTTGGTCGAGCGCATTTCCGCGCGGTCGGGATTGCTGAACAATGCTGCGTTCTTGTCGACCACCGCCGCTTCGACCGGATAGGCGGTCGGGCCGAGCATGCGGGTGCGCACCTGCATCGTGCAGGCGCGCTCCAGATGATACATGCGCTCGAAGGCCGAGGCGACCGAACGGCCGACGGTCAGCGTGCCGTGGTTGCGCAGCAGCATGTGGTTCTTGTTGCCGAGGTCCTTCTGCAACCGCGGCCGCTCGTCATGGTCCAGCGCGATGCCCTCATAGTCGTGATAGGCGAGGTCGTGGGTGACCAATTGCGCGGTCTGGTTCATCGGCAGCAGGCCTTCCATGCAGCTCGCCACCGCCGTGCCGTCAGCCGTGTGCAGGTGAAGCACGCAGCCGGCGTCCTCGCGGACCTCGTGAATCGCCGAATGGATGGTGAAGCCGGCCGGGTTGATGCTGTAGTCGCTCTGGGTGAGCTGGTTGCCGTCGAGGTCGACCTTCACCAGGCTCGAGGCCGTGATCTCGTCGAACATCAGGCCGTAGGGATTGATCAGGAAGTGATGCTCGGGGCCGGGCACCCGCGCCGAAATGTGGGTGTCGACCAGATCGTCCCAGCCATACAGCGCGACCAGCCGATAGGCGGCGGCGAGATTGACGCGCTGGTTCCACTCGGCGTCGGTCATGCCGTTTGGGATTTCCTTCAGGCGTGCTTCGGCTGGCGACATGATCGGTCTCTCTCGTGCGTTCGGATGGAGGCGCGCAAGTTTAGCCCTGCGCCCGCGCCGCAGCAAGGCGCGGTCGCGGCGTGGCTGACATGCCGTGAGGCGTGGGGGGCGCTACGGCGCCGGAATGGCCAGCAGGGAGGAAATGGCGCGGCCGCGAATATCGTAGACGCGCGCGAACACGACGTCGTCGCGCTTGATTTCGACCATCACCGGCGCGGTGAGGCCCTTGCAGTAGAACTCGCCGAGCGTCATCGCAAAGTCGGCGGCGTTGCTGTCCCAGCCGATCGTGAAATCCGGGCCGAGCGCGACCTGTGCCGGACGTTGCGGGCCGCACACCGCAACCTTCCACTTACGCCCGTTCGGCGCGGCTTCCTGCCGCTCGACCAGTTCCTCGCGCAGGCCGTCGGAGGCCTGCTTCAGCGCCAGGCCCCAATAGTCCAGCATGAACAGATTGTCGGCTGTGCGAACCGTACCGGCGATGTGGTTGAAGTGGGTATATTCATAGGGATGCAGGCGGATCATTTCGCTGAGCGGCAGCAACAGGCCGAACGCGAACGCCGCAACCGCCGCGGGCTGCCAGGCGCGGCCGTTTTCCTTCAGCCAGGCCATGCCGCGGCCGAAGGCGACGCCGGCGAGCACCGCCATCGGCGGGATCACGAACACGAAATGCCGGATGCCGTTATAGAGCGCGGGCCGCTTCACCATCGCGATCACCAGCGGCAGCGTCGCTGCCATCGTCAGCATCAACATGATGGTCTTGCGGCGGGCGGGCACGTCCTTGCGCGACAGCGACATGAAGGTGCCGATGATGGCGGCGAACAGCAGCACCAGCAGCACTTCGGGAAGCTGCAGCGCGAACAGCGTCGGCAGATACGACCACGGCATGTCCGGCACCGACACCAGCGCGCCGTCGAACATTTCCTTCCACGGCTTTTCGAAGAAATGGGAGAAATAGGTCAGCGCCTGGAACGGATGGCCCGGCTCGATGATCGACCACGGCCATACCAGGCCCATCAGCAGGTAGCCGAACACGAGGCCCGGCAGCAGGACGTAGACCACATGGCCGAAGCGGTGCGCGGCTTCCCGCGGCCCCTGCGTGCGATATTCCTCGATCAGCAGCGGAATGAAACTGACGACGGCGTAGACCAGCGCCAGTCCGCCGAGGATCCGGCAGCCGATGGAAAGGCCGGCGCCAAATCCGACGATCAGGATGGTTCGCGGCGAGGGCGAGGGATACTCCTCGGCGAGCCGCACCAGGCCCAGGATCAGGATCACCATCGCGACCGCGAATGGCGCATCCTTCGGGTTCATGAACATGTGACCGTAGAAGGTCGGGCACAGCGCCAGCAGCAACAGAGTCGCAAGGCCGGCCAGCGGGCCGCCGACGCGCCGCGCCAGCCGCCAGGTCACGGCAAGGCCGATCACGCCGACCACGGCGCCGAGCAGCCGGCGCGTTTCGAACAGTTCGAGCGGAATGATTTTGTGCAGCAGGGCGGCCGCCATGTCGAAGCCGCCGCCATACATATAGAGATTGGCGAACGACAGCGCGTGGGTATCCCTGAAGCCGGAACCGTACATGCGCAGCAGCAGGTCGGCATATTCGGCATGGGTGTAGTCGTCCCAGCCGAGGCCATAGTCACGGAAGGTCAGGCCGGCGACCAGGGTGACGGCGGCCAGTACGACCATGGCAAGGTCGTCCCAGGTCCGCTCCACCGAGCGCCGCGCGGGCGTATCGAGGGCAGATGTCGTGATCGATGACATGGCTATTGGCTAACCCGGTGTCCCCTATGGCCCAGCGTTTGCGCTTGTGGGCCTCATTCCCCGGCATCCATATAGCGCAGTTCCATTTACAAGTAATAAGTAATTGTGACGTAATTCCCTGATGCAACGCAACAATTTGGCATCCTTTGGTAGGGACGTAGATATACGGCATGCGGCTGAACGCGGCGTGAACGGGGCGGCCGGCGCCCGGCTTTTGATCGGAAATGGTTGTGTCGCGGACAGATTATTGAGGAACTCTGTGCACAATTGCTGGTTGGCGATGCACACATTATGACGGTATCGTGGCATTGGCGGTTTGCGAGCATTTCGGGCGCAGCCGGGGGGTTAGTTCGATGATGGTTGGCATGTTGGTCGCCGCTATTGGCCTCGTCGTGGCGGGCCTGCTGGCGGTCGGCTACGGATTCACGATCAGGGATTTCAGCACCGGCAGCACGCTGATTACCTCCGGCGTGATCGGGGTTTGCTCCGGCGCGATCATGGTCGGGCTCGCGGTCGCCGTGCGGGAACTGCAGAACATCGCGCGCCGGCTCGGCGGGGATGTTGCTCAGGCCCGCGGCGAGGTCGCAGCACGGCCGGTGCTTCCGCCGGGCCTGTCGCGCGAACCTGCATCCGCCGAGACCCCTTTCCCGTTCAATCCGGACGCTGCGCAGCCTGCCGGCGTCGAGCCCGCCGCCCCGCCGTCTCCGCCGCCCTGGCAGGATGAGTCCGCCCCGCGTGAGCGTCCGCAGGTCGATGCCCCGGCGGAAGTCGCGCCGGCCGAGGCCGCCCCGGCCAAGCCAAAGCGCAATCTGCTGTTTTCCTCGACGTCGCGAAAAGAGCGCGAGCGCGCGCAGGCGCGGACCAGCGAGCCGCTGCCGCCGGACCTGTTGTCGCCGGACCTTCGCCCCAATCCGCCGGCGGCACCGCCGCCGCCATTGCCGCTGGCCGAACCGCCGCCGCCGTCGTTCGACGATGCCTGGCCCAAGCCGGACCGTTCGAAGGCGGCCGAAGTGCCGCCGCAGCGGCGGCCCCTCCGCCCGCCCGAATCCAACGGCGCGGTCGCGCGCGGTGGCGAACAGCCGGCGGTGACGGTGCTGAAGTCGGGCGTCGTCGACGGCATGGCCTATTCGCTTTATTCGGACGGTTCGATCGAGGCCCAGATGCCCGAAGGCATGATGCGCTTTGCGTCGATCGACGAGCTGCGCGCGCACCTCGATCACCGGCCCTGAAACGCCAATACTTGGCTTGCTGTCCGGCCTGAAAATAAAACGCCGCTGTTCTTGTCAGATTCCCGGTAATTCGTTCATATTCGCCAAGTCGTATCGGATTCTAATTGCGTATAGCCGCAGCCGGATACTTACAGCACCGTAACGCCATTCGCGTTCGCGATTCACAGCATTCGTGATTCCAGGAAGATTGAGCCATGACCGATTCCGCCGGCAAAACGCCCGTCGAACTGACCGCCAATATCGTATCGGCCTATCTCAGCAATAATCCGACGCAGGCGTCCGAAATCCCGAACCTGATCAGCCAGGTGCACGCCGCCCTGCTGCGGGTCTCGACCGGGCGCGCCGACACGCCGCTGGAGCCGGCCAAGCCGGCGGTGTCGATCAAGAAATCGATGACGCCCGAATATCTGGTCTGTCTGGAGGACGGCAAGCGCTTCAAGTCGCTGAAGCGCCACCTGCGCACGCAGTACAACATGACCCCGGAGCAGTACCGCGACAAATGGGGCCTGCCGCCCGATTATCCGATGGTCGCGCCGAATTATGCGGTCGCCCGCTCGCAGCTCGCCAAGAAGATGGGCCTCGGCCAGCAGGCGCGCAAGCGCAAGTAACTTCTAGGAAGCCGCGGCCAGCGCTTCGCGCGCATCGGAGCGGATGCGCTCGACCATGGAGCGCAGGCCGTTGGAACGCTGCGGCGTCAGATGCTCGCGAAATCCGAATTCGTCGAACACCGCGATCGCGTCCGTCGACAGGATCTGCTGCGGCGTCTGGCCGGAATAGAGCGTCAGCAGGATCGCGATCAGGCCGCGCACGATGTGGGCGTCGCTGTCGCCGAGATAGTTCAGGCGCGGTTCGCTGCCGGCGCTGCGGTCGATCTGCTTGGAGAGCCAGACCTGGCTGGCACAGCCATTGACCTTGTTGGCTGCGGAATGCTCGGCCTCCGGCATCGGCGCCAGCGTGCGGCCGAGTTCGATGACGTAACGGTAGCGGTCGTCCCACTCGTCCAGCAGCGCAAAATTTTCCCTGATCTCGTCGATCGTCGTCATCGTGGCCCGCGTCCCTTGCTCAAGCGCTTATATAGGGCGCGGGCACCGCGAAAGCGACGAAAATGGAACCGGTTCCCGGCCTATTTTCCAGCCATGTTCCGGTCAACGCGCGGACGTGCCGCGCCATTCCGTCACGAGATCGTCCTGGGTCAGCGTGTCGCGCGGCGCGGTTTCCGACAGCGCCGCTTCCGCATTGTCCAACTCGCCGATCGAGCCGGTGTGGTCGGGGGCCTTCTTGTCAGGCTTGTCCGGCTTGTCGGTGATGATCTGATAGAGCTTGCGCGCGCCGTCCTGTGCGCGCTGGCCGAGTACGGTGGCGGCCTGGCCGCCGACCTCGCAGGCCGCCGGCTGACGCTTGCAGAACTGGCCCATGTCGGAAACGGCCGCGGTCGCGGCCGATACCGCTTCGGACGCGCCGATCTGCGGCAGCTTGTCCGATTCAGGTGTCTTGTCTCTGGGCAGCAGCACGAGCACCAGCCCGAGCCAGAACGCCATGCGAAGCAGGAAAAACATATCGCGACCCCGGTCGTCTCTTCTTGGTTCCGTTGCGGTTAGGCCCGCAGCTTTGCTCCTGACTATCAGCCGTCGATAAATCGCAAGTGTTTGCATTGAACTAAACTCGGCGAAAATTCGCTGAAATTTCGAATGATTCGATTCGGCGTAAACATTCGATTGATGCCGGCAAGCACGAAAAAGCGGGCATGTTCGGCGCGTCCACCCTTTCGAAACCATAGATCGATCGGGCTGGAAACCTATCGTTCACCATCCGCGTCGAATGAGTGCCGTGGAACGGGCCAAAGCCCCGCGAATGCACGGTGTTCGCGGGGCAGCCGCCGTGCCTTAGCGTTCGCTTAAGTTCGCTCTGACACGGTGGGCCAAAGATAAGGGGGCGTTCCGGCGCGTCAGTACGACGAACAAGCCGAAGCGCAAGAGCCGTGAGTGTTTTGAGTATCATCCGCGATTGTCTCGATGCGTTGCTGCATCCGTCGGCACGATATGACGCGCTGACGCGCGCGCGGCATCGCGCCTTCATGGCGCCGCGGCTGCTCGGCAGCCTGGCTGCGTTTGCGGCGTTTCCGGTCTATCTGGCGATGCGCGGCGCGCCCACTGCGCTCGAGGTTGCGGCCTTCGCCTGGCTGATCGCGCCGATCCTGCTGTCATGGTTCCTTTCGCGCACCGGCCGTTACGACGGTGCGCATATCCTGTCATCGCTGGCGCTGGCGGGTTTCATCATGATGGTCGCGGTCGCGACCGGCGGCATCGGATCCTTTGTCGCGGTCTGGCTGATCGTCATTCCGCTCGAAGCGGCGCTCTCGGCTTCGCGCCGCGTGGTGGCGTTTGCCTTCGCGCTGGCGATGTCGTGCGCGGCGCTTTTGATCGTGTTCGGACATTATCACATGCTGCCGGCGCCGGTTCTGAGCCCGGCGCTGCACAGCGCGCTGATCGGGTTCGGTTTGGTGTCGGCGATCTTCTACGCGGCGGGCCTTGCCTTCGGCGCGGAGTCACTGGCGCGCACCACCGTGTCGCTGCTCTATGTCGAGGAAGACCGCTACCGCCTGCTGGCGCTGAACATGAGCGACGTGATTTCACGCCACAGCCGCAACGGCGCGGTGCAATTCATCTCGCCGGCGGCGGAAGCCATGCTGGGCACGTCGGCGACCCGGCTCGCCGGCCACGGCCTGTTCGATCGCGTCCACGTGGCCGATCGGCCGGCCTATCTCACCGCGTTGTCGGATGCCGCGCGTGGCGGCGAAGCGCGCAGCGTCGAGTTCCGGCTGCGGCGCGATCCGATTCGCGGCCAGAACCATTCGGCCGATTTCATCTGGGTCGAGATGCGTTGCCGGCCGCTCGAGCAGACGTCGCCCGAGGCCGAGGTCGTCGCCGTCATGCGCGACGTCACCGACCGCAAGATGCAGGAGCAGGCGCTGGAGATGGCGCGCACCGCCGCCGAGCAGGCCGACGCGTCGAAGACCCGCTTCCTCGCCACCATGAGCCATGAACTGCGCACGCCGCTCAACGCCATCATCGGGTTCTCCGAGATGATCGTCCAGGAGGACGTGCTGATGATCGATGCGGCGCGTCGCAAGGAATATGCGCAGCTGATCAACGATTCCGGCCAGCATCTGCTGTCGGTCGTCAACGGCATCCTCGACATGTCCAAGATGGAATCCGGCACGTTCGAGATTACGCCGGAGCCGTTCGCGCCGCGTGCGGCGCTGCTCAATTGCTGCAATCTGCTGGCGCTCAAGGCGCGCGAAAACGGCGTCGATCTTGCCACCCGCGCAGCGGAAGACCTGCCCGTGATGACCGGAGATCCGCGCGCGTTCAAGCAGATCGCGCTCAATCTCGTCGCCAACGCCATCAAATTCACCGAGCGCGGCGGCAGTGTCATGGTCTCGGCCGCGGTCGAGGGATCGCGCCTGATGCTTCGCGTCACCGACACCGGGGTCGGCATTGCGTCCGACGATCTCAAGCGGATCGGCGACCCGTTCTTCCAGGCCGGCAAGACCTACCAGCGCAAGCACGAGGGCACCGGCCTCGGGTTGTCGATCGTGAAAGGCCTGGTCGGATTGCATCATGGCGAGTTCGACGTGCAGAGCAAAGTGGGCGAAGGGACCACGGTGACCGTGGCGCTGCCGCTTTCGTTCACGCCGCCGTCGGCGGAAGTGCCGTCGAGCCAGGCGCCGTCAAGCAATGTCGCGACGCTGAAGCCGGCGCTGCGATCGGGATTACAAGAGCAAGCCCATCAGGTGAAGAAAAGTGCCTAAACGGACGATCGAGGATGACGAGATGCCGCGCCGCCGGCGTGGCGCGAAGGCCATGGCAGTCGAAGCGGACGAGGAGCGCGGATTTGCGATGCGCATCCTGCTGCACAGTCCGAAAGACATGCTGGCCGGTGCGCTCGCCGTTGCCGCCATCCTTGCCATCCTGACCAACGCGCTGTTCCTGCAGGCCGGCCGTCATCCGTCGCCGATGTTCGGTTCGGTTGTGACGCTGCCCGCGCCGGCGACGTCGAACCCGCTGCCGCGCCCGCGCCCGGTTGAACTCGCCTCGCGTCCCACCGAACCGGCGCCGGCAGACGTGAGGCCGGTCGAAACAAAGGGCGCTGATTCCAAAACCTCTGATCTCAAGGCCTCTGATCTCAAGTCTTCTGATCCAATGACCAATCTGGTGGTCAAGTCGATCAGTCCGCCCGCAGCCGCTTCCAGCGTTGCAGCGCCGGCGGCCAAGCCGCCCAGCGTCGCCGCGGCCGCGCCCTCTCATGCGATGCGGCCTCCGGCGCCGATCCCGGCTGCGTCACAATCGGCCGGCGCGCGCCGCGTCGCGTCGGTGCAGCGGGCGCTCACCGAATATGGCTACGGCCAGCTGAAGCCCACCGGCGCCGTCGGCGCCGATACCCAGGCCGCGATCGCGAAATTCGAGCGCGACCGCAAGCTGCCGGTGACCGGACAGATGTCGGATCGTCTGGTACGCGAACTCACGGCGATGACCGGCCGGCCGATCGAGTAGGCCTGCCGCTCACGCCGTATGACCGAGCAACACCTCGCTGACCTCGTCGGAAAACAACTTCCTGCGTCCGTCGATCAGTAGCCAGTCCGGCTCGTCGCGATCGGGCTCGGCAGGAGGCAGGCCGTGATCGAGCAGCGCCTGGGCGCAGCCGGCCCAGTCGCCGCCTTCGACCGGCTCGTTGCAGGAGGCCCATGACAGCGAGCCGCAGGCATTGTCGCCAAAGCCGTGTTGCTCGGTCCAGCTTGCGCCGTGTTCGAGCAGGAACCGCGTCAATCCGGCGTTGCCGCGGAACACCGCGTGATTGAGCGCAGATGCATCCCAGTCGCCCCCGCGCGTCGCGATCGGCCAGCCAAGTTCGACCATCAGGCGCGCACCGGAATCGGCGCCTTCGGCCACGAGGTCCGGCAGCAGCCGCAGATGATGCCCGGCGAGTGCGCCGGGCAGATCCGGCCGCGTCGCCTGGATGCGCCGGGCCTCGGCCGCGTCACCGCGCGCGCAGGCTGCAACGAACGCTTCCTCGATCGAGAGCATCTCGGGTGATGTCCTGATGCGCAGCAGCCCGGCGATGTCTTCGAGCCCTGACTGCAGCGCCAGCCGGTAAGCGCTGACGCCGTTCGGCGTGACGGCACGCGGATCGGCCCCGGCGTCGAGCAGCAGTTCGATGCAGCGACGCGAACGGCGTCGCCGGATCGCCCACAGCAGCGGCGAGCCCCATTCGTCCAATGGCGCGTTGCGCGCAGGTTCGTTCGGGTCGCCGCCGTGCCGCAGCAGCAATTCAACGGCGTCGGGGTTCTCGAAGTCGAGGGCGTGATAAATTTCGTTGCCACCGGCCACGCGCGCGCCGTGCTCCAGCAACAGCGACGTGCAGGTAAAAGTTTCCAGCGAGTGGTACAGCGACTCGCCGTCATTGGGATCGGCACCGGCCTCGAGCAGCAACTGCGTCAGCTCGCGGTCATGGTTCTGTCCGGCGGCGCCATAGAGTGCCGACAATTGATGGCGATCGTCCGGTTCACGCAACGATCCCGGCGGCCACCGGCCGGAGACATGCTGGTTCGGATCGGCGCCGGCTTCGAGCAGCAATCGCGCGCAGCGATGCAGTTGCGCGCGGAATTCCGGAACGCGCAGCAGGCTGGAATGGCTGACGGCGACGAGCGGCAGCAGACGCAGCGGTCCGCCGGGTCGATGGATCCAGCCGGCATCGTCCGCCGTTGCCTGCCGCAGCGCCGCCTCGTCGCCGATGGCGCAGGCGAGGTAGGCGCTGCCGGCGGCAAGCTCAGGCCGTTCGGCCAGCATCCGCAAGGCGATGCGCGGATTGGCGCGATTGGTGGTCCCGCTGATGTCCCCGGCATAGACCAGTTCGAGCCAGTGGCGCGCGTGCTCGGCCCCCGCGTTGCGTACGGCCAATTGCGCTTCGATGTACCGGCGCAGGTCCGGCCATGATGCAAAACCCCGCTCGCGGGCGATGCAGGATTGTGCATCGTGAAGCCGCAGATCGAGTTCAACGATCTCGTCGTCGCCTCGCCCGTGTGCAGCGGGAAGGTGCTCGCGAAACCGGGCGAGGGCGTCGTTGTCGCGCTGCCGATAGCGGCGGATGAGGTCCTTGGCCTGCTTCTTCAGGTGTTCGAGATTCAACCGAGCGGGCGATCGTTCCATTGGAAACCTCCGTGCGTGGAATCGCCGAAGGTCCGCAATACCGGCTGCACAAAGGCTGTGATGGCGGCGTGACTTTGCAAGTGGGTTCGACCCTTCCCGCGGACCCGGGTGCGGCTTGCACCGCAAGCGTCAGAATATGGACGGGCTCGCCGCCGGTCAACCGGCCTCGTGGCCGGCTGAAATCGCCGCAACGATTGGACGTTGCCGCGCTCCTGGCCTATCGTCGGCGCATGAGATTGAAATCAAGTATCTGGGTGGCGGCCTATCTGCGCCGTTGCCAGACCGAAGGAATTTTTGGCGCCGTGCGCCGGCGTGGCGCGGAGGAAGCCGGCGCGGTGTTCGTCAAGGTGGCCCACCTCGACGGCAACGCCATGCTGTACGGACCGGCGCCGCAGACCGTCTATGACGAGAGCCGACCGTCCGATCGGCTGTTCGTCGCGACCTCGCCGCAGCCGGTGCCCGAGCAGTCGGTGGAAGAGCGCCTGGCCAAGGAAATCAAGTTCGATCCCGACACCTGGATCGTCGAGACCGAGGATCGGGCAGGACGGCATTTTTTGGATCTGGCGAAGGCCTGAGCGCCCTGCGCTTCGTCCCTACCGCTTCGAACCGTCGGTACCGGTGCGCATGATGGGTGCGCTGCCGGGCTGCACCACGGGCCGCGTCTGGGATGGGGCGGAGCGGGTGCGGTTGCGTTCGTCGTCGTAAAGCGAGGCGCGGTATTTGGCGCGGGTAACCGCCATGGTCGAGCCGCGCCATGCCGCCAGCATCACCAGCGCCGATCGTTCGGTCAGCCGGTCGTAGAGCCGCGACAGCCGGTAGACGTACTGCACGGAGACGCCGGATTGCGGATTGAGGAACATCAATACCCGCTGGAACGCGGCACTCGGCATGTCGAGCGCGCGCGCGGCACAGGCCAGCGGCTCGCCGCCGGGATCGGTCACCACTTGCGTGGCGATCCGCGCCGGCAGGATCAGCGCCTCGCCGATCTCGATCGCGAAACTGTCGATGTCTTCGGCATATGCGGCCATTTCCAGTGTTTCGATCGCGCGCTTGGCGCGCGCCGCCGGAATCCGTGCTGAGGCCTTCAGCGGCGTTTCATTGAGATTGTGCAGGATCAGCGCGCGCTCGCTGGCATTGGCGGCAAAGAACATATCGCTGATTTCGGCGGCATCGTTCGGCCGCATCGCGAGGCTGGAGGCCATCCGCAATTCCGCTTCGGTCGGCACCCGGGCCGGCGCTGCGGCGGGCGGTGCGGCAATCGCAGGCGCGAGCGGCACCTTTTGACCGGGATGGGCACGCTGTAATCCGAGCTTGCGCATGATCTCGGGCGGTGTCGCCGGATAGACGGCGAGCCGGCCCCGGACGGCGGCGCGGGTGGCGTCGTCGACCTGGTCGATCAGGCGGGAGGTCAATTCGACGAACTGCCGTTCCTCGTCGATGGAATGCGCGCTGGCCTGGACATAGAGGTCTGTCAGCACGCGCAGCAGAGTGGGGCGGATATCGACGCCCTCGCGGCGCGAGAGCGTCATCAGCCCATCGAAGCCCGGAAATAATGGTGCTGCGGTCATGTCAGGTATACGCGATTTGGAAATCCCCGCCCCGACCCTACGCGGGGCGCTTTAAGAGTTGGTTAAGGAAAACAAGGCGTGAAAAGATGCTGCGATTTTACGGGTGTTCGATAGTCCACAGCGGCGGTCCCGTGGCCGGGCCCAGGGGCTGGGATTAAGATGCCGTTAACCACGTTCTGCTCTGAATGATCGCGTGTCGCCGGCCAAATCATGGTCCGCCGGCAACCAGAGAGAATGGAATATGGGCACCATCATTGAATTTCCGGCGGATGCAGCCTCGCGGCGCCCGGTCCTGGATGGCGCTTCGTGCGATGGCATGGGGACCGTCCTGATCCT
The DNA here is from genome assembly GCA_017305715.1 of Hyphomicrobiales bacterium. Classification (GTDB taxonomy): domain Bacteria; phylum Pseudomonadota; class Alphaproteobacteria; order Rhizobiales; family Xanthobacteraceae; genus Bradyrhizobium. The sequence continues at coordinate 111,780 of JAFKKG010000008.1, read as the reverse complement.
TCCCGTTGTCCGGATCGAGCGTTCAACCGACGAGAGCGGCGGGCGCGGACCGGAAGAAGGTACAGCCCCCGGTCGCCGTCGCCGTCGGCGCCCCTGACAGCGGACGTTTGACATGCCGGAGATGCGCCATCCGATCCAGACCGCCGGGGTTCGGTCACTCCCGGCTCTGCTGTTTATTTTGATTGGTGCAGCCCTCGGCGGCTGCAGCGGTGGGGATTTCGGCCGCACCCGCGGCGATTTCCGAAACGACGACATGCATCGCTGGCTCGGCGCAGAAGCGACCGGCAGCGTCGGCCTCAAGGCCTCGGCGTTCCAGCTCTCCGAACATGAGCGCCAGCTTCGCGATCTCGCCTATCCCCTGATCGAGCCGCCACTCTCGCGCCCGGCGTGGAAGAGCGTGTTCGGCGATTATCAGCCGCTGCCCTCGCCCTGGCGGCAGAAGGTCGTGTTCGACCGCACCAGCTATGGCCGCGCGCTGATCGACGAGCCGCACCGCTCGCATACCTCGCGCTACCAGCAATTGATCGAGGATGTGCGCAACGACATCACGCGGTTCGAGCCGTTCTTTGCCTCCGCCATTCGCGTGATCGAACTCGACCGCAAGCGCAGCGCCAGCCTCAAAATGGTGTCGGAACTGTCGCCGCGCGAACAGGCCGACGCAATCGCCCGCATGGAAGAGAACACGCTGATCGTGCAATGGGTGCAGCAGTGCCTGGAGCGGCGGATCTCCTCCTATCGCTGGGCGCTGGAGCGGCTGGTGATCCAGACGCCGGACGGGATTGCCGCCGATGCCGATCGCCTGATCGGCGAACTCGCCGCTCAAACCGCCAATCCACCGCTCGCCGCACAGCCCGTGATCGGCCGCGCCGTCACCGTGAAGGGCTGAGGGTCTATCGCTTGCCCTTCGGCGCGGCCGCCGGCGGGGGCGGAGCCGGTTCGGGTTGCTTGGGCGGCGGCGCTTCGGTCTGCAGCGTGCAGCGCGATGCCGCCAGCGACGCCTGCGCCTGCGGCATCAGGCCGGGTTCCGGCGCCAGCGCCTTCAGCACGATCAATCCGGTCGTGGTCGGGGAATCGATGATCAGCCGGTCGGCCGCGGTGACTTCCTCGTCCTCCGGCAACTGGCCATGCTGCTCGGTGGTCATCAGATCGAGTTCGATCACCTTGCGGCCGGCGGAGCGGTCGTTGATGGCGTAATAGGCGACCTCGTTGCGGGTGTAGAACGACACCGACGTATAGGCCTGGCTGACCGGCACCGTGAGCTTGAGCGGGCCGCTCGACAGATCGTAACGGCAGATCGCCATCGCAAATGCCGGGTCCATGAACGGTATCGGCGCGTTGTTGGGATCGGCGAGTGCCAGCGGCGTCACGGCATTGAGCCGGGTCATCGCCGTCAGCCGGGAATAGGCGTCCTGCGTGGCGATGCGCGGCAGCGCCAGCACGCTGACAAGATGCACCACGCCGCCCAGCAGCACGCCCGCGATGATCGTGAACACCAGCCGGATCATGGGCAGCCAACCGTGGTGATCGAAGGCATCGGCGCGTCGCGCTGGGTCCGTGTCGCGACCCCAACCGGCGTATCGTAGAGCCGCAGCATCAGCGCATAGCGCTCGATGCCGCCGGTCGGCAGCCAGTTGCCGGCGCGGGAACGCGAGGCGATCCGGATTTCGAAGGCGCCGTCGGAGCCGCGGATGATTTCCTGGCTGGTGAAGCCGTAGCGCTGCAACGAGTTGGCGACCAGATGTCCCTTGCGGTCGAACAGCGTCAGCGTCCAGAACCGCGCCGCCGGCGTCACGCCGCTGACCACCACGTCGCAGCGGCCGTCGAGCGGCTTGTTCTTGTCGTCGGACGTCGCCGAGAAGGCGATGCCGTCGCCGGTGCCGATCGGCAATTCGCCGCTGCGGGCGATCGAGGCGCGCGAATAGGGATCGACGTCGGCGGTGCCGCTCTTGGGCCGCGCCGTCCACGCGCCGATCGTGAGCGTGCCGAGATCGGTACCGCGCGTCGCCGTCACATAGGTCGAGCCCAGACCGACGACGGTGGCGAGCGCCAGCGCCAGCAACGTGATGAAGATCAGCCGCACAGGCCAGTGCTCCGCAAAATCTGCACTAGTTCTTCCGCTGCGTCGTCGGAGCCTGGTCGCCGGCGGCCGCGACGTAATTGTCCGGGAAGGCCAGCGCGCTCGACGATGTCGGCTTGCCCGGTTTTGCAGGTTCGCTCGCCGATGTCTTGCCCGCGGTCTTGCCGGCTTCGTCGAGCAGTTTTTCGACGCGCACCAGAATGTCGGCGCCGCGCTTGGTCAGCACCGGCGGCGGCCCCGGCTTGGTCTCGAGGATCTTCGGCGCACCGTTGGCGGCGACGTTGGCGGGCTGGGCGGCCGGCGGAAGTTTGGTGCCCATGCCGATCCCTGCGATTTCCTTCACCTCGACGCCCTGGTGCGCGACCACCATGATGTCGTGCCAGGTCTGCGCCGGCAGCGAGCCGCCGGTCATGCGATTGGTCGGCGAGTAGTCGTCATTGCCGTACCAGACCGCGCAGGTGAAGTTGCCGGTGTAGCCGACGAACCAGGCGTCGCGGTAGGCGTTGGTGGTACCGGTCTTGCCCGCGGTCGGAATGCCGTCGAGCGCGGCGCGCCGCGCGGTGCCTTCGCTGACGACGTGGCTCATCATGCCGGCCATGTCGGCGGCGACGGAGGCGGGGATGGCCTGCAGCGGCTTCTTGCCGTCGCGGTCGAAGCGCCAGACCAGATCGCCGGCGCCGGTGCGCACTTCGAGCACCGAATGCGGCTTGACCGACTTGCCCCTGTTGGGAAACGTCGCGTAGGCGACGGCGTGTTCGAGCACGGTGACTTCGTCGGAGCCGATCGGCATCGACGGCGTGTCCGGCAGCGGCGCCGTGAGGCCGAAGCGGCGTGCCACTTCGGTAATCTTGACGCGGCCGGCCTTGGCCGGGTTCGGCGACTTGCCGCCCAGCGCGATCGACAGCTTCACGGGCACGACGTTGATCGAGCGGGTGATCGCCTGCGTCAGCGTCACCGAGCCCGAGTAGGAGTGGCCGTAGTTCTGCGGGCACCAATTGCCGATGCAGACCGGGCCATCGACCACTTTCGAGTTCGGGGTGAACCCGTTCAGCAGCGCGGTGGTGTAGACATACGGCTTGAACGACGAGCCCGGCTGGCGATAGGCGTCAACCGCGCGGTTGAACTGGCTGGCGCCATAGTCGCGTCCGCCGACCATGGCGCGGACGCCGCCGTCGAGGTCGGCGACAACGGTTGCCGCCTGCGTCGCGTGATAATCGCGGCCGAACTGGCGCAGCTGGTTTTCGACCGCGGCTTCCGCGGCGCGCTGCACGGTCATGTCGATCGCGGTGCGGACCACGAAGACGCGCTCGGTGTAGGATTTAGGGAATGTGTCGACCAGCTTGCGCATCTCGTCGAAAGCGTAGTCGAGATAATAGTTCGGCGAGTTCTCGTCGCGGCGGTCGACGGCGACGGCGGGATTACGCCGTGCGCCGAACACCTGGCCTTCGGTCATGAAGCCGGCGTCGACGAGGTTGTCCAGCACCACGTTGGCGCGGGCGCGCGCGGCGGGCAGGTTGATGTGCGGCGCGTATTTGGTCGGCGCCTTGAACAGGCCGGCCAGCATCGCGGATTCGGCAAGATTGACGTCGCGCGCCGATTTGTTGAAGTAGAAATGCGCCGCGCCGTCGACGCCGAAAGTGCCGCCGCCCATATAGGCGCGGTCGAGATAGAGTTTCAAAATCTCGTTCTTGGTGAGACGCGTTTCCAGCCACACCGCGAGGAAGGCTTCCTTCACCTTGCGCTCGATGGTGCGCTCGTTGTTGAGGAACAGGTTCTTCGCCAGCTGCTGGGTGATCGACGAGCCGCCCTGGCGCACGCCGCCGGCCTGCGCGTTGGTGACGAGCGCGCGCGCGGTGCCTGGAAAGTCGATGCCGAAATGGTCGTAGAAGCGGCGGTCTTCGGTCGCCAGCGTCGCCTTGATCAGATTGTCCGGAAAATCTTCCAGCGGGATCGAGTCGTTGTGCTTGATGCCGCGGCTGCCGATCGGATTGCCGTAACGGTCGAGAAACGTGACCGCGAGATCGGATTTCTTCAGCCAGTCGTCGTCGGCGGTTTCGCGAAACGCGGGCACCGCGAGCGCCAGCATCAGCAGCATGCCGCCTAGCCCCATGGTGGCGGCTTCCGACATCGGCTCGATGAACACCCAGCGCTTCCAGCGGCCGACATAGAATCGGTCCATGAAGGTCGAGAAGCGCTCATAGAGTTCGCGCAAGCCTTTGCCCGACGAGAACAGCGTCGAGTCGATGCGCGCGTCGAGGTCCAGCATGACGTGCTGGAGCTTCTTCTTCCATCGCGCGGGAATGATCTGGCGCACCGGGGCCCTTGGTCGGTTCGTAGGCGCTCAAGCGCCCGCTCGGCGCTGACGAGACGTCTTGCTTCCATGTTGCGGCAAACCCAAGGCGCTTTTACGGCTCACTCGGCACCTTGGGGACTCGCGGCTGTTCTATCCGAGCAGGCGCCATAAACCAATGGTCTGGCTCACCATTTTCGTGGTCAGGGCTAACCTGCCCCCGGTATTATACAGGCCTGTAGCCGGCCCGCTTGCACGCCGGGCACTGCACCTCCTAGAAGGACGCAAGCCCGATCCAATCCGGAATGTTCGCCGATCCATGACCGCACCGCCCAAGCCGGTTTCTGCCCAGGAGGGATTCTTCTGGAAAACCAAGACGTTGGAAGAGATGTCCAGCGCCGAATGGGAAAGCCTGTGCGACGGCTGCGCGCGCTGCTGCCTGGAGAAGCTCGAGGACGAGGACACCGGCAAGATCTATTTCACCCATGTCTCCTGCAAACTGCTCGATTCGGCCTCCTGCGGCTGCAAGGACTACCCGAACCGCTCCGCCAAGGTTCCCGACTGCGTCCGGCTGACCCCGGAAAATGTTCGCACGCTGAACTGGCTGCCGCCAAGCTGCGGCTACAGGCTGGTCGCCGAGGGCCGTGATCTCTATTGGTGGCACCCGCTGATTTCGGGTGATCCCGATACCGTGCATGAAGCCGGCGTCTCCGTGCGCGGGCGGGTGCAGGGCACCGAGAACGAGATTGCCGATGAAGATCTCGAGGATCACATCGTGCAATGGCCGGCGCTGCTGCCGAAGCGGGCGCGGCTGAAGAAGCGGCCGAAATCCTGACCTTTCGGGCCGCTTCGATCACGCGATTGCGAAGCGGCGCTCGCGGGATGCTCCCATGCGCTCAAAGGTCTGCCGCGGGAGGGGTTTGAACTTTAGAGTGCGCCCGATATAGCGATTCCATCTCGGCGGCTTTGGGCTGCGAAGAAAAATATTACCTCTCAAATGAACAAGTTCGAACGGCATGGCCGTCAACCTGCCGACCAGGATACATTAACCGACGAAATTTCAGGCGAACTCTCGCACATCACGACCGAGGTCATCGATGTCAGCGATGCGCCGCCGATTGCGCCGCGGGCGCCGCTGACCCAGGACGAGGTCCGCACCATCCTGATCAGCCTGATGCTGACGATGTTTCTGGCCGCGCTCGACCAGACCATCGTCGCGACGGCGCTGCCGACCATCGGCCGCCAGTTTCAGGACGTCTCCAGTCTCTCCTGGGTGATCACGGCCTATCTCCTGGCATCGACCGCGGTCGCGCCGGTGTTCGGCACGCTGAGCGACATCTACGGCCGCCGCGCCATGATCATCGCGGCGTTGAGCCTGTTCATCGCGGGCTCGATCCTGTGCGCCCTGGCGCCGAACATGCCGATCCTGATCCTGGCGCGTGGCCTGCAGGGGCTGGGCGGCGGCGGCATCATGCCGGTCGTGCAGACGGTGATTTCGGACGTGGTGAGCCCGCGCGAACGCGGCCAGTACCAGGCCTATTTCAGCGGCGTGTGGGTCGCGGCCGGGATCAGCGGCCCGATCGTCGGCGGCGTGTTCGCCGAGCATCTGCACTGGTCGATGATCTTCTGGATCAACGTGCCGCTCGCGCTCGCGGCGCTGGCGCTGCTGTTGCCGAAGATGGGCAAGATCCCGGTGTTCCACCGCCGGCGCAAGGTCGACTGGCTCGGCGGCGTGTTGCTGATGGCGTCGGCCGTGGTGTTCATGCTGGTGCTGACCTGGGGCGGCAACCGTTATCCCTGGCTGTCGCCGGCCATCATCGCGATGCTCGGCGCCTCGGTGGCGCTGGCGTTCAGCTTCGTCTGGCACGCGCGCAAGGCCGACGAGCCGTTCCTGCCATTGCAGTTGCTGGGCGGAAGCGTGGTGCCCTACGCGATGGCGGCCGGCGGCTGCGCGCTCGGCGCCATCACCGGGCTGACCGTCAGTCTGCCGCTCTACTACGAGGCGGTCTATCATCTCAGCGCCAGCGAGGCGGGGCTTGCGCTGATCCCGCTGGCGGCGATCTCGACCTGCGGCGCGGCGATTGCCGGCCGCACCATGGCGCGCGCCAGGCACTATAAGCGCGTCGCGATCGCCGGAACCTCGATCGCCGCGATCTCCGGATGCGCGCTGGCGCTGACGACGCTGCCGCTGTGGGGATTGCTGGTGCTGCTGTCGGTGTTCGCGCTCGGCCTCGGCACGACGTTTCCGGTCAGCGTGGTCTCGCTGCAGAACTCGGTGGCGCGGCCGCAGATCGGCACGGTCACCGGTGCGATGAATTTCTTCCGTTCGCTGATGTCGTCGTTCACGGTCGCCGCCTTCACCGCGATCCTGCTGATGGTGCTGGGCGCCGACGCCTCGATCGTCGGCGAGCATCATGGTGCCGCGAGTTCGATACCGGCAGCCAACATGATCACGGCGTTCCGTTACGTGTTCGGCGCCGCCGCCATCCTGATGGCCGGCGCCACGCTCTGCATGATCCTGATGGAAGAGCGCCCGCTGGCAGGGCCGGGCGTAGCGCCGCCGGCGGAGATGGCGGAGTAGGCCGAGCGCGCGCGCAAATCCTTGCGGAATTGCTGGCGAAACAGGGCGTCGGGTCCGTCGTCGACCACCAGCACCAGAACGTTCACGCTTAACCTCGGTTCTTGTTCGCAGGACTACTGGTTCTCGGCAGCACGATGCGAAATTCGGTGAATTGCCCGGGCTCGGTATCGACGTCGATCGTGCCGCCGTGTTGTTTCACGATGATGTCGTGGCTCATCGACAGGCCAAGCCCGGTGCCTTCGCCCGCGGGTTTTGTCGTGAAGAACGGATTGAACATCTTGTCCTTTATCTCGGGCGGGATGCCGGTGCCGTTATCCCTTATGCGTATCTCCACGGTGTCGCCGAGATTGCGGGTGGTGGCGCTCAGGATCGGATCGAAGCCGGAACCGGCATCCTCGCCCTTGCGCTTGGCCACCGCATAGAAGCCGTTCGAGACCAGGTTGAGGAACACGCGGGTGATTTCCTGCGGGAACAGTTCGACCATGCCGGCGCTGGGGTCGAAGTCGCGGTGCAGCGTGACATTGAAATGGGGTCGCTCGGCCCGGGCACCTTGATAGGCGAGGTTGAGGCTCTCGTCGATCAGCGCGTTGATATCGGCGGGCCGGTGTTCGCCCGAACCTTCGCGCGAATGCAGAAGCATGTTCTTGACGATGGAGTCGGCGCGCTTGCCGTGCTGAACGACCTTTTGCAGATTGCCTTTCAACAAGCCGGTCAGTTCGTCGACTTCCTCGCGGATCTTTTCCGTGAGATCGGCAGGCTTCAATACGTCGTTCAGTTCGTCGGTCAGTTCCGCTGAAAGCGCTGCGAAATTATTGATGAAGTTGAGCGGGTTCTTGATCTCGTGCGCGATGCCCGCGGTGAGCTGGCCGAGCGAGGCCAGCTTCTCGGTCTGCACCAGGCGGTCCTGCGCGGTACGCAGGTCGTCGAGGGAGGCGGCGAGTTCGCGGGTGCGTTGCTGCACCTGATTGAACAGCCGCGCGTTCTCGATCGCGATCGCGGCCTGGTCGGCGAAACTTTGCTGAATCGCCAGTTCGTCGTCGGTGAAAGGCGCAAGGTAGTCGCGATAGACGATCAGCGCGCCGATCGCCTTGCCGTCGAGCCGCAGCGGCGATCCGGACATCGAGCGTGTGCCGGCCTCCCGAACATATGGCAACCCGGGCCAATCCGCGATTTCGGGATCGACATTGTCGACATCGGGCACGTGAACCTGGCGGTTGTCGCCCACGATGGTGCCCGGCATATTGTGGCCGCCGATCTTGAGCTGCGTTTCCGGAACGCCGGCGCCAACGAGCTTCGAGCTTTCGCCGACCCGGATGGTTCTGGCCCATCCGTCGCCCTCGGCGATATGGATGGTGGCGCTGGGGGCGCCGAACAGACGCGCGCTGGCTTCGGCGATCTGGACCAGTGCGCCTTCCGCATCGCCCGAAGCATTGGCGATGGTGCGCAGGATATCGGCGGTGGCATTCTGGCGCTCGCGTGCAATGCTCAGCTCGCTGATCAGCCGGCCGTTTTCCGCGTCCGTCGCCGCCTGGCGCGCGATCGCCTCGTCGTGGGCGGCAAAGCTGGATTCGAGCCGCTGCTCGAGCTCGGCGACCAGCTTGTAAAGATCGGCCACGGCGTCCGGGGGGAGCGCGGTCATTTATTCAAATCCATTTCACGGCAAGCCCTGCTGGCTGATGACGCAAGCCATCCACGCGCATCAGTGTGCCAGATTATTCCATTCCGGGCGCGTTCGAGCCAGCGCCGTCCCGGCTTTTTCTGCAAGCCGGGCGCGTCGAATTGCGAGCCAGGCCAAGTGGCCGGCGCACGGGTCCGCGATCAGGTCCCCGGTCGCGAGACCTCGGTCTCCTTGCTGGTGATGAATTCCAGCAGCACCGGGATGCCTTCCCGGGTCTTGGCGATGCCGCGCTGGATCGCGGGAATGATGTCTTCGGGCTTCGTCACCCGTTCGCCATAGCCGCCGAAGGCGCGCGCCATCGCGGCGTAGTCGCCGGAAATGTCGGTCGAGCGGTATTTCTCGGTGGAGATCGGCATCACCTTCAGTTCGATCGCCATCGAGAAATTGTTCAAGAGGATCGACATGATCGGAATCCGCTCGCGCACCGCGGTTTCGAAATCCATTCCGGTAAAGCCGATCGCCGCATCGCCCCAGACGTTGATGCAGAGCTTGTCGGGCTTTGCCAGCTTGGCGCCCATCGCAAGGCCGAGGCCATAGCCGAGCTGCGTGGTCTTGCCCCAGCCGATATAGGACAGCGGCTCGACCGCCTTCCAGAACGGCGACAGCTGGTCGCGCGGGCTGCCGGCATCATGGGTGATGATGGTGTTCGTGATGTCGACGGTGTGTTGCAGGTCCCACAAGACGCGGTAGGGATTGAGCGGCGCCTCGTTATGGGTGAGTTTTGGCATCCATTTCGCGAGCCACTCCTTGTGCGAGGCGGCGATCTCGGCGGCGACGGAGGTCGCATCACGATTGCTCGTGACGCTCTTGCCGATTTCCTCCAGCAGGGCGTCCAGCACCAGACCGGCATCGCCGACCAGGCCGATTTTGGCCTCGACATCCTTGTTCAGGTGATTGGGATCGAGCGTCGAATGGATGATCGTCTTGCCCTTCGGCATCGCGATGCCGAACGAGGTTTCGGTGAAGGAGCAGCCGATGCCGAAGATCACATCGGCCTCGCCGAGGAATTTTGGCACCGCGCGCGGCACGGCAAGGCCGCCCGAACCGAGCGACAGCGGATGCGTTTCCGGAAACGATGATTTGCCGCCGAGGCTCGTGGTGACGGGGATGGCCAGAAGCTCGGCCAGCCGTTTCAGCTGCGGCCAGGCCTTGGCGTAATGCACGCCCTGGCCGGCATAGATCACCGGCCGCTTGGCGGAGACGAGCAGGCCTGCGGCTTCCTTCACATGGACGGGGTCGGCGCCGTAGCGGGTGCGCAGCACCGGCGTGTAGTTCAAGGGCTCCGGCACTTCCTCGTTCCACATGTCGGCCGGAATTTCGACGATGACAGGCCCGCCGCGGCCGTTCTTGAGTTTCGTAAAGGCCCGCCGGAAGATGTTGCAGACTTCGGCCGCGATGTTGATCGGCTCCGACGACTTGGAAAATGCCTTCATGGCCTGGCTGGAATTGAAGTTCGGGTCGATATTGGCGAGCCTGCGCGCATAGCCCATCGGCAGCACCAGCACGGGGACGGATTCGCCGTAGCACTGCGCCACGCCGCCCATGGCGTTTTCGGCGCCGGGCCCGTGCTGCATGCAGAACGCGCCGATCGACTGGCCTGAGGTGACGCGGGAGATCGCGTCCGCCATGTGGACGCCGATGCGTTCCTGACGGACCATCACCGGGCGGATGTCGGCGTTGGCGGCATATTCGATCAGATGATTGACCGGATAGCCGCAGAGGATCTCGATGCCCTCGCGCTTCATGATTTCCGCAATCGCGGTGCCGAGCTTCATGACCGTCTCCCCTTGTTGCAGGCCGGTTGGCCCGGCCGATTTCGATTAGTTGGAACAGGATTTTCCCGCCCGGTAAAGCGCAGCAAGCGCCTGCTCCGGGAAGTGCTGATATGCGTTCACGGCCAGATGGCCGTGGCTAAAAAAGCACAGCCGCGGACCAAGTGGAGAGGTTCGACGGTTCGGCCGTTACCGAAGGGAATTTTTGGATTAGCAATTCAGTCATCGGTACTGGGATCGGAGACGGCTTAGGATCGGAGGCGGCCATGATGACAGCTCGGACACTCATTCTCGGTTCGGCGGCCAGCCTGATCGCCTTGAGCGGGGCGCAGGCGGCGGACCTTCCAGTCAAGGCCAAGGCGGTCGAATATGTCCGGATCTGTTCCGCCTATGGCGCAGGCTTCTTCTATATCCCCGGCACCGATACGTGCCTGAAGATCGGCGGCTATGTGCGCGCCGACGTTGCCTTCAACGTCGCCGGCGCCCACGGCCAGCCCGCCTGGAGCGGCGATACCGGACAGCAGAACCGCTATCGCAACTATTTCGTCGACCGCTCGCGCTGGCTGCTGTCGGTTGATACCCGCACGGCCACCGAATATGGCGTGGTCCGAACCTTCAGTTCGGCCAAGATACAGTTCACCACGCAAGGTGCGGGCACCGTTAATCCGGTCAATTTCACGGGATCGCCAAGCGTGGGCACCAATACCGGCCTCTTGAACGGGCCGGGCGAGGGCTATGTCGCCATTCAGGACCTTTTCCTGCAGTTCGCCGGATTCACCTTTGGCAAGTCGGCTTCCGCCTACGCGTCGCCCTGGCAGGGTACTTTGGGCAACTTCTCCGCGTTCCTGATGGGCGGTCACAGCGCTGATAACACCGGGCCCAACAACATCCAGTACACGGCGCAGTTCGGCGGCGGTGTGTCGGCCACCATCGGCCTCGACGATCCCGTCATCTGGGATCGCACCAACGTCTACAATCTGGCGCTCGCGCTGAATGCCACGCTCGGCGGCAGCAATGCCTATGCCGGTGTTCATGCTCCCGAGGTCGTCGGCAATATCCGCGTCGACCAGGCGTGGGGCCTGTTCCAGCTTTCGGCCGCGGCGCATGAAGTCTCCGGCTCCTATAACATCCTCAACACGGTCGGTGCGCCGGCAGGCGGGGTCGGCGTCGCCGGCGCGGCGCCGACGGCGCTGTCGGAAATCTCCGGACATCCCGACACCAAATGGGGTGGCGCCGTGATGGCGGTCTTGAACATCAAGAACATCCCGACCGGTGCCGGCGACGACATCAAGTTCGACGCGAGCTACGCCCAGGGAGCGACGAAATACGTCATCTCGACCGATGCGGCCTCGCCGAGCTTTGCGATGTTTGGCGGCACCAGCCGCGCCGGCGCCTACCAGAGCGTGGGTTTCGGTGCGACCACGGACGCGGTGTATCTGCCGCTGATCAATGGCGGCGACGGTTCGCTGCACCTGACGAAGGCTTACGGCCTCCGCGGCGCGTTCAACCACAACTGGGATCCGTACTGGTCGTCGAGCATTTTCGGCGGCTATTCGTCCGTCCGCTATGACGGCATGGCAAAGGCCTTCATCTGCGCCAATTACACGACGCCGGCCAAGGCTGTCAGCGCCGATTACAGCTGCAATCCCGATTACAATGTCTCGCAGTTCGGTCTGGTGACCCGATGGACTCCCGTCAAGAACCTGACGTTCTCTACCGAAGTGCAGTGGTTCCACCTCGACCAGAAGTTCACGGGTGCAGCCACGCTCGCGGCGGCCGCGCCGAAGCCCGCCACCGTCTACGAATTCAGGGATCAGAACGCGTTTCAGCTGGAGTTTCGCGCCCAGCGCAACTTCTGATCGGCGGGGGCGGGCGGCTGCCAGGCGTTACCGCGCTTCGCTGCGGCGGCGGTTGAACATGGCCGCCATCAGGCTGCGGAAAAACTCCTTCATGCGACGATCGGCGGCGGACTGCAGCTCGACGGCGCGCGGCTCCTCGCCCTCGTTGCTCAAGAGGCTGATGTAGTTTTTTCCCGTTTCACGCTTCTGCATGGGCATGCGCGCTTGCTCCCGGACGACGCCGACCGGCCGACCATGGCGGGCGCCGCACAATTCAGAGTAAATTTTTGGTACCGTAGGAATACCGGCGCCGTTCCGGCTCCGGCTTAATCATTCGTTCATCCTGTTCGTCAAAACGCCCTCAATCATTGCAATCTACGGTTCCATTTGAAGGATGACGCGGGAAGAATCCCGGCAGCGTCGACAGGAGTTTTTCATGAGTCGATTGTTGAAGAATTTTCTCAGAGATGAATCCGGCGCAACCGCGATCGAATATGCTCTTATTGCGTGCGGCATCAGCATTGTGATCCTCGCCGCGGTCAACGGCGTTGGTACGGCGGTCAACGCCAAGTTCGACGCCGTCAGCACCGCGATCAAATAGCGCGGATCGGCAGCTCGTATCATGCAGGAGCTGCTGTTCGGGAGCTGGGGCCCGCAACTCATCGGCTTCAGCCGGCACATCGTCGCCTGGACCCTGCAATATCCGTGGCGCGTTTTCGCCGCGGTGCTGGTCGTGATCCTGTTGATGGATCTGATGTTCAGGAAGCGCGCGTCCGGTGCAGGCGACGGCCTCGAATTGGGTGGGCTGGATTTCGGCGGTGGAGACGGGGACGGGGGAGGGGATTAGGTTTCCCGATTGTCTTCTTTCGAATAAAGCGCCTGCATCATTCCGATCCGCGCGAACATCAGCCAGCCGCCGCCGGCCTCCGCGGCGTTGATCAAATTCTCGACCGCGGTTTGCCAGCGCGCTTCGTGCTGCTCGGCTTCCGGCAGCTTCATGATGTAATCGGCGGCTTGCTGCAGCGTCGTCAGCTTGCGGCCGCCGCGCAGCGCGATCGGCTCATCGAACGGCGTCGACCACGGCATCGCGCGCTATCTGCCGGGCGCGTGCGCGATCAGCCGGCCTTCCTCGTGCGTGCGGACGTGCGCACCGGCTTCTCGGCCTTCTTCGGCGCTTCCTTGACCGTCTCCTTGGCGGCGCGCTTGCCGCTGCCCGAGATCGGCAGCAGCATTTCGCGCTGGCCGGCGGCCACCTTGCGCGGCTTCTTGCCCTTGGTGTTTTCCTTGACCTTCACGGTTTCCTTGCCGGCTGCCTTGCCATTTTCCTTGGCGGCGGGAGCGGCCTGCTTTTCATTGGCGAGGCTGCGTTTGAGCGCGTCCATCAGGTTGATGACGTTGCCGCCGGATTTCGGCGCTGCCTTTGCCGTGGTCTTCAGGCCGTTGCGCTTCTGGTTGATCAGGTCGATCAGCGCGGATTCGTAACGGTCCTCGAACTGCTCCGGTTCGAAGGAGCCGGATTTCTGCTCGACGATATGCTTGGCCAGATCCAGCATGTCCTTGGTGATCTTCACGTCCTGGATGTCGTCGAAATATTCCTTCTCGCTGCGGACCTCGTAGGGGTAGCGCAGCAGCGTTCCCATCAGGCCGTTGTCGAGCGGCTCCAATGCGATGATGTGTTCGCGGTTGGTCAGCACCACGCGGCCGATCGCGACCTTGTTCAGGTTACGGATGGTTTCGCGGATCACCGCGAACGCGTCATGGCCGACCTTGCCGTCCGGCACGAGATAATAGGGGCGGATCACATAACGGCTGTCGATATCGGTCCTCGGCACGAACTCGTCGATCTCGATGGTGCGGGTCGATTCCAGCGCGAGTTCGTCAAGCTCGTCCTTTGTCACCTCGATATAGGTGTCGGTGTCGACCTTGTAGCCCTTCATGATGTCTTCGTTGGCGACTTCCTCGCCGGTGTCGGCGTCGACCTTGGCGTATTTGATGCGATGGCCGGTCTTGCGGTTGATCTGGTTGAACGAGACCTTCTCGGTGTCCGAGGTCGCCGGATACAAGGCGACGGGGCAGGTCACGAGCGAAAGGCGCAAAAAGCCTTTCCAATTGGCGCGGGGGGCCATGGGAAAACTCCGACAGACGCAACAGACGAAGGGGCAAGAATACCATCGGGGGACCCGCTTTCAAACATGGCGGGAAGAGAATCTGCCAACGGCGTTAACTGTGGCCGCAGCGCATGTTCCGCAGGCTCGGCTGCGACCTTTTGGCCGCAAAATGAGGGGTGGGCATTTCCGGAACATCACCTCCCATCAAGCGTTGCTTTTTGACAGGTGATGCGGCGGCAAAAGCTGGCATTACAGACACTTACGCAAATGAGGTCCCCATGGCAACGCGCCGACATGGCCAGATTATAGAAACCCCGACCGAGGCCCGTCAGGCTGAACCCGGCCCTTCCGTGCTTGCGCTTTTGACGGCTTCGACCGGGCTGGCGGTCCTGATCCTGGGCGTGGTCTGGTTCGTGTTCTTCCGGACCTGAGCGATGGCCGCAGGTGACGTGCGGGTGGAATAAGGGCACAGTCGCCTCCTGCAGCCGGGAATGCCCACACGGATGAGCTTCACCTACGTCATTCCCGACATCCACGGCCGCGACGATCTGCTCAGCCGCGCGCTTGGCGAAATTTCAGCCCATGCCTCCGGGGCCGCCGGAACCATCGTCACCATCGGCGACTATGTCGACAAGGGCCCGCAGACGCGGCAGGTGATCGAGCGGCTGCTGCCCGGTATCGGCGGCGGCTGGCGCTTCGTCGCGTTGAAGGGCAATCACGATTCGATGATGATCGAGGGCCTGCGCGACCCTGCCAAGCTGGCCTTTTGGCTCGCGCGAGGCGGCGATACGGCGCTGGCATCCTATGGCGGCGATCCCGCTTTAGTGCCGCAAACCCATCTCGCATGGCTCGACCGGCTGCGCCTGTACCATGTCGATGCGCATCGCCTCTACGTGCATGCCGGCATTGATCCCGCCTCGCCGCTGGAGATGCAGAGCGAAGAAACGCTGTTGTGGAAGCGCTACCCGAAGGACGATTCAGGCGGGTTCGGCGAACGTCACGTGGTGCACGGCCACGACAATGATCCCGACGGCCCGCAATTGCTGAGAGGCCGCAGCAATCTGGACACCGCCGCCTGGAAAACCGGGCGGCTCACGATCGGGGTTTTTGATGATGAGCGGCCGGGCGGGCCCGTCGATTTGATCGTGGTCCAGGGAGCGACCGGTCGCTAGCCGCCCTTTCACCTGCCAACCAGTTTCAGAAGCCCTTGGGCCCTCCGATTCGGCATGTTAGGCCTTGGCCTGCGACGGACCGCCGCGCCGTTGCAATCCGTTATGACGAAAAAGTAACAATGCCCGGCGAGCCCTGTTCATTGCCCGTTCACGCCGGTGAGCCTCATCTTGGGGCAGGTGTTGTGAAGATCAGTTTTGGAGGCCAACTTGCGCCTGCTTGTCGTTGAGGATGACCCCGATCTCAATCGTCAGCTGACGACCGCGCTGACCGATGCCGGTTATGTGGTCGATCGCGCATTCGACGGCGAGGAGGGCCACTATCTCGGCGACAGCGAACCCTATGACGCCGTGGTGCTCGACATCGGTCTGCCCAAGATGGACGGCATCTCGGTGCTGGAGGCATGGCGCCGCAACGGCCGCGCGATGCCGGTGTTGATCCTCACCGCGCGCGACCGCTGGAGCGACAAGGTGCAGGGCTTCGATGCCGGCGCCGACGACTATGTCGCCAAACCCTTTCACCTCGAAGAAATCCTGGCGCGGATCCGCGCGCTGTTGCGCCGCTCGACCGGCCACGCCCAGTCGGAGCTGACCTGCGGCCCGGTTTCGCTGGACACGCGCACCGGCCGGGTCAGCGTGTCGGGCAATCCGATCAAGATGACGTCGCACGAATACCGGTTGCTGGCCTATCTGATGCATCACACCGGGCGCGTGGTATCGCGTACCGAACTGGTCGAGCATCTCTACGATCAGGATTTCGACCGCGATTCCAACACCATCGAAGTATTCGTGGGCCGCATCCGCAAGAAGCTCGACGTCGATATCATCCAGACCGTGCGCGGGCTCGGCTATCTCTTGACGCCGCCGGCGTCCGGCGCGTGACTGCCGGCGCCTGATCAAAGGCGTTGACGAAGCAACACGCTTACTTCTTTGTTTGAGCATGTTTTTGTCTGAAGACCGGCCGCCACTTTTCGGGATCGTGCGCTGATGCGCGGCTCTTCGCTCGCCACCCGGTTGTTCCTGTCGGCGACCGCGTGGGTGGTGGTGATCCTGGTCATTACCGGCGTGGTGCTGTCGTCGGTCTATCGCGACGCGACCGAGCGCGCATTCGACCGCCGGCTCAATCTCTATCTGCGCACCCTGATCGCCGAAGTCGCAACGCCGGACGAGCCGCCCGACCGTCAGTTCCAGTCGCTCGGCGAGCCGTTGTTCGAACTGCCGCTGTCGGGCTGGTACTGGCAGGTGGTCCGTACCGACAGCGAAAAAGGCGAGGCGCGGGTATCACGCTCGCTGTGGGACAAGAAGCTGCCGAAGCTCGAGGAACATGGCGCTGAACTGACCGCGGCGGGCATCCGTCTCGGCTATGTCGATGGCCCCGAGGGGCAGAATTTGAGGATGGTGGAGCGTCCGGTCGACCTCGGCGCCGACGGCAAGTTCCTCGTCAGCGTCGCCGGCGATTCCAGCGAGATCTTCGATGAGACGCGCAGCTTCGACTACTATCTCGGCGGTACGTTTGCAGCGCTCGGCATCGTGCTGCTGCTGACCACGATCTTCCAGGTCCGCTTCGGACTCGCGCCGCTCAAGCGCATTTCGGAATCGATCGCCGATATCCGCTCGGGCCGTGCCGAACGGCTCGAGGGCGAATTCCCCGTCGAGATCGCGCCACTGGCGCGCGAGACCAATGCACTGATCGATGCCAACAGGGAAATCGTCGAGCGCGCGCGCACCCATGTCGGCAATCTCGCCCACGCCATCAAGACGCCGCTGTCCGTCATCGTCAACGAAGCTGCCGCCCATCCGGTCGATCCCTTTGCCAGCAAGGTGCTGGAGCAGGCCGATGTCATGCGTGATCAGGTGGCCCATCATCTGGAGCGGGCCCGCATCGCCGCGCGCGTCACCGTCGTCGGCACCGTCACCGAGGTCGCGCCCGCGATCGAGGCATTGCGGCGGACCATGGAGAAGATCCACCGCGATCGCGGCCTCATCATCGAGTTGAAGGCGGATCCGCAAGCGAAGTTTCGCGGCGAGCGCCAGGACCTCGAGGAGATGGCCGGCAATCTGGTCGATAATGCCTGCAAATGGGCCGCTTCGCAGGTCCTGATCGAGGTGCTGGTCGAGCCGCCCTTGAAGCCCGGCGCCGGGCCCAGCTTGCGAATCATCGTCGACGACGACGGCCGCGGGCTATCGGCCGCCGAGCGCGCGCAAGTCTCACGTCGCGGCCAGCGGCTCGACGAATCCAAGCCGGGCTCCGGCCTCGGACTTTCGATCGTGGTCGATCTTGCGGGCCTTTACGGCGGCAGCCTCGCA
Organism: Hyphomicrobiales bacterium; assembly: GCA_017305715.1. Taxonomy (GTDB): domain Bacteria; phylum Pseudomonadota; class Alphaproteobacteria; order Rhizobiales; family Xanthobacteraceae; genus Bradyrhizobium. The sequence continues at coordinate 93,960 of JAFKKG010000008.1, read as the reverse complement.
CTCGGCGACGCCCCGATCGGCGGGTTGCGGGCCGAACTGGTGCTTCCGGGCGTCTGAATGTCCCGGAAAGGGGAGAGGTATTACCGGCGGCGCCTGCCGCGCAGCCCCTGATTTCATTATTCCTAAACGACTTCTTAACGCGCACACTTTTATGATTTGTCGGTGGACGGGCTTTACCGTCCGGACGACACACGCATATCCAACCTGGGCGCATGAGCCAGACATCGACCGAGCGGCTGAGGGATTATCTCGCCCAGCTCCCGCCTCAGGCGCAGGCGCTGCTGATGCGGGGATTCGAGCGTGCCATCGAGCGCGGCGAAGACCTCGCCGTCGCGACCCTCGTGCTTGAGCAATTGCGCAAGGTCGTGCGCGGGGCCGAGGAAGACGAGGCAATTCGGCCGCGCTCCGACGATCCGGCGCGGCTGCTGTTCCGCCCGATCGAGCCGTTCCTGATCGAAAGCAATTTTCCGATGCGGCCGGGACAGGTCCGCCGCACCTCGCTGCAGCCAGTCTGGCAATGGCTGGCCCGGGAAGGCGCGCCTGAGCAGGCGCGGGCCTTCGAGATGGTGCTCGCCGAGATCAGGTTGAGCGGCTCGACCGCGGGACTCGAAGCCGAGGTACGCAAATTCCAGCTTGCCGTCGCGGAGGCGATCGCCAGGGTCGCGGCCCCGGTGGCGGGCGACGACAGGCACCGTTCGCTCTCCCGGATCGGCCCGCCCAACGTCGTCGAGGATCTGCTGTCGATCGGCGCGGTCCTGCGCGCGCGCGAGGCGATGGAAACGCTGGGCGGCCGGCTGCCGAGCCAGTTGCGGGCCTTCACGGATTCCCAGATCATCTCGGTCACCTCGGCGCTGAATGCGCCCCCGTTGCAAACGCCGCAATTGCTGCCGTTCGCGCTGTCGCTGATCATGCAGCGGCTGGCCGCCCCCTGGCAGATCATTCGCCTGGCGATCAAGATGGCGGCATCCGATGACGAAATCCGCGTGGCCGCGACGCCCTTCGGCATTGCCGTCACGCTGGCGCTGCATGATTTGTCGTTTCTGGCGGCCTGTCTGCGCACCGATATCAGACGGGGCCAGCTCGACAATGTCGGTGAGCAGCTGAAGATCCTGCATGACGGCGTGCGCGGCCTGCGCACCGAACTCGATCTGCGCAATGATTCGACCTGGGGCCGCCAGCTGACCGCGATCCGCGCCGACATTTCCAATTCGCTGCAGTCGGAGATCGACAGCGTGCCCGGCCGCGTCCGCCGCATCCTGCGTCAGCGCGCCGACAAGGATATTTCGAGTGCTCCCAAGATCGACGAAACGGAGGTCGAGGAGACCGCCGCCCTGATCGATTTCGTCGCGGTGTGCCGAACCTATGCCAGCGAACTGGCGATCAACGAGGTCACGTTGCGGACCTATTCCGACCTGCAGCATTATGTCGAGCAATCCACCGAGGGGCTGGTGCAGTCGCTGCGCGGCGGCGACGCCAAGGCGCGTGCCTACCGGCAGACGCAGGTCAAGGCGGCGATCCGCTTCTGCGAGGTCCTGTTCGGCCACGATTATGCGTCGCTGATGAGCCGGGCGGCGGAAAATGCCGTCACCGGCGAGCGCAAATCCTCCGAACGCAAGGCCGGCCGTAACGGGTAGGGCGCATCAGCGCCATCACACCTTGCGGCGATCCTTGGTCTCGCGAAGGAATTCGGCGAAGGCCTTGATCGTTACTTCCGAAACATGATGCTCGATGCCTTCGGCGTCGGCCTCCGCGGCTTCCTGGGGGACGCCGAGCGCCAGCAGGACCTCCACGACCAGACGGTGGCGCGCGCGGACGCGCTTGGCGAGACTCTCGCCCTTTTCGGTGAGGAACACCCCGCGATAGGGCCGCGCGGTCACCAGATCTTCGCGTTTCAACCGCGCGATGGTGTCGATCGCCGTCGGGTGCGAGACACCCAGCCTGCGCGCGATATCGGTCGGGCGCGCCTCGCCGGTCGTTCCGAGCAGGTCGGAGATCAGCTCGACATAATCCTCCAGAACCGCGGTCGAGCGTGCCGATCGCGCTTTTCCAAAGCGGCGCGCCTGCGTTTGTTCCGCAGGGAGCGGTGCCACCGATTTGGCCCGATCTGTCGAGGGCTTGCGCAACACTGCACCTTTCCGGGCGAATCCGTCGAGAAGAGGCAGACCATGGCGCGCTGCCGACCACATTGCAAGTTGGCGGCGCGTCACGAAACCGCAGGTCTGCGCCGTCCGGTCAAGGCGTCTTGACAGTTAACGGCTCAGCATTAACATGTAGCATTACCTACGTTTTGGTGTCGTGGCTTATTCGGGTGTTCCTGGGGCGCGATCGAGGTTGGGGACGGCATGCGCGCGACACGAATGGTTCTTCTCGGCACCTCCACACTTGCAATGGTCTGTGTGGGCCATGCGACCGCCTTCGCGCAAACGGCCGCACCCGCAGCACCGGCGTCTGAAGCGGCGCCACCGGCGCCTGGCGAAGCGCCTGCTGCGGCAGCCCCGCCGGCGAGCGGGCAAACTCCGGCGCAGCCAGTTCAATCGCAGGCGGTACAGCCGCAACCGGCCACGGCCGGCGGCCCGCAAGACACGCTGAATGCTCCGGCCGAAGTGGAGATGCCGCTCGTGACCGTGCAGGGACGCCAGCCCCGGCCCGCGCGGCGTGCGGGGCGCAGCGAGTCCGGCAGACCTGCACCGGCGGTCGCCGCGCCGCTGCCGGGTCCCGCACCTGCGGCCAACCCCGCATCGCCCTTCAACCCGCCGTTTGCGCCCCTGTCGACCATCGGAAGCAATCAGATCCAGACCGGCAGCAGCAATGGCGGGTTTGGCAGCCTGTTCGCCACCATGCCGGGTGCGACCTCCGCGGGCCTCGCCACGGAATCGTCGCGCCCCGTTCTGCGCGGATTGTCGGACGCCAAGGTCCGCATTCAGGAGAACGGCGTTGGCGCGGTCGACGTGTCGGATATCGCGCAGGACCACGCGGTGCCGATCGATCCGCTCGCGATCCAGAAGGTTGATGTCGTCCGCGGACCGGGTGCGCTTCGTTTCGGATCGCAAGCCGTCGGCGGCATCGTCGATGTCAATAATAACCGGATTCCGACCGCCGCTCCGGCCGGAGGGGTGGCGGCCGAACTGAGATCGGGCATAACCAGCGTCAACAGGGGATGGGAAAGCGGTCTTTTGCTGGATGCGGGCAGTCGCAACGCCGCCGTTCACGCCGACATCTACGGGCGATCCTCCGGCGATTACAGCGTCCCGAGCTATCCCTATCTCGTTCCGCCGAATCCCGCGCCCACCTTCAACGGGAAACAACCGAACTCGGCCTCGCAAAGCGCGGGGGCCGCGGTCGGCGGCTCCTGGCTGTTCGACGGCGGCTATGCCGGCATCGCCGTCTCCCGCTTCACCAGCGACTATTATGTGCCGGGTATCGCGACGGCCGATGCGCGGCAGCACAACGACCTCGAGCAGACCAAGATCAGTTCCAAGGGCGAATATCGTCCGGATGCAAGCGCGCTGGCGGCCGTCAGGTACTGGACGGGATATTCGGACTACCGGCACGACGAAACCGTACTCGCCGCGACCGGATTTCAGGAGATCACGGCCACCTTCAAGAACCGGCAAACGGAGGGCAAGCTCGAATTCGAACTCGCGCCGTTCGCCACGCCGCTGGGTGCGCTGACCAGCATCGTCGGTGCGCAGGGCGCCTACCAGAAACTGGATACGGCCGGGCAGGCGATCCTGCTGCCGGCCCAGACCCGAACGGCGGCGGCGTACTTCCTCAACGAAGTGAGACACACCGATACGTTACGCACCCAATTGGCGGGACGCATCGAGGCGGTCGACGTCGCGGGAACGGCCTTTACGTTCCCGCCGACTTTCCTGCCCCCGCCGGACGAGCCCGGCAGGGGGGCCGCCAAGCTAGACTATTTGCCCAAGAGCATCAGTTTCGGCATCCTCAAGGATCTGCCGTCCGCGCTGGTCGCCAGCCTGACGTTGCAGCGCATCGAACGGGCGCCGCGCGCCCTCGAATTGTTTGCGCAAGGGCCCGACGGTTCGGAAAAGACGTTCAAGATCGGTAACGCAAACCTCGGAATTGAAACCGCGCAAACCGCGGAAATCGGGCTGAAGCGCACCGACGGGGATTTCAGGTTCGCCGCGAGCGCCTATTACACGTCGTACGACAAGTTCATCTTCTCGCGCGCGACCGGCATCTTTTGTCAGGAAACCTTTGCCTCGTGCGGTGCCGGCACCGACTATATCCAGGTCAATTACGATCAGCGCGATGCGACCTTTCGCGGCGGTGAACTGGCCTGGCAATGGGACGTCGCGCCTCTCGCCAGCGGCACTTTCGGCGTCGACGGCCAATATGATGTCGTGCGAGCGACGTTCACCGATGGCAGCAACGTGCCGCGGATTCCGCCGATGCGTCTCGGCGGCGGCGTCTACTGGCGCAACGACGGCTGGTTCCTGCGCGCAGGATGGCTGCATGCGTTTGCGCAGAACGACATTCCGCAATTCGACACCCCGACCGCCGGATATGATCTGGTCAAGGTGCAGGTGGAACATCGGAAGTTCTGGAAGGACTCGCCATGGGGCGCGGTCGAGGTCGCGACCGGGCTGGTTGGCGACAACCTGCTCAACGCCGACGTTCGCAACGCCGTTCAATTCCACAAGGACGAGATCCTGCAGCCCGGACGGGGTTTCAAACTGTTCATGAACGTCAAATACGGCGTCGATCGGCCGAGCGGACCGCCCGGCATCGGAGCCAGGCGACCGGCGGCCGGCGGCTACGAGAAGAGTCCCGCACCGGATGCCGCGGCATGGAACTGGGCCGGCCTCTATGCCGGCGGCCATGTCGGATATTTGAGGGGTGAGGGGATCACCAACGCGGCCTTCGACGACGTTGCAACCGCCGCGTCGCTCGCCGGTGCCCGTCCGTCGTCCACCCAAGACATTGCGAGCTTCGGCGTTCAGTCCGGCTACAACTGGGTATCGGGCCGGATAGTGGCCGGCATCGAGGGAGATTTCGATCATCGCAACCAGCGCGGCCGCGGCGCCGCCATATGCCCTGGCGATATCTGCAACGCGGCGCTCGCTCCGCTCGACGCAACGGTGAGGGCAAGCCTGGACTATCGTCTGGGCTGGGTCGCCTCGGTTCGCGGTCGCGTCGGGATGCTGGTTACACCCGGCCTGATGGCCTACGCCACCGCAGGCGTGCCGTTCGGCAAGATAACGAATTCAACATCTGTCGCCGGTTTCGACACTGCGGGTGCCGCTACGACGACAGCGTTGAATACCGACACTTACCGATTTGGCTGGGTGGTCGGAGGCGGTCTGGAGACCCGCCTGACGGGCAACTGGACCGGCAGGCTCGAATATCTCCACATGGATCTCGGTTCGGTGCGCACCACGCCGGCCGCCACCAACACGGCGGTCGCGTTCGACTCCAACACGAGAATGACCAGCGATGGCGTCAGGGTCGGGGTGAACTACAAGTTCGGCGCCGGCGGCGTCATCGCTGCCGATTAATGGCCAGCGGGACTTGGCGACAAGGCCGCAGGTACCTCCGGTCGACCGCGCTATTTCACGGTGAAGCGGATCGGCAACCGCACGACGACGAATTCCCCCGGGAAAGTCGCCGGCGGCGCCGGAAACGGCTCCGCGCGCTTGAGCAGCGCGACCGCTTCCGCGTCAAGGGCGCTGGAACCTGAACTTTGCGTCACGTGCGCGTTTGCGACCATGCCCTTGCGATCCAGCGAAAATGACACCTGCGCCGTTCCTTGCTCGCGCCGCGGCCGCGCGGCTTCCGGATAGCGCTTGTTCTTTTCGATCATGGCGAGGAGTTTGGTTCGCCATGTCACCACGGCTTCCGACTCTCGCGCGCCCGGTGCACCCTGGGTCGGCGCCACGGCGACCGGCGCGATGCGTTCCGGGACCGCTGGCGGCGCTGACGTCGTGTTTGCGGCTGCCTGCTGCTGCGGCGTTACCTCGGGCTGCGGTTTGGCGTGCAGCGCCATTGCGGCATCCGGATTGGGAGCCGGGGGCAATTCAGGTGTTTCATCCGGCGGCGTCACCTCCGGTTTCGCCACCGGTTGCGCCTCCGACATCACCTGTTCCGGACCGGGCGCGACGTCGTTCGGCGTGGTTGCGGGCGCCGCCGGCAACGGCGCCAGATCGACCACGATCGCGCCCGACGGTTCAGCAGCCACGGTATCATCCGCGGGGCGCCACGTGGCGAGTGCGGCGGTCAATGCGCCGTAGACGCTCAGCACCGCAAGCCCCGAGAACATCCATCGTTGCAGGTCGGAGCGATCTTCGGCCGCAAGCTGCATCATGGCGATGACGCCTGCTCCATTCCCACCAGGGCTACCTTGAGATAGCCGGCGGCGCGCAGCAGGTTCATGACCTGCATCACCTCGCCATAGGGGACGAGCTTGTCGGCGCGCAGAAAGATGCGGGCATCCTTTTGGCCGCTGGTGCTCGCATCGAGTGCGCCGGGCAGCGCAGCGCGGCCCACGGTTTCGTTGCCGACGGCGAGCGACAGGTCCGGCTTGACGGTCAGGTAGACCGGCTTGTCGGGCCGCGGCTGCGGCTGCGCGTTCGAGGCCGGAAGATCGACGGCGACATCGACGGTGGCAAGCGGTGCCGCCACCATGAAGATGATGAGCAGAACGAGAATGACGTCGATGAACGGCGTGACATTGATCTCATGGACTTCCGAGAGATCGCCGTTGCCCTGGTTCACACTGGCGGCCATGGCTGCTACTCCGCCGCCGCCAGGTGCCGCCGCACCAGAAGGGTGCCGCCGTCGAGGTCGCGCCCGACCAGCCGCGTGATCTCGGCGGACGCGTCACCGAGCAGCGCCCGGTACGAGGCGATCTGCCGCGCAAACAGGTTGTAGATCACCACCGCGGGAATCGCAGCCACCAGCCCGAGCGCCGTCGCCAGCAGCGCCTCGGCGATTCCGGGCGCGACCACGGCGAGGTTGGTGGTTTGCGATTTCGAGATGCCGATGAAGCTGTTCATGATTCCCCATACCGTGCCGAACAATCCGACGAACGGGCCGGTCGATCCGATGGTCGCGAGCACACCGGTGCCGAAGGCGATACGCCTGCTTGCCGCCGCCTCGATCTGCTGCAGCCGCGAGGTGATCCTGACCTTGATCCCTTCCTTGTCCATCCGGTCGGTGCTCAGTTTCAATTCCGCGAGCGCGCCCTCGAGCAATTGGGCCACCGTGCCGCCGGGGACCTGCCGCACGGCGTCATCCACGCTCCGGGCGCTGGCGAGTTTACGCAGCGCGCTTCGGGCATTGCGCCGCGCGCGGATCAACTCGATCGTTTTCGAGAGCCATACCGTCGAGGTCACCAGGGTCGCAAAGACCAGGCCGATCATGACCGCTTTGACGACGATGTCGGCCTGCAGGAACATGCCCCAAGGGCTGAGATCCCGGGGCAGCAGCATCGCAGCGCCGATCGCCGTCCGTTCCGTCCCGTCCTCGGCACAAGCCGGAAACGACAGCAACAGCGGGAATAAAAGCGACGCGGCGCGGCTGAAGGGAAGGGCGTCACGTCGAAATGCTGTCCGGGTTCGCATCGATTGCCTCTAGGGAGCCAGAATTCGCGAGGAGCCGCGATTAACGTATTCACCTCATTTTGTAGCATCGCCTACGTCTTGGTGTAAACACTATAGCTCGCCGCCACCTGCGGCGGGTTTCCGGCTCTCGGCGGCCTGCGCAGGTCCCATCGGTTGGCACGTCGCGCCTGTGAAACACCCCGATCCGGCGCCGGACGGCCCGCCCGCTACCCCCGGCTTTCGCCGGTTTTGCTGCCGCAAATGTCAATTGCCGGGCTTGCCGCCAGTGGTGTAAAGCGGCGCATCGGCGCCTGCCTGAAGGTGCCGTTCCGGCCGGGAACTGCTTGATGACGCTGTGGTTTGTGTTCGCGCTGATGACGGTCGCGGCGATCTTTGCCGTGCTCTGGCCGCTCGGCCGCGGCTCGGCCGCATCGGCCGGCGGCAGCGAGGCCGCCGTCTACCGCGATCAGCTCGCCGAAATCGACCGCGATGTCGCCGCCGGGCTGATTGGCTCCTCGGAAGCGGAGGCCGCGCGCGTCGAGATCAGCCGCCGCCTGCTGGCGGCCGCCGACGGCAACAACGATCAGCCGGCGCAGGCGAATCTCGGGCTGCGCCGATCGTCGACCGTGCTGGCGCTGGTTGGATTGCCGGTCGCGGCGGTTGCCTTCTATCTGTCGGTCGGATCGCCCCAGCTCGGTGATTTCCCGCTCGCTTCCCGCACCCGCGCCGTCGATGCCAAACAGCCGCTCGACAATCTGGTGGCGCAGGTCGAGGCGCATCTGGACAAGAACCCGACCGATGGTCGCGGCTGGAGCGTGCTCGCCCCGGTATTGGGACGGCTCGGCCGCTACGATGACGCGATCCGGAGCTATCGCAACTCGATCACTTACAATGGCGACAGCGCCGAGCGCCGCTCCGATCTCGGCGAAGCCCTGACAGCTTCGGCAAACGGTGTCGTGACGGCGGAGGCCAAGGCCGAATTCGAGCGTGCGTTGGCGCAGAACGCGGACGATCCGAAGGCCGGCTATTTCCTTGGTCTTGCCGCCGAACAGGACGGCCGCGGCACGGACGCTGCCGCGATCTGGCGCGCGATGCTGGCCAAGGCCGCGCCCGATGCGCCGTGGCGGCCGCTGGTGCAGGCAGCCCTGGTGCGGGTCGGCGGTCCGGCGGCGCCCGCGCTGTCGAGCGATACGATGGCCGCCGCCAAGGACATGAACGAAGCTGACCGCGGTGCGATGATCAGCGGCATGGTCGACCGCCTCGCCACGCGGTTAAGGCAGAACGGCGACGACGTCGAGGGATGGCTGCGGCTGGTGCGGGCCTATATGGTGATGGGCGAGCGCGACAAGGCGGTGAGCGCGCTAGGCGAGGCGCGGCAGGCGGTCGCCAACGATGCCGAACGCTTGCGCCAGCTCAATGAGGGCCTGAAGAATCTCGGGCTTGATGGATGATGGGCGCGATCGCCCAGGGAACCAGAGGTTATCAATGACGCGCAAGCAGCGGCGTTTGACCATGATCGGCGGTTCGCTCGCGGTGCTCGCGGTGGCGGCTGCGCTGGTGCTGAACGCGATGCGCGATTCCATCGTGTTCTTTTCCACGCCCTCGATGGCGGCCGAGAAGCAGATTCCGACCGGCAAGCGCTTCCGGCTCGGCGGATTGGTGCAGCCGGGATCGCTCGTGCGCGGCGACAATCTGGCGGTGAATTTCAGCGTCGCCGATGGCGCTGCGACATTGCCCGTGGCCTACAAGGGAATCCTGCCCGACCTGTTTCGTGAAGGGCAGGGCGTCGTCGCCGAGGGCGCCCTCGATGCGTCAGGCGTGTTCCGGGCCGACACCGTCTTCGCAAAACATGATGAGACCTACATGCCCAAGGACGTCGCCGACGCCTTGAAGAAGCAGGGCCACTGGAAGGACGATTACGGCGCCAAGCCGAGCGCTTCGGCGGTGCCTGCGCAGGGGGCCTCGAAGTGATTACCGAAGCCGGACATTACGCGCTGGTGCTGGCGCTGGCGCTGGCGCTGATCCAGTCGACGGTGCCGATCGCGGGCGCGCGCTGGGGCGATGCCGCACTGATGAACGTTGCGCGTTCGACGGCACTGGCGCAATTGCTGTTTGTCGCGGTGTCGTTCTCGGCGCTGGTGATGCTCCATGTCAGTTCCGATTTCTCTGTCGTCAACGTCTTCGAGAACTCGCACTCGACCAAGCCGCTGATCTACAAGATCACCGGCGTCTGGGGCAATCACGAAGGCTCGATGCTGCTGTGGGTGCTGATCCTGGCGCTGTTCGGCGGCCTGGTTGCGGCCTTCGGCAACAATTTGCCGCTGTCGCTGCGCGCCCATGTACTGGCGGTGCAGGCCTGGATCGCGGCGGCGTTCTATCTGTTCATCCTGGTGACCTCGAATCCGTTCCTGCGCATCGCGACGCCGCCGATCGAAGGCCGCGACCTCAACCCGGTGCTGCAGGATATCGGCCTCGCGGTGCATCCGCCGATGCTCTATCTCGGCTATGTCGGTTTCTCGATTTCATTTTCGTTCGCGGTCGCCGCCCTGATCGAGGGCCGGATCGATGCAGCCTGGGCGCGCTGGGTGCGGCCGTGGACACTGGTGGCGTGGATATTCCTCACGCTCGGCATCGCGATGGGGTCGTACTGGGCCTATTACGAGCTCGGCTGGGGCGGCTGGTGGTTCTGGGATCCGGTCGAGAATGCCTCGCTGATGCCCTGGCTCGCCGGCACCGCGCTGCTGCATTCCGCGGTCGTGATGGAAAAGCGCAACGCGCTGAAGGTCTGGACCATCCTTCTTTCCATCCTGACCTTCTCGCTGTCGCTGCTCGGCACCTTCCTGGTGCGCTCGGGCGTGCTGACCTCGGTGCATGCATTTGCGACCGATCCGACGCGCGGCGTTTTCATCCTCATGATCCTGTGTCTGTTCATTGGCGGCAGCCTTTCGCTTTACGCCTGGCGCGCGTCGGCGCTGAAGCAGGGCGGGCTGTTCGCGCCGATCTCGCGCGAGGGCGCGCTGGTGCTGAACAATCTGTTCCTGACCACGGCCTGCGCGACGGTGTTCATCGGCACGCTGTATCCGCTGGCGCTCGAGGTCCTGACCGGTGACAAGATCTCGGTCGGTGCGCCGTTCTTCAACCTGACCTTCGGCCCCTTGTTCGTGCCGCTGATGATGGCGATGTCGTTCGGGCCGCTACTGGCATGGAAGCGCGGCGATTTGCTGGGGGCGGCGCAGCGGCTGACGGCGGCCGGCATTGCCGCGCTGATCGCGATCGCGGTCATCTACGCATGGACCTATGGCGGCAGCACGTTTGCGCCGCTCGCGATCGGCCTTGCGATCTTCGTCATCGCCGGCGCCATCACCGATCTTGCCGAGCGCATGGCGCTGTTTCGCGTACCCTTTGCGACCGCCATGCAACGCGCACGCGGGTTGCCGCGGGCGACCTGGGGCACTGCGTTCGCCCATGCCGGCGTCGGTGTCGCCCTGATCGGGATCGTCTGCGAGACCACCTGGAACAGCGAATATATCGGGACCCTGAAGCCAAACGACGTCGCGAAGGTCGCCGGCTACGAATTGAAGCTCGACGGCGTCACGCAGCGGCAGGGTCCGAACTACCGCGAGATGATCGTGCCGTTCACCGTCACGCTCGACGGAAAGACACTCAGCGTGATGATGCCGTCGAAGCGCAATTTCACCACGCGGGCGTCCTCGACCACGGAGGCCGCGCTGCTGACGCGCGGCGCCAGTCAGCTCTATATCTCGCTCGGCGAGACCACGAACGAAGGCGCGGTCGCGGTGCGCATCTATCACAAGCCGCTGGTGCTGTTGATCTGGTGGGGGCCCATACTGATGGCGTTCGGCGGCCTGCTGTCGCTGTCGGACCGCCGCTTGCGCGTCGGCGCGCCGAAGCCTGCCAAGGCCTCGCGCGCGTTGCAGCCGGCGGAGTGAGCCGATGAAGCAACTCCTCGCCGGCGCATTGTCCGCGTTCCTCTGGATCGGATGCCCGGCCGTCCACGCGGTGCAGCCCGACGAGATCATGGCGGACGTGGCCAAGGAGGCGCGTGCGCGGGATCTGTCGCGCGAACTGCGCTGCATGGTGTGCCAGAACCAGTCGATCGATGATTCCGAGGCGCCGCTGGCGCGTGACCTGCGGTTGTTGGTACGCGAGCGCATCGCAGCCGGCGACAGCGACTCTCAGGTGATTGATTTCCTGGTGGCGCGCTATGGCGAGTTCGTGCTGCTGAAACCGCGCTTCAACCCGCATACGCTGCTGCTGTGGCTGTTGCCGCCGCTGGCGCTCGTGGGCGGCGGTCTGGCGCTGTGGACTGCCGGCCGGCGCCGTTCGAAATTTCCCGATAGGGAAGACCGCGATTTGCTCAAGCTGACGCCGGAGGAAGAAGCCCGCCTGGAGCGCCTGATCGCGGCCGAAACGTCGCCGGAAAGGCCGGCCTGAGCATCCTCCGATTGCAAGCGGATCAGTTTCCGCTAAGAGTTCCGGCTAGAAGAAAATTTCACAGGAGGAGTTGAACATGGCTTTTTCGCTCTATGACGCCAGCGTGGCGAATTATCTGCAAACCCTCGGCGCCGTCAGTGGCTTCCTCGACCGCGCGCTGGGCCATTTTGAAGAGAACAACATCGATCCGGAAGCGATCGTCGAGACGCGGTTGGCGGCGGATATGTTGCCGTTCCGCTTCCAGATCATCTCCGTCGTGCAGCATTCCCGCGGCGCCATCGAGGGCGTGCAACAGGGCGTCTTCAATCCGCCGTCGTTCAAGACCGCGTTCAATTTCGCAGGGTTGCAGGGACATGTGGCGCAAGCCCGCGAGGCCTTGTCGGCGCTGACACCCGAAGCCGTCAATGCGCTCGGCGGCAAGGATGTCATCTTCGCGCTCGGCGACCGCAAATTGCCGTTTACGGCCGAAGGTTTCCTGATGTCGTTCTCGCTGCCGAACTTCTATTTCCACGCCGCCACGGCCTACGATATCCTGCGCACCAACGGCGTACCCCTCGGCAAGCGTGATTTCATGGGTCGCCTGAAGCTGAAGACCTGAGGCCACATCGGGGCAGGGAGGGGACGGTGTCTCCATGATGCGCGGGACACATTTTCCGCGTTCGGGAGATCGTTGTCGCTGCTGGGAGGCCGGATGTCTGTAAAGTCCATTATTGAACGGTCATCGCCCGCGTGGCTGCGTCCCCATCTTGGATCGCTGTATCTGGGCCTCAGACGCATCGACAGGCAGTTTGGCAGGCCGGTCGATAAGCGGCGCCGACTGAAATTCGCAATGGCGTATGTTCAGCCGCAAGTCGATCTTGCGAAGTCATGGGCTCTGAGTGACAGCGAGAGCAGCAACTTCCTCTATGCTCTGACGCCTCTCAGCAGGCTTAGCCTCGCCCATACCATCGCAACGGTTTTTGGCGTCACGCCCGCGCTGGTTCGATCCCTGTTCGAGGAGATCGAAAATGACGAAGTCTTTCAGAAGCACGTCGCACAAAGCCTCAAGGCATTGCTTCCGGGCGTTTCGTCGTTCTCCATCGGCCGCCGGCTGGGTTGGTACGCCGTTGCGCGTATCATGAAGCCGGCCACCATCGTGGAGACCGGCGTGGATTACGGTTTGGGCAGCTGCGTCCTGTGCGCGGCGCTGCTGCGTAATGCCGGGGAGGGTTCGCCCGGCCGTTATATTGGGATCGAATTGCGCACCGGTGCAGGGCAGATCTTCACCGCTCCATTCAATACGGTCGGTGAAATCCGGTACGGAGATTCGCTGGAATCGCTCGGCAAATTGGCCGGACCGATCGATCTCTTCATCAACGATTCCGACCACTCGATGGACTACGAGGCCCGGGAATATGAGGCAATAAGAGCCAAGCTGTCGGACCGGTCGGTGATCCTGGGCGACAACGCGCATTGCTCGCCGTCCCTGGCGGATTTTTCGGAACGCAGCGGAAGAAACTTCATCTTCTTCAAGGAAGAGCCGGCCGCGCATTGGTATCCCGGCGCCGGCATTGGATTCTCCTTTCATCCGGGCTTGTCGGGCAATCGCTGATCGCTGCGGCCGCAAATCGCCCCGGGGGAACCAGCTTCCCGGGATTCCATGGCTGATTGCGCAAAAGGACTTTTTCGTTCCCGTTAAGCCATTGATTGCCTGCGCTAAACTGCCGCAGTCATAACCCCCTCCATTACAAAAGTTTAATTCCCTCGCCAGCCCGCTGTAAGGCGGCAAACCCCATCTTCAGTCCTGTCAGGTGCCCAGCCCCCCGCACCGTCGATTATGGATCTGGAGATTTCCAACAATGACCGAACGTCCCGTCGATCTTTCCTCGCTTCCGTCCTATGGCGCACCGCGCCGTCAGCTGTTCTCGGCGCGCAAATTCGCGTTGATGGCCTCCGTCGTCGCCGGCCTCGGCGTCGCGGTCTATGGCCTCACGCCCTCGCAGGGACCGGTCGATATTTTCACCAGCGCGGCGCACGCGCAGGTCAACAACGAAGTTCGCAAGGTTGAGCGGCCGATCGGCTTTGCCGACATCGTCGAGCGCGTAAAGCCGTCGGTGATTTCGGTCAAGGTGAACATTGCCGAGAAGCTCGCCAGCAAGGACAGGGACGATAGCGCCAACAAGGACGAGGACTCGCCGTTCCCGCCGGGCTCGCCCATGGAACGCTTCTTCCGCCGCTTCGGCGGACCGGATGGGTTGCCCCCGGGCCTGCGCGGCGGACCGCGTGGCGGCCGTGGTCCCGTGACCGGCCAGGGTTCCGGCTTCTTCATCTCGCCTGACGGCTATGCCGTGACCAACAATCACGTCGTCGACGGCGCCGACAAGGTCGAGGTCACGATGGACGACGGCAAGACCTATACCGCCAAGGTGATCGGCACCGATCCGCGCACCGATCTCGCGCTGATCAAGGTCGCCGGCCGCACCGACTTCCCGTTCGCCAAACTTTCCGACTCCAAGCCGCGGATCGGCGACTGGGTGCTCGCGGTTGGCAACCCGTTCGGCCTCGGCGGCACCGTGACCGCCGGCATCGTCTCGGCCTCCGGCCGCGACATCGGCAACGGTCCGTATGACGATTTCATCCAGATCGACGCGCCCGTGAACAAGGGCAACTCGGGTGGACCGGCATTCGATACGGCTGGCGAGGTGATGGGCGTCAATACCGCGATCTATTCGCCGTCCGGCGGCAGCGTCGGCATCGCGTTCTCGATCCCCGCTTCCACGGTGAAGAACGTGGTTGCCCAGCTCAAGGACAAGGGTTCGGTCGCCCGCGGCTGGATCGGCGTCCAGATTCAGCCGGTGACGTCTGATATCGCCGACAGCCTCGGCCTGAAGAAGGCGGAAGGCGCGCTGGTGGCGGAACCGCAGGCCAACGGTCCGGCGGCCAAGGCCGGCATCGAATCCGGTGACGTCATCACCGCGGTCAACGGCGAGACGGTCAAGGATGCGCGCGAACTCGCCCGCACCATCGGTGGATTGGCGCCGGGGGCTGCCGTGAAACTCAACGTGCTGCACAAGGGCCAGGACAAGGTCGTCAACCTCACGCTCGGCCAGCTGCCGAACACGGTTGAGGCCAAGGCCAGCCTCGACGATGGCGACAAGGCCACGCCGAACAAGGGAACCGACGTGCCGAAGCTCGGCATGACCGTCGCCCCCGCCAACAGCGTTGCCGGCGCCGGCAAGGAAGGCGTCGTGGTCACCGACGTCGACCCGAAGAGTGCGGCGGCAGAGCGCGGCTTCAAGGAAGGCGACGTGATCCTGGAAGTCGGCGGCAAGAGCGTCGCCACCGCCAGCGAAGTCCGCGATGCGATCAACGCGGCGCGCACCGACAACAAGAACAGCGTGCTGATGCGCGTGAAGAGCGGCGGTTCGTCGCGGTTTGTGGCGGTTCCGGTAGCCAAGGGTTAAATACCAGATGGAGGGTTTCGCCGGCATCAGTCGCCCCCGCCGACGGCTCCTTCCGGGGAGCGGGTCCAAAGCTCGCTCCCTCAAAGTACCTTTCGATGGAATTCGCCCCCCTCCGTCGGAAGGGAAAAGGGCGGCGGGGTCCCCCAGCCTCGCCGCCCGCTTTTTTTCCAGATCCCTACAAAAGATCGCGAGGGTTCCCGGTCGCCTTGCATCGGCATGCGGCCCGCGCCATGGTGAGAGAAAGCCAATCACGTGACCGCAACTGCCCCCCAAATGCGCATTCTGATCATCGAAGACGACCGCGAGTCCGCCGACTATCTGGTGAAGGCGTTCCGTGAAGTCGGTTATGTCGCCGATCTCGCCAGCGATGGCGAGGAAGGGCTGTCGCTCGCCGACAGCGGCGATTACGACGTGCTGGTGGTCGACCGCATGTTGCCCAAGCGCGACGGCCTGTCCCTGATCGGCGCGCTCCGCGACAAGGGCGACCGCACGCCGGTCCTGATCCTTTCCGCGCTCGGGCAGGTCGACGACCGCATCAAGGGCCTGCGCGCCGGCGGAGACGACTATCTGCCAAAGCCCTATTCATTCGCCGAACTCCTGGCGCGCGTCGAAGTGCTGTCGCGCCGCCATGGCGGTCCGGCCGAGGAGACCACCTACAAGGTCGGCGATCTCGAACTCGACCGGCTGTCGCACCGCGTCGCCCGCGGCAAGGACGAACTGACGCTGCAGCCGCGCGAATTCCGCCTGCTCGAGTATTTGATGAAGCATGCGGGGCAGGTGGTGACGCGAACGATGCTGCTGGAAAACGTCTGGGATTATCACTTCGATCCGCAGACCAACGTCATCGACGTGCACATTTCGCGGCTGCGCTCCAAGATCGACAAGGGCTTTGAGCGCCCCCTGCTGCATACGATCCGCGGCGCGGGTTACATGATCCGGGACGGCATCAGATAAGCTGCAATAATTGTTGTGCTTGTTCAGGCGTGTTGCTCTGGATCGCCTGCTATTTCCATTTACCGCGTCTCCTGGCCGTCAGTTGCGTTCCGCAGCGCCACCGAAAAGCAAAAGCCCCGCCCGAGCGGGGCTTTCTCCGTTGATCGCGCTTCGCGAAATGGCGAGCGCATAAGGAAACTGCCGCCGGTCGGGCAGTGACGCCCGACTGCAAACAAAAGGAAAGAACAATACTCAGGAAGTCGCTAGGTGCAGCCGTGTTACCAGGGTCTACACCGGCATCGCCTTCTGTGGTGCTCGGGTTGGGCGGCGGTGTGCCTTTAGGGAGCCTCCCACGGACCAGCGCAGGGTCTCGCCGATCATCTTGTCTCGTCGATCGCGAACTCCGGGCTCGTGCCACAGGTTGCGCTTCTCGTCGGGATCGGCACGGAGGTCGTAGAGTTCGCCTTCCTCGTCATCGAGATAGACGACGAGCTTCCAGTCCCGGCAGCGTCGCATGACGATCAATTCCGCACCGGTTTGCACGTGGTCGCGCGCGACTTCAGAATAGACCGTATCGCGCGGTACATAGCCTGCACGATCCTCGAGTGCTCCCCATAGCGAGCGGGCCTCGAAGTCGGGCGGCACCGGCACGTCGGCCGCTTCCAATATGGTTGGAGCGATGTCGATGAGTTGCACCAGGTCGTCACGACGGCGATCGGCAGCTATCCGGTCCTTCGACCACAACACCAGCGGAACACGGAGCACGGTATCGTACATCGTCCATTTCTGGATATGACCGTGATCGCCGAGGGCATCGGCATGATCGGACGTGAAAATCACGATTGCATTGTCCAGATAACCCTTTGCATCGAGCGCTGCCATGATCCGCCCGACCTGTTCGTCGATCATCGAGACATTGGCGGCGTAATGGCGGCGCAGCCGCAGCAAGTCCTCGTGGCTCGCGTCGGTTCGCCAGTTTACGGAGTCGAAGTTCAAGCGCGTCATGTTCTCGCGCAACATCTTCAGAGCGCGCGGCTGGTGTTCCAGCTCCGAGTCGCTGACATCCGGCACGGGGATATCGGCTTCAGCGTACCGGTCAAGCCATTCGGGCAGGGGATCGTAAGGCGGATGCGGGCCCGGAAAGCCGATTTGAAGGAACAGAGGGTCCGGGCATTTGCGATCTTCGATCCACCAGCACGCAGTATTCCCAACGAAATTATCAGGGTGCATGTCGGCATCGAGATGCCAGGCGAACGCACCGAGCGCGCGCTTGTAACCTTCCGGGTCGCCGGCATGGCGGTTGAACCGCGATGGCTTGGTCAGGCCACGCACACGCAGCGCCTTGTCCCATTCGTCGTAGATCGCGCGATCGCGTTCCTCCAGGAAAAGCGGCCGGTCCTTGTTCTCCACGACGAAACGCTGATGAAAGCCGCCGGCGGCATCGTACGGGTTGATATGCATCTTGCCGATGTTGACGCAGTGATAGCCCTGCGCGGCAAGCGACGGGACCCACGTCGGCTGCCATGGTTCGAAATTCGTGAACACGTGCGTGCTGTGCGGATACTTGCCGGTGAACAGGCTGGCGCGGGAGGCAACACAAACGGGTGAGGTGACGAAGCACTGGGTGAAAGCAGTGCCTTCTCGTACCAGCCGGTCGAGATGCGGCGTGTGCATCCAGGGGGCGCCCAATGCCGCGATGGTGTCGGCGCGCTGCTGGTCGGTAATAATGAGAATGATGTTGGGTAGACTCATCGGGGCACTTTCAGTTGATGACGATTTTGGCCTTTTCGATCACCGTTTTCCACTTCTCCAGTTCGCTCTTCTGGAGCGTCAGAAAATTTTCCGATCCCTCCACGCGAACCTCGTCGCCTTGGATGCGCAGCTTCTCCTGTAATTCAGGATTCTTCGCGACGCGGGCAACGGCAGTGGAAATCCGCTCGACGATTTCTCGCGGCGTTCCAGCAGGGGCAAACAGGCCGAACCAGGCGGAAGCCACGACGTCGTATCCGGATTCCTTCAGTGTCGGGGCGTCAGGGAACGCACGGGCGCGCACAGGTCCCGACGTTGCGAGTATACGAAACGCTCCGGCGTCGACCTGCGGTTGGACTACCGGCAGGTGATTGAGGGTCGCCTGCACCTGTCCTCCAAGCAGCGCCGTCACTGATTCATTGCCGCCCTTGAACGGGACGTGTGTCACGTCGATCTCAGCCGTTTGCTTGAGGAGTTCCATGGCCAGATGGGGGTAGGTGCCAAAGCCGTTGCTGGCGTAGTTGCTGGACGCGCCCTTGTCCTTCATCGTCGCGATGAAGCCGGCGAGATCCTTGACGCCCGAGTCGGCCTTCACGGTCAGGGCGAGGTAGCCTTCCGACACCTGGGTGATCGGCGTGAAGTCGGCGAGAGGATCGTATGGCAGCGTCTTGAACAGCGAGGGGGCGAATGCGTGCGTGGCGGCGCCACTCAACAGGATCGTGTAACCGTCAGGCGCGGCCTTGGCCACGGCATTGGCCCCAATCGTACCGCCGGCTCCTGCCTTGTTCTCCACGATTATGGTGGCGTTCAACTCTCTTTGCAGATGTTCGGCGAGCAAGCGGCCGGTGATGTCGATGGCACCTCCGGCCGGATATGGAACGACGAGCTTGATGATCCGACTAGGATAAGGCTGTGCAAAGGCTGTTGGCGCATAAAGAAACAGCAGACAAACCGATGTGATTACCCGATGAACGAACGACATCTCTCCTCCTCCCTGTTTTCTGTCCGCGCCGCGGTCGGTGCCGGACGCGATAACGCTCTATGGCGACGAGATCGTCGTCTCCGAAGCCCAGACCCGGCTTTTCAGTCAGTGTTGCCCGCCCATCGCAGATGTCGTTGAGGGGCCCGCACGACACGGTGCGCACGGGATTGCTGCGTCATGGCCTCAGATCCATCTCGAGGTGGATGTAGTCCCCGCGATAGGTCACGTCGGCGAGATAAACGACCGCGCCGTCAGCGCCGCAAAGGACTCGACGTACCTCCGCCATTGGCGTGTTGACGGCAATCCCTAGCAAGCGCGCGGTCTCAACGTCGGCCTTTGTGATGGTGAGCGTCTGACGGCCCGAGGCAATTTTGAGGCCTGGCAGCGATGTCAGCAGCGGCAGCACCAGTTCACGGCGAAATCGCGCAGGTGCCCGCCGGAACACGCGGTAATCGATATACATCGAGATGACGCAGTAGCGCTCGCCGTCTCGGGAATGCACGCGTCGCATATGGAAGTACTTTGGCGCGGCCATCCCTTCGGCGGCCTTGATCACCGGACTGCTCACGCCTTCTTCGACTGTCGAGTGTTCCGGGCGGTCGCCGCGATACATTTGGACGAGATCGGCGAGCGTCGTTTCGACGCGCAACTGCCGTCGCATGCCCGCCTTCTCGGTGACAAACGTGCCCCGGCCGCGCTGCGGCGACAGCAGGCCCTCGTCCGCGAGCAGCGCGATGGCCTGGCGTATCGTCACGCGGGCCACGTCGAACTGTTCCATCAGATCGTCGATCGATGGCAGGGTGCTGCCGGGTCTCCATTCGCCCTTGTCCATGCGGTGGCGGAACAACTCCGCCAGTTGCACGTAGCGTGGAATGGGCGTCGAGCCGAAAATGCGGTGACCGGTTTCGTTCATAAGGGGTCCGCGGCGAGGCTGCTTGTCTAAACATCCTATCTATAGTACGTTTGATACTATAGTATGTTTAGAATGTTTGGCTAGCGGGAAAATGGGCGGACAAGGTTATGATTACGTGATCGTTGGAGCTGGCTCCGCGGGCTCGGTGCTCGCAAACCGGCTATCCGCTGACCCGGCTCACCGCGTCCTCCTGCTTGAGGCAGGCGGGCAGGACAAAAGCTTCTGGCTGAAAATCCCGGTGGGGTATTTTCGAACGATTTACGACGAACGCTTCTCGCGCATCTTCCAGACAGAACCCTGCGAAGGCTCGGGCGGCCGGGCGATTGCATGGCCGCGGGGGCGCGTTCTCGGCGGCTCGAGTTCGATCAACGGCCTGATCTTCATCCGCGGGCAGCACGAAGACTTCGATGAATGGGAACGGCTCGGCGGGACCGGGTGGGGTTCGCGTGCTGTGCTGCCCCATTTCAGGCGGATCGAGCGTTACAACGGCGCGGCTTCGCAGTATCGCGGCGCGCTGGGCGAACTGGATGTGTCGGATCTCCGCAACGATCATCCCGATTGTCGCGCGTGGATCGAGGCGGCCGTGCAATACGGGCTGCCGCGCAACCCGGACTTCAACGGGGAGAGTACCTACGGCGTCGGCAGCTACCAGCTGAGCATCGGCCGCTATTGGCGCGCGAGCGCCGCGGCCGCGTTCCTGCACCCGATCCGGCATCGGTCCAATCTGACCATCGTGACGCACGCACAGGTCAGCCGCATTCTCCTGCGAGGCGCGGAGGCGGTGGGCGTGCAGTATATCGTTGGAGGTCAGGTCCGCACCGCGCATGCCGAGCGCGAGGTCATTCTTTGTGCGGGGGCGGTGCAATCGCCGCAGCTTCTGCAACTCTCCGGCATCGGCGAGGCTGCACTTCTCAAACCGCTTGGTATTGCACCAATCATCGATCTGCCTGGCGTCGGCGCCAATCTGCAGGACCACTATCAGGTGCGGTCGATCCTTCGCCTCAAGCACAAGCGGTCGCTCAACGATGATGTGCGCAATCCATTGAAGCTGGCGGCGATGGGGCTGGATTGGGCGCTGCGCGGCCGCGGGCCCTTGACAGTTGGAGCAGGTCAGGTAGGGGGCGCGGCCATGACACGATATGCACGTCCCGGCCGGCCGGACATCCAGTTCAATGTCATGCCGCTGTCGGTCGACAAGCCTGGCGAGCCGCTCCACTCATATTCGGGTTTCACCACGTCGTTCTGGCAATGCCACCCGCAATCGCGCGGTCACGTGCGCATCCGGTCGGTCGATCCTTTCGCGCAGCCCGAGATCGCCCCTAATTATCTCGCGGCGGAAATCGATCGCAAGACGATGGTGGAGGGCGTCAAGATCATTCGCGAAATCCACGCCCAGCCGGCATTCCGCGATCTTTGGGAAGAGGAGGTGCTGCCCGGTGCATCGGTGCAGTCGGACGCCAATATCCTCGATTTCGTCCGATCCAGCGGCGGTACGGTGTTCCATGCGAGCGGCACTTGCCGGATTGGCACGGATGCCATGGCGGTCGTCGATCCAGACTTGCGGGTACGCGGACTATCATCTCTGCGGATAGCCGACGCCTCGGTGATGCCGACTGTCACATCCGCCAATACGAATGCGGCGTCGCTCATGATCGGCGAGCACGCCGCGGCGCGCATCCTGGGCACGGATGCCCAGTCGTAGCGGTCGATCGTTCCAGAATCGACATGCTTGCGACGGATGATGGCCGCCAGAGCGGCTAATAGATTGTAAACAAAAGGAAATAAAGATCGTGGCGACAGTCGGCGATCGCAGGGGCGGCGCTCGCAATGGATAACGCTCACGAACCATTCGCCGCTTCCGGTTCATGAACGCATTGTCACTTCAGGCGCTCCAAATACCCGTGATAATGTTCATGACAGCATTCAACATGTCGGGTGAAACGATCCGTGACGGCATTCGGTAAACTGATCCGCACCACGGCGTTCCGCCTGACGCTGGCCTATCTGTTCCTGTTTGCGCTGTTTGCCGCCTCGTTGCTGGGCTATTTCGCCTGGAATACGCGCCGGCTGATCAACGAGCAGATCACCACGACGGTCAATGCCGAGATCACCGAGATCGAGACCACCTATGCGCGCCGGGGCTTGCGCGGCCTTGCCACCACGCTCGCCTATCGCGCCCTGCGGCCCGGCGCCAATCTCTATCTCGTCACCACGCCGGCCGGAACGGCGTTCGGCGGGAATGTCGAATCGCTGTCTCCCGGCGTGATGGCCTCCACGGGCTGGTCCGAGACCGCGTACCGCCGGCTCGACGAGCAGGACACCGCCAACCATCGCGCGCTGGTGCGCGTCACCGAGCTCGACAACGGTTTTCGGCTCCTGGTCGGACGCGATCTCGATGAACGGCGTCGGCTGTTCGGCATCGTCGCCGAAGCCGCGCAATGGTCGCTGCTGGTCGTCATCGTGCTCGGCCTCGGCGGCGGCATCTTCGTGGCGCGGCGGGTGCTATACCGGATCGACGCCATGACCGGCACCACCCAGCGCATCATGGCGGGCGATCTCTCCGGCCGGCTGCCGGTCGGGCGCAGCGGCGACGAACTCGACCGGCTCGCGGAAAACCTCAACGCCATGCTGGAGCGCATCGAGGCTTTGATGATGGGCCTCAAGGAGGTCTCCGACAACATCGCCCATGATCTGAAGACGCCGCTGACGCGGCTGCGCAACCGCGCCGAGGAGGCGCTGGCGAGTTCCGGCAGCGAGGCCGAATACCGCGCCGCATTGGAACGCACCATCGAGGAATCCGACGGCCTGATCCGCACCTTCAACGCGCTGCTCATGATCGCGCGCGCCGAGTCCGGGCAGGCGCGCGACAACATGGACGATTTCGACGCCGCCGACGTCGCCAAGGGCATTCACGAACTCTATGAGCCGCTGGCCGAAGACGACGGGCTGACCCTGCGCGTCAGGACCGAAACCGCGCGGCTCCATGGCAACCGCGAACTGATCAGCCAGGCGCTGGCCAATCTGGTCGAGAATGCGATCAAATACGGCAAGCCGGATCCCGCGGTGCAGCCGCTGGACGCCGCCGTGGCGGCGCGATCCCGCGAGATCCTGATCGAGGCGCGGCGCGAGGGGGCTTCCGTGCTGCTCAGCGTCACCGACCACGGTCCCGGCATTCCCGAAGCCGACCGCAAGCACGCGGTGGAGCGTTTCGTGCGGCTGGAAGCCAGCCGGACGCTGCCCGGTTCCGGCCTCGGCCTCAGCCTGGCCTCGGCGGTGGCCACCCTGCATGGCGGCGAACTCCGGCTCGGCGATGCCCATCCGGGGTTGATCGCAACCCTGGTCATCCCGGCCCTGGCGGCCTCCGGTGACAGGCTTGCGGCTCAAACGCAGGATGTGCCACAGAAGGTGGCATGAACTCATCCGCGCCGGGCAACGCGGAAGGACAGGGCCTCGCCACGCGCTTCGTGGACGGGCCTTTTGTCTCTGCTTCCAGCAATGCCGAACAGGTTTTGAACGACTGGCTCTCGGACCTCGAGCCGGCGCAATCGGCTGCGCTCGACGCGCTGCTGGAGCAGCCGTTCGCGAGACGCATCCTGCTCGGGATCGCGGAATTCTCGCCCTATCTGTTCGATCTCGTGCGCGCCGATGCGGCGCGGCTGATCCGGCTCCTGACGTGCGACCCGGAGTCGCATCTTGCGGCGCTGATCGCGAACACCGGCCACGACGTGTTCAATGCGCCCGGCGAGACCGACGTGATGCATCTGCTGCGCCGGATGAAGGCGGAAGCCGCATTGATGATCGCGCTGTGCGACATCGGCGGGGTCTGGCCGGTGATGCGGGTGACGGCGGCGCTGACCGATCTGGCGGTGGCCTCGGTGCAGGCGGCCTTGCGCTTTCTGCTCCGCCAGGAGGTGACACGGGGCCGGATGAATGCGGCGAACCACGAAAAGCCCGAGGAGGGCTGCGGCCTCATCGTGCTGGCGATGGGCAAGATGGGCGCCGGCGAACTGAACTATTCCAGCGACATCGACCTGATCGTGTTCTTCGATCCGGCCGCGACGTCGCTGGTCGCCGACATCGAGCCGGCGCCGTTCTTCGTGCGCGTCACGCAGGCCCTGGCACGGCTGCTGCAACAGCGCAGCGGCGAGGGCTATGTGTTCCGGGTCGATCTGCGCCTGCGGCCGGATCCGGCCTCGACCCAGGTCGCGATGTCGACCGAGGCGGCGCTGCATTATTACGAGCGCGAAGGCCGCACCTGGGAGCGCGCTGCGATGATCAAGGCGCGGCCTTGCGCCGGCGATCCCCGCGCGGGCGAAGCGCTCATTGCCGAATTGTCCCCCTTCGTCTGGCGCAAGCATCTCGACTTTGCGGCGCTGGCCGACGTCCACGACATGAAGCGGCAGATGCAGACCTATCGCGGCCAGAGCGAGATCGCGGTCGAGGGCCACAACGTCAAGGTCGGCCGCGGCGGCATCCGCGAGATCGAATTCTTCGCCCAGACCCAGCAATTGATCGCGGGCGGCCGGCATCCGCACCTGCGGGTGCGGCCGACGCTGCAGGCCCTGCAGGTTCTGGCGACCAGCAACTGGATCACCTTTCAGGCGCTGGAAGAACTCACGGTCGCCTACGAATATCTGCGCCGTGTCGAGCATCGGCTGCAAATGATCGCGGACGAGCAGACCCATGCGCTGCCCGACGAGCCGGCGGCGGTCGAGCGCTTTGCACATTTCTTCGGTTACGAGAGCCGCGCCGCCTTCGCAAAGGACCTGCTCGGGCATCTCAACACAGTGCAGGGCCATTACAGCAAGCTGTTCGAGGGCGATCCGACCGGCACCGTGAAACTGCCCGACGTCAATTATGGCGCCGGCCCGGAAGACAAGCGGCTGCTCGAACATCTCGGCTCGCTCGGCTTCAAGAAGCCGATCATGGTCGCCGGCACGCTGCAGCAATGGATCGCGGGCGATTACCGCGCGCTGCGCAACGAGGCCACCAAGACCGCGTTCCTCGAATTCATCCCCGGCCTGATCGACGGCCTCGCGCATGCCGAGGACCCCGACGACGCCGTGACGGCGTTCGACCGTTTCCTCGGCGCCTTGCAGCGCGGCGGACGGCTGATCTCGCTCTTGAGCCAGAACCGCGATCTGGTGGCGCTGGTGGCGCTGATCCTCGGCGCCGCGCCACGGCTCGGCGACATGCTGGCGCGTACGCCGCAGATCATGGACGGGCTGATCGACCCGCGTTTCTTCGGCGCCATGCCGGACCAGAAGGAATTGTCGGCGCGGCTGGCAGCGACGCTGGAGGACGCGGCGTCCTACGAGGATTTTCTCGACCGGCTGCGTCTGTTCGGCCAGGAAAGCCTGTTCCTGATCGGCACGCGCATTCTGTCAGGCACGGTGTCGGCCCAGCAGGCCAGCGTCGCCTTTGCCGACGTCGCCGAAGGTATCGTGCACACCGTGCATGGCCTGGTCACCGGCCAGTTCGCGACCCAGTACGGCAGAATCAAAGGGCAGGAGACCGCGATCCTCGCGATGGGCCGTCTCGGCAGCCGCGAGATGACCGCCTCATCAGACCTCGATCTGATCCTGCTCTACGATTTCGACGAGGACGCGCCTGATTCCGACGGCGAGCGCTCGCTGCACGGCGCGCAATATTTCGCGCGGCTGACCCAGCGCCTGATCTCGGCCTTCACGACGCGGACCAATTACGGCGTGCTCTACGACGTCGACATGCGCCTGCGCCCGTCCGGCCGCGCCGGCCCGGTGGCGTCGCGGATCGACGCGTTTGCCGATTATCAGGAGCGCGAGGCCTGGACCTGGGAGCACATGGCGCTGACCCGCGCGCGGGTGATCTCGGCTTCGCCTGCGTTCCGCAGGAAGATCGAGGACATCATCCGCGGCGTGCTGGTGCGCCCGCGCGATCCCGCCAGCACCGCCGCCGACGTCGCCGACATGCGCAAGGCGATCGCGCTGGAAAAGGGCGAGGACGATATCTGGGATTTGAAGCTCGCCGCCGGCGGCCTCGTCGACATCGATTTCATCGCGCAATATCTGCAACTGGCTCATGCGTCTCGGAAGCCGGAAATCCTCAGCGTCTCGACCTTGCAGGTGCTTGACAACGCCGCCCGGCTCGGCGTCTTGCCGCAAGCCGAAGCCGAAGTGCTGCGCTCCGCGGCGCGGCTCTATCACGATCTGACGCAGATCTTGCGCTTGTGCGTGACGGGAAAATTCAACCCGGAGACCTCAGGCGAGGACTTGCTGCGCGTGATGGCGCGCGCCGGCGACACCCCGGATTTCTCGACGCTGGAGGCGCGGGTAAGGGAGACGCAGGCCGAGGTGCGGCGGGTGTTTCTGGCACTGGTGGGTGGGGGATAGGGCGGCGGGATGGTGTCGTTGCGCTCCACCCGTTCTCTAACCATCTTACAGCTTCATTCGCCTATAGTTAACCTTGCGTAATGCTCGACATTCAAATGCGGGAAGAAACGCGTTCGGTCCCTTAAAATTTGACGCTTATTGTCCCTGAAGAAGACTTGGACTACGGGAGAATAAGTTGAGCGGTTCACACCGGTTGCAAATCGACAGCGTGCACTGCCGTGCCATTTGCGAAGAGATTGGAGAGCGGTTGCGCACCGTCCTGCGCCCCGAAATGGCTGGGTTGCCCATCCGGCTTCAAGTCCTGATCGATCGGCTGGCCGATCAGGATCGCGAAATGGCGCCGGCAATCGTGCCGAATCTTGATGAAATGATCTGGGAGCCCATTCGCTCGGTATCGCGCGCCGCCTGATCGGGCGCACCTGCGTCGCTTCCAGTACGTGGGATGGGTTGAGCGCTTCGCGAAACCCATCGCCAATATACCTGATGGGTATCACTGCTCTCCACTCATCCTAGGCGCGTGCTGAGACAGCCTATAGGACGAGATTGAGTTGTTTCTGAAATCCAGCACCTTCACTACGAGCAACGCGCATCTTCCCGTCACCGATCTTGCAGGGTCAGGCGACCCAATCAAATTCCACGCCCATTCGTCCTTCTTTGCGCCAGACGATGTGGCAGGGTATCCGTTGCCTGTCGGCGCGCAGTGCCAGCGTGAAATGATCCGGTATGTTGCGAGAGCCCGACACCTCTAGTGCAGCGCCCAAGATGGACATATCGTGGACCACGCAGTTGATCTCCGCGCCGTCGAACTCGATCGTTCCGGCTCCCAACACATTGAAACGAGTGGCACCGCGCATTTCCATACGCCCATGATGGTTTGCGCGATTTAAGACCTCATTAGCAACGTGAGGACAATTCAACCCAATTCATTCAGCAAAACTGTGCGCGGTGGGAATCGCTCCGCTCAATCCATCTTGCGGACGTGCGCGCTCTCTCCATCTGCATCGCGAACTCGTAGATGGAATGGCGTAGCGTATTCCGCCACCTTGGCTGTTCGCGGATTACGCCGGAGCCTCTCATCGGGCCGCGCTTCGAGCGGACCCGTTGGGCTTAAATTCACCCTACAACGTCCGCGCCGCATTCCCCTTGAACAGGATCGGCCCCGTCGGCCGGCCGATCGGCGAGCCGCCGGCCGGCTCCAGCGTGATCTCGAACAGTTGGTCCGGCACGGTTTCCGGCAGCGATTCCAGATCGAGCTGCAGCGTGCGCGACTGGCCGGTGAGGCCGATCGATTTCGGGCCGATCGCGCGGTCCCACAAGGTCCAGACCTGCAGCGTGCGGCCGGCGGGAACGTCGATCGGGCGCAGCGGGATCAGTTCGACGCGGCCGTTGGCAAAGGCGTTGACGATGGCTCCGGCTTCCTTGGTGGTGTCGTTTACCAGCACGGCGACGTAGACCGGCTTGCGCTGCGCCAGCGCGATCATGTCGTGGCGAAGCTGGCGCGAGGTGATCAGGGCGCCGACCATGATCGAGGCGAACAGCAGCGTGGCGAAGGCGCCGCCGATGCCGGCCCCGCGCCAGAACCGGATGTTGTTCCACAGCGTGGCGCCGCGCAGCGCCGCGCGCGCCGAGGGCAGGGCATCGATCGGCGCGATTTTTGTTCCGTCTGCGATCCGCCGCCACAGTGCAGGGCTCGGCGTTATTTCCTCGGCGGTGGCATCGAGGTCCGCCAACCGCTCGCGCCATGCGCTGACGGCCTGCGCAAAGGCATTGTCGGTTGCGACACGCCGTTCGGCGGCGGCGTGCTCGGCGCCTTCCAGCAGGCCCATCACGTAATCGGCGGCCATGGCGTCGTCGGCATTGGGCTCGGTCATCCCATGCACTCCTGCAACGCAAACAGGCTGCGCCGCACCCAGCTCTTCACCGTGCCGAGCGGAACCCTGAGCTTTCCTGCCAACTCGCCGTGGCTCATGCCGTGCACGTAGGCCAGCACCACCACATCGCGCCGCGGGCGGTCGATCCGCTCGAGGCAGCGGCGCAGCGCGCTGGTCTCCGGCATCCGCGACAAGGTCGCTTCGCAGTCGATCTGTTCGGCGCTTTCATCTGCCGTTTCATAGCGGTGTTCGTCGCGATGGATGCTGAGCGCGCGGTTGCGCACGACGGCATAGAGCCAGCCGCGGGCGCTGCCGCGGTGCGGATCGAACCCGGCAGCGCCGCGCCAGATCCGGATAAAGGCATCGTGGACCGCTTCCTCGGCCAGGTCTTGCCGGAACAGGATACGGCGGGCGACGCCGATCATGCGCGGCGCTTCGCTGTCGTAGATCACCTGCAACGCCGTGCGGTCGCCGGCGGCGCAGCGCACCAAGGCGGCGGCAAGTTGCAGCTCGCGCTCCTGATCTGATGGAGGGGGAGCGCGCGTGCCCGCCGTGATGGTGTCATGTCCAGTCATGCCTATGCCCTTGCATAGTTGTCGTACCGGCGCGGTGCGGCATTTGGATGCACGGGCCAAGAATTTATTTTCGGCATGCTGCATCCGTTTCGCCATGCCGACGGTACCCGCTGTGTTGGTCCCATGAGGACCCTCGGAACACAGGGAGCCTTTCGATGATTATTCGCTCGATTTTCGCCGCTTCGGCCGCATTGCTGCTGTCGTCCGCCGCCGCCAATGCCGCCCAGGTCGCAGCCCTGATCGGCGGCGACACGATTGCCATGGTCGACACCGCGCAGAAGAAAGCCACCGGTTCCGTCAAGGTGACCGGTATCTCCGGCGTGCTGGTCGGCATCGACATACGCCCGGCCGACGGGCTGCTCTATGGCCTCGTCGACGATGGAACCGTGGTGACCATCGCGGCCGACGGCAAGGCGACGGTGAAGTCGAAGCTCGACACCATGCTTGCCAAGGGCGTGGCCGCGACGGTCGATTTCAACCCGGTGGCGGATCGTTTGCGTGTGATGGGCGCCGACGGCATGAACCTGCGGGCCAATGTCGATGACGGCAAGGTGACGAAAGACGGCGATCACAAATATGCCGACGCCGACATGCACAAGGGCGAGAAGCCGAACATCGTCGCCGGCGCCTACACCAATTCGGTGAAGGGCGCGAAGGAGACGGCGCTGTTCAATATCGATGCCACCATCGGCGGCTTGATCAAGCAGGCGCCGCCGAACGACGGCGTGCTCGGTGCCATCGGCAAGCTCGGCATCAAGCCGACCAGCGTCGCATTCGACATCTGGTCCGATGGCGCCGGCAAGAACGAAGCCTGGCTGATGGCGGATGGTACGCTCTACAGCGTCGATCTCGCCACCGGCAAGGCCACCGAGGCCGCCAAGATCACCGGCGTCAGCGGCGCGGTGAAGGATATCGCGATTATGGGCATGTAGCAGCGCGCTTGCTGCCAAGAACCCCGGCGTTCCACGATGCGCAATTGCGCGTCTGGGAACGCGCCTCTTGGCGCAAGCCCGGAATCCATCGGCCCGCGCACGCCGTTGCTCGATGGATTCCGCGTTCTCGCTTCGCGAGCCGCGGAATGACGGCTTAATTTGGATGCCGTTCACTCGCAATGACGGCCTGCCTGCGGCATCCTGACCCGACGGGCAAATCACGAATTCCGATTTGCGGAAGTCATGTCAAGTCCCGGAGTAAAAAATATTTCTGTTTTAAAGAATGGCAAATCACTGGCACATGTTTGCCCATCCCGTCCTGGTCAGAAGGGCGTCGGCCGTCGTCACGGACGTTGGGCGGGGAGCGGTGGACGTGACAGTTGCGCTTGACGCGCGCGGCTGAAGCGTACGGTAAAGACGTGTGGTCCCGACGCCGCGACGCTGGCGTCCATGCACCGGGGGGCGTTCGACTTCCCAGGGCGCAACGGAGGCAAAAGAGCCGTTCTCCGGGGAGAGCACGTGATAAGCCGTAAAACCATCGCGCAGGGAATGTCGGATGTTCTCCGCTGCCCTGTATGCTCATGTGCGCACTCTTTTGTGCACATTGCACATGAGACCGCGGGTGCAGCGCGCATCCGGCATTCCCTGCGCCCTCTGAATTGGAGGGCGGGAAGTTTCCAGCAAAGCTCGGGCGCAAGGCGTCGCGAGAATGCGAATCCGTGTTTTGGATGATGGGGCAACAGCAGACGGTATGGGTCCCGGCGTTCGCCGGGACGACGAGAGAAATCCAGCTACGCCCGCACCGCAATCAGCCGCGAGCCGACCGCACCGAGCAGGATCTGGTGCGCACGATCGACGATTTCGTCGAGCGAGCGGGTGCGCGCGAACATGGCCTGCGCCTGGGCGAACAACTCGTCGCGCGTCGGTATCCTCGGATGGAAGGACGCCAGTATCTCGGCGGTTTGCGACCGGGCCTGGCTCAGCGTCTCCTGCAGGGCCACCAGCTCGGACGAGTGCAGCGCCGCCGAAACGGCGAGCGCAATCCGCTCAGGATTATACCATGCGACGAGTTCATCGGCGGCGCGATTGATGACGCGCGAACCGAGCCGTTGTTCGTTGCGCAGCACCTCGGCAGGCGGCGCCTTCAGATCCCAGACCACGCTGACGCAAGACAGGACTTTAAGGATATAATACGTGGCGTCGATTTCCCACCATCTAAAACCCTGCCGGGCGCTGCTCTGATAGGCGTGGTGGTTATTGTGCCAGCCTTCGCCCATGGTGAAAAACGCCAGCAGCCAGTTGTTGCGGGAATCGTCGCCGGTGACGTAGCGCTTGCGGCCGTGAACATGCGCCAGCGAATTGATGCAGAAGGTCGCGTGATAGAGCAGCACCGTGCTCCAGACAAAACCGACCACGAGCCCGGACCATCCTCCGATCAGGAAACAGATGAAAGCGAGGATCACTCCCGGCAGCTGCTCGAACCGGTGCAGCCATTTCAATTCCGGGAAGGTTGCAAAATCCGCCACCTTGACCAGGTCGGTCAGATCATGCTGCCGGTAGAAAATCCAGCCGACATGGCTGTAAAAGAAGCCCTTATGGCGCGGCGAATGCACGTCATGGGCCGTATCGGAATGCAGATGATGGTGGCGGTGCTTGGCGGCCCACCACAGCACGCTCTTCTGGGTGGTGCTCTGGGCGAGAAACGCCAGCACGAATTGAAACAGCCGGCTGGTCGAATAGGCGCGGTGCGAGAAATAGCGGTGATATCCCGCCGTGATCGCGAACATCCGCAGCCAGTACAGCGTCACGCCGATCGCAACGGCCTGCCAGGTGATGCCGGACCAGAACGCCGCAAAGCAGCCGAGGTGCAACAGGATGAAGGGCAGCGTGGACGGATACATGATGTCGTCATGTGCGTCGTCGGTGCGCGCGTCGGCATTATCGGGGTGTTGGGACATCTAAGACGTACTCGGCTCCCTGGCGCATGCCGGCGTCTCCCAAGCATGACTGACGGATGATGGATGAGGTGATGATCGCATCCACCGGTTAAAGACCTGCTGAAAGGCCGGACGATGTTGGTCGAGAGTGGCTGTGGCTCGTAAGTCACGCGCACTATGGGCGAGGCCAAGTCGATCGGTCGGAAATCAGGAGGACTACCAATAGTTCCGGCAGGCCGGCCGCGCAAGGCAATGTCCGGCCCGTGACATTACAAATGGAGGGGATTCTGGGACAAAATGGCGCAGCACATTCCGTGCTTTTACGGACGGCCGCCCGGTTCGGCCGGCAATTGTTACGCCTGCTTCAGCGTCTCCAGCGCATCGCGCACGTTGGGGTCGAGCCCGGCGCCGCCACCTTCGAGGTGGGCAAAGATCGCCTTGCGCATCCGCGGGTCCCAGAACTTTTTGATGTGCTCGGCGATCCCAGGCACGGCCTTGTCATGGCCCTGGCTCTGGAAGAATTTTCCGATCTGGTTGGCCATGTAGATCAGGCGGTCAGGCGACATGCGCAGCTTCCTTGACATCGACACACGCAACGATCCGCTCGGGATGCGTGAAGATTTCAAACCCATCGGAGCGCGCGACCGCGGCCAGCGTGATGCCGGCGGCTTCCGCCATCCGGACCGCCAGCGCCGTCGGCGCCGACACCGCGACCAGCAGCGGCGCGCCCATCGCGGCGGTCTTCTGCACCATCTCGACCGAGACGCGGCTGGTCAGCAGCACCATGCCGTCGCTGGTCAGGACCTGTTGTTGCGCCAGCGCGCCGGCAAGCTTGTCGAGGGCATTGTGGCGGCCGACGTCTTCGCGCAGCGCGATGATGCCGCGCGCAGGCGTCCAGAATGCGGCGGCGTGCACTGCGCGGGTCTCGATATTGATCGCCTGCAACGGGGCGATCGCGGCCATCGCGGTCATGATCTCGCGCGGTGCGAACGAACGCCCCTGGCCGACGACGGCTGCAGGCCTGATGGCTTCGGCAATCGAGTCGATGCCACAGATGCCGCAGCCGGTCGGGCCGGCGATCTGCCGCCGCCGCTCGTTGATCCGTTCGGCCTTGGCGGGCGCCAGCCACATCCGCAGCTCGATGCCGTCGTCGAGCTCGACGATATCGAGCGAGTCGACTTCGTCGGCCGATTGCACGATGCCTTCGCTGAGGCTGAAACCGATCGCGAAATCCCGCAAATTCTGCGGCGTGCCCATCATCACGGCGTAGGTGCCGCCATTATAGGTCAGCGCCAGCGCCGTCTCCTCCGGGATCTGGCGCGGGCCTTCGCCGAAGCTGCCCTTGTCAAGGCTGCCTTGGCGCCAGACCTGCCGATCGACCGACTGGACCGGATTGGACATCGGTTACTCCGCAGCCTCGGCCGGCGCGATACGGCGGGAGTGGCGGGCCTGCTCGTCATAGGACTTCTGCCAGTCGGACGGGCCGTTCGACGGCGAGATCTGCACGGCGGTCACCTTGTATTCCGGACAGTTGGTGGCCCAGTCCGAATACTCCGTCGTGATCACGTTGGCCTGGGTGTCCGGGTGATGGAAGGTGGTGTAGACGACGCCCGGCGCCACGCGGTCGGTGATCAGCGCCCGCAGCGTGGTTTCGCCGGCGCGGCTCGCCAGCCGCACCCAGTCGCCGTCGCGCACGCCGCGCTGCTCGGCGTCGTGCGGATGCATTTCGAGCAGATCCTCGCTGTGCCAGACCACGTTCTCGGTGCGGCGGGTCTGTGCGCCGACATTGTACTGGCTGAGGATGCGGCCCGTGGTCAGCAGCAGCGGGTAACGCGGCCCGGTGCGCTCGTCGGTCGGGATATATTCGGTGATGACGAACTTGCCCTTGCCGCGGACGAAGCCGCCGATATGCATGATCGGTGTGCCCTCGGGCGCCTTCTCGTTGCAGGGCCACTGCACCGAGCCGAGCTCTTCCAGCTTGGCATAGGAGACCCCGGCAAAGGTCGGCGTCAGCGCCGCGATCTCGTCCATGATCTGCGACGGATGGTCGTAATGCATTTCGTAGCCCATCGCCTTGGCGAGACGGATGGTGACTTCCCAGTCGGCGAGGCCGTTGCGCGGCGTCATCACCTTGCGGACGCGCTGGATGCGCCGCTCGGCATTGGTGAAGGTGCCGTCCTTCTCGAGGAAGGTCGATCCCGGCAGAAACACGTGCGCATAGTTCGCGGTCTCGTTGAGGAAGAGGTCGTGCACGATGACGCATTCCATCGAGGAGAGCGCCGCCACCACATGCTTGGTGTTGGGGTCGGACTGCAGGATGTCCTCGCCCTGCACGTAGATGCCCATGAAGGTGCCTTCGATCGCGGCATCGAACATGTTGGGAATGCGCAGGCCCGGTTCAGGGTTGAGCTTGACGTTCCACATCGCCTCGAACTGGTCGCGGACCGCATCACCCGAGATATGGCGATAGCCGGGCAGCTCATGCGGGAACGAGCCCATGTCGCAGGAGCCCTGGACGTTATTCTGGCCGCGCAGCGGGTTCACGCCGACGCCGGGACGGCCGATATTGCCGGTCGCCATCGCAAGGTTGGCGATCGCGATCACGGTGGTGGAGCCCTGGCTGTGCTCGGTGACGCCGAGGCCGTAATAGATCGCGCCATTGCCGCCGGTGGCGAACAGCCGCGCGGCTTCGCGAAGATCCTTCGGGTTGACGCCGGTCATGATCGCGGTCGATTCCGGGCTGTTCTTCGGCAGCGCGACGAAGGCGGCCCATTCCTCGAATTCGCTCCAGCCGCAGCGCTCGCGCACGAAGGCTTCGTCAACGAGGCCCTCGGTGACGATGACATGGGCGAGCGCCGTCAGCACGGCGACGTTGGTGCCGGGCATCAGGCGCAGATGGCTCGCCTTGAGGTGCGGCCCTTCCACCATCTCTGTGCGGCGCGGATCGACCACGATCAGCTTGGCGCCCTGGCGCAGCCGCTTTTTCAGCCGCGAGGCAAACACCGGATGCGCGGAGGCCGGGTTGGCGCCGATGATCATGACCACATCCGTACGTTCGACCGAGTCGAAATCCTGCGTGCCGGCCGAGGTGCCGAACGTCGTCGAGAGGCCATAACCGGTCGGCGAGTGACAGACGCGGGCGCAGGTGTCGACATTGTTGTTGCCAAAACCGCCGCGGATCAGCTTCTGCACCAGATAGGTCTCTTCATTGGTACAGCGGGAAGACGTGATACCGCCGACGGCATCGCGGCCGTATTTGGCCTGAATACCCTTGAACTTGGCGGCGGCAAAGTTGAAGGCTTCGTCCCACGACACCTCGCGCCAGGGATCGGCGATGTCCTCGCGGATCATCGGCTTGAGGATGCGCTCCTTGTGGGTGGTGTAGCCCCAGGCGAAGCGGCCCTTGACGCAGGAATGGCCGCGATTGGCCTTGCCGTCCTTGTACGGCATCATGCGCACGACTTCCTCGCCGCGCATTTCCGCCTTGAAGGTGCAGCCGACGCCGCAATAGGCGCAGGTCGTGACCACCGAATGTTCGGGCTGGCCGATCGCGATCACGGATTTTTCCGTCAGCGTCGCGGTCGGGCAGGCCTGCACGCAGGCGCCGCAGGAGACGCATTCGGAGCCGAGAAAGCTCTCGCTCATGCCGGGCGACACCCGGCTGTCAAAACCGCGGCCGGAGATGGTCAGCGCGAACGTGCCTTGCACTTCCTCGCAGGCGCGCACGCAGCGCGAGCAGACGATGCATTTGGAGGGGTCGTAGGTGAAGTAGGGGTTGGACTCGTCCTTCGGCAACCAATTGTCGTTGGTGCAGCCGCCGGTTTTCGCAAAAACGTGGTTCTCGCCCTCATAGCCATAGCGCACGTCACGCAGGCCGACCGCACCGGCCATGTCCTGCAATTCGCAGTCGCCATTGGCGGCACAGGTCAGGCAGTCCAGTGGATGGTCGGAGATGTACAATTCCATCACGCCCTTGCGCAGCTTCTTCAGCCGCTCGGTCTGGGTATGGACCACGAGGCCGTTCATCGCGGGTGTGGTGCAGGAGGCCGGCGTGCCGGCGCGGCCCTCGATCTCGATCAGGCAGAGGCGGCAGGAGCCAAAGGCGTCGACCATGTCGGTGGCGCAGAGTTTGGGGATCTGCGTGCCGGCTTCCATCGCCGCGCGCATGATCGAGGTGCCTTCGGGCACCGTCACGCTCTGCCCATCGATGGTGAGCGTGATCATGGTTTCGGATTTGGAGCGGGGCGTTCCGAAATCGGTTTCCTGGATCAGCGACATGGATCGTCCCTTATTCCGCAGCTTGCAGGGTTGTCGGCGCAACGCCGAAATCTTCCCGGAAATGTTTCAATGCGCTCATGACGGGGTAGGGCGTGAAGCCGCCGAGCGCGCACAGCGAGCCGAACTTCATGGTGTTGCAGAGGTCCTCGACCAGCGCGATATTCTCGGCGACGCGTTCGCCGCGGCGGATCTTGTCGACGGTCTCGACGCCGCGCGTGGAGCCGATCCGGCACGGCGTGCATTTGCCGCAGGATTCGACGGCGCAGAATTCCATCGCAAAGCGTGCCTGTTTGGCCATATCGACGCTGTCGTCGAACACCACGATGCCGCCGTGGCCGATCAGGCCATCGCGCGCCGCGAACGCCTCGTAATCGAACGGGGTGTCGAACAGCGCGCGGGGGAAATATGCGCCGAGCGGTCCACCGACCTGCACGGCGCGCACCGGACGGCCACTTGCGGTGCCTCCGCCGATATCGTCGATCAGTTCGCCGAGCGTGATGCCGAACGCCGTCTCGAACAGCCCGCCGTGCCTGATATTGCCGGCGAGCTGGATCGGCATCGTGCCGCGCGAACGGCCCATGCCGAAATCAGCATAGGCCTTGGCGCCGCCGGCGAGGATGAAGGGGATCGCCGCGAACGACAGCACGTTGTTGATCACGGTTGGCTTGCCGAACAGGCCCTTATGCGCGGGCAGCGGCGGCTTGGCGCGGACGATGCCGCGGCGACCTTCGAGACTCTCCAGCAGCGAGGTCTCTTCGCCGCAGACATAGGCGCCGGCGCCGACGCGGACTTCGAGGTCGAAGCTGTGGCTGGAACCGCCGATACGGGCTCCAAGCGAACCATCGCGCCTGGCCGCGATGATTGCGGCGTTCATAGCCTCAACCGCGTGCGGATATTCCGAGCGGATGTAGATGTAACCATACGCGGCGCCGACCGCGATGCCGGCGATCGTCATGCCCTCGATGACCACGAAAGGATCGCCTTCCATAATCATGCGATCGGCAAACGTGCCGCTGTCGCCCTCGTCGGCGTTGCAGACGATGAATTTGCGGTCGGCGCTGGCCTGCGCCACGGTCTTCCACTTGATGCCGGTCGGAAAGCCGGCGCCGCCACGTCCGCGCAGTCCGGAAGCGGTGACGTCGGCGAGGATCTCGTCCGGGGCCAGCGTCAAGGCCCGCGCCAATCCCTTGTAACCGTTGTGGGCGCGATAGGCCGCGACCGAGCGCGGATCGATCACACCGCAGCGCGCGAAGGTCAGGCGGGTCTGCCGCTTCAGCCAGGGAATCTCGTCCGCGACGCCCAGCCGCAGCGCGTGGGGACCATCGGTCGCCATCGCGTCAAGCACGGACGCAGCGTCAGCCACGGTCACCGGACCGAATGCGATCCGGCCGTTCGGCGTCGCGACCTCGACCATCGGCTCCAGCCAATAGAGCCCGCGCGATCCGGTCCTGACGATCTCGATCGCAAGGCTGCGATGGCCGGCGGCGGTCTCGAGCGCAAGGGCGACCTCGTCGGCGCCGACCGCGACGGCACCAGCGTCGCGGGATACGAAAATGCGCATCGTCATCGCTGCGCCTCCGCAACCAGCGCGTCGATCCGCGCTTCGTCGAGCCGTCCGACCACACGGCCGTCCAGCATCGCCGACGGCGCGGAGGCGCAGAGGCCGAGGCAGTAGATCGGCTCCAGTGTCACGCGCGAATCTGCCGTCGTATCGCCGAGCGCAATGCCGAGTCTGGCTTGCGCGCGCGCGGCGAGCGCGTCGCCACCCGCGGCCTGACAGGCTTCGGCGCGGCACAGTTTCAGCACGTGGCGGCCGGCGGGCGCGTGACGGAAGTCGTGGTAGAAAGTGAGCACGCCGTGGACCTCCGCGCGCGACAGGCTGAGCGCGGTCGCGATCATCGGAACGGCCGGTTCCGGCACGTAGCCGAACGCTGCCTGCATCGCGTGCAGGATCACCAGCGTGGCGCCTTCGAGCGTGTCGTGTTCGGCGATGATTTCGGCGCCGCGCGCTTCGTTCCAGGGTTCGTAAGCCGATGTCATCCGCGTTCTCGATCAGGAGGTTACTTTCGCCTCCGATCAGAATTGGAATCGCTCCAAGTATCAATAAAGCTGTCTCATGCTGCGATACGGAAAGCCGATCAATGCGCTTGTGAAATAGGGTGATTTGAAACTCCAATGAGCGCCCGCGCCGGGCTTGTCGGATGCAGTTTTGCCGTATGGCTCCCGCGGCGGGCGTGGTATTCGTGACGGCGACACGACCGGATTCACTGGGGCCTTCGACTTGATCGACAAGCTTGAACTATTGCTGGCGCTGGCCAAGGAGCGGCATTTCGGACGGGCCGCGGAGGCCTGCGGCGTCACCCAGCCGACGATGTCGACCAGCCTCAAGCAGCTCGAGGAAATCCTCGGCGTCATGCTGGTGCAGCGCGGCTCGCGCTTTCAGGGCTTTACGCCCGAGGGCGAGCGCACGCTCGACTGGGCGCGGCGCATCGTCGGCGATACCCGCGCGATGCGGCAGGAGATCAACGGGCTCAAGGACAAGCTTTCCGGCGAGATCAGGCTGGCCGCGATTCCCACCGTGCTCGGCATGGTGGCCCAGCTCACCACACCGTTCCGCGCCCGCCATCCGGAGGTCCGCTTCCAGATCCGCTCCTGCACGTCGGCCGAAGTGCTGGGGCTACTGGAAAATCTCGAGGTCGATGCCGGGCTGACCTATATCGAGAACGAGCCGATCGGCAAGGTTCGCACCATTCCGCTCTACAACGAGAGCTACCGGCTGCTGACGGCGCCCGACGGCATGTTCGGCGATCGCGCGCAGGTGACGTGGAAAGAGGTCGGCGAGGTGCCGCTGTGCCTGCTGACGCCGGATATGCAGAACCGCCGCATCATCGATCGCGCGCTGAAATCGGTCGGGGCGGAGGCGATGCCGACGCTGACGTCGAATTCGCTCTTGGTGCTCTATACCCACGTCAAGACCGGGCGCTGGGCGAGCGTGATGCCGGCGAAACTCGCCGAGACGCTGGGGCTCGCCGACACCGTCCGCAGCATTCCGATCGTCGATCCCGTCGTCGATTACAGCATCGGCATGGTGATCCCGCAGCGCGATCCGATGACGCCGCTGATCGCCGCCCTGGTGCAGATCGCGCGCGAAGTCGCGCCGACCCTGGAATAGTTCACGCCGCCACCGACATCCTGGCTTTCGGGATTTGCGGCTCGCGCGGCAGCTTGATGCGGACCACCGTTCCGCGGCCGAGTTTGGAGCGCAGCCGCATCGTTCCGCCGTGCAGATTGGTCAGCGACCGCGCGATGGCGAGCCCGAGGCCCGAACCCTGGTAGGTCTTGGTCAGCTGGCTTTCCACCTGCTCGAACGGTTTGCCGAGCCGGCGCAGCGAATCCGGGGCGATGCCGATCCCGGTGTCGGCGATGACCAGCACGATTGAATCGCTGAGCACCTGGCCGCGGACGGTCACCTTGCCGTCGTCGGGGGTGAATTTGACGGCATTGGACAACAGATTGACGAAGATCTGCTTGACCGCGCGGCGGTCGGCCATCACCGAGATGGTGCTTTCGATATCGGCGTCAAGCGTCAGATGCTTGTCCTCGGCGCGCCCCGATACCACGCGCACCGACTCCGCCAGGATCTTCGACAGATCGAGCGTCTCCAGGTCGAGCTTCATGCGGCCGGCCTCGATCTTCGACATGTCGAGGATGTCGTTGATGACT
Organism: Hyphomicrobiales bacterium; assembly: GCA_017305715.1. Lineage (GTDB taxonomy): Bacteria > Pseudomonadota > Alphaproteobacteria > Rhizobiales > Xanthobacteraceae > Bradyrhizobium. The sequence continues at coordinate 54,233 of JAFKKG010000008.1, read as the reverse complement.
TCGAGCAGATATTTGCCCGATGTCAGGATGTCGTGGCAGTACTCCTGATACTTGTCGGAGCCGAGCACGCCGAACATGCCGCTGCCCATGATCTCGGAAAACCCGATGATGGCGTTGAGCGGCGTGCGCAATTCGTGGCTCATATTGGCGAGGAATTTCGACTTGGCCTGGTTGGCGTCCTCGGCGCGGGTCTTCTCGCGCGAGTATTTTTCCGCGACATCCGCAAGCTCGTCCTTTGAGCGCTTGAGGTCGAGCACGTTGGCGCGCAGGCGGGCCTCGTTCTCGACCAGCTTCTGCTCGTGCTCCTTGATGCGGGTGATGTCGGTGCCGACCGAGACGTAGCCGCCGTCCTTGGTGCGGCGCTCGCTGATATGCAGCCAGCTGCCGTCGTCGAGCTGGGCTTCGAAGGTGCGCGCGCCCGGCGCCTGTGCGCCGGTCTCCTGCAGCCGGGTGCGGACCTCCGGCATGCTGCCGACCTCGATCACGGTCTCATAGGAGGTGCCGGGCGTCACGGCCGAGTCCGGCAATTTGTGCAGGCGCTGGAAATGCGAGTTGCAGAGCACGAGGCGGTCCTCGGCGTCCCACAGCACGAAGGCTTCCGGGATGGTCTCGATCGCGTCGCGCAGCCGCAAATCCGCCTCGACCGTCTTTTCGGCGAGGCTCTTCTGCTCGGTGATGTCGACGGCGATCCCGATCAGATGCAGGCCTGAATCAGCGGCGGCCTGGCTGAGTTCGCAGCGCACGCGCAGCCAGATCCAGTGGCCGTCGGTGTGCTGCATGCGGAAAGTCTGGTCGATATGGTCGAGCTTGCCCGAGATCAACTGGTCGGCGATGGCGAACAGGTCGATGTCGTCGGATTTCACCAGCGCGTTGACTTCGCCGAAGGTGAGCAAATCGTTGCGGGTGTCGAGGCCGAGCATGGTGAACATCGACTGCGACCAGAAGATCCTGCCGCGCGAGAGATCCCAGTCCCACAGGCCGCAGCGGCCGCGGTTGAGCGCGGTATCGATGCGGCCGCGCACCGCATCATTGATCAAATCGCCCTCGCGGGCGCGGGTCGATTGCCAGTGGAACGCGAAACCGAGGATCAGCACGACGAACCCCGTGGTTGCGGACAGCGTCACCGACAGCGCGGCATCGGATCCCCACAAGGGATCGTTCTTCTCCTGGATCACGATGATCTGGCCGGGCAGCGTCTTGACCAGTTGGGAAATCGCCAGCGCGCCGGAACCGTTCGGCAGCGTCATGTCGCTGACGATGCCCTGCTGACCGGGCGCGGCCAGCAATTGCGCGGTGGAGATCACGTCCAGCACACGGTCGCTCTCGCCGGGTTGTTCGACCGGCAGGCGCGCCAGCACGCGATGTTCCACGCCGGTGATGATGTAATTGCGGCCGGCCGCGATGCCCCAGGAGGGAATGAGTTCCGGCAGCAGGCTTTGCAGCCGCTCGATATTGACCGCGCGGTCCTGCCGGACCGAGACGAGGCGATCGATGCGTTCGGCCAGCAGGTCCGTGACGGCGGCGAGGTCGCGCTTCAGCGCGGCGCGCTTCTGGCGGTTCTGGTCGATCACCTGCACGACGGCGCCGAGGCAGATCGTGATCAGGAAGGCGATGATCAGCGTCGGGACGGCTCGGCGCAAGGCCGGTTCGGCAACCAGCAGCCTGTGATAGGCCGGCTTCGCGATCGATTGCGCCAATCCCTTGATCGAATCGGATTGGACGCACGCGTTCGCCGCATGCGCACGCGCCATGCTGTAGACCCCCACCGGATGCTTTCTGTACACCGTCCGGAAGAACCCCACGTTGCTTCCGAATCATGGGAAGATTTGAATCCGTTTTTCCCGCCCTGTCGAGAGTCAACGATTCGTTAACGTGAAATAATTCTTGTCCAATGGAGAATCGGGACTCCAAAAAGAGTCCGAAACAGGAACGGCTCCGTCATTTTACCCCCGCGTCGGTTCGGCGTGACTGATGACGCGCTTGATGGTCGGAAACGCGCGCCGCAGCGCGCGCTCGATCTCGTCGGCATTCTCGTGCACCTTGATGACGCTCATCGAGGGCGCGGCGCGGCAATGGAAGTTGACGATTTCGCCGGCCTCGGTGTCGCGTACCCGCACATTGTGGATGTCATGGATCGCGCCATCGCCGGCAAAGCCCGCCAGCGCGGCCCTGATGACTTCCACCCGTTCGGGTGAAGCGTCGGTGCCGATGGGCAGTTCCGGTTCCAGCGGCTCGATATGGGTGTCGACCTCGACGTCTTCGCCGAAATCCTCGCGGATGCTGCGCTCCAGTTCATGGGCGATGTCGTGCGCCGATGTCAGCGCCATGTCGCCGTCGACCTCGAGGTCGATGCCGACGGTGAGCTTGCCGCCGAGATCGTGCACCGTGACATGGTGGACCGCGAGGCCGGAATTGCGGGCGATCACCATGATGCGCTCGCGCACGCTCTCATTGTCGCGCGCGACCGGCACGGCGGTGAAGGTCAGGTCGGCGTCGCCCAGTGCCGAACTGACGGCCGCCTGCGCCGCCTTCTTGATCGCCTCGACGCGGTCGATCGGATAGGTGCGCGGCACCTCGGCGATGGTCTCGATGAAATAGGTGGGCCCAACCATGCGCACCCGCGTCCGCGCGATGTCGACCACGCCGGGCACGGACCGGATCGCGGCGTCGGCCTTTTCGGTGACGCCGGCGGGGGCGCGATCGAGCAGCGTTTCCACGGTGGCGCGCGTCATCTTCAGGCCGAGCACCCCGATCATCAGCGCGACGGCGATGGCGGCCGCGGCGTCGCCCCACCAGAAGCCGAACGCGGCGAGCACGAGGCCCGTGATGACGGCGAGCGAGCCGAGCACGTCGGAGGCAAAGTGCAGCGCGTCGGCGGCGAGCGCCTGGCTTCTTGTCTCGCTGGCGGCGCGGTGCAGCGCGCGCGCCCGCCAGAAATTCAGCGCGATATCGACCACCAGCACGACGAAGGGGATCGCCGAGAGGGTCGGCGGCGGCTTGCCTTCGCGCAAATGGCCGTACGCCTCGACCAGGATGCCGCCGGCGAGCAGATAGAGCAGGGCGGTGACGCCGAGCGCCGACAGGCTTTCGAACTTGCCGTGGCCGTAATGATGCTCGTCGTCGGCCGGACTGTCGGAAACCCGCACCACCGCCCAGGTGATGACGGTCGCGACCATGTCGATCGCCGAATGCAGCGCTTCGGAAATCAGCGCCAGCGAGCCGATGGCGATCCCGACCGCGAGTTTTGCGGCGGCCATCCCGCCGCTGACGAAGATCGAGATCGCGGCGACGCTGGTCTTGACGCGGGAAGGGTGGGCGTGGGCTGTTGTCATGACCGGCGGTTTAGCAGGGCTTCCGTCAACATCAAGCGGCCATCCACAACGCCAGTCGCAACTGGTTTGCAGAAGCAGGCTTGTTGCGAATTGTTCTGAGTTGAATATGCGGTCATCCGAAGGCTTATCCGTTTCGTCGTCCCTGCGAACGCAGGGACCCCATAACCACCGGCGCTGGTTGTTTTGCACGCAAGTCGTTATCTTCCATTTTCAACAACAATGGCCGCGGCGTATGGGTCCCTGCGTTCGCAGGGACGACGAGGATATGTGTCCGCATTCTCGCGGCGCATCGCGCCCGAGTTTTGCTGTTATTTCTCACCCTCTTCAATTCAGAGGGTGCAGGGAATGCCGGATGCACGCTGCACCCGCGGTCTCATGTGCAGTGTGCACAGAGAAGTGCGCACATGAGCATACAGGGCAGCGGAGGCAATCCGACATTCCCTGCGCAATGGCTTTACGGCTTATCACGTGCTCTCCCCGGAGAACGGCTCTTTTGCCTCCGTTGCGCCCTGGGAAGTCGAACGCCCCCAAGTGCATGGACGCCAGCAACGCGGCGTCAGGACCACACGTCTTCACCGTACGCCTCAGTTGCGCGCGTCAAGCGCAATTTCAGCGTCCACCGCTCCCCGTCCCTCGTTGTGACGATGGCCAACGCCCCTCTGAGCGGGACGGGATGGGCATGGATATGCACCGGTTTGTTACTTCGGAAAAGCAAAATATTTTTTATTCTGGGTCTTGACATGAATTCCGAATATCAGAAGGTGATTTGCCCGTCGGGCTGTGGCGGGGTTTGTCTGAACCCGGTTGAGGGCGCCAATGGAGGCGTGTCCGTTGCCCGGCAGACGATTTGCTGGCGATGGGGCCAACCCCGCATATCAGACCATTCCTGTTGAATGTTGACAGGCTCTCGCAGCGAGAACTACATCAACTACAACATCGCTACAAAGCGAAGGGCGGAAGCGGAAAGCTTCGCCAGGTTGAGCAAGGGAGGCTGCCATGCTTGAGACCGATGTCCTGGTCGTCGGTGCCGGACCCGTTGGGTTGACGACTTCCATCGCTCTTTCTCAGCATGGCGTCAGGCACGTTCTGGTCGAGCGCCATCCCGGCACCTCCGTCGCGCCCAAAGCCCGCGGGATCAACGCGCGCACCATGGAAATGTACCGGCAGATGGGCGTCGAAGACGACATCCGTGCTGCGGGGATGCCTGCGAGATTCGGGGGAATGATCCTCTGGGCAGAAAGCCTTGCCGGGAAGGAGATCAACCGTCTCACGCCGGGCAGGGCGACGCCGGAGGGGAAGGCGATGTCCCCGGTCACCAATTGTGGCTGCTCCCAGGATGTCCTCGAACCGGTGCTGCGCCGTCATGCGGAAGCATTGGCCCAGGGAGGCATCAGGTTCAACACCGAGCTCTGCGACCTGAAGCAGGAAGGAAGCGGTGTGACCGGCGTGCTGAAGGACCAGGTCAGCGACGAGACCAGCCCATTTCGCGCGCGCTACGTCATCGCCGCCGACGGCACGCGCAGTGTCGTCCGGGAGAAGCTTGGGATCGGCCGAACCGGCGAAAAGGATATCTACGATTCGGTGAACGTGCATTTTCGTGCCGACCTGCGGCCGTGGGTCGAAGATCGTCCGGCCGCGCTCTACCTCATCGAGCAGCCGGAACTGCGGGCGACGTTTCTCACGGTGAATGGCGCCGACCGGTGGGGCTTCCTGGTCCACAGTCTCAGCGCCTATGGCTTTACGAAGGAGAACCTCACGCCGGAGCGATGTATCGAGCTGGTTCGCCGGGCCGTCGGGGTCGCCGTCCTCCAGGTCGAGGTGCTCGGCATCAACTTCTGGAATTGCTCGGCGATGGTCTCGGACAGTTTTCGCAGCGGCAATATCTTTCTGGTCGGGGACGCCGCCCATGAGACCACGCCGAGCGGCGGCTTCGGCATGAATATCGGCGTGCAGGATGCGCAGAACCTGGCCTGGAAGATCGCGGCCGTGCTTCGTGGCGAGGCGGATGCCTCGCTCCTCGACAGCTTTGAGGCGGAACGCCGGCCTCATGCCCTCGAGGTCGTGGGCGCGACACTGCTCAACATGCAGAGTTTCGACCGCTCCAAGCGTCAGACCGAGGCGCGGCTGCCACGCAAGGAGTTCCTCAACGAACGCGGCCTGATCTTCGGCGCGCGATATCAGTCGCTCGCCGTCGTGCCTGACGGGTCGAATCCACCGGAGGTGAGCGATCCCGTAACCGAGTATGTGCCGTCGGCGCATCCCGGATGCCGTGCGCCGCATGTCTGGCTGGACAACAAGGGCCAACGGGTTTCGACGATCGATCTGTTCGGACGTGGTTTCGTTTTGCTTGCCGCGCCCGGCGGCGCGTGCTGGCGGTCCGTGGCCCGCCAGGGCGGCCTGCCGCGCATGGACGTGTGGGTCTTGGGAGAAGACATTCACGACACGGATCAGACATGGATGGCCGCCTACGGTGTGCAGGACGGCGGCGCCGTCCTCGTGCGCCCGGATGGCTATGTCGCATGGCGTGTCGCGTTCAAGCCCGGCGATCCGGGGCGGGCTCTCGCCGATGCCTTTGGCCGGATATTCGCACGCCCCGTCTTGAAGCAGGCAGTCTAGCCATGGTCGCACAGGCAGGCTTTTGGCAGACAAATGCTGCGCGTCATCTCGCGCTACTGTCGGTCCTCGTCGTCACGCTCCTTGGGTCAGCCTTGGGGGCCGGGAACGCCGATGCCGCCGCATACCCGGACCGCACGATCAAGATCATCGTGCCGTTCGCTCCCGGTGGCCCGATCGACGCCATCGCACGACCCCTGGCCGCGGCGATGCAGGAAATCATGGGCGCGACCGTCGTCGTCGAAAACCGCTCCGGCGCCGGTGGCATCATCGGAAGCGAATCCGTCGCCAGTGCCGCGCCCGACGGATACACGCTCCTGATGACGACGGGATCGCACATCGGAAACAAGGTGTTCAACGCCGCACAGGTTCGATACGACCCCTTGCAGAGCTTCACGCCCATAACGGCCCTGATCGAATCCAACGGTATCGTGCTTGTTGCACGCAAGGACATTCCGGCCGACTCGGTTTCCGCGCTCACTTCCTACGCGAAAACCAGGCCGAATGGCCTGACCTACGGCCATGCCGGCATCGGCAACATTTCATATATCGCCGGCGAATTGCTCAAGCTGCAGGCTGGCATGCCGTTGTCCGGAATTCCGTATCGCGGCACGGCCGCCGCCTTGAGCGATTTGATCGCCGGGCAGGTCGATCTATGTTTCATCGGCATTTCCGGTGTGCGCGGTTACATCGACAGTGGACAGGTCAAGGTCCTCGCCTCGACCGGCACGGAACGTGCCCCTGTTCTTTCCGGCGTGCCGACGATGCGTGAAGCCGGCTTTCCGGATTTCGTGGTGTTCGGCTATATCGGCCTGTGGGCCCCGCGCGATACGCCGAAGGAGGTCGTGGCGCGTCTGTTCGACGCCGTCAAGGAAGCGCTTGCGCGTGCCAGCATTCGGGAACTGCTTTCGACACTCGGAGCGGCGACGAACGCCACGCCGCCGCAGGAATTTGCGAGCTTCCTAGAGCGCGATTTCGCCGTTCAGCAGCGTTGGGCGCGCGAGCTCGGCGTCGCGTCAAAATAGAAGAGACGTCGCGCTTCGCAGCGGCGCGGCAGACGTGCCACTCCGGTCTCAAGCGTCTCGTCGTGGGTCGCGACGCGGGCTTATCAGCCGTCCGATGTGTCCGATAATGGTTGCGGCCTCGTAGGGCTTTTGCACCACGGGAGTTCGTGGGAATTTGTGGACAGGTATCATGTTGTCGCCATAGCCTGTCGCGAACATGAAGGGGATGCCGCGGTGCTTCAGTTCCTGCGCCAGGGACTCCGAAGTCTCACCGCCCAGATTGACGTCCAGTATTGCTACGTCCGGTCGATCCTTCTGCAAACATCGCAGCGCCTCGGCGACCGATGCGGTTGCCATGACGTCCTTGACGCCCGCGTCGGCGAGAATTTGCTCAAGATTCATGGCGATCAACATCTGATCTTCGACGATCAGCACCCGCGTCGTGCCGAGGCTTTGCTCTGCAGCCATGGGCGGGCCGACGGTTGGATGACGTTCAGGCGTTCTGGCCGAGGCGGCCCGCGCGGAGACAAATTTTGCGGGAATGCGGAAGCGCCCATACAGGCCTTCGGGCCGGAACACAAGGTCGCTTTCTCCGCCGAGGTCAAACGGTACGCTGCGATCGATCAGAACTGTCCCGAACCCCCTCCTGCCCGGTGGGACAACCGGCGGTCCGCCGCTTTCAACCCATTCGATGTGACAGCCGGTCAGCCCGTCCAACCGCCAGCGCACCGAGAGCGAGCCGCCCGCACGCGATAGAGCGCCATATTTGGCGGCGTTGGTCGACAATTCGTGCAGCATCAACGCCATCACCGAGAACGCGCGCGTATCGAGCCAGACCGGCGGTCCGTCGATGACGATGCTGGAATGCGAAGCCCGGTAGGGCGAGAGCTCTGCATTCATCAATTCGGCGAGCGAACCGCCGCCGTCGCCTCGCACGACCTGATCGTGCGCGTGAGCCAATGCCTGGATTCGACCCTGCAGCGAGTGGACATAGCTTTCGATATCCTGCCCGGCGCGCTCCGGACGATTGACCAGCGACTTGATGATGGCAAGGATATTCTTGACGCGATGGTTGAGCTCTTCGTTGAGCATGCGCTGGCGAACAGCGGATTTTGACCGCTCTTCCTCGATCAGCTCATTCTGGCGGAGCACGATTTCGATCAGCACCATCCGCGTCGCCTCGGCGATCTCGCGCTCCTCGTCGGTCCACGGCGCCGACTGGCGGCGCACCGTCTCCTTCCAGATCGCAAAACTCTTGCGTGGCGTCAGCCGATCGCCCAGCGGCCCGGTTTCGTAGGATTTTTCCGGGTTGCCTGCCCAGTCGAGCGTGTGGACGATTTCCTTTCGAAAGAAGAATAAATAGTCGCGGGGCCGCTGCGACAACGGCACGATCAGGACGCCGGACGCCACGTCGGCGTAATGCTCGGCATCGAGCGCGTAATTCGAGAGCTTGTGGGTAGCCCAGATATGTCCGTCGGCGACCGTTTCGGCGAGCGATAGCAGGCCGGTGATGTCGGACTCGGGCGGCGTTTCCCCGAACTGATGCCATCGCCCGCGCAGCCAGATGGCGGCGCCGTCGCTCCGGACGAGCGAAGCGAATTCCGGAAGATTGTCACGCAGGACGTCGTCAATCTCAGGTGCGCGGGCCGTCAGTTGCAGGAAACGATCCAGCGATTGGCGGGCTTTTGCCGCCGCCTCCAGTTTCTGCTTCCGCTTCAGCGCGCTCAGATGCAGGGAGAAAAACTGGCCGAACATCTCGGCCGCCACGCGCTCGGCCATGGTGAGCGTCCGCGGCTCATAACGATGGCAGGCGATCAGGCCCCATAATTGTCCGTCGATGATGATCGAGATCGACATCGAGGCGCCGACGCCCATGTTGCGCAGATATTCGCAATGGATCGGCGAGACACTGCGCAGGTGCGCGAACGACAGGTCGAGCGGCTCGCCCGAGGCATCGAGTTCGGGAACGATCGGAATCCGCGCCGCATTGGCGTCGGAAATGATGCGAATGGTGTTGCGCAGGTAGAGCGCGCGCGCCTGTTGAGGTATGTCGCTGGCGGGAAAATATTGCCCGAAAAAGCTCTCCAGATCCCCGCGCTTTGATTCACTGACGACCCGACCGGCGCCGTCAGCCTCGAACTGGTAGATCATGACGCGATCGTAGTTCAGCATCGCCTGAACTAGGCGGGCCGTATCGCGAACCAGCCGGTCGATCTGGTCGATGGAGTTAATGCGCCCGATCATCGTCCGGGCGAGCTCGAGCGGCTGAGCGATGTCAGGCTTTGCAGGTTCCAACTCGACGATAATCGTGGCCTTGAAGTTGTGCACGGCGATGTCGAACAACTGACCTGAGGGAAGGCCTAAGGAAAAGCTCAGCGCCGGGCGAGTGGGATCATTCGAGCGCGCCAGCGCATTGCGGATCGCATGCACGATTTCTTCGCCGAGCAAATCGTCGATCATTCTGCCATTGATTTCATTGCCGAAGCTGAGAACCGCAGCCGCGTTGGCGGAATGGCGTATCACCGAGCGAAACGATTGATCGCAGGCCAGCAGGCAACCATGCGGCTGGATGCTGCCCGGGATATGGATGGGTTCGCGATCGCAATTATTGAGGTCGACGGGTTGATTAATGTTCACTGGGCGAGCCCCTGAACGCGATCAGGGCGTGTTCGAATGCGGCAACAGAGGCCCGGGCCGTGTCTTCGGCATTCGATTGGTCGTGCCGGTCGAGGACGGCGAGAAACTCCGCCCAACTGGCTTTGTCTTGCATCTGGCAAGCCAGATGCCGCGCGCCGAATTGGGCTGAAAGTCCGAGGTCAAGCGCGCGCCGAAAAACCATTCGCGCGCCTAGCGCAGAACCTTCGAGCACATAGAGCGTTCCAACCAGTTGGGACGTATCGATGATGGTTGTGGTGCCCATATCCGGAGCCGGGGCGGGGAGGCCGAGATCATCCATGTCCCGGCGGATCGCACTGGCGATGAATTTCGGACGCAAGCCGAGCCGCGCGAGGGGCCGCGCTTGCCTGACCGCCCGCTCAAGGGGCTCCCGAAAGGAAAGCAAAGCATCCAAATAGTGCTTGTAGCTTCTGAGAGTATCCAGTTTCCCAACAATGGCGTCCAGTTCGCTGTGGAGCGGCGCCGTTCTACCCTTCAAGTATTGTCGCAAGGCAAATGCATCCCGAGAAATCAAAGATAGCCGAAATGCAACGCTGGACGGCTGAAACAGTTCCCCCGTTCGTATAGCCGAAAAAACTCGCAAGCCGCAGCATTTCAACCGGCCCGCGCGGACCACACCTAATCCGCCCTGCGCTCCACCTTATGCCGCAGCCACACCATCCCGCCCTCCAGCGCTTCGCAATGGATCAGCCGTAATGTCTGCCCGGCGCCCGGACGATCGCCCTCCGGCCCGGTGTAATCGACAATGCTGTCCGAGCCGGCGACCCCATCGACGCCCGGGTAGATCAAGGTGCTGAACTCATCGATCAGTCTGTGCTTGAGGAAGGCGCCATTGATCTTGCCGCCGCCTTCGAGCAGCAGCTTTTGGGCGCCGAAATGCGCGGCCAGTTGCTGCATCGCGCCGGAGAGATCACCGCCTTTGGCGCCGGCAAAGATATATGACACGCCATCCTCTCTGAGCTCAGCGAGGTAGGCGTCGGAAACCTGCTCACCGAGTACCGCAACGACATGGTCGCCGCCGATATTGTCCTTGCCGTAATGGACCTGGCCCGATGGGTCGATCGTGACGGCAAGCTTGCGGGCTTTAACGTCGCCAATATGCGCTTCACGCGGCCATTTCGGCGCCGAGGCGATATTCCGTTCGGCGCCCTTGGCCATTTCACTGGCGGTTCGGCGGCCGATGATCCAGCCATCGGCCTCGAAGCTGTCATGCACTTTTTCGTAGTGGCTGCGCAAAACGTCCCACGAAATCCCCGGCGCCGCGCGGGTGAAGCGGCTGGGATGCAGGCGTCCGTCGATCGACGTGCTCATGTGGCAGATGATGGTGGGTCGCATGGAGCGCTTTCGTCGTGAAGCGGGCGGGGCGAAGCGTAATCACCCGCTGCATGCGAAACAAGATGGCGGATTACGCTCCGTCTCGGCTGCTCCTCGCACTACGCGGAAGTCGCTAATCCGTGTTATGCGCTGCGCGGCGGCGTCCGTAACCGGCCAACCATCTGAGCGGGCGTTCCGTCAGGGCCCCACGGCCAGGCCCGCGACCACGTCGCTGGATCCAAACGGGGGCGGCGCACCGCTTCACCGCCGCCTGGCCACCGCGACGCCCAGCAAGAACGCGGCCAGGAGCGATCCGAGCGGTGCTTCACGCGCGATGTTGCTGAGGATGCTCAGCGGCATGCCGGGTTTTCGGCCGGTCTTGATGGCATCGCTGACCCGGCCGGCTGCGCCTTTGACGGCGTCGGAGACCTCCGCGATGGTGGATTTGGGTTCAGGGACGGGGTCGAGGCCTTCGTAAACAAACGGCTGGGTCGGGATATCGTCGGTCATGGGTAAATCTCCGGATCAATTCCAATCAAGGGTGCGATGAATGCGATTTCCGAACCGGCCGCTCTGCGGGCGTACGCGGCAAGTCCGCGAATTCGGACGAGTGGTAGCTGCGCCCCTGCGGCGTCGTGATCGTGATGTCGTAACAGCCGGCGCGTGACATTTCCCGGGCTTTTCTGAGCGCAGCTTCCGCCGTCTTCCGGCGATGCAGCAATTCGCCGTGGCGGCATTTGGCTGTTACGGAAAAGCTCATTTCTTCTTCTTTTTCTTCTGCTTCTTGATGATCTCGGCCTGGGTGCGGAAAGCCCGTGCCAGCGATGTCATCTGGCCGGCGACAACCACATCGGCGGTGCGCGCCGCGACCCGCTCCGCGGTGGCTGCCTGCTGGCGGATTGCCTTGGCCATCTTCATGGGACGTCAACGTCCGGCCCGCTGCGTGGTTCCACGGCGGCAGGGGCGGGCGGGTGAGCCAGCGGCTTAGGGCCGCTGCCCCTGATAAAACCGCACGCGATAGTCCTGCGGCAGCACGTTCAGGCGGCGGCGGAAGGCGCGGCGCAGATGCTCCTCGCTTTGAAAGCCGGAGCGTGCCGCGATTTCCTTGATGCTGGAGGCGGATTCTTCCAGCGCCCGGCGGGCGGCCTCGACCCGGAACTCTTCCACCGCCTTGCCCGGCGTGCGGCCGGTCTTCTGCCGAAACACCCGCGCGAAGGTGCGGGGGCTCATGCCTGCGCGTTCGGCCAGACTCTCGACGCGCAAATCGCGGCGCAGATTATCCTGCATCCAGCTCGAGATGTTTTCGAACGCGGTATCTTCGGACGATTGCAGCGACAACGGCACGCTGAACTGGGCCTGCCCGCCGGGCCGCTTGAGAAACACCACCAGCCGCCGCGCGATGCGCATGGCCTCGCGGTGGCCGAGATCGTCTTCCAGCAGCGTGAGCGCCAGGTCGATGCCGGCCGTGACGCCGGCCGATGTCCAGATGCCGCGGTCGTGCACATAGACCGGATCGACCTGAACCGACACGTCAGGATATTTTGCGCGCAACAGCTCGCAGGAGCCCCAATGCGTGACCGCGCGCCGCCCGTGCAGCAGGCCGGCCGCCGCCAGAATGAACGTGCCGGTACAGACCGAGCAGACCCGCCTGACCTTCGGCGCAGCCAGAGCGAACCACTTGACCAGCGCAGCCTCCGCCGCGGCGCGATGAACGCCGGGCCCGCCACCGACGATCAGGGTGTCGATACCGGTGCGGTTGCAGTCGGCAAGGGACGTCGTCATCACCTCCAGGCCGGACGAGGTGCGGACCGGCCCGCCCTTCAGCGAGCAGATCTGCCAGACATAGGGCGCACGGCCGGGCTCGGCGGTTTCGCAGGCCAGCTCGAAGGCCTGCAATGGCCCGGCGAAGTCGAGCAGCAGGCAATCCTCGAACAGGACGAAGACCACACGGCGGGCAGGGGCGGCACGGGCCATGACAGCGCCTTGGCGGAGGTTGGCAGGAATTGCGTGTATTATGACATTTCGGCAAAGCGGTCCGCCTGTCAACATCGCCGGATTGAAAAGCGGAGAATGCTGCATGTCCGACAAGCGGATCGAGATCGGAATTCTGTTCTATCCCGGGATGACCCAACTGGATGTCACCGGGCCTTTCGAAGTCTGGGCCCGCCTGCCGAATGTTCGCGTGCATCTGCTCTGGAAACGCATCGAACCCGTCGTCAGCGATGTCGGCCTGCCGTTGCTGCCGACCACCACCTTTGCCGACTGTCCGGAGCTGGACGTGTTCTGTATCGGCGGTGGGCCGGGCCAGGTCGCCTCCATGGACGATGATGAACTGGTCGCGTTCGTTCGCGACAAGGGCGGCTCGGCGCGCTACATCACGTCGGTGTGCGCCGGCTGCCTGATCCTCGGCGCCGCCGGGCTGCTCGACGGCTACAAATCCGCCTGCCACTGGCTGATGAGCGACCAGCTTGCCGCCTTCGGTGCGATTGCGGTGGATGAGCGCGTCGTGATCGACCGCAACCGCATCTCCGGCGGCGGGGTGACCGCCGGCATCGATTTCGGCTTCCAGGTCGCCTCCGAACTGTGCGGCGAAGACGTCGCGAAAAAGCTCCAGCTGATGCTGGAATATCAGCCGCAGCCGCCATTCGATCTCACCGTGCAGAACGCGCCGCCCGAACTGATTGCCAACATGCGCCGCGAGGCCGAACCATGGCTGAAGAAGCGCGCGGAGGCGGTGCAGAAGGCCGTCGCAAAGCTGAAGTCGAAGGCGAAGACGGCAGCTTAAGCCGTTCGTGAAAGGGAAGGAAACCATAGCGCCATATTGGAAAGGTGTTCGCATGATCTGGAACGGCCGCATCGCTATCCTTCTCGTCGTCGGAATTGTCACTGGAAGCTTGCCGGCCGCGCGTGCCGGCGAACTTTCCGATGGCGTCATCCGGATCGGAATCATCAATGACCAGACCGGGCCATTGTCCGATCTGAGCGGGCCGGGCTCCGTCACGGCCGCCAAAATGGCGGCGGAAGATTTTCAGAAGCTGGTGCCGTCGATGAGGGTCGAGATCGTATCCGCCGATCACCAGAACAAGCCGGACATCGGCGTCGGCATCGTCCGCAAATGGTTCGATGTCGACGGCGTCGATATGGTCGCCGACGTCTCCAACTCGGCGGTCGGCCTTGCCATCCAGTCACTGGCGCGGGACAAGAACAAGATCGTGGTCTATTCGGCCGTTGCGACCACCGAACTCAGCGGCAAGCAATGTTCCCGCAACGGCCTGGCCTGGCTGCACGATTCCTACAATCTGGTGTCGGGGCCGATCCGCACGCTGGTCAATCAGGGCTTTGACACCTGGTTCTTCATCGCGGCCGATTATGCGTTCGGCAAGAACATGGTGATGGAGTCGCAGCGCGTGCTGACGGCGACAGGGGGCAAGTCGCTCGGCGCCGTCTACCACCCGATCGGCAATGCGGACTACAGTTCCTTCATCCTGCAGGCCCAGGCGTCCGGCGCCAAGATCATCGCCTTCGCCAATGCCGGCGATCAGCTCGTGAACCTGATGAAACAATGGAACGAGTTCGGCATGAACACGGGCAAGCAAAAGCCTGTCGCCGAACTGATGTTCCTCACGGACGTTCATGCCATGGGCCCGAAAATCGCAAAGGGCCTGACGACGCTCACGGCGTGGTGCTGGGCGCTCAACGACGAGACCCGGGCATTCGGCCAGCGCTTCTTCAAGCTGCGCGGCGCCATGCCCACCGCACCGCAGGCAGCGGTCTACTCAGGCGTCAGCCATTATCTGAAATCCGTCGCAGCGGTCGGGTCGGATGCCACCGATCCGGTGCTGGAGAAAATGCGCTCGATGCCGGTCGATGATTTCTACGCCAGAGGGGCGAAGGTGCGCGAGGACGGCAAGCTGGTGCATGACTTCTACCTCGTGCAGGTGAAGGATCCATCCGACGTCAAGGCGCCCTGGGAGTATTATAACGTCCTCGAAAAAGTGCCGGGCGGCGAGGTTTACTCATCATTGGCCGAGAGCGAATGCCCGTTGATCAAGCGGGTCAACTAAAGATGCGGCCCCACCACGCTGGCGCGTGATGGGGCTGATCTTCGTTACCGCCAACCGGCTTACACGAGATGGTGGGCGAAGTGGCTGTCCAGCGCCGCCAGCGACGGCATTTCGAAGTGCGCCGGCATATCGTGATCGTAGACCGGCACGTGCGGCTGCGAAACCTGCGTCAGGCTTTCCAGCGCCATTTCGTGGCCGCCGATGACGATCATGCCGCCAGCAGCGCCATGGCTCTGCCCATCGAGACCCAGCAGCTGCGGATCCGAGAAGGAGATGCCGTGCAGGGCATTTTGCAGCAGCGCGTGCAGGTCGTGACCCGCCTCGTTGCCGCCCGTCGCCGCCGGCGCCTCGGTGAGGGCCGAATGCGTCTGTCCGGTGTGGGCGCCGTCCGCAGTGTGCGCAGACGAGCTGGCGTCATGCGAACCGTCGGTCATGCCGTGCAGCTTGGCGAGCGCGTCGGTCGCACCCTTGCCGAAGTGATCCTTGATCGCGTCGGCGGCCTGGTTGAGCAGCCAGGTCGGATCATGGGTCGCCTTCTCGAGGATGTCGCCCGCCTTGTCGATCGCGTGATGGGCGGCGTCGTCAACGGCGTGCTGGGCCTTTTCGAGCAGCGACTGGTCGTGGTCGGCCTTGACGGGCGGGGTCGCCGCGTCGCCATGCCCGTCAGATTTCGGCGCATGGTCGTCGCCACCCTTGATGGCGTCGATGCCCTTGCCGGCGGCCGAGCCCGCGAGATCCTTCAACCCATCCTTGACGGCGTCGGCGGCTGCATCGCCGGCTGCCTTGATGCCGTCACCGACGACACCGCCAACCTTGTCGCCGAGCGAGCTTGCAAGGTCCTTGATGACGTGGTCACCGACCCACTGGCCGGCGAGGCCGCCGAGCTGCTTGGCGCCTTCCACGGCGGCGCCCTCGACATTGCCCTCGACGAGGTCAGCGGTCATGGCGGTGGTCTTGCCGAGCGCGTCACCGGCATCGCCGATCGCATGACCGACCTTGCCGCCGACCGTCTCGCCGACAGCCGAGACGAAGCCGCCGCCGGCCCGGGCCATGGCTTCGTTCAGGCCGCCCAGCACGGTTCCGATGCCGGTGGCGATCGCGGCCAGCGCCTTGGCGCCTTCCACTTCCGCGCCGGCAAAGTCCTTGCCGACCTGGAGGGCATCGTGGCCAAACTGACCGGCGTCATGCAGCGCGGCAGCGTAGTCGCCGCGCGAGATATCGCCGATCACCTTGCTGCTGTCATGGCTGAGCACGTCGGCGCCATGTCCGACCGAGTTGGCGAGATCGCCGCCCGCGGTGGTGGCCTTGACGACGGCGTCGTCGATCGCCTGGTTGACATGGTCCAGCGTGCCGATCGCGGCATCGCCATAGTGCTTGGCGACGTTGGCGTAGAAATCGCCGACCGGTGTGCCGACCGTGCTCGCGGCGATACCCGCCACGCCGTAACCGACCGCGACCTCGCTCTTGGCGATCTGCGCCACCGAATCGACGGCATCCTTCACCAGAACGCCCATCGAGTGCTCGTAATCCTTGGCGACCGAGCCTGCGACACCGGCCGCGGTGCCGATCATGTTGAGTGCGCCGGAAGCTGCGGCGGAGCCGGCCTCGACGACCGCATGGCCGACGCCGGCCGCCGTCTGTCCAGCGTCGTGTGCAATTGCGCTGGCGCCGTGAGCCAGATCGGAGGCGGTCTTGCCTGCACCGGCGACGATATCCTTGCCGATATGTCCGAGGTTGCCATGGGTGATATCGCCGACGACGCTGCCGGCGGTGTGAACGATGTCGCCGCCGACCTTGCCGACGGTGCTCAGCGCGTCACCGGCGGTGTGGACGATGCCCTTGCCGATGGCGCTCGCGCCGTCGCCGATCGCGTGGGTAATGCCGCCGACCGTGTGGGCGGCTTCGCTGCCGAGCGTGCTGACGCCATGCGTCACTGTGGTGAAGACATGCGCGGCGTCCTTGGCCACCGTCTGTCCGATGTCGACGGCGGTGTGGCCGATGGACTTGGCGACGGACGAGGCTTCGTGGATTCCGAGATCGACGATTTGATGCCCGGCGTTGACCACCGAATGGGCGGCCTGGTCGACCGCGTGGACGCCAAAATTCAACATCGATTTTGCGGCAAATCCTGCTCCAAAGGCCGTGGCGCTGATCGCGTGCTCGACCCCGGTGAAGGCGGTATGAGCAGCGCCGAGCGCCCAGGTGGCGGTATTGCCAATTGCATGCGTCACGGTGCCAACCGCCTGTTCCGCGGTGTGGACGACCGCGCTCGCCGCCGAACTGGCGGCATGACCCACGTCGGACGCCACGTTCTGCACGGTGTGCACGACGGCCTTCACCGGCGCGGTTACAACTTTCACTACTGAATCAAAAAAGCCCATTGTCGCCTCCTGTGTTTGAATGATGAGGGCTTTTGCCACAGGAGCGTGGCGCCATCTGTGCGTGACGTCACGTTGGGGATCGTCGAGGTCGAACCCGATTTGAAGATCACCCGTCCAACGTCGTTTTGTTTTTGGCAGCCGGAAAACGCGGCTACGCCTCGCCATCGAGAGGACGAGGTTTTGTAATCGCGCGCGATAAAGTTTGATTGTCGTGAAAAAGCGAGAGCGGATTAGCTGACGCTAATCCGCTCTCTGTCCGTTGGCCGCAGATGCTGCTTATCGGGTGATCACGCTCGCCAGCCGGGGCCGCGCCTTGACGGTACGGGCGAGGGAGGCGTCGATCGAGCTGACCTGGGCGAAATCGGCCAGGGCGAGCTTGGCTTCTCCCTTGGCCTTGTAGGCTTCGCCGCGCTCCGAGAAGTATTCGCGCTTGTCGGTCAGCGGATGTTCGGCGGGATCGAACTCGGCGATGGCGCGGGTGAAGTCGGTGATGGCGCGATCGGTCTCGTTCATGGCCTTGAACAGCAGGCCGCGATTGTAATAGAGATCGCTGTCGTGCGAGGAGAGGCGGATCGCCGCGTTGTAATCGGTCATCGCCAGCGCCAGATCGCCCTTCTGCTTGTAGGCATCGGCGCGGTGGCTCAGATAATCACCCTTGCTGGAATTTTTCCGCAGGTTCCACCGGCTGATCGCCTCACTGTAATCGGCAATGGCGCGGTCGAGATCGCCCTTCGCCTGATAGGCGAGGCCGCGGTTGTGATGGTTGATGCTGCGATGGGGCTCGAGCTGGATGGCCTGGTCGTAATCGGCAATCGCCAGATCGGCTTCGCCCTTCAGCCGGTGGGCATCGCCGCGGTTGGCATAGGCCCAGGCCAGATTGTCGTAGTGCCAGCCGGTGGCGTTGATGGCCCGGCTGCAGGCTTCGACGCGGGTGGTGCTTGTGGTGTCCTTGCAGGCGGCGACGTTGCCGTCGAACAGCCGCAGCGGCCAGGTGAGGGCCACGATCGTCAGAGCCAAACCGGCGAAGAGACTGGATTTCACAATCATTGGACACCCCTGTTTGCCAAATCATTTGTTGGCCGGAATGTCGCTCTTATTGCCTGACGTCGCCGTGACCTACGTCACACAGCGCGGCTGCGTTATAACATATTGAAAATAAATATGTTTTTGTCGCGATCCGGCGCCGGGCATGACGGCATCCGCTTTTCGTCCGCCGCTACTCCACCTTCGCGATCCCGGCGCCCTCGATCACCCTTTTCCATTTTTCGGTTTCGGCCGATATCAGCGCCCCAAACGCTTCCGGCGGGCCTATCACGGGGTCGCCGCCGAGTTCGACCAGCCGCTTCTGCGTGTCGGGGTCGGCCAGCACCGCATTGATTTCCCTGTTCAGCCTGTCGATGATTTCCTTCGGCGTGTTTTTCGGCGCGGCCATGCCGAACAGCGCGCTGGCCTCATAGCCCGGCACGGCTTCGGCAATGGCCGGAACGTCCGGCAATTGGGAAGACCGTGCGGCCGTCGTGACCGCCAGCGCGCGCAGGGCGCCGGAGCGGATGTGCGGGATGATCGAGGGCATGCTGTCGAAGATGAGCTGGACCTGGCCGCCGAGCATGTCCGACACCGCGGGTCCTGCGCCGCGGTAGGGCACGTGCTGCATTTTGACGTCGGCCATCACCATGAACAATTCGCCGGATAGATGCGTCGACGTGCCGGTGCCGGCCGACGCCATGTTGACCTTGCCCGGATTGGCCTTGGCGTAAGCGATGAACTCGGGAAGCGTCTTCGCCTCGACGGCCTTGCCGACCGTCATCACGTTCGGCACCCGGATGAACGAAGCGACCGGTGCGACATCGCGCGGGAAGTAGAATTTCAGATTGGCGTAGAGCGAGGTGTTGATGAAGTTGGAAGGGTTGACCAGCAGCACGGTGTAGCCGTCGGGTTCGGCATTGATCACCGATTCCGCGCCGATATTGCCGCCCGCGCCGGGCTTGTTCTCGATCACGAATGGCTGGCCGAGCCGCTCCGACAGCCGCGCGCCGATCAACCGCGCCAAAATATCGTTGGCGCCGCCTGGCGCGAAGCCGACCACCCAGCGCACCGGCCGCGTCGGATAATCCAGCGCCGCCGCGCCGCCGATCGAAGCGATTGCCAGAATACCGGTTGCGATCAGAAAGATCGCCGTGCGACGAAGAACCACGCTGAGCCTCCCCATGAGGACGCGCTACGCCGCGCCCGGGACGCGAAGCTACAGCGTCACCACGATCTTCCCAAGATGCTTGTTGGCTTCCATGTGCTCGAATGCTTTTCCGATCTCGTCAAACGGAAAAACCTTGTCGATCGGCAATTGCAGTGTTCGGGATTCCACCGCCGGCCAGATATCTTTCCGGACCTCGTCAAAGATTTCACGGACTTCTTCCATGGTGCGGGTGCGGAAGGTGACGCCGATATAGTTGATGCGGCGCGCGGCGTGCAGATCGAAGTTGAAATCGCCGTGGGTGCCGCCGAGCCGGCCGACATTGACGATGCGGCCCTTGACCCTGGTGGCCTTGAGATTCTGGTTCGCGACCGGGCCTGAAACCTGGTCGACGATCAGGTCGACACCCTCGCCACCCGTTGCCTTCAGCACTTCATCGACCCAGCCGGGATCTTTCGAATCCACCGCAAGATCGGCGCCGAATTCCTTCAGGCGGCCGCGGCGCATCGCGTCGGTCGAGGAGCCGATCACGAGTTTCGCGCCCTTGTATTTTGCGATCTGCATCGCCATCAGGCCGACGCCGGAACTGGCGCCCTGGATCAGCACGGTCTGGCCCGCCTGCAGCGCGCCATTGGTGACGACCGCATTGTGCATGGTGGCAAGTGCCACGGGCAGCGTGGCGGCCTCCTCGAAATTCATGTTGGAGGGCGCGCGGAACAGTCTTCCGTGGTCGGCGAGCGTGTATTCGGCAAATGCCGCGCCGCCCGAACCCATGATCTTGTCGCCGACCTTGACGCCCTTGGCGTCCGGCCCGAGCGCGGCAACTTCGCCGGCCCATTCCATGCCGAGCACCGTGCCGACGCCGCCGGCAGCGCCATGGGCGTGGCCCTTGGTCATGCCGAGATCGGCGCGGTTGAGGCCGCAGGCGCTGACCTTGACCAGCACCTGCGTGCCTTTTGGCGAGGGTTTTGCAACGTCGGTGATTTCAGGGCCGTTGGCGCCGTACACATAGGCTTTCATGGGCTCTTCTCTTTTTTTGTCGGCGCCAATCGCTTCGCCCCGGATTTCGGTTCACCTCTCCCGATCGGAGAGGTGAACTTCCCGATGCCGCTCCAACTTTACTCCGCCGCCTGGCGCTTGCCGCCCGACATCATGGCCTCGAACCGTTCGCGCATGATCGCCTCCGCATCGCGCACAATGCGCGAGACGAGTTCGGCGCAGGTCGGGATATCGTGGATCAGGCCCTGGACCTGGCCGGCCGACCAGATGCCCTCATCGGCGTCGCCGGTCGCATAGACCATCTTGCCGCGGGCGCCGGCGACGAGTTCGCGCACGTCCTCGAATTTTGCGCCTTCCTTTTCCATCGCGACGACCTTGGTGGAAATGGCGTTCCTGGCCACGCGCGAGGTGTTGCGCATGGTGCGGAAGATCAGCTCGGTCTCGCGCTCGTCATTGGCGACGATCTTTTCCTTCACCAACTGGTGGATCGGGCTTTCCTTGGTGCACATGAAGCGGGTGCCC
Source organism: Hyphomicrobiales bacterium (assembly GCA_017305715.1). Taxonomy (GTDB): domain Bacteria; phylum Pseudomonadota; class Alphaproteobacteria; order Rhizobiales; family Xanthobacteraceae; genus Bradyrhizobium. Next base: position 33,137 of record JAFKKG010000008.1, on the reverse strand, counting down.
ATGTTGATGCCCTCGGCGCCGAGCGCCAGTGCCGCGACGAGGCCGCGGCCGTCGCCGAAACCGCCGGAGGCGATCATCGGTATCTTGACCTTGTCGGCGGCGGCCGGAATCAGAATGAGACCGGGGGTGTCGTCCTCGCCGGGATGGCCGGCGCATTCAAAGCCGTCGATCGAGATCGCATCGACGCCCATCCGCTCCGCCGACAGCGCATGACGGACGCTGGTGCATTTGTGGACGATCTTGACGCCGTGCTTCTTGAATTCGGTGACGTGTTCCTGCGGCTTATTCCCCGCGGTTTCCACGATCTTGATGCCGGCCTCGATGATGGCCTGGCGATATTCCGCGTAAGGCGGCGGCTTGATCGAGGGCAGGATGGTGAGGTTGACGCCGAACGGCTTGTCGGTGAGCGAACGGCAGCGCGCGATTTCCTTGGTCAGGTCTTCCGGCGTCGGCTGGGTCAGCGCGGTGATCAGCCCGAGCGCGCCGGCATTGGCGACGGCGGCGACCAGTTCGGCGCGCCCGACCCACTGCATGCCGCCCTGGACGATCGGGTGCTCCACGCCGAACATTTCGGTAAATCGCGTCTTGATCATTTCCTGCCCTTTGTTGTCAGGCACGCATGGCGGCGCGTGCTGTTGTTGGATTTCGAGGGGCAGGATGCCGTCAGCAGGCGCAAAAGTCTACCTGATCGGGGCGGGGGTCAGGGCATCGCCAGCATGCAAAAGCAGGCTGTTGTTTCCGCAGAGCGGAACATTCGGACATAGTTCAGTCGCAGTCTTTCAAACACTTGCCTCGCCGGATCAGGGAGACAGCGCGATGCTTGGGGCATGGATGCCGAGGAGGTGCTGGGCTTACGCCGTTCTGCTCTGTTGCCTGGGCACTCCCGTGCAGGCGGCGGGCATCCAGCTTCTCGATTCCGCACCCGGCCTGGCTGGCGCCATCTGGTATCCGTGCGCGGCGGAGCCGCAGCGTGTGCCGCTTGGCAATCTTACGGTGCAATTCATCGATTCGGTTCCGGGCGCGAAGGATTGTCCTGTCACGGGCACCGGGCTGCCGCTGGTCGTCGTTTCGCACGGCCGTGGCGGCTGGTTCGGCGGTCACGACGACGTGGTCGAAGCCTTGGTCGATGCAGGCTTTGTCGTGGCCGCCATCAACCATCCCGGCGATAACGGCAAGGACTCGTCGCAGCGCGACAGCCTGTCGGTCCTGGCATCACGTCCGGTCGATATCATCCGCTTGCTCGATTTCATGCTGGACGACTGGAAGGATCGCGCAGCCATCGATCCTGCCAGGATCGGCTTCTTCGGCTTCTCTGCCGGCGCCTATACCGGCCTGGTGTTGGCGGGAGGCAACCCGGATTTCCGCGGGATCGCGCCTTATTGTCCGGAGTCGAACAAGTCGCCAGGTTGCGAGCAGTTTCGCAGCGGCGACATTCCATCCAACCTGCCGCACGAGCCTCGAATCCGGGCCGCGGCACTGGCCGACACGGCCGTGAATTTTGCGTTTAGTTCGGAAGGTCTGGCAGGGATCCACATCCCGCTGCTGATCTGGCGATCTGAATTGGGAGGCGCCGGCGTCGATCCGAAACACTCCGCGCTTACCGCCAGCCGCCTGCCGGGCAAGCCGGATGTTCACGTCGTGCCGGCCGGACACTTTGCATTTCTGCCGCCTTGCACACCGCAGTTCGCGGCCAACCTGCCGCGCTTTTGTTCTGATCCGGCCGGCTTCGACAGGGCAGGTTTTCACCGCGATTTCGACTCCAGCATCGTCAGGTTCTTTCGCGAGCATCTTGCCGCTGCGGGTGCGGCTCGCTGAGAAGCCGGGCGGCGAGGCCATTCGCTGGGTGATCGAGGTCACGGTCTGTCCGCAAGAGGTGAGGCATGTTGGGACCAAGGGCCGCAGAGGCCCGGAACATCAACCCTGGCGAACGGACAAGATGATCATGAGCAATTCCCTGAATCTGAAGACGGACGCAGATTGCGAAAATCTAAGCCTCGAACAGCTCGAGACCGTCAGCGGCGGCCGCGAAACGGTCGTTATCGTCGGCTGCACGACGCCCCCGCCGTTCGGCGGCTATCCCCCGGGAACGATCACCATCAATCCCTGGCTCGGATCGGTCTGGCGGTGGTAGCAGGCGGGTGGCCGCGTGGCCGTTGCCACGTGGCCGCCATCCCGCGTTACGCGCCGTATCCGCCTCCGACGATCTTCTCGCTCAGTTTCTGGTCGACGACCTGAACCGTGTTGTCGATCTCGGCATTCGGCGCACCAAGCTGATGCGAAATCAGCTTCACCAGCAGATCGACCCGTTCGATGAACGGGGCGCCGCTGGCGACGGCGCGTGCCGCCGATGACGGCTTGAGCAGGCTTTCGGCGGCTTTTGCGTATTTGGCGAAAGGCACCTGATCCTGCGGATCGGCGCCGAGACGCCGCGCGATGCCGTCGACATGGTCATAGATCGCCTGCGACCGTTTCAGGTCGCCATGCACCGCGTCGCGGATCGACTGCGGTTCGTTCGGCGTGATGCAACGGTAGTTTCCGGTCAGCAGCATCGACCATTTTGCGAGTGGGACGAACAGGGAATCGAACACTTTCAGCTTCACCGGGACGTCCTGGCCATCCAGCTTCACCGCGTCGATATCGCTTTCCAATTCGCGCAGCAGTCTGTTGTGCGTCTCGTCTTCGAAGGCCGCCGCCTTGAAATTGGTGGGCAGGCCGACATGCAGGACATTCGCCGGCTCTTCCGGCGGACGGAAGGCCTGCGGGTCGGGCGAGCAGAGCGACACCAGCCCGGGCTTGAACCGCTCCCACACCAGCGCATTGGTGTAGGCCTCTTCGAGGTCCATGTCCGCCAATGCCGGGATCCGCTTCAGATAGGGCAGCGGCGGCATGTTCATGATCGACAGGCAAGGCAGCTTCGCCTCGGCGATCTTGATCATCAGGACCCGGATCGTGTGGTTGGTATATTGCGGCTCCTGCATCGCAAGGCCGACCAGGTCGTAACGGGAGACGTCGACCTCGGCGGGCGTGACCGCGTCGAGCTTGCCGGGCAGGTCGCGCGAGAAGATCGAGCGGTGATTGGGCTCGTCGCGCAGCTTGATGCGGACTTCGGTGCCGTCGCGGTTGATCAGGTCCGCCGTCTTCTTCCGGCAGACCAGGGTGACGTTGTGGCCGGCCATCAGGAGTTTCGTTCCCAGCAACGAACCGTACGAGGCCCCGAGGATCAGAATGTTGCGCGCCATACTTTCTCTTTCACTGGTTCACTGGTTGTGCTGGATTTTTGTTGAGCCCGGCGCCGGGCCCGGAATTTCCGTCCACGATGCGCGTTGCGCGAAAGAACGGAATGGGCCGTGGCATGGATGCGGCAGCCCCCTGGGCAAGGGGCGGCCGTGCTTATCGCAAGTCGATCGGCAATACAATCGCGCGGCAGTCTTCACGTTGATCTCTTGAAGCGGGCCTGGCGGGTCATGCGAAGGCCGGGGCTCGCCTGTCCGCGGGACGGACCGTGCCGTCATAGAGGCCGGCGATGGTGGCGCGCTGGGCGACCAGCGCCAGCACGGCGTCGAGCGCCGGCGTCGGAATTTTGGTGAGCCGTCCCATTTCCTGCACCACGGTGACCAGGGGATCGATCTCCATCGGGCGGCTGCGTTCGAGATCCTGCAGCATTGACGTCTTGTGCGCGCCGACTTTACGCGCGCCCTCGATGCGGCGTTCGACATCGACGCGGAACTTGACGCCAAAGCTTTCCGCAATGGTCTGCGCCTCGACCATGATCGCCTTCGACAGCGCGCGCGTTGCCGGATCGCTGCAGATCACATCGAGCGTGGCGTGGGTGAGGGCGCTGATCGGGTTGAGGCAGACATTGCCCCACAGCTTGAGCCAGATTTCGTCCCGGATGCGATCGAGCACCGGCGCCTGCATGCCGGCCTTGACGAAGACGTCCGCCAGCCGCTGCACGCTGTTGGTGGTCTCCCCGGAGGGCTCGCCGAGCGGGAAGCGGTCGCCATAGACGTGGCGGATCACGCCGGGCGCCTCGATCTCGGTCGCGGGATAGACGATGCAGCCGATCGCACGCTGCGGTGTCAGTTCGCGCCATTGTCGTCCGCCGGGATCGATGCTCTCCAGCGTCGAACCCTCGAGCGCGCCGCCGTGCCTATGGAAGTACCAGTAGGGAATGCCGTTGACCGCGGTGACGATGCGGGTGTGCGGTGCGAGCAGCGGCTGCATCTGGCCGAGTACGCCGGTGATGGAATGCGCCTTCAGGCAGATGATGACGTAATCCTGCACCTCGAGTTCCGCCGGATCGTCGGTGCAGCGCGGATGCACCACGCGCTCCTCATCGCCGATCAGCAGCTTGAGCCCACCCGCGCGCATCGCGGCGAGATGGGCGCCGCGCGCCACCAGGCTGACGTCGACGCCGGCGCGCGCCAGCTGCACACCGAGATAGCCGCCGATCGCGCCGGCGCCGTAGATGCAGATCTTCATGAGGTGTTCCGCAAAGGCCAATGGTTGACGCTTCCGGCATCGAGGCGAGGCCGGCGCAAAAGGTCGACTCGGAACGGCGCGTTGCCGCTAGCCGTTTGAAACGAATGTCAGGCCGAAATCGCCAACTGGGCGTTGGCTTCCTCGTCGAACGCGGTCGAGATGTCGCGGATGCTGACGACGCCGATCAGGCTGTAATTGTCGATGACCGGCAAATGGCGGATGTGATGCCGGTTCATGAGATGGCGAACATGCTCGAGCGAATCCCGTGAACTGCACGACACCAGCTGCTGCACCGAGATGAGTTGCGAGACGCGCAGATTGGCGCCGGCCGCGCCATGCTCGGCGATCGCGCGCACCACGTCGCGCTCGGTGAACATGCCGACCGCCGTATTGCCCTCGGTGCGAACGACGTCCTTGACCACGAGCGCGCTGATATTGCCGGAGCGCATCAGCTGGGCGGCGATGGCAACCGTCTCGTTCATGCGAACCGTTGCGACGCGGGCGGCTTTCTTGCGCAGGATATCTCCGACTTGCATGGCAACCTCCTTGGGATGAACTGTCAGCAATTGTGGTATACATAATGCCACAAGTCAACACGAAAAGAGGCCCGTCCTCGTGCCGGGTGAGGGATAAAAATAGGCAGTATTGTTGACGTTTTTTGAATGTCTGGCGCGATGGGAGGCGAGTGGATCAGGTCGGTCGAGGGCGGTCCGGAAGCCTTCAGATATACCAGGTCAGGCGTCCTCCATTTCAGCGTGCCGAAAGGAATGCCGGAGCCGGTAACCGAGACCAGAAGACTAAAGCACGGCGAGGGCGTCGTGATCGGGCTGTTCGTGGCCACCATCGCCACCGCCGTCTCCAGCGCATCGGGCGCCGCCGGGGCGACAACGACATGGCATTCGACTCCTTCCGGGAGATCAGGCGTCTGGCGTGCTGGGCGGGCGTTCGTCAACATCCCGCTGATGTTCGCGGTCCTCCCATGAACCCCGATATACCCATCTGTGGATCAACGCCGCGCTGATGTAGCGGGCGAGTGGGCCATCTTTCCCGTTCCGGGCGGGGAGGGACTCAATCCTCGACCTCGCCGCTGTACGCATAGTTTGAACGACAGCTTTTGTGGCGCAAAGCGGTACTGGGCAGGCAGACGCCACTCACCGATATTCGCGAAGTCCTAAGTTGCAAGCGCTCCTGCGCGGCGTGAAGCGCGTCGGCCGGCCCTGACAAAATGCCGCAGGACATTGGGCGGCATTGCCGCGCTGCACGTCCCATCATCGGATGTTTAACGTCGGATGATTGTCAGGGTCGGCTATTTGTGGAATAGCTTGCTTGTCAGCGAGGCGAACGCCGTGGCTCCTCATCGTACAAAGCCTTCCGAGAAACGAACCAAGCCTGGTCGCATTCAAACGGTGCTGACGACGCTCGGCCGCGAGATTGCGCAAGACGTCATTCCGGTGGGAGCGGCGTTGCCGCCGGAGCCGAGTCTGGAAAGTCGATTTGGCGTCGGGCGCGGCGTCATACGCGAAGCGATCAAGATACTGGCCGGCAAGGGACTTGTGAGCGTACGTCCCCGACACGGCACGCATGTGCTGCCGCGCAGGGATTGGAGTCTCCTCGATCGGGATGTCCTCGGCTGGCTGGTCGGGACCGATGAACCGGACCCCGACCTTCTTCTCGCCATCCAGGAAGTTCGCATGATCATTGAGCCGGCTGCCGCGGCCATGGCGGCCGAGCGCAGCACCAAGGCGGATCGTTCGCGGATCGAGGCTGCTCTCGTGGCGATGGAAACCTCGCACGATCAGGCAAGCGCCATCGCCGCCGACAAGGCATTCCATTTGGCGATCCTGGACGCAACGCATAATCCGGTCCTGCAGGGTTTCAGGGGAACAATCGACACGATGCTCAGCACCGTTTTCCTTGTCGCTGTCGGAAGCTCGGGCTGGTTTGAAGACAACCTGCCAAATCATGCGGCAGCAGCGCGCGCCATCGGTTCGGGCAACGCCAAAAAAGCCAAGGCCGCGATGGAGCAGGTTCTTGGCTACACGCAATTCAAACTATCCAAACGAAAGATACGGGAGACCGCGGCCCGGTTCTGAGACGGGGCTCGAGAGGCGAAGAAAAAAGATCGACCGCTGTTGGTGAGGCGGGACGAAAAAAGATCAGATAACTGATCAGAGGGAGGAGGCTTCGTGATCGCGTCCGGTCAAAGAACTGGATCGAAGACGCCGGGATCAGGGTGGGTCTGGCGAACAATGAATTCGCTGGCGGGCGCCGCTGTGTTTGTTGCGCCGCTACTCGCGCTGGTGGCGATCTGGGCGATCGTGGTTCCGTTGTTCGAGGTCAATCCCAGGATATTTCCGTCGGTCGCCTCCGTCGCGGATGCCGCCGCCGATTCGATTCGCGATGGTTCGTTGATCCGTCACATCGGAGCAAGTCTGTTGCGGGTAGGGCTGGGTACGCTCATCGGAGTGGTGACGGCCGTCCCCTTGGGAATCGCGATGGGTGTCAGCCCCGCGGTTTCGTCGTTCCTGACGCCGCTGTTCCGTTTCTTTTCGGTTCTCGCGGGCATCGCGTGGATACCCATCGCGACGCTCTGGTTCGGGTACGGGTTCGGCGCGATCGTGTTTGTGATTTTCAACGCGGTGTTCTTTGTCGTCGCTTATAACACGCTGCTGGGCGTGTCGACGATCCCGATGACCATCCGCAACGCGGCCGCCTCGCTGGGCGCCAGACGGTGGGCTCTGCTCACGGAGGTTCTTCTTCCGGGTGCCCTGCCGAATATTGTCACCGGCGTTCGCACCGGACTTGGCTTTGCCTGGCGCGGCTTGATCGCGGCCGAGATGATCGCCACGAATGTCGGCCTTGGATACATGCTTTTCGTCGCTCGCGACTTCTATCGGACCGAGGTCATTGTCCTCGGCATGATTGTGATTGGCCTGTTGTGGCTGCTGATCGACCGGCTTCTGCTGGTTCCTTTGGAGCGCGCAACGATCGAGCGCTGGGGCCTGGTGAGGCGCACATGAGCATCGTCCTGAAGCTTTGGAGCCTCTACGTCCGGGGGACCAACCGGTGGCCGGTCATTGCAACCATCGTTCCGTTCATCCCGGTCGTCGCGCTTTGGAGCATCGCCGCCAATTCCGGAATGTTTCCACGCGCGTTCTTTCCCGCGCCGGCCGATGTCGCGCGAACATTTGTTGCCCTGACCTACAAGGGAATCCTGCCTGACTATTTGCAGGACAGTCTGATCCGGCTCCTGACAGGCGCCACGATCGGCGTCGTGCTCGGTATCCCGCTGGGGCTTCTGATCGGCTCAAGCAAGTGGGCCCATCGCGTGTGCTGGCCTGTCCTGCTGTTCTTCCAGGCCATTGGCGATATCGCCTGGTTGCCGATCCTGCTGATCTGGTTCGGCTTCGGCCTGACGACGATGACGTTCGTCATCGTCTACACCGTGCTGTTTCCAATCGTGCTGAATACGGTACTCGGCGTTGAGTCCGTGCATCGGGACCTGGCGCGTGCCGCCCAAAGTCTCGGTGCTTCGCGCATGCGCGTGCTGTGGGAGGTGACATTGCCCGGAGCGCTGCCCAACATCATCACGGGACTTCGCAACGGGCTCGGCTACGGCTGGCGCGCGCTGATCGCCGTCGAAATCATCGTGGGCACGAGCGGCATCGGCTTCATGATGTTTGATGCGCGTCGCGCCGGTTCGACCGTCGAAATTATTCTTGGAATGATCGTGCTCGGAACTCTCTGGTACATCGTGGATGCCTGGATCCTGGCACCGATCGAACGCGCCACGGGTCGCCGCTGGGGGTTGGTTACATCATGAAGACGCTATCGCTGCGGAACCTCCAGAAGACTTACTTCGATCCCTACGCCGGATCGCAGGTCACGGCTGTTCACGACGTCTCGCTCGACGTCGAACAGGGCGAGTTCGTTTCGGTGGTCGGGCCCTCCGGTTGTGGCAAGACCACCATCCTCAACATGGTTGCCGGCTTTATCCCCTATTCCGGCGGTGAGATCCTGCTGGACGGAGCTGCCGTCAAAGGACCTGGTCCCGATCGCGGCGTGGTATTCCAGTCGTTCGCGCTGTTTCCCTGGAAGACGGTTCTGGAAAACGTCGGATTCGGGCCAAAAATGCGCGGGGTGCCCAAGGCCGATCGCGACCGCATTGCTCGCGAATATCTCGAGCTTGCCGGGTTGTCTCACGCGGCGGATCGTTACCCGAACGAGCTCTCGGGCGGCATGCAGCAGCGGGTCGGCGTCGTCCGTGCGCTCGCGAACAATCCGGCGGTATTGCTGATGGATGAGCCGTTTGCCAGCGTCGACGCCCAGACCCGCATGACGTTGCAGGAAGAACTCACCCGGATTTGGCAGGAGCGCAAGCCCACCGTCATCTTCATCACCCATGACGTGGCGGAGGCGGTTTTCCTCGCCAACCGCGTGGTGGTCCTGTCGAAGGGCCGGGTGCTCGACCAGATCAAGGTCGATCTGCCGCGACCGCGCGTGTGGGATCACCTGATGCAGGATGAGACCTTCAAACGTCTTTCGGCGCAGGTATTGCAGATGGTGCGTTCGGCATGAGCATTGCGCGCGATGTCGTGCGTTCGACGCGGGGGCGGGCGGTTCTGGCCGTGGTCGCGGTCTGGCTTGGCTTCCAACTCTGGCTGACGCTGACCGCGCCAGGAAAAGTGTCGGCGCAACTCGCCGGCACGTCCGAAAAGGTGAACGTGCAGATCGAGTTGCCGTTCACGCCGGAGCGCTTTCATGTTCTCGCATTTCAGAAATATGGACGGATCGCCGGAGCTGACGATCATTCGATAGGGCTAAGAGGTGTCAAACGAACGGACCTCAACGCCGTTGCCCGGCCCTATTGGGTGACGAGCGTGGGGCCAATAAAAGAGGGAGACTGAGTATGAAACGCCTGTTCCTGTTTGTAGTTGCGATTGCAATGGCCTGTGCGCCGGCGCAATCGCAATCGTTGACGAAGTTGAATGTCGGGATGGTCAGCGCGATCGACATGCTGGCGATACCGATCGCGCTTGAGCGCGGGTTTTTCGAGAAGAGGGGACTTGATGTCACCATCGCAAGGCCGTACGCGACCGGCGTCGATGCGCTCAATGCGCTTCAAGCCGGAGAAACCAGTATCATCCAGGTCGGGGTGCCGATGATCGGTGCCGTCCTGCGTGGCATGGATATCGTGGCGCTCGGCAATTTCAGCGGTAGCGCCACCAAGACGGGATCCGATGCGACCATGGCAGTCGTCGCCCGCGAAGGGTCGGGGATCGAGAAGGGGGACTTGAAGAGCCTGAAGGGCAAGAAAATCGCAACCTCGTTCGGGACGATCAACCATCTCTATATTCTTGCGCTGCTTGAAAAGGCCGGACTGAAACCGGACGACGTCACGTTGGTCAATACGCCGCCGCCCGATATGACGGTTGCCCTGCTCGCCAAGGGCATTGATGCTTTCGCCGGTTGGGATCCGTGGCCGATCATTGCTCTGAAGGATGTGCCGGGTGCCTTCCAGGTTGTTCGGGGGGGAGATGCCATCGCCTATCTCGGCTTTGTGGTCGCGCCCCGCTCCTGGGTGGAGAAGAATGCTGAAACCACCGAGAAGTTCCTGGCCGCCACCTCGGAAGCCGACCAGTGGATGCGCAAGAATCCCAAGCAGGCGGCTCTGATCGGCACCCGATGGATTCCCGGTCTGAAGCCTGAAGTCGCCGAAGCTGCGATGGAATTCAACGTACAGCAATTGGATCGGCGGCTATCAGCCAACAGCTATCGGGCGCTCTGGAGTGCGCAGGACAGACTGGAGCGGTTGGGCGTTCTCAAGGCGACATTTGACGTCAACAAGAACATCGAGCCGAAGCCGATCTTGAAGGTCATGAAGGACAATCCCGAACTGTTCTCCGATTTGCCGCCGATTCCGGCAGATGCCGCCATCGGACCCGGGTTCGTGTTCAAACCATAATCGGGAAGGGCGGTCCGCCCCAAGCAAGCGGATCGTCTGACGGGCCAACAACTGGCCAAGTGCTCCGGGAGACACGCGGCAACGTCGAAACGGCGCTGTCGCGGTCGTTCGATCTTGAAGACCGGGTGGCGCAAATTGGTCGTTCGCGGGGCTCATACGCTCATGACAAGATGACAGAGCCCCGTTCCGATGGATGCATCGGAACGGGGGCAGTTCTAGCCTGACGTCTGTGCGTTCGCGACCACCATCTTGCGCCACGGCTTGAGCACGGCGATCGCCAGCAGCGAGGCGAGGATATTGGCGCCGGCCGCGATGATGAACACGCCGTCCCAATTGCCCGATGATTGCTGCATGTAGTTCGCAACCGGCACCAGGAGCGCCGCGGTGCCTTTGGCGGTATAGAGCAGGCCGGCATTGGTGGTGGCGAATTTCGCACCGAACGTGTCCGTGCAGGTCGAGGGGAACAGCGAGTAGATTTCGCCCCAGGCAAAGAACACGAAGCCGGAGAGCAGCACGAACCAGACCGGATCGTGGCCCAGCATGTACAGTCCCCAGATGCCGATGCCTTCCATGCCGAACGCGATGAACATGGTGTTCTCGCGGCCGATCATGTCGGAGATCCAGCCGAAGAACGGCCGCGTCAGGCCGTTGAGGACGCGGTCGATGGTGGCCGCGAAGGTCACGGCGGTCATGGTCATGCCGACGAGGGTGACCGGGATGGCGTCAACCTTCCAGTCGACCGCGATCGGCTTGAGGTTGGCGGTGACCATCAGGCCCCCGGCGCCGACGATCACGAACATGAAATACATCAGCCAGAAGATCGGCTGACGGATCACCTCGGTCGGCTGGTAGTTGCGCCGGCTCTGGATCACGTTGGCGTTCTGGATCACTGCGGGGACCTGTCCCGATTTCGGCGCGAACAGGAAGAAGGCGAGCAGCACGATGATGATGCCCTGTCCGAGACCAAAATAGAGGAAGGTGGACTGGAAGCCGGAGTCCTTGATCATCGCCTGGATCGGCGCGACCGTCAGCGCTGAGCCCGCGCCAAAACCTGCGGCGGTGATGCCGGCGGCAAGGCCCCGCTTGTCGGGAAACCATTTCAGCGCGTTGCCGACGCAGGTGCCGTAGACGCCGCCGGCGCCGATGCCCGCGATGATCATGCCGAGATAGAAGCCGTTGAGCGTTTCTGCCTGGGCATTGATCACCCAGCCGACGGCGCAGAGGATGCCGCCGACGAGCACGACGATGCGCGGGCCGTATTTGTCGACGAACCAGCCTTCAACCGGCACCAGCCAGGTCTCGAACAGAACGAAGAGGGTGAACGCCCACTGGATCGACGCGCGATCCCAACCGAATTTCTTCTGGATGTCGGGGACAAAGAACGTCCAGCCGTATTGATAGTTCGCGATCATCACCATCGCGCCGACGCCGATCGCCAATTGGGTCCAGCGGTAGGTGTCGCTGACGCGGGCCACCGCAGGGGCCGCACCGTGAACTGTGTCCGTCATATTCCCTCCTGATGGCTGTTCTGTCGCCCGACAGCTCTGAGGGCGGAGTTTGGTATATGATATGCCAGTAGACAAGGGAAATCTTGCCGTTTTGCCGCAGTATCATGGATTTTCCTGGAAATGTTCTTTTTCGCGGGTTTCGCCAAAAGCGACGTAAAACAAATGATTTAGCCGCCGGCCCGATTTGCGAGCCGGCGGCGCGGGATGAGTGGAAAGTTTTTGAGTCTGGTATTTTTGGTTAGGCGGCAGCCGTCCGCAAGCGGCTGTAACCCTGCTGGATCAGCGACCAGAACAGCGCGATCAATCCAAGCACCATGATGGTGCCGACCAGCGTGTTCGAGAAGAACACGCCGAGCGAGCCCTGCGATCCCAGCAGCGATTGCCGGAACGCTTCCTCGGCCTTGTCGCCGAGCACGATGGCCAGCACCAGCGGCGCCAGCGGGTAATTGCACTTCTTCAGGAGATAGCCGACCACGCCGAACACCAGCATCATGACGACGTCGAAGGTCGAAGAGTGGACCGAGTAGGCGCCGATCGCGCACAGCACCAGGATCAGCGGCGCGATGATGCTGAACGGCACGCGCAGGATCGCCGCGAAGATCGGTACGCAGGTCAGCACGACGATCAGGCCGACGAGATTGCCAAGATACATCGAAGCGATCAGCCCCCAGACGAATTCCTTCTGCTCGACGAACAGCATCGGGCCGGGTTGCAGGCCCCAGATCAAGAGGCCGCCGAGCAGCACGGCCGCCGTCGGCGAGCCCGGCACGCCGAGCGACAGCATCGGCAGCAGCGCCGCGGTACCGGCGGCATGCGCCGCGGTCTCCGGCGCGACCACGCCTTCGATCTCGCCCTTGCCGAAATTTTCGCCCTTCGGGGAGACCCGCTTGGCGATGCCGTAACTCATGAACGACGCCGGTGTGGCGCCCGCCGGCGTGATGCCCATCCAGCAGCCGATGATGCAGGAGCGCAGCGACGTCACCCAGTATCTGGGCATCTCCTTCCAGGTCTGCAGCACGACGCGCAGATCGATCTTGGCCTTGCCGCCGCGGAAGCTCAGGCCTTCCTCCATGGTCAGGAGGATCTCGCCGATGCCGAACAGGCCGATGACGGCGATCAGGAAGTCGAAGCCGTTCAAGAGTTCAGTCGAGCCGAAGGTCAGCCGCAATTGGCCGGTGATGGAATCGAGGCCGACCGCGGCGAGCGCAAAGCCGATCATCATCGCGGCGATGGTCTTGAACGGCGGTTCCTTGCTGAGGCCGACGAAACTGCAGAACGCGAGGAAATACACCGCGAATTTTTCCGCCGGGCCGAACTGCAGCGCGAAGCTGGCGACCAGCGGCGCGACCAGCGTGATCATGATGACGGCGAACAGCGCGCCGACGAAGGAGGAGGTGAAGGCGGCCGTCAGGGCCTCGCCGGCCTTGCCCTGCTGGGCCATCGGATAGCCGTCGAAGGTCGTCGCCACCGACCATGGCTCGCCGGGGATGTTGAAGAGGATCGACGTGATGGCGCCGCCGAACAAAGCACCCCAATAGATGCAGGACAGCATGATGATGGCCGAGGTCGGCGGCATGCTGAAGGTCAGCGGCAGCAGGATCGCGACCCCGTTGGCGCCGCCCAGCCCCGGCAGCACGCCGATGATGACGCCGAGCACGATGCCGAGAATCATCACCATGATGTTGAAGGGCTGCAGGGCGACTGCAAAGCCGTGAAACAGATTGACGAGTTCTTCCATGCTTCAGGTCCTGCAAGGCGGGGCTAACGACAATTCCAGCGAGCGAGATTTCTACAGACCGAGCCATTCCTCGATCGGTCCCTTGGGCAGCGGGACCAGAAACCAGCGCTCGAAAATCAGGTAGGTGACGACGGGCATGCCGAGCGCCACCGCGGCGACGATCGGCCAGCTGTATTTCCCCAGCCAGCGCATGAACCAGCCGATGAAGATGATGGAAGCGAGATAGAGGCCGGTGAACGGCATCACGCCGACATAGATCGAGGTCGGCACGACGACGCTCATGACCTGGCGCAGTTGTCCCCACTCGGCGAACAACCCGTCATCTCCGTCACGCAGCCCGTTCCAGAGATTGACCGCGCTGGCGACGACGATGAAAATTCCGATGTAGAAGGGGAAGAAACCGGCGCGCGGCCCTTCGGCGCCCCAGTTGATGCCGGCCTTCACGCTGCCGTAGATCACGATCGCCCCGAACAGCGCGATCAGCAGCGTAACGCCGGCTTCCACGGCCTTGTGGGTCGGGCCGGCGTCAGAGCTATTCGTGGTCATTCAATCTCCGTTGCGGAATCGCAGGTGTGGGTTCGCGGGCGCCGTGCGCGTCACGCCTTCGCTGGAAGCTTCCCCGTTCCGATCAGATCGGAACGGGGCTCTCGTTTCTTGATGGGAGGCATTTTCTTCACGCGAACCGGTGTCCACTTCGCTGGAAGACGCTCTGGTGCGCTGGTTCGGTCAGTTGGTGGCGAGGAAACCGGCTTCCTTCATCAGGGTTTCGTGACGTTTTTCTTCGGTCTCGACCCATTTGGCGTAGTCCGCCCCGGTCAGGAAGGTGGTGTTGAAGGCGCCGCTCTTCATGAAGTCCTGCCACTCGGGCGTGGCGCGCACCTTCTTGAACAGATCGATGTAGTATTCGACCTGGTCCTTGGTGGCCTTTGGCGACATGAAGATGCCGCGCAGCATCAGATATTCCATGTCGAGGCCCTGGGATTTGCAGGTCGGAATATCCTTCCAGCCCTTGCCGTCCGCAATCACCTCGTCATAGGCCATCTGCTTGCCGTCGAACACGCAGAGCGGACGAAGCTTGCCGCCGCGCCATTGCGCCACCGCCTCGATCGGATTGTTGACCGTCGAATCGACGTGGTTGCCGACCAGCTGGACCGCGACTTCGCCGCCGCCCTTGTAGGGAATGTAGGTGAATTTCGTGCCGGTGGCCTTCTCGACGGCAACCGTGATGATCTGGTCTTCCTGCTTCGATCCGGTGCCGCCCATCTTGATGCTGCCGGCAGGCGCCTGCTTCACGGCGTCGACGAATTCCTTGACGCTCTTGTACGGCTTCTCGGCATTGACCCAGAGCACGAACTCATCGAGCGCGAGCATCGCGACCGGCGTCATGTCCTTCCAGTTGAAGGGAATGCCCGTCGCGAGCGGCGTCGTGAACAGGTTCGACAAAGTGATGATGATCTTGTGGGGGTTGTTTGCCGAGCTCTTGACGTCGAGGAAGCCTTCGCCGCCGGCGCCACCGGACTTGTTGATGACGACCATCGGCTGCTTCATCAGATTATGCTTGGTGACGATGCCCTGGATGGTGCGGGCCATCTGATCGGCGCCGCCGCCGGTGCCCGCGGGCACGATGAATTCGACCGGCCGGACCGGTTCCCAGGCAGCCGTCGCGCCGAACGTGCCGGCGCCTGATATTGCGACGGCGGCTAACGCAACATGCAATACAGAGTGCTTCATTTGGCTTACTCCCCATCAGGATTTTAGACGCACCGTTCTTTGCCGGCTTTGCCTTTAACGTAACTCTCAACTCAACACTTCGAATCCACTTCAAGTCCTGGCAGTTTTCCAGCCTTATCGTGAAGTTTAGTCAGGTGACATTGCAGGTTAGAGTGGCAGATATGACTGTAATGCCGACCTGATCGCGCAGCATCCGCGTCTTTCGGATAAGCTTGAATGGCGAGCCGACGCGCGGGCGGGCCTTCGCGATGGTCCGTGCGTGACAAACGGTCAAACCGCCGACCAGTCGCCTTGGCGCCGTGAAAATTGGCGCCGTGAAAACCCATCCCATCCCGTCACCGCACCCGTTTTCAAATCCGGAACGCTTGCACGCATATTGGTATGCGATATGCCAAGACTGCAAACGAATAGTGATGCCGATGCATGGCTCCGGGCTGATTTGTCGCAGATGCGGCGCCGGTTCGCGGTCGCGAGGCACACAAAAAAAGAGGCCCCGGAAAACCAGGGCCTTTTAGTCTGGGAGGAAACCTGAAGTCGTCGAACCGAAGGCGCAGCGTTGGCCGCGCCTTGTTTTATCGGCTCAGAGGCCGAAACGGGGCAGGTCGCCGTTGCGCACGGCGATGCGGGCGCTCGCGGTCAGAAGGCGGTCGATGGTGGCCATCAGCCGGGCGAACAGGGTGCTGGAGGGGGCGAGGCCGATGGATGCAGTCTTGGACATTGAGGGGCGCCTTTTTCGAAGGTGCGGAGCAACTCCGCTTCATCATCTGGCGTGAATTTATGTATACCAGATACCACACACAACGCATTTGTTTGCATGGCAGCAATTAGTCTTTTGCATCGCAACATAAGGGGGTGTTGAGCTGTTCCGATAGCGAAAAGGCCGCCGGAAAACCGGCGGCCTGCTATTTTCCAAACACTGAACCGACGGCTTACTCGGCCGCCTGCTTGCGCGGCGGATCGAGCGCGCCGGAGTCATGAATCTCGGCGACCTGATGGTCCGAGAAGCCGAGCACCTGGCGCAGGATTTCGTCGGTGTGTTCGCCGAGCAGCGGGGAGCGCGTCACTTCCGACGGCGAGTCCGACAGCTTGATCGGGTTGCCGACCGAGATGTACTTGCCGCGGGTCGGATGATCGACCTCGACGACGGTGCCGGTGGCGCGCAGCGACTGGTCTTCCGCCAGTTCCTTCATCGACAGGATCGGCCCGCAGGGGATGTCGTCCTTGTTGAGAATCTCCATCGCCTCGAATTTCGTCTTCGTCATCGTCCATTGTTCGATGCGGGCAAAAATCTCGTTGAGGCGCGGCAGGCGGGCCGGGGGCTTGGCGTAGTTCGGATCGGTCTTCCAGGTCGGCTCGCCGATCACGTCGCAGATCTTCTCCCACACCGGCGCCTGGGTGATGAAATAGATGTAGGCGTTCGGATCGGTCTCCCAGCCCTTGCATTTGAGGATGCGGCCGGGCTGGCCGCCGCCGGAATCGTTGCCGGCGCGCGGCACCGCGTCGCCGAACGGAATGCCTTCGCCGAACTGGCTGTATTCCTTCAGCGGGCCATGGGCGAGGCGCTGCTGGTCGCGCAGTTTGACGCGCGCGAGATTCAGTACGCCGTCCTGCATCGCAGCCGTGACCTTCTGGCCCTTGCCGGTGACGGTGCGCTGATAGAGCGCGGTGACGATGCCGAGCGCGAGATGCAACCCGGTGCCGCTGTCGCCGATCTGCGCGCCGGTGACCAGCGGCAGGCCGTCGCGAAAGCCGGTGGTCGACGCCGCGCCGCCGGTGCACTGGGCGACGTTCTCATACACCTTGCAGTCTTCATAGGGGCCGGGGCCAAAGCCCTTGATCGAGGCCACGATCATCTTCGGGTTGATGGCCTGGATCTTCTCCCACGGAAAACCCATGCGATCGAGCACGCCGGGACCGAAATTCTCCACCAGCACGTCGCAGGTCTTGATCAGCGCGGTGAGGACTTCCTTGCCCTTCGGGTTCTTGGTGTCGAGCGTGATCGAGCGCTTGTTGTGGTTCAGCATGGTGAAATACAGGCTGTCCACATTGGGGATGTCCTGCAACTGGCCACGCGTGATGTCGCCGACGCCGGGACGCTCGACCTTGATCACGTCGGCGCCGAACCAGGCCAGCAACTGCGTGCAGGTCGGTCCCGACTGGACGTGGGTGAAGTCGAGAATGCGAACGCCCTTGAGCGCCTTTGTCATCGTCTATGCTCCGTACTCTGTCTGCCCTGCAACGCAGGATGGATCGGGAAATGAAATGAATTACTTCTTCTTCAGCACGCTTTGCGGATTGAGGTTGCCGATACGGCCGCTCTCGGAGCCGGCCGCAGGATCGATCACGGCGTTGATCAGCGTCGGCTTGCCGGAATCCATCGCGGCGTTGACGGCGCGCTTCAGTTCGTCCGGGGAGGTGGCGTGGACGCCGACGCCGCCGAACGCTTCCATCATCTTGTCGTAGCGCGAGCCCTTGACGAACACCGTGGGCGCCGGATCGGAGCCCGCCGAATTGACGTCGGTGCCGCGATAGATGCCGTCATTGTTGAAGATCACGATGCAGACCGGCAAATTGTACCGGCAGATCGTCTCGACCTCCATGCCGGAGAAACCGAACGCCGAGTCGCCTTCGACCGCGAGCACCGGCTTGCCGGTCTCGATCGCAGCCGCAATGCAATAGCCCATGCCGATGCCCATCACGCCCCAGGTGCCGACGTCGATGCGCTTGCGCGGCTGGTGCATGTCGATCACGCCGCGGGCGAGATCGAGCGTGTTGGCGCCTTCGTTGACGAGGATGGCGTCCGGCCGTTCCTTGATGATGGTCCTGAGCACGCCGAGCGCGCCATGATAATCCATCGGCGAATTGTTGTTCATCAGCCGCGGCGCCATCTTGGCGACGTTCTCCTCGCGCTTCCTGGCAACCGCCGCGGTCCAGTCGGACGGCGCCGCGGTCCAGTTCGCGCCCATGCCTTCGAGCAGTGCCGAGACGCAGGAGCCGATGTCGCCGACCACGGGAGCGACGATCTCGACGTTGGAGTCCATTTCCCTGGGCTCGATGTCGATCTGGATGAATTTCTTCGGAGCTTCGCCCCAGGTCTTGCCCTTGCCGTGCGACAACAGCCAGTTGAGGCGCGCGCCGATCAGCATCACGACGTCGGCGTCTTTCAGGACGGTCGAACGCGCGGCACCGGCGCATTGCGGATGCAGGTCGGACAGCAATCCCTTGGCCATGCTCATGGGCAGGAACGGAACGCCGCTCTTCTCGACGAAACTCTTGATGGCCTCATCGGCCTGGGCGTAGGCCGCGCCCTTGCCGAGGATGATGAGCGGACGCTTTGCGCTTTTGAGCACGTCGAGCGCGCGCTTCACCGCCGAAGGGGCGGGGATCTGCGCCGGCGCGGCGTCGATCACCTTCACCAATGATTTCTGTCCGGCCTCGGCGTCCATCACCTGGCCGAACAATTTTGCCGGCAGATCGAGATAGACACCGCCCGGACGGCCCGACACCGCGGCGCGGATGGCGCGCGCAAGGCCAATGCCGATATCCTGGGCGTGCAGCACGCGGAACGCCGCCTTGCACAGCGGCTTGGCGATCGCGAGCTGGTCCATCTCTTCATAGTCGCCCTGCTGCAGGTCGACGATCTCGCGTTCGGAAGAGCCCGAGATCAGGATCATCGGGAAGCAGTTGGTGGTGGCGTGGGCCAGCGCCGTGAGGCCGTTGAGGAAGCCCGGCGCCGAAACCGTGAGGCAAACGCCGGGTTTCTTGGTCAAATAGCCGGCGATCGCGGCGGCGTTGCCGGCGTTCTGTTCGTGGCGGAACGAGATCACGCGGATGCCCGCGGCCTGCGCCATGCGGCCGAAATCCGTGATCGGAATGCCGGGTACGCCATAGATCGTGGTGAGCCCGTTGAGCTTCAGCGCATCGATCATCAGATTAAAGCCGTCGGTGAGTTCACGCTCGGCTTGATTGGGATCGATGCTCTTGGCTGCGGTGACGGACATTCCACTTTCTCCCTGATCTCGTGGTTCGGACGAGTTGGTCGTCTTCTGCTGTGAATTCTCTAACTGAACAATTCCTGGCCGTGCGCTTCGACATAAGCGGCAAGCCCCAGCGTATGGTCGCGCGCGCGTTTTTCGGCGAGTTCGGTATCGCGCGCTTCGAGCGCTTCGATGATGCCCATATGTTCGGGCAGCGAGGTCGCGGTGCGATCGGTGCGGCCGATCGTCAGTTGCCGGTAGCCGCGCACATGCAGCAGGATATCGTTGGTCATGTCGACCAGCACCGGCGATTCCGAAAGCGAGATCAGCGCCTGATGGAAGGCGATATTGGCCTTGGAATATTCCTCGACATGATCCTGCGGCAGGCGGTCCTTGCCGAAATCCTTGAAGAAGTCACGCAGCGCCGTGATGTCCTTCTTGCGCGCGGTGGTCGTGATCAGCCGCGCCGCCATGCTTTCGAGCGCCGCCCAGGCGCGGATCATGTCGACGATTTCGGTCTTGGTGCGGCGGACCACGACGATGCCGCGGCGTGGCACGGTCTTGACGAAGCCGTCCTGCTCGAGCATCGCGATGGCTTCGCGAATGGGGGTGCGGCTGACGCCGAGGCGTTCGGACAGCGCGCGTTCGTCGAGCATCACCTGCTCGGGGGTCGCATAGATATCCATCTTGAGAATGGCTTCCTTCAAGGCCTCATAGGCCTTGTTCTTGAAGCTCGTCTCAGGTGCGATCCGGACGATTGCGATATCTGCATCAGCCATGGCAGGCGTCGCCTTGGGTTGTTTGCGTGCGGGCACGATTCGTCTCCTCCAGTGGGAGACGTGTTGTAACAGGAATAACGTCTAATATTTTTGGCATACCAAATACCACCGTGTCAAGTTGGCAGTATTTTCAGCGTTTCCGGGGCATCAGGTGACTTGACTTTCTCGTCGCTGGCATACCAAATGCCATAAAATTTGCCCAGGAGGAAGTCGATGTCGAATCCCAAAGATGCGGTCCGCAAGGTTCTCGATGCGGTGAAGGCCGATAAACGCACCAGCCTGACGGCTCCGGAGGGCAAGCTGGTCTGCGATGCCTACGGAATTCCCGTGCCGAAGGAAGGCGTTGCGAAGTCCGCCGCGGAGGCGGCCAAACTCGCATCCGATATGGGTTTTCCGGTCGTGATGAAGATCGTCTCGCCGGACATTCTCCACAAGACCGAGGCCGGCGGCGTCGTGGTCGGCATCAAGACCGCACAGGATGCGGAAAAGAACTACGACACCATTCTGGCCAATGCGAAGAAATACAAGGCGGACGCCAAGATCGAGGGCATCCAGGTCCAGCAGATGCTGGCTGGCGGCACCGAGGTCATCGTCGGCTCGATTACCGACGGCTCGTTCGGCAAGCTGGTCGCCTTCGGCCTCGGCGGCGTGCTGGTCGAAGTTTTGAAGGACATCACCTTCCGCCTGGCGCCCGCCACCAAGGACGACGCGCTCTCGATGCTCGATGGCATCCAGGCGCATGACATGTTGAAGGGCGTGCGCGGCGGCGACCCCGTCAACCGCGAGGCGCTGGCTTCCGTCATCGTCAAAGTGTCGCAGCTCGTCAGCGACTTCCCCGAAATCGTCGAGCTCGACCTCAACCCGGTGTTCGCCACCAAGAACGACGCCATCGCTGCCGACGTGCGCATCGTCGTCGACTTCGACTACAAGCCGCGGCCGGCGCCGCGCCCGACCGAAGAAATCGTCACCGCGATGAACCGCATCATGCAGCCGAAGGCGGTCGCCGTGATCGGCGCCTCCGCCGAGGACGGCAAGATCGGCAATTCCGTGATGAAGAACCTGATCAACGGCGGCTATAAGGGCGACATCTATCCGATCCACCCCAAGGCTGCCGAGATCCTGGGCTAC
The DNA here is from genome assembly GCA_017305715.1 of Hyphomicrobiales bacterium. GTDB lineage: Bacteria > Pseudomonadota > Alphaproteobacteria > Rhizobiales > Xanthobacteraceae > Bradyrhizobium. The sequence continues at coordinate 11,829 of JAFKKG010000008.1, read as the reverse complement.
AAGGCCTACAAGAGCGTCAAGGACGTGCCCGGTGTCATCGACACCGCGGTGTTCGCGATCCCCGCCAAATTCGTCGCCGGCGCACTGATCGAATGCGGCGAGAAGAAAATCCCGGGTGCCGTGCTGATTCCGTCGGGCTTCGCCGAAGCCGGCGCGCCGGAATTGCAGGCCGAGATCGTCGAGATCGGCCAGAAGTACAACGTCCGCCTGATGGGGCCGAACATCTACGGCTTCTACTATACCTGGTCGAACCTCTGCGCCACGTTCTGTACCGCCTACGACGTCAAGGGCCATGCGGCGCTGTCGTCGCAGTCCGGCGGCATCGGCATGGCGATCATCGGTTTTTCGCGCTCGGCGAAAATGGGCGTCTCGGCGATCGTCGGCCTCGGCAACAAGTCCGATATCGACGAGGACGATCTGCTCGCGTTCTTCGAGCAGGATCCCAACACCAACCTGATCGCCCAGCACTGCGAGGACCTGAAAGACGGCCGCGCCTTTGCCGACGCCGCCAAGCGCGTCTCCAAGAAGAAGCCGGTTGTCGTGCTCAAGGCCGGCCGCACCTCGGCCGGCGCGAAGGCGGCGTCGTCGCACACCGGCGCGCTCGCCGGCAACGACAAGATTTATGAGGACGTCTTCAAGCAATCCGGCGTGATCCGCGCGCGCTCGCTTCGCCAATTGCTCGAATTCGCACGCGGCATGCCGGTGTTGCCGACGCCGAAGGGCGAGAACGTGCTGATCATCACCGGCGCCGGCGGCTCCGGCGTGCTGCTGTCGGATTCCTGCGTGGACAACGGCCTGTCGCTGATGGCGATGCCGCCGGACCTCGATGCGGCGTTCCGCAAATTCATCCCGCCATTCGGTGCGGCCGGAAATCCCGTGGATATCACCGGCGGCGAGCCCCCGATCACCTACATCAACACGGTGAAGCTCGGCCTGTCGGACGAGCGCATCCATTCGCTGATCCTCGGTTACTGGCACACCATCGTCACGCCGCCGATGGTGTTCGCCCGCAACATGGTCGAGGTGAAGAAGGAGATGGAGGCCAAGGGCTTTGTAAAGCCGATCGTCGCCTCGCTCGCCGGCGACGTCGAGGTCGAGGAGGCCGCCGAATATCTCTACCAGAACGGCATCCCGGCCTATGCCTACTCGACCGAACTGCCGGTCGAAGTGTTGGGGGCCAAGTACAAATGGGCGAGGGGCGCGGGGTTGCTCTGATTTTCTGACCTCTCCCCGCTTGCGGGGAGAGGTCGTCCCGCGAAGCGCACCGAAGTCGGACGGTGAGGGGGATTCTCCGCGAGTCCAATTCTCACCGTACCCGTGGAAGCTCCCCTTCATCCCGACCCTCTCCCCGCAAGGGGGCGAGGGAGAACGGGCAGGTCGCGATGAAGCGAAACGTGATCCGGCGCAAACCACCCGAGCCGAAATCAGGCGCGGACGTCGAGCCTGAGTCACGGGACGGCGGCGTCCAGTCCGTCGACCGCGCGCTCTCGATCATCGAAACGCTTGCCGAGGACGACGAGGGCTATCGCCTCAGCGATCTCGCCATCCGCACCGGACTGTCGACCTCCACCGTGCATCGTCTGCTGGCGACGCTGGAAAGCCGGCGTTTCGTGCAGTTCGACCGCGCCGAATCGAAATGGCATGTCGGCGCACGGGCCTTTACGGTCGGCGCGACCTTCGCCCGCCGCCGCAATTTTTCCGCGCAGGCCGTGCCGTATTTGCGCAAGCTGCGCGACCTCACGCGCGAGACCGCCAATCTGGCCGTGGTCGACGACGAGTTCATCGTCGTGCTGACGCGGATGGAAAGCCGCGAGATCATGCGGTCACTGACGCAGGTCGGCGGCCGCGTCGCGATGGTGGCGTCCGGCGTCGGCAAGGCCGTGCTGGCGACCTATGCCGACGAGGATGTCCATACCATCATCCGCCACCACGGCATGCCGCGGCTGACGGAGAAATCGATCGTGCGGCCGAGCGAGTTGTTCAGGGAGCTCGAAAAAATCCGGCGCCAGGGTTTTGCGATCGACGACGAGGAGGCCTGCATGGGCCTGCGCTGCATTGCCGCCGTGGTCTACAATGATTGCAGCGAACCCTTGGCGGCGATCTCGGTGTCCGGCATGACCAGCCGTATCACCGACGATCGCCTGCCATCGTTGGGAGCGACCGTGCGCGAGGTGGCGGCGGAATTGACGGCGGCGCTCGGCGGCGTGATGCCGGAAGCGACATCGGCCTGAGCGTCAATAGTCGAGGTCCGACAGGAACGTCGTGTTGACGATTTCGAGTTCGGAGTCCCGCCATTGCTTCATCAGCGCCGCGCGCGTCGATCGATGCGATTTGAGGTCTTCGATCCGGCATTCGATGGTTTGCGGATACAGCCCGGATATCTCCATCAGGCTTGCGAAGCTCGCCTGCCGGTCCTCGCGGCCCTCGGCCTCGGCGTAGTAGACCGTGTGATCGTATTTGCCGAACGCCCAGCAAAATTGCGCGGATTCATTGGGATCCGCGCGTACCGGACTCGCAGCGGGCAGAGGCGAAAATACCAGCACAGCGACGATCGAACGGGACGCAATCAGGTTTCTCATCGTCATCGATTTCTTCCGTGCAGAAAGCAATGACCTCCTTTGTCAGCGTAGCTCAAAGCCGGATTTCCGGATGTGAACGACGTCACATCCGGCCGGTGAATACCTGGGTTCGGCGGTGGCCCTCACTGCATCGCTTGCGCGATCTTCTCCGCCGACATCAGCACCGGAAAATTGGTGTTGGCGCAGGGCACGACGGGGAAGATCGAGGCATCGACCACGCGCAGGCCCTGCACGCCCTTGACGCGGCCCTGGTTGTCGACGACCGCCATCGGATCGTCGGCGCGGCCCATGCGGCAGGAGCACGAGGCGTGCCACACGCCGATGGTTGCCTTGCGCACGAAGGCTTCCAGCGCCTCGTCGTCGTTGATCACCTGCTCGAAGGTAAATCCCTCGACCACGAAATTGTCGATCATGTAGCTGCGCAGCGCCGCCGGCCCGTCCATCAGGGCGGCGGCGATTTTGGTGAGAATCCGGTTCCGGGTGTTGACCACGCCGATCTTGCGCACGCGGTCGGTATAGGAGGCGGGGAATGGCTTGTCGGTGACCGCCCGCACGGCCTCGCTCATTTGCACCGCCGCCATCTTGCGGAAACCGCTCATCAGCCGGTCGAGGTCGCGCCGGTCGGACAACAGGTTGAACTCGACGGTCGGTTCGGCAGCCGGATCGCGCGAGGCGAGCTTGATCTGGCCGGTCTCCGAATAGGTCTTGTTGACGAAGGTCAGCAGCGAGCCGATCTGCGCGCCGACCGCATGCCAGGCCGATTTGCTCAGCACCACGACGAACATGTCGCCCCTTGGCACATCGGGCAGCCCGGACGAATAGCGCAGGCCGAGCTGCATGTGACGCCTGGTATGCTCGTTCATGCGCGCGCCGCGGCGGATGAAGGACGACAGCGAAATCGAGGGATGATCCATCAGGCGCTGGCCGACGCCCGCCAGCCCCATCCGGACCGGGATGCCCATGTCCTTGAGATGGCCGACCGGGCCGATGCCGGCGCGGAGCAGATGCGCCGGCGAATGGATCGCGCCGCTGCACAGAATGATCTCGCGGCCGCGGAATTCCTGTTCACGGCCGTCGACAACAGCCTTCACGCCGACGCATTGCGTGCCTTCGAACAGCAATTCCCGGACCTGCGTGTTGGTGGAGATCGTGAGATTGGCGCGCTTGCGCGTGTCGCGGTCGAGATAGCCCATCGCCGCCGAGACGCGTTGCTCGGCCTGATTGGAGTGCGTCACCGGGAAATATCCGTCGACGAACTCGCCGTTCTGGTCCGCCACGAAGGGATGGCCGGCCTGCTGGAAGGCCTCCGCAAAGGCTTGCGAGTGCCGTGTCCAGTGTTCGCGCGGAATTCGCCGCACCGGGATGCGGCCATCCTTGCCATGATATGGACCGTCGAAATCGAGGTCGCGTTCGACCTTTTTGAAGTAAGGCAGCACGTCCTTCCAGCCCCATCCGGTGGCGCCCCGCGCGTCCCATTCGTCGTAGTCGGTCGGTGCGCCGCGGTTGGCCATCTGGCCGTTGATCGACGAGCCGCCGCCCAGCACCCGCGCCTGCTCATATTTGCGCAAGGGCGGACGCCCCTCGTCGGGATTGTTGTGGCTGACGACCTGCGTCGTGACCTTGAGTTCGGTCCAGTGGAAGCGCGGATCGAAATAGGCCGTGCCGGGATAGCTGTCCCGGATCTCGGCCGGCTCGTTGCCGGGCGGCGTGTCCTGGCCGGCCTCGCACAGCAGGACCTTGTGACTGCTCTTCGCCGATAGCCGGTGCGCCATGACAGAACCCGCCGAGCCGCCGCCTACGATGATCGTGTCATACACTTTGGCATTTCCTCTGGTTGTTGATCTTGTTGTTGCAAGGAAGCTAGCGCAGCTCCGTTTGCGGGTCACCCCGGTAAAAGTTTAACGATCAGGTTAGTCGGGCAGTCAACTCGTGCGTGTATCCCTCCAGTTGAAAATGTGGGGCTGAGCATGATCATCCGAAACATCGCGGGAACCGCGATCACTCTGGCTGCTCTGGGAGTCTGGAGTCAACCATCGCTGGCGGCGTCTTTTCGCGAGGTCGGCGCCAACTGCGTCGTTCTGCACGCCCAGCGCGACAACGGTGTTGCGGGCAGTTGCTCGAGCACAGCCGAGGCGGGGATCGAACTCTCCGGCCGGTCCGGTATTTGCGGCGGCCGTACCATTCGCACCAGTTCGAGCATAGCCAGTTTCACGGCGCTCACGCGGATTCGCACCGTACATCAAAACATGTGCGCCGGAACCAACGCATTCGTTCCGGTGTCGTATCTCTTGTCGAGGCTGCCATGATGATCCGGCACGCAGTGTGGACCTTCCTGTTGATGGCGGGGATTGCAGGCGGGGAGGCGGCCTTCGCCGCCGAGAAACCGGCCAGTTGCAAGCTTTCGGATGTCGAAATCAGCCCCGGCGAAGTGATTGAGCCGTGCTCGAAGATCATCGCTGAAACGACGACATCACCTGCCGATCGCGGCTACGCCCTGTTCATTCGGGGCAAGGGCTATCACAGCACCAAGCGCTTCGATCTCGCGCAGCGGGACTACGACGCGGCGATCGAGCTGACGCCGACCAATGAGGGACTATTCGTATCGCGTGCCAACATCGCATTTCGCGGCGGACGCTATGAGGAGGGCATGTCCTTCCTCGAGAAGGCGCTGGCGCTGAACCCGTCCAACGGGCCTGCTTTGCGGATGATCGGGACCTTGTTCGACCGCTCGGGCCAACTGGAAGAGGCTATTCGTCACTACACGATGGCATTGGCGGCAAACCCGAAGGACGCCTATGCGCTGTTGTTCCGCAGCAAGAGTTACGCCGAGCTGCGGCAGTTCAGCGAGGCGCTGAAGGATGCCGATGATCTGGTCGCCATGCCGCCCGCCGAGATCAATCGTCAGGGCTACCTCGACGGCAGAGGAGATCGTTTGGACTTTCACATCATAGCCCTGGAGAATCGCGCCAGCGTCTACGAAGCCTCCGGCCAGCCCGATCGCGCCGAACAGGATCTCACTACTGCCGTATCCTATAGCCGTTCGGCGCTCTCGCTGGCGGCTCGGGGCAAATTCCTCGCTTACAGGACCGGCCGGGAAAAGGAGGCGCTTTCAGACCTGGATGAAGCGATATCGCTTGGTTCAGTCGACTCTGACGCCTTTTATGCGCAGGGTACGACGCACATGCAATTTCGCAAGGTGGAGGCCGCCCTGGCCGCCTTTGACGGTGCGCTGAAGATCGATCCGCATTTCGGCATGGCCTTGCTCATGCGTGCCCGCGTGCACCGGGAACTGGATCAAACCGACCTCGCGGTCGCCGACACGATCCATGCGGTGAGCGTCAGCGCGTCGGCGCGGCAGGGCACCTTGGCCGCACTGAACGCTGCCGGATATTGGCGATCGAGCAAAGAGCCGACCGAACTGACGCCGGCATTGCAGGATGCCATCAGGGCTTGCATGCTCGATAAGCGCTGCAACTGAGCCGAACGATGTCATTTGGACACAATCGTCGTCTTGCATCCGTGACCATCCTTGCGGCCGGATTGCTGGTGGCGCCGTGTCTCGCAGCCGATCGCCTGGGGACGGCTGGGCCCATCCGTTCGTTCGGCGGCAAAGTTTGCAACATCGATTTCAAGGCCGTCATGAGAGGCGAGTGCGATCCACCTCCGGTCGCTTCGCCGCTTCCTGCCGAACACCGGTCACAAGCGCGGGTCGAACGCGCTCGCCAGTTGATTTCTGTTCCCCGGGTTGAGCAGGCAATCCTCGAACTGGATGCCGCCATCGCCGATGACCCCTCCAACAGCGCTGCGCTGCTGCTGCGCGGACGCCTGAAGATACCGGGCGATCTGAACGGAGCCATTACCGACATCGAACGGGTGCTTCGGATTGACCCCGAAAATTCCAGTGCGTTGGCGACGCGAGCCTATTTGCTTCAGGGGCAGAACGACCAGATCGCCCTTCGCGACGCAACCAGGGCGGTTGCGCTCGGTCCTGAGAACGTTGACGCCTTCTGGATTCGCGCAGTGATTCTGTCCCGGCTCGACGGCCTCGATGAAGCCGAGCGGGATTTGAATTCTGCGATCGCCGTTGAGCCGGACGAACCCAGGACGTTGCTGTCCCGCGCCCAGATTCGCATGATGCTTGGCAAGGCCAGCGAGGCCGAAAATGACGCGACGGCCGTGCTTGCTTTGCGCCACGCCAGCGAAGCCCTTCAGATACGCGCGGTCGTTCGTGCGACGTCTGGCAATTATGCCGGTGCACTCGATGATTTGAACGCCATTCTCGGAAAACCGGAAGACCCAAGTCCAATGGTTTCGGGCAGGCCCGAATTCGTGGACCTCTACATCCAGCGTGCGCTTGCGTTGGTGCGAACCGGGAAACCAGCCGAAGCAAAGCGGGATTTGGAGTCCATCGTCAGGTATGGAGGCGCGCGCGCCGTGTCGCGGATGCAGCTCTATCTTCGCAGTCACGGCTTTCCGGATGTGAAACTTGACGGGGTGCGATCGGATCAGCTCGACGATGCGATCCTGGCCTGCTTCGTCAACGACGCGTGCGGACGTGGCATCGCGATCCGGGGATAGAATGGGCAAGAGTGCCCGTGCGCCGGTCCGGCATGAACGTGCGCTTCCACGCTTTTTCCGCCGCCAACGGCCGCCGCTTCCAATCGCGGAGGCCACATAGTAGTATTCGCCCCGGCCCCGGTCGTGACGATGTGTCGCGGGGTGACATAAAAATGGGGCTGATTTGCTGTTTCCGACCGATCTTGCCTCGTTTCTCGATGTCATACGCCAGCACGGCGATGCCGCCTACAGCTTCATGTTCGCCTATGCGTCCGCGCACAGTCTGCTGCTGGCGCTGTTCGGGGGCTACGCGGTGCATTCGGGCGCGCTCGATTATGGCACGCTCATCATGGTGTGCTGGGCCGGCAGCTTTACCGGTGACGTGGTCCGGTTCTGGATCGGGCGGCGCTATGGCACACGATGGCTGGCATCTTTTCCCAAGCTCGCGCGCCTTGTCCAGACCGCAGCCCGGCTGGCCGACCGTCACTATGCCTGGATGATCCTGTTCCATCGTTACCCGAACGGCATCCGCAGCTTCGCCGGCTTTGCGTACGGAATGTCGCAGTTGCCGTGGTCGACGTTCCTGGCGTTCAATTTCGTTGCGGCGGGCCTCTGGTCCTTGGCGATGGTCTCGGCTGGCTATTCCTTCGGCCACGTCTCGGAAAAGGTTTTGAACGATGCTTCCTCGGGTGCGGCTTTCGCGCTGCTGGCCGTGTTCCTCGGCATCTCCTGGATTCTGAGCAGGAAGCTCGAACGCGTCGCCGAGCGAGGCTGAAGCAGCTTTGCCGGGAATACGACGCGGCGAACGGCCCGTCTGGACAGCGGCGGGTTTTCCGGTTGATATGCGACGAAATGACCGATGCGGCAAATCGCTTGCCATCGCCGCTTTCGCATACGCCTGGAGGAACCCCGAATGCTACAGTATCATGCGCGCCTGCTCGGCGCGGCCGTCGCATTGACGCTCGCGGCAGCCAGCCCCGCCCTCGCGCAGCAACTCGAACTCAAGGTGATGGCGCCCGCCGCGCCCGGCGGCGGATGGGACCAGACCGCCCGTGCGATGCAGCAGGCGCTCGTCGCCTCCGGTGTCGCGCGCAGCGTCCAGGTCACCAATGTTGCCGGCGCCGGTGGCAGCGTCGGCATCGCGCAGTTCGTCAACGGCGCCAAGGGCGACGGTAATCAGATGATGGTGAACGGCTTCGTCATGGTCGGCGCGCTCGCCATGAACAAGTCGCCGGTGACGCTGGAGCAGGTAACACCGATCGCGCGCCTCACCGAGGAAATCCAGGTCATCGTCGTGCCGGCGAATTCGCCGCTCAAGACCGCGCAGGATCTCGCCGCGGCGCTCAAGGCCGATATCGCCAAGGTCACCTTTGCCGGCGGTTCGGCCGGTGGCGTCGACCATGTGATGGCGGCGCTGTTCGCGGGCGCGATCGGCGCCGACGCCAAGAAGGTCAACTACATTCCGTTTTCCGGCGGCGGCGAGTCGCTTGCCGCCATTCTTGGCGCCAAGGTCACCGCGGGCATTTCGGGCCTCAGCGAATATGAAGGCCAGATCAAGTCCGGCAAATTGCGCGCGCTCGGCGTGACGTCGGAAAAGCGGATCGCCGGCAGCGATATTCCGACCTTCAAGGAGCAGGGCATCGATCTCGTGCTGGCCAATTGGCGTTCGGTGGTCGCACCTCCCGGCATCACCCCTGAACAGAAGCAGAAGCTGAACGACGCGGTGGAGAAGATGGTCAAATCCGACGCCTGGAAGGACATCCTCAAGCAGAAGGGCTGGGATGACGCCTATCTCTCCGGCGATGCGTTCGCTGACTTCCTGAAAAAGGAAAATGCCCGCGTCACCGACGTGTTGAAGTCGGTCGGTCTCGTCAAATCATGACACTGGACAGCGCGTCGAGCGATTCAGCGCCGGCGCGGCGGCGCGTCGATGCCGCGGGCGTCGTCATTGCGCTGGTGCTCGCGGCCCTTGCCGCGGTGCTGGTGTGGGATTCCAGGCAACTGCAGACCACGACGATGTATGGGATGGGGCCGGAGGTGATGCCGGTCGTCATCGCGATCGGGCTCGGCCTTCTCGCGATCGGCAATCTGATCGACGCGCTGCGCGGCAACCTGCCGGCGCGCGAAAGTGCCGATCCCAAGGCGGTGCTGCTGATCCTCGCCGGCCTCGCGCTGCTGATCGCCATCATCGGTCTCGGCGGCGGCTTCATCCTGGCGACGTCGGCGCTGTTCGTCACGACGTCGCGAGCCTTTGGCCGGCGCGCCATCCTGGTCGATACCGCCATCGCGCTGGTCATGACCACGCTGATCTATCTCGCCTTCGATCGGCTATTGACCTTGAGCCTTCCCGCCGGCCCCCTGGAAAGGCTGCTGTAATGGAAACCTTCGCCGCCCTCGCGCATGGCATGGCGGTTGCCATGCAGCCGATGAATCTCCTGTACGCGCTGATCGGCGTGTTCCTCGGCACCGTCGTGGGCGTGCTGCCCGGCATCGGCCCCGCGCTGACCGTCGCGCTGTTGTTGCCAGTCACCTACAAGCTCGATCCCGGCGGTTCGCTGATCATGTTCGCCGGCATCTATTATGGCGGCATGTATGGCGGATCGACCACCGCCATCCTCATCAACACGCCCGGCGAGAGCGCATCGATGGCGACCGCGCTCGAAGGCAACAAGATGGCGAAAGCCGGCCGCGGCGGTCCGGCCCTTGCGACCTCCGCGATCGGATCGTTCGTCGCCGGCACCATCGCCACCATCGGTCTGGCGTTCCTCGCGCCATGGCTGGTCGATTTCGCGGTGCGCTTTGGACCGGAAGACTATTTCGCGCTGATGTGCGTCGCCTTCGTCACGGTGTCGGCCACCTTTGGCGACTCCCCGATCCGCGGCCTGACCAGCCTGTTCATCGGGCTGATCCTCGGCCTGATTGGCATCGACAAGCTCACCGGCCAGCCGCGCCTAGCGTTCGGCATCCCCGAACTGCTCGACGGCGTCGAAGTGACGACGCTGGCGGTCGGCCTGTTCGCGGTGGGGGAGGCGCTCTACGTCGCCTCGCGCCGTCATCACACCGAGGAGAAGCTGGAGCCGATCCGCGGCTCGCTCTGGATGACCAGGCAGGACTGGCAGCGCTCATGGAAACCATGGCTGCGCGGCACGCTGTTCGGCTTTCCGATCGGCGCGCTTCCCGCCGGCGGCGCTGAAATTCCGACCTTCCTGTCGTACTCAACCGAGAAGCGGTTGACGAAATATCCGGAAGAATTCGGCAAGGGCGCGATTGAAGGCGTCGCGGGACCGGAAGCCGCCAACAACGCTTCCGCCGCCGGCACGCTGGTGCCGCTGTTGACGCTCGGGCTTCCGACCTCGGCCACCGCCGCGATGATGCTGGCGGGGTTTCAGCAGTATGGCCTCAACCCGGGACCGCTGCTGTTCGCCGAGCGCCCCGATCTGGTGTGGGGACTGATCGCCAGCCTGTTCATCGCCAACGTCATGCTGCTGGTGCTCAATTTGCCGCTGGTCGGCCTGTGGGTGAAACTGCTCGCGATTCCGCAGCCATGGCTTTACGCCGGCATTCTGGTGTTCGCGTGCATGGGCACCATCGCGGCAAAACCGTCGGTGGTCGAACTGTCGATGCTGGCCGGCTTCGGCGTGATGGGCTTTCTGATGCGCCGGTTCGATTTTCCGATCGCGCCCGTCGTCATCGGCCTCATCCTCGGGCCGATCGCCGAAAGCCAGTTGCGCCGCGCGCTCGCGATCAGCCTCGGCGATCCCATGGTGCTGCTGCAAAGCCCGATGTCGGCCACGCTGCTCGGCATCGCGCTGATCGCCCTGTTGGCGCCGTTCGTGATGAAGGGCCTGGGGCGGTTCAAGGCGAACGAGGACTAGGCTTGCGACTGCGGCAAGCCTTTATGGCAGGTTCGGGCAGCGTCTCGAAATCCTGACCCACGGCCGCGGGGCAGTCCGCTCCGCGGGCTGTCGTCAGGTGAGCTTGCTGAGAATCCACTTGATCAGCACGTCCACTGGCGAAGGCTTCGGATGCGGCAGCGAGCCGTTATTATTGTTGGTGGCGCCGCCGATCACGGCGGACAACTGGTCGATGCTCAACTCTTGATCGTCACGCATGTGTTGATCTCCTCTCCATTTGATGGATGTCTGATCCACCGTGCCGGAGAGGGTAGGACCGGCCCGCCGCGGGGGCCGTGATCCAGGTCACGATGGATTTGAGCCGAGGCTCAACGGCCGCGGGGCGTAACCTTGGCGACCTGGCATACCAAGCCCGACGGGCAAATCATGACTTCCGAATTTCGGAAGTCATGTCAAGCCTCAAAATAAAATATATTTCGTATTTACAGAAGTGTAAATCAGGGGCATATGTTGCCCATCCCGCCCTGGTCAGAAGGGCGTCGGCCGTCGTCACGGACGTTGGGCGGGGAGCGGTGGACGTGGAGGTTGTCGCCTGACGAGCGCGGCCAAAGCGTACGGCAAAGACGTGTGGTCCTGACGCCGCGTTGCTGGCGTCCATCCACCTGGGGGCGTTCGACTTCCCAGGGCGCTACGGAGGCAAAAGAGCCGTTCTCCGGGGAGAGCACGTGATAAGCCGTAAAGCCATCGCGCAGGGAATGTCGGATGTTCTCCGCTGCCCTGTATGCTCATGTGCGCACTTCCTTGTGCACATTGCACATGAGACCGCGGGTGCAGCGCGC